>NZ_JBHTMJ010000011.1:0-512744 GCF_042679325.1 Mucilaginibacter terrae
GTGGTATACCGAGCTCTGATACAAAAAACTTAATTTTGTAAACTGTCTAACTTTTTGGGGTCACACCAATATGATGCAGCCTCTCTTTTTTATGTAATTTATTGGATTAACCCGGTAAAGAACGTTTTCTTTTAAGCGATCCTCAGAGCCCCGATTTTATTTGTATTATTAATAATTCACTTATTCTCATTTGATAACTGTCATCTTTTAAATCACTAAAAAAAACTAAGTGCGGTTTAAATTCCAACGTCTTTTTTAACTTCTATAGCATCCTGAACTGATTGTGGCAAGGCCGATAGTAAGTTAAAGCCATTACCTACCGCTGTTTCAATTTCGCGAACGGTAACTAAGTATCTGGTCCAGTCGCTATTGGTAGTATTGATGTTAGGCGTATTTACCGCGATAACCCTGATAGCGCTTGCATTACCAGCCCTGATCAAATCGCTGTTACCTGTTGGAATGATTACAGCCACTTTCCATACGTTAGTGGGTACGGCCACATGGCCGTTATCAATAGTAGTAACTACCGAAGCATTGTTTTTACCAACACCACCATTACCATAACTACCCATAACAATATAAACTTCGTTACCTGCAGTAACCTGGTTGCGTAAATAGCCTTCTAAGTTATTCCAGGTTTGCTGGTTGTTCTGTGGCGCCTGAGGAATCATGTTAGTCATCAGGAAAGTAGCCGAGTTAGCGTTAGCCGAACTGGTACGATCGGCCGACGGACAGTTGTGGCCCCTATCGAAACCGCTATTTTGATAACTGGTGCTTTGTACGGCATATGCGCCGGTTGGTAAACCGTTAAATGCAGCAAAATTATCTAAACGTGGAGTAGCATTAGTACTGCTGGTAGCATCTAAATGCCAGCTCACCCAATTAGGTGTACCGCGGGTGGCACTGTACGATTCTACAAAATAACCCATATCCAGTAAGTAGTTATCAACAGATATCGTAGCGGCACCCGATGGATTACCGAACAAAACATTGCTATTATCGCCGGTTACCGGAGGAGCATCAGCACCTAAAGTAACACCTCTGGCAGCAGCTGGCGTGCCTCCACCTGTATTACCTGCATTATCGTCTGGTGGTGTATCGCTGCCACCAATTGTAATGCCCGATTCGCCTATGCCTGTAAATGTGATATCATCAATATTTAAACGAACTTTGTTACTGCCGTTATATTCTGATGTATTAAATATTATAAAACGCTGTGCAGCAGTATCAGTTATTGGAAAAACGTGATTAACCAATATTGTATCTGTTTCCTTAACAGCCTCACCAATTTGAGTATAAGTTTTACCGCCATCATTAGATACTTGTAATACCCAACTGGCTTTTAAAGCAACCGGATTGGTAGGTGTTACAAACTGTTTATCAGCAAAATTGGCAATAGAACTTTTAATGGTTATACTCTTTAAATGTTTAACATCAAATTTCATGGCAAGATTACCATTTCGCTTGTCGTTATCTTTAGTTCCTTGAATACGAACAGATTTCTTACCATTTTTAATATCACCTTTATCAGTACCTAATAACGCTCCGTTATAACTCCATAAACCGGTTATAGTAGTAGCGTCGGCTACATCATAGCCTGGTTTTACACCGTTTTCAAAATCTTCAGTAATGGCATACGGTTTTGGAACAGCAGGTACTACAACCGGAACTGTGGGCTCCTCCGGCATAGGTTCGTCAATATCTCGTTTACAACTGGCTAATGCTAAAGGAACAAAAAGGTAAATGAGTAAATGTTTTAATTTCATATAATGTTGTTTGTGATTACAAAGGTGGTTTATTAATATTAACTGAATGTTAATTATGTATAGTGTAATAAAATTATCACAAACAATTAGTTAAAAAATTACCGAATTTGTTTTCATCAATTCAATCCATTGTAAATGAAAAAGTATTAGTTTCAAAATCAATTGGTAAGTAGGTGGCCGATTAAGAACTGCATTTGTTATTTTTGCATTATGGATATGTTCGATAACGTAGATAAAACCAATATTGATGAATTAGGCGAGTTTGGCTTAATTAAACATCTTACTAAAAATATACAGCTCAACCACCCGAGCACCATTAAAGGTGTGGGTGATGATGCTGCGGTATTGAACTATGCTGATAAAAAAGTATTGGTATCAACGGATCTGTTGCTGGAAGGTATTCACTTTGATTTGGCTTACACCCCGTTAAAGCATTTGGGCTACAAAGCCATACAGGTAAACCTGAGCGATATTTGCGCCATGAACGCCACGCCTACCCAGGTTACGGTTTCCATAGGCATGTCGAGCAAGTACACCTTAGAAGCCATTGAAGACCTATACGAAGGTTTTTACCTGGCTTGCGAAAAATATAATGTGGATATTATTGGCGGCGATACCAGTTCATCGAAACAAGGCCTGGTAATTAGCATTACAGTTTTAGGTGTGGCCGATGAAAAAGATATTGTGTACCGCAATGGTGCCCAGGAGGGCGATCTCCTTTGCGTATCGGGTGATTTAGGCGGCGCTTATGTTGGCTTGCAGTTATTAGAACGCGAAAAACGCATATTTTTAGAAAATCCTCAAATTCAACCCGACCTGGAAGGTAAGGATTACATTGTAGAGCGCCAGTTAAAACCTGATGCCCGTCAGGATATTGTAGCCTTATTACGCGATGTTAAAGTTACACCAACGGCTATGATCGATGTATCGGACGGATTAGCTTCGGAAGTTTTACACATTTGTAAAGAAAGTAACAAAGGTTGCCAGTTATATGAAGAAAAGATTCCTATTGACCCCATGACCTATGAAACCGCGCGAGAATTTGGTTTAGACCCAACCGTATGTGCCCTGAGTGGCGGCGAAGATTACGAACTGCTGTTCACTGTTAAACAAGCCGATTACGACAAAATTAAGAACGATGTGGATGTCAGCATCATTGGCTACATTACAGAGGCAGCAGCCGGCTGTAACTTAATTTCTAAAAGCGGAGCCGTGCATGAACTGAAAGCACAAGGCTGGAATGCTTTCAATAACACAAATAAAGCATAGTTAGCTTATAAAAAAAGACCGGAGTACAACCACGAAAGGCCGGAAGATTTAATATTCCGGCCTCTTTTGTTTTTAAGTTACCAGGGCTTTTGATATAAAATAACTGATTATCAGTTATTTGTATTTTTTATTATATTGATTTGCTATCTTAATGACAGAAATAAGATATGGCCATATTTAAAGATCATACCGTTATTGTAAAGCAGCTCTTAAGCTTCATTCCAGAGGGACAGATAGCAATTTGTCTGTGACGACAAAGATCGATCATTACACAAATGTTCTTCATGGTAACAAGCTTTTTTATTTGCTGCTCTATGGCATTTTTAGACAATGACAGGCTTAGCCAAGCGAAGCCTCGAGGACAAATTCCATTATTCGCTGTTCAAGATGCTTTTTTAACTTTGATGAAGATGAAATCAAAACGCCGTTTGCTATGGAAATAAGAGATTTGGCTATCGCACTTATCGTGGTACAATACGGAGGAGACCCCGGACTGTTTTTTAAACATAAAAATAGCCGGAATTTCTTCCGACTATTCGTGCCATTTTGTGCGGCTTTTCATATATACCATTCGCACATCTGCATCACCACGCATTTGCACATTTAAGAATTATTCTTCTACTACCTCGCTATGCGGGCTGGCCACTTCCTCTTCCTGTTTTTTGAAATAGTGATTTTGGTAGATGAGGATTAAAATCACACCTACCGATATGGCCGAATCGGCCAGGTTAAAGATGGGGCGGAAGAACTTAAATTCTTCGCCTTTCCATATCGGGAACCAATCGGGAAAATGACCTTGTATGATAGGGAAATAGAACATATCTACCACTTCACCCTGAAAAATTGGTTTGTTTTGATAAATTAAACCGTAAAAGGTAGAATCTACTATGTTACCCAGTGCGCCGGCAAATATAAGGGCTACATTTAATATGAGTCCGCGGTTATATTTATGCTGTATTAAATATACCAGCGCGTAACCAATACCACCCACGGCAAAAATACGGAAGATGGTTAAAGCCAGTTTACCGGCCACCCCTCCCCACTCCATGCCAAATGCCATACCGTTGTTTTGGGTATAAAGTAACATGCCCCTTTCGCCAATAAGATGGATCTCCTGGCCCATGTACATGTTTTTAACCACCCACATTTTAATGAGTTGGTCGGCCAGTAAAACCAGCGCAGCTAACAAAAAAGGTTTAACGTAAGATGCCTTCATGTATTACTGCTTCAGTTTAGCTTCCATGCTCATGGTGGTATGCGGCACGGCACGCAGGCGCTCTTTAGGGATCAGTTTACCGGTTACCTTGCAAACACCATAGCTTTTGGTTTCAATACGTACCAAAGCGGCCTCTAACTGCTCAATAAATTTCTTTTGGCGGGCAGCCAGTTGGTTAATCGATTCTTTTTCTAACGTGGCCGAACCATCTTCCAGCGTTTTGTAAGTGCCGGCGGTATCGTCGGTACCGTTCAAATTAGGGTTGCTTAACGATGATGCCAGGGCATTCAGTTCTTCACGGGCAACGCGGATTTTATCCAGTATAAGTTCTTTAAACTCTACCAGTTCCGAATCAGAATATCTTGTTCTCTCTGTTTGTGGTGTGCTCATTATACTTTACTTATCAAAATTATTATTTCGTTTTCGTCAATAACCGTTGTTTCACCTTCGGTTAAAGCATTATCTAACTGAATATCAACAGCTAAAATTTCGGCGCAAATATAAGCTAAATTGTTTTTAACCGCTTCGTTAATATACGGATGATCGCTCAGGCTTACGGTTATCTTATCGGTTACTTCCAGTCCGCTGTTTTTACGCAGGTTTTGTATCCGGTTAATCAGCTCGCGCGATATACCTTCCTGTTTCAATTCGTCGGTTAGCGTAACATCTAAAGCCACAGTAAGTTTGCCTAAATTTGCTACCTGCCATCCCGGAACGTCTTCAGCTATGATCTCAACGTCGGTGGTAAGTATGGTGTGGCCGGTTGCGGGAAGCGTTATACTGCCCTCCTTGTCTAATGTTGCTATATCATCCTGGGTAAACTCGCTAATGGCTTGTGCTACTGCTTTCATATCCTTACCTACCTTTTGGCCTAACGCCTTAAAGTTGGGTTTTATTTTACGGGTAATGAAGCCGGCTGTATCGGTGATGTATTCTATTGCCTTGATGTTAGTTTCCGAAAGGATCAGTTCTTTTACGGCATCAACCTGGTGCTCAAAGTTCTTATCCAATATAGGTAACAGGATTTTACTCAACGGTTGGCGTACGTTTATGCCCACTTTTTTACGTAATGACAGGGTTAACGACGATATATCCTGTGCTAATTGCATGCGTTGCTCCAGTTCTTTATTTACCTGCTCGGTTTGGTAAACCGGGAAATTGGCTAAGTGTACCGATTCAACTTGCTCTTTACCGGTAGCGGTGTTTAAATCGTTAAATAAACGCTCGGCAAAGAACGGCGCAATAGGCGACATCAGTTTAGAAATGGTAACCAAACAAGTATATAGCGTTTGGTAAGCCGAAACCTTATCAGTTGAGTTATCCGATTTCCAGAAACGGCGACGGCTCAAGCGTACGTACCAGTTGCTCAGGTGTGCGTCCACAAAATCCTGCATAGCCCGGGCAGCTTTGGTAGGCTCAAAATCGGCGTAAAAAGCGTCAACTTCCTGCGTAAGCGTATTTAGCAGGGATAAGATCCAGCGGTCGATTTCGGGGCGCTGGCTTAACTCAATTTCCGGTTCGCTGTAATCGAACTTATCTATATTAGCGTATAGCGAAAAGAAAGAGTACGTATTGTAGAGCGTTCCAAAGAATTTACGGCGCACTTCATCCAACCCCTCCAAATTAAATTTAAGGTTATCCCAGGGAGATGCGTTGCTGATCATGTACCAGCGGGCGGCATCGGCACCGTATTGTTCAATGGTTTCAAACGGATCGGCAGCGTTGCCCAAACGTTTCGACATTTTATTGCCGTTCTTATCCAGCACCAAGCCGTTAGATACTACGTTTTTAAACGCGATACCCGGGTTGCCGGTCTTTTCGTTCACAGCCTTAACTTCTTCACTCGCTTCGCTCAACATTACAGCTATAGCGTGCAGGGTAAAGAACCAGCCGCGGGTTTGATCCACACCCTCGGCAATAAAATCGGCCGGGTAGGCGGTAGCAAACGCTTCCTTGTTTTCAAATGGGAAATGCCACTGTGCATAAGGCATAGCGCCCGAATCGAACCAAACGTCAATGAGGTCGGGTTCGCGCAGCATTCTCTTTCCGGTCGAGGAAACCAGGATCACATCATCCACAAACGGGCGGTGCATATCTTCGAGCCTAAAGCCCTGCGGCATTAAACCGGCGGCAGCAGCCTTATCAATTTCCTGGTTAAGCTCTTCAACCGAGCCAATACATTTTTCTTCGTTACCGTTCTCCTCGCGCCAAATAGGCAACGGGGTACCCCAGTAGCGTGAGCGCGATAGGTTCCAGTCCACCAAGTTTTCCAGCCAGTTGCCAAAACGGCCTGTACCGGTACTTTCGGGTTTCCAGTTGATGGTTTTATTTAGTTCAACCAGTTTATCTTTAACCGCCGTGGTTTTAATGAACCAGCTATCTAACGGATAATATAGAATAGGTTCATCGGTACGCCACGAGTGCGGGTAACTGTGTTCGTATTTTTTAACATCGAAAGCCTTGTTCTCTTCCTTGAGTTTAATGGCTATCTGCACATCGGTTGCACGGAAATCGGGGGCAGAACGTTCGGCTTCGCTGTAATATTCTTCTTTAACGTAACGACCGGCAAAATCGGTTACCTCGTCCACAAAGCGACCTTGTTTGTTTACCAGCGGTACTTCCTTTCCGGTTTCATCCAGCACCATTACCGAGGGAACATTGTTCTCTTTACAGGCCCTGAAGTCATCCGCACCAAAAACCGATGCCGTGTGTACAATACCTGTACCATCATCGGTTGTCACAAAATCGGCCGGGATAACGCGGAACGCGTTTGTTTCCAGATCTTCATTGGTCACATAAGGCATCAGCTGTTCGTAATGCAAGCCTACAAGCTCTTTACCAAAAATGTGTCCGCTATCAGTAGGCGCACCAAAACGTATAGCTTTGTATGGAATTGATTTAGAAGTATTCGGATCGAAGCTTTGTAAGTCCTCATCGGAAAAAACCTCATGGTACTTCTTATTATCTAAAACTTTATGAGTTAAAGCATTCGCAAATATTACGGTTTCAGCAGTGTGAGTGTACTGATTAAATGTCTTAACAACTCTATAGGCAATGCTTTCACCAACAGCTAAAGCACAATTCGAGGGTAAAGTCCAGGGAGTGGTAGTCCAGGCTAAGATGTACAAATCGGTATCAACACCTTCGAATAAAAATGCTGAATCGCTATCGCGTTTAACCTTAAACTGGGCGGTTATACTGGTGTCTTTCACCATTTTATAAGTACCCGGCTGGTTCAGTTCATGCGAACTTAAGCCCGTACCCGATTTGGGCGAGTACGGCTGTACGGTGTAACCTTTATACAACCATCCTTTGTTGTATAGCTGTTTCAGTATCCACCAAAGCGATTCGATATACTCGTTTTTGTAAGTGATATACGGATCTTCCAGATCGACCCAGTAACCCATTTTTTCGGTCAAATCGTTCCAAACATCGGTATAGCGCATTACCTCTTTACGGCAAGCCTCGTTATAATCTTCAATAGAGATCTTTTTGCCAATATCGTCTTTAGTGATGCCTAACGATTTTTCAACCGCCAGTTCAATAGGCAAGCCATGGGTATCCCAGCCGCCTTTGCGTTTTACCTGGTAGCCCTTTAAGGTTTTATAGCGACAAAATATATCTTTAATAGACCGCGCCATAGCATGGTGAATGCCGGGCATACCATTGGCCGATGGTGGTCCTTCGTAAAAAGTATAGGGATTACTGGCAGGCCGGCTGCTGATGCTTTTTTCAAAAATATTGTTCTCTTTCCAGAACTCTAAAACATCCTTGCCTATCTGCGATAAATTTAACTGTTTATATTCCTTGTACATCAGCGTTTTCCACAAAAATTAAGAGGTGCAAAAATACGGATTTTTAAGGTAATAATTTAGTTTGATTAGTGGAAATGTATGGTTAGTTACAGGCGCAAATAACCGTTTAGCCTGTTGATAGTGGTTAAAAAAAGCCAAAAGTAATTGCGATAGCGACGGGGCAACCGAACGATTGCATATCTAAACATGTGCGGTTGCCACGCTATCGTTCGCAATTGACAAGGATATTATTGATGCTTTTGCTTGTAAATATTTTCTAAGCTTTGGAGGTATTCAATAGCCTCATTATTAAATACCGGCGGGTGCGTAGCATCTTTTTTAGCTGCTTTATTGTACAGGTAGATAAACTGAAAAGGGTTATCGGCTGTATTGAGCATTTGCTTTTTATAACCGTTGTTCACTATAGTGCGGGCCATATAAAATCCAGGCATGTGCCCGGCCGATGAACGCAGCAGCTTACGGTAACTTTTTTCATTTTGAAAACTAATGCCTTTGGATTTTACCATTGCCACTAAATTGGAATCTAAAGTTTTAATGGTAACAGGGGCGTGTTTCAGCAGCCAATCGGCAATTTCATCCGGGTCGCCGGGCTGGGCAAGCATCGGTACTTTATCTATCATATCGGCAATACCTTCGTTTTGTATGCTTCTGATGGCGTAAAGCAAACCTTCATGCTCGGGTTTAATGTTTTTAAACTCCATTTGGGTACGTAACTGGTGGTGCAGTTCGTGGGCTTCTAAAATGCCATTCTTAATTTTAGAATTATTTACACCCGCCATAAGGCTAACAAAGATGCCATTAGGATATGATACCGCGTCCATAGCCAAACCGTTATAATAAAACTTCAGGTTTTTAACATGGTGACGGTCTTTTTTAGGAAGATATTCGTACACGTACTTATACATTACCGCTTTATAAGCCGGGCTTTGCAGGGTTTGCTGCAGGTACGTTTTCAGTGAATCTTCCTGGTCTTTATACCGCTTAATGAGTATGGCGTACCAGTATTTAGCTTTCAGGTTTTTTTGCAGGCGGGCATCGTTAGCGGGCATATAAACCATTTCGAGCGCACGGCGGTAATTCACCAGCGAAACGGAATCGAACACCGAATGCGCGTAGGTTTTGTTGCCTTCGAGGTTGATGAAAGCGGTCCATTGGTCATCGGTAATAGGTTTGTTCTTTTTTAGCGAATCGGTAAGTTCCCAATATTTTAAGGCGGCGTCTATATTAATGGTTTGCGCTTTTAAAGCAGGGGCCAGCGATAGGATCATCATAAACATGATAAAGGCTTTTTGCAAATGCTTTTTCATAACAGGTTTTGTTTGTGCAGCAAAGGTGCCTTGTGCCATTCGGCTGTTAAATTGTATTATCTCAACCGGCTGTTTTATTATACCAACTTGTTATTTTCACTTAAAGAGGGTTTGGAATAAGAAAGTACGGGGTTGGTGTAATAAATTTATAAGCCAACCGCTAATATGTAGTTTTACACCATGAAGCAAAAAGCAAAACTATATCACCTGGGCGGCTGGCTGCTGGTAGTAGCTTACGACCTGGGTAGTATATGGAGGGAGGGCGGTAAAAATGCAAGGGTTAGCATGCTATTGCAGTTTTCTTTTTGTATAAGCATGGTTAGTGTGTTCTATTACTGCTTTTTGTTTGCTTATCCCCGTTATTTAAAAAAGGGCAAAGCGCTGCAATTAATATTGGCCTTACTCTTTGTGCCTATTGTTTTTTCCATTACCCGATACTTGTTAGAACAAGTGCTATACCCACCGTTATTTAACGTAAGCAATTACTACGGTGATGTAAATTTGCTATATTATTTGTGGGATAACTTATACTATGGTGTAGCGGTAACGGTGGTGAGCGCCGCTATATGGAGTGCACAGCAGGCTTTTAATCAGCAAGAAGAAAACGAAACGCTAAGAAAGGAAAAACAACAGGCCGAACTCGCTTTTTTACAAGCGCAAATTAACCCGCATTTTCTATACAATACGCTTAACTATATTTACTCGCTGGCCTATCCCATATCCGATCCGTTGGCTAATGCCATTATTAAGCTTTCCAATTTAATGCGTTATATGCTGCATGAAAGTGCCGATGGTAAGGTGGATCTGCAACAGGATATAGACTACCTGAAAAACTATATAGATATTTATCGCCTGCGCTTTGAAGACAATTTTTTTGTAGAATTTAATGTAGATGAAAATTTATCGGGAAAGCGCATAGCGTCCTTAATGCTGATCCCTTTTGTTGAAAATGCCTTTAAGCATGGTATAGTTAATGATGCTGACCGACCTGTTAAAATTCAGATCAAGCTGATTGGTGATAAGCTGATTTTTACTGTAAGTAATAAGATAAGCCGTAGTCAAAAAGATCAATCGAGCGGTATTGGTCTTGATAATACGCGCAGACGGTTGCAGTTATTGTATCCCGGTCGGCACGAACTACTGATTGCCGATAATGGACAATCGTACAAAACCACGTTGAACATCGAGCTTTAACCTTAAACTTTTTTATCATGAAAAATTTGAACTACTCAGGTGGCCTGGCTTTGCTATGCCTTTTACTCACCGGTTGTTACACCATACGTGCTGTAAGATGGTGGGAACCCGGTTTAGATGATGTCAACAAATTTAAATCGGTAAGGGTTACGGCATCCAGCCAACCGTTTGCTTTTATAGACGGTACCGGCATTAGCAAGAATCAAAAACTAAAAACTTACCTCGATACTTTTTTAAACCGCACTAATACCGATGCGTTTGTGGTGATCAGCCACGATACTATTTTATATGAGAACTATCCCACCGGCAACGCAACGGCTACACATCCCAGCTTTTCGATAGCTAAATCTTTTATAGGCACCTTAATAGGTATAGCCGTAGATAGGCGGCTGATTAGCTCAACCAACAAACCCGTGATTGATTACTTTCCGGGTTTAGCGAAGAACGATACCCGCATGAGCAAATTAACCATACAGCATTTGCTGGATATGCGCGCCGGTTTAGCCTTCAACGAGAATAAGGAAACCGCCTTCGGCGAAATTACCAAACTGTACTATGGCCGGTCTTTAAAGCGGCAGGTGAACCGAATAAAGCTGAAGACCGATCCCGGCACTAAACTCGAATACCAAAGCATCAGCACACAGTTACTGGCTGCTATTTTAGAAAAAGCTACCGGCAAAAACAAGAGCAACTTGTTTTACTTACGGCTGCACTCGGCCGATTTTGAAGCCGAAGGTATTCTACAACAAACCATCTATGTAAACCCCGATAATGGCGTGATCATTGTTCGCTTAGGCAATTACCCCAACAAACGCGTGAACTTTCCTGATAACTTTATACCCGGGCTTGGGCGTCAGTTATAACTTTATTAAATATATATTATAAAAAGCGGCGGTAGCATACTACTCAGCCGCTTTTGGGTTTAATGATGTCTTCCTTCCATAAATAATTGCTAATTTCGGGTAACCCAATCACTAATTAGTTAAATACCAAATGACTACCAGTTTTTTGAACAGGCATAAACAAAACATCTTTTACGGCTTGTTGTTAGCCGTGCTGCTGTTTGTGCTTAAATGGCTGGAGTTGCGGTTGCTCATTATTAACCATGCTTTTGAAATTTACGCTGGGGCAATAGCCATTATGTTTACGGCCTTGGGTATTTGGCTGGCCCTCAAACTGGCCCGCCCCAGGGTGGAAACACGTGTTATAGAAAAACAGGTTTATGTGCGGTCTGATCGTGGTTTTACACTTAACGAAAACGCCCTCGCCGAACTAAACATGAGCCGCCGCGAGTTGGAAGTATTACAACTGATGGCCGGTGGTTTAAGCAACCAGGAAATTGCCGAACGCCTGTTTGTATCGCTCAATACGGTTAAAACACATTCGGCACGCGTGTTCGAAAAAATGGAAGTAAAGCGCCGTACGCAAGCCGTAGAAAAAGCAAAGCGGATGAGCTTAATACCCTAACATGTATAAACTGCAAATGGTTGTGCTGAGCCTGTCGAAGCATTTGCCGCTTTGCTAAGGCTTTGACAAGTTCAGCAGGACATAAGAGAATTTATTCGGTAATGGGTTGCCTGTTGGAGCATTGCACCATATAAAGCATTCAACCATAGTACAAAAGGATGAATAACCAGCATTTTACGCAAAATCACCCGAAAGTATGAGTGTGAAACAGTGGCGGCAACGCATTTTTGAGCCATCAAATAATATAATATTATGAAGAAAAACATCTGGATCTTTGGTGGAATTGCCGGCTTTATTGTGGCTGCATTTATGGTAATCAGTTCGGCACTCTGTTACCACAGCAATACTTTTGAAAGCAGCATGCTGCTGGGTTATGCCGGTATGCTGCTGGCTTTTTCGTTTGTATTTGTAGGAATTAAGAACTACCGAGATAAGTATAACAACGGCATGGTAAGTTTTGTACAAGCCTTAAAAATAGGCGGCCTTATTATGCTGATCGCCTCCAGTGTTTATGTGGTAGTTTGGCTATTCGATTTTTACTTGTTCATCCCCGATTTTATGGATAAGTACATAGCCCACACCATTACGCAAGCTAAAGCCAATGGTGCTACACAGGCGGAGCTAAGTAAGCAAATAGCCGAACTTGTTCCATACAAAGAAAAATACAAGAACCCGATATGGGTAATATTGCTAACCTATGCTGAAGTATTGCCTGTAGGTATTGTAGTAACGCTAATTAGCGCATTAATTTTAAAACGCAATACACCTAAAACTAATGCGGTTATTGCCTAAGCACAGCTTTAACGCGTCTGTTATTCCTCGCGGATGATCTTATAAAATCCATCGCGGTAAGTCTCGCCTATAGGAATTGCCTGGTCTTGTATGTAAATGGTATGTCCATCTACCATGCGGATCTTGTTGAGCGATATAATATAAGATTTATGCACCCGGTAAAAAGGCGGCTGGGGCAGTTGTGCTTCCAGATCGCGCAGGGTTTGGTAGGTAATTAATCGCTGAAGCGGCGTAAATACCGATACGTAATTTTTCAGTCCCTCTACATATAAAATATCATCGTAGCCCACCTTTAAAAACTTGTTCTTGCTATCGCCCTTAATAAATATGTAGTTAGGCGAGGCATCGGGGAGAGCGGGAAGCGGGGCGCTTGGTGTGTAATTTGAAGGTGGCAAAACTGCGGGTAGTAAATAGTTCAACGCTTTTTGCGCTGCTTTAAAAAACCGATCGAAGGCAACAGGTTTTAACAAATAGTCTAATACATCGTGCTCGTAGCCTTCCAGGGCATACTCCGGGTAGGCGGTGGTTAATATCACCTTACATTTGCTGCCGCATAGTTTAAGAAACTGAATACCAGTGAGCTCGGGCATTTGAATATCCAGGAAAACCAGATCGATATTGCCCTGTTGCACCATGCCAAGTGCATCAATGGCACTGGTGGTGGTACCGGCCAGCTCCAGAAACGGCACTTTGTTTATATAATCAGCAATAATCTTAACCGCGTAAGCTTCATCATCAACCGCAATGCAACGTATCATAAATGCAAAAAAAACAATATTTAGGCTAACACGGCCACATTAATACGCAATATTTAAAGTTATGTTCTCTTATTTAGTATTGAAGCAGAAACTCACCCCAAAGCTAAACTCGGCAATAGTGACACGATGCGTGCACCTATTACCGGCGTAGCCCTCTTTTATTTGCTGCGTTAATAGGAGGTTTTAAAACTTTACCTTCTATCACCCGAATGCGCTTAACGTCGCCCGCATCTACAGTAGCCCATGAACCATCGATTAGTGAAACCGCGTGTGCCTGAAGGTTTGCGGGTGCCGGTGCAATGGTATAGCCGGTTATTTTAAGGGTATAAAAATTGCTGATCTCAATACCGTCGGTAAAATAGGGTTGTTACCTCAGGGGCCCAGGTTATAATAATATTATTATAATTAAACCCGATGTGTTACGAGCCATTACCGCCGGAATGTTGCTGGCAAATAGAGCCTTGCTTTGGTCGGTATTCACTCTAAAATCTATATTTCCACCGGCTACTTCGTTAAGGCTACTGTTTTGCAATTTGAAGATTACATCATCAAACCGTACATTTTGTATAGGGCTTTCTTTTGAACCGTACAGCAGGATCTGGTTCTCGCCAGTGCAGTTCAAACTGCTGAAACTGATATTTTTGATAATGCCTAACTTTATAACCGGCTTGCCCCGTACGGCCGATAAGTGTACAGGTTCGCCGTTACCTACCCAACTCCGGGTACGCAACCCGGTTTGAATATACAGGTTATTAAAGGCCATGTTTTCCAGTGAACCTTCATCGCGCAAAATAAGTGCAACGCCCCGTGCCGGGTTAGTAATGTTCACGTAGTTTACGCTTATGTTTTTTACAGATCTTTTTTCTAAAGATGAGACGAGAATACCCGTGGAGCCGGACTGCAGGCTGCAATTACTTATAGAAATACCGTAAGACAAGTGAGGCCCCATACTAAAGCCGTCTATCTGCAACTGATCGTCAAAACCCGCAACGGCAATGGCATTATTTCCCGTGTGTATATCACAAGCGTTAACCACTATATTTTTACTGTCGCTAATGTTAATGCCCGCGGCATCGGGCAGGTGCAGGTAGCTCCATATTCGGGCACCATTTATTACAACGCCGGCACAGGCAACTAAACAAAGCGCCCGGGCGGGCGCGTTAAGCAGGGTTATGTTTTGTACCCTTACGTTTTTACATCCGGCAAATACCACCATTTGTTGCGGGTGGTCAAAAGCCAATACGGGGCCATCGCCTATGCCGTTCAGCACATTCCGGTAATTGCTTTTTTGACGGGTGTAGCGCATAAGCGCAGTATCTATTTTAATGGTTTTAGTAAAATCGAAGAAGTCGGAATTATTACCATCAATGGTGCCCGTGCAACATATGGTTACGTTGCTTGCATTGGTAGTAAACAGGACGCCGTGGTATGATTGACCTGAACCCGGAGAGGTATAGCTTTCATGGTCTTTAAGGTTGGCACTGCCCAGCAGAACAGCATCTTTTTGAAGATAAAGAGTAATATTGCTTTTAAGGTGTAGGGTACCAGTAATAAATTTGCCGGCCGGAATTAATACCGTATCACTGCCATTTTTGTCGCGGGCGTCAATTGTTTTTTGTATGGCTAAGGTATTTAGCGTTTTACCATTGGCCCTGGCACCATTGTTATTAATATTGTGAATTTTACCGAATGATAGCGCGGTGATAAAAAACAGGAAAGGCGGGCATAAAAAAACCTCATTAATTATTAAAATAAGCTGTTTAAAAATATGTATTTATACGATAAACGGCTTGTTGCCCGGCAGAGCCCATACCCCAAATTAAAGCAGATGTATGTTTTGCAGGTTACCTTCGTCTTTCAACTTTTTAAGATAAGGCGTTTGCAACGCCGTTTTAAAAGCATGTGCATGCCGCGGATGGTGCATATCGCTCGATATATAATCTACCATACCTGCGTCAACCAAAGTCTCGGCACTTTTTTTAACCTCTTTACCATAATAGCCCGTGAGCGAAATGGCATTGAGCTGAATGCGGCAACCCCAGCTGCGCATACTTTCAGCCTCCTGCAGGGTAAGGTATGGGTAGCGTTCCGGGTGGGCCAGTATAGGTGTTAAACCCTTATCGGTTATTTTTTGAATGGTATAAATTACATTTGGCGGTTTGCTGGTGAATGCCAGTTCAAATAATACATACTGGTTGTTAATCAGCATCAGTTCGTTGTTATCAATTAACTTGGTAAAAAACTCGTCGTAGTAATGTTCGGCAGCAGCCTGTATGGCAATATCTATATTTTCGGTTTTTAAGTGTTCCGTAAGCGTGTTTAGCGCGGTATTAATAGTGGTGGCGTTATTCTTATAATAATCGGCCATAATATGTGGCGTGGCAATAATTTTTTTGATGCCCAACGCCACCATCTCGCGTATCAGCACTACCGATTCTTCTACAGATTGTGCCCCGTCATCAATACCCGGGAGCACATGCGAGTGCATATCAACCGAAACAAAATCGTAATCAAATATTTCCTGTGGTTCTTTTTTCTTTTTGCTGAATAATCCGAACATAACCTTTAAAGCGATAAATAGATGCTTTTTTAAATTTGCTAAATGTACACTTTAATAATACAGTACTTAAATCCATTACAACGTTTAATTACCGGCCCGTTATATCATTATATTACGTTCTTATAAAGTAATATTATAAAAATATAATTTCATATTAACAAATAAACTACAATTAATATAAAATGATATTTGTTTAAAGAAATAGATTATTACTTATTGGTTTATAAAACATGATCATTAAAGGAAACCCTAATTAAGTTTAAATATATAAGTATTAACACTATTATATATTTGTATATATTTGTGTAAAACAAGTTTTGGCAACTTAACCGGATTAAAGACTCCCCTGCTTATAAACCCCGTTGCCGAAGAATTTATTTTATCTTAATGAAAAAACTATTGGTTGCTTTATGGCTCATGTTGTTGGTATTGGCCATTGGCAACTTGTTTTGGTATAACCAATACAGGTATAGCTTACCAACTCCCTTACCTGCAAAATACAAAGTTGTAGCCACTGGCACCGCAATACGTTTGCCTCACTCTATAAACAAGCAGCAGAGCAAACCTGTTTTTCTGCATTTTTTTAACCCCGATTGCCCCTGCTCGCGGTTTAATGTAAACCATGTAAAAGCATTAGTTAAACAATACGGCCAACAAGTTTCGTTTGTGGTTATACTGGTAGCGGCTAAAAATTATACAGCCAAACAAATTCAGGATAAATATAAATTGAATATACCTGTTTTACAGGATGCGGCTTTAGCTGCCGCATGCGGGGTGTACTCAACTCCTCAAGCTGTAATATTAACTAATACTAAGCAGCTTTTTTTTAGAGGGAACTACAATAGCAGCCGTTACTGCACCAACAAAACATCGGAATATGCCCGCCAGGCACTTAATAACCTGCTGCATAATTTACCCGCCATGCATAATCCATCAGCAACCCGAGCTTATGGTTGCAGTTTGGCTGATTTAAACCCCGGCAAGTATGTCAACCGTTAATAATTATCAATCCTATAAATACGCGTTTAGAGCCGGGGTTAAAGAGCGATCGGACCGGTTGATGGATTACTTCCTGATAGGCTATGTTATAACCGGGTTGGTTTTATCGGCTTATTATGATACCTGGATTATGGCCCTTTGTGTTACCGGTTTGTGTTTAACTGCATACTACACAGTTAAATATCTATTGCCCCGCTCTAATATGTACCAGTATGTGTTAAGCGGTGTTTTGGGTATATTTATGGCCCTGTTTATATACCAGATGCACGGTATGTTCGAGATGCACTTTTTTGCCTTTATAGGGAGTGCAGTACTTATAACGTATCAAAACTGGAAATTACAGGTACCTATGCTCGTTATAGTAGGCATTCACCATGCTACTTTTGGTTATCTTCAAAACCAGGGTGTAGAAGATGTGTATTTTAGCCAACTCAACTCGTTTGACCTTCAAACCATTATTATTCACCTCCTGCTTACGGTTATCATATTTTTTATCTCGGGGTTATGGGCATATCAGCTAAACAAGTATGGCAAAATTCATTTAAAACAAACGTTGAAATTGGCCGAACTGCAAAAAGAAGCCATATTAAGCGCAGAAAGGAAATTAAGCGCGGAGACACTGGAAAGTTACAATAAAAAGCTGCTACAGAACAATAAGGAATTAGAACTGGCTCACCAGGAAGCTGATGAAGCACGCAAAGAGGCCGAAAAGGCAAACCAGGCCAAAAGTATTTTCCTGGCTATGATGAGCCACGAGATCCGTACGCCCATGAACGGTGTAATTGGCATGTCGGGCCTGTTAGCCGAAACTGCTTTAACCGAGCAGCAAAGAAATTATACCGATACCATCAATAATTGCGGCGAAAATCTTTTAGTGCTCATCAATAACATCCTCGACTTTTCAAAGATAGAAGCCGGCAAAATGGATTTGGAAATGGAGGATTTTAACCTCATTTATTGCATTGAAGATGTGCTGGATCTGTTTAGTAAATCAGCTTCGCAAAAAGGCATTGAGCTGGCCTATATTATTGACCGCCGTGTACCCATACAAATTGTAGGTGATAAAGTGCGCCTGCAGCAAGTACTGATTAACCTGATAGGCAATGCTCTTAAGTTTACCAAGCACGGTGAGGTGGTTATTAGAGTAAACCTCGCAGAATCATTAGAAAGCAAAGAGACTACTATACTTCAATTTGAAGTACAAGATACGGGTATTGGTGTAGCCCCTGAAAAGATTGAACGCCTGTTTAAAGCGTTCACCCAGGTAGATTCGTCTACCACCCGTAAATATGGCGGTACCGGTTTAGGCCTGGTGATTTGCGAAAAACTGGTTAATTTAATGGGAGGACGTATTGAAGTATTTAGCAAACCGGGCTATGGGTCTACCTTTAAATTTTCAATTAACACCAAAGCCGGTACAAAAACGTTAGAGACTACAACTATTGATTATCTTATTCCTAGCCAAGCGGGCAAGAAAGTTCTGGTTGTGGATGATCATGCTACAAACAGAATAATACTTCAAACACAGTTGGAGAACTGGAAGCTGGTGCCAACGGTTGTAAAATCGGGGCATGAGGCAATAGAACTTTTAAACTCCGGTTTGCAGCCCGATCTTATACTTACCGATGCACAAATGCCCGATATGGACGGCGTACAACTGGCACAAAACATCAAACAAAAGCACCCTGCCGTCCCAATAATTTTGCTGAGCTCTATAGGGGATGAGCATGCCCGTAAACACAGTAAACTATTTAGTTATATACTAAATAAACCTATCAAGCAGGACGATCTCAGCCGTTACGTATTTAACAGCCTGCAATTAAAGAATAAACCACATGCCGAAGAAAGAACCAAAAAAAGTATCCTTTCGCCCGATTTTGGCTTAAATAACCCTTTAGAAATCCTGATAGCTGAAGATAACAAGATCAACCAAAATGTGATTGTGCATATCTTAGGTAAATTAGGTTATAAGCCCCAAATTGCCGAAAATGGTTTAGAGGCTGTAGCGGCATGTCGTAAAAACAACTACGATTTAATTTTGATGGATATGCAAATGCCCGAAATGGATGGCCTGGAAGCCACCCTGGTTATTCGTAAGTTAATTATACAGCAACCGGTTATTATTGCACTTACCGCCAATACCATGAAAGGTGACCGCGAAGAGTGCTTGCTGGCTGGCATGAACGATTATATTAGCAAGCCTATTAAAATGGACGAACTGATAGATAAATTGCAACAATGGCATGGTTTTTTAAAGCAAACCGGTAAAAAAATAATCAATACCGGAGATCTGTCGGGCCTTGTTTAATATGTTTCACGCATAATAAGTTTGCTTAGCAAACAAAGCTTGTATTATATTTGTAGTTAAGCAACTAAGTATCTCACAATCTGCACATATACCATTATAAACATACGCTTATAAAACTTAATGATATGAAAAAATATTACCTTTTTTTTGCGGCAGCAATTGCCGGGGTATTCCTGTTTGCAGGTGTTAACCGTAATACCGATGTACCGGCTGGCTTTGTTAAAGGTACGCCCGAACTTAAATCGGCCACCGCTATAACTTTTGGGCCTAACGGCATTTTGTTTATCGGCGATTCAAAAAGCGCTACGGTATTCGCATTAGATACCAAAGACACCAAGAACGCTAAAGCGCAGGCCTTTGAGGTAAAAAATTTAGATGAGAAAATAGCGGCCGCCTTAGGTACTACTAAAGAGAGTATTAACATAACCGATATGGCGGTTAACCCCATATCTAAGAAGTTATATATAGCCGTACAAACTGCCGATGGCACACCGATTTTGGTTCTGCTGGAAGGCGGCTCTGTTAAAGCTGTACCTTTAAAGGATGTGAACTATTCCAGCGTTACATTGAATGATGCACCCGCCGCCGATGCTAAAGATCAGCGTGGCCGACCGTTAAGAGTTACTTCTATTTCAGATATAGGCTATGCCGATGGCAAGCTGCTGGTGAGCGGTTTATCTAATAAAGAGTTCAGCTCATCGTTCCGCAGCATACCGTTTCCGTTTACCGATAAGCAGGATAACGCAACGCTGGAAATGTATCATGCCTCCCATGGCCGCTATGAAACTACTTCGCCCATCCGTACTTTTACTACTGGTGAACTAAACGGCAAAAAGTATTTAATTGCCAGTTATACCTGTACCCCGCTGGTTTTATTCCCGCTGGATGAATTGAAAGCAGGAACCCATGTAAAAGGCCGTACTATTGCCGAAATGGGTAATATGAACACTCCGGTAGATATGATCAAACTCACCGAAGGTGGTAAAGCATACCTGGTATTAGCAAACGATCATCGGCCGGTGGCTAAAATTTCCTACAAAGGCATCGAAGATTTTCAGGGAACATTAACCGAAAGGGTTGCTACTACCGCCGGTGTTGACTTTAGTAAGCTTCCTTTAGAAAAAGTAGTGCAAATGGATAAACTGGATGAGAGCCGTGCCGTACTCTTACAAAAGAAAGCCGACGGTGCCTTAGATCTATGGACCTCCGATGGTAAAAACCTGTAAATCTATATTTTTGAAAAACACCAGTATGTATTACAGATATATACTGGTGTTTTTTTTATGCCTTGTTTTGGCCGCCTGTAAGCAACGCAAACCCGAAATTACGTTGGTTATGCAAAATAACCATGCCGTTGGTTTACGCATTCCAGCAACCCTGGTGGATAAAATAGCTGGTATTATTCAGGTATGCCTGCTTAAAAAAGGTAATCAAATTAAAATGCTGGGCATTTTGCAAGAAGATGGAACCGACAAGGTATTCCGGCCTTTAATTCCATTTTCACCGGGTTTAACTTACACGGTTTTTAAGGGCGAAAAGCAAATAGGGAAGATCACCGTTCCTGTCTATAAAAATAAAGTAAGCCCGGAACTGGTTTCCATATACCCAAACCTTGATACCCTGCCCGAGAACTTATTAAAGATCTATTTAAAGTTTACGCAACCTATGCGTACAGGGCAAAGTTTAGAACATATAAAGTTGCTCAACAGCAAGAATGACACGCTGAATGTTTTCCTGAACCTGCAACCCGAACTTTGGGACACTACCGGCACCATGCTTACCTTATGGCTTGATCCGGGACGTATTAAGCGTGATCTGGAACCTAACCTACGATTAGGCAATCCCCTTAAACAGGGTGAAAACTATACGCTGCTCATCTCCAACAGGTGGACTAACACACAAGGCAAAGCCTTAAAACAAACCTATCATAAAGCGTTTATTGTTGGGCAGCGTGATAATGCTTCACCAGCTGTCAGCAATTGGAAACTGAACAGTCCAACTGCAGGTTCAGTAAAGCCTTTAACCGTAAACACGATTGAACGGCTTGACCATTATTTGCTGGAAGAATCGGTGTTTGTTTTGAATGCTGAAGGTGAACCTATTAAAGGCAGTGTAAAAACCAATACAAATGATACGGGCATCTCCTTTACCCCTGCCGAAGCTTGGCAACCTGGTCCATATATTATACTGGTTAACGCCCGTTTAGAAGATTTGGCTGGAAACAATCTCAATCGCTTGTTCGACCGTGATATTACCAAGGATAGGAAGAGAGATCAGGATGTGTACAAAAGGAAGTTTACGATCTCGTGCCATTTTGTGCGGCTTTTTTAATTTATGAGTAATTCCTACATTTATTTCAACCAAACAACCTAATTATGACCCGATCTTTATTCCTCGCCCTGCTCATCTGCATATTTACCATTTCAACCCGTGCCCAGGTGGTTTCGGGTGTTAACTTCGATGAGATTAAAGCAAGCGTAAGCCGGCCAGGCAATACCAATTACCAAACTTTACTCAAAAGAGCCGCCATTACCGATAGCACCCTGACGCCTAACGATTATAAACTGCTTTACTTCGGGCAAATTTTTCAAACTAATTATAATCCTTACGGAGATGCCATGGCTTTGCGGGATGCCAGCAAATTGGTTCAGGAAGGTAAATTTAATGAAGCCATAACAGCCGCTGATGTTTACTTAAAAGATCATCCTATTAGTTTAAGTGCCATATACCTTAAAATAACAGCCCTTTACCAGCAAAAGAAAACCGCCGAGATGAAGCCCTGGATTATACTCTTGAAGGGGCTGATAGCCGGCATAACCGGCAGCGGCGACGGAAAAACCGAAAAAACGGCTATGGTGGTGGCCTGCGTATCTGACGAGTATAAGGTAATGTCATCCCTGCAAGTACAAATGACCAAACAGACGTTAACCGCTACCCAGTGCGATAAAATGACCTTGGCACAGCCCAATAGCACCGGGCTTACCGAACTCTACTTTAACGTAAGCAAGCCATTAAGCAAAGGGTTTAATTAACAGCAGCCACCGCCTTCATCACACCTGCATCGTTTTGATTGGTAATGCGGTAATACCACTCGTTACCCCATTTAAAGCGGGCAGCCTGGGCTTTCAGCAATACTTTAAGATAACTTTTGGCGATATTAACTTCATGCGGGTTTATATCCTTAACAGTGCCCGATGCATATTGTATGAAATTGTTGAACGTAATATCGTCTACATTATAAAATTTAGCAAAATCGGCCGGGGAGGCGTAATTACGCAATAGTGGTTGCATCTGATCCATAACATAGGCCGAAAACAACTGGTTGCGGGCCAGTTCCTGAATAAGGGGGACATTAACAGCCGCATCCTCAGGTACAAAAATATCGGGCATAATGCCACCACCGCCATAAACCTTTTTCCCTGCGCTGGTATGGTAAGCAGCGGGGTTATTAAATGAGCTATCTTCCAGGTTATTCTGAGCGGTATAAAGTTCGCCTTTTTGCAGGCGTTCGGTAAGTTCGTTACGGTAGTTTTCGGTACCCTTGCTGTACGATTTTTGTATGCTCCGGCCCGATGGTGTAAAGTAACGTGCCACGGTAAGGTTTAAAGCCGAACCATCGTTAAACGTAAATTGCTCCTGCACCAGCCCTTTTCCAAACGAACGTCGTCCCACAATTACGGCCCGGTCCAGGTCCTGTAATGAGCCGGCCAATATTTCACTGGCCGATGCCGAGTGTTCATCAACTAATATAGCCAGTTTACCCTGCTCAAACAAGCCCGAATCGGTAGCAAAATAATCGGTACGGGGCTCGTGCTGCCCCTGGGTATAAACTATAAGGTTATTTTTAGGCAAAAACTCATCGGCCAGGGCAGTAGCCTGGTTAAGGTATCCACCGCCATTGCCACGCAAGTCGAGCACTAATTTTTGCATGCCTCTATTTTTTAATTTTTGCAGGGCATTTCTGAAATCGGTATCGGTGGTAGAGCCAAACTTGCTTATTTTAATATAACCGGTAGCCGGTGCCGTAATATATGCGGCATCCAAACTGCTCATTACTACACGGCTTCGGCGTATATGGTACGTTTTAACTTTATTATTAGCCGGTGTAATAATACCCAGCTCTAAACCGGTATCATTATTACTGGCAAAGGCGTTATTTACCTTATCGCTGTTTAAGTGCGTGCCCGAAAACGGCCGACCGTTAATGGTTACAATGCGCGCGCCATTAGGCAACCCCGCCTTAGCGGCCGGGCCGCCGGGTAATATCTGTGTAACAAACATGGTATCGCGGAGTATTTGCGATTCAATGCCAATACCATCAAAACCACCTTCCAGCTTTTCGCTTAATGATTGTGCCTGTTTTTGATGAAGATAAACAGAGTGAGGGTCCAGCTTTTGCAGCAGGTTATTAATGGTGATACCTTCAACGCTATCAACATTAATAGAATCTACATATTTTTTACGTACCAGGTCCATTACCTTATCCAGCTTATTGGTATTACCTTCAGCATAAATATCTCCATCGCCGGCATTAAAACGCTGGTTATTAATGAGCAAGCCAATGGCTACACCTGCCAGTATCAACACTAACGATCTGAAAATAATACCCGCTGTTTGCTTCATAAATCCCTGGTAACAAAAATACGTATTTGAATACGTTATTGTTCCCTTGTAGTTGACGGAATTTTACCGAATTTTGTTACAGATTTGTAAGAATAAATATGATAAACACCACCGAACAGGATTCGCACTACACCAGCCTGGAGCAATTGCCTGTAGCTGAACTTTTAAAGCACATTAACCGTGAGGATAAAACCGTGCCTGATGCTGTAGAAACGGCCTTGCCGCAAATAGAAAAGCTGGCATTAGCCGTTACGGAAAAGATGCGTGCCGGTGGCCGTTTGTTTTATATAGGCGCAGGTACCAGCGGCCGTTTAGGCGTGGTTGATGCATCAGAGTGCCCACCTACTTTTGGTGTGCCGTTTGATTGGGTGGTGGGTATTATTGCCGGTGGTGATACCGCCATACGCAGGGCCGTTGAATTTGCCGAAGACGATGCCGAACAAGCCTGGATGGATTTGCAGGAATATGAGATTACCTATAAGGATGTGTTGGTGGGCTTAGCGGCATCGGGCCGCACGCCTTATGTAATTGGCGGCTTACGCAAGGCAAACGAAATGGGATTGGTTACCGGTTGTATAGTTTGCAATGCCGATAGTCCTGTAGCGGCCGAAGCTCAATACCCGGTGGAGGTAGTTACCGGCCCCGAGTTTGTAACCGGCTCTACCCGCATGAAAGCTGGCACTGCGCAAAAGCTGGTTTTAAACATGCTGAGTACTACGGTAATGATACAGTTAGGCCGCGTAAAGGGTAATAAAATGGTTGATATGCAGTTAACTAACCATAAACTGGTTGACCGGGGCACCCGCATGATAATGCAGGAAATTGGCGTGGATGAGCAAACTGCCGCCGGTTTGCTGAAAGAAAATGGCAGCGTACGCAAAGCGGTAGAAGCGTTTGGGAGATGATGTGCAGATGCGTAAATGTGCGTATATGCAAATGAAAAATTAAAAAATATGCAGCTACAAATCTGCAAATCTGCACATTTGTAATTTGCACATAATAAAAAACATGCACGAAATAGAGCCGTATTACAAGTGGAGGGATGATTACGTGGCCGCCGAAGACGAGTATTCGCCGTTTTATGCTACCGTGTATAATGAGTTTGAGTTTGATAAGCAGATCTATAATTACCTGCTGCACCCGCAATGGGATTCGTTTGGCTCTAATACGCTGTATCTGAAAGTGCTGTTTGCCGATTATGATAACGGCTTTGTGATTATTGAATTTATTGGCGAGTGGAACGATGCCATTAATAACGATATTATGCTGCTCAAACGCGAGATCATGGAGCTGATGATAGATAACGGCATTTCTAAATTTATCCTTATTGGCGAAAACATACTGAACTACCATTCGTCGGATGATTGTTATTACGAAGAATGGTTTCAGGATGTGGAGGATGGCTGGATAGCCGGTATTAATTTCAGAGAACACGTAATACAGGAGTTTAAGCAGAACAATATTGATTACTACATTAACTTTGGTGGAAGCCTGGATGAAATGAACTGGCGCAATTTAAAACCCCTGCAATTTTTTAACCTGGTGGAGCAGCAATTAACCCGCAGGTTAACTTAAACTTTACAGCCGTTTGGCTGTCTAATTATTACATAATTAAACAATACCTTTACAGGGTAAATTTACAATAATGGAAAATAACAAATTAAATTATCAATACGATAGCGTAGTGCAATTGGATGACGAAGCCGGGGCATCGCGCAAATTTATAGCCAATGTGTTTTTGTGGATGTTTGTAGCTTTGGGCATATCGGCGTTTTGCGCTTATATGTTTAACGCCAACCCGCAACTGGCCGATATGCTTCGCGATCCGCTTACGCTGCGCAGAACAGGATTAGGCACTTTAGTAATGTTTGCTCCCATCATTTTTGTGATGGTCATGTCGTTCGGGCTTAATAAGCTTTCGGCACCGGTGCTCACTTTGCTTTTTATTGTATTTGCCGTATTAATGGGCAGTAGTTTAAGCTTTATATTGTCGTTATATACAGCTTCATCCGTTTTGGGTGTCTTCATTACCTCTTCAGCAGTTTTTGGCATTATGGCCGTAGCCGGTTATACTACCAACCAGGACCTTACCAAATTTGGATCATTAATGATTATGGGCTTAATTGGTATGGTGATCGCATCGGTAGTAAACATGTTTATTCAAAGCCCGGGCATGAGCCAGATAATTAGCTACATTGGTGTAATTGTATTTGTAGGCTTAACCGCTTATGATGTACAAAAACTAAAGCGTATTGGCGCCGGTTTAGAGTACGGTGCTGCCGATACCAAGAAAATGGCTATTATGGGCGCTTTAACCTTGTACCTTGATTTCATTAATCTTTTCTTATCGCTATTAAGAATTTTCGGGAGCAGGAAATAAGAGTTAAGAGTACAAAGTGAAAAGTACAAAGCCAAGAGTACAGAGTCAATAATACAGAATCAAGAGTACAGAGTAAGACTCAACAATAAAGCCGGAATATTAAGCAGGAAGATCACCTGATATATTCCGGCTTTTTTGGGTCTGTACTCTTGATTCTGTATTCTTGACTCTTGCTTCTTACACTATTATTTCGCAACTTTGTAAGGCTTATAGAGAAAGATGGAGGGACTGGACCCTGCGAAGTCTTAGCAACCTGTGCTTACAAGGTGCTACAATCTACTTAAACCCGACTACGGTAAGGCTTTAAGACGGATAAGCGAGAGTCAAATCCAACACCCGACTTTTCGATATAAGCATTTTTGTTGTGATTACACTGATTTAGGAATTGATTACACCGATTTTTTTGAAACGAATCAGGAAATCACTTTTAAACAATTAGAGGTATCATACATAATCGGTGAAATCACCAAAAAATCGGTGAAATCCAAAAAAATGAATATTAGAAAAGAACTACAAAAACGCATATTGGTTATTGACGGCGCCATGGGTACCATGATACAGCGCTACCAGTTAACGGAAGAGGATTTTCGCGGAGAGCGTTTTAAAGATCATCCATCCGATCTGAAAGGGAATAACGACCTGCTCAACATCACGCGCCCCGATGTAATTAAAGCCATTCATGCCGAATACCTGGATGCCGGGGCAGACATAATTGAGACCAATACCTTCAGTACACAGCGCATTAGTTTGGCCGATTATCACATGGAAGAACTGGCTTATGAGCTAAGTTTTGAAGGTGCGCGCCTGGCCCGCGAGGTGGTTGATGTGTACAATAAAAAAACACCCGATAAACCGCGTTTTGTAGCCGGAGCAGTTGGTCCAACCAATCGTACCGCCTCGCTATCGCCCGATGTAAACGACCCCGGCTACCGTGCCGTAACGTTCGACGATTTGGCCGAAGCCTATTACGAGCAGGTACGCGGGTTGGTGGATGGCGGTTCGGACGTGTTGCTTATTGAAACTATTTTTGACACCCTAAACGCTAAAGCGGCCCTTTTTGCCGTACAACGTTATGCTACCGAAAACGGCAAGCATCTGCCCGTCATGATCTCAGGTACCATTACCGATGCCTCGGGCCGTACTTTATCGGGCCAAACGGTGGAAGCTTTTTGGAATTCTATCAGC
Organism: Mucilaginibacter terrae; assembly: GCF_042679325.1. Taxonomy (GTDB): domain Bacteria; phylum Bacteroidota; class Bacteroidia; order Sphingobacteriales; family Sphingobacteriaceae; genus Mucilaginibacter; species Mucilaginibacter terrae. The sequence continues at coordinate 27,640 of NZ_JBHTMJ010000011.1, forward strand.
CATGCCAACCTGCTATCGGTAGGTTTAAATTGTGCCTTGGGCGCTAAAGAAATGCGTCCATACCTGGAAGAATTATCTGAAAAAGCCAACGTATATATATCGGCTTACCCTAACGCCGGTTTGCCCAACGAGTTTGGCGCATACGACGAAACACCGCATGAAACAGCGCACCAGGTGGATGATTTTATGCAGGCCAACATTGTAAACATTGTAGGTGGCTGCTGCGGTACCACACCTGAGCACATTAAGTGTATTGCCGACCGCGCGGCTAAATATGCGCCGCGCCAAATGCCCGAGTTAAAACCTTACATGCGCCTGAGTGGCCTGGAAGCGGTTACCCTAACACCCGAAGCCAACTTTGTGAACGTAGGTGAGCGTACCAACATTACCGGTTCTCCCAAGTTTTCTAAACTTATACTGGCCGAGGATTATGAAGCGGCCCTGGCCGTTGCCCGTCAGCAGGTAGAAGGTGGCGCGCAAGTCATCGATATTAATATGGACGAGGGTATGATTGACTCGGAAGCCGTGATGGTGAAATTTCTGAATTTAGTTGCCTCCGAACCCGACATTGCCAAACTGCCCATTATGGTCGATTCCTCAAAATGGTCGGTTATAGAGGCTGGGTTGAAGTGCTTACAGGGCAAGGGTATAGTAAACTCCATTTCCTTAAAAGAAGGTGAAGACAAGTTTAGGGAATATGCCCGCAAGATATTAAGCTATGGTGCAGCTACTGTAGTAATGGCATTTGATGAGCAGGGCCAGGCCGATTCATTTGAGCGCCGTATTGAGATCTGTAAACGTTCGTACGATATTTTGGTGAACGAAATTGGCTTCCCCCCGCAAGACATTATTTTCGACCCTAACATTTTGACCGTAGCAACCGGTTTAGAGGAGCACAACAATTACGCGGTAGATTTTATAAACGCCACCCGCTGGATCAAGCAAAACCTGCCGCATGCCAAGGTAAGTGGCGGGGTAAGTAATATCTCGTTCTCATTTCGCGGTAACAATACTGTACGCGAGGCTATGCACTCGGCCTTTTTGTACCATGCCATACAGGCCGGTATGGATATGGGCATTGTGAACGCCGGTATGCTGGAGGTTTACGAAGAAATACCTAAACCCCTGTTAGAGCGCGTAGAAGACGTGTTATTAAATCGCAGAGAAGATGCCACCGAACGTTTGGTAGAATACGCCGATACGGTTAAAAGCAAGGGCAAAGAAATTGTACGCGACGAAAGCTGGCGCGAAGAGCCGGTGCAAAAGCGCTTGTCGCACGCGTTGGTTAAAGGCATTGTAGAATATATTGATGTGGATGTGGAAGAGGCCCGCCACCAGTATGCCCGTACACTTGAAGTAATTGAAGGCCCTTTAATGGATGGCATGAACATAGTGGGCGACCTGTTTGGTGCCGGTAAAATGTTTTTGCCCCAGGTAGTAAAATCGGCCAGGGTTATGAAAAAGGCTGTGGCTTACCTGCTGCCGTTCATTGAGGCCGAAAAACTGCTGAACGCCGATGCCAACCAGCGCAGCAACGCTGGTAAAGTATTAATGGCCACCGTTAAGGGTGATGTGCACGATATAGGCAAGAACATTGTAGGTGTGGTGCTGGCCTGTAATAACTTCGAGATTATTGATTTAGGCGTAATGGTACCGGCGCAAAAAATTATAGAAGCAGCTAAGGAGCACAACGTAGATATTATTGGCCTGAGTGGATTAATTACCCCGTCATTAGATGAAATGGTGCACTTTGCTAAAGAGATGGAACGCCAGGGTTTTACTATTCCGCTTATTATTGGTGGGGCTACCACCTCCCGCATTCATGCCGCGGTTAAGGTAGCACCCCATTATTCGGGACCTGCTATACACGTGCTCGATGCTTCGCGCAGCGTAACGGTATGCAGCACACTCATGAGCAAAGAAAACCGCGACGAGTACATACAAGGTATTAAAGATGAATACGAAAAAGCCCGCGAGGCGCACCTGAACAAACGGAACGACAAGCGTTTTCTGAGTTTAGAGGAAGCTCGCGGCAATAAGTTCCAGCTTGATTTGGATGGCTCTGTTGCTTGTAAACCATCATTTACGGGCACCAAAGTATTGGAGGCCTATCCGCTTAAAGATTTGGTTGATTACATAGACTGGACACCGTTCTTCCATACCTGGGAACTACGCGGTAGCTATCCAAAGATATTAAACGACAAAAACGTTGGTGTAGAAGCCACCAAACTTTTCGCCGATGCCCAGGAAATGCTGCACAAGGTGATCAACGAAAATCTACTGCAAGCCAATGGTGTAATAGGCTTTTGGCCCGCCAACAGCGTTGGCGATGATATTGAATTATACAGTGATGAAAGCCGTACACAATTGCTTACCCGCATACATACCCTGCGCCAGCAAAGCGAAAAGGCCAAAGGCGAACCATACTATGCCCTCTCGGATTTTATTGCAACTAAAGAAAGCGGCGTGCCCGATTACTTTGGTGGCTTTGCCGTAACCACCGGTATTGGCTGCGATGAATTAGTCGCTCAATACGAAGCCGACCACGACGATTATAACAGTATTATGGCCAAAGCCATTGCCGACCGGCTGGCCGAAGCCTTCGCCGAAAAAATGCACGAACTGGTACGCCGCCAATATTGGGGCTACGCGAAAGACGAGCAACTGGATACTGAGCAACTCATTAAAGAACAATACCAGGGTATCCGCCCGGCACCGGGTTACCCGGCTTGCCCTGAACATACCGAAAAAGTAACCCTTTTTGACCTGCTTAAAGCTGAAGACAATGCTCACATGCATTTAACCGAAAGTATGGCCATGTTGCCTACCGCCTCGGTAAGCGGCTTCTACTTTTCACATCCCGAGTCAAGATACTTTGGTTTGGGTAAGATTGGCAAAGACCAGGTAGAAGATTATGCGCAACGCAAGAATATGTCGGTTGAAACGGTAGAGAGATGGTTAGGGCCGAATTTGAATTATTAGTTGGGCGGGTTTTAAGAATTACCTTAACAGTGTATAAGGGTAGCACCTACGGCGCAAATAAAATTGATAATGCACATTGCTATAAACAGGTAGCCCCTAACGGGGCAATAATGATTTAAAATCCTTTAAATACGATAGTAGACATTTGTGCCAATTGCAGAACAAAGCATATACAAACAACAGATATGCCCCGTTAGGGCTACCTGTTTATAGAAAAGGAATAACAAATAATTATGCCCCGTAGGGGCTACCCTAAATAACCCATGGCTAACACTTATACCCAACTATACATCCATTGCGTGTTTGCAGTTAAATACAGGGCGGCGGTTATAAACCGCTCATGGGAGGAACGTTTGCATAAGTATATTACGGGAATTGTTCAAAACAACGGGCATAAAATGTTAGCCATCAATTCGGTTGCAGACTATATTCATTTGTTGATAGGCCTTAATCCCAAGCAATCCATATCTGAAATTATGCGCCTTATTAAAGGTGATAGCTCAGAGTTTATTAATAAAGAAAAGTTTGCAGCAGGCCGGTTTCAGTGGCAGGACGGGTATGGGGCATTTAGCAATAGCCATTCTCAAATAGATGCAGTGATTAAGTATATTGCCAATCAAAAACAGCATCATCATAAAAAAACATTCAAAGAAGAATATTTGGAAATGCTTGAAGCCTACAGTGTTGATTATAACGAACAACTTATTTTTAAAGATCCATCTGATTAAGGGTAGCCTCTACGAGGCAAAAACGAATTACTAACCTTTACTATAAACAGGTAGCCCCTGCGGGGGTAATGAACATAACATGAAAATTACTGAACATATTGAGAATGCAAAAGGAAAGACCTTATTCTCTTTCGAACTGTTGCCGCCTATAAAAGGCCAGAGTTTACAGGGCATCTATAACGCTATAGACCCGTTAATGGAATTTAAGCCGCCGTTTATCGATGTAACCTCTTCGCGTGAAGACCTGGTTTATAAAGAATCGTCGGATGGTAACATTCAAAAGGCTACGTACCGTAAGCGGCCGGGTACGGTTGCCGTATGCGCCGCTATTCAACATAAATATGGGGTTGATACCGTTCCGCATTTAATTTGTGGCGGCTTTACTAAGGAAGAAACCGAATATGCATTGATCGATCTACAGTTTTTAGGGATTGATAACGTATTGGTATTACGTGGTGATGCCCGTAAAGCTGATTCGGGGTTCGTTCCTACGCCCGGCGGCCACTGCTATGCCAGCGAACTGTTAGAGCAGGTTACCAACATGAATAATGGTATTTACCTGCACGAGTACCAGGATACTTCCTTTAAAACCGATTTTTGCATTGGCGTGGCCGCTTATCCCGAAAAGCATTTTGAGGCACCTAATTTGAAAGCAGACTTTAAGTATCTGAAGCAAAAAGTAGCCGGCGGGGCAAATTTCATTGTAACGCAGATGTTTTTCGACAACAGTAAGTACAAGGAATTTGTAAACCTTTGCCGGGAGAACGATATTAACGTACCCATTATACCGGGACTAAAACCCATCACCTCGGCTAAGCAGTTGATCAATCTGCCTAAGATTTTTCATATTGATATGCCCGAAGACCTGTGCGATGCGGTGCAAGCCTGTAAAAACGACAAGGATGTAAAAGAGGTGGGTATTGAATGGATGATCAACCAATGTAAAGAGCTGATGGAATTTGGCGCGCCGGTAATGCACTTTTATACCATGGGTAATGCCGAACCTACTAAACGAATTGCACAGGCTATATTTTAGTTAGATAGGTAAAGGATATATGATTATAAATTCTTATTTTTAACTATATGAAAATAATAAGTTTTTTTATTGCCTTTGCCATACTTATACAAATAAATGCAATCGCCCAGTCAAATTACAAGGTAGGTTACATCATTAAAAGCAGTGGCGATACCCTTAAAGGGTATATTAATTATAAGGAATGGGAAAATAGTCCATCATATATTGAGTATAAGGCCGAAATTGCAGGTAAGGATCGTGTCCGGTTTTATCCGGGTATGCTGCGCGGCTTTGTAGTAAGTGGGATGGACAAGTATATTTCATATGCCGGACCTGTTAGCGTGGATAAGAATATCTTCCCTGACCTTACTTTTGGTATGGATACTACCACCGTTCGGGATACGGTATTTTTACGAATGGCATACGAGGGATCACCGCTGAGTTTACTTACACATCAAGATGATTTAAAAGTGCGGATATTTATTCAGGATGGTGATAAAACACCAGCTGAACTAAGATATTATCAGTATTATACCGATGGCAATACAATTCGTACGGTTGATAAGTACAAAACTCAAATACTGCTACTTGCACAAAAGTATAACTGGAACGTCAGCATCAATAGGGATATTGAAGAAATAAGATTTAGTACCAACGAACTGGAACGTTTGCTTAAGGCGATCAATAAAGATAGCGATCATAAAACCAGCTATAAGATAAACGGCAACAGGTTTTTTGCGGCAATTACTTTAAACCGCACCATAACTCAGTTTGGGGGTGAGAATACTTTCAGCGGAATTCCCTATACCAGCTACCTGCCCAAATTAAGCGCAGGATATAATATTTTCGCCAATAAATTTACACAAAAATTCTTTTTGCGTACCGAGTTAGCCTTCGGTTTTATAAAGCCCCGCATTGTAGAAGAAGGGCAATCCCAATATATCTACTCCCCGGTCTCAATACCAGTTTGATCAATATACAGTTGCTTTTACCCCTCAGCTAATTTATAACTTGTATAATGCCGAAGTATTTAAGGTATATATAGGGGCGGGAGCGGGTATTAATTACTCGTTTTATAGTAACAACCAGTTGGTTCGTGAAGGGTATAATACGGCATATAAAAACTTTTACACACTTGCTAAACTGTGGGTAAATGTTCCGGTACAAGCAGGTGTAATAATTAATAAACGGTTGGAGGTATTTGGACAATATACAGGACCAGCTGCTTATACCCAATATGTCAGATTCAGTATCAGTAACAAGAGTTATGGACTTGGTTTACGCTATTTATTAAAACAGTGAATTAATTCTTTGTTATTAGTATAGCTTCATCATTTAAAGCTGTTATCAAGTCGGGGGCCGTGGTAAAGTGAACCGATTTGATCCCCATCTTTTCAGCCGCTAAAATATTGCGGTAATTATCATCAATAAACAGGGCTTCTTGCGGTTTAACCTGGTAACGGTGCAGCAGTATCTGGTAAAACTCAGGATGCGGCTTACGGGTCTTTTCTATGCCCGATATTACAATACCATCGAACCAGTTTAAGAAAGGGCATTGCTTCAAGGCAATATCATAGGTTTCGGCCGACCAGTTGGTAAGCGCATAAATTTTATACCGCTTGCTTTCTTTCAACTGTCTGAAAATTTCTACCGTATCATCCATCGGGCCGCCCAGCATTTCTTCCCAACGGCTATAAAACGCACGGATATTAGCTTCATGCTCCGGGAACTGGCTCACCAGCAATTCGGTGCCTTCACTTAAAGGCCGGCCTGCATCCTGTTCCTCGTTCCAGTCGGGAGAGCAAATGTGCGTTAAGAAATGCTTGCGCTCTTCTTCATCTGTAATCAACCGCCTGTACAAATGGTTCGGGTTCCAATCTATAAGTACTCCACCTAAATCAAAAATAATGGTATTGATCATTATCGCAATAACAACTGAAATTACTCCTGCTGCGGATCGGCAACCAGTTTAGGTACCGACTTTTTATCGGCTGGTAAGGCCTGGTACTTTTTGTACGAATCGTTAATATAAGCGGCCATAGATTCGCCATTGTTGCTGCGCACAAACTCGTATGTTGGGCGGTACAGGTTCATAAATATTTCCAGTTCGCGGTCTTTAAGAGGCACCAGGCTACCCACATATACCTTGGTAAACACCGAATCTATCTGGCGTTCGTGTACTTCCTTTTCAAAATATTTTTTTAACCGGCGCGCATCTTTTGCATCCTTACCAAACCACGTAGTTGGCGATAGGGCGTACACTTTACTTTTTTGATAGATCTGCGGATATTCGGCACGAGGATCAAAACGCTGACCACGAACGTTTACCTGGCGCAGGGCAATACCCAGTGGGGTCATTATCACACGCTTGGAAGCTAAATCAGCAATAAACAGTGTATCAGACACATAACCCGGCGATGAAAATATTACTGTATGGCCAACAGAGCCCTGCAACTGGAAATTACCACCATTATCGGTAAGGGTAACTTGGTTGTTATTGGTATTGCGTACCAATACTTCGGGCATTTTGGTGTTGGTGCCGGTTTCAACAACTTGCCCGCGTATGGTATTTTGCTGTGCCTTTGCTGTTAAACTTAACAAGCCCAGGCAAAGTATAATTAGGTATCTGAATTTCATGGTTAGCCGTATATATAGTAATAATTAACCGCCACACAGCGGCATAGTTTGGTTTAAAGTGTTAAAGTTAACGAATAAAAAAACCGGCCAAATGGCCGGGTCTCTTATTTACTTTTTCCAAACGTTATTGGCTTCGTTAAAATCGGGCAGCACCTTATCGGGGTCGTACGTTACCGATTCTATTTCGGCGGTAGACGGGTACCTGAAGGTCCAGCTGGAGTTACGCTCCCATATTTCAACAGGGAGGGTAATCCGTTCGGTTTTGCCGCCTTTTTGTTTAATTTCCAATATAACCGGCATTGCCATTTTTTCCATGTTATCTATAGTAATATTGGCACCTTTAGCGGCATCGCCATCTACATACTTTACATCGTTAACGGCTACATCCAAACGCCAGTTGTTAACAAACCAGCCTCTCCAAAACCATTGCAGGCTTTCGCCGGCGGCGTTTTCCATCGTGCGGAAAAAGTCATCGGGGGTTGGGTGCTTAAATGCCCAGCGGTCTATATAAGTTTTAAAAGCGAAATCAAAACGCTCGGGGCCCAATATCTGCTCGCGCAGCAAGGTTAAACCCGCGCCCGGTTTTGAGTACAACAGGGTGCCGGTGTTTCTTTCTTTTAAACCGGCCGGCGTGGTCATAATAGGCTCGGTGGTTGGGTTGGTATAAAAAGCACCAATACGGTGCATATCCTGCGCGCGGGTTGGCTTATATTCGCCGTTGTTAAAATCGGCTGTGGTAAGGGTATTGATAAAGGTATTGAATCCCTCGTCCATCCAGCCGTATAAACGCTCGTTCGAGCCCACGATCATCGGGAACCAGGTATGACCGAATTCATGATCGTTAACACCCCACAAGCTGGCACCCTTGCTGCGTGAACTGCAAAACACGATACCCGGATATTCCATACCGCCTACAATACCAGCTACAGTTGAAGCTACCGGGTAAGGGTACTCGTACCATTTTTGAGAATTGTACTCTACCGACTTTTTAGTGTACTCGGTTGAACGGCCCCAAGCGTTGTTGCCATCGCTCTCTACCGGGTATGCCGATACCGAAATACATTTTTTTCCGCTTGGTAAATTTATTTTGGCGGCATCCACAATAAAGGAGGCCGATGAAGACCAGGCCACGTCACGTGCGTTCTTGATTTTGAAGCGCCAGGTTAATTCCTGTTTACCGGCCGGGCGCGATGCCGCGTCGGTAACTTCGCCTGCACTACGGATGATCACTGTTTTTTCGCTGACTGCTGCTTGAGCCCAGCGTTTTTGCTGCTCGGAGGTATAAACTTCTGATGCATTGGTAAGTTCGCCCGATGCCAGTACAATGTGGTTGGCAGGCGCGGTAATAGCCAGGTCAAAATCACCATACTCCAGGTAAAATTCTCCAGGGCCACTATAAGGCACCGTGTTCCATCCCATTACATCATCATATACGCACATGCGCGGGTACCATTGGGCAACGGTAAAGATCTTTCCGTTTTTGGTTTGCTGGATGCCGGTCCGGTCCGATCCGTAATCGGGTTCTATAAATGAGTACTCAACTTTTACCTTTACCTGGCCACCGTTAGGCATAACCTCTTTAGGTAAATAGATCTGCATGCGGGTATCGTTTATTAAAAACTTAACCTCGGCATCATTCACCTTAACCGATTTAATTTTATAACCGGCATCAAAAGCCTGGCCACGGCCACCGTTACGGCTACCGCTCATTGGTATAATGGCGCTACCTCTCGAATCCTGCTTAAACAGGTTCTGATCAAGCTGCATCCATAAAAAACCCAACTTTTGAGGGCTATTGTTGGTATAGGTTAAAACCTCGGTACCGGTAACTTCGTTGGTTTTATCATTAAGGCGGGCTGTTAATTGATAGTCGGCCCGGTTTTGCCAGTAACGTGCGCCCGGCTCACCGCTGGCAGCTCTGAAATCGGTACCATTATGGGAGTAAAAAAGCGGACCGAAAGCGTCGCGGTAATTGTATTTGGAAACAGGTGCGGCCGGGTCGACCGGGGCTTGCTGCTGGGCCTGGCTCAAACCGCTAACAGTCATCAAAGCCAGCGATATGCCGGCTATAAATTGGTATCTCATTTTGAGGAAAATAGTTTGTAGTTAAACAAAGAGCAATTATAAGATAATTTAAGTTATAGTGTACAGGTAAATTAATGTTACACCATAAATTTTTACTCTTTTTTAACCAGGTATTCGGCGTAAGCCATTTCATCAAAGCCAAAATACAAAAAGCCGGTATCCTCAATAACCGGGCGTTTGATCATGCTGGTGTTTTGTTGCAGCAATGGCAATGCTTTGGCCACCGATTTTACCGATGTTTTGGTATGCTCATCCAATCCTCGCCAGGTTAGTCCCTTTTTGTTTAAAAACTGTTCATACCCGGCTTTCTGATCCCACTCCTGTAGTTTATCCAAGCTTATTCCCAGCTTTTTAAAATCGTGAAATTCGTATTCTACCTGATTTTCTTTCAGCCAGTTTAACGCTTTTTTAACCGTATTGCAGTTAGTAATGCCATATACTTTCATACGGCTAAGGTATTAATTTCTTCCGCTACCGCCCACATCATCGTTATTGATACCACGCTGGTTCTTCTTTAATTCGCCGCTCAGCTTGCCAAATTTGTAGTTGATGCTAATGTTAACAGCGCGGGCGTACATATCATTCAAAGTAAGCTGAGAGGAGGTTGGCGTACGCACGGTATTATCAATGGTTCTAAACTTTTGGAAAGGGTTACTTGCGTAAACAGAAATGGTTGCCTTTTTATCCAAAAACTCCTTTGATACGCTGGCCGAATAGCCCAGCCAGTAATTATCGCGCCCTTGCAGCAGTACGTAGCGGCTGTCGTAATCAAAGTTGGCACCTACCCGGTAACCGTTGTCGAATTTATAGCTGCCACCGGCAAAAATATGCCCCTGGTAGCCACTGGTATTAAAAAAGGTGCTGTTAACAAACCCTTTTAACCATACCCTTACTAACTGGCTGTTAATATTAACATTAAACTTAGTAGTAATTGGATAATTGGCATTAAAATCGAACCCGAGGCGCTTATTGTTACCTACGTTTTGGTAGCTGCTTAAACTTACGCCTGTAGCCGGATCAAATACGGTTACATTTTCAACCGTGTTGTTGGCAAACTTGTAATTCAATCCAAAATTAAAAGAGCCCTTTTTGAAATTGCTGTAAGTTAATTCAACACTATGGTTAACTACAGGCCTCAAGTTGGGGTTACCCACACTAATAAAGGTATTGTTAGACTTGTCGATAAATGGATTAAGCTGCCAGATACCCGGACGCTGGATCCTATCGGTATAGCCAATATTGATACTGCTGCTTTTAAAGCTGCGCTGTAAGGATAACGAGGGAATCAGGTTAGAATACTTCTGATCTACCGCCTCACTGGCATTTACGGTAGTGTGCTCCAGGCGCAAACCACCTTTGGCTACCCACTTTTCGCTGAACTTCATCTGGTACGAATTATACAGGCTATATACGTTTTGCTGATAATCGAACGCGTTGACCTGTTTAGGATCAACCACGTAAGATGCGTTGGCTGCCTGGTTTTCGGTATAGGCATCGCTAAAGTTATTACGGAAAATAGCCTTGGCACCTGCCTCTATGTTCAGTTTTTTTACGGGTTGTACATAATCCAGTTGCAGCGTATGCTCCTTGCTCCCGGAGTTGTTATACTGCCTGTAGTTGGGATCGGTAAACTCAAGACGCTGTGTAAATCCTATATCGTTGAATTGATCGTTCTTAGAAGAATTATATTTATATGATGTGGTTAGCAACTGCTCTTTACTGCGCTTGAAGCCTAACTGGTAGTTCAACCCGGCACCTAAACCGCGGTAGCCGCTGTTTGCTGTATTTAAGGAACGGTAAGCGTTACTTACAACATTTGCAATATTGCTTTCAAACCCGGAAATAAATTCACGTTCCGAATCATTTTGACCGCGGTAGTACTCAAACGTACCGGTTAGCAAGTTAAGGCTATCCCCTTCGTAAGTCAGCTCAGTGCTGGCATAGGTGTTATGACCAGTATTGGTGTTGCTACCTTGTTGGTTTAATGAGGAAATGGGCGTACCATCCGTTTCAAAGTTGTTATTGAAATTACTGAAACCGGTAATAAGGTTGTTTCGCTTATTATAACCGGTATAGCCGCCAATGCCGAACTTGCCTTTTTTTATGGTTAAATTTAAGTTAGCACCCGGCCCCCATAAATTACTGTAGCGCGCGTTAATACTACCATTATAGCCCTGGCTAATATCTTTTTTGGTGATGATATTGATGATACCGGCTAATCCTTCGGCATCGTACTTAGCAGGGGGTGTGGTAATTACTTCTATCCTTTCGATGTTACTGGCGGGCATCGATTTAAAAATATCGGAAGGGTTACGGGCAATCAGGGCCGACTCTTTACCATTAATGAGTATCTTAAAATTGGTGTTACCCTGCAGCTTTATATTATCGGTAGCATCAACCGAAAGTAAGGGCACACGGCGCATCATATCCAACACGGTAATAACTTTATTTTCGGGATCTGCTTGCACATCATAGCTGATGCGGTCGACCTCGCGTTTCATCAGGGGCCTAACGGCAACCACGTTAACTTCTTTAAGCTGACCCGATACCGCCGACATGAGTAATTTGCCCAGGTCGTTCATGGTTTCGGGCTTGGGCAGGTTGATGGTTTTGGTGGCAAAGCCTACGTTAACCAGGCTTATTTTGTAGGCTTTTAATGTTAAACCGGCTAAGGTAAAGCTTCCATCATCTTTAGTGAAGGTGCTTTTTACAGGTACATTAGTGGTTGCATCGATCAGTGCAACGGTTACATAACTTAGCGGTTCTTTTTTAACCGAATCTATTACCGAACCTTTTATGGTAGCTGTAGTTGCGGGAGTTGTTTGCGCAAAAGTTAAAACGCAGGTATAAAAGCAAAGTATAATAACGAGTATCAGTTTTTTCATCAATAATGTGATAAAAATGTAGTTGTTGCAAAGCTTTAACAATGGAAAAATAAACCAGCCTTACATTACATAAGATGCGATTTAAAGTAAAATCGTTACAGCGAGTTATTTATTTAATTGCAAAGTAATGAGCAATAGCGTATTAAAAATAGGGCTTAACATTATTTAACTAAAATTTAACACACTATAATCTAATTAACTACTTGTTAAAGCGGGTCATGGTGAGTTCGGTACCAACGGTGGCAAAGCTTTTGATCATTTCTACAGAGCGGTCAATGAGCGCCGGTAGTTCCAATTGTTCGTCTTTATCAAAACTGCTCAACACGTAATCAACCTGGCGGCCTTTGGGGTAATTATCGCTGATGCCAAAACGCAGGCGGGCATAGTTGTTGTTCCCTAACACCTGTTCAATGTTTTTTAAACCATTATGGCCGGCTGCGCTTCCTTTGGGCTTGAGGCGCAGGGTGCCTAAGGGCAACGCCAGGTCATCAACTAAAACCAGCACGTTTTCTACCGGGATCTTGAGCTGCTGCATCCAGTGGTTAAGGGCTTTACCACTTAGGTTCATGTAAGTGGTGGGTTTAATTAAATGCAGCATGCGGCCTTTGTGACTAACCTCGGTGTAATAGGCCAGCCGCATGTTATGAAAAGATGTTTTTTCCTGTTTGGCCATTTCGTCCAGTATCATAAAACCAATGTTATGACGGGTATCTTTATATTCGGGACCAATATTGCCCAAGCCTACGATCAGGTATTTCATAATTTATTAAGAGCCACAAAACTAACAAACCCCTTTAAACAAATGAAACGCTATGTTAATTGACTACCTGATTTTACAAAGGCACGATCATTTTTAAACTAATGTTGCGGCCAATGTTATAAATCCCGCTGCTACCGTTGGGCGTTGCCTGGTAGTATTCAAAATACTTTAACCGGTTAAGGTTACTTTGATAGGCCTTGTCGAGCAAATTGTCGACCTGCAAATATACATCGAGCATAGTTTTCCCTCTCTTGTTTTTGAAGCCCGAACCGCAACCCATGTTCCACAAAGTGTAGCCGGGTGTGACAGTTTCAGTATCATCTAAAGCGTAAAAATGGTTTTGGGCGGTATAAGCATCGGCTTCGAGTTTTATATAAGGTTTAATGAGAGTTTTTGAAGTTTTTTGAAAAGTAACGCGAATTTCTGAACGTACATGCAGTGGCGGAATAAAGGGTAAATACTTAGCATCGTTGCCCACGCGGGCTATCAGTTCGGCGTTTTTGTTCAGGCCATTTACATAAGCCAAACTGTTGTTCCAGTTTAACCATTTGGCTTTTTCGGGGTGCAGGTTAACCGATATTTCGGCACCATATAACCGCGCCCCCGACTGCTGGTACTGGTACGTATTGTTTCCCGGAACTATCACCACAGGGTTGCCATTGGCATCGTTCAGCCTGGCCTGGTATATATAATTGTAGATGTTGTTGTTGAATACTTCGGCGCTCAGGTCGGCGTCTTTAAGGTAAGCAATAAGGCCAATATCCTGCTGTACGTTGAACTCCGGCTTAAAAGCACGGTTACCCAAATACACAATATGCGCGCCCGGGTCGAGCCCGTTAGATCCAATTTCGGTAATATTAGGTGCCCGATAACCACGGGCTATGTTGGCTTTTAACAGCAGCCGTTCATTTACATTATAAGTTAAGCCCAAACTCCCCGACCAACCCCTGTACCGCTTGTTGAAAGATGGGAATTGTAGATAGGTACCAATAGTATCAGCATCTTTAATCCGTTTTTGAAAACCATTTTGCGGATTATCAGCCACAAAAAAGTCGCCCCATTTTATACTGCGGTTATCAAAACGCAAGCCTCCGCTAATATCAACAGGGCCAAAAGTTTTCTTAGCAAATACAAATGCGCCGATATCGAACAGTTCATAATCGGGGATAGGAAAGTCAGTTGCGTTCTTACTACGATTGGTTTGGTACATGCCGTTTACCCCTACAGATGCTTCGATACCGGCCAATTCGGGCAGGTTGTACTTTACATCGTAGTTAAGGGTGTTGAGTACTACATAAAGACCCGGCTGTTGTGGTTGGGTAGGATGATTGTACTCGCGACGTACGCTTTGCTGGCCGCCTGCCATGAGGTTGATGCTCCCTTCACCTATATTAAACTGGTTGCTGGTGTACACCCGGTAGTGCTGAATGTGCTGGTATAAGGGGTTTAATTTATAGGTTTTTAGCTCGTTTTGCGGCACAATGGGGCGGTTTTTAATATCGTCACCTGCATCCAAAGTTTGGCGGGTAAAGCGGCGTGTAAGCGAATCGCGGCTGCCATCGGGTATTTCCTGTTTATTGTTGAACAAGGTGGCCGCCAGTTGCGAGTAACCCCAGCTTTTATCAACCCGTGCCATAGCCGATAAGTTTAGTTCGTTATAAGCCGTGCCGTACACCCGGCCATCAATACTATTAGTGTAATTATGCGCCAGTTTGCCGGTACCGCGGGCGGTAAATCGCCAATCGGTGTGCTTATAAGCCAACCCTAACGATGACCCGATGAGGCCGTTATTGGTATGATAATCAACTGTATAATCGCCTTTCAAAGCATTGTTCTCAAAATTAGGCAGGTATGGAATCATGTTAATTACCCCCGCCAAAGCATCCGACCCGTACGATAAACTGGCCGGACCTTTTACTACTTCGGCACGTGCTATACCGTACTGGTCTATCTCAATACCATGCTCATCGCCCCATTGCTGGCCCTCCTGGCGGATGCCGTCGTACAGGGTCAGTACCCGGTTGTAACCCAATCCACGGATGAACGGTTTAGACACATTAGGGCCGGTGGTGACAGCGCTTACACCCGGTACCCCTTTAATAATAGCATCTATAATATTGTTGTTCACGTTTTTATCCATATCCTTTTTGCTCATTACAGCAACAGGCACAGGGTTTCGGCGAACTTCAGTAGCACGGCTTACCCCAGTCACAATCACATCGTTTAAGCGTGATTCGCTTTTAACCAACGATACATTAAGCACCAATACTTCATTACTTTTTACCTGAGCTACCAACTGTTGCTTTTGATAACCTACTGCTGAAAACTGGACGTTATAAGTACCCGGCGCAAGGTTGCGTAACTGGTAATAACCATCGTTACCCGTTCGGGTTCCGGTGGTTTTGGTTATAATGCCAACCGATACAAACCCCAGGGGGCCGTCCTCAGCCGAGATTACCCGTCCTTTTATGCCACCAGTTTGAGCATAAGAAGATAATAGAAGTGTTGAATATGTAAGAGTTAAGTATATGTATTTCGCCATTACTAATTATTTAAATAGATAAGGCAAATCTATAAAATTAGGTATAACTAATTTTATAGATTGTTAAATTTATTTTTATACGTTTGATTTAACTAAATGCTGAAAAGAAATGAACACTTTCTCTGAAGAGAATTACCTGAAGTCTATTTTCAGATTATCTCAAATGCCGGATGTTAAAAAGATTTCCACCAGCGCCATTGCCGAATCATTGGGTAACAACCCGGCATCGGTGGTGGATATGATCCGCAAACTCACCGATAAGCAACTCATTGAGTACGATAAGAAAAAAGGCGTTAAACTTACCCCTCATGGACAAAAGGATGCCATACAAATTGTGCGTAAACATCGCCTGTGGGAGGTTTTTTTATTACAAAAGCTGGGGTACCGCTGGGATGAGATCCATGATATAGCCGAAGAACTGGAGCACATTAAACACCCGGACCTGGCCGACCGATTGGAGCAGTTTCTGGAATTCCCCGAATATGATCCGCATGGCGACCCTATACCTAAAGCCAATGGTAAAATGGCTAAAACCTACTCCGCCTCCCTGGCCGATGGAAAAATTGGCACTACCTACCGGGTAGCCGCGGTGAGAGATACCAGCAGTTCTTTTTTGCAATACCTGCATAAACTGGAAATTAACATCGGTACACAAATTAAACTCATTGAGCAAATTACGTTCGATCAATCGCTCATTATCAGCATTAACCATACCGAGCCTACTACGGTATCATCTAAGTTTGGAGAAAATATTTTAATTAGTTAACGCACAATTAAAGCTAAAATATTATCTGAGGCAATAGCCTTGTTAGCACATAGCACACTGGTGTAAACGGCAAAGCCGGGCTATTATCTGGGGCAATGAAATGGGTGCTATTTAATTATACCCGTCTCTAACTTTACTTTAAACTGAATTTAACCTATTCTTCCCTGTAGGTAATTTTCTATCTTTGCATCTCATGCAATTAACAGAAACTACAGTTAAACAGGGGTTTAAGGGGTACAATAATTACGGGGCCTGGCTCAAAAACAAATATAAGGGGCACAGGGTGTTTAAAGTAATTGTGGATGGCGGCTTTACCTGTCCCAACCGCGATGGCTCTAAAGGCTACGGTGGTTGTACTTACTGTAACGTAGATTCTTTTACACCTTCGGTATCGCGCCAGGCACCAACCTTGCGCGAGCAGGTTGTACAGGGCATGGAACGTGCCCGCAAAGGCAATAAGGCCGATAAGTTTATTATATACTTTCAGCCTAATACCAATACTTATGCGCCCACCCATTATTTAAAAATGCTGTACGATGAGGCGTTGAGTATTGATACTGAAAACATTGTGGGCCTCTCGGTAGGTACACGTCCCGATTGTATCGACGCCGAAAAAATCGCCCTGCTCGAAAGCTATACCGATCGTTTCGATGTAGACCTGGAAATGGGTATGGAGTCCATTTATAATGATACGCTTAACCAGATCAACCGCGGCTGTACGCACGATGATTTGATTAAAGCGCTTAAACTGGTAGAGAACAGTAAGCTGGATGTTTGTGTGCATACCATTTTTGGTTTCCCTTGGGAGAGCCGCGAAATGATGCTGCGCTATGCCGATGAGATCAACCGTTTTCCGCAGATCAAATTTGTGAAGTTTCACCACCTGCATATTGTAGAAGGCTCGGTAATGGGTGTTAAATACAAACGCGAACCCTTTAAGCTTTTCACGCTGGATGATTATGCCGAATTTTTGTGCGAATTGTTGCCTCTGGTACGGGCGGATGTAGTAATCCAGCGCCTCTTCGGCCTTTCGGATAGAGAACTGCTGATAGCCCCTAACTGGCAACTTAAAAAATCGGAAATACAATACTATATCGATCAAAAGATAGAAAGCCGAGGTATTGTACAAGGCTCTGCGTTATTATAAAACTGCATTTGGTATTTGCTTTGTAGTAAACAGCTGATTAAGTTAGTGTTTAATTTAAGCTGTAGTGTCGCAAAAAACCTTACCAAACTATATCCCCGCCCTCACTGGTGTGCGTGCTTTAGCCGCATACCTGGTTTTTATATCCCACTTTGAGTACATATTCGACGGAAATTTTCCTCACGCCGTGCAAAGATTTCTACAGGAGTTTCACATGGGGGTAACTATATTCTTTGTTTTATCGGGTTTTTTAATTGCTTACCGGTATTATCATAATTTTCATTTAACGAAAAACTGGTTTAAGCAGTATCTCAAAAACAGGGTCGCCCGCATTTATCCCATGTACCTTATTTTAACATTGGGCGCGTTCATTTACTATTACTTTACTAAAGATGCCCGGGTGGTAGGCAACTTCCCGTCGCCCATAGGTGCGTTGCTCATGAATGTTACCTTTTTAAGGGGTTTTTTTGATGATTTGAAGTTCACGGGTATCTCGCAAGGCTGGTCGCTTACGGTAGAAGAATGCTTTTATTTTTCGGCCCCATTCATGTTTTTAGCATCTAAAAATTACAATAAATTTTTGATTCCGGTGGTTATCACCGGCTTTGGCGCGCTGCTGGTATTCCTCTTTCGCAACATAAACTGGTACGGTTTCTTCGGTAATTTTACCTTTATGATGATCCATACCTTCCTGGGCCGTTGTTTTGAGTTTTTTGTTGGCATACAATTGGCGCTTATCATGCTCAGGAAAGGGGCAACCCGCAGCAGCAGCGTTAGCTATACTTATATAGGGTTTTTGCTGATGTTTGTTTGTGTGGGCATTATGTCGCAGCTGGCAATCCCAAAAGGATGGTCGGCCGGCTTACATAACCCATTTGGGATATTTACTAATAACTATCTGCTGGCTGTTTGCATTGCGTTGTTCTTTTACGGCTTGCTTACCGAGGGTAGTATTATAAAAAAGGTGCTCTCCAATAAATTTGTTGAGCTGCTGGGTAAAAGCTCGTATATATTTTACCTTATACATTTAGGTTATATACGCGATTATTTGAACAACGGAATTAATTGGCTTAACGACTGGATTTTTGAATGGTATGATAAAAATGGCCTCGACTGGCACTCGCCTTTAGAGAACGATATTGTGAATTTAGCGTTGCAGTTTGTTTTGCTTAATGCCCTATCCATATTGTTATTTAAGACTATTGAAGAGCCTTTAAATCATTATATTCGCAAATCAGACTTTTTAATTAAAGTCAAGGATGGTAAAGCAGCGCAGTCTGTTAAGGTTACCACATAACAACACCGCTAATAAAACATGAAAAAATATACTTACATCTTTCTACTTTCCTTGTTTTTTCCTTTGGTGTTGCGGGCTCAAAATCCGCAGGGTACTATTCCGAGTTTGCCTAACAAAAAAGGTAGTACAAGTACTACCACGGCACCTGCTCCTAACAAAAAAGCCAATACTCCTATTGTTTTACCCCAAGAGGAAGCCGGCGGAGATGATCCTGAAGGTGAAATTATAACTAAAATAAAAGCCAGCCCCAAATCGGGCTTATTAAAATCATCGCAATCAATTGGCTACAAGGTTGAACTCCAGAGCACTTATAAAGTAAAACAGGATGGGAAGCTAACTGTAATGGTAACTACGGATATGGGCGAAAAAGTTACCGAAAAACTTTATAATGTTAAACTGGGTAAAGAAGGCAGCCGCACTATTAATGTGGATTTGCCACGCCAGCAGCCAGGCTTTTACCAGGTAAAGTTTATGCTCAACTTATCATTTTATGATGATACGCTTAAACGTATTTACGGGGTTGACCCTGATAAAGTAATTGACCCGCTTAACAAGCCCGGCGATTTTGATACTTTTTGGGAAAACAGCAAAACTATACTGGCTAAGGTAGAGCCGCAATACAAGGTTACCCGCCAGGCCGACCTATCGACCAAAGAAAAAGATGTGTACCTGGTGGAAATGCACTCATGGGGTAACGCCGTTATACGCGGCTGGATGACCATACCCGTTAAGCGCACTAAAAAAATGCCTGTTAAATACAGGTTGCCAGGTTATGTAATTACCATGAAACCTACTATGGACGATGATGAATTTATTGTATTTAACATTAATGTACGGGGGAATGGCAATAGTAAAGATGCCCTGAAGTTTAACGGAGAGTACAACCTGTATCATATTAATTCGCGCGATGATTATATTTACCGTGCGGTGTACATGGATTGTGTACGCGGGTTAGACTTTTTAGCGGCATATTCCGATTACTTTGGCATTGACGAAAATCGCTTGGCCGTAGTTGGTGGTAGCCAGGGCGGTGCTCTGGCCATAGCACTGGCCGGTATTGATACCCGGGTTAAACTGGTTACAGCCGAACTACCGCTGTATTGTAACCTGCGTACCGCGTTAAAAGTAAGTGCTGCCCTATATCCCGGAAAAAAATCACCCGTATGGATGCTGGGCGAATATGTACGCAAAACCCCATCATTCAACGAAAAAAGATTATTTGCTTTATGGGATTATTTTGATCCTATTAATTTTGCACCTAACGTAAAATGCCCGGTTTTGCTGGCGGTAAGTTTGCTCGATGAGCTTTGTCCACCGCGTGCCAGTTTCACCATGTATAACCAGTTAGGCAGCAAAAAGAAAGAAACCTGGGTTAGCCCCAATTTAACCCACGAAGTAGACGATAGCTATTACATATTCCAATATTACTGGATTAAAGAAGGCTTTGTATTACCATAGCTTATATCCCAACCCTTATATATGAAGAAATTTTTTTACATAACATTTGTTGCCTTATATTTTATTTGTACACAGCCGGCGTTTGCGGGTTGGCCTATGGGTAAAAAAAGGTTTATGCTGGGTGCTGGCGTATCGGCTTTTTTTGCAAAAGATTATTGGGACGCCGATGGTAAATACATCAGGGGTACCAAAACATTTGCTTCTTATAGTTTGGGTATTAACGGCAGCTACGGCTTATCGCGCAGGTTAGATCTTGTTTTTAGTGTGCCTATTGCCATACAAGTTAATAATTACGCTACTTCTGATAGGGTATCTGCCGGTTTGGCCGATTTAACATTAGGCCTGAGTTACAACCTCATTAATTACAAATACAAAAACTATACTTCGGTATATGGTGGTGTTATTGTACCGCTTTATGCCAAGTTTGCCGACCAAACCTTGGGTTTGGGTATGTATGGAACCGAGGTTAAATTAATGAACACGGGTAACCTCGCTCTTGAAGATAAAAAAGCATATTATAACTTGGAGGTAGGATACCGCCAGTTCTACGATCCGAACGGACCTTCACAAATTACTTATTTAGCGGCTTTAGGTTATTCTATAGATAAAGAAAACCAGCTGGTATTAGATGTATCGGGTATATATTCTTCCAGCCCCGATAAACAACGGATTATTTTTACAGGCGCCGCCCGCGATTATCGCGTAACCCGTACCTCGTTAAGCTATGCCCATGCGTTTTCACGCCGATTTTCGCTCTCGGCATCGGGTTTTTATACCTTAACCGCACGTAACACAGGTAGAGGCTACGGCTTTGGCTTACAAGGGCTATACCGGTTTTAAGAATTATAATAAACAGTTGCTCAGCATTTAAAATGGTGCCCTCATTTAAACTGACGGCACCATTTTCGTTTTAAAAAAACGATTCTATCCAAATAGTTGCTTTACCGCCTTTTCACGATACTTAAAAATTTGCGCTATCTTGTTTTTAACCAGCACTTTGTTGGCTATGTTACCGGCCGGGCCGTAACCTATGGCGTAGTTTAAAATATCGGTCATTAATACCCCACCTGGTACTTCTTTAAAATGGTGCTGATGGTGCCATAACGCGTATGGACCAAAGCGTTGCTCATCCACAAAATATTGTTTATCCTGCACATGGGTAATCTCGGTCATCCAGTTAAGCTTGATGCCAAACACGGGGGTCACTTTGTAAGTGATAATCATGCCGGCATACATCTTGGTATCTTGGTTGTAAGGCGAGGTTACCACAAACTTCATATCGGCAGGCGTAATTTTTTGCAAATTAAGCGGCGACGAAAAAAAATCCCAGGCTTCATCCAAGGATATGGGAATAAACAGCTCCCAGCGGCGTTCGTAAGTTTTCATGTATTTTTTTAACAGTAGAATAAATAAACTG
The DNA here is from genome assembly GCF_042679325.1 of Mucilaginibacter terrae. GTDB lineage: Bacteria > Bacteroidota > Bacteroidia > Sphingobacteriales > Sphingobacteriaceae > Mucilaginibacter > Mucilaginibacter terrae. The sequence continues at coordinate 49,356 of NZ_JBHTMJ010000011.1, forward strand.
TTTCAATAGTACGTAAAAGTATTCAAATTCGATAATAAGGTACGTTATTGTACCATTTTATTGGCGCAATACGAACTGGCAAATGCTTCGGGCTTGGCCTTAAAAACAAAACCCATACTCAAAATGTAACCCATGGCTTCGTGCAGGGCCTGGTTGCTTTTAAACATCGGGTTAGTGTTAATATCGGCATGTACCTCCAGAGCAACATCATACAAATCCAGCAAGTCGCAAAGCTTGTAGGCAATGTCTATAGATTTTTGCACCTCGCTCAGCATACGCTCCTTAATACTCATTTTTTGCGAAGTACGTTCCTGATGAATGTACATAAAGCCGCCGCGCTGTTCGCGCAAAAAAACAATAACGGTGGCAAAATCGGTAATGGCACCTTTCACCTGCGAATCGGTACCGATGCATACCTTGAGTTTATTACCCGAATTGGTTTCGCGCTCAATGGTCTTTTCTACTTCTTCTAAAATGGGGGTTTGCAGTATTTCACCGCTGAATTTTCTCCAGGTCATAAAAATACAATAAGAGTTAATTTTAAATGACCTTTTTAGGGTCTATAAAAATAAGCGATTGTTATTCGTATTAAACGAAATTTAAGATGATTTATTTGTTAACATTAAGTTGGTTTTCAACAGTTTACTCATGTATTTTTATGCAGGTGGATAACTTACACACCAAATTTGCCTACTAATGCTTTTAACGTTTAAAATTATATTTTTACAATGAGGTAGGCTACCGCTAAAACGATAGCATTTTTGCAGATGACTAAAAGTAAAATATTGTGTTTTTTGTTCTTATTAGCTTTGATGGTTATTATAAGCAGTTGTTTTGTATTTGGCGATAAGCATGGTCGCCGTACCTCTCGAGGCCCCCGCTTTCCGCATGACGAAAAACCAGGGCAAAAGCAATAATTGTTAGTGGCATTAACCAAAAAACGTTAAATGGGATAATAATAAGCTTAAATTGAATTAAATAAAATACACTAATAGATAAATTTATATATGGCTATTGTGTTGATTGATAACTTATTACCTATATTGAAGATTTAAATTTAATTTACAAATGCTTAAATAATTAGGAGCCTGCTTAAAGGTTTGCAAATTTTGCGGCACCAATTAAGTACTACAAAACCTATTTAAACCATGCGTATATATTTATTAGCTCTTGTTGTTTTTTTTAACAGCGTGCTGTTGGTTAAAGCACAAACCATTCAATCGCCCGATAAAAACCTCACCCTAAAATTTGCACTGCAAGATAACGGCGTACCCACGTACCAGCTTACTTACAAGCAAAAGGCCGTTATTAAAACCAGTAAATTGGGTTTGGAAACTAAGGACGTTCCGTCTTTTTTAGATGGATTTACCATCACTAAAACAGAGCAGGCTACGTTCGATGAAAACTGGAACCCGGTTTGGGGCGAGCAAAAAACCATCCGTAACCACTATAATGAACTGTTGGTTACCTTAACTCAAAAGGCACTTAAAGACCGCTTTATTCGCATCCGTTTTCGTTTGTTTAATGATGGTTTAGGTTTCCGCTACGAATTTCCATCGCAACCAGAACTTAATTATTTCATCATCAAAGAAGAGCATACGCAATTTGCCTTAGCGGGTGACCATAAAGCATTTTGGTTACCGGGTGATTTCGATACCCAGGAATACAGTACGGTAACTTCTAACTTGTCTGAAATACGCGGCAAAATGAAGGCTGCCATTACCGACAATGTGAACCAAACCACGTTTTCGCCAACAGGGGTACAAACGCCGTTGATGATGAAGAGTAAAGACGGTTTGTACATTAACATTCATGAAGCCGCGCTGGTAGATTACTCGTGCATGTCGTTAAACCTCGATGATAAGAACATGGTGCTCGAGTCGTTTTTAACGCCTGATGCTATTGGCCTGAAAGGATTTATGCAGGCGCCTACTCAAACGCCATGGAGAACGGTGATCGTAAGCGATAAGGCTGGTGACATCCTCCTCTCGAAACTGGTATATAACCTGAACGAGCCTACTAAGTTTAAAGACGTATCGTGGATAAAGCCGGTTAAATACGTAGGTGTATGGTGGGAAATGATCACCGGTAAAAGTACCTGGTCATACACCGACTTAAACAGCGTAAAATTAGGCGTAACCGATTTTGCCAAAGCCAAACCAAACGGCAAACATGGCGCTAACACCGCCCATGTAAAAGAATATATCGATTTTGCTGCCAAAAATGGTTTTGATGCTGTATTGGTAGAAGGTTGGAACGAAGGCTGGGAAGATTGGTTTGGTAAAACTAAAGACTACGTTTTCGATTTTGTGACTCCATACCCCGATTTTGATGTAAAAGAACTGCACCGTTACGCGGCATCTAAAGGTATCAAAATAATTATGCACCACGAAACATCAGGCTCGGTGCGTAACTATGAGCGCCATTTGGATACAGCTTACAAGTTTATGGTAGAAAACGGCTACAATGCTGTTAAAAGTGGTTATGTAGGTCAGATCATTCCACGCGGTGAACACCACTATGGCCAATGGTTGGTTAACCATTACCTGTATGCCATTACCAAAGCAGCCGATTATAAAATTATGGTGAACGCGCACGAGGCTATTCGTCCTACTGGTTTAGCGCGTACTTATCCTAACTTAATTGGTAATGAAGCCGCCCGTGGAACCGAGTATGAGTCGTTTGGAGGGAATAACCCCGACCATACCACTATACTACCCTTCACCCGCTTAGTAGGGGGACCGATGGATTATACACCCGGTATCTTTCAAACTCAAATCAGCGCGTATAACCCCGAAAATAAATCGTACGTGCATACTACGCTTACCAAGCAATTGGCTTTATATGTAACCATGTATAGTCCGCTGCAAATGGCCGCCGATTTGCCGGAGACTTATAATAAGTTTTCGGATGCGTTTCAATTCATAAAAGACGTAGCCATTGATTGGGACGACAGTTATATGGTAGAAGCCGAACCCGGTGATTACCTCACCATAGCCCGTAAGGCCAAAGGTAAAAACGAATGGTATGTAGGCAGTATCACCGATGAAAACGCCCGTACCGCTACTGTTAAATTCGATTACCTGCCTAAAGGTAAAACCTATGAGGCCACAATTTACGCCGATGGTAAAGAAGCCAGTTTCGACAAGAATCCGCAAAGTTATACCATCCGTAAAATGAAGGTGACCTCTAAAACCGTACTCAAGCAAGCCGTAGCCCCTGGTGGTGGCTTTGCCATTAGTATTAAATAAAGAAAGTTTTTGTGTGTTTATATATAGAACAGGCTTGTTAGTAATAACGGGCCTTGTTCTTTAATGCAGCAATATTTACCGATACCCTTTTGAAAACACAATGATGTTTATAAAAAACTATTATATTGAAACTCGTGTAGAAAATAAAATATCATACCTTAAATCAGGTATATGATCATTCGGGGCTGCTAAAACCCTATGATTGTAAATATTAAACAACCTGTAAAAAGAGTTAATTAAATAGCTACGCTGTGTCCAATGCGCGGGTCTTGGGGTAGGATCTCCATATCGGGAAATTCTATATAATCGGCATACCATTGTATAGCACTTATTACATCCAGTGCATCATCAGGGCTAATATTCATGGTCTCAAATGCATATAATTTTTTATACGCATAACCAAACAGCTGAATTTCATTAGGGTTGGGGGTGTAATTTTTCTCTGTAACACAAAACACCTTTACTTTTAAAGGGGTATCTCGTGAGTGTATTACGTCCTGGCATGGGGCATTAGGATCGGTTGATAAAAGGAATACATGGTGCTCCATAATAAAATAACACCGTATTTTTCATATAGTTTAGTGTTTATGCCGAATATAAATTGTTTATTCTGAATAGTTGTATGATGTTTAAACAGCTACATTATTTTATGTTAAACAATATAGTTATTGACTTGTCTTTTTTTAACTAAAATTTAAATCATGAAATCAGCAGGAAAATTCATTTTAATTGGAGCGTTTTTGCTTAGCCTTGCAGCCTGTGGCGAAAACCCAAAAAACACATTTGGCGGCCCATCTAATAATGTTAATGACACGGCGACATCCAGGCGCGACACCAGTTCGGTTGGAACGCGTACAGATGGCCGCTTACAATAGCTTAAAGCACGTTTTCCTGATTTTAATTAAGGAAATATGCTGCTTATAACAAATATTTTCTACTAAAGAAATTTTGCTTTTATGGCTTATGCTTTTCAGGATAAAAACCACCATTTGTGGTTACAGATGTAACATCCTGGTCACCGGAGGTTTAATACCTCTACGCGATTGAATGTTTAAGGTAATGATGGGTTGTTTACTCTCCATCATCATGAAGCATAATTTATAGCTTATTAATCAGTGATTTATACAACTGCAAGTGCTTATTACAATTTAAAAATTAAAAGTGGCACCATTGCGTAATGGCAGATACCTTGGTGTAGTATGCTTAGTGAAGAAGTGGTTTAATTATCAGGAAAATAACGGGAAATGGCGCCCCATTCTACAGTAATGTTTTCCACAAATAGGGACGAAAAAATGTTAATAAACCGCATTTTATAGCTTAATATAATATATTTTTTCAGTTGGTATAAGGTTTGTTTATATATAAATGCCCTACTCAACAGGGCTGTTTTTCATAGGTAGATGTAGAGTCGGAGTAACTGCGAGAGTAATTCCGGCTTTTTTTTGTTAAATAGTTTTTTGCCGTCTTAAAGCCTCTTCCCCAAAGCGTACCAGGTCTTTCCCGGATATAAAACCTACTGTATTTAATACAATTTTTCCCTTGCTGTCAAAAATAATGAGGGTGGGGTATGCCCGCATGCCCCATTGCTGTGCCAGTTGCGGATTACTGCCTTTCTCCATATCCAGGGCAACGTTCACAAAATTCTGGTTAAAAAGTGCTGCTGCCTTACCGTTTTTAAAAGAAGTTGCTTTTAGCATTTTGCAAGGTCCGCACCAGGTGGCATAAGCATCTACAAAAATGTATTTGTTTTGTGCGGCTGCCTGTTTTAAGGCATCGGCCCAGGTAGTGGCCGTAAAATTAATTTGGCTGCTGCCATTGTTTTGCGCCATGCTCACCGGCGCATTACAGCTCAGCATCAGCAGGCAAACAAGTGATCTCAAAAATATTTTCATGGTGTAATCAGCAAATAAAATATTACGGTAAATGTATAAAAAGCAGCCTCATTTTTAAAAGGCTGCTTTGGGAATTATTGTGGGCGACGTTCTTCCCGTTGAGGGCGTTGCGGCCTTTGTTCACGCTGCGGATCTTGTTGTCTTTGCTGACGCTGTTGCTCTGCCTGCTGCTGCCTTTGCTGCTGCGCCTGTTGGCGTTGTTGTTCCTGTTGCTGACGCTGCTGCTCCTGCTGTTGCTTTTGTTGTTCGGCCTGTTGCTGACGTTGCTGGTTAGCTTGCTCCTGCTGTTGCTTTTGTTGTTCGGCCTGTTGCTGACGTTGCTGGTTAGCTTGCTCCTGTTGTTGCTTTTGTTGCTCGGCCTGTTGCTGTCTTTGTTGTTGAGCCTGTTCACGCTGCTGTCTTTGTTGCTCCTGTTGTTGCTGGCGTTGTTGGTTGGCTTGTTCTGATTGTTGACGTTGCTGTTCCGACTGCTGTTGTTGCTGCCTTTGTTGCTCACGCTGTTGACGCAGTTGCTCTCCCTGCTGCCTGCGCTGCTCAGCTTGTTGCTGATTTTGCTGACGCTGCTGCTCGGTTTGTTGGCCAGCCTGCTGCCTTTGCTGCTCGCGTTGTTGGCGCAGTTGCTCTGCCTGCTGCCTGCGCTGCTCAGCCTGTTGCTGACGCTGCTCATCAGTTTGTGACTGACCTTGTTGGCCTGTTTGTTGACGCTGTTGTCTTTGCTGCTCAAATTGCTGACGGCGTTGTTCGGCTTGCTGACGCTGCTCATCGGTTTGTGGCTGGCTCGCTGCCTGACCACTTTGCTGCCTGCGTTGCTCATATTGCGGACGACGTTGATCGGCCTGTTGTTGGCGTTGCTGCTCGGTTAGCTGTTGCTGATCTTGCTGCTGGCCGCGGCGCTGGTCTTGCTCTGTACGGGTACGGTCGGGTATGCGTCCGGCTTGTCCGTCGGTACGGTTAGGGCGGCTGGTACGGTCGTCTGTTGTATTTGCTGGCCTGTTGCCGTTGTTAGGCCTGCGGTTGTTAAACCTGTCGTCGTTGTTATTTACCCGTACTACGTTACTGTTAGCGGCATCGTTACTGCGGGCAGTGCTGGCCAAACGTGCGGCATTGCTGCGGTTAATAGCCGCGCCATTGCGGTTCCCAATGTTAAAGTTGGGGTTAGCATTGCGGTAAGCCCTGGCATCTACCACGCGGTTAGGGCGGGCGTTTTCTACCTTCCTTACATTAGGGCGATAAATATTAAAAGTATTGTTGCGTATGAACGGCCTGTTAGGGCGGTTAATATTATTGATGTTGTAAACCTGTACCCGGCTGCGGGTTACCCGCTGAATATCGGCCACACGCGGGCCAGCCGCATACCTGCGGTTATTGCGGGTGTAAAAATTATCAATTACACGGGTGCGGCCAAAAAATGCGCTTATGCGTGGCCTTGGTACATAGTAATTGTAAATTACCGGGCTATTAATATACAGTTGTGGTGCAAAGGTCCAGTAATCGTAAGGAATGTCATACCCACTGTAGGACGCATCTAAATTTGCATTAGGGCCAAGCGGTGCCCAGCCATAGTAATTATCATCGCTGCGCCAGTCAACCCAGGCCGGTCCCCATTCATAATCGGGGATCCATTCCCAGCCGTAGTAATCGTCAAAACGCCAGCGGCCATAGTGGAAGGGTGCCCAACCCCAGTCGTAATCTGATGCCCAGGTATTGCCATACTCGGTCATTACCCAATGGCCGTTGGTGGCATAGGGTCTAAAATCTTCGTCCACATCGGGCACCCAAACGCTGCCATAATCGGGGTCGTCTATCCAGGTACCGTAAGGTTGCAACTCGTTATAAAAATCCTGAAAGGAGATCTCGTTGCTTTGGGCGGCTGCTTTTTGGGGCACAGCCAGCATGGTAATAAATGCCAGGCCGCACAGGGTTATATATTTGAAGAGCAGTTTCATGGGTTGGTAGTTTAATTGGTATGGTTACAATGTTCGACACTGCTAAATTAAAAGCGTTTAACCCTGCTTATTGTTTCTTATGTAACAAATTAGAAGGAGCCCCTCCCAACCCTCCCCGGGAGGGAGGGCTTTAGAAATAATTCTAAAAAGTCTCCCCTCCCGGGGGAGATTTAGAGGGGGCTTGGTTTGGGAAGGGCTTTAATTTTTGCTAATTTTACCAATCGTTACCTAAAATAATCTTTTATGAGCACAGTAAATATTCCACGGTTAGATTTAGATACCTACAAAAATGGAGATGCGGAGAGCCGTAAAAGGTTTTCGGATGCCATTGGCCAGGCGTTTAACGATACCGGTTTTGTTACCATTACCAATCATGGCCTGAGCAAGGAACTGATAGACGATCTTTACAAACAGGTACAGGCCTTATTTGCCTTGCCCGAAGATGTAAAGTTAAAATACGAAAAGCCCGAACTGGCTGGTCAGCGTGGTTATACCAGTAAAGGCAAAGAAACCGCTAAAGGGTTTAAAGTGCCCGATTTGAAAGAGTTTTGGCAAATAGGCCAAACCGTAACCGATGGCGACCCGGTTAAAGAAAGCTACCCTGATAATGTTTATGTAGAAGAATTGCCCGAGTTTAATACCGTAACCCGCGAGATCTACCAAAAGTTAGAAGCTGCCGGTACGATGCTGCTCGAAGCGATAGCCGTTTACCTGGGCTTGCCGCAAGATTATTTTTACGATAAGATACACAACGGTAATTCTATTTTGCGCACGCTGCATTACTTCCCTATTGAAGACCCGGATGCCCTGCCCGATGATGCCGTACGCGCCGGTGCACACGAAGATATTAACCTCATTACGCTGCTTATTGGTGCCAGTGCCGACGGACTGGAAGTACTTACCCGCGATAAGGAGTGGTACCCGGTAAAAGCACATGGCGAAGATGTGGTGGTTAACGTAGGCGACATGCTGCAGCGTTTAACCAACAACAAATTAAAATCGACAACGCACCGGGTAGTGAACCCACCGCGCGAGCAAATGAAGTTCTCTCGTTTTTCGGTGCCCTTCTTTTTGCACCCTAAATCAAAAATGGATTTAACCAGTTTAGAAAGTACCATTGATGCCGAACACCCTAAATTGTACAGCGACATGACCGCCGGTGAGTATTTAGACGAAAGGCTGAGAGAGATTGGGTTGAAGAAGTAAACCCCCTCCCCAGCCCTCCCCCGGAGGGAGGGAGTTGAATTGGCCCTGATGCAAGTTGTATCAGGGCTTTGTATTTTTAAAAGCATTTCCTTTCATGAAAGAGGTTGACACAGAGAGTTTAGCCAAGCGATTTTAACCCCTCCCTGCCCTCCCCAAGGAGGGATGAATAGAACGATTTATAAAAAGTGTTTTGTAATTCTTTCGTCTACCAAGGAGGGATTAACAGCATTAAGCTACTTTCATTTCGCTCTGTATAGCCCTTAAAAATTCGTTGCAGTGCTGCGAACCTATAATGTAAACCAGGCCGTCGCGGTCGGTGAGGTGAATGGCCTCGTTTCCGGCGGTGTAAAAGCGGATGGTGCCTTTGCTGTGCAGGTTATAAACCGGGTTATTGAACAGGTAGCGGCTATAGGTGCCTTTTTCTACTTTAACAATGCTGTTGAGATCAATTTTTACCAGCTTGGTGGTCCATAAGCCGTTCAGCAAAATGCTTTGGTTTTGTACCCTGATGGTAAAGTGGACCACAAAGCCCAAAATGATAGAGATAATGACGATAGCAAAACCCACAACCACTAATAGGTCGGCGTTGCGCTCGTTGGGTTCGGTCATAAAAAAAATGGCGAAACACAACATGGCCAGTACCAGCCGTATGGTAACCGGTATCCATTCACGGCCCAGGTACTGCTTTTCTAAATAAACTGGTTTTGTTGCTGTCGTCATTTTAATATTTCGAAGATAGTAACTTTTTTGGTTTGGGCCGTTAATTTATAGCGGTTGTCCAGCCGGTAACCTGCTATCCAAATCACCTCGCCGTTGCCATTAATTAGTATGGGTGTTTGTGTTTTTTGATGTACAGGTACTTTTTGATTAACGAAAAAGTCGCTTAGTTTCTTGCGTGTGCTCATTCCAAGCGGCATAAAATAGTCGCCTTGCCGCCAACTGCGCAGGGTTAACGGGTAAATTAGTAAACCCGAATCAATCATAGCTATATTAGCATTTGGCGCAATAGGCCCAGGCTCATCGGTACACGAAATTTGAAAAGTATAGTTGCCATACCGGGCAGTTTCATCTTCTGGATCAATAGTTACTGACGACTGGGTGTCGATGATTTTCGAACTCAATATGAGTTTATCTCTATCCAGTACTAAAATATAACCCGCACTTTCAAACACCCGTCCGCTGTGTTTATTTAGAGAGCTAATTAGGTCGTCAATAGTGGTATCGTTAAAGCCGTAATCTTTAAGCATTCCGCTTAACAGTAAGCGTTGTGGATATAACTGGCTGATTCCTGTTAAAGAAAGATGTATCTCTTTACCATGTTCCGTCCAAACCTGATTTTTGGCCATGGCTACCTGCTGTTGCAGCAATTGTTCCAGTTCCCTGAAATGGGTGAGGTTGCGCTCAAAGGTTTGCTCCAGGTTAGGGTTGAGTTCTTTGAGTTTAGGAATAACCTGATGACGCAGTTTATTACGGGCGTATTTGGTAGATGCATTGGAACTGTCTTCTGCATAAGCCAAATGGTGCTGACTAATCAGCCCGGTAATTTCCTCCCGGTTTAAAAAAAGCAGGGGGCGTACCAGCAGGTTATTTTTAGGTAAAATACCATGTAAACCGGCAATACCGGTACCCCGTGTAAGGTTTAACAATATAGTTTCAATTGTATCGTTTTGGTGGTGTGCCGAAGCAACGGCAGCATAGTTATGCTCCTGGCAAAGCTGCCCGAACCACTGGTAACGTAGCTGGCGTGCAGCCATTTGTATAGATGATTTTTGCTCGGCAGCGTATGCTGAGGTTTCGAAGTTAATGGTATGAAAGGGTACTCCCATATCAAGAGCCAGTTGCTTGCAAAAGGCCTGATCGGCCTCGGCTTCGCCATTGCGCAATTGAAAGTTACAATGAGCAATGGCAAATGTAAACCCGGCCGCCTTTAATAAATGAACCAGTAAAACCGAATCCATACCGCCGCTTACGGCTGCCAACACCACATCATCTGCCTTAAACAGTTGATTTTGTTGTATAAAGGCAGTAAAGCTTTGCACCGGTAGCATGCTCAAAATTATTAATTTAATAACCGCAACCAAACAACTAATTTTGCAGCGTGAGAAAAAGTCTCTTTATATATATCCTGTTACTGGTATCGGCCGCGGCCATGGCACAACGGAAACCTGCAAAATCAATAGTTTATATCATTCAGTCGGATAGGAGCGTGGGTGTAAACGAAGAGATGATCAAAGTTTACAACGGAACTTTCCGACAGGAAAATACTACCCTGAGGGCCGATAGTTCTTATTTTTACCCTAAGCGTAACTCTTTTGATGCCTTTGGAAATGTGCATATAAACCAGGGCGATACGCTGAATGTTTATTCGGATAAGCTTTACTACAACGGAACATCGCACGTAGCTCTGCTTACCAATAATGTGCGCCTGGTAGACCGCGATGCCACTTTAACTACCAATTACCTTACGTATAATACTGCTACTAAAATTGGCACTTACACCGGCGGAGGTAAGTTAGTTAACAAAGATAATACGCTGATCAGTCAAAACGGTTACTACTTTGCCAACACGCGCGATGCTTATTTCAGGTATAATGTGGTGCTCACCACAATTGATGCTGTGATAAAAACAGATACGCTGCGTTATAATTCGGGCACGCGGATCTCCTACTTTTTTGGTCCTACGCATATTTTAGGGAAGGACAAGGATACCCTGTACACCGAAAAAGGTAATTACAACACCATAACCGAACAGGCATTTTTCAGCAAAAATAACCTGTACACCCAAGGCACCAAATCTTTAAAAGGCGATAGTTTATTTTATGACCGCTTAAAGGGGTACGGCCGCGCGGTGAGGAACATTACCTTTAATGATAACGAACAAAAAGTGACTATCAAAGGTAATTTGGGAACCTATTACCGTGCCGATGAACGTGCCGTGGTAACACAGGATCCGTACGTAATTATGGTAACCGAAGAACGCGACACCACGCAAAACAAGATGACTGCCGCCCAGCCTTTACTGAAAGCTAAACGCGATAAAACTACTGTTGTTAAGCCCAAGGTGCCAGCCAATACCAAGCCACTTGCGAAGGTTGGAACTCATGTAAGCGATAAGGGTACGCTTACAACCGATTCGATAGCCATAAAACCGCCTCCCCGTATCAAACGCGATTCTATTTACTGGGGTGCCGATACTTTGGAAACACAAATTTTAACCTACAAAAAACTGCGCGAACTACAGGAACGAATGCGCCTTTCGGGTATCAGGGACACGTCGTTGAAGGACAAGCCCAAGCCGGTTAAAAAAATACCTTTAAAGGTATCTACCACTAAAACCCTGATAGCCATGCCGCCGGCCGATATAAAAATAGACATGAGCTTTTTAAAACCCGATTTATTTGGCGCACCTAAGGCTCCCGATACTACGCAGAAGAAGCTGCCGGTTATTGCTAAAGATTCTTCGGCTAAAAAACCGGTTAAAGCAGTAGCCCAGCCAAAAGACATCCGGCTCGATTCGGTGTACATGACCCGTAAACTTAACCTGAGCGATACGGCGCGCATTCGTATTTTAAGTGCGCATCATAATGCTAAGATCTTTAAGTCGGACCTGCAATCCAAAGCCGATTCCATGTTCTATAGTTATGCCGATTCTACCATGCGGTGTTTTGTAAACCCTATGATATGGACTCAAGGCTCGCAACTATCGGGCGATACCATTTACCTGCAGCTGAAAAACAAAAAGCTCGATAATATGGACCTGTGGCCCAATGCTTTCACGGTAAACATTGAAGCGCCCGATTCCACCCACTTTAACCAGGTGGCCGGTAAAAAAATGCGGGGCTTTTTCGTAGCCAATAAGTTGCAGCGCATGTTTGTGGATGGCAATGCCGAAACTATTTATTTCAACCGCGATAGCACCAAAAAAGAGGTGACCGATTTGATGCGCTCCATCAGCAGCCGGATAAGGGTAAATTTCAAGGATAACAAAGCATCGAACATTACGCTGTACACCAAGGTAGAACAGCGCATATTGCCTATAGCTAAAGCTGTGGATGACGACAAGATATTAAAAGGCTTTATTTGGAAACCCAAGGAAAGGCCCGAATCGAAAGAAGCTATTATATCGCCAACAAAATTAAAGCCACCAGGTAAAAAAGGAGCAGCCGGTAAAACACCGGCCAAGAGTCCGCCCGGCAAAGGTAAACCTGTATTGCCCGGAGCTAAGAAACCGGTTATTGATTCGGCAGGGAAAGCGCTACCGGTAATAGATTCGGCCACTACGAAAATGGTTACGGATAGTGTGTTGAAAGTGTTGCCAGGCTTACCGGGTAGCTCAAAGCTGCCAGCGTTGAAGAAGGTGCCGGCTGTTATAGATTCGGTTAAGAAGAAGGTAGGTAAGGATACTGCTCGGGTGGTAAAACCGTAATCAAACCTACACGCCCGATCAGGCGTCCACGCTTACCATGTTTGCATTGAGGCGTCCACGCCTCAATGGGCGGGTTGGGTTACTTCTTGACTCCTGACTCTGTACTCTTAACTCTATCCCCCTACTTCCTTTAAAAAAGCGAGTAGCTTTTCCATGGCAATAGCGCGGTGGCTAATACGGTTCTTCTCTTCCATGGTTATTTCGGCAAAGGTAATGGTATAGCCTTCGGGTTCAAAGATAGGGTCGTAACCGAAGCCATCGGTACCTGACCTTTCCAGGCGGATAGTGCCGTTAACCGTACCGTCGAAAAAATGTTCCTCCCCATTCCATAGCAGGGAAATCACCGTGCGGAAACGGGCTTTGCGATTACTAATACCTTCCAGGTTTTTCAGTACTCTGTTAATATTAGCCTCGTGGTTGCCATGTTGGCCAGCGTAACGGGCCGAGTACACACCCGGCTCGTTGTTTAGGGCTTCAATTTCCAGGCCGCTATCGTCGCCAAAACAGTTAAGTTTATATTGATCAAAAATGTAATGGCTTTTAATAGAAGCATTGGCCTGGAACGAGGTGCCGTTCTCTTCAATATCGTGGTGGCAGTTAATGTCAGTGAGACTTTGCAACAGGAAGAGGTCGCCGGTTTTGGCAGCTACTTCCTGTAACTTATGCTGGTTGTGGGTAGCGAATACTAAGGTAACGGGCATGTTTAAAAGGTTTTGATCTGGTTCCAAAAGGCTTTGGTGTTTTCTTTATTGCCCATCATTTCATCGAAACTAAAGGTATATAGCGCCAGGCAGGCATTGAGTTGCTGCACCTCATTTTGATTGAGGTTCGGCATTTGGGCAGGCAGTGCCGCAGCGCCAAGTACGAGTAATTTGGCCGGGTTAAAAAAGTCTGCCAGTTGCGGCCAGCTTACCGCCGGGTTTGCCGAAAGGTTTACAATTGCCACATCATCCTGGCTGAAGTTTAAACGGGTAACGGTATTGAGCAGTGCAGTTAAGTGCGCTTCGGCTATAAATTGTTCGGCAGGATAATGGGTGAGTATTAAAAAGCTTTTTTGATTATTGCCTAAGTACTTAAACGTTGGGGCGTACGTTTGTTCAATTATAGCAGACGTTGTTGGACTGGCAGAAGCAGTAGTGGTGTCAGCTTCCATATCAGCGGCAGCAAATGCAGGCTCAACAGTAGCAGTTTGAGGAGCATCCGGGTTGCGGTAGCTCTGCATATCGCCTTTTAACAGGTAAAGTTCATCCTGCAAAAAGTAACGTAATTGGGCAAGTGGTGTATCCAGTTTCACTTTAACAATTTTTAACAAAAATAGCTAAAGCAAGTGAGGGTTTATGGGCATATTCGCATAATATTATGCCATAGGTATATAATGACATATTTATGCCGCCGAAGTTCAGATTTTTTACGAAATTCGGAGGTTTATTTCAAGCACTTGCCGTAATGAAGGCAAGCGCTCAATTAAAGTGTACATGAGAAAGTTTGGAATTATTTTTTTGAGTTGTTTATTAACATTTACCTTGGCCTATGCCCAACGCAGCACGCTCGATAAGGTTGCTGGTGTGGTAGGCGGAAGCATTATTTTAAAATCGGATATAGAGTTACAATATGCCCAGTACCTGGCTAATGGAGGCCAGCCCAACGAGTCGATCAAATGTTTGGCGTTAAGCCGGTTGCTTACCCAAAAGCTGCTTGCCCAGCAAGCTGTTATTGATAGTGTTACGGTGACTGACGATGACGTAGATGGCTCTATAGACCGCCGGATGCGCGGCATGATGCAGCGTGCCGGTGGGCAGGAAAGGCTGGAGCAGTTTTTAGGCCGTTCGGTTATTCAATATAAAGACGAAATACGTGCGGATGTTAGAGAAGGCCTGGTTGCAGAAAGAATGCAGGGAAAAATTACCGAAAAAGTAAGCGTTACCCCGCAGGAAGTGAAACGCTTTTTTGATGCCATTCCTAAAGACAGTTTGCCATCGTACAACAAAGAGGTGGAAGTTGGAGAAATTGTATTTCAACCTAAACTGAATAAAGAAGAAAAACAATTTTATAAGGATAAAGCCGAAGGCTTACGTACGCGGGTAAAAAACGGAGAAGATTTTGGTACTATAGCCCGTTTATATTCGCAGGATCCGGGTTCGGCGCCCGATGGTGGCGATTTGGGCTTTTTTGACCGTACAGGTATGGTAAAGGAGTTTTCGGCAACCGCGTTTAAATTAAAAGCGGGTGAAATTTCTCCGGTATTTGAATCCGAATTCGGCTTTCACTTTTTGCAGGTTATTGAACGCCGCGGCGAGCAGGTGCATGCCCGCCATATTTTAGTAACGCCTGTAATTACACCAGGCAGCCTGGAGCGGGCCAGGGCCAAAGCCGATAGCATTTATACGCTTATTAAAACCAATAAGCAGGTTGATTTTTCTACGGCCGCATCTGTGTACTCCGATGATAAGGAAACCAAGTACAATGGCGGCATGCTGCTCAATGCCGAGAATGTACAATCGCGTTCGACCCTGATACCTACGGATAAACTGGACCCGCAAGTAGCGCTAATTGTGGATACCATGAAAGTGGGCAGCATCTCCAAACCGCAATTGTTTACCAATCCGCAAGACCAGAAATCTACCTACAAGATCTTATTGCTGCGTTCGGTAACGGATGCGCACAAGGCTAATTTGGCGCAGGATCTGCCTAAAATTAAAGAAAACGCCCAAGCCGATAAATTTAACCGTACGGTAAGCGAGTGGTTTGAAAAGAAAAGAAAGAACACCTTTGTACGTATCGATCCAGAGTTTCAATCGTGCAAGGAGTTGAAAGATTGGGTTAGCACACCGCAAACCGCTCAAGTTAAGCCTTAATACATAACATGTCGTCATACCGTAACGAAGTAGAAGCAGCTGATGCCTTAAAGCAGGCTTATCAAAACATTAAAGCCGAAATAGGTAAAGTAATTGTTGGCCAGGATGAGGTTGTAAAATCGGTACTGATCTCTATTTTTAGTAACGGACATTGTTTACTGGTTGGCGTGCCCGGCCTGGCTAAAACCTTGCTGGTGCAAACCATTGCCCGCGTGTTAGACCTCAACTTTAACCGCGTACAGTTTACGCCCGACCTGATGCCATCGGATATTATTGGTGCCGAAATTTTGGGGGAAGACCGTCACTTTAAGTTTATACGGGGCCCCATTTTCTCCAACATTATTTTGGCCGATGAAATAAACCGTACCCCGCCTAAAACCCAGGCCGCGCTGTTAGAGGCCATGCAGGAAAAAGCGGTGACCGCAGCCGGTGTTACCCACCAGTTAGATAAGCCCTTTTTTGTTTTGGCTACCCAAAACCCTATTGAGCAGGAAGGTACCTACCCACTGCCCGAGGCCCAGCTGGACCGCTTTATGTTCAATGTAACGCTGAGCTATCCTACCTTTGCCGAAGAATTGCAGGTGGTAAAAAACACCACCAGTACTAACGTGGTGGAACTGAACAAAATCATTAGTGCCCGCGAGATCATTGAGTTTCAGCAATTGGTTCGCAATATACCGGTATCCGATCATGTACTGGAATACGCTGTGCGGATGGTATCAAAAACCCGTCCGCAGGGCGAGTTTGCCACGCCGCAAATCAAGCGTTTGCTTAACTGGGGCGCAGGGCCCCGTGCTTCGCAGTTTTTGGTGTTAGGTGCCAAATGCCACGCCGTCATTAGTGGCAAGTACTCCCCCGATATTGAAGACGTGCAAGCCGTAGCCAAACCCATTTTAAGGCACCGCATCGTGCGCAGTTACCACGCCGAAGCCGAAGGGTTATCAACGGATGATATTATTGAGCAATTGTTTTAGAATTGCTTCAGATATTTAAAAAGGCTTCGTGTGAACGAGGCCTTTTTTATTGTTCGGTAGTCTCCCGCGCTGTCCGTAGTCTGAAGACTACGTGCATAGGCGTTCGAAGTCGGAGACTTCGAACAGCGCAATGTGCGAGGAAACTTCCGCGAGTCCTGCGCAGCTAAAAACGCGTTGTCTCAGCGCGCTGTCCGTAGTCTCCGACTACGGACTAATATGCCGGTAGTCTTCAGACTACCTAATTTAAATTCAATTTACTACTTTGCCGTACTATAATTATGCGCAAAGGCTATATCATACACAATCAGCAGGCCATTTATTACATGACCTTTACGGTGGTAGGGTGGATAGATGTTTTTAGCCGATTGAGCTACCGTGATATTTTTATTGAATCGTTAAAATATTGCCAGCAACATAAAGGACTGCGTTTGCACGCCTATGTTATCATGACTAACCATGTGCATGTAATTGTATCGGTTAATGAGGGTTGCAGCATCAGTGCCTTTGTGCGCGATTGTAAGAAATTCACCGCCACTCAAATTTTAAAGGAGATTGAAGAGAACGGTACCGAAAGCAGGCGCGAATGGATGCTGCACCAGTTTAAGTATTATGCCTCGCGCCATAGTCGTAACGAACGCTACCAGCTTTGGGAACACGACAACCATTACATCGAGTTAACCTCGCCCGATTTTATGCAGCAAAAGATCGATTACATACACCAAAATCCGGTTAAGGCTGGCTGGGTTTACCGGCCCGAAGATTACGTTTATAGCAGTGCGGCTAACTATGCCGGTATAGATCAGATTATTGATGTGGATTGTATTTATTGATAGACCGGTAGTCTGGAGACTACGGGCATAGGGGTTCGAAGTCAGAGACTTCGAACAGCGCGGGGTTTAAATTTATTGCACTGTCCATAGTATTAATCTATGAATTACTGCCTGTGTTTTTATCAGTATTTAAGTCTTGAATAAAACTATTATGCTTGTTCAGAATAGCTTCAGGAATGTCGTACTGTTTCGCGAGCCTTTTGTGCCTTTCCAAAGTTCTATAAAAGCCCTTAAAATTTTCAAAATGACTATTGTAAGATATAATAAGATCATCTGAGTTTTTTATGACAAAATAACCGTCTTTATTGGAACCAATTCTGTTGCTTCTTTTTAAAGGATTAATCAACCAGCTCTGAATATTATTATCGCTTAATTCACTCTCTTTAATTCCCATTGTTCGAATTTCATCTACAATTTTTTCTCGTTTAAGTGGATTAGAACTGTTATTGTTTTGAGAATCTAATATATTATAAAGCATGTTTCTTAGTGCAGTGAGATCTCTAAAATAACCAGTTGCGAAATCTTTCTTATGCCCCTTACCAGCAACACCTATTAACTTATCCGACACTAATTGGCTTTCCTTTTGATTGATTTTTAAACCCAAGCCTTTGAGTTCAGTAACATCATCAGAAAAGGTATAAATTAATTTATTATCAATAAGGATGCCCATAGCATCAATCCACGGATTTTTAAAATGGTCTCTTTGCGAAAAATATTCATATTTTGCTGCAAGGACGATGTTATTTATAGTCATATCCAGCATCTTATTAATCCAGTTGGTGTTTCCGTTTCTATAAAATTGTCCAAGATTCTTAATTAATGTTGAGTATAGCTTGTCTTCAAGATTGTCTAAAGCATTGAGTACATCCTGCTCTATCACATCGTCAAGTTTTTCTAAAATCAGCGCTTCAAATTGCCAATAAATTAAATTGGTAAAGTTGAAGTTAGGATCCTCAATTACAGGAAGATCGTAGAGGCTCGAACAGGTTTCCATTAAAGAATCCACATGGCTGTTAAAGTTTTTTACAAATGCCTTTCCACGATAGCTTTCAGAAAATTCAAAATTATCTAATGACTTATTTATTGATGTTATATTTTCCATCAGTTCGCTCGTTTAATTTTGATCAATTCATTTGGTATAGTAAATGTCGAAAGGTCGGTAATATAAAATTGATGATTATGCCTATACGGATGGGTTTCATCAATAGTTTGAAATTCAAATGTAAATTTATATGCTAAATTATTAGACTCTATTAAATAGTTGTAATGCCTATTTAAGTTTCTATACTGGCTCCACTGGTTGGTCGAACTACCTAAAACGATTACTGTTCCGTCTTCAGAAAGCATTGTGTGAGCTGTTTCCAAAAAGTCTTTAGTTTCAAATCTTCCTCTGAATCCTACCTCGAAAGGATTGCAAAAAATGATATTGTCAAATCTTTTGGCTCCTATATTGAGTTTATAATAATCACACTGCTGATCTATATAATGGCAATCATGATTTTCATAGTCTTGAGGAAAGTTCATAAAATGTTCAATTGGTGGAATTGCAATATCAGTGAGATAGCAATTAGGAAATTCCATTTTACCAAAAAAAGTCTTTCCAGCTGCAAATTCAATATTTTTGACCATAGGGTCATTTGGGAAATTTAGATAATGATTAAAATTATTTCCGTTAATATCTTGACGAGGCACTTAAATTAGTATAATATTATAAAGTCTTCCGACAAGTTAGTAACTTTAAACAATGATTCAAAGTTTCAACGATAGTATCTTGATATTTAAAGCAATTGGAGATATCTATGGGAATCTTTTCAATGCTGTTAAAGAAAGTGTAAATTGGGATAGAAGTTTCAAATCAAGAAAAACTGCATCATTTGGAATTCCCTATAATTATTCCAATATCAATTATAAGTATTTAGATTTTCCATTCTACATTGAGCGAGTGATAGACGATCTCTCACCTAAATTAGGTTATCGTCCTAATAATTGCTTGATAAATTTTTACGATAATAGTAGTTCTTTTATGGGGTTTCATTCAGATAGAACAGACATTCTTGTACAGTCTACAGGAATTACTATCCTATCACTTGGAAATCAAAGAACAATGCGTTTCAAAAATAAATTTACAGGAGCAATAAATGATGAATTAATGGAGCCAAAATCGTTTATGCATATGACTGCCGAACTACAGAATGAATGGTTGCATGCTGTACTACCAATAGATAATTCTGAAGTCGATAACGAAAGGATTAGTATTACTTTTAGGAAGCTGACATGTTAACTCCCCCCGCTGTCCGTAGTCTCAGACTACGGACTACTATGCTGGTAGTCTCTGACTACCCACCCTTCAACAACTTATTCACCAACCCCACCGACACCCCTAACTCCGCAGCAATTTTGCGCTGGCTTAATCCCTGGGCGCTTAAATAAGCGGCCATACCGGCGCGGTGGTTGCCAGCGGTGTTGCTGGGTTTGTTGATGAGTTGCTGTTCGGTAGTGTTACCCGTAAAGCGGAACTGTAAGAAATCTTTGGTTTTGTGGAGTTGGAGCAGGCATACGTTGTTGGCCCCGTAAACGCCGGCCGTATTGCGCTGTTTGATTTGTTTAAGGTAGCGTTGTCCGTGCAGGCCGGCACCAATGGCAAAGGCGCTATCGCAAAAGTTGAGCAGGAGTTTACTGCCCTGTAAATCGTTAGTGGTAATGGCCATGCCGGTTTTGCGCTTGGGCGTATGGGCCAGTGCCAATATAGAGAGTTGGTGTCGTTCTTTCAGGCCTTTTAAATGTTCCATTAAGGTGAGTGCCCCGGTTGCGTGGGCGGTATGGCTCAGGCAGGTAATATTATCAATAATAAGCACCGAGGGTCGCACCTTTTCAACCGCCTGGGTTATGGCGTTGAGCATTACCTGCGTGCGGTTAATACCTTCGGGCAAGGGTTCGTGCTGGTTCAGCTGCGCCCGGTGAAAGGAGGTGCTAAACGGGTAAGGTTCGCCCGTAGAGGTATAACGCTGCTCGAACTGCTTGGCCGAAAGTTCAAAATCGAGATATAGCACCGTTCGGTAACCGGTTTGCATGCGCAACGGTTCAATAGGTTCATTACGGGTTAGGCTATTGGCTATTTGCACTGCCAGCACCGATTTGCCCATGTTGGTATCGGCAAACAAAATACTCAGTTCGTTTTCGTACCAAAACTCACCAAACAGCTGCAAGGGCGGCTTGGTGTATTGCTCTTGCCGCATCCAGTCGGGCGCGGTACGCAGGGTCAGCAAATTGGCGGCAGCTTCCTGCAAGCGGTCGTGGGCAAAGGGTGAGGCAACCGGTAGCGCATTATTTACACACGGGGCAGAGATCATCTCGCGTTCGAGGACCGGCAGGCCCTCCAGATTAGAAGAGTACATAAGGGGAAGAAAATTGAGGTGGAGACCACAAATATAAATAACGGTTTCCGTAAAAGTGGTGCCACTGTTTTGTCACAAGTGGAGCTTGGTGAAACCCCTCCCTTGCCCTCCCCGAGGAGGGATGAAGCGAACAGCTTGATAAAAAATATCCTAAAAATCGTTCACGAAAGTGTTCGAAAACCGTTCATAAGCGTTAACATGTGAACACTTTTGGCCAAAAATGAGTCGAATTGGCTCGTGCATCCAACAGCAAAAGTTTGCCCAAATGAGGAAAAGCGCGGTTTAATAAGGTTTTATAAATAATGACCTACACTTACGGCGTGAACACTTCCGCTATCCGTAGTATCTGAATACCTACCCACCACCCTTCAACAACGTATTCACCAATTCCAACCGACAACCTCAACTCACCCGCAATTTTGCGCTGGCTCAATCCCTCGGCGCTTCAATAAGCAGCAATGCTGGTGCGGTTGTTATTGCTGGGTTTGGTCAGTAGTTCCTGAACTATCTATCTTAGGTGTAGTGGGAAAAAGTAAAAAGTGTGTGGTAATAACACCGACCACCATTCTCTACTCACCACTCACACCCTACCTATGCTTCCCGCTCATAAAAAACACCACCTCTCCCCCGTTCATAATATCAGCATGCTTAATAGATAGGCCGGTTAACGGTTTACCATTCAGCAGCACCTTTTGCACGTACACATTTTTATCGCTTTGGTTTTTTACGATAACCGTGAACTTTTTGCCGCTTTGCAAGTTAATGACTGCGCCGTTTACAGCCGGACTGCCCAGCGCATATTCGTCGTTACCCGGCGACATCGGGTAGAAACCCAGGTTGGTAAAAATAAACCAGGCGCTCATTTGGCCGGTATCGTCGTTTCCGCCCAAGCCATCGGGCGTGGGTTTGTACATTTTCGGGAGGATCATGCGTACACGTTCCTGGGTTTTCCAAGGTTGGTTGGTCCAGTTGTACAGGTAAGCCACATGGTGCGAGGGTTCGTTGCCATGCACGTAGTTGCCAATGATCCCATCGCGGGTAATGTCTTCCGTTTCTTCAAAAAATTTATCGGGCAGGTGCATGGTGAATAACGAATCGAGATAAGGGATCACCCGCTTGTTTCCGCCCATAATTTCAATTAATCCTTTAGGATCTTGCGGGGCAAACAGGGTATAGTTCCAGGCATTGCCTTCAATAAAACCCTGCCCAATAGTGGTCAGCGGGTCAAACTTTGGGCGGAAGGTGCCATCGGCCAGTCGCGGGCGCATAAAGCCCGACGCCTTATCGTACACATTCTTGTAATTCTGTGCACGTTTGTTAAACTCCTCGTAAATATCCGGCTTGCCCAACTTTTTAGCCAGTTGCGCAATACACCAGTCGTCGTAAGCATACTCTAACGTGCTCGATACGGAAGTGCCGTTGCGCTCATCGGGGATATATCCCTTATCTATATAATAACCAATGCCTTCGTAATCGCGTTTGCGGGCGGTGGTCACGCAGGCTTCGAGGGCTTTATTGACATCTATACCAGCGGTGTTGCCTTTAATAATAGCATCGGCCACAACCGAAACACTGTGGTAACCCGACATGCACCAGTTTTCGTTACCCGAGTTCGACCATACCGGCAACATGTGTTCCGGGCTTTGCTCATAGTGGGCCAGCATGCTTTTTACCATATCGTTATTGCGGTTGGGCGCTATAATATTAAACAGCGGATGCAGCGCACGGTAGGTGTCCCATAACGAAAACGTGGTATAGTTGGTAAAACCTTTGGCCTGGTGTACGTTCTGATCTACGCCTTTATATTGCCCATCCGTATCCATATATATGGTAGGGTTAATGAGTGTATGGTACATGGCGGTATAAAAGTTTTCCTTTGTCGCTTTGCTGTTCGATTGTATCACGATCTTATCCAGCTCTTTTTCCCATTGCTGCTGGGCATCGGCCTTTACTTTTTCAAAATCCCAGCCTGGTACCTCGGCAGCCATATTGTTTAAGGCTCCCTGCATGCTTACCGGCGATAGTGCCATTTTAATTTTGACCTTTTCGCCATCGGTGGTCTTGAAATCGAAATATGCTTTTATACGCTGGCCGGCAATTTCAGGAAAGTTTTTATTTTGATTGAATTTACCCCAAAAACCACGGTAAACCTGGCGGGTGCTCTCGTTGCGGAAACCATGCGAGGTGAACGGCTTAGAAAAACGCATGGCAAAATACAACACCCGGTTTTTAGCCCAGCCATTGGTTTGGCGGAAACCGGTTACCAGGGTATCGTTAATAACATGTACATACGTCCACACGTTTTTATCGGTATAATTATAAATACCGGCGGTAAGGTCTAACACAATATGCGATTGATCGCTTTGCGGAAAAGTGTACTGGTGAAAACCAACACGGGTACTGGCGGTCATTTCGGCCAACACGTTAGGGTCGTCGAGTTTTACTTTGTAATAGCCCGCCTGGCTCACTTCATTCTGATGCGAAAAACGGGAACGGTAGCCGCTGCCCGGTTTATCAACCGTGCCGGGGTTTAATTTTACAGTACCAACGGTAGGCATCACTAAAAAGTCGCCCAGGTCGGAGTGGCCGGTACCGCTAAAATGGGTATGACTAAAACCGGTAATGGTTTTATCGTTGTACTGGTAACCGGCACAGTATTCATATACTTTAGGGTTATACTTGCCGTTGAGCTCGTAACTGGCGGTATCGGTTTCGGGGCTTACCTGTACCATACCAAAAGGCACGGTGGCGCCGGGGTAAGTATGGCCCATGCGCTGGGTGCCAATAATGGGTTTAACGTATGGTACCAGTTTTTCGGCCGGTTTGTTTTGAGCCACAGTAGTAAACCCTAATGATGACATTATAAGAAATAGTGTATAGTGTTTTTGCACTTTTAAAAATGTTAAGGGTTTTAAAACCAATTATAATTGCCATATTGGCATAAATACGTTATATCGTAACAACGGTATAGCATTTGTAATCTAATTACAAAGTTCAACTTTAAACAAAAAAATTCAGACTAAACATGAAGAAATTACTTTCCGCTATCCTGTTTGCAATGGTAGCTATGTCTTTCAGCTCCTGCGGCTATAATAGTATGGTAAAATTGGATGAAGATACCAAAGCCAAATGGGGAACCGTACAAAGCCAGTATCAGCGTCGTGCCGATCTGATACCCAACCTGGTAGCTACCGTAAAAGGTGTAGCCAACTTTGAAAAAAGTACCCTGACCGAAGTTACCGAAGCCCGTGCTAAAGCAACATCTGTACAAGTTGATGCCTCAAAATTAACACCTGAAACCGTTCAAAAATACCAACAGGCACAAGGTGAGTTGAGTACCGCCCTGGGCCGTTTATTAAGTGTTACCGAAAATTACCCTACCCTGCGCGCTAACGATAACTTTACCGCCTTGCAAGGACAGTTAGAAGGTACCGAAAACCGGATCAGCGTAGCCCGTATAGATTTTAATAACTCAGTACAGGCCTACAATAGTAAACTGCGCGCTTTCCCTAATAATTTAACCGCTAAAATGTTCGGTTTTGCTCCTAAGGGATACTTTGAAGCCGATGCCGCTGCTAAAAATGCGCCTAAGGTAGAATTTTAATTTTTGGATTACACTCATTCAATTTGAGATTACACCGATGCTAAATGTCGGTGTAATCATCAACTAATCGGTGCAATCATTTTAAAAATCGGTGTAATCAAACAAAAATCGGTGTAATCACATAAATACTATGGCATTTAACGACCAGGAACAGCAGCTCATTAGGCAGGCTATTGAACGTGCCGAAAAGAATACTTCGGGCGAGATCAGGATTTGTGTAGAAAAAAGCTGTTCCGAAGATCCGCTTAACCGGGCCGCAGGCTACTTTTTTAAGCTGGAAATGGATAAGACCAAGTTGCGTAACGGTGTGCTTATTTATTTAGCCACGGCCGATCATAAATTTGCCATTATTGGCGATGCCGGTATCAATAAAGTAGTACCTGCCAATTTTTGGGACGAAACCAAGGAAGCCATGCTCACCTGCTTTAAAGAAGGCAACCTGGCGCAAGGTATTGTTACGGGTATTGATAGAGCCGGTAAGCAGTTACGCCAATACTTTCCGTTTGAAGCCGGCGATAAAAATGAACTATCGGACGACATTGCCTACATGGACGGCGAATAACCTTATTATAAGATGTTTAAAAAAATATTCTTCCTGCTTCAGGTAATGCTGATAAGCCTTATGGCTTTTTCGCAGGATTTTCCGGCTAAATCCACCACGCTGGTTACCGATTATACCAACACCCTCTCGGCCGGTGAAAAACAGCAACTGGAAAGTAAGCTGGTAGCCTTTAACGATTCTACCTCTACCCAAATTGCTGTTGTGCTCATTAAATCGGTTGGCGATTATGATATTAGCCAGTACGGTGCTTTATTGATACGCGAATGGGGTATTGGACAAAAGGGCAAAAATAACGGCGTACTCATCCTAGCCGCCATTAACGACCGTAAAGTTACCATACAAACCGGTTACGGTGTTGAGGGAAGCGTAACCGATGCGCTTACCCAGCAAATTATTCAAAAAGATATAAAGCCTAACTTTAAGGCTGGTAATTACTTTGCCGGGTTAGACCAGGCAACCGATGATATTATTAAAGCCACCAAAGGTGAATTTAAAGCCGAGCCTAAAGCTCAACGCCGTGGCAAAGGCGGTGGCGGCAGTCCGGCTATTATCATCGTTATTATTATAGTCGTGCTCATCCTGATATTTAAAGGGCGCGGTGGCGGTGGTGGCGGCCAAATTATTGGTGGCCGTGGTGGTGCGAGTCCGTTTTGGTGGTTCTTAGCCGGCAATATGCTGGGCGGCGGTGGTCGTAGCAGCGGCAGCGACTGGGGAGGTTTCTCTGGCGGTGGCGGCGGTGGCGGCTTCGGTGGTTTTGGCGGCGGAAGCAGTGGCGGAGGCGGAAGCAGCGGCAGCTGGTAGTAGTCTTATTCCCCTCTTGAGAGGGGTAGGGGTGTGTTCTTCGGCTCGGCTTTTAGCCGCTTGGCGAATGACCCCACCCCTGCATTTGCGCAATGCCAACCGCACCCCCCCCCCGAGGGGGGGATTACAAAACTTTACTTTAAATTTATTAACACATCATGCCTGAATTAAAGTGGCAAGTCCTGAGTTCTGAGTACTTACATAAAGGTCCCTGGGCTACCCTTCGCAGCGATAAGTGCCGGATGCCAGATGGTCGTATAGTACCCGCTTATTATGTTTTGGAATACCCCGACTGGGCAAATGCCGTAGCTTTAACTGAAGACAATAAGATCATTATGGTACGCCAGTACCGTCATGCCGCAGGTATGGTTTCTTTAGAAATTCCGGGCGGTGTTATTGAAATAGGCGAATCCCCGGAAATTGGCATGAAGCGTGAACTGCTGGAAGAGACGGGCTATCAGTTTGATAATTTGGAATTACTTTGTAAGCTGCACGCCAATCCATCAACTGCTAATAATTTAACTCATTGTTATTTGGCACGGGGTGGTAAGAAGATACAAGACCAGCACCTGGACGAACACGAGCAGATTATTATTGAAGAATATACCATTAACGAGGTAAAGCAACTACTGGCCGGTAATAAAATAACGCAGGCTTTGCATTGCACTACGTTATTTTATGCGCTGATGAAGCTGGGTGAATTATAGTAGTTTACGGTTTTTTTAAATACTTATCTTTCAGCTGTTTATTATAAAACCTGAGTAAAACGGCCTGTATCATAGATCAGCTTTGTTTTTTAATAATTAATAAGTTTAGTTAGGGTGTTAATTGATTTTATATGCAGCCACCACATTAGGTGCTGCACCAGCAAGCTTGATCTTAACGCGGGTATTACCACCATAACGGTCTTCTTCTTTTATAAATTCGTGCCCTTTTTTACTGATCCAAAAGGATTGAGTATAAGCAGTACCGTTGGGTGCTTTACCTTCGGTAAGTAGTATCCAGCAATCTGTTTTGGTGTTATCAAACAAGGTCAGTATTTCACTGCCGTTTACCTTATAGAGCACAAAATTAGGCTGACTAACCCCGGCATCATAAAAGCTAATGGCAAATGCTTTACCAGCCGCCAGGGGCAGTTGTTCAAAGGTTTCAATGTCCAGGTTCCAATTAAATGCAGGAACCTTAAAATCAAGCTTAAAGGTTTTGAGTGCGTTGGCGGCCACGGTATCGGCACCGGTAATTTGCGTTGGCCCCCAGTTAAAGGCACGGGTATCACCGTGCAGGGTTTCGGTATGATAAATGGGCGCAAAACCGGCAGCGCGGTTTACCGAGTACGTTGTACGATAATTAAGGGTATCGGTACCGTACCAGTGCTGAGTGATCATGATCACTTTCTCGCCATTGCGCTGTCCTGCTTTAACATCGCGAACCCAATAGCTGAGGCCGAGCATTTTGCTTTTAGCTGTTTGCTGTGTGTAAACCAGGTACTGCCTTATTCCGGGTTTTAATGCCGATGACAGTAGCTTTCCACTTCCCGGGGTTAGGGTATCTACTGGAGTTTGGGCTAATGCGCTGCTTACAACACCCGCCCCCAGTACCATGAATAATAATGCGGTTTTTTGAAGTTTTTTGAACATTTGATGAGGTTTTATGTAAGATGATGAAACCGCTCAACTGTTACAAAAAGGCACCGGTATTCTCCTCAATATCATCTGTACCGGGGATGGTATTAACAAAAAAAGCCGCTCCTGAAAGTGGCTTTTTCTGTTTATTTACAAATTAACTTATTCTATAACTGTTACTTTAAGCATATTGGTTTTGCCTAAAGCAATAATAGGAACGGCAGCTGTGTTAATCACCACATCTCCACGCTCTACCAGGTTTTCGCCAATAAGGATGCTATTTACATCGCTGATGGTTTTGTCGGTACTTTCGCGCTCATCGTAAAAGAAAGCCTTAACCCCCCAAACCAAACTCAGCGCATTTAGCAGTTGCCTGTTAGAAGTAAAAATGTACGTATTAGCCTTAGGCCTGTGGCTCGAAATTTCAAAAGCGGTATAACCCGAAAAAGTCATAGATACGATACCTACCGCATTGGTATGCTGTGATAAGTGTACAGCCGACTCGCAAACCGCGTTGCTCAAATAATTTGGATTTGAGGAATCTTCTCGTGCTTCTTTTGGCGCGTTAAACGGATAACCACGCTCTTCTACGTTACGTACAATTTTGGCCATAGTTTCAATTACTATAACCGGGAACTCACCTACAGAGGTTTCGCCGCTCAGCATCACCGCATCAGCACCATCCAATACAGAGTTAGCTACATCGTTCACCTCGGCGCGTGTTGGGCGCGGAGTGGTGATCATGCTTTCGAGCATCTGCGTAGCAACAATAACCGGTTTCGATGCCGCACGGCACTTACGGGCTATCATTTTTTGCAGCAAAGGCACTTCTTCTAAAGGCATTTCCACGCCTAAATCGCCACGGGCAACCATTACGCCATCGGTAGCCGCAATAATGGCATCAATATTATCAATAGCCTCGGGTTTTTCAACCTTTGCAATTACACGCGATGCCTTACCGCTACGGCTAATAATACGCTTTAGTTCTACAATATCTTCACCGGTACGTACAAACGATAAACCTATCCACTCCACATCGTTTTGTAAGGCAAACTGCAGGTTGATCAGGTCTTCTTCGGTTAGGCTTGGGATAGATACTTTGGTATTAGGCAGGTTAACACCTTTACGCGAAGTTAAAATGCCTCCGTGAATGATCTCGCATACTACGGTATCTTTGCGGTTGGTTTCAATTACTTTAAGCTGCAATTTGCCATCATCTAATAAAATGATCTCGTTAGCCTGTACATCTTGCGGAAAAGTATCGTAAGTAATGTAAATATTGCTCTCATCACCAATGGCTTCTTTGGTGGTAATGTTAATGTGCTTTCCGTTCACCAGGTGAATGCCGCCGTCTTTTACGAGGCCAATACGGATTTTAGGGCCTTGCAAATCGGCAAGAATGGCGATGTTAGTTTTATATTGTTCATTAATTTCACGGATCAGATCAATGGTTTTTTGATGATCTTCGGCCCTGCCGTGCGAAAAATTCAGCCGGCAAACGGTCACACCGGCCTTTATCATGGCCAGTAAAACATCTTTTTTTGCCGATGCTGGGCCCATGGTAGCCACAATTTTAGTTCTGTTATAAGATAATTTCATATATTGGTTTTATCTGATCGTAATTAATTAACGTGTTAAGTGTGTACAGAGTACACTTTTAAAATTTGCGCTAAAATAAAAGATTTTCACGTGATTTTATCTTTTTAGGTTCAATCTTTACGGCGGCCATAATTTCGGGTATCTTGTTTAGCGTACTAATGATGGTGTTAAGGTCGGTATCGTCTATAAAATTTTTGATCATAAAAAAGTAATCTACCTCACGCATTTCGGGTATTAAGAGGCCTTCAGGGCCTTTATTGGCTATAAAATAGAAATCGGTTTCGGTAGTTTCCCATTGGTAATGGTATATAGAAAACAGGGCTGGTTCGGTAACTCCCTGATAAATATCAACTGCTAGATCGGGCGTTTTTTTTAAATTAAAATAAAGATATTTGTTAATAAAGTGGCAAACCCGGTAGTCTTTTAAGGGGGTATTAATGGCGATCAGCACAAAGTCCAGATCAATCTCAAATTTTAAAACCTTTTTGGTCAAAATGAATATATATATTTGAGCTGTAAAATTACAAAAGAGAAACCGTAGTGGTAAATTTTTGTTGTAATGAAATGCTAAGATTTTAGATTTGATATTTAACTAAATTTATTTTTCTTTGCACAGAATTTTTATTTAATCATTTAACATAAAATTATTATGTCTGATATCGCTTCAAGAGTAAAAGCAATAATCGTGGAAAAATTAGGTGTTGACGAAGGTGAAGTTACACCTGAAGCAAGTTTCACCAACGACTTAGGTGCTGACTCATTAGACACCGTGGAACTGATCATGGAGTTTGAAAAAGAATTTAACGTGGCTATTCCTGACGATCAGGCCGAAACTATTGGTACGGTAGGTCAAGCTATCGCTTATCTGGAAAAAAACGTTAAATAAGCTTCCTCAATAATATTAGATGGAGTTTAAACGAGTAGTAGTAACCGGGCTTGGCGCGCTTACTCCTATTGGAAATACAGTTGCAGAATACTGGAACGGTTTGATCAATGGGGTGAGTGGTGCTGCCTTCATTAAAAGTTTTGATACCACGCACTTTAAAACAAAGTTTGCGTGCGAAGTTAAAAATTTTGATGCCGATGCATTTTTGGGCCGCAAGGATGCCCGAAAGTTGGATCCTTTTGTGCAGTATGCTTTATACTCTACCGAAGAGGCAGTTAAGGATGCGGGATTAGATTTCAACAAACTGGATACCAATCGTATTGGTGTAATCTGGGGTTCGGGTATCGGGGGGTTAAAAACATTTTTGGATGAAGTGGTTAACTTTGCCAAGGGTGATGGTACGCCGCGCTTTAACCCTTTTTTTATTCCTAAAATGATAGCTGATATTGCTCCCGGGCATATCTCTATTAAATATGGTTTAAGGGGACCAAATTTTACCACCGTATCGGCGTGTGCTTCATCCAACAATTCTTTAATAGATGCTTTTACCTATATTCGTTTAGGCAGGGCCAACATGTTTATCAGCGGTGGTTCCGAAGCCATTATTAACGAAGCGGGCATAGGTGGGTTTAACGCCATGCATGCCCTCAGCACACGTAATGACGACCCGCCTACAGCTTCACGTCCGTTTGATTTAGACCGTGATGGTTTTGTAGCTGGTGAAGGTGCCGGAACCATTATACTGGAAGAACTGGAACACGCTAAAGCGCGTGGAGCAAAAATTTATGCCGAAATGATGGGCGGGGGTATGAGTGCCGATGCTTACCACATGACGGCTCCGCACCCTGAAGGTTTGGGCGCGGCCCTGGTAATGAAAGCGGCCCTGGAAGATGCGGGTATGACTCCTGCAGACATTGATTATGTAAATGTACACGGTACATCAACTCCCATAGGTGACCCGCAAGAGATTAAAGCTATATCGGAAGCTTACGGCGACGAGTTATATCGAATAAACATTAGTTCAACCAAATCTATGACCGGGCATTTGCTGGGAGCAGCTGGTGCGGTGGAAGCAATAGCGGCTATTTTAGCCGTCAAAAATGATTTGGTGCCGCCCACTATTAATCATTTTACCGACGATCCTGCCTTTGACCCGCGTATTAATTTTACGTTTAATAAGGCTCAGCACCGTGTGGTTAGGGCTGCACAAAGCAATGGTTTTGGCTTTGGTGGGCATAATGCTTCGGTAATATTTAAAAAATACGAAGAATAAAATTCGTTTTAATGCCAATTAGCCGGTTATACAAGCTTTACTTATCGCCTCATAGAAAATACGTAAAATCATTAAAGAATTTGCTCGGCTTTGTGCCGGGCAATTTGTCTTTATACCGTTTGGCTTTCAGGCATAAATCGGTTGCTCAGTCTGTAAAAAAAGGTGTTAAAAACAGTAATGAGCGTTTAGAGTTTTTGGGCGATGCTGTTTTAGGTAGCGTAGTGGCCGAGGTGCTTTTTAAAATGTACCCTTATGAAGATGAAGGCTTTTTAACCGAACTGCGTTCTAAAATTGTTAACCGCAATAATTTAAACCAGCTGGCCCGTAAGCTGGGGTTCGATCAGTTGATACAATATGATAACCGCATGGTCAATTCAACCCGCCAGGGCTCGTTACTGGGCGATGCTTTTGAGGCCCTGATTGGTGCCGTTTATTTGGATAAGGGGTACGATTTTACCAAGAGCTTCCTTATTAACCATATCATTAAGGCACATATCGATATCCATACCCTCGAACAAACCGAGACTAACTTTAAAAGCAAACTGATTGAATGGTGCCAGCGCCACGGCAAAGATGTGCTCTTTGAACTTACCCAAAACCAGGACGGCGAAAGCAATAAATTATTTACCGTACAGGTAAATATTGATGGCGATATTATGGGCCTGGGTAAAGAATTTAGTAAAAAGAACGCCGAAAAATTAGCTGCTGAAAAGGCCTGTGAAGCGTTGGGGATTTGAGTTAAGAAGTCGGGCGAGTCCGTTAGTTATTAAGATAAAATTCAAATTTGTTGTTATCAAGATTTTGACAAGCATTCTGCTGCAAATCTTTTTTAAGTTTGTGTATGGAGACGCTAATTGTACATCCCAAAACTAAAGAACAACTTGCAGCTTTAAAGGCTTTTATTAAAGCACTAAAAATTGACTTCAAGTCAGAAAAGAGCCCTTATGACCCTGCGTTTGTAAAAAAGATCCTTCAAGGTAAAGAAGATATTAAGAATGGCAAAGGGACTAAAATTGCTGTTGGAGAAATATCAATTAAGCACACTACATCTCACGGACTAACCGACCATAGACTTACGATCCTGGATTACTATTCAGCTTAGGCAAGGGCGGCAAAGTCTTACTCTTATTATACCCTAACATACTCCGGTTAATAAATAGGATCACTTCATAATCATTCCACTTTAAAACTTCGGGGTAGGGCGGACTATACATCAGCATAAATTGCTGGATCTCTTCATCGGGCAGTTTGGTGATTCGTTTAACCAGTTCTACCGTATAGCGTTTATTAACTTCGGTTTGCTGATTTTCACGCTGCATTTGCGCCGCAAAATGACGTGCTTGTCCGGGTCCTTTTCCAAACAACTCATAAAAACCTGTAATTGGTGAGGATAGGAAAGATAAAGCAGGCGGTTTCCCATTATAATAAATACCCTTGCTGCGGTAGGTGTCCATAATTTCTTTTTGCTCCTGTTTCTTGGTTTTAGCCTTTACAAAAACTTCATCTAACTGCAGGGCGGGCACCATAAACACCATTATCTGTTTTTGCTCTTTAACAATTAGCCGCTGATCGGTAAAGCCGGCTTTTGAAAATAAAAGTGTATCGGTAGGGGCGGCAGTGATGCTGAACATGCCCACATCTGAGCTGTACACCAACACCGGGTGTTGCAAATTGGTAATGGTTACCTGCGCTACGCGGTCGGATGTTTTGTTATTATAAGTGATGCCGGTAATGGGTATTATGGTTTGTGCAGAAGCAAAAAAAGGCAGTAAAACAACTCCAATTCCCAATAAAATAGCTTTAGGCAGCCCGCACAGTATTCTCATTATAGGCAAATTTACATATTAATGCTGGCAGCTGTCTGTTAAAAAAGGTTAAGCTTTACAAATCACCCACTCATTTGCCCGGTACCAAATCACAGATTAAGTAAAAAACCCTATCTTTGCACATGATAAAATCCATGACAGGGTATGGAATTGCAGCCCACGATGCTGGCAGCACTAAGTACACCGTTGAGATCAAATCCCTGAACAGCAAGTTTCTGGAACTTTCCCTGCGAATCCCCAAAGCTTTTTCTGAAAAGGAATTTCAGCTGCGCACCGAGTGCAATAAACAAATTGAACGCGGAAAAGTAAACCTTAGTATTAATGTAGAGCAAGCCGGATCGGTACTTAAAGCTGCCGGTATAGATACCAAACTCCTTAAACATTATTATGATCAGCTTAAAGCTGTAAGCGATGAGCTGAACGAGCCGGGCGGCAACCTATTACAACTGGCTTTAGGTTTACCCGAAGTAGTTAAATATACCGAAGATACTATTAGCGAAGAAGAATGGAAGCTGGTAGACAGTACCTTTAAACAGGCGCTGGCAAACTTTCAGCAATTTAGGGCCGATGAAGGCAATGTGCTGCAACAGGAAGTGACCGGTCGTATTCAAACCATTATGCACAACCTGGAACTGGTGGAAATAGAAGAGCCAAAACGTATTCCATTGATCCGTGAACGCCTGAACCAATACTTGGCCGATGCCATAGGTGGCGATAATATTGACAAGAACCGCTTTGAGCAGGAACTCATTTATTATATTGATAAACTGGACGTAACTGAAGAGAAAGTACGCCTGAAAACCCACTGCCTTTACTTTTTAGAAACGCTGAAAAGCCCGGATGCAAACGGTAAAAAGCTGGGCTTCATTTCGCAGGAAATTGGCCGCGAAATTAATACCCTGGGCTCTAAAGCTAACGATGCCGCCATGCAAAAACTGGTAGTAGGCATGAAAGAAGAACTCGAAAAGATAAAAGAACAATTGCTGAACGTATTGTAGTTGAGTAAGATGTACAGATGCGGTAATGTGCAAAAGTGCAAATGAGGTAAAGCAATAACTGATCAAATAATTAAAAATCTGCATATCTGCACATTCGCACATTTGCAAACCAAATAGTACTCATGCCCCAAGGTAAACTGCTCATATTTTCTGCTCCGTCTGGCGCTGGTAAAACCACCATTGTACATCACCTGCTTACTAAGTTTCCCGAACTGGAATTTTCTATATCGGCTACCACGCGAGAAAAACGTGGCGACGAGGTACATGCGCAGGATTATTATTTTATCAGCATTAAAGAATTTTTGCACCGCATTGCCAAAAAGCAGTTCGTAGAATTTGAAGAAGTTTACACGGGTACTTTTTACGGTACCCTGCGCCAGGAGATTGAGCGTATTTGGGCTAAAGGCAAAACTGTTATTTTTGATATTGACGTAGAGGGCGGTCTGCACCTGAAACGTAAGTACCAAGACCAAGCGCTGGCTATATTTGTACAACCCCCATCGTTAGAAGTGTTGAAAGAGCGTTTAACAGGCCGGGGTACAGATAGCGAAGCCAAGCTGAAAGAGCGTTTTGATAAGGCTGAAAAAGAACTGAATTACGCCCCGCGTTTTGATGTGATCCTGAAAAATTTTGAGTTAGATGTAGCTTGCAAGGAAGCCGAACAATTAGTGGGTGACTTTTTGAAAGGATAGTTCAGTTTGCAGTTGGTAGTTTGCAGTTGACAAACCGGAATGGGAACATACAAGGATTTATTGCTTTATAGAAGAACCTTTGATCTGGCTATGGAAATATTCCATATCACTAAAAGCTTTCCTAAAGAAGAACGATATTCACTCATTGATCAAATAAGAAGGTCTTCCCGGTCTGCAAATATCTGTACAGTTGAGGCCTACCGGAAACGTAGGTATCCGAATTATTTTATTAGCAAGCTAACCGACGTTGACATGGAAAACAGTGAAACGCAAGGCTGGCTGCAGTTCGCATTAGCTTGCAATTATATTAATCAGGATATTTTTAGTAAATTAACAGGGCAAAGTGAAGAGGTAGGTAAGCTGGTGAACTTTATGATAAATAATCCAGATAGATTTGGAGCAATATCTGCCTAATAGTCATTTGCGAATTGAAACTGATAACTGCAAACTAATAACTGCAAACTGATGAAAATAGGCTTGCTTTTCGGTTCTTTTAACCCTATTCACATTGGTCACCTGATTATTGCCAATTACATGGCAAATTATACCGATCTGGACAAGGTATGGCTGGTGGTTACCCCGCAAAACCCATTTAAAAAATATGGTGGTTTAATTAACACGTACGACCGCCTGGAGATGGCCCGGCTGGCTACCGACAATGCCGACAACCTGGAAGTAAGCGATGTAGAGATCAAGCTACCACAGCCATCGTACACCATTGATACCCTAACTCATTTAACCGAGCAATACCCGCAGCACGAATTTGCCGTAATTATGGGCTCCGATAATTTGGCCAGTTTGCATAAGTGGAAAAACTACAAACTTATTCTGCGCGATTATAAAGTGTTTGTGTACCCGCGGCCCGGTTATGAAAACGCCGAACTGGCCTCCCATCCGTCGGTCACCATCACCATGACCCCGCAAATGGAACTCTCCGCCACGTTCATCCGTCAAGCCATCGCCGATAAAAAGAACGTACAATATTTTGTGCCCGATGCCGTGCTCAATTTTATTGAGAGCAAGAATTTGTACAGGTAGGATTTCAGAGCATAGAATATAGAGTCAAGAATAAAGATTGTGGAAGTATCTTTTCAAATTTTGCATCTATATCTTGATTCCTGATTCTGTACTCTTGATTCTAAATCCACTATCTTTGCTCCCGTGAGCGAGAAAACCATCCTGAAATTACAATTGCCTACCGATCCGCGCTGGGTGAAAAACGTTGTAGAAAGTAATATTGAAGAGATATTAACCGACCATGCATACTGCGAGCAAAAGGCGGCTACCAATGCCATTACCTTAATTGTACAAAACCCTAACCTGGCCGATGTGGTGCAGGAAATGGTAGCGTTAGCACAGGAAGAATTAGCACACTTTAAGCAAGTACACGATATTATTTTAGCCCGCGGCTACGTGCTGGGTAAAGAGCGTAAGGATAGCTACGTGGGCGAACTGTTCAAGTTCCTGAAACATGGAGGCACACGGCAGGATCAACTGATCGATAGGCTGCTGTTTTCGGCCATGATAGAGGCTCGTAGTTGTGAACGTTTCAAAGTTTTGTCCGAAAATATTAATGATCCCGAATTAGCGCAGTTCTATCACGAACTGATGGTGAGTGAAGCAACACATTACAGCATGTTCATTCGCCTGGCTAAAAAGCATGCCGGAACTATTGATGTAGATGCCCGCTGGACAGCCTTTTTAACGCACGAAGCGCAAGTGATACAAAATTACGGAAAGAGCGAAACCATACACGGTTAAGGCCCTCCCAACCCTCCCCGGGAGGGAGGTAGCCCCCTCTAAATCTCCCTCGGGAGGGGAGACTTTTAAACAAAACTTATTTTAAGCCCTCCCTCCCGGGGAGGGTTGGGAGGGGCTACGCACCACATTCTCCAAATAATTTTTCATCATCTCCAGGTCTACCACATCGTTAATATAGCCTATATACATATCGGGCCTTACTATAATAGCCTTATTTTGCCCCTCCTTAATTTCAAAAGCATCAAACACCCGCTGGTTTTTTATTGATGGCGGCAGATGAAAAAAGTTGAGCCAGCCGTTATAGTTCTGGCTGATCCACTTAGCTAAACTAAACACGTATAATTCCTGTATTGTACCAAAGGTAATTAGCGTAAAGCCAGGCTTGCTGCACCAGGCATGCAGGTCGGTTTCGTGTAGCTTTTTTTCATCATACACTTTCATATAAGGTAGGCGGTCGCCGGCCTTTATAGTACGTAATAAGCTCAGGTGCAGGCTCAAACTACTATTAGGATAGCTGATGCTGATTTGCGAAACACGTTTAAAAAATGCCAGTTTTAGTTTTTCGCTTTTCCAGGCGCGTTTAAGCAATTGTGGAAGCACCAACTTTTTAAACAGGTTAGCCAAAACGTTATTCGACATAATGAGCTTAAACGCTCTATCGGTTGTGTTCAACAACTCCCGGGCCACCGGCATGCGTTCGGCAGCATAGGTATTTAATATAGTTGGGTTTAAATGTTTGTTAATAACCCCTGCCAGTTTCCACGACAGGTTATAAGCATCCTGTAAGCCGGTATTCATGCCTTGCCCGCCAACGGGTGAATGTATATGTGCCGCATCGCCAATTAAAAAGCAACGACCCTGGCTAAAATTTTCGGCCATGCGGTGGTGCAGGCGGTAAGTGGTAAACCAGTTGCACTGTTTAATATTTAGTGGCTTGCGGACTTTTTCCTGTAAGGTTTGTAATATATCTTCAAAAACAAGGTCATTTTTAGCTGCCAACTTACCGGTAAGGTTACCCACAATACGGCAGGTATTTTGTTCGGGCATAGGAAAAAATGCGGCGAAGCCCTTGCCGGTTAAATGCATGTTCATTTGATCGGTATCGTGATCTAAAACCACATCGGCCAGGTAAAACTGGTTGGGGTAGCTATCACCCGTAAAGGGGATTTGCAATAGTTTACGTACGGTACTGTGTGCGCCATCGGCACCTATAATCCAGTTGCTTAATAAACTGTATTCCTGTTCCTGGTTGTTGAGCGTTACATTCACCACACCGGTACCTTTCTGTAACGTAATTAAGGTTGTATTCCAATACACCGGGCAACTGTGCTCGGTAAGGTAGTTGAGTAATGCCCTTTCGTTTTTGCTTTGCTGGTAAATGTGCACATAAGGGTAGGGTGTTAAGCCTTGCCCTACATCATTAATAGTAATAGATGCTTCCTGCTTACCGGCGTAATGAAAGTTGAGTCCTTTAGCTTGTTTGCCGCCGCTAATAACCGGCTCTACAATGCCCAACTGCCTGTAAATTTCCAATGAGCACGACTGTACGGCTAAAGCTTTCGACTGATGCGTTGGGCCTTGCCTGCTATCAATAATAACAGGCTGTATGCCATAGCGCAGCATTTGTGCCGCCATCATTAAACCAGATGGGCCGGCACCTACAATTAATATTTTAGCTGGACCTTGGGCAATAGGCATCATACAAATCAAATATGCTCAGAAAAAATTGGTTTGTGGCGTTAGGATTTATACAACAGAAAAATAGTTGGTTTTTTATGTAGATCGGGCACTTGTTTTTTCCACTCGGCAATAGTTTTGGTTTGCACCAGTTCATCGGCTGCGGTAAGGTTACAGGCTATGCACAAGCGAGTGGTAGCTTTGCAGGATTTTAGCACTTCGGCTAACAGCGAGTCGTTACGGAAAGGGGTTTCTATAAACAACTGCGTTTGGTTAACGCGTTCGGCCTGAGCTTCCAGTTCTTTAATACGTTTGCTGCGCTCCATTTTATCAATAGGCAGGTAACCATGAAAAGTAAAGCTCTGCCCGTTAAAGCCGGATGCCATAAGTGCCAGTAAAATAGAGCTTGGTCCAACTAAGGGCACTACCTTAATGCCACGGCGATGTGCTTCGGCAACAATGTCGGCACCTGGGTCGGCTACGCCGGGGCAGCCGGCTTCACTCATTAACCCAGCATCTTTACCAGCCAATAGCCCGGTAAAAAATTCTCTTATATCGGCAACGTTGCGGTTATGCTTGCCATAATCGTGGATTATCAACTGGTTTTGAGGAATGGTGAGTCCGGCTTGTTTTAAAAACTTGCGGGCGGTTTTTTCACTCTCTACAATATACTCACTAATTTGGTTAATAGTGTGGGTAAGGTATGGTGTAAAAGACTGGACCGCGGCATCTTCAGCAAGCGGAACCGGTATTAAATAAAGTGTTCCGGCGGGCATGGTGCAAATTTGGCTTTTTATTTTTAAATTAGGTTAATAATAAATGGGATGCCTATGAAATCGTTAAGCTTGAACTGGTTTATTGAAGGTTCTATTGACTTTGAGTACAAAAAATACGTTTTGCTGGATTACTTACAATCCATAAACCAGCATTTTCATCGGAGGTACTTATACCCAAACCTGGCCGATCTGGTTTTTCATTATAATAACCTGGTTCATTTCAAGCAAAATAAAACGGTATTGCAGCAAAACTTTCCGCAACGTTTAACCAAAGCAGATATGGAAGGCGTGAAGCTTACCTATGAAAAAATTGTACAGGACGATCATACCATGCACGAAATTGAGCAGATTATTACCTACGCTTTATGTAAGATGGACCCGGCTTTAAAAACCGGGCGTAAAATTTATGATTTTGTAGAGAGTTGCTTAGATATTGACCCTGTAGGAGTGATTCCTTTGCTGCCTTATGAAGGTTATTTTACTTTGCGTAATGGAATTGAAAAAACTAATCGCGTGTACGAATACCAGTTCACTTTGTTCGAATCACAAAATGATCAATACAGAGGTATTCATATAAACCTAATAGATACATTTGAATACAACCTGGTAAATACTCCTGAAGCCATTAAACAGCAATTAATCAAAAAACGCAAACATTTGCCCAACCCGGCTATGTATCATGTACAAAGCGAGATCACCTTTCCGCTTGAGGAAACCCTGCTGCCTGTAGCTAAACGCAGTTTGGTAAAATATATATCGGATGCAGCTTAATTCAGTTGTCGGTTGTCCGTTTCCTGATTTTAGTTGTCAAATAAAAAAACAATATCATCCCGAATGATAGTAAAAGATTATTTCCAAATTTAAATGATGAAAAGATTTCTCATACCACTCGAAATGACAATGCAATCAGACAAGGGGCCTCTCAACACTGGCCTCCGGCGGCTATTTTAATTGGCTCAGCGCTTCTCTTATGCGGGGAATCATATTCTGAATATCCTCTAAAGTAGATGTACCTACCGATGCGCGGAACCACGTAACATCATCGCCCGCACCAAATGCCGAAAATGGCACCAGGGCTACTTTGGCGGCTTTAATCAGGTAAAAATTAATATCGGCCGATGATTGCAACACCTCACCATCGGGCGTGGTTTTCCCAATAAAATCTGCTTTAATGGTCAGGTAGATAGCACCCATAGGTTCAATGGCGTCAACCGCAAAACCTTCGGCTTTCAATTGTTGAATGCCTTTGTATAAAGTGCTCAGGCATTCTTGTATGCGACTGCTAAAAGTGCCCAGATAAGTCTTTAAGGCCTCATCATCCTGAATATACTTAGCGGTAGCCACCTGTTCAGCTTTAGGAGCCCACGCACCCATGTGCCCTACAATAGATTTCATTTTAGAGATGATAGCCTCGGGACCAAAACCCCAGCCTACGCGTACGCCGGTTGCGGCCAGGCATTTAGAGATACCATCAATATATACTACATAATCTTTCAACTCGGGGCGCAAAGTAACCGGGTCAACATGTTTTTTGCCGAAAGTAAGCATGGCATAAATTTGATCGTACATAATGTACAACGGTTTTTCGCCCGGCTGGCGGCTGGCGTTTTCGGCAATTACCAGGTCGCATATTTCTTCCAGGTCGGCCTGCTCAAACATAGTACCCGTAGGATTTTGCGGTGAGCATAGGCACAATAGAGTAGCACCTTTTACATGGGGTGCAATATCGGCAGCTTTGGGTAAAAAGTTGTTTTCGGCATAAGTTAATACTTGTGCTTCTTCGGCGCCGGTAATATGGCAGTAGTGGTTGTTATTCCACGATGGTAACGGATAGATCACCTTATCGCCCGGATCAACCAGCGCTAAAAAAGTAGAATAGATCAACGGGCGCGATCCGCTGGAGATCAATACTTCGTTGGCCGTTACCTTTATATGATGATACTTATCTAAAAACAGGGCTACCTGCTTACGCAATTCCAGAATACCATCGGCAGGAGGATAGTTGGTTTGGTTGTCCTGGTAGGCTTCAATAATCAGGTCGCGCAGTTCTGCAGGAATAGGATAGATCTGAGGGTCGAAATCGCCAATGGTTAGGTTGGCAATTTGCTGCCCCTGACGCTTTAACTCGTTAATTTCGTTACCTATTTTAATAATCTCAGAACCCTTTAAGGTTTGAGCTAATACCGATACGCTCATAGTTGTTTGTTTGGATGGCAAAGATAGTTTTTTAGAGTTAAGAGTACAGAGTCAGGAATCAAGAGTTTTGGGGATTGGTAAAAGTTAAGGCAATAAAAAAGGCGTTAATTCAATTAACGCCTTAAAAGAGCTATATTCTTGATTCTTTACTCCTGATTCTATACTTATGCAGCAATCGGTTTTCTCAACCTGATAATGTGCATCCAATGAAGGGCTTTCATTACCGGATAAACCGGATCCACTTCAAACCAGCGGGCACCAAAATTGGGGCTGTTTGGGCGTTTGTGGTGATTGTTTTGGAACAGTTCGCCTAACATTAAAAAGTCGAATGGCGTGGTATTCTTTGATTTATCACCATTATCGAAATTAGAATAGCCGTATTTATGACCGCACCAGTTTACAATAGCACCATGTAACGGGCCCATAATAAATTGAATAGGTAACAATAACCATTGCCACCAAGCCGTAGCATACGCATAATAAAATGCCGCGTACAATAAGCCAAAACCTATACGGGTTACAGCTAACGATCCGTAATAATCAATTAAGCGCCACTCAGGGTAATTTCCTTTAAATTGGGCATCCGGCTCTTTAAGTCTTCTTTCATACACGCGAAAACTGATAACGGTTTTATACATCATCTGAAACACATCCGTAAAAAAGTGAGGTGAATGCGGATCCTTTTCGGTATCACTATAGGCATGGTGTTCACGGTGCATAATAGCGTAAGCACGAGGGTTTAAAAACGACGAACCCTGGAACAAAAAGGTTAAAAAATGGAAAATACGTTCAGTAACCTTAGGAGTGCTATACATTTTGTGTGCAGCGTACCTGTGCAGGTAAAATGTTTGAAAGAAAAGGGACAAGAACCAATGGGCAACAAAAAAAATTATTATAATCACGGCGTATTTCTATATATTATAGTGCAATACTATAACAAATATTAAAGAGTAAAATTGTTTGGGCAAAGGTAATATTTAAAAAGCAAAATGTAAAAGTTATTAACATTAAAGGCAGGCTTATAGCTAAGCCGGCCTTTAATGCGGTATGGCGGTTATAATTTGATATATGCCTACGCGGCATGTTGATTAGGGGTATTTTCGGTTTGCCCCAGTTTAAACTGCTTAGCCAGTAACTTGTACGATCTTAAACGGTCGTCAAAATCTTCGGCAATGGTAATAATAATCACTTCATCAACCGCATAAGTGTTGGCTAACTGGGTAATTTTAGCTTTCATTTGTTCGGGCGTACCGGTAACCACACGCCTACGGTTGTACTTAATACGCTCGATCTCCTGTGGCGTGTAAACGGCATCCTTTACGTCATTATACGATAGCGGGTTTATACCTCCGCCTTTTTCAAATTGCAAAAAGCGGTAGTCCATTACAGCTACATGCTGCTTTATTTTTTCCTCATCTTCCGAGCAAAAAGCAAATATGGCTACATTAGCTTCGGGTAGTGCATTGTCTGCCGAGGGTTGAAAACGACTGCGGTACAGTTCTACAGCCTGCGCACCACCCGATGGGTTTATAAAGTGCGCAAACGAAAAACCCATACCAAAATGCGCTGCAAACAAGCTGCTTTGTCCGCTACTGCTTAACAGCCACATCCCCGGTACGGTATCAATTTGTGGTATAGCCCGTATCTTGGCGGCCACAGGCCCGGTTTCGGCAGCATCATGAAAGTAATTTTGCAGGTCCATCAGTTGCTCTACAA
Organism: Mucilaginibacter terrae; assembly: GCF_042679325.1. Lineage (GTDB taxonomy): Bacteria > Bacteroidota > Bacteroidia > Sphingobacteriales > Sphingobacteriaceae > Mucilaginibacter > Mucilaginibacter terrae. The sequence continues at coordinate 92,120 of NZ_JBHTMJ010000011.1, forward strand.
AGTCCTGCTCCCTAAACTGGTTGCTGGGGTTAAGCACCCCCGCAGTTATCCTGTCGGTACCAGGCGCACGGCCCATGCCCAGGTCTATACGGCCCGGAAACAGGGCTTCCAGCATCCTGAAGTTTTCGGCTACTTTTAAGGTACTATGGTTGGGCATCATTACCCCGCCCGAACCTATGCGCAAGTTTTTAGTTTGTCCGGCCAGGTGTGCTATAAGCACCTCGGGGGTAGAGCCGGCCAAACTGCCGGTATTATGGTGTTCGGATACCCAAAAGCGGGTATAACCTAAAGTATCGGTATATTTTGCCAGTTCTACGGTTTCAGCAACTGCTTGGCTTGCGGTTAATCCCTTACGTACGGGCGATTGATCGAGAACGCTTAAGCGAATATGATTCATAATACTGTTTTGTACAATAATCAGGCTATGAAGTGGATTTGGTAGCTTTCGTTTTTTTTATGGCGCAGCTCTTACAATTCGTTTATTTAACAATGTTGTGTAAGTTTATGGAAAGGCTGGTTTACTAACAGGCAAAAACTATGGTATAGTATGATATTTAAAAAGAAAAAAGCTATAACCGTAGTTTAATTATTTATTTTGAGCCAACATACCATTATAGCTTAGTTAATGTTTCTTATGTAAACCTTTAGGTAACTAAAATGAATGAAGAGGTAAAGAAATTGCGGTTGCAGAATATGGTAGAAGAGATAGAAGACTATGCCATTTTACTTTTAGATAGTAGCGGGAATATTGAGAACTGGAACAAGGGCGCAGAAAAAATTAAAGGTTACAAGGCTGAAGAGATTTTAGGCAAAAACTTCAGTTTGTTTTATACACCCGAAGACCAGAAAAGCAAGAAGCCCGAAATGCTTATATACCTGGCCCGCGTTAAAGGATATGCCTTTGATGAAGGTTGGCGTATTCGTAGAGATGGAAGCCGGTTTTGGGGAAGTATTGCCATAACCGCCATACACGATGAACAGCAAAATGTAATTGGTTTTACTAAGGTAACGCGCGATTTAACTGATAAAATGCTGGCTGCTGAAGCGGTAAGCCAACATATGGACCAGCTGCAGATCAAAAACCAGGAATTGGAACAGTTTGTGTATATAGCATCGCACGACCTGCAAGAACCACTATTAACCGTAAGTAATTTTATATCGTTACTAAAAGCCGAGTACGGACACTTGTATGACGATGATGCCACCATGTATATGGGCTTTGTTGAGCAGGCTGCCGATCGTATGCGTACGCTGATTAAGGATTTGCTTGATTACTCGCGAATTGGAAAAGTTAAATTAGCCGAGCAGGTAGATGTGAACGAACTGCTATTGAATATTACAAGCGATTTAGATACGCTTATTTCACAAACCGGAGCAAAACTGATTTACAGTGGGTTACCTACCGTTAAAGCCTACCGTACAGAGTTAAGGCAATTGTTTCAGAACCTGATAACTAACGCTGTTAAATTTGCTAAAAAGGACGTTGCGCCGGTTATAAATATTACAGCAAAGCCTTATAATGATGGGTGGCAGTTTAGCGTACAAGACAATGGCATTGGTATAGCTGATAAGTATAAGGAAAAGATCTTCCTGATTTTTCAACGCCTGCATAACCGCGATGATTATCCGGGGAATGGAATAGGGCTGGCAAACTGTAAAAAGATAGCCATTATGCACAACGGCGATATTGATGTGAGATCGGTTTTTGGAGAAGGAAGCGAGTTTTATTTCAACTTAGAATTGTAAAAATTAATTGGGTATAAATAAGTAAATGAGAAAAATTAAAGATCTGGATTGCGTATTATTGATTGATGATGACAGGCCAACTAACTTTATTCACAAAAAAGTTATTGAGAAAGCGGGATTGGAAGTGGAGGTACAGGCGTTAACATCGGCCAGTGAAGCACTGGATTTTTTAACAGGCACCGGTAAATATGCCGGTGTGCCGCAACTGCACCGCCCCGGTATTATATTTTTAGATATTAATATGCCCGGAATGAATGGCTGGGAGTTTATGGATGCCTACCACCAGTTAAGCGAAAGCCAAAAAGCCCGTATCGTAGTCATTATGCTCACCACATCGCTTAACGCTGATGACCGTGAGCGGGCTCAGCAGGATAAAGATATAGCTACTTTTTACCACAAACCACTTCGTTCTGAAATGGTAATGGAATTGGTGAACCTGTATTTTCTTAATGATAACGCTGAAACACCTTTAGGGTTGAACTAACTCTAAAATATGAATATTGATAAACGCCATGTTACTCTATTATAGCATGGCGTTTTTTTTACTTATGCTACCTTCCGCATCATTTCACTATAGTGTGTTCGCTTTTATGTGGTAGTAATTCAAATAGTATATTATTGCTTAATAAATGTTTCAAACTACTTGTAAAATAAACAATTAGTCGTACATTTGCAGTCCCGAATTTCGGGGTATAGTAAACTGTTTAATATAATTTAATTTAAAGCAAGTGAATACGTTAAGTTACAAAACTGTCTCAGCCAACAAAGCAACCGTTAACAAGCAATGGGTAGTTGTTGACGCACAAGGCGAGATTTTGGGGCGCTTAACCTCTAAGATCGCAGCGATCATCAGAGGTAAACATAAGCCAGGCTTCACCCCAAACGTAGACTGCGGAGATAACGTCATCGTTATTAATGCAGACAAGGTAAAACTGACCGGAAACAAATTTGCCGACAAGCAATACGTTTCATACACCGGATACCCTGGTGGTCAGCGTTTCATTTCTCCTAAGGAGTTAATGGCTAAGTTCCCCGAGCGCGTAATTGAAAAAGCCGTTCGTGGTATGTTACCTAAAAATCGTTTGGGCCGCGCCATTTATGGTAACCTGCATGTTTATGCCGGTGCAGAGCATCCTCATGCCGCACAAAACCCTACACCATTAACTTTTTAATTTTAAAGGAGAAAAGAAAAAATGCCAACAACTAACACTTCAGGCAGAAGAAAAACAGCTGTTGCACGCGTTTACTTAAACGAAGGTGCAGGCGCCCTTACCGTTAACGGTAAAGATTACAAAACTTACTTCCCAACTTTACCATTACAGTACGTTGTAACCCAGTCTTTACTGGTTTCGGGCTCTGAAGGTAAATTTGATATTATTGCAAACGTTGCAGGTGGTGGTGTAAAAGGACAGGCTGAAGCCGTTCGTTTAGCTATTGCCAAAGCTATTGTTGAACTGGATGCTGAGAAAAAACCAGCTTTGCGCGCTAAAGGTTTAATGACACGTGATGACCGTATGGTTGAGCGTAAGAAACCGGGCCGTAAGAAAGCGCGTCGTAAATTCCAATTCAGTAAACGTTAATATTTTAAGGAGGACACAACAATGGCAAGAACAACATATCAGGATTTACTGGATGCAGGTGTACACTTTGGTCACCTTACCCGTAAATGGGATCCGAAAATGTCTCAGTACATTTTCATGGAGCGTAACGGTATCCATATTATAGATTTAAATAAAACCTTAAACAAGGTTGAAGATGCCGCTTCGGCTATAAAACAAATTGTAAAATCGGGCCGTAAGGTTTTGTTTGTTGCTACCAAGAAACAAGCAAAAGACATCGTTGCCGATTATGCAAAATCAGTAAACATGCCCTTCGTAACCGAGCGTTGGTTAGGTGGTATGTTAACTAACTTCGCTACCGTACGTAAGTCAATCAAAAAGATGTCTAACATCGATAAATTGACCAAAGACGGTACTTACACCAACCTTTCTAAAAAAGAAAGATTGATGATTCAGCGTGAGCGTATTAAACTGGAAAGCTTATTAGGCGGTATTGCTGACCTTAACCGCTTACCGGCCGCGTTATTCCTGATCGACGTTAAGAAAGAGCATATCGCTGTTTCTGAAGCTTTAAAGTTAAACATCCCAACCTTTGCAATGGTGGATACAAACTCTGATCCTTCAAACATCGATTTCCCTATCCCTGCTAACGATGATGCTACCAAATCAATTTCATTGGTTACAGGTATCATTATCCAGGCTATACAAGAAGGTTTAGACGAGCGTAAACGCGAAAAAGACGACGAAACAGAAAAAGAAGGCGCAGCTGCTAAAGCTAAAGTTGATGGTGGCGAAGCTACTGCTAACAACGAAGGTGGGCGTAAAAGAAGAGGTGCTGTAACTGCTGAGGCCGATGCCGTTGAAGCAGCTGCTACTACTGAAGCTCCTGATAACGTTGCCGATAGCTCTGGTAGCGAAGGTCAAGGCGCATAAGTAAATACATTGTGAATTGTCAGTTGTAAGTTATCAGCATAAAGCTGATATTTACACCTGGCAATTTTCTATATTAAAACAGATCATTCACTTTTGTTGTGCGCTAACCGGCAACGGTAAATTCACAACAGATAACAACTAACATAAAAATGTCTACAGTACAAATTTCTGCATCAGACGTAAACAAGCTGCGCCAGCAAACAGGTGCAGGTATGATGGACTGCAAAAAAGCTTTAACCGAAACTAACGGCGACTTTGAAGCAGCTATTGACTTTTTAAGAAAAAAAGGTGCTAAAGTAGCCGCTAGCCGTCAAGACAGAGAGTCGAACGAGGGTGTGGTAATTGCACGTACATCTGAAGATGGCAAACGCGGTGTAATTATCGAATTAAATTGCGAAACCGATTTCGTAGCTAAAAACGCTGAGTTTATCGCTTTTGCTAACGCGGTTGCTAACGAAGCTGTACAAGCTTTACCTGCAAGCGTTGAAGAATTAAACAACCTGGAACTGGATACAGAAGTTGGCCGTGTTAAAATTGGCGAAGCTGTTATTACCATGACCGGTAAAATTGGGGAAAAGATCGGTGTATCTAAATACGCTGTATTAGAAGGCGAAAAAGTAGTTGCATACATCCACGGTAATTTCCGTTTAGGTGTATTGGTTGGGTTAAGTGCTAACGTAGCTGGTGCCGATGAAGCTGGTAAAGATGTAGCTATGCAAATTGCTGCTATGAACCCTGCCGCTTTAGATAAAGGTGACGTTGATGCCACCGTTATTGAGCGTGAAATGGAAATTGCTAAAGAGCAGATCCGTGCCGAAGGTAAGCCAGAAGCAATGGTTGAAAAAATTGCTGCCGGTAAACTGAACAAGTTCTATAAAGATTCAACCCTGTTAAACCAGGAGTTTGTAAAGGATTCTTCTAAAAACGTTGCCCAGTTTTTGGACAGCGTTGAAAAAGGCCTGACGGTTACCGCGTTTAAGCGAGTTGCTTTAGGAGCATAATTATTTAATCCCCGCCTTTTTAAAGGCGGGGATTTTTTTTGCCCTTTTATTTTTATCACTCATGTTAACAGCTTTATACAATACTCAAATTGTATCCAACGGTAACATTACCGGGGGAAAAGCTGTTATTATTCAAGGCGATCAAATTTTAGCTATAGTTGATCCGGCCAATATTCCTGCCGATGTTATACACGTAGATTTGAACGGAGCTTATCTGGCTCCCGGTTTAATTGATCTGCAAATTTATGGTGCCGGTAGCTTGTACTTTGGCGGAGTACCCAGTGTGGAGGCTTTGCAGCAAATGGAGCAGGGACTACTGCAACAAGGGTGCACCGGCTTTTTTGCCACTGTAGCTACCAATAGTAATGAAGTGGTACTACAAGCTATAAACGCAGCAAGAGCCTACCGTCCAACTGCAATAGGAAACTTTTTAGGCTTACACCTCGAAGGTCCATATATAAATGCCCTGCGTAAGGGTGCTCATCCCGAAAAGTATATTAAGAAAGCTACCCTTGCCGAAGTGCAATCCTGGATTGAACTGGCCGGCGGCGAAGTGAAAATGATGACCCTGGCTCCTGAGTTACAAGACGAGGAGGTAATTAGTTACCTACATAATCAAGGTATAATTTTATCATCGGGACATAGCAACGCAACGTACACTCAAGCTAAGGCATTTTTAAATAATCCTATACAAGCAGCAACGCATTTGTACAACGCTATGCCGCCATTGCATCACCGCAAACCGGGTATTATTGCAGCTATTTTTGAAGATAAGCCTTACGCCAGTATTATAGCCGATGGCCTTCATGTAGATTACGCCATGATCCGTTTAGCCAAGCACGAACTGGGTGATAAACTATTTTTAATATCCGATGCTGTTACCGAAACTACCGAAGGTACGTATCTGCATAAACGACAAGGCGATAAGTATGTAATGCCCGATGGCACGCTATCAGGTTCGGCACTAACTATGCTTACTGCGGTAAAAAACTGTGTAAACCATGTTAACATTAGCTTGCCCGAAGCGGTTAATATGGCATCGCTTTATCCGGCACAACTGGCATCATTAAAAACGAAAGGAAAAGTAGAGGCCGGATATGACGCAGATTTAATTATTTTTGACACAGAATTTAACCCTGCGTTTACAATTTATAAAGGTAAAACTCGATACAACAATAAACACCAACTTTAAAAAACCAACCATCTGCATGAAATACAAAAGAATCTTACTTAAACTGAGCGGAGAATCATTAATGGGCGACCGCCAATATGGTATTGATAACAACCGGGTGCTGCAATATGCGCACGAAATTAAAGCAGTAAGCGAAGCTGGTATCGAAATTGCCATTGTAGTTGGTGGAGGTAATATTTTCAGAGGACTAAGCGCGGAAAAATCGGGCATGGAACGCGCCCAGGCCGATTATATGGGCATGCTGGCAACCGTTATTAACTGCATGGCTTTACAAAGTGCGCTGGAAGGTATCGGTGTAGATACCCGCTTGCAATCGGCCATAAAAATGGAGCAAATCTGTGAACCCTACATTCGTCGTCGTGCCATGACGCATTTAGAAACCGGTAAAATTGTAATTTTTGGTGCAGGTACCGGTAATCCTTATTTTACAACCGATACCGCGGCATCTTTACGTGCTATTGAAATGAAGGCCGATGTGGTTTTAAAAGGCACCCGTGTAGATGGTATTTATACAGCCGACCCGGAAAAAGATCCAACAGCCACCAAATACGATGAAGTAACTTTTCAGGAAGTGTATAACAAGGGCCTGAACGTAATGGACATGACCGCCTTTACCCTTTGCCAGGAAAACGAGTTGCCTATCATTGTATTTGATATGAACAAAAGTGGCAATTTCATGAAAATTGCCCAAGGCGAATCTATTGGTACGCTGGTAAGATAATTAAGAGAATATAGAGTCAAGAATACAGAGTCAAGATTCTTAAAGTTCCTATTTTAAGTCTTTACTCTTGATTCTGTATTCTCGACTCTCTTAAAAATTATTATTTTTGCACACAAAAAATAAAATCATACGATGAGCGAACTCATTAAAAAACAACTGAATGATGCGAAAGCCTTGATGGATAAAGCAATTGATCATGCGGATAGCGAGTTATCAAAAATACGTGCCGGTAAGGCCAGTCCTAACATGTTAGATGGTTTAGTGGTTGACTATTATGGCACACCAACCCCTTTAAGCCAGGTGGGTAGCGTTAATACGCCCGATGCACGTACGCTGGTTATACAGCCCTGGGAAAAATCTTTATTAGCACCAATTGAAAAAGCTATTAAAGAATCTACTTTGGGTTTAAACCCACAAAACGATGGTATCATGATCCGTATCAACGTACCGCCGTTAACTGAAGAGCGTCGCCGTGATTTAGTGAAAAGACTAAAAGGTGAAGCAGAAACCGGTAAAATTGCCATTCGTAACATCCGTAAAGACGCCAACGAGAAGATCAAAAAATTAAAGACCGAAGGCGTATCGGAAGATGAAATGAAAGTAGGCGAAGCTGATGTTCAAAAATTGGTTGATGCCTATATTATTAAGGTAGACCAGTTAGCAGATGCTAAGGAAAAAGATATTATGACGGTTTAGTAAGAGTTTGAATTATGAACATCGAATGCTGAATCTTGAATTTCGAATGATTTTTTCTTCAATCATTATTCATCATTTTTAATTCATTATTCGATATTCAAAGAGGTTTCTTAAACCAACGTCAAATTAAAGGGAATGAGCATTTTGCATCATTCCCTTTTTTATTTTTGCAGCCTTATTATGAAGTTACTCTTATCTTATTTAACAAAATTTCGTTCAGTGGTGCTGATAGCCTTAGGTTTAGCGGCTGTTAACATCGGTTTTTCCCTGCTCGATCCTTATATAACCGGTCGTATTGTGGACCGTTTTATAGAAAAGCGTACCCAACTTACCCACCACGATTTTGTGGTTGGCGTACTTACCTGGGTAGGGCTTAGTGTAGGCGCGGCTATGGTATCGCGTATAGCCAAAAACTTTCAGGATTATTTTACCAATATTATTACCCAAAAGGTAGGCGCCAATATGTATGCCGATGGTTTAAAGCACTCGCTCGAACTGCCTTATCAGGTATTTGAAGACCAGCGCAGCGGCGAAACCCTGGGCATTCTGCAAAAGGTACGTATCGATTGCGAAAAGTTTATCACCTCGTTCATTAGCGTATTGTTTGTGAGTTTGGTGGGTATGGTGTTCGTTATTGTGTATTCGGTAAATGTGAGCTATAAGGTGACCTTAGTTTACTTTGCAGCCATACCCGTAATTGCCTTTGTGAGTACCGCGTTGAGCAAACGCATAAAAACTATTCAACGTAAAATTGTGGGCGAAACCACGGCCTTAGCCGGTTCTACAACTGAATCGTTAAGGAATATTGAACTGGTAAAAAGCTTGGGACTGGTTAGCCAGGAGATTGATCGCCTCAATAAAACCACTTATAAGATCTTAGACCTGGAGCTGAAAAAGGTAAAATTTGTACGGAGTATGAGCTTTGTACAGGGTACTACCGTAAACCTGGTGCGTAGTACCATGGTGGTTGTACTATTGCTGCTCATTTTTGAAGGCACCATATCACCGGGACAATACTTCAGCTTTTTGTTCTACTCCTTCTTCTTGTTTAACCCGTTGCAGGAATTGGGTAATGTGATCCTCTCTTGGCGAGAGGCGCAGGTTTCGCTCGCTAATTTTGAGGCCATTATTAATATTCCGGTTGATGTTAAGCCTGAGAAGCCTGTGTTATTGGAAAAAGTAAAAGATCTAACCTTTTTCAACGTAAGCTTTAAACACTTAACCGCTAACCGCAACGCGCTAAACCATATCAGCTTTGATGTTAAAACTGGAAATACTATTGCTTTTGTTGGCCCGTCGGGTTCGGGTAAAACTACGCTGGTAAAACTACTGGTTGGTTTATACCAGCCTATGGAAGGTGATGTATTGTATAACGGTGTATTGAGTAAGGAACTCGATTTAGACCGCCTGCGCGAGCGCATTGGTTTTGTAACACAGGATACCCAATTGTTTTCGGGCAGTATTAGGGAAAACCTGCAGTTTGTTCGTCCGGGTGCTACCGACGAGGAGTGTATGCACGTATTGCACTGGGCTGCCTGCCAAAGCCTGCTGGCCCGTGCCGATAAAGGATTGGACACTGTTATAGGCGAGGGCGGCGTAAAAGTTTCAGGTGGAGAAAAGCAACGTCTTTCTATAGCACGGGCTTTGCTGCGGAAGCCGGATATTTTGGTTTTTGATGAGGCTACATCGGCACTTGATTCGCTTACCGAAGAAGAAATCACCGAAACCATTAAAGATGTGTCTGAACATCAGGACCATATTACCATATTGATCGCTCACCGTTTGAGCACCATAATGCATGCCGATAAAATTTATGTGCTCGAAAAAGGTAACATCATTGAAGAAGGCAAGCACCTGGAACTGATCACACAAAAAGGTTTATACTATGCCATGTGGCGTCAGCAAATTGGTGAAAAGTACACTACAGAAACTGTTTAGCCGGGCTGGCATTTATTAACTACAATTGTTTGAAATTCTTTACAACTTTAATGAATAGAATTTATTGTAGCAGAAATGGTTTATTATATATGGAAATCAAACAGATTATTTAATATCCTAAATTTACATAATTTTAATTTACAATGTGGTTAATTAAAATTTACGCAAAAATTAATTAATAGGCAAGTATTATCTGCATTTAGGCGTTGTTATTGTTGTGTAATTATCAATAAGGCAGTCTTTATAATGAAAATACTCTTCAAATATCTGATACGACACAAGAAGGCAGTGTGGTTGGCCTTACTGATGACGGCTCTCAACCAATGCTTTGCATTAATGGAACCGCTTATTACAGGTAAATTGTTTGATGATTACATCAGTAAAAAAGAACAGTTTACCCGTCATGATTTTATAAGCGGTGTACTTTGGTTAATTACAATAGCTGCCATAGCCGCGCTTTTCTCCCGTATTGCCAATAATTTTCAGGATTACTATACCGTTACCATTGCCCAAAAAACCGGTGCCGAAGTTTACGCCGACGGCATGAAGCATGCGCTGGCTATGCCCTTCTACGAACATCAAAACCAGCGCAGCGGCGAGAAGTTAGGCATGCTGCAACGGATCCGCAGCGATATTGAGAATTTAGTTAAAGCCACCATCAACGTTACGTTTATGACGTTTTTTGGGATCATTTTTGTGGCCGTTTACTCTTTTACTATAAGCTACAAGGTTACCTTGGTGTTTTTTGTGGCCGTACCTATTATTACCTGGCTCAGCTGGACGTTATCTAAAAAAATAAAAGTGATACACCGGGCTATAGTGCTTAAAACATCGGTGCTGGCAGGGCGTACTACTGAATCGCTTCGGAACATTGAACTGGTTAAAAGCCACGGATTGGCTAACGAAGAAATTGACCGTCTGAACAAAACCACCTACAAAATTCTCACGCTCGAAATTGCCAAAACGAAACTGTTACGCGTATTAAGCTTTGTGCAGGGAACTACTGTTAACGTAGTGCGCAGTGCTATGGTGGTGGTGTTACTGGTGCTAATTTTTGATAAAGAAATAACCGGCGGACAATATTTCAGCTTCTTGCTGTATGCTTATTTCTTATTCGGCCCGCTTCAGGAGTTTGGGCACATGTCGCTAACCTGGCGCGAAGCACAGATCTCGCTGAACAATTTCAATATGATCATGAGCAGGCCATTGGAAACTGTTCCTGAAAACCCTGCCGATTCTACCCATATTGAAAGTATTGCGTTTGAGGATATCAAGTTCAGGTATCATACCATAAAACGATATGCAGTCAATGGTATTTCGTTTCATGCTAATAAAGGCGAAACGGTAGCCTTTGTAGGTCCATCGGGTTCGGGCAAGTCAACCCTTATTAAATTGATGATCGGCCTATATCAGCCTGCAAGCGGTCGTATTTTATACAATGGTATTGAAAGCGACAAGTACCACCTGGATATGATTCGTCGCCGTATAGGCTTTGTAACGCAGGATACGCAGTTGTTTTCGGGTACCATTAAAGATAACCTCACCTTTGTGAAGCCAGATGCTACCGACGAAGATTGTTTATCGGCATTAAACAAAGCCGCCTGTCAGGGCATGCTTTCCCGTGCCGAAAATGGTATTCATACGTTGATAGGGGAGAGCGGTGTGAAAATTTCGGGAGGTGAAAAGCAACGCCTTTCTATTGCCCGTGCCCTGCTGCGTCACCCGGATATATTACTGTTTGACGAAGCGACCTCCGCGCTCGATTCTATCACCGAAGAAGAGATCAGCAAAACGGTACAGCATATCTCTAACCTTAAAAACCGGATCACCTTAATTATTGCCCACCGCTTGAGTACCATTATGCATGCCGACCGTATTTACGTGCTGGAGAATGGAGAGGTGGTTGAAGTAGGAAACCACGATGCACTGGTAGATCAGAAAGGCTTATACTATGCCATGTGGCGTCAGCAATCGGGCGAACGCCGTTTACAGGAAGAGCTGGATGCTTATACTGAAAACGAAGTGTAAATAGTTATCCCGACTGCTTCTCCGTTGGTGTACCAATATCCGATAGCTTAGCCGGTATCAAATTCTTGGTTTTAAAGAAAGTTACGGTAACTACTACCAAGGTCATACAAGCACCAAAAATTACAGCCGGAACTGTTCCTAATAACTCTGCTGCCGAACCCGATTCAAAGGCACCTATTTCGTTCGACGAACCGATGAACATAGAGTTTACGGCTGATACCCTTCCACGCATGTGATCCGGGGTTAATAATTGCATGATAGTACTACGTATAATTACGCTAATGCTATCAAATGCACCTTCAGTAAAAAGGAAGATAAGGGAAAGATAAAAGCTTTTAGAAAGACCAAAGCATAAGATAGACACCCCGAAACCGGTAACGGCTATCAACAGGTTTCGCCATGGCCGGTTCATCGGTGAAAAACGCGTCATGGCCAGCATGGTTAGCACCGCACCTAACGAAGAAGTAGCGCGCATCAATCCCAACCCTTCCGAGCCTACCTTCAATATATCATGTGCAAATACCGGGAGTAGGGCAATAGCTCCGCCAAAAAACACCGAGAACAGATCCAAACTCATGGCACCCAGCATCATTTTGTTATGGAACACGAACTTTATACCGGCCGAGAGGCTTTCATAAATACTTTCTTTAGGAATATATACCGGCGGATATGATTTCAGCAGGTAAACCAATACCATGCTAATAATGAGTAAAATATTGATAATTACAAAGGTTGGTGTAATGCCCCAGTGGCCAAATATTAATCCGCCTGCCGCCGGGCCCAAAATAGTAGCAACTTGCCATGCCGAACTGCTCCAGGTACTCCCATTGGGGTACAGCTCTTTTGGGATACTATGCGCATAAATGGCAAAGGTAGCCGGCCCGTAAAAGGCACGGGCAACCCCGTTAAAAAATATCATGACATAAATAATGGGGATGATCCAGCCGGTATGTACATAGTGGCTCATGCTTTGAAGCGTGACCACAAATATGGTTAAGGATGCAAACGTTACTACCGAAAATATGAGGAACAGGAGTTTTCGCTTTTCGTACTTATCGGCAATGTAACCACCGTAGAGGGCAATACTAATGGCTGGTATGGCTTCGCACAGGCCAATGTAACCTAAGGCCAGTTTGCTGTGCGTAATTTGATAAATGTAAAAGCCAATTACAACGGCCTGCATTTGGTAAGCGAAAGTAAAAAAGAAACGCATACCTAAGTATGCGCGAAAATCTTTATAGCGTAGTGCGGCAAATGAGTCTTTCTTTACGGTTGTGTCCTGTACCTGTCGTTCTTCCACAGAAGTGATATATATTGATGTGCTGCAAATTTAACGCATTTAAACCCGACTGAGTTTCGTTGAAATATATTTTATTGAAATAGTACAGTGCAGTAACACTACAGATCGTTTTGCGGAAATACCCGTATCGTTTTCATATACCTACCTTGGTAATATGGATTAAGAGGCGTTTCGGTAACACCATAGGCCTTGCCCGATGTAGAGTGGATGAACTGGTGACCTTCGGCTGCCGAGGTAAGCAGGATGCCCATGTGGCCCACTACTTTTTTAGTGCTATCGGTACCCGTAAACAAAACAAAATCACCTGGCTTGGCTTCTTTTAATGGTATCTCGTGTTCAACGTTGGTAAAATCAACGGAGCTTCGTGGCACTGCAATTTTAAAGTGATTGAAGGTATAGGTAATAAAGCCTGAACAGTCAAAACCTTGCTGCGGATCGGTAGAGCCGTATTTATAAGGGATGCCGGTAAGCGTGCGTGCGTAGGCCACTAATTGTGACGGTGTGATCTTACCCGTATTGATACGTGTTATAGATTGGCCGTTGTCGTCCGTGCTTTTTAAAACCTTTTGCGCAGGCGTATCTATCGAAGATGGGGTAGAAGCATCCTGCCGGTACGAGCTTTCGGCCTGGGTGCAAGAAAATAAGATTGCGGAAAATATAAAAAAGGTACGGCTAAGTTTCATTATCAACATACGTATAAAGGTTTTCATTGTTTGATGCTGCAACTTAGCCATATTGAACTAAAAGCTTAACCCGTGCTGATCAATCAAGTAAATAAGTGAGGCACAGGCAGCGGCACCCAATTCCAGCTCACGTTTGTTTACATTCTCAAATACATCGTTAGGAGTGTGGTGAATATCAAAATACCGTTGCGAATCGGGTCGGAAACCTATCAGTTGGATGTTTGGATGGGTTTGGCGCAGCGGACCAATATCGGTACCACCACCGCCGGCTACGAGGCGGTCAGTTTCGTAAGGCTCTAACAGGGCTTTCCATTGCTGGTTAATACCCTTCAAAAAAGCGGGGGTTGCACGTTCAAAACTAAAGCCACGCGGAGTAAATCCACCTTCATCGGTTTCTAAAGCGGCAATGTGCTCTTCTTTATCTTTCAAAGCTTGTTCGGCATATTTAATACCACCTTTATGTCCGTTCTCTTCGTTCATAAAAAATACCGCACGAATGTTGTTTTTTGGACGATAACCCACTGCTTTAAAAATACGTAGTACCTCGGCCGATTGCATTACCCCTGTACCGTCATCATGCGCACCCTCGGCCAAGTCCCAAGAATCGAGGTGACCGCCAACGGTAATGTATTTGTTATTGTTCTCTGTGCCTTTCAACTCGCCTATTACGTTGTAGGATAATACATCGGGCAGCGTTTGACAACTGGTTTTTAAAAAGAATTTTACCGGGATAGCGCTCCGTTGCTTTAAAAGCATGCTCAGCTTATTGGCAGCCATGGTAGAAATGGCCGCTGCCGGTATTTTAGGGTTGTCGCCATAGTTGGTGCCACCAGTGTGCGGATAGTTATCTAACGAGGCCGTCAGTGAGCGTACAATAACCGCTACTGCCCCGTATTTAGCCGCCGCACCCGGACCAACATTACGCTGATCTCCTGCTGTGCCATAAGCACCACCGGTTTCTATAAAGCGTTCATCAAACGGGCGGTTGAAAAATACTATCTTGCCTTTAATTCTTGCTTCGCCTAAAGTTTCCAGTTCTTTTAAGCTTTGCAGTTCAATAACCTGGGCCGTAATACCTGCTTTGGGGCTTGCCACCGAACCTCCTAAAGCAGCCATTGCAACAGGGGTACGGGTATCGCCCATTACAATAATACCTTGTTCTTTTTCGCCGCGTACCCAGTGTGGCACCATTACTTCCTGCAAATAAACTTTATCGAAGCCGTAACCTTCCATCAGCTTTTTACTCCATGCTACCGATTTTTGTGCACCTGCCGAGCCGCTCAACCTGGAACCTATCTTTTTACATAAGTAACGCAGGTTTTCATAACACTCACCTTTTACCAGCGCTTCATCAAATATTTTGCGCAGCATTAACGAATCGGTTTGTGCGTGGGTTTGCAACGATAGACCTACACCGGCCAGTAAACACAGGGCAGTAGCTTTTAATTTCATGAAGAAGTTTTTAGACGTTTGATGCCTGTAAGATAGGGATTACGAAATTTTATCCCAACTTAAACCACCGTTTTTTAATTGTAAAACGTAATTAAGCATCTGATTTTCTGGCAAAGCCAGTTGTGGGTCTTTTGCAAAGATATCTTCTACCGCTTTGCGCGCCTGTATGAGCAGTTCCTGGTCGGTAGCTAGGTTGGCCAATTTGAGGTCGAGCACACCGCTTTGCTGGGTGCCTTCAATATTACCGGGCCCGCGCAGTTGCAAATCTATCTCCGATATTTCGAAGCCGTTATTAGTACGTACCATGGTATCTAAGCGTACGCGGCCTTCACGGCTCAGCTTGCCTCCGCTCATTAATAAACAGTATGATTGCTCGGCACCACGGCCAACACGCCCGCGTAATTGGTGCAATTGCGACAGGCCGAAGCGTTCGGCATTTTCAATGATCATTACTGAGGCATTGGGTACATTCACTCCAACTTCAATTACCGTAGTGGCAACCATAATTTGCGTTTCGCCTTTTACAAAGCGTTGCATCTCTAACTCTTTATCGGCAGCAGACAACTTGCCATGCACCATACTCACGCGGTACTGCGGCAATGGAAACTCACGGGAAATCACCTCAAAACCATCCGTCAGGTTTTTCAGATCAAGCTTTTCACTTTCCTGTATCAGCGGATATACAATATAAATCTGACGGCCTAATGCAATTTCTCGCTTTATAAAGCCAAACATTTGTAAACGCTGCGTTTCATAATAATGGAGTGTTTCAATGGGTTTACGCCCAGCGGGTAACTCGTCAATTACCGATACGTCCAAATCTCCATACAGCGTCATGGCCAGGGTGCGGGGAATGGGGGTGGCCGTCATCACCAGCACATGCGGCGGGATAACATTTTTACGCCATAATTTTGCGCGCTGTTCTACCCCAAAGCGGTGTTGCTCATCAATCACTACAAAACCCAGGTTTTGAAATTGTACGGCATCCTCTATCAGCGCATGTGTACCAATTAATATTTTAAGTTTACCGTTCTCCAGGTTCTCGTGAATTACCTTACGGTTCTTTTTCTTAACCGAACCGGTGAGCAACGCTACCTCTACAAAATCTTCGCCTAATAGGTTTTGTATGGAGATAAAGTGCTGGGTGGCCAAAATTTCGGTTGGGGCCATTATGCAGGTTTGAAAGCCATTATCAATAGCCAGCAACATGCTCATAAGCGCTACTACCGTTTTACCGCTACCTACATCACCCTGCAAAAGACGGTTCATTTGTATGCCACGTTGGGTGTCCAGCCGGATTTCTTTTAACACACGCTTTTGCGCGTTAGTAAGCGGGAAGGGTATCTTTTCGTTATAAAAAGTATTAAAGCATTCGCCAACAGTGCTAAATATATTACCCTTGAACTTTTGTGTACGCAAAAGCTTGGACTTCAATAATCTGAGCTGGATTAAAAAAAGTTCCTCAAATTTTAGCCGATGCTGAGCTTCGTATAGTAAAGCTGCATTTTCGGGAAAATGAATATTGCGATAGGCATCGGCCCGGTTAATGAGATTGAATTTTTGGAGTATGTATTTCGGGAGGTTTTCGTGTATGTCTTTAGCACACATTTCCAGTAATATAGCCACTAACTTTTGTAGCCCTTTGCTATCAAGCGAGAAGGTCTTCAGTTTTTCGGTAGAATGATAGCCCGGTTGTAAGCTTACATTGCCCTTACGCTTTAAAGCCTCGGGTGAGTAGGGCTCAATTTCGGGGTGGGCCATCTGGGCTTTGCCATTAAACATGCCCGGTTTGCCAAAAATAATATAGGCCTTACCAACTACTAGATTTTTCTCAGCCCACTTAATGCCTTGAAACCAGGCCAGTTCCATAATACCAGTATCATCTATGGCATGTGCAATAAGACGTTTGGTGTGCTTTTCACCCAATATTTCTTTATGCGTTAACCGCGCTATAACCTGTACATGGGGCAGTTCAGGGTTAATGTCTCTAATCTTATAAAATTGAGTGCGGTCAATATACTTGAACGGATAATGGCGGAGCAGGTCTTCATATTTAAATATCGCCAGCTCTTTCTTTAAAACTTCGGCACGGGCGGTGCCTACCCCTTTTAAATACTCAATGGGCGTTTGAAAAGCCTGCGTGTTCAAGTGAAGGAGCTAAACAATTAAGCTTTATAAGCCGTAACCGAAATTTCAACGTTCACGTTTTTAGGCAGGGCCGCAACCTGTATAGTTTCGCGGGCAGGAAAATTGCCAGTAAAGTAGGAGCCATAAATTTCATTCACCTGTGCAAAATGGCCCATATCTTTTAAAAAAATACTCGTTTTTACAATATGACTAAAATCAAGCTGGGCTGCTTCTAAAATAGCTTTAATGTTATTCATCACCTTATTGGTTTCAGTTGCCAGGTTGGTCATAACCAGTTCGCCGGTTTGTGCATCTAATGCTATCTGTCCCGATACAAATAATAGGTTACCTGCAAAAACGGCCTGGTTATAAGGGCCTATAGGTGCGGGAGCATTAAGGGTATTGATAATGTTACTCATCACTTTTTTATTATAAACCAATCAATTAATTTCCAGGCAATGCCAAGCACAAACATAATAATGGCAATGGCATTTATAATATGCATAACCTTAAGGTTGAAACTCTTAGGACG
Source organism: Mucilaginibacter terrae (assembly GCF_042679325.1). Classification (GTDB taxonomy): domain Bacteria; phylum Bacteroidota; class Bacteroidia; order Sphingobacteriales; family Sphingobacteriaceae; genus Mucilaginibacter; species Mucilaginibacter terrae. The sequence goes on from NZ_JBHTMJ010000011.1 coordinate 110,028, forward strand.
ATTATCGTCTTTTTTGCGAAAGAAGTACATAAACAAAAGTAACAAAAAAAGGCTCCGGGTTATCCGAAGCCTTTTTTAAAAAATTAATTTTTAAAAATTAATTTTGTTTGAATTCAACGCGACGGTTCATTACACGTCCTTCTTCAGTTGAATTATCAGCAATTGGGTTAGTTTCACCCATGCCTTTAACCTTAATGCGTTTTGCTTCTACACCTGAGTTAACTAAGTAAGTTTTTACAGAGTTAGCACGATCTTTAGATAAACGTAAGTTATGAGCAGCAGTACCTTCTGATGAAGCGTAACCAGCTAATTCGATAGTTTTGCTTGAATTAGCACGTAAATCGGCAGAACCGGCATCCAACACACTGTAAGAAGAAGTTCTTAATACAGAGCTGTCAAAATCAAACTGAATGTTTGAGTAAGGCTGTACAGCTGAAATGGCTGCAGTTGAATCAACAGCTGGGAATTTGATAGGACAACCAGCACCATCAACTACAGTACCTGCAGGAGTGTTAGGGCATTTGTCAAACTGATCAGAAACACCGTCACCATCAGAATCTTTTTTCAAGTCATTAACAGCGTTTTCAACGTTAGTAACACGACCTTTTAAAGCTTCAACTTCTTGACGTAAAGCTGCATCATACAGTTCATCATACATCATAGCTACCGGGTTAACCCACTCTAAGTTAGCTTTTGAGCTTGAACCAAAAGTGTACTCTAAACCACCGTAACCGTATGAGTAACGATCTTTAGTAGGATAAGCTCTTTTCAAAGCGTCTAAGTTATCGTCATCAGTAAAGTTAATTGTGTAACCTAAGTTTAAGCCTAATGCATCAGATAATCTGAATTTAACACCAGCACCAACAGGGATTACTAAACTTTTAACCCATCTTTTTTCGTCAGTAGTACCTGGTTCAAGGAACCTGGCTTCAGTACCGTTTGCAGTGATGTAATGTGGATTATACCAAATCATACCAGCACCTGCGTTAACGAAGAAATTTACTGAGTTTTTACGACGTAAGAAATCGATAGTGGCAACATTTACTTTAGCACCTAAAGTTCCTTGCCAAAAACGAGTATCGTAAGAACGGAAACCATCACGGCTTGTGAATGAGCTTCCTTGTCCTGGCTCACCTTCCGATTCGAAATTGTTGTTACCTGCAACTTTACCGCCATTGAAATCCAATTGCAAAGCAAATGAATGCGCTAATTGCCATTTCAATGAAGCGCCGTAGCCTAATGATACGTTATAATTAACGTAATCATGTACGCCACCAATTGCAGTTACCGGAGAAATAGCACCTGCGTTTAAGCCTAAGCTCCAGGTGTTGTACTGTCCTCTGCCGCCAAACACTTTAGCAGTGCCTGTAGTAGTTGTAGTCATGCTCGCAGTTGAATCTGTTTGAGCGTTGGCAACGCCAACTGCCATCAAAGATGCAAAAGAAAGCGCAACCGTTTTCTTTAATGTAGAATAATTCATAGTTTTAAGATTAAACAATTTTTAATTGTGATTTTACTTTGTAAAATTAGCACTTATGTTTGATCCTTACCAAACACCGTTCCAGTTTTACTAATATTGTAGACAAAGAAATGCAAAATTTTGTTTTATAAAAATTAAAAGTGATTAAATCATGAAATATCTACCTATTAATAACAACTTATTTACTCTTAATAGAAAAAATTTCGTTTCGCGACTTAAACCTCATTCTGTTGCCCTGTTTAACGCCAGTGATGAATATACGCGCAGCGGAGACCAAAATTTTGTCTTTAAACAAAATGCTGATTTTTTTTATCTCACTGGTATCGATCAGGAGCAAAGTTTATTATTCCTTTTTCCTGATTGTCCTAATCCGTTATACAAAGAAGTACTTTTTTTAAGACAAACCGATGAACACATTGCTGTGTGGGAAGGTCATAAATATACGAAAGAGGAAGCCAGGAAAGCATCAGGGATAGAAATTGTATATTGGTTGCAGGATATGGATGCTATTTTACACAGCATTATTAATTATGCCGATAACATATATATTAACACGAATGAGAACGACCGCTTTTTGCCTGGTGTTCCCTATCGCGACTTGCGCATTTTAGCCGATCTGCGCAACAAATACCCTTTGCATCATTACCAAAGGTCGGCACCTATTATGCGCGATCTTCGTGTAGTTAAATCGGGTACCGAAATTGAACTGACCCAAAAAGCATGCGATATTACCAACGATGCCTTTAAACGTGTACTAAAATTTATTAAACCTGGTGTTGCCGAATATGAAATTGAAGCCGAAATTACGCATGAGTTTTTACGCCAGCGGGCAACAGGACATGCTTATAACCCCATTATAGCATCGGGTGCCAATGCCATAATACTGCATTATAATGACAATAACCAGGTTTGCAGAGATGGCGATGTGATACTATTTGATTTTGCGGCCGAGTATGCTAACTACAATGCCGATATGAGCCGGTCGGTGCCGGTGAGCGGTAAATTCACTACACGGCAGTGCAGTGTTTACAATTCAGTACTCCATGTTATGAAACAGGCCATCCAAATGCTTGTTGCCGGCACGGTATGGAATGAGTATCATGACGAAGTAGGGAAAATAATGAGCAGCGAATTGATAAAATTAGGCTTGCTTGATAAGCATGATGTTGCAAAGCAAGACCCGAAAGCACCTATATATAAGAAATACTTTATGCATGGTACCTCACACCATTTGGGTTTAGATGTACATGACTTCGCCAGCCGTTATAAACCGTTTGAAGTGGGTAATATTTTAACCTGTGAACCTGGTATATACATACCCGAAGAAAAATTAGGCATACGCTTAGAGAATAATATCCTGATCACTAAAGGGGGAAACATCGATTTAATGGCTGATATTCCAATAGAAGCTGACCATATAGAAGACATCATGAACAGTTAAGCATACACAATAAGCATCGGAAGTATAGAATTATATTTCTGATGCTTATTTTTGCAGAGATAATGAGAGAAGAAAGATCTTTGCATGATATAACCGGCAATAATAACAAGCTTAAAGTGGCGGTACTAATTGCTACTTATAACTGGCCCGAGGCTTTAGAGTTGGTGCTATTGAGCCTGTTACAGCAAACCCGCATGCCCGATGAGATCCTGATAGCCGACGATGGCTCAAAATCGGAAACCAGTGAACTAATTGACCGTTACCGCACCCGCTTTACCATCCCGCTTAAACATGCCTGGCAGGAAGATAATGGGTTTCGTAAGTGCCTGATCCTCAATAAGGCAGTAAAGTTATCTGATGCGGATTATATTATTGAGATAGACGGCGATATTATAGTTAACCCTAAATTTGTAGCCGACCATGAGCGCATGGCCCGTAAAGGCAGTTTTATGCAGGGCAGCCGCACTATGTTAACCGAGGTTAAAACCCGTGAAATCCTCCAAACCAAGCAAATTAACTTCCATTCCTTATCGCAGGGCTTATACAGCCGGTTTAATGCCATTCGAATACCTTTGCTGAGTATGTTCTTCAAGCCCGATCCGCGCAGTTCCTGGAATGTAAAGGGTTGTAACTTAGCTTTTTGGCGCGAGGATTACATTACGGTTAACGGCTATTATAATGATTTTGAAGGCTGGGGTTGGGAAGATTATGAATTTGGTGCCAGACTTATAAATGCCGGGATTCTAAAAAGGCGACTTAAAATGGCCGCTATTAGCTACCATATATTTCACAAGATACACGACCGTGGTAATTTCTTACCTAACGAGCTGATTTACAGGAAGACAGTAGAAGAAAAGCTGACTTATTGCCCCAGTGGTTACCACGAAGTTTAACTTCATAAAACCGCATTAAACCTCATGTTTTCCTTAAAAAAGCGCAAAAAGTTAGATTTTATCGCAATTTTTCAGGTAGATAATTAAAGGAATTTTCAGAATTGAATTTGTTGTTTTGAAACAAAGTCAAAATTCTATAACGATGTAGAGTAGCGCAATTATCAAAATATAAATCACGAGCTTGATGATTTTCCAACGGTTAAATCTAAAGTTTTGCGGATGTGGTTTCCGGAAACTTCCATCCGTACGTTGGGCAATCTCCTGAAAACGGCCCAGGCGTAGCCAACTCCATAATCGTCCGGCCTCCTGCGCATTTTTATACCATACTACTTGGCATGCAACATTGATATTGTAAGAATGGCCTTCTTTAATAGTACGATAATAGTTGGTCAAAAATTCCGATACAATTTCGGCTATGGCCAGCCATAATATGAATTTTAGTGGCCATCCAAAAATAAGGGCGGGTAAAATCGATATAACAAGCAATAGCAAAGTTTCCAGCGTATTTGTAAAATCGTAATGTGTATATAAGGAAATAGGATACAGGCGTGCAGCTTCTCCGGCACCTTCGCCATATAAAAAAAGACGTATTGTGCTAAGTCCTTTTTTCCACCAGGGGTGGTGAACTACTGCTTTAGGGGCAGCTAAGTATGGCTGTAACTTATTTTCGAATGCGTTTCTAAATAGTAACTCCATATCTTCCGTACTCTTCATAAGCTCCGGTAAAAAACGACGGCTCCCCAATTTCTTCCGGTTCAACATCACATTTGCCCCGCCTGACCAAAACATTTCTGACTCTTGCTTGGCCCGTTGGCAATGTGTAGAGACGCCTAAAATTTCTAATGACTTTGTTTCTGCATCTATGGGCTCCGGAAAATTTGTTACGCCTATAAATCCTATGGCATTTGGTTGATTAAGAATATGTTGAGCATATACATATAACAAGTCAGGTTCAGGGTTTACATCATCGTCAAGTAGTAATATCCAATCGCCTTTTCCGGTATCTATGCCTCGGTTACGTGTGCATGAATAGCCAAGGTTTTGATTATTAATAAGTAAATGAATATTGTTTTGACCATTTAATTTTTGTATGCTAATGGGCACCTGTACTGCCGGATTATCAGCAACTAAATAATAACTAATATCAAAACCATCTGGCCTTGGTAAATTGAGGAGAGGTAGCAGGCATTGTTCATCCAATCGAAAGGAAGGGATTACAATATCTATACTATATGTCATAGAGCAAAAATAGTTGTATTCGTAATAATGTACACTACTTATTCTAACAATTCTATCTTTGTCGTATCATGAAAATCATGAAGCAAGGTAATGTTCCCCATTAATAATAGCAAAGATGATATCCGGCCAAAAGTAAGCATCATAATAGTTACTTACAATGCTGGAGTATATTTAAGCGAGTGTTTGCTGTCTATATTGCAGCAAAAATTTACTGAATATGAGATAATTATTAAAGATGGTGGTAGCACCGATGACACGTTAGCAATTATAAAAAATAATGAACATTATCTTGCATGGTTTGAAAGTAAGCCTGATAGTGGTATTTATGATGCCATGAATCAGGCTATTAAAATGGCTAAAGGTAAGTGGATTTACTTTTTAGGAGCCGACGATCGTTTGCTTGATGGCTTTAGTGAAATGTGTGAGCATTTGCATCACGATAATACACTGTATTATGGCAATTGCATAAGCGACAGCTCAATCTTAGGTGGTATATATTCAGCTTACCGAATTGCTAAATATGCTATATGCCACCAAGCTATATTTTACCCGGCCAGGGTTTTTGAAAAATATTCCTATAATACCAAGTACCGCGTATATGCCGATTATGCCCTTAACCTGCAATGCTGGGGCGACAACTCTATCAAAAAAGAATATCTGAATATTGATATAGCCTGGTATAATTTGACCGGTTTTTCGGCTGTTGCAGCCGATGAGCTTTTTAAACAGGATAAACCTAAACTCATTAAAGATAGTATGGGCTGGTTAATGTATCTTAGGTTTTTATACAAGCGCGGTAAGGAACAAAGCAGGCCTGGCAGCAATTTTTATTAACAACACATGAAAATACTGTTCGATCATCAAACCTTCTCATTGCAAAAATACGGCGGCATATCGCGGTACTTCGCCAACCTCATTAAGGGTATAAACAAAAGCGGAAAAGGATATGGATACATCATGTCTTTGTTTTCCGAAAACGAATATATTAAGAATGAGCACATGGCACTCAGTAACTCGGTGGGGCAAAAACTGTTTAATAATAAACCCAAACGGCTTTACAATTGGAACAGGCGCTTTTCGCGCTGGAGCCTGAGGCTGCGTAAGTTCGATGTGTTTCATCCTACTTATTATGACCCCTACTTTATAAAATATCTTAAAAAGCCTTGTGTAATAACCGTACACGATATGTTGCATGAATTGTATCCGCACTATTTTGCCGATGCACAAGAGGTAACAGCGCGCAAAAGAAAAGTAATGGAAAGGGCTGATTTGCTGATAGCTATATCAGAATATACCCGGCAGGATATGATAAAGGTGTACCCGCAAATGAAAGATAAGATTAGGGTGGTTTACCACGGTTACCTGGGTTTAACAAGCCAGCCGGAGCCCGATCATACTTTACCTGCCAAATACATCCTGTTTGTAGGTGAGCGTTGGCATTATAAGAATTTCCCGTTTTTTGTACAAGGAATAAGCCGCTTGTTGACAAGCAGCCCCGAATTAAAATTGGTTTGTGCCGGCGGCAAGGCTTTCACCGCCGATGAAACAGCACTCCTTGAACAGTATAACATAGCCGGTAAATGCCTTCAAATGGATGTTACCGATGTAATATTACAGCAGTTATACAGCCAGGCCGAATTATTTGTATTCCCATCTTTGCATGAAGGCTTCGGCTTGCCCTTGCTTGAGGCCTTTGCTAACGAGTGCCCTGTAATTTGCTGTGATAGCAGTTGTATGCCCGAAATAGCAGGCAACGCCGCATTATATTTTGATCCGCTCCAACCCGATCATCTATTTCAAATGGTCTCCCGTGTGCTTCAGGATGAAGAATTACGGTTAGAATTAAAAAAGAAAGGGCTTAAAAGATTGGAGTTATTTACCTTTGATACCTGTGTACAAAACACCTTGCAGGTGTATCAATCCTTAATTAAAGTATGAAAGTTGCTGGCTTTACCTTTATTCGTAATGCAATAAAAAACGATTACCCGGTGGTGGAGGCCATTACCTCCATACTCCCGCTTTGCGATGAGTTTATAGTTGCCCTGGGTAACAGCGATGATAACACCGAAGACTTGATTTTGGGGATTAATTCGCCGAAAATAAAAATTATTCATACCACATGGGATGAATCATTAAGGGAGGGAGGCTCTGTTTTTGCCGCCGAAACCGATAAAGCCTTTGCCGCCATATTGCCCGATGCAGACTGGGCGTTTTATATTCAGGGTGATGAAGTAGTACACGAAAAGTATTTGCCGGTGATTAAGCAAGAAATGGAAGCTAATTTAAATAACACCGCTGTAGAAGGCTTGTTGTTTAAATACCTTCACTTTTACGGCTCGTATGATTATTACGCTCATTCGCGCCGCTGGTACCGCCGCGAAATCCGCATTTTGCGCAACAATAAGAACATACATGCCTACCGCGATGCGCAGGGCTTTCGCCTGGCTAACCGCAAGATCAATGTAAGGTTGATAGATGCTTACATATACCACTACGGCTGGGTAAAACCGCCTAAAGGATTGGAAAGCAAACTGCGGAACTTCAATCAGTTTTACCATGACGATAACTGGATGGCCGAAAACCTGCCCGAAACTTTTGAGTTCGACTTTAAGAATGCCGATCGCCTATTAAACTTTACCGATACCCACCCGGCCGTAATGCATCGCCGCATTAAAGCCCAAAACTGGAAACTGGAAGTTGACCCCGAGCAACTGAAAAAGAAAATGGACTTCCGCCGCCGCACCCTCCAAAAAATTGAAGACTGGACCGGCTGGCGGGTTAGTGAGTACCGGAATTATAAGTTGGTGAAGTAGTAAAGCGTTTAATTTTTTGTTAATTATGATGAGCCTGTTGAAGCATTAGCCGCTTTGCTAAATTTTCAATAAACTTACACTGCACCCTTAATCAACTTAATGACGGCTCTTAATAACTTAACAATTTAATAACTCAATAAACTATTTCGCCTGTGCAATAACACCTTCGTTCAAACGCACATACTCGTCATTCTTTTCTGCTTTGGCTAAACGGGCACCTTCTTGCGCGGTAGCTATGGCAGCAGCCTTATCACCCTTTTTAAGCTGGATGCGGGCTTTCCAGTATTTATAGTAAGTGGCCTTAGGTGCGGTTTTTTCTATTTCGGTCATCCACTCCAAAGCCTTATTCAGGTCTTTATTGTTTTCGTAGTAGTATTGGGCAGCCGCAAAGTAAGGTTTCTTTTCGGCCGATTTCATGGCCTCCTCAATACCGCTCATAATACGGTTGTCTATCTCAGTAGTCAAGTGCAGGGTTAGCGAGGTTCGTTCCCACATCAAAGTCAAATTGGCAGTGGTGGGCTTTACATTTGCTAATTGCATGGTAAAGGTTTCAACCGGTACTGTCATTTTGTCGGCTTTTACCTTAAAGCGTAAAAAATCATCAGCTTGTTTGTATTCATAAGCACCCCATTGTTTGGTGGTTTTGTTGAGGATTATAGTCCACTCCCGAGCATCGGGTATAGTAAATAGGGCGTACTCTCCTGCGGGCACTTTGTTACCCTCAATGCTTACCTCATCGGTAAAAGTAATTACAGTTGCATTATTGGCACCTGTACGCCATACCTGCCCGTAAGGTTGTAAGCTACCAAATATTTTACGGCCTTTAACATTGGGGCGCGAATAGTTTAAAGTAACTTTTCCGAGGCCAAATTCTTGTATAATAGTTTGCGCAGTGCTGGGTTGAGGCATTTGTAAGCTGGTTTGCGCGTGCGTAACCAATGTACTGCTTATAACCAATAAGGCAATAAGCAAGCTAAATAAGTTTTTCATTTAATGATGGTGATTATGGTTGAACTACATCAAAGATATGAAATGTTAACCTGAAAACTATAGCTGAAACAGCAGGATTATGATAGCTGAAAAGTGTGATACAGAGAATAAAAAAAGGCTGTAAAATAAAAAGCCCCCCAGTCTTGCACCGGGGGACTTTCAACCTAAACCTTATCACAATTAAATTGGTAAGTTTACCAATTCATATATATTAACACAATTGTTGTACCAAAAATTGTGTTAGAACATATATTTTTTTAATTGTACTTTACATTGTTGCTTAACGGCATTGCGGTACCCCCTTGGGTTGTACAGAATATAATTTTGTTTCTGCTTACTTAATATATTGTTCAGCATTTTGTACAAAAGTGTCAGTTTTTTAAGCTTGCCGAATTTGGCGCCTACGTAAATATCCGTCAAACAAAAACAGCGCGAGCACCACATCAAAAAACAAGAATCCTTTTAGTGCTGGTTCGCTAAAATAGCTTTTTAAAGCCGGCAGTTCAAAATTAAACGGTATTTGCACACTGTTGGTAGTTCCGCTGTTCCAGTTGGTACTGGCCAATGCTATACCTAATAATACTATAATACTTAACAAAAAAAATGCGGCTATACCCTTAATAATGCGGTTATCAATAGCTGCTTTAAGCGGCTTGCTGGCTTCTTCGGCGCGTACAGCCTCCATTACCTTGTAGGTAAAAGCCATGGGCGGGGCATCCAGCTCTATAGCTTCGAGTTCCTGGTTAAACGCCAGAATCTCCTCGTACTTTTGCTGGTAAGTTTTATCGGTAGCAATTAAATGGGCAATGGCCTCCTGCTCTTGTGCCGAGCAGGTACCGTCCAAATAATTCCACAGTTGTTCCTCAATGTTGTTCATATCAGTTCGTTAACTTCGTGTTTTAAATTGCGCACCAGCTTTTCTTTCAAACGCTGGCGTGCTCTAAATAGTTTCACTTTAACATTATTAGGCTCAATACCTAAAGTTACGGCAATTTCTTCCAAACTTTGTTCGCCTTTATAAAATAAGGTAATAATGGTAGCATCATCGGCCGGGAGCTGCTCAATAGCTTGGTTCAGGTAAAACGACCGCGATTTATTTTCGGCCATATTATTTTCAAACCCGGCATTTTGGTTCTCTACCTGTATAAAATTGTTTTCATCATCAATTGATGAGGTATCTAAGCGCCTTTTACGCAAAAACGTCATGGCGGTGGTATATACAATACTGTACAGCCAGGTGGTAAATTTGCTTTGCCCCGCAAAAGCCTGTAGATTGCGGTAAGCCTTTATAAAACTATCCTGCGCTACCTCTTCGGCATCTTCGCGGGTTTTGGTAAAACGCATAGCCAGCGTAAAAACAAAACGCTGGTGCCGTTTCACCAGGTCGGCATAGGCCGATTGGTTTCCCGCCAGGGTTTGTTCAATGAGGTCGATATCCGATAGCTTGCTTTGCATCTTACAACATCTATGACTACCAGTTTAGGATTGAGGTTACAGGTTATTGCATAAAAATAAGGATTAAATGTGAAGCAGCGGATTACCTTATATATATGTCTCTTATATATAGAGAGGGATCAATAAATTAAGGGGTAAAAATATTTACAGAAAAAAGTGCTTACCCCTGTAACCTGCTTTAAAAATGTGTGGTCATACACTACAAATCACCGCAAATGGTGAAGCAAACAAAAAATCAGCAACTTTTTAAAAATTAATATTATGGAATTTCCTAAAGAATTAATCGCAATTATGGTTCCACTTGGCTTTTTTGCCATGATCTTTGGAATTGTGTATTTACAAAAACGTGAAAAAATGGCCATGATAGAGCGTGGTATGGATCCTCGCCGTTACAAACCACAATCGGCCCCTTACCAGAATTTGAAATGGGGATTACTGTTAATTGGCTCCGGTTTAGGTTTGTTTTTAGCCTCTGTTTTAGACAAAACCATCTTTTTAAACATGGATGATAACGAAGCCCTTTACTTTAGCTTAATAGCGATATTTGGTGGATTGGGCTTATTCCTGTCTTACCGTATAGAAAAGAAGGAAGTGATTGAAAAAGAAGCACCGGCTACTTATATACCTGAAAAGGATCTGGTATAAGCCCCACCCAACCCTCCCCGGGAGGGAGGGAGCTGAAAAACCCAAAGTCCTCCCTCCGGGGGAGGATTATTTGTGAGTGTTTGTGTTAATATGTACTTATGAGGGCTACGCCGTTTAGGAGGGGTTTCGGCTTTTTGCCGTTACAAATACCGTTCTTTTAAAATAGCCAGGTGATGTAACTCGTGCCCGGCAATAATGTAAAGTAGTGACCTAATGGATATTACTTTACCGCTGGCCATACCTGTGTATAAAGATTGTTGCGGGGTAATAGAGCGGTACAGATAAAGGTTGGCTTCCCGCAGAGCTTTAAATTCAGTAGCCAAATCACTGAGCGAACGGGCGCTTACATCGGCACTGTCGGCGTAAGCATTTTCATCGAAGCCCGGCATCGCATTAGCATCTTGCCTGGCGAAGCATAACAATCTAAAGGCAAATATCCGTTCCGTATCTATTATGTGGTTGAGCACCTGCTTAATGGTCCACTTACCAGGCGCATAAGCAAAGTCTTCTTTTTCAGCTGGAATAATAGTGAAAAAGGTATAGGTGCTTTCTTTTAATTGGGTAAGGGTTTGCAAAATATCTCCTTCGGCAGCGCGGGCTACATAGCCGGCGTAAAAGGGTGCAAACTCACCCGGTTGAGGTTGAGTAATCATTAGTCTATGTTTTTGAGTACAATTCTAAAAGTAGTTCCCTTGCCCAACTCAGAGTCTTTTACAAAAATTTGCCCGTTATGGTAGTTTTCTACCATACGCTTGGTGAGCGAAAGACCCAACCCCCAGCCGCGCTTACGGGTAGTATAACCAGGCCTGAAAACCGTAACAAACTTGGAGCGCGGAATACCCTTGCCCGTATCGGTCACATCAATATATACCTGCGCCCGGGTTTTGCTGGCGGCAATATCTACCTTAATACTGCCTGGACCTTCAATGGCATTTACCGCATTCTTCAACAAGTTCTCTATCACCCAATCAAATAAAGGAATGTTGATGCCTGCTTGTAAAAAGCGGTCGCCGGTGAGTTCGAACGTTATTTTATCGGAAACGCGCACCCGAAAATAATCCACAAAGTCTTTTACTACCTCGTACACCGAGTGTTGCTCTAATACCGGTTTCGACCCTATTTTCGAAAAACGGTCGGCCACAATTTCCAGTCGTTTTACATCGTTCGACATTTCTGCAATCAGCGGGTCGTCTTCGGCGTCAAATTTCGATTTCATCAGCTCTATCCAGGCCAGTAATGAGGATATAGGCGTACCCAGCTGGTGAGCCGTTTCTTTGGCCAAACCCACCCAAACCTGGTTTTGCTCCGACTTGCGCGATGAGCTGAAGGCTGAATAAGCCACGGTTAAAAATACGGCTATAATAGAAAGTTGCACGTATGGAAAAACCCGCAACTGCGTTAACAACGGCGATTCTTTATAATGCACCAGCCAATAGTTGCCACCCAATCCTGGCACATCAATCTTAATTTTAATAGGCTCGTGCTGAGAATCCATGGTAGCCAGTTCGTTTTGAAAGTATTTAAGATCGTAAACCGGTTGCTTCTTTTGATCCACACCCGGCTCTGGCGGAATGTTAATGAAAGTCTTCATGGAATCTAACCCGCGGCTTACTTTAAAGTCTCCCTTTTCGTCGGTTACAATAGCCGGTACGGTAAGGCTGTCGCGCACAAAAAACACGTAGTTGAGTTGGTTTTCATCTACGGTAGAAAAAACCTGTTTCATGGACTGTGCCCACACCTGTGCCCGCGTACGCTCTGATTTGGCAATATTTTTAACCAGGTATTGCGTGTACAGCAATGAACTGCCCGCAATTATTAGTGCAAAAAACATTAACAGGTATTTCCAGCGCTTTTTTTGTAAGTAAGGGTTACTCATGATTTAGTTCAAAGATAGAAAATAGTCAGGAAGTCTGCAGAGTCGGTTAGTCCGTTAGTGGGAATGCTGGGAGCAGGCCTTTTGTTTGGCTTATATCAAATTTCACAACTTACCGGCTCTCCCCCTAACAGGCTAACCTACTCAAAGACTAAAAACTTATCTTTGCCCTCATGTCTGATCAAAAAGTAAGAGTACGCTTTGCGCCAAGCCCTACTGGTGGTTTGCACCTGGGCGGTGTACGTACCGTATTATTTAACTACCTGTTTGCCAAAAAGCACAACGGAACTTTTGTATTGCGAATTGAAGACACCGACCAAAGCCGTTATGTGGATGGAGCCGAAAACTATATAGTAGAATGCTTGAAATGGTGTGGCTTAATGCCGGATGAAAGTCCGCAGGCGGGTGGCCCGTTTGCGCCTTACCGTCAAAGCGAGCGTAAATCGCTTTACCGCGAGTATGCCGAAAAACTGGTAATGCACGGTCATGCTTATTATGCCTTTGATACCACTGAGGAGCTTGAACAAAAACGCGCTGCTATACCTAACTTTCAGTATGGCATGGCTTACCGCGAGGATATGCGCAACTCTATTTCGCTACCACAGCAAGAGGTAGACCAGTTATTGGATGCCGGAACGCCGCACGTGATCCGCATTAAAGTGCCCGAAGACGAAACCGTAACATTTAACGATATGATACGCGGTTACGTAAGTTTTGACACCAACACGGTTGATGACAAGGTATTGTTAAAAGCCGATGGTATGCCTACCTATCACCTGGCCGTAGTGATTGATGATTACTTAATGAAGATCACGCATGCTTTCCGTGGTGAGGAGTGGTTGCCATCGGCCCCGGTACATTTGCTGTTGTGGGAGTATTTAGGTTGGATAGATAGCATGCCGCAATGGGCGCATTTGCCTTTAATATTAAAACCCGATGGACATGGCAAGCTAAGCAAGCGCGATGGTGCCCGTTTGGGTTTCCCGGTGTATGCTATGAGCTGGACCGATCCTAAAAGCGGTGAACTAACCGAAGGTTTCCGTGAGCTGGGCTTTTTGCCCGAAGCTTTTGTTAACCTACTGGGCATGCTGGGCTGGAACGATGGTACTGATCAGGAAATATTTACGCTGGCCGAACTGGTAGAGAAGTTTTCGATAGAACGCGTGAGCAAGGCAGGTGCCAAATTCGACTTTGAAAAAGCCAAATGGTATAATGCCGAATGGATTAAGAAGGTGAGTGGTGAAAGGTTAATGGCAGAAGTAAAAACCGCTTTAACCGCTAAAGGAATAACGGTAACCGATGATACCTACCTGAACAAAGCAACCGAACTGGTTAAAGACCGTTTGGTACTAACCAGCGATATATATGAGCATGCCTGGTACTTTTTTAAACAGCCGGAAGAGTACGACTTAAATGCCGTAAAACCTAAATGGACCGATGCCAAAACAGTGTTGTTTCAGGAGTACATACAACACTTGCAAGCAACCGAAAACTGGGATGCGGCAGAGTTAGAAACTAACTTTAAAGCCATGTTAACCGAAAAAGGGTTTAAAATAGGTGATGCCATGCTGCCTTTCCGTATAATGCTGGTAGGTGGCAAGTTTGGCCCGCATGTATTTGATATTGCTGCTTTGTTAGGAAAACAAGAAGTGATAGCCAGGATAGAAAAAGCATTAGCCGCGTTTACAGCCTAATTGAGGACGCTACAGTTATCATTTGTTGGCTTATTGCCTTACACAATATATATAAATAAGCGAGTGCCTGTTTATGGGTTAGGATTATCGACAGTAGCTTGCCGTTCAACCTTTTTATAGCCTCCATTTTTATCAAGCAAGTATATATCGTAAACTATCCAGGTCACCAAACAAATGGCCAATGCGCTGTAAATCAATAGCCAGTCTCTTTTAGGAATGTAAAATTTAACTACAGGGTTAAATAATACAGCGCACAGCAAGGCAGGGATAGCGGCAACATAAACACCTTTAAAATATTCGGTATAGGCCAGCCATATACAAAATATAAAAACACTGAGCCGCACAAAGTGGTAATAGCCACGAGGCATGTTAAACAGACAAATGATCAGCAGTACCGCAATAAAAGCCTTAATGGTAATTAATACATATTCCGGTTTTATCCATTTTAAAATCTTAAACATGGTACAGCTATTTCTATTATACTTTTCCAAATTTAATATAAAACCTGTTATACTGCTCGTTAATGGCAAATAAGGCTGTTGTAGTAGCGCTTTCAACAAAAAACGGATCTACTTTTTAACCACCAATTCAAGGTCTTCCCTATTGTTCTCTTTTAAATAAAGCTCTTCTACCAGTACCATAAGTATGGCCAGCATAGGTGTAGCCAGTATAATACCTAAAGCGCCCGATAATGTGCCCATTAACAACTGGCTGATAATTAACAACGCCGGCGGCAAATTAATCATGCGCTTTTGTATGGTGGGTGTAATGATATTGCTTTCGAGGGTTTGTATGAGTATATATAATGCCGCTACAATAATGGCGGTTTGGGTGCTATCAACCAAGCCCAGTAATACGGCTGGCACCATAGCCATGAGCGGGCCAAAGTTGGGTATAAAGTTAAGGATACCCGCAATAACGGCTAAAGCCAGTGCCATAGGTATGCCTATAATGCTAAGTCCGGTAAATGTTAACACGGCAATTAATACCATGGCAATCATCATACCTTTAAGCCAGCCTTTTAATACAAGGCTCAGGCGGTCTATAATTTCTTTAGCCTTAGGCTGGCCTTTACGCGGCACCAGTTTAATAATGCCATTTTTGTACAACGACGGGCTTACTGTAAAAAATATTCCCAGGAAAATAATAATATAAATATCGCCCAGCACGCCAAAGCTGGTGCTAAAAAAGGTTTGCACTGTAGTTACCAGCTTTTGCGAATTACTGCCCGATACATTTTCCAGCATTTTGGCACCTAACGGAAACTGCCTTACCTGGCCTTCGAGCCGGCTTACCAATGCCGGAAAATCCTGGCTCAGCGCGTTGATTTGATGCTGGATCTTGGTTCCCATAAACCAAAACAAAAAACCAATAATGGCAAAAGTACCTATTACCGATATAAGCATGCAAATGCGTCGGCTTAATGAGGTACGCCTTTCAATAGTATCGGCCAGGCCATTAAAATATACGGCAATTAAGGTGCCTGCTAAAACCATAAGTAATACATTAAAGGCTACTCTTAAAATCAATATAAGTATAACCAATAGCGCAATAGTTCCGGCACCTATAAATACTCTCTGCAGGTAAAGCGAATTGTCCTGCTTTTTTATTTGATCATTTAATGGGGACATGTGAATATTATTTATTTATCAAGCCTGTAATTTCCGATTTGTTTTATTCCTGATTAAGAATGGGCTTACAATCTTATTTCAATATACATAATCGTTATATATGGCTAACATAAATTTTATACAGAAATGGTTAACATGCGCGCAATTATTTTAATCTTTGCAGCATTAAAACTTTTAGTTATAGTCTATAACCAAACTGCTAATTATGAATTACGCATTAAGTCAAATACCCCAACGTACTCCAAAACCCCGTATAAGCGGTATAACGATGGTAATGGATAAGGGTTTAAGCTTACGGCAGGTAGAAGATTTTTTAGAAGTAGCAGGAACTTATACCGACATAGTTAAATTAGGCTGGGCTACCTCGTACGTTACCCCTAACCTAAAAGATAAATTAAAACTGTACCGCGAAGCGGGTATTGCGGTGTACTTTGGCGGCACCTTGTTTGAGGCTTTCATTATCCGTAACCAGTATGATGATTACTGCCGAATGTTGGATACCTTTCAGTTAGAATACGCCGAAGTGTCTGACGGTTCTATCACTATTGAGCACGATGTAAAATGCGAATACATCCGCAAGTTGAGCCAGCAGGTTACCGTAATATCTGAAGTGGGGTCAAAAGATGTGCAAAAGATATTTGCGCCTTATAAATGGATTCAACTGATGAAGGCCGAAATGGAAGCGGGGTCGTGGAAGGTAATTGCCGAAGCACGCGAGAGCGGTAACGTAGGTATTTACCGCGATTCGGGAGAGGTGAGGCAGGGTTTGGTTGATGAAATACTCACGCAAATTCCCGCCGACGATATTATATGGGAAGCCCCGCAAAAAGCACAGCAGGTATGGTTTATTAAGCTATTAGGGAGCAACGTTAACCTGGGTAATATTGCCCCTGCTGATATGATACCGCTGGAAACATTACGATTGGGTTTGCGCAGCGATACTTTCGACCATTTCTTAAATCAATAATGAGAGTTGCCTGTTAATAAATAAAAGGCCACTTTTACAGCATTATTGATCATCAATTTACCATGAAATATTACGGGTTAATCGGGTATCCGCTTACGCATTCATTTTCTAAAAAGTTTTTTACTGAAAAGTTTGAAAAAGAAGGTATTACAGATCATGTTTACGACTTGTATGAGCTTGATAATTTGAGTAATTTTCCCGAATTGCTTAGGGCTAATCCCGATTTGTGCGGTTTAAATGTAACTGTACCACATAAAATAGGGGTGATGTTTTACCTGGATTGGGTGCACCCGGATGCTAAAGAAATAGATGCCGTAAACTGCATCCGTATTACAGCCGAAAGCCCCATTGCTGCGGCCTTCTCGGGCGAGGTGGGTATTAAAGACCATGAATTTAGATTGGAAGGGTATAACACCGATGTTTACGGGTTTGAAACATCGTTAAAGCCCTTATTGCAAACACAGCATACACAAGCCCTGATATTAGGTAGCGGTGGTGCTTCCAGAGCGGTAAGATATGTGTTAAATAAATTAAAAATTTATAATACCACGGTATCCCGCGAGTATAATATACATTGGTTGAATTACAATGATCTTACTGCCGAACACCTGGATAAATACAAACTTATTATTAACACAACGCCGCTTGGCATGGCTCCCAACGTTGACAAGTGCCCAGCTATACCTTACGATGCCCTAACCAGTGAGCACTTACTGTTTGATCTTGTATATAACCCTGCCGAAACCCTATTTCTGCAAAAAGGCCGCGAACAAGGAGCGGTTACCAAAAACGGGGCTGAAATGCTAATACTGCAAGCCGAAAAATCATGGGAAATATGGAACGAAAAAGAAAAACGTCCCTAAGGATAACTGGGGGCCTGGTTGTACTGTTATTTTGCCTGGCTGCATGCAATGGTACGCCCGAATATTCTCCAAAACCAAGGGGGTATTATCGCATTTATTTTCCTAAACGGGCGTATCGGCAATACAACTCAAACTGCCCTTATACGTTTACTTATCCAAGCTATGCCGTTGTAGAGCAGGATAGAGCCGCCGGTGCCAACCCCTGCTGGATAAACCTGCAAATACCGCAATTTAATGCTACCCTGCATTTAAGCTACCAGCCCGTTACTTCCAAAAAAGAATTTAACGAACTCATAGAAGATGCACACACTTTTGCTTTTAAGCATACAGTTAAAGCTACTTCTATTGATGAGGGTATTATTAGCTACCCCGATAAAAAAGTGTACGGCATTTATTATACTATTGATGGTAATGCTGCCTCATCGGCACAATTCTTTTTAACCGATAGCACATACCATTACCTGCGTGGTGCCTTGTACTTTAACACCCAACCCCGGTTAGACTCTATACAGCCTGTACTTAATTTTGTAAAAAAAGACATGGACCTGCTTATTAAGAGCTTTGCCTGGAATTTACCCGTACCAACCGGGCGATAGAATTTTAAAAAAATTCCTAAATTTTTCGGTCCGACCCCTAAAAGTACACAAGAAAAAGGCACAAAAAAAGAGAGCCACTTTCGAAGCTCCCTTTCCCCTAATTAATTTAAACTATTGATTAAACCCAAAACAAAGAACAAAATCATCTCAACTTGGGCGCCTGAGAATTCTCCTTCAAATGTTGTAACATAGGTAGATGTTACATTATATTATTTTTCACTTAGATGCAGAGTCATGTTGTGTTGTACAAAATTGAAGCCATAATTATGTACGCCTGTAGCTTACGCGTAATATTAGGGAGTAAAAATATAGTATAAACAAAAATTTTAACTGCTTGCAAACATTAATACTCCTTTTTTTATTTGATAATGAGGTGTTTATAAATTCACTTACTGCTCTTGGTAAAAAATAATTCAAATTAATTACTGTATTTTCTCAAGTTGTTTAAAATAGAGGAATTTAAAAAAGCAATACAAAACACACCTCTTATTTTACATTTTATACTAAGCAAACACGCCATTATTTAATAACTTTATTAATAATCTTTTTAATTAATATTCTTGAGTGTGTTATTTTACACACAATTCCATTAAAACATACAAAAGTACTTCTCAGTGTATTTTAAATTGTACATTGTTATAAAAATACGATTGCAGCCTTGTTTAACTAATAATTTGTATTTTAATAGCCAGACTTCAATGAATAGTAATATTGCATAAATGCAACTGTTTGAAACTATAGCCCACTGGCTCCAACAACAAAGCCGGCTGGAATTAACCGGCGTAATTACTGGTTTGCTATGTGTGTACCTGGCCGCTAAAAACAATATCTGGAACTGGCCTTTTGCCATTATAAGCACTGCTATTTATATTTGGGTTTTTGCTAAAGCCGCCCTGTATGCCGATATGGGGCAGAACGCCTACATGCTGCTTATTAATATTTACGGCTGGTATTACTGGAGCCGCCAACCGGTTAATACGCCCAAAGTACCCGTGGTACGCATAACGAAACAGCAATTAGCTACTTTGTTATCCATTGCAGCTTTTGCCGCACCAAGCCTCGGGTTTTTATTGGTTAAGCTTGCGCCGCTATTGCATTATCAACCGGCAGCTTTACCTTATCTTGATAGTTTTTGTACGGTTATAAGTATCACCGCACAGGTATTTATGGCCCGCAAGGTGCTGGAGAACTGGCTGATCTGGATTTTTGTAGACATTATTTATGTGGGCATTTACTTGAGTAAAGGGCTGCAGCCAACGGCTTTGATGTTTGGTATTTACGCTATATTGGCATTGGTTGGCTATATTGACTGGCGTAAAGAATACAGGCAACAATTAACATTAATACCTTAATTAATCTCAATAAATTAAATTAATAGATGCTGCGGCTGGACCCGCCATCAACAGGTATGGTGGTGCCTGTTATGTATGATGCCTGATCCGACACCAGGAATGCTACCAATGCAGCCAGTTCTTTAGGTTCGCCTATTCTGCGCAGAGGAATACTGACGGCTCGTTGTTTCATGGCTTCATCTGCATCCTGGTCTGGCGGCAGGGTATGCTTTATACGATCGGTAAGAATGAGGCCTGGAGCTACATTGTTTACCGTGATATTATAGGGGCCCAATTCATCGGCCATTAATTTAGCCATACCCACCACGCCCATGCGCATACTGGTTGATAATACCGAGTTAGCCAATACCGACTTTACCGATCCACTAATAATGTTAATAATACGCCCGCTACCTGTTTTTTTCATAAGCGGTAATACCATACGACTTAAACGCGCAAAGCTCAATAAGTTTAACTCAAATGCTTTTTGCCATTGCTCATCGTCAAATTTCTCAAATAAGCTAAATGGCGGTCCACCTGCATTGTTAATGAGAATATCTATGTGTCCGAATTTATGGGCTACCTGGGCTATCAAATTTTCGGCATCAGCAGCTTTTGATACGTCGGCAACAATAACTGTTACTTTTGCGCCGGTAAGTTCTTCAATTTCCTGAGCTGCATTGTTTAATTCATTTATGTTTCGCGATGCAATTACAACACTTGCACCTTCCCCGGCTAAAGTAATGGCAATAGCTTTACCTAATCCTTTACTGCTGGCCAGTACCAGGGCCACTTTATTGGTGAGATGCAGATCCATAGCATTTATTATCTGGCATTAAATATCCACCTTTTCAACTAAAAATTTCAGCAAAAATTCAAATAAGCTACATTACTATGGTTTATCTATATTTATCATTTATTTAGCTAACAGCATAAATTATTAATGACCGAACCCACTCCACGTAAAGCAACTTTAACAAGCAGCCTGCAAAAACTTATACGCAGCTTTGGGTATGCGTTTAAGGGTATAGGCTATGCAATTGCTACGCAACTCAACTTCAGGCTACATTTAGTAGCCATGCTTGCGGCGGTAATGTTGGGTTTTGCACTGCATATTTCGGCAAACGAATGGCAATGGATTATGCTTTGCATAACGCTGGTATTGGTAGCTGAGTTATTTAATACCGCCATTGAAACCCTGACCGACTTAGCATCGCCCGGGTATAATGAGAAGGCAGGCCGTATAAAAGACTTAGCCGCCGGAGCCGTAGTTATAACGGCATTGTTCGCTTTAATAAACGGGTTAATTATATTTTTACCTAAGTTTTTAAAACTAATGCACCATGTTGTATAAAACCCGCGGCATTGTATTAAAACTAACCGATTACGGCGATACCAGTGTAATTGTACAGGTATTTACTGAAAAATTTGGGCTGCAGTCATACCTAATCAACGGTGCCAAAAAACCGCGTGCTAAAATTGGGCGCAATATGTTACAGCCCCTGCATTTGCTTGATATGGTAGTGTATCACAAAAACACCGGCAATGTGCAACGCATTAAAGAATTAAAGAATACCCCGCTGCTTGCCCATTTACCTTATAATGTGGTTAAGAGCAGCATAGCCCTATTCTTAAACGAGGTACTGTATAAAGCCGTTAAGCAACAAACTGCCGATGAACAATTGTTTAGCTATGTTTTTGGAAGTATTGAACTGCTGGATAACTTAAAGCAAGGGCTTGCTAATTTCCATTTGGTGTTTTTGTTAGGACTTACCCGCTACCTGGGTTTTTACCCCGATTATGTTGCTGCAAACCAGGCCGATTATTTTGATATGCACAACGGCGTATTTACTCGTTATAAGCCGGAAAGCAGCCAGTACCTTTCGCCCCCGCATACACAAAACTTTTTTCTGCTTTTAAATAAGGGGTTTGATGATTTGAACGAAATTAAGCTGAGCAATAATGAGCGGCGCTACCTAATTACCCGCCTGTTAGATTATTATGCCCTGCATGTAGAAAACTTTGGTTTCATCCGCTCTCACGAAGTGTTAGAAGAGGTATTGGGTTAATCATCACCCCCGCCACCAAACAACTTTTTAAAGATGCTTTTATCTTCTTTGGCGCTTTGTGTACCTATAAGGTAGCCGTAAGGCTTGAGCGGCTCCACATGATCGCATACTACCTTAAACATTCCCAGCAGCGGAATAGCCAGCACCATACCAGCAATGCCCCAAATAGCTTCGCCCACTACAATAATTAAAATGGTAAATAAGGGGTTAATATTAACCTGGTTGCCTACCACTAAGGGTTCTAAAAGATAGGTTTGCGTAAACTGCACAATGGCATACGTAATTAGCACGCCAACCACCATATCCATGCTTCCGCCTTGTGCAAAAGCTATTAACACGGTAACAGATGTACCGGTAATATTACCTGCAAAAGGCACAATCTCTAAAATACCACACAATATAGCAAAGAAAATGGCCCCTTTAATACCTACAATGCTAAAGCCAATGCCATACATGATCCATAGCATCACGATCATCATGCCCAGCCCGCTTAAATACTGCTGGGTAACCCGGCTGGCTTTCTGCATAACTTTTTCGGCAATGGGCATGTTAGTAGCTGATACCAGGCGCAATACAAAGTTCTTAAAGTGTGCACGAAAATATAGGAATAGAAAAACATAAACCAATACCAGAATGGTGCTCACCAGCATACTCAGCGTGGTAAATATGGTACCCATAGCTACACCCGCTGCTTTCTCCATTCCCCCCGATTGTTGTTCTTTTAATATTTGCTGCTGTTGCCTACTGGTTATTCCAAATTCCGACCGAACATAATCTTTTACCTGCTCCAGCAATTTACCCAGCTGCTCCTGCAACTTCGAAAAATCTTTAAGCAAATCGCCAATTTGCCAGCGCAGTAATAGGATGAGGGCAACAATAAAAAGGGTAAAAGCCAGTAAACTAACAAAAGACGAAAGCCCTCGGTTTAATCCTTTGCTTTCTAACCAGCGGCTCGCCGGCATAAGCAACATGGCCAATACACCGCCAAACGTTAGCGGTATAAGCACCGAACTGGAAAAGTAAAGTACTATTACAGATAGGATGAACAACAATAATAAGCGAATGGCGGAGGATAAATGTGGCATAGGTGCGGTATTAATAAAAAAGCAAGGCTAATGGAACCCTGCTTTTTTTACAAAACTAACAAATAACAATTTATGGCTTAGGATTGCTCCAACACCTGTTTTTTAATAAACTCAACGCTTGAGGCAGGAAGTTCATCGCCAGAGACCTGTACGGCCGTGCCATCGGGCTGTAATTCGATGTCTGCATTCATATTATTATCCATGTGTACATGCAATATATCGCCTTCGCGTTCCACGTGGCAGGTTAATTCGCGTTCGGAGTAATTGATGGTAAATTCATATTTACCATCAGTGGTATTTTTGAAGCTATCGGTCATAATGGTTGTGTTTATTTAAATAACACATTGATGCGCCAAGATGTTTCATTAGCTATAATTATGTTTAAATACTTTATTTACATAAAAAATCAGGCACTTTAAAATATTTTGAAAAAATATTTTGACAAAATAAAAAAAGACCCTATGTTTGCAGTCCCAAAACAAGGGAACGCAGCCTGATTGTTTGACATAAGGCCTGACACTATATACAAGTTGTAAAACTCAAATCCTGCTAAAGAAATTTAGCGAACCAAGGGAGCTTAGCTCAGCTGGTTCAGAGCATCTGCCTTACAAGCAGAGGGTCACTGGTTCGAACCCAGTAGCTCCCACAATCGTTCGCAAGTTGCGATACACTTGCGAACGATTTTCAACGATATTGTTATAGCCCTAAAACGACAAATCAACTCAATCACTAATAGCCCGTTAATTTTATAACTTTTAAATCCTAAAAATCTTAATTCAGAAATTTTTCAGTATTGTCATGTACTTTCGCAATAATGAAAATACTGATCATCGAGGACGAACAGGAACTTGCTCAAAATATTGGAGACTACCTGGCTCAGGAGGACTACCTCTGCGAATTTGCCACTACTATAGCAGAAGCGCAAAGCAAAATAGCGGATCACTCCTACGACTGTATTTTACTTGACCTGATGCTCTCCGGTGGCGACGGGCTAATACTGCTGGAAGAATTTAATACACGAAACAGAAAAGACGGTATCATAATCATATCGGCAAAAAACTCATTTGACGACAAGATCAAAGGGTTGAAATCAGGTGCCGACGATTACCTTGAAAAACCCTTTCACCTGCCCGAACTTGCCGCCCGTATATTTTCAATTATCCGCAGAAAGCAGTTTGGAAAAGTAAATGTGATACAACAGGGAGAGCTTCGGATAGACCTATTGGGGAAAACTGTACAAGTGCATCAAACGCCAGTGATACTGACACGTAAGGAATTCGACCTGCTGCTGTATTTTATCAGCAATCAAAAAAAGGTCGTATCCAAAAATGCGCTGGCCGAACATCTTTCCGGCGATATTGCCGATATGCTGGATAATCACGATTTTGTGTATGCCCATATTAAAAATCTAAAACGCAAGCTGTCCGAAGCAGGCTGCGCAGGTTATCTGAAGACGATTTACGGCAGTGGTTATAAATGGGAAATATGAACAAACTGCTAAACCGTACCATACAACCAATCGCCCTGTACTCGCTGTTTGTATTGGGGCTTAGCATACCCGTATATTATCTAATTGTAGATCTGATATGGATCAATGAGCTGGATAAGCATCATTATGCACTCAGAACAAAAATTGAAACCCGTTTTAATAAACTTAATCTTCCCGATACTACCATTATGCAAACCATAGCGATCTGGAACAAAATTGAACCCGGGATCATATTTAGTAAAACAGAAGATAACAGGATAAAAAGAGACAGTACCTATTCCATAATCAGGTACGATGATTTTATGCATGACCGAGAACAGTTTCGTTGCTTGGTTACCTATGTAAAGATCAATGGAATGGTGTACCGTCTGCTGGTTCAAACCAATATGGAAGAACAGGACGAAACGATCATGTTCATCGCTTTCGCTGCGGTATTGTTCCTGATGCTCTTGCTAGGCGGGATCATATTACTAATGCGCCGGATCGCAATTAATTTGTGGAGGCCTTTCTATCATACGCTTGATCAATTAAAACTTTTTAATCTGCATAGCCTAACCAGCCCCGCGTTCCGGCATTCCGACATACAGGAGTTTGAACAATTGAATAACAGCCTGAGGGAACTGATCAAAGAAAACATCACCGTATTTAAACAGCAAAAGGAATTTACGGAAAATGCATCACACGAACTACAAACACCGCTATCTATTGTGCAGTCGCAGCTGGACCTGTTATTACAAAGCAGATCGCTTACCCAAGAGCAATTATCAGGAATAGAAAATGCTGGTAGAGCTTTGGCCAGGGTTTCGCGCATTAACAAAAACCTACTGTTAATGGCAAAAATAGAAAACCACCAGTATGCCCAAAGTGAGCGCATAGATTTGAGTCAAGTATTAATGGAGCTAACCCAAGCGCTACAGGAACATACGGCAAATAAACAGCTCATTTTTCTTCAGTACATAGAACCATTGGTGCTTATAATATCCAACCTCTCGCTTACTGAGATACTACTCACTAACTTATTCATTAATGCCATTAATCACAACGTTCATAATGGTTCTATAACTATCAGCCTTGTTCCCGGCAAATTGACATTCGCCAATACAGGATCATACCCACTTAATGAGGAAAAACTTTTTAAAAGATTCAGTTCGGTTTCTAATCAGGCTAAAGGAAGCGGCTTGGGTTTAGCTATTGTCAAACAGATTGCTGGTTTGTATAACTGGCAGATTGCATATCATTTTAAAGATAGTCAGCATATTTTTACGCTAATCTTTTAATTCAAAATTTCTTCTAAATCTGGATGCATATTTACACCAGCATATACTTTAGAAAATGAGAAATATACTATATATCCTGCTGTTGTTATCTGCAACAGTAACATTAAAAGCCCAAAACACTAAAGTAACACTTTCCGGCCAGGTAACTGAAGGCAGCACTAAAGCGGCACTGCCTTTTGCAAACATTGTGTTGAAAACTCAAAAGGATAGTGCCTTTGTTACCGGTACAGTAACGAACAATGAAGGACGATTTACCCTGTCTGATGTGCCCAGCGGCAAGTATGTTCTTGTCATATCATCTATGGGCTATCAGATTAAAAAACAGCCGGTTCTGCTTGGAAGTTTAAACGCTTTTCTGGATGTTGGAACTATAGCATTGCAGGTGAGCAGCCGTGCGCTTACCGAGGTGGTCGTAACCGCCCAACAGGCAGATGGGTTAAACAGCAAGATGGATAAGAAAACTTATGCGGTAGCAGACAATATCAGCCAGGGTGGCGGTTCGGTGTTACAGGCCATGAAAAACCTGCCCGGAATTACGGCCACCCAGGACGGTAAACTTGAATTGCGTGGCAGCGATAAGGTTGCTGTACTTATTGATGGTAAACAAACGGCACTCACCGGGTTTGGCAGCCAGACGGGGCTGGATAATATCCCTGCATCGGCTATTGAACGCATTGAAATCATTAATAATCCGTCCGCCAGGTTTGATGCCAATGGTAATGCTGGCATCATCAACATTATCTACAAAAAGAATAAACAAGAGGGCTTTAACGGGAAGATAGGGTTTACAGGAGGCTTAGGCGCGCTTTGGGAAAAGCAGCAAAATTTGCCCGGTATTAGGCCACAATATCAGCGGACACCTAAACTCAATCCATCACTATCGCTCAATTACCGCAAAAATAAAGTAAATGCGTTTTTACAGAGCGATCTGCTCTACACCGAAACACTTAATCGAAACGAATTTGGCGAACGAATTTACGACAATGGTGATGTGATACGACAGCAGGTAAAAAGAAACCGCAACACCTCTTACGCCACCATAAAAACCGGTATCGACTGGAACATGGATGAACAGAATGTGTTTGCCTTTTCAGGCCTGTTTAACCGCGAAAAGATCATCGACCGGGGCGATATTCCCTATTTTAACACCGACCTTTCCAACCGCAGACGTTTGTGGCAGTTTTTAGAAGACGAGGTGAAATATACAGCTACCGCAACCGCATCCTATCAGCACAAATTCAAACAGCCGGGGCATGTGCTTAACGCCGGGTTTAACTACACCTTTCACCGTGAGGATGAAAAGTATTTTTTCAAAAATATTTTGCCATCCTTTACCGGCGAAGACTCCTTTAAACTACTATCAGATGAGCAGGTTTATGATCTTACGCTGGATTATATACGCCCCTTAAAGTACGGTCGCATAGAGGGGGGAATTAAGTTAAGAAAAAGAAATATACCGGCCAACATGCAGTTTTTCCCAGGCTTGAATTCCCCAATAGATTTTGACGCCGGGGGTTTGGCAGAATACAAAGAAACCATTCCTGCAGTATATGGAAATTACGTACTCGAAAGTGAAAAGTTTGAATTGGAAACAGGTCTTCGTGTAGAATATGTAAAAGTAGATTACGAGGTGAATCCTGATCATAATACCTATAAAAGCGATGGTTATAAGTATGCGCAGCCTTTTCCAAGCTTGAGATTGGGCTACAAGTTTAATAGCAACAGTAAACTATCCGCATTTTATAATCGCCGGGTTGATCGTCCTAATGAAGTTGACATCCGTATATTCCCTAAATATGATGAACCCGAAGTGTTAAAAGTGGGGAACCCTGCGCTACGCCCGCAATTCACCAGTTCTTTTGAACTGGGCTATAAAAAAGGATGGGACAAGGGTTACTTCTATTCGGCAGTTTACCACCGGATCGCTAATGCCACCATAACACGAATAGCTACACAGGTACCCGGCAGCTTGATCATTTATAATGTGTTCCAAAATGCCGGACGAAGCTACAATAGCGGCACCGAGCTGGTTTATCAACAAAGCTTGACTGAATGGTTCAGTTTTAACACAAATGTGAATATATACCGTAATACCATAAGTGCTTTTACGGTGGAGAATAAATACCCCGTACCGACGGTGTTTACAGCCACACAGCAAGAGCTTACATCAGGTAACATCAAGTTCAATGGTATGTTTAAGTTTCCTAAAAAGCTGGAGGCACAATTAACCGCCGTTTACCTCGCACCGGATATTATCCCACAAGGTAAAGTTGGGTCACGGTTTTCCATTGATCTTGGTCTGAAAAAGCAGATACAGAACGGCAGAGGTGAGCTGTTCTTTAATGGTAACGACCTGCTTAATACCTTAAATATCAAAAAAGAAGTAAATGGTAACGGCTTCAGGCTTATAACTACAGATTACTATGAAACGCAGGTTTTCAGGGTAGGTTACAGTTATAAATTTTAAGTGAATAGTATGTCCTCGTGTTTTTCTACTGATTAAGTGACCACAATAAACTATAAGTCTAAATCGGCTATTAAACGCAAATCAGACAGGAAATAGTTCGAGATTTGTAAAGTCGCCACCACTACATAAACCCTTCAGCTTCAATTCTGAGGGGTTTTTTGTTGAATGTAGGTTTTTAAACCTGTTGGCTTCATATAATTAGGTTGAGTAAATAAACCCCGCAGGCTTGCCAGGCAAGACGCTGCGGGGGTGGTAACCGCTACGTTACAGTTCTTTATCTCCAATCAGCTTGGCGTCGCGGGTATTCTTTTGTACAGCAATGGCCGAAAACATGCTCAGGCAAAATGCCATGGCATAAAAGCCCTTTTCGCTCCGGGCTATACCTGCATTCCAAAGACCGATGGTTAGCAAGATCATGGCAGCAATGGTAGCAAACCAGCTCAGTCCGTAGTAAAGATCGGTAACGGCTAATCCTTCGGCCCGGTCCCTCACACTTTTTTGTACGGAGATAACGGCAAATAAACCGAATAACAGGATGGTGAAATAGTAGCCTTTTTCGTTCAACTGCATACTTGCATTCCATAAGCCAATGCAATAGCCCACCGTTCCTGCTAATAAGGCAAACCAGGAGGCACCTATAAATGCGCCGGTAGGCTTAAATGGATTTCTGATGCTCTCGCCGTGTTTTACAATCGGTGAATTTTCGTCTGTTTTGTTTTGTAGCGGTTCCATGTTTGTTTTGTTTTGATGATTAATATGGAAGCAAATATGGGGGGTAAAGCATCTGCCAAAAAGTTATATTATCGAAAATACTGACGATATTATTAGCAGTGTTCTACCTTTACAAGTACTATATATCGTTATGGATTCACTATCAGAGTTGATTAATCTGCTTACAGTTCAGGACAAGAAGCTGTTTAAGCAGTTTTTGGAACGGAAAAACAAAAGAAGTGATGTTAAAAATTTGCAGTTACTTGATTTAATTGAAACTGACGATATCAGTGGCATAAATAAGCTCTATAACTCTGAAAAAAACAAGGATGCTTACCATGCCTTACGTAAAAGGCTGCAGGATAATTTACTACTGTTCTTGTCGCAGAAAACGTTTGAGAGCAATCATACGGATACCTATGATGCGCTGCGCCTTGTGGTGGTAGGGCGTTTTTTGCTGGAAAACTATGTGGTTAAGGTAGCGTTCAAATGTCTGGACAAGGCAGAGCGTTTAGCCGAATATTTAGAGCAATTTAATTTATTGAATGAGCTCTTGCTGCTAAAACTGCAATATGCTCATTTGTCCGGCGCAGAAGACCTCGATACTTTAACCACCCGCTTTGAGCGCAACCAGTTAAACATGCAGCGCGAGGCTAAACTCAATATTGCCTATGCCTTTTTGAGGCAGGAGTTGCAGGAAATACACCTGAAAGGTAAGGTTGTTAATTTGACTGCCTTGATGCTAACAACTATTCGGAAATACAAAATTTCCGTGCAGGATTTAATGACCTATAAAGCTATTTACCAAATTCTTTTTATTGCAAATGAATATGCAGCTATTCAGCAGAATTATGGCTTGATAGAGCGCTATGTTAACCGGACCAATCAGTTTATACAGCGCCAGGTTTATACTAAAGAGCCCTATCTTTTCTATCATATCTCCATCTTGTACTTTTTGGCAAACTTTCATCTGCGGCAAAAAGACTTCACGAAAAGCACATCTTATCTTAAGGAAATGATGGATTTAATATTGGTTGATAATCGTTATTATCCACTTTTCTATTTACGGCATCAGTTACTCTCTGCTTTAAACCTGTTCTTTACAGGCTTTGCGGAGGAGGCGATCGCGCTAATGCAGGAAGCACTCTCTGGTATAAAGCCAGCTTCCAAGGTAGAAGATATTGAGGATATACGAATTTGTTTGACCATGTTTTTAGCACTCTGTAACGACCGTGGAAGCTTGAAACAGCTGTCGCTACTTACGCAAACAGATGCATGGTATGAGAAAAAGATGGGCATGCTATGGACTATCCGGAAAAATTTGATGGAAATTATAGTTCAGGCACAGTTCTCCAACATTGAACTGGCCATGTCGAGGCTGACCAGCTTCCGTCGTAGGTATAAGAAGTATCTGCTCAAAACATCGGAGGAACGAGTGTTGATGTATTTGAAGCTGGTAGAAAAATATTTGATGAACCCAAATGTGACATCAGAGCCGGCGTATAGAAAGGCGGTTTTGAGCCTCGCAAGCACGAAGGAGAATAATGACATCTTTACCTTAAGTTTTATCGCTTGGCTTATAGCGCGCTGGGAGAAAAAAACGGCTTATGAAGTAGTTCTTACACTCATCTGAAATGAAATAATGTTAAGATAAATGTAGCTTGTCTCATTAAGAGTGGCTAGTTGAGGCAAAGGCCCGGCAGAATGCTGCCAGGTTGTAGTCTGCGTTCAAAAGTATAGGCGATACATGCCAAATCTCCCGAAGATACCTCACATACGATAGAAACTTTAATCTATGATCTTATACAATGTCCAGTAATCAGTTACATATATTTTATAGATGTATAGTCTTGGATTCTTGCGCTTTATTCCATCTAAGTAAAAGTCTGTAAGTTGCGTGTAACCCAATGTTGGGTTGTTTTCATTGGCAATTAACACATAGCCATTATACTTCTCAGGTGCTTCAATAGCGCTTAGGTAGCTCTCTTGGTATGGCATTGTTAGTTTCTGAATATTATTAACATAACAAGCAACGCTATAGGCCACTGCATCATCTACCAGAATGGGATCGTCGGTATCACGCATGCTGTTAATATAGTCGGCCAGTTCATGATTCTCTTCATCTACTTTATTGCTGGTACGATCTAACAGTATCTTAGAAAAATTGCTTTCTTCTTTAATATATGATTTACTTAAAAATACGAACCCGATATAGAGCTGAACTGCTACTACAATAACTAACCCAGCCTTGAGCATTCGCTGATTCTTGATAAAACGTACCCTGAATATGATGCATAGTAATGCTAAAATCAGGAAGAGCAAATAGTACTCATAAGTTAAATTTACACTATCGTATTTCACCTTTAAAAATTCAATTAACCCAAATGGCGTAAGAAGGGTTAAAATTTGGTAAGTGTTTTGTTTAAAAAGGTAAATAGCCAGCACTATCATCGGACAAAAAATGATAGCTTTTAAGGATACCAGTACCGATATTTCGGGTATATCAAATTTACTGGCTACCTGTGTTGCACTGTATTCAAACTTATCGGCTATGATATTCCAGGTTGCGTAAGGGCTTTCTAAAAAGTAATTTAAATCATCGGCGTGTGTAAGGTTTAACACCTTATAAATAGCTACAGAAGCTATTGGCAATATGAAGATGATACTGTAGATGGAAAACGTTTTGTTAACAAGCTTACGACGTAATGAAGGGTTATTGAAGCTCATGTGAAGCCGGAATACCGATTCTTTTTCACTCAGGTTTAAACTATGCAATGAAATGGATAGTACCAGAGGGATAAAAAACAGAGCCAACCAGATGCACTTATAATCAGAAAAAACAAGCAACACAAAACATATACTTGCCACCGAAATGTGGTACGTAGTATTAGAGTTGTAAAACCTGAGCATGTTTAAAAAGAACAGGAAAAAGAAGATAAGCACCATGTAAATGCCCTTGCCCGAGCAGGCGGTATAAATTAATCCCGGATGCAGCGCAAACAATATTACCAGTATGGAGAGGTAAAAATTATCCTTATTACGCTTAACCATAGAGGTAGCCATAATATAAAATAATACCGCTGTACCAACTCCAGAAGCTATTACCGGAGCCAATATGGCGTTGATAAAGCTAAATATGTAAGCGCCATAAAAAGGTAATAGGGGAGAGGTTAAACCCATTACCCTTAATTTATTACCTAAGCCGTAAGATATGATCTTTCCTTTTTCAATATAAAATAACGACTCGTGATTAGTGTAACCTAACTTATTCAGATATACACCAATAAATATATAGTAAACAGCCAGTATTAGCGTAATGAGAATGAGATAGAAATTTTTAGACCGTTTCATTATTTAGCCGCGTTGTTTTGATTGTTCACTTTACTTAAACCGTGATTGGTTTTTTCCCAGTAAAAAGGGTTCACAATAAGCTGGTACAAACCTTTGTAGGCAGATATGGAGTGCATTAACCAATATATGGGATTAGCAATAGCAAAAAGTATAAGTTCATAATAACGGCGTTTGAATACCGCCATCATGTTCACATAGATCATTAATATATTACCCACCATTAAGTTGAATATGGATATGAAGAGTACCCAATCTGGAAAAATGGTTCGTATAATACCCAGGTCAAATACCACGTATGCTATAAAAATAAGAATAAGAATAGGGTTAATAAGGAACATGATAGGCGTGGCTCCTACAAAGAAGGTAAAGCCTAAAAACCCCTTAAACCCAATTTTGCGAATAAGAGCAGCAGGATCGCGCATGTGTACCAGGTAAGTTTGCATATAACCTTTAATCCAGCGTGAACGCTGACGGATCCAGTTAAAGAAATCGTTATTGGCCTCTTCGTATGTAGTAGAATTAAGAACAGCGATCTTGTGGCCTTTCGCATACGCACGTACACCCAGATCGGCATCTTCGGTTACATTAAACGGGTCCCATGCACCTAATTCTATTAAGCTGGCCATTTTAAAGTGGTTACTGGTACCGCCCAATGGAATAGGGATATCCAGGGTATCCAGTCCGGGTAATACATAGTCAAACCAGTATGAGTACTCCAGGGTAAACATACGGGTCAGGAAATTTTCGTTACGGTTAAAGTAGTTTAAGGCGCATTGCACGCAAATATATTCTTCGGGTAGCTTGTTAAACATGGCTACCACTTTTTTCAGCTGATCGGTATCGGGGATATCTTCAGCATCGTAGATAGTTAAATAAGTACCCCTCGAAAAGTGAAGGCCGTAGTTACAAGCTTTAGGCTTGGTTTTAGGCATGTGGAAAGGAACTACAATAACCTCAAATATAGCCGGAAAATCAAGGTCGCGTACCGCATTCAGGGTTTTATCGTCATCTTCTTCAATCAGTAGCTTAATATCCAGCTGATCGCGTGGGTAATCTAAGCTTTGTAAGTTCCAAACCAGTTTCTTGATCAGCTTATCTTCTTTATACACCGGTAAGTGAATGGTGTACACCGGCAGTTCAGCATCAACAATGTTTTTGATTTCGCTTTTTGTTACGGCCTGGTATAGTTCAAATTTAGAACCTACCAGTGAAAGAAAAAGCTTAAAGGTAATGGTAAGTAAAAAAAAGGTACTTAAAAATATGTTTAAGATTATGGAGGTGATTTTGAAATTTAAAACCAAACCACAAGCCATCAAACCAATAAAGGTAAATATAACTACAAGCTGTTTGGATGTAAAAGTGGTTAAGGCCGAACTGTTTTTATCGCTGTTTAAAAGCTCAAACACGGCCGACTTAACATACTTCTGACCGAGCAGCTTATGACTTAACCAGGCAATATCCAGATCTGACGCTATTATAATAAGTGGCTCCAGGTTATAGGTAAGGCGCACAAAGTCAATAAACAACTGATCATCGGGGTCGGCCATTAGGGTTACTACCCGGTTGTTCTCAATGCGCAAAGGCAAAGCCATGTGATCATTGGCGAACTTTAATTCTACTTTTGCCAAAACTTCCTCATCGTAAGCTTCTTCGCGTATTTGCTCAAACACATAACCTGCATTTGTTAATGAACGTTCGTAGTTTTTACGTGAGATAAAGCCGAAGTTGAGGGCAATTTTAGCAGTTGATGAACCTATTTTTGCCGAATAGGCATCTATGTTATCACAATCTTCTTGTGTTAAAAATTCGTCTTTAACAAGTAATTGGAAAATAGTGGAATTGCGTGTACCGGAATATATTCCTTCAGGATCACTTTGAATCAAACCATCACCTTGGGTATTGCGCATAAGTATATAAAATACGATAAGTAATTATGAATAAACAATAGCAGAAAATAATGCTATTTCCTGCTATTGTTTTACGTTATGGAGGGCTGTAAGCTATTGTTCGCCCAGCATGTCTTGTGACCTTTGTACCTTTGAACGTACATACAAAAAGGCCAGTAAGATAAGTACCAGTATTCCTAACAATACATATAGGTTATAATTTTCCCAGAAACGGGCTAACCCACTTTTTGCATCGGTGTACCGTACGTTATCTGTTGTTTTATCAATGTTGAACAGGTATTTATTATCATTTAAATCAGATACGCTTACGTTACTGTTTAAAGTTGATAACTGTTCGGTAATAGCTTTTGATGCCGATAGGAATGCTTCGGCCAATTGCTGACCTGTAGCAGTTATAACTAATATGGCGTTGTTGCTGCCCCTACCATAAAATATCTGGGCTAAACCGTTCGATACCGAGTCGGACAGGGCATAAACCAGCTTGTTGTCCTCGTTACTGTATAAACGGAAAGCACGGTCAAAACGGATAGGCGCATCAGGAAATTTTTCCATCAGCGGATCGTCTTTAGACAATAAGGCTACTACGTTGTATTTTTTCAGGTCACCATCGGTTATCTCGTCCGAATAAGCGAACTCAGGGAAATTATTACTGTTTAAGTTATTATTTAATTCGTAAACTACTTCGCCAACTGCGCCTGCTGCGTATTTAGCAAAGCTTTTGCTTACTACAATACGGGTGCTACCCTCGTTAAATGCTTCAGGATATTGGTAGAAACTCAGCGTATTGTTCACAAACGGGTTTCTCGATTCCAGGTAAGATTTATCAACATCCATTTCACCAAAGAAATTGAGGAAGCTATTTTGACAATTACCATTTGCAGGATAGAACCTGAACTCGGCAGTTAAAGAGTTGTATTTACGGTGTTGGTAACGGTTAACTACAACCGAGGTGTTTAATTTGCCCGATTCATTTAACTTTTCGCTGCTGATGAGCATACCGTTAAGGTATATGTTAAAGAAACCACGATCGTTAGCACTCATACCGCTGTAAGTACCTACAAAATGCATTTCCACTTCTTTAGGTGTAAAGCTAAAATCGCTGTTTTTAAAGTTGTAAACACTCCTTAACGAACCAATGCCCGACATGAAGTTAGATACGCCACCTACATCGCGGAAGGTTAATTTGGTGCGTTGCTGGTTCAGGTTTTTAGCGCGGTCGTTATCGGCGGTGTTAATTACCAGGTAATTACCAAACGCCGAGTTTAATACGTTGTAATTACCCATAGCGGTAATCGCTTTTTCGTAACCGGCATCATCAGGGCCTGTTATAAATAAAATCTCATTGTTTGAAAAAGCCTGACGGGCCGCAGATATAGAGTTAACTGTACGGAAACGTGCAGCAGCCGAATCGGCCGGGCCTTTGTACAAATAGATTAAACCCTGGCCGCCTTGAGGTGTTACTGAAATCAAGCTGCGTTTATCAGCAGGTAACTGATCGAGATTACCAACCATAACATAGTTTCTGATACTATCAGGTACCTTGTCGGCTGGGTAAACACGCAGGTCGCTTACGGCTAATGATCTTTTTATTTTATTATATGCCCAAGCTACGGCCTTTAAATCGTGCAGGCCGGGGTTAGTTGGATATACTATAGCTGTTTTACTTTCAAAAGAATTGCTGATGTTAACACGGTTAGAAACATCTTTAGCACTTTTAACCAATTGCAGGTAAGAGTTGCTCTTTACCTTAATCCACATAGCAGGATTATCCAAATCCTTACACTTGTTATCGGTTATGGTGAGCAAAGTTTTAACCTGCACCTTTAAAAATTGCCTGTTATCGGTTAAATAACTGCTGTTTAAAGGTATAACCAGCCGCTGTACCGAGTCTTGGGTCATGCGTCCGCTAAATACAGGCTTATCGGCAATTATTATATTAATATACGATAGGTTTTTTATGAGTGCCTGTGAGGGCTCAAAGTAAAGTACTAATTTACTTTGGTTCATATCAATAAGCGGGTCCATCCTAAAATAAAAGGAGCTTACGCCGCTCATACCATAAATCACTTCGTCATCGTGGCCGTAGGTTTTAAAGGAAATGTTGGTTTGAGCCAACGTGACCTTTGCAAACAAGGTTGTTGCTAAAACTAAGAGGGTCAAAAATTTATTCATATCAAGTTGCAGGTTATATTTTTAATTTATGGCGTAAAATTCTACTTTAAAATAGTTTCCGTTATCATCGCTGCGGTAATTGAGTTCACCGCCCATTTCTATGGTCATTAGTTTAGCAATTGATAGGCCCAGGCCTAATCGGCTTTCGGCAGCCGAGCCCGAGGCATCGTTCAATGTTTTAAGGCGGTTAAACATCAGGTCTAACTCTTGCTGGCCTATGGCAATTCCTTCATCAATTATCTCAAAAACAAATTTTTGCTTTTGCAGGCTGGTAACCACACGTATGTTATTATTGGTTTGCGAAAACTTTATAGCGTTCGATAAAAGGTTTTGAAAAACCTGGCTGGTAAATACCTTATCGAGCCTTACATTAAGCGGCAGTTTTAAAATATTATTAATCAGATGCACATTTTTCATATTGGCCGTATCAACCAAACCCTTAAATACCTGCTGCACTACCTCATTGGCATCAAAGTTTTCCATGTTAAATTTGATCTCGGTCGATTCGATCTCTTTTACATCCATTAGGGTCTTTAACAGATATTGCATCTTATCGGCCGATTCGCTGATGTAATGTGCAAACTCTTTTTGATCGTCGCTCAGGCGGTAATCTTCTTCACGGATCATATTGTTACTCATTACAATGGAGCCAATGAGGTTTTTAAGATCGTGACCGGCAATATTAATAAAGCTGTTCTTTTGCTCGTCTAACCTGCGCAGTTTATCGTATTGTAAGTCAATTATGCTATTCTTTTCTAAAATATCGCGGTTCTGCGCTTTCAGTTGCTCGTTTGATTGTTCGATGAGTAATTGTGAAGCAACCTCCCGTTGTATCACTTTATAACGTGCCGTTGGTATAAGGCACGATAGTAAAGCTATAATAAAGAAGTACTGTCCGCCGTTACTAATAAACATATCCAAACTGTACTCGCAAAATATGTTGTAAAATATGGCCAGCAGCACAATGGCCACTAATGATTGGATAAGCGAGTTTACCGGCTCCCAAAATACCTGTAGGTTAAAAAACAGGATGATTACCGAGTACATAAGGAAATATATGGTAAGATGGCTAATGTCAACTATACTACATAAAAAGGCCATTAATGCCGATAACAAAAAAAAGGTAATGTGCAACAACAATCGGTAGTCGAGCTTGTTGCTCTGAAAGAAGTTGTAAACACCGTAAATAATCATTACGGTAACAATACGCGCAACTAAAATTGTTAGCCAGAAATTAGGAGTGTAAACAAAGTCAATAATGCCTAATAAAGGATATAAAAAAATAGTAGTCCAGATAATGTTATTGGTAAGGAACCAGGCCTTTTTCCGGGTTTCTTTAATGTACTCTTCTTTATTAATTTGGGCAACCATCGATGGGTATAAATATTTAGCAATAGTTTAAAATTATTCGAATAATATTAAGCTTGTTAAAACTATTAAAAATTTTGATGTTAAATATAGAAAATTATAAATTTAGTAATACTGCACCCATAATTTTCAAACATTTACCAAAATTACTTGTATTAGTTTGCTTAATTGTTGCAAAAAGCACACCAACATTGGGGCAAGACCGTGCCACGGCATTTAAACGCGCCACCAGTTTAAATAACGGGGTAAGCATATCATGGCTGGAACAAACCTGGAACCCTAAAGCCATTACCAGTAACAGGATAAAAGCTGCAGATTTTAAGTTGCTTAAAGTATTAGGATTTAAAAGTGTAAGGCTACCGGTTGCTTTTGAGCACTTTGCCAAAACAAAAATACCTATTGCTACAGTATTAAACCGTATTGATGAGGTATGGAAAAACTGCAATAATAATGGCTTAAAACTGGTGATAGATTACCACTACGGCAGCCTGAATGATACCAATTACACAGCAGAAACGCAGGTAATCATTAAAACGTGGGTTATGCTCACTAAGCATTACCTTAAAGTACCTGCCGATAAACTATTTTTTGAACTGTATAATGAGCCGCCACCCATGAACCCCCAGTTATGGAAAGACGCCGCTTACAATATTATAAACGCTATACGTAAGATAGATCAGAAGCGTACACTGCTGGTAGGGGCATCTAATTATAACAGTATTTACGAGTTGAGCCGCCTGGTACGCCTGCCCGATGAAAACCTGATTTACACTTTTCATTTTTATGAACCTTTTTTCTTTACGCATCAGGGAGCAGCCTGGGTTGGCAATCAAGTGGCAACAACCGGGGTTCCTTTTCCCTATAACGTAGAAAATTTTCCAGTACTTAACCCAAAAGCAAAAGCAACCTGGGGCGAAACTAACTATTACCAATATAAAACGGATGGCAACGAACAATCAGTAAAAGATAAATTACAAATAGTTAAAAACTGGTCGGTCAGGTATTACGTTCCTGTAATATGCAGCGAGTACGGTGTGTATAACCAATATGCCGATTTGGATAGCCGATGCCTATATATTAAAGCAGTACGCACTAACTTAAAGCAAATGCAAATACCGGGTATGTTGTGGGATTACGATGGTAATTTTTCTATATTTAAAGGTAAGCCAAGCCTGATAACCTTACCCGATTGTATGAAAGAGGCCATAGGCTACGCGCCTAAAAAGTAACGATAAAATAATATATACAACAATTTTTATGAGTATATTTGCAAACTAACTACGATTATGAAATTTTTTGAAGAAAAGCGCCGCGAAGTGATGAAGCATATTGAAAAATACATGCTCGAAAAGATGCATGAATTTTTAAAGCCCATCGATGAGATCTGGCAGCCGTCAGACCTTTTGCCCGATTCTACCCGTGATACTTTTTTTACGGAAATTAAAGAATTGCAGGAAAGCGCTGCAGGTTTATCATATGATTTAGTTGCCGTTTTAATTGGAGATACCATTACCGAAGAAGCCCTGCCAACTTACGAATCGTGGTTAAGCATGGTAGAGGGTGTTGATAAAGATCAGCATAATGGTTGGATGACCTGGACCCGTCACTGGACGGCTGAAGAAAACCGCCACGGCGATCTGCTGAACAAATACCTTTACCTATCGGGCCGTGTAAATATGCGCGCCATGGAAGTATCAACGCAATATTTGATTGCCGATGGTTTCGATATAGGTACCGGTACGGATCCTTACCGTAATTTTATATATACCTCGTTTCAGGAAATGGCTACCAATGTATCGCACCGCCGGGTGGCTTCATTAGCTAAAAGGGATGGTGATACGTTATTGTCAAAAATGTGCGGCGTTATAGCGGCCGATGAAGCCCGTCATGCTAAAGCATACAAGCACTTCATTAGCAAGATTTTTGAGGTTGACGCTAACGAAGCAATGCTGGCCTTTGAAGATATGATGCGTAAAAAGATAGTTATGCCGGCCCACTTCCTGCGCGAAGTTGGTTTAAAAATAGGCCAAACCTTTGGTCACTTTACCGATGCAGCAGAACGTTTGAACGTGTACACCGCGGTTGATTATGTGGATATCCTGAAAACCTTAATTGACGACTGGCAAATAGAAAGCATGACCGAACTGAACGAAGCTGGTGAGAAAGCGCGTGATTATATTGTAAGGTTGCCAGACCGTTTATTACGTGTAGCCGAACGTATGAAAAACCCGATGCTTGAATACAAGTTTAGCTGGATATACGGATAAGAGCGAGCCCCTCCCAAACCCTCCCCGGGAGGGAGGGCTTTAAAATATAGAAGGTGACCCACACAATGGATCACCTTTTTTTATTGCCCGTAATTGGCGGCTATGCTGTTCAAAAGCCCTCCCTCCCGGGGAGGGTTGGGAGGGGCTTCTTTTTACTCCTTTGCTGTATGAATAACATTATTACGCCCCGGATAATCCATAAACAAATTGTTAATTATGTTTTCTAATGTAAGTACGTTAACGTCATCCGTGTAATGTTCCGATTTGGTTACGTGGAGTTCCGTATCGGTTACTACATCAATTTGAAATAAGAAATCTTCATACAAGTCTGGCTGTGTAATCTGCACGCCACCCGGGGTTTGGGTAAACACAAAATCAATATCGGCCTGGCGCTGTTCTTTAAACAGTGGACTTAGTTTTTCTTCTAAAAAGTTCTTCAGTTCATTAGCATTAACCGGCACTTTAGTTTGAATGATTTTCATGAAATATGATTTGATGATGGTATAAGATGTTACAAGTAATTTGGTCGTATTGTTTGATCATGCGGGGTACTATTAAAAATCAGCAGCATTTAGGTTAAACAGTTATTCTTGTACATTTGTTAAAGAGCAAAATACTATACCTATGAACTACAAATTATTAGGCCGCTCCGGCCTTAAAGTATCGCAATTATGTTTGGGCACCATGGGTTTTGGTACCGAAGGCGGCTGGGGTGCCGATAAGGAAACCAGCTTTGAGATCCTGGACGCCTATGCCGATGCCGGAGGTAATTTTTTAGATACGGCCAACGTGTATAAACTGGGCACCGGCGAAAAGATTATTGGTGAATATCTTACTAACCACGATCGCGACCAGTTTGTAATAGCTACTAAATACACATTGAAAGATAACAACACTAATGCTAATGCATCGGGCAATAACCGTAAAAACATGATGCGCAGCGTAGAGCAAAGCCTCCAGCGTTTACAAACCGATTTTATTGACGTATTATACCTCCACATCTGGGACCATATTACACCTATAGATGAGGTAATGCGGGGGCTGGATGATTTAATACGCCAGGGTAAGGTAAATTATGCCGCCATTAGCGATACCCCCGCCTGGGTAGTAGCTAAAGGAAATACCCTGGCCGAACTGATGGGATGGAGCCAGCTGATAGCCCTGCAGGTAGAATACAGCCTCATACAGCGTACCCCTGAGCGCGAACTTATACCCATGGCTAAACACTTTGGCATGACGGTTACCCCCTGGGCCCCATTAGGTGGAGGCGCTTTAACCGGTAAATACCTGCGTGGCGAAAGCGGCCGTGTAAAAGCCGAAAGTAACCGCCGCGATGCGAACAGCGAACGCATAACTCGCCAGGTTATGGCCATTGCCGATGAAATTGGTGCCACTCCCGCCCATGTGGCCCTGGCCTGGACAACCCAGCAAGGTTTTTCGTGCATACCGGTTGTAGGTGCTACCAATGTAGAGCAGCTAAAAGATAATTTAAAAGCCGCCGATTTAATATTGAGTAGCGAACACATCACAAAACTTAATGATGTCAGCAAAATAACCTTAGGTTTTCCAGGCGATTTCTTTAATGAAGACAACGTAAAGGTAAACTCCTTTGGTGGGTTTTATGATAAGGTGGAGAAGCGATAGTATGTATTTTTTGCTGAAAGTTTTAAAAACTATGTCAAGTTAAGGGCACGGTAGTTGAAAATGAGCAATCTCAACAAACCTTCAGATGTTTACGCTTCGAAAAACACACTTAGAAATTGTGTATGTTTGAATGGATTACAATCAACTTATTATTTTAAACATATTTTCGCCCACCCTCGGTTTTGGCCGGGCGTGAACTATTTAGCGACCGCTACTATTAACTATTTTTTAGCAGCAATCCAGGCATTAATTTTAGCGTCCAGTACACTTAGCGGCATCGAACCATCTTTTAATACCTCATCATGAAATTCAGCTAAATTAAATTTGCTGCCTAATTCCTTTTCGGCTTTGGTGCGCAGTTCGCGTATTTTAAGGGCGCCAATTTTATAACCTAATGCCTGACCGGCAATGGCCATGTAGCGTTCAATTTCGGCAGTGGCACCTTGCTCGCTAATGGCTTCATTATCCATTATGTACTTAATGGCCTGCTCACGGGTCATGCCTTTGGTATGGATGGCCACATCTACTACCAAACGGATGGCGCGGTGCATCTCATCACCTAAGGCACCCATGTGCTGGTAAGGGTCGGCGTACAAGCCCAGTTCCTTGCCTAAAGATTCGCAGTACAAAGCCCAGCCTTCTACATAAGCATTATCATACGTAAAGCGGCGGAATTTAGGAAGCGATGTGTTTTCCTGCGTTAATGAAATTTGGTAATGATGGCCCGGAATAGCTTCATGCAAGAACAGCGATTCCATACCTGATGTGGTGTTAAAAGTGCCTGCATCTAAAATGGGTACATAAAACACACCCGGACGACTGCCATCGGCACTGCCCTGGTTATATTCGGCACTGGCCGATGCCGCACGAAAAGCTTCGGTTTGGCGAATTTCGAGAGGTGTTTTAGGCGTACGATTGAACATCTTTTTCAAGTTAGGTTCCATACGCTTATGAATGTTTTCAAAAGCATCTAAAACCTCTTTAGGCGTTTTGTAAGGCATAAATTTCTTATCGGTCTTCATGTATTCAAAAAAGGCTTTCAGGTCGCCCTTAAATTCTACCTTATTTTTAATGCTATCCATTTGGCTGCGAATGCGTGCTACTTCGGT
Organism: Mucilaginibacter terrae; assembly: GCF_042679325.1. GTDB lineage: Bacteria > Bacteroidota > Bacteroidia > Sphingobacteriales > Sphingobacteriaceae > Mucilaginibacter > Mucilaginibacter terrae. Next base: position 152,855 of record NZ_JBHTMJ010000011.1, read on the forward strand.
TAAACCTAACTGGTAAATTTCTTCAGGCTTTTTATCGGTAGTAGTATTTTGCTTAACCAGGTAAGCATACATAGCCGTACCGTTAGGTAATGATGAATAGCCCGATGTGCTGCGGGTATGTGGCAGGTAATTGTTTTTAAGATAGCTACCTAATTGTTTATAAGTAGGAACAACTACAGTCAAGATAGCATTTTTTATAAGCCTCGGTCAGCGTTTGCTTATCAGCTGCCGAAAAGCCTTTAGGCATATTCTTCACCGGTTTGTAAAACAGGCTTTTAGTGGCATCGCTAACCACCATGCTTTCCATTTGCGGTATCATTTTTATAACCAGTGCATGCGGCATTACAATACCTGCCTTCACACCTTTTTGAAAATTAGCTACGGCAGTATCGGCCCATATTTGAAAAGCCGATAAGCGTTTAAGCCAGTTATTATAATCTTTAACAGTCTTAAAAGGCTGTGCGGATGCACCCGAACCAAACTGCCCCACAGTAAGCGGCAAAGAGAACATCTGGTTAAAAGGCATTTGCTCAAACGGGTAATTATAACTATCCAGTTGTACTCGCATTTGGTAATCTAACACATCGTATGATAGTTTGTCCTGCTCGCTCAAATCATCGCGCTTAAAGCTGTGTAACCGGTTAATATAGATCTTGTAGAAGTTTTGCGCCTGCTTCATAAACTCAGCCGATCCATCGTTGGGCAGCTTATCGTTGTAGCGGTTATCGCCTATGGCGGTAGCTTCAAAAGGATAAAGCACCAGCCGGTCTTCATAATAACTCTCTAGCAGTTTGCCAAAATTGGGGTTCGATTCCTTTGCTTGTTTGCAGGCAGCCATCAAAAGAACTCCGCAAACCATTAAACCAAATCTTTTCATCATCATGCAGTTAAAAGTAAGCATATTTGAGGACGGGTTGCAATAAATTAGATCTGCAGAAAGTGTTCGGGGTGAAGTATTATGTTTCTTTTCAAAAAACTTCATTTTTCTTTATTTGAGTCAAGTTTTTGCAGCTTCGTGAAGCACGGTTTATAAATACTTTGGTGAAAGCTGCTTCTACTCTTTAAACGTAATTTTAACCTTAACCGTTTCGGGCTGCCCGTTTACATTGGGCACCCATTTGGGACCATTTTTAATAATGTTTATGGCTTCTTCATCCATATCGGTTTTCAGGCTTTTTAATACTTTGAAATTATTTAAACTGCCATCGGGGTTAACCACAAAGCTTACCCTTACCAACCCCTTTTCACCGGTAGAATCCGCTTTCATATTCAGGTACTTTTGAAACGCTGCCCAACCATTTTGGGGATGAGCTTCCTTGATTTGCTTTATAGCTTTAGCCTTGCTTACTATCACCACTTCAGATAAAGATTGATTGTTATTTTCTAAAGCTACCTTCAAACTATCATTACCTTTTACTTTTAATCGCTTGCCCAAATAGCCAATGTATTGAATATCCAATTCGTCTTTATCGGTAGCCGCTATATTAAACTTTCCATTAGCATCGGTTTGTGTACCACGGTATTTACCGGCAATCATTATGCTTACACCCGGCAGTGGTTTGCCATCGCTTTGAGACAACACCTGCCCGGTTACTGTTTTTAAAGGTGTTTTACTTTCACTGGTAACACTTACTCCTGCTAACCTGCCTTGTAAAGCCTGATCTATCGAAGCGGGTTTAACACTGGTAACACTACCGGTAATATCCTTTTTTAACTGCGTACCATAACCCACTACAACCACCTCATTTAACTTATTACCGGCCATCAGGTTAGAATCAATAATTTTATTACCGGTTTTCCCTTTTTTAGTGGTGACCACAATTACGCCATTGGCACCTCTCGAGCCGTATATAGCTGCAGCCGACGCATCTTTAATTACAGATAAGTTTTCAATATCCGCAGCTTTAAGATCTTTAAGTTCTCCGTTAAATATTTTACCGTCTACAACGTACAACGGCTTACTGTCGGCGGTAATGGACCTCGCTCCGCGAATACGGATCTGCTTTTCCGCTTTACCAAAAGTATTGGCAAGTGCTAAGCTATCGTTAACCCTACCTGGTTGAACTAACGGTAACGCGGGAGCATTGGCTACCGGCTCGTTATTGTTAAACGCGGGGGCAACAGATCGATCTTCACTTAACGCCTGGGTTTTTGCCCTATTTAAGTTTGCCCAATCCGCACTTGGCTTTGACTTGGCTACTGGCGTACCGCTTTGCCTAACCGTAACATCATTAATTTGCGGCTGTAATTTATTAGTATCAGTAACCAAAGGACGTACAACCACTTCAGTTTTATCGGCAGGCATACCATCGGGTTTATTGGCTGGGGCTCGGTAGTTGAGCAGCCACCAGCCCCCTACGCTTAAAAATAGTACTACCGATGCTGCAATGCCCATTACAGGCCACAAAGTCAACCGCTTTTTAGCCGGAGTAACGCGTTGCTGTAAGCGGTTTTGCAGTTCGTTTAAATGAGGTTGCTGATTTCTACCTGCCTGCCCGTAACCTTCCAGGGCATCCATCAAAAACGGATCATCAAGCGCCTGCCGTTCCAACTCGTGCATAGCATGAGCATCAAGCTCTCCGTTAAGATACTTCCTGATCTGCAATATGTCGTTTTTGTTAGTGCTCACGGTTATTATCCAGGCAAATTTTTAAATTACGTTTTCCGTTTTGTATATAGCTTTTTACTTCTTTCAGGGTATAGCCCGTTAGTTCGGCCACCTCATTATAACACTTCTCTTTAATATAAAACAAGTCGATGCTCCGCTGCTGCTCGGCCGATAGCTTTTGCATGCATTTTTCCAGTTGCTGCAAACTGGCCTCGCTACTGTTATCTTCAGGATGCAAAACCAACGGCAATTCCATAATGTTATCTATACTTAACGTTTCCATCTTTTTATTAGCACGCAGCTGCATCAAACAAAAATTACGGCTCAGCACATAAAGCCAGCTCCTGAACTGCTTCACCTCATGCCGGGTAGCCTTTACAATCAGTTCTTCAAAAATCTGCATTACGGCATCTTTGCTCTGCTCTTCGTCCTGCAAATATTTTAAACAAACCCCGTACACCAGCGGCATATATTTTTGATAAAGTTCACCCAGCACAGCCAGATTGCCGCTTGCGCGGTAGCTTTGCAGCAAGGCATCATCGCCCGCCTCATCCGGCTTATCTTTTTTGCTGAACCAAGTCATGTAAGGCCTGTAAAATAATTTTTTTATCTGGCTTATGGAAATTCATCTCCGGCTGCATCCTTAGTACAAATCAAAATAAAAAACCATGAAAAAGGTCATCTTATTACTATTGATGCTCACCTGCCTTACTACGGTTAAGGCACAAAGCAGCCGCACCATTACAGGAAACGTTTACGATGCAGACAGTAAGCAGCCCTTGCCGGGTGTTACCATACAGGTAGAAGGCGCTAATACAGGTACTCAAACCAACCTCATAGGTGCATTCAGTATAGTTGTGCCTAACGAATATCAAACTTTGTTAGTTACATATATTGGCTTTGAAACGCAAAAAATAAAGCTTAAAAAGGAAAGCAAGCTCAACGTCTACTTAAAAGCATCTGCAAGGTTGTTAAATGAGGTTGTGGTATTGGGCTACGAAACAGAACATAAAAAGGATATTACCGGCAGCATAGCTAAGGTAAACGCTTCTCAGTTTGACCAGGCCCAACAGGGCCGCGTTGCAGGCATGTCAGTAGCCTCTCCAAGAATGATGATCAGGGGTATTGCTTCACCTATACCTCAACAGGAAGAAAGTTATAAGGGCATTACCGAGAATGGCTTTCATAACCCCAAAGACAATCCGCTGTCTACCTTCTCTATAGATGTGGATGCCGCCTCTTACAGTAATGTAAGGCGTTTTATAAACAACGGACAACTACCACCCAAGGATGCCGTGCGAATTGAAGAAATGATTAATTACTTTAATTATAACCTGCCTGCTCCAACCAACAACGAGCCGGTGGCTATTCATACCGAGCTATCTACCGCACCCTGGAACCCGCAGCACCGCTTACTGCGCATTGGCCTAAAAGCACGTGTGGTACAAACCGATAAATTGCCTGCCTCAAACCTTGTTTTTTTAATTGATGTATCAGGCTCTATGTCGGATGCTAACAAATTGCCTTTGGTACGGTCGTCGCTTAAAATGCTGGTTGATCAATTGCGCCCGCAAGATAAGGTGGCTATTGTGGTATATGCCGGTGCAGCAGGTTTGGTACTGCCGTCTACCGCCGGTAGCGAAAAAACGACCATTAAAGATGCCATTGACCGCCTGGATGCCGGAGGTTCTACCGCTGGTGGCGAGGGTATAAGGCTGGCTTACAAAACCGCCAAACAAAATTTCTTAAAAAGCGGCAATAACCGGGTGATACTGGCTACCGACGGCGATTTTAACGTAGGTGCATCTTCAGACAGTGACATGGAACACCTTATTGCGCAGGAACGTAAAAGCGGTGTGTTTTTATCGGTGCTGGGTTATGGTATGGGTAATTACAAGGATAGTAAAATGGAAACCCTGGCCGATAAGGGTAACGGCAATTATGCCTACATTGATAACATTACCGAAGCACGCAAAACCTTGGTCAGCGAATTTGGCGGCACCTTGTTTACTGTGGCTAAAGATGTGAAATTGCAACTGGAATTTAATCCGGCCAAGGTATCAGCATACCGCTTAATTGGTTACGAAAACCGCATGCTCAACAAAGAAGATTTTAATAACGACCTGAAAGATGCCGGCGATATGGGTGCAGGTCATAATGTAACGGCTTTATATGAGATTATACCTGCCGGGGTGAAAGACAAGTTTACCAACAGCGTTGATCCGCTGAAATATCAAAAGAACGAGAAAGCGACTACGAGTTCTACTTCGGCAGATATGCTAACGATTAAGTTTCGCTACAAAGAACCTAACGGATCGGTAAGTAAAATGGCCCAGGCCACGGTGAACGATAAGCCTGCTGATTTTAAAAGCACCTCGATAGATTTCCGTTTCGCGGCCGCGGTTGCCGAATTTGGGATGCTGCTGCGCGATTCGGAATTTAAACAAAACGCCAAATATGAAGAGGCCATTAACATAGCCCGCGCCGCCAAAGGTACCGATCATGAAGGCTACCGCGCCGAATTTGTAAGGCTTGCCGAAAGCGCCAAACTACTTAGTAAAAGTGCGCTGGCTGCTGTGGAGGAGTAAAAACCGACAAGCTTAATTTTAAAAAACATGCCGTTGCGAGCGATAGCGTGGCAATCGAACGCGTTTTTAAATATGCATGCGTGTGGTTGCCACGTTGCTATCGCTCCTTGCAATGAATTTCAGCGTTTTTAACGGCTTATAAAACTTATCATTATCGCTGTATTTGAAATTTATGTAATCTATTGTCAGGAGCTTGTCTAAGAACCTCAAAGTGAATAAGTCTCCGACAAGCTAACTAACATGCTCAATTCAAAGAAAATCATGTTATCACTATTAATAACGTGCCGTTTTTAATAGCCAATAATATTTCTCGTTATCACCCTAAATCACAATCAATTTTAAAGCATTCAGCCTCTTTAATCTGCGTTAAATCCATTAGCCAGCGTATTTCCTAAAGCTTCATACTTGGCTTTTACCGCAGCGTTATACTGGTATAAAAAGTGCGAAAATATGAGTTCACCAGTGGCAGGCAATTCGGCTACAATTATTTTATAAAGATACTGCGTTTGGCCTTTCCAGGCTTTTACACAAATACTGAAATTATAACCGTTAATGCCTTTGCCCACAAACGTGGTTTTAACCTTGCCCAGTTCTTTGTCTTTACCGGCTTTAATAATCTTGATATAATCGTCGACCGCTTTTTCAACGGACATTACATCAGCTGCTTTAAGCTGACGCTTAGTGCCTAAAGGGAAGGGAACCACCTGCCCGGCAAAGATTTTAAACTGTGCTTGCTGATCTGGACTCACATAGGTTACGGTATCAATGTAGGTATCGGTTTTTTTGCGTACTTCGCCTATTACCTCTTCTTTAGGCCAAATTTCCTTAAAGTATTTAGGGTAATAATAACTGTAACTATACGATACACTCCGACTATCGGCATATAAAGCCGTATCCAATTTAATGGTATTGCCTTCAAAAAGGCAGGGTACTTTACGGCTCAGTATTTTTTGGAGCTGTGCCTGCTGCGATTGACCGAGTACACCCACCGTGCAGCAGCTTATAATTATAAATGTTATTATCCCTTTCATGTTGAAATTACAATTGGCTTCTATAATAAAAAGCCCTTTGGTTTTCACCAAAGGGCTTTGTGCTTACAAAAGTAATAAATTATCAGATCAATAATCTTACCGGTTCTTCCAGTAATGATTTAACCGTGTTCAGGAACGCAGCTGCCGAAGCGCCATCAACCGTCCGGTGATCGGCACTCAAGGTAACTTTCATTATGCTACCTGGTACTACTGCACCGTTTTTAACAACCGGAATTTGCTGAATGCCGCTAACGGCTAATATACAAGAATCGGGTGTGTTAATAATGGCGGTAAACTCGTCAACACCAAACATACCTAAGTTAGATATAGTAAAGGTTGAACCTTCCCAATCGCTCGGTTGCAATTTTTTATCTTTTGCTTTTTTAGCAAAGTCTTTAACCTCGGCACTAATGCGGCTTAGCGATTTACCATCGGCAAAACGTACAACCGGTACCAGTAAACCTTCATCAACCGCTACGGCAATACCAATGTTTACGTGCTCGTTAAAGCGGATTTTATCGCCTAACCATGAAGAGTTAATAACCGGGTGTTGTTTTAAAGCAACCGCACAAGCTTTAACCACTAAATCGTTAAATGATATTTTAACCGGAGATACCTCGTTCATTTTACCACGAGCCACAGTTGCAGCTTCCATATCAATAGACATGGTTACATAGAAATGGGGCGCAGTGAACAAACTTTCAGATAAACGCTTGGCAATAACCTTGCGCATTTGAGTAACCGGTTTCTCGGTATATTTTTCTTCGCCTACAAAAGGAGCTAAAGTAATGGTAGGGCCAGCTTTAGCAGCACCTTCCTTAGCATTTGCACTGGCAGCTTGTTCGGCCTGTACTTCTGGTAAAGAGGCTGATACCCCTGTATCGGCAGATGATGATTTAGCAGACGGTGTGAAGCCTTCTACATCTTTTTTTACAATGCGGCCGCCTTCGGCGCTGCCTTTTACATCGTTTAAGTTGATGCCTTTATCCTTAGCTATTTTACGTGCTAACGGCGATGCTTTCACACGGCTATCGTCTTGAGACGAAGATGCAGTTTCTGCAGCAGGAGCAGCTTCTTCAGCAGCAGCTTCCGGCTTTACTTCGCTCTTAGCAACAGGAGCAGCACTTCCACCTTTTAACAAAGGCGTAATATCAGTTCCTTCTTTACCTACTATGGCAATAATATCATTTACTTGTGCAGCTTTACCTTCTTCAACACCAATATAAAGCAGGGTACCTTCCTCGTAACCCACTACTTCCATAGTTGCCTTATCGGTATCTACATCGGCTAGTGAATCATCAGCCTTAACAGTATCACCAACTTTAAAGTTCCATTTGTTGATGATGCCTTCGGTCATGGTATCGCTCAAAAGCGGCATGCGAATAACGGCAGCAGGTATGCTCGACAAATCAACGGCAGGCTCGGCAGCGGCAGGCGCTTTCTCCTCTTTTGGAGCAGCAGGTGGTGCTTTATCTTCAGTTGGTTTTTCTTCTTTAGGAGCAGGTGCAGCATCGCCGCCCTCTAATAGTGCTTTGTAATCTTCACCTTCATTACCAATAACGGCAATAACGGCATCAACGGCAGCAGCTTTACCTTCTTCAATACCTACGTAAAGTAAGGTACCGTCCTGGTACGATTCAAAATCCATAGTGGCTTTGTCGGTTTCAACCTCGGCCAGTAAATCGCCGGATTTTACCTTGTCGCCAACTTTTTTATGCCACTTAGCGATGACCCCTTCGGTCATGGTATCGCTCATTTTGGGCATTTTAACTACTTCGGCCATATATAGTATTAATGAATAGTATAGGGTTAATATCTTTTAATAAGGGTTAGTCGCGGATGTACGGATAATCGCTTTGAACGTACACATCAGTGTAAAGCTCAGTAGCCTCCGGCCACGGTGAATCTTCGGCAAATTGCACTGCCTCATCAACCTGTGCTTTTATTTTGGCTGCAATTTCTTCAAACCATTTTTCATCAGCATAACTATTTTTCTCAATAGCTTGTTTTACTATTTCAATAGGGTCTTTTGCTTTGTAGCTTTCTACCTCTTCTTTGGTACGGTACTTTTGAGGATCACTCATAGAGTGACCTTTAAAGCGGTACGTACGCATTTCCAGGAAAGTTGGTCCTTCGCCGGCACGGGCACGCTGAGCGGCTTCGTCCATGGCGTTGTGTACCGCAACCGGGTCCATTCCATCAACAGCCGATGAAGGGATACCGTAAGGCAAACCTAATTTATAAATATCCACATCGGCAGTAGTACGGGCTACCGAAGTACCCATGGCGTAACCATTGTTTTCGCAAACAAAAATAACCGGCAGTTTCCAGAGAGCGGCCATATTAAATGTTTCGCCCAAAGCACCCTGGCGTACGGCGCCATCGCCCATGTAGCATACATTTAAAAACTCGGTGCCTTTATATTTTTCGGCAAATGCAATACCGGCACCCAACGGGATTTGGCCACCTACAATACCGTGGCCGCCGTAAAAGTGGTTGGCTTTGTCAAACATGTGCATCGACCCGCCTTTACCTTTAGAGATACCGGTAGATTTACCATACATTTCGGCCATGATGGCACTTGGTGAAGTGCCTTTAGCTAATGCATGAGCATGATCGCGGTAAGTGGTGATCATACTGTCTTCGTGACGCAAGGCCGATACGGCTCCGGCTAATACAGCCTCCTGGCCAATATATAAGTGGCAAAATCCCCTGATCTTTTGCTGGCCATATAACTGGCCTGTTTTCTCTTCGAACTTGCGCATCAGCAGCATTAGTTCGTACCACATCAGGTAGGTGTCTTTAGTTATTTCGATTGAACTCATTTATTAAAGAATCAATTACTGTTTTTTGGGATGCACAAATCTAATTATATCCTTGAAAAAAATCGATTTTGGAACATAATTGTTCAAAATAATTTATATCGAGCCGGCTTTCACCCGGCTTCAATTAACTTTAACCACAGTAAAATTAATTTGGAAAAAAATATTTTTCGACATTTGGTTTTTTCAAAATATTATATAGCTTTGTATTCAACAATAGACACCAGTGTCCATTTTAATAAACAAGCAACTATTACAACCCTGAAAACTGTTGATTAGATGAAGAAATTGTCCTTAGCTATTGCCCTAACTCTGAGTATTTTAGCCACTCAGGCCCAAACAAAAAACGTTCCAAACCAGGCTACCAAAGAGGTGGACGAAGACGAAACCTTAGCTAAAGATTACTTCTCGCAAATAATGGGTGTAGCTATGTCTGCTACGTCAAACGTTAAACTCTTTCAATTTGTTTATGATTGGATAGGTACTCCATATCATTTAGGTGGCGATACCAAACGCGGTATAGATTGTTCAGGGTTTGCTTATCAGCTTTATACTAAGGTATTTAACACAGCTATTGGTAATAACAGCCGAAATATTTTCAGTATGGTTAACCCGGTTGGTAAAGAGGAATTGAAGGAAGGAGACTTAGTTTTTTTTAAAATTCACAGTCGCGCCATTACTCATGTTGGTGTATATATAGGTAACGGTAAATTTGCACATGCTTCATCGAGCAAAGGTGTAATGATCAGTTACCTGGCCGATCCATACTGGACCCGTTATTATTACAAAGGAGGCCGCTTATTGGCCGAAACCTCCACCCAAACTGCCCAAAACAATTAAACTATTGAATATCCATTACTAAGCCCCCGTTTTAACGAACGGGGGCTTTTTTGTGAGTAATACTCACGAAGTGGCACAATACCTTATGTCGCCTCTGTTTAAATACAAATCCCCTCCCTCCCGGAGAGGGTTGGGAGGGGATCTTTCTTACATTTCATCCTTAGTATTCTTTACCAGGCCAATGCCCGAAAAAAAGAATAATATGGAAATTAAGCCTACTACAATTAATGTTGTAGTATTGCCGGTATGGTTAATAACTTGTATGCCAGTATAAATAAGGCCAATAATACCCAATACCGTGAGTACGCCACCAAAAGTACGTTTCATGTTCATAATAATTATTTTTAGAGTGTGAGTGCTTTAAGAGATAATAAACATTTATATTTATTGGATTATATAACACATTTTTATGATTGCCGTTTGGATTATTATTTTTATTTTAATAGTTATAGCGTTTACCTCGTTTGTAACCATTAAACAAGGCACCGTTGGGGTGGTCACTATTTTTGGAAAATACCGCCGCATATTGTTGCCGGGACTAAATTTTAAGATCCCATTGATAGAAGTTCTGCAATCGCGTATCTCTATTCAAAACCGTTCGGTAGAGCTGGAATTTCAGGCTGTAACGGTAGATCAGGCCAATGTGTACTTTAAAGCCATGATATTGTATTCGGTTTTTGACCAAAGCGAGGAAGCCATTAAAGCTGTAGCATTTAAGTTTGTAGACGAACGCAACCTCATGCAGGCGCTGGTACGCACAGTAGAAGGTTCCATCCGTGCTTATGTAGCCACCAAACGCCAGAGTGATGTACTGATACTGCGCCGCGAAATAGTAGAACACGTAAAAGATCAGATTGATAATATTTTAGAAGGCTGGGGCTATCATCTGCAAGATCTGCAGTTGAATGATATTACCTTCGATGATGTAATTATGAGAAGTATGAGCCAGGTGGTTGCCTCCAATAACCTGAAAGCCGCTGCCGAAAACGAAGGACAAGCCCTGCTAATTACCAAAACCAAAGCTGCCGAAGCCGAGGGTAACGCCATTAAGATAGCCGCTGAAGCAGAGCGTCAGGCATCGCAATTACGCGGACAAGGTGTGGCTCTCTTCCGGGAGGAAGTGGCCAAAGGTATGACCGTTGCTGCCAAAGAAATGCACCAGGCCAATATGGATACCTCGGTAATCCTGTTCACCATGTGGACCGAGGCCATTAAGCATTTCTCCGAAAACTCCAAGGGTAATGTGATTTTCCTGGACGGATCGGCCGATAATATGCAAAAAACTATGAAAGAAATGATGGCCATGCACAGTTTGCAGACCGATGCGGTTAAGGATGTGAAGTAAGTAACTATTTCATTAAATATTGCTAATGAAAAGATTAGCTTTAATTATAGTATTGTTATGGTGCAATTGTGCTTATGCCACAGATAGCACCATAGTGAAGTTTATGAATAACATTTATAAACAGGTAATAGATACTTCGTATAAATATTACTATGTGTTAGATGAGGCTAAAATACTAAAGCTTGACTTGGATGCCTTGGATAATTTTAAACGGAGCATACCTAACGAATTTAAAAACATTCCTTTCAATAATTTTCTGACCGTTATCAATAGAGATACATTGCCGTTCAAATGGAGTAGCTATCCATTACCTAAAGCAAGATATGTAGACCGCTATCACTTACCAAAAAACGTAAGCCTTACCCGCGTTTTCAAATATGTACCTGCAAGCACCGACCAATACATTATAGATAGTTTAGAAAAAAGGGGTATCATACCAATTCGCACACAACCAAATACCCGTTCAAAAAAAGCAGAAAAATTAATAAAAAAGTGGATTGCTGCTTATAATAAACGTCCCAAAGAGGAAAAAAACTTTTATGTTATTTCCAAACCTGTGTTTACATCAAACAAACAATATGGGTTAATTAAGGTAGATGAAGCTGGACAAGGTTGCACTTATATTTTTAAGAACCAAAATGGGCAATGGATCATTATAATAGCTTTACATTGGGTTGCATAATTTAAATACCCATTAAACCAACGGCCTATCCACACAGTCAAAATATAAATTACTATCTAATAATGAAGCTACGATACGTGAGATTGATATGTGCACTGGCACTTTGCCTTACAGCTTCTATAGCTGCTACAGCTCAACCCTACCAACAGTTAACTCCTAATGATTTTACCGGCCAGGTACCACAAGGAAGCGGCTTTTACGTAGCGCATACAAGTTGTAATGTGACCATGAATTACGATGTACGCCGCCAGCAACAAGGTAATTATAAAATTGTCTTTAATATACGGCTACAATTTAATCCAAACCGTTCGTGGCTTAACAGGCAAATGATTACCAACACCGATATGATGGCCGAGGTTTTACGCCACGAGCAAGGGCATTATCAGATTGCCTATTTAATGCAGCAGGAAATGATCAGTGAACTTAACCTACAACGCTATACGGGCGATTATCAACGCCAGGCCAACAATGTGTTTAACCGCATTGATGATAAATACCGCCGAATGAACACCGACTATGATAATGACACCCAACACATGCAAAACCGCAAGCAGCAAGATGCCTGGGCAACCTATCTCAACCGGGAATTAGCGTTAGCCGGTAACTTGGCTATGAATGAGTAAAGCATAAAATACCCCCTGGAAGTGTTTTGCTTCCGGGGGTTTTTTATTATTTTAATTATTTACTATTAATCTATTATATAACAGCTCGTTACCAGAGATAGGCCAAATGTATCTTGGATCTGTTGTAGGTATAGCCTGAACAGTTGAACCTTTAGCAGGAATTGTTCTTAATGTACGCATCAAATCGATGTTGCGTAAACCTTCACCCAAAAATTCGATATTTCTTTCTTGAATTATAGCATCTGCCAAAGCTGTGCCATTTACAAAGTTCGCAGCTGTAAATACAGTAGTGGCATCTGAACGGCCACGTACAGCGTTTAATAATGCTATAGCGCGTGCATCAACACCAGAAGTACGTGCGATAGCTTCAGCTAAGCTCAACAACACCTCAGAGTACCGTAAAACCGGAGCCCAATCCGGGTAAGGGCTAATAGAGTTAAACTTGGTGATAAATACGCGGCTGTTGGTAGCGTTGGTAAATGTTAAACCTGTTTTACGGGCATCGGTAGCTTTCCAGTTAGGATCGCTAAGAGCACCTGCCGGATTAAGGTAAAACTCCGATACGCCCGGTGTGTTACCATTTTGATAAAAATAGTAAGCCAGGGCATTTTGTGTACCAGGGTTTTCAGTACCGGCAACAAATGGGCAAGAAAAAATCGACTCTGTAGTAGTATAAGGCGTTCTGAACACATTCACAATATTTGGTTGCAAAGCGTTCGCAACACGGCCTGTAGGGCCTGTACCGGCTGTTGCTGTAAATGTAGTTGTACCAACAATTTTGTTAGCCTCAGTAATGACATCAGCATAGCGGCCCATAGTTAAAAGTACACGTACCTTTAAAGCAATAACTGTATTACGGTGAGCACGTGTAGTATTTAACGCTGCAGTTGAGTAAGCCAACTGCACATCAGTTTCGGCTTCGTTCAAATCCTTTAAAATTTGATCATAAATCTGGGCTACAGTGCTTCTTGCCATATCAAAATTTGCAAATACCCTGTTTCCAGTAAGGCGCAACGGCAAACCAGGACGCGCTCCGTTACCATCAGCATATGGGCGTGCATATAACTGTAACAGGGTGTAGTATGATAACGCCCTTACAAATTTTGCCTCACCTACATAGCTTGCTGCTAGTACAGGGTTATTTACCGTAGTGGTACCATACGCAGCCATACCTTCAATAAACTGGTTTGCATTGTTAATAGCATAATAACCTTGTTGCCAAATGTTTAAAACTTCATCACTGGTAGTGTTAACGTTTTGAGACCAGGTATTTGAGCCTGTAATTTGGTTACCTGATGTATTAATCCAGTTTTCAGCTTTAATATCGCCGTAAACCTGCACACGGCCACTGTAAAAACTGGCAAAACCACCGATACCTCTTACTCCCGCGCCATATAAACCTAATAACTGGCTTAAAACCCTGGCAGGTGTACTATATAACTCCGCAGGAGTCTCCTCAACCTGTGTTTGACTTACAGGCGAGAGTTTATCTTTTTGGCAAGAGTAGTTAAGCATAACTCCTAAACCTATTATTAGTAATATCTTCTTTTTCATTCTTTTAATTCAATTAAATAATTAAAACTTAGCTGAAAATCCTGCTGTAAATGTTCTTGAGTTACCTGCAGTATTTCTGTCTACACCTTGAGCCGTGTTGCTTGTACCGTTTGATGATACTTCCGGATCCGGGCCTGGATATTTAGTGATAATGATAGAATTAAATCCGCTTACATAAAAACGCAGATTTGATATGCCAGCTTTGCTTACAAAAGTTTTAGGAAGAGTGTAACCTACAGCAAAGCTCTTGAGTTTTAAGAAATCACCTTTATAAACGTTAGCTGAAATAGGTAATGATGAACCATTTGATACGTTATCATCAGCAACTAAACGTGGAATATCGGTAACCTGACCAGGAGAGGTCCAGCGGTTAATTATATCTGTCGAGTTGTTCCAAAAACGCTGATCGCGTAAACCTGCTTGGGTACCGTAGTAATTCCATCCACCTACCTGGAAAGTCATCAATGCATTTACATCAAAAGCTTTATAACGGAATGTATTACTAAAACCACCAAAAGCTTTTGGTTGAGTTTGTCTGTAATTAACAGCATCATCGTTTTGAGTAATTGCCGGTGCACGTGTACCATCAGTATATTCCCATTGAAAGCGCCCTGTAGCAGGGACACGCTGATAAAGTACTTCGCGGCCTGCGGCATTCAAGAATATTCTGCGACCTGTAGCTGGATCAACACCAGCAGTACGTACAATGTATAAGCTACCTAAGGAGTGGCCTATTTCGCTAATGTTAGTAGTTTCGGTACCCGATGTTGATGTGGTTAAACGAGGCACGCCATCAGCCAACGAAGTTAACTGGTTACGGTTGAAAGCTATGTTAAACGAAGGACTCCAGCTAAAATCCTTTGTACGTATAGCTTCAGCATTTAATGCAATTTCTAAACCTTTATTATACATTGAAGCGACGTTAATGGCTGGGCTTGAAGGTAAACCTGCAGATGGTGAAACCGGAAGATTCAGGATCAGATCTTTAATATCACTTTTATAATAAGTTACCTCACCTGTAAGGCGGTCATTAAATAAACCAAAGTTTACACCAATATCTAATTTTGTGATTGTTTCCCAGCCCAGGTTAGGGTTACCTGTTTGATTAAATGCTAATGTAGCAGAACCATTATATAAACCACTTGCATATAAACCATAAGAATCATAATCACCTACAGCATTCAGGTTACCTACACGGCCGTAGCTGGTACGTAATTTAAAGCTGCTGAAAATTTTGTCAAATTTTATATCGCTCCAGAATTTTTCGCGGGCAATCTCGTAAGCAAACTCACCGGCTGGGAAATAACCGCTTTTGTTACCTGCACCAAAACCAGAGTATTCATCACGTCTTAAAGTACCATTCAAAAAATATTTTTTGTCAAAATCGTAATTGAAACGACCGAAGAATGATACCAGGTAATTTTCACCGTAAGCTAAGCCTGATGGTACGTTGGTGCCAAAACCTGCTTGTATAACATTTAAGGCTGGCTCAGAAATCACAGTACGATTAATACCAAAACCACGGTTACTACTGCTTTGCTGCTCGTTACCTAATAATAAGCTAAATGTATGCTTACCCGCAAGTACATAGTCAAATTGTAGTGTATTATCCCACACCCAGCGCTTGCTCTTACTAAATGTACCAGTAGCCGAACCTGTTGGGGCCCCATCCCCCTGTAAAGGATTTTGGAATGTATCAAAATCACGGTATATGTAATCTATTCCATACTGCGATTTGAAGGTTAACCATGATACAGGCTTAACCTGTATATATATGTTTGAAGCTATTTGATTTAACTCGTTATTTGAACGGTTAAGATCCATTAAAGTTGCAATGTTATAATAACCAATTGCAGTACCTCTGTTAGCACCTAAACCTAAAGCATTACCATTTACATTATAACTACCATCGGCATTGTATGGGCTAATGTTTGGAGGCAATACCATACCAATACGTCCTAAACCTGTAATACCAAAAGCCTCACCGTTTTGTGAACCAGAACTGGTGGTAGCTTTGTTATCAGTATTAGCATAAGATAATTTAGCACCAAGGGTTAAATATTTACTAACCTTATGGTTAATATTTGCCAGTACATTTTTGCGGGTGAAGCTGTTACCTTTAAGTAAACCATTTTGATCAGTATAGTTGGCAGATACATAATAGTTAGTAGCATCCGTACCACCCGAAAGGCTCATTGTATTGCTATGAGAGTAACCTGTTCTGTAAATGTAATCAAACCATTTCGTGTCAACAGGTTGACCGTCTGGCCCACCAATTTGAGTAGCATAATACCTGTCATTTGTTGCACCTGTATTTTGATAAACGCCAGCATTTCTCAAACCTTCGTTCTTAATTTCATTGTATTGCGAAGCATTTAGCATTTCTGGCAAACCAAAAGGCTTATTCATGCCAAACCAGCTATCCAAACTAACGGTAGTTTTACCTTTTTTACCTTTTTTAGTGGTGATAAAAATAACACCGTTAGATGCACGGCTACCATAAATAGCTGTTGCGGCCGCATCTTTTGCAATTTGAATATCTTCAACGTCTTCAGGGTTAATAGATCCTAATGCACTACCTGCTGCGGTACCACCAAAATCACCGCTATAACTGGGAACACCATCAATTACATAAAGGGGTTGAGAGCTACCATTAATGGAGTTAGTACCACGAATACGGATAACAGGTGTTGAGTTAAGAACGCCATTGGGAATACTTACTTGGGCACCTGCCACACGACCGCCTAACGCTTGTTGTAAGTTTTGTACGGGTACATCAGAAATTGCATCGCCTTTAATGTTTCCAACGCTACCGGCGGCATTTCTTTTAAGCTGTGTACCGTAGCCTATTACCACTACATCATTCAATGTACTGGCCGAACCTACCAAAGATACATCGAGCTTGTTGCCAGATGGGGTAACTGTTTGGGCTGTAAAACCAATATAGCTAAATACGATGGCTTGTCCGGTTTCTACTTTAATAGAATAAGAGCCATCGGGCCCAGTTTGTGTTCCAGACTTAGAACCTTGAATCATTACACTTACACCTGGAATAGGAAGTCCGTCATCTTTTCCGGTCACGGTTCCAGTTACGGTGCGGGTTTGTGCATAAGCTTGTGTGCTTATAAGCAGTAAAACCCACAAAAATCTTTGTAAAGTTTTTTTCATTAGTTAATAGTTTAGTTAATCGTGAACAATGTAGAGCTTTTCAGCTGTAAATCACAATAAATTTTTACAAATTTTATTAAAATCACATTTTATTGCTGTAAAAATAGAGAACATGGCATTTTTTAAGACAAAAAATAAAAAAAGCAGAACATTTTTGGGTTTTATGCTGCTTTTTTTAAATTGAAAGTGTATAAACAATAAAAATAAGTTAATTTTTAGTGTTTTTTCGTAACACCATTCATCATTTAATATCAACCATTCATCTAAATTTATTTATTTGTATGTTTAGTTTTCAGCAGATTTGCTTTACATGAAGGGGGAATACAAATATTTTAGCGGCACATTTTTTAGGATTAACAAGCAAAATGCCTTAATAGGGATTGGTGTTGGTGTCATCATCTCCGTAATTCAATCGGCTTTTAATGATCGGCTGCTTTCGTTAAAGGGAGTATTACTTAATATGCTGTTTAGTATGGTGATTTCATTAAGCATAACCAACAGCGTATTTTTATACCAGCGTTTTTTAAAACCTCAGAAGGTTAATTTGTGGCAATTTATATTAGTGTATTACGGATGTAACTTGCTGGGTATGCTGATAGGTATCGAAGTATCGTACATGATAGTATCGCTTATTTTTAGAACCTCGTATGTGCCGTTGGCCCACTTTAGCGATTATAAATTTACGTTTGTTGTTGTACTGATCGTAGGAACGATTATCTACTTTTACAATTCTCAAAAAGCCACTATGAACGCCCGGCTAAAAGAAAAGGAACTGGATTTGGTACGTATTAAACAGCTCAAAACACAGGCCGAACTGCAAACCCTGCAATCTAAGATCAATCCACACTTTTTGTATAATTCACTAAACTCTATTGCCAGCCTCATACATGAAGATGCCGATAAAGCTGAAGACATGACATTGAAACTTTCTAAACTTTTCAGGTACAGCATTAACTCGCAGCAGGAGAATATGGCTTTGGTGAAAGATGAAATGGAGATTGTGAACACTTACCTCGCTATTGAAAAAGTGCGTTTTGGGGATCGTATAACTTTTAATTCATCTATAGACAATAGTTTATTAAACAAGTCAATTCCACGTTTCTTAATACAGCCCCTGGTAGAGAACGCCCTTAAACATGGCCTTAATCACACGGCACAAAACGGTACGCTCAATATTAACCTGCGCCAGCAAAACCATCGGCTTGTTATTGAGGTGGCCGATAATGGCAGCCCTTTCCCCGATGAACTGAACATGGGCTACGGCATGCAAAGCACCTATGATAAGTTAAACTTACTTTACGGCGATGATTATGAAATGCAACTGATTAATACACCGCACAAACACATTTACATTAGCTTGCCTGCAAATTCTCTGGCTTTATAAGGAATTTTTACCTTTATATAATACATGCATATCCCCCCGGCAATCAATCAACTAACTATGAAAACCTGGAAAACCTTAATTATAGATGATGAACAGCTGGCTCGCCAGCGTCTTAAACGCCTGCTAAAGAATTTTGAAGAATTTGAAATTATTGGCGAAGCGGTTAACGGTGCCGATGGACTGGAACAGGTCGAACTGTTAAAGCCTGAGCTTATATTTTTAGATATTGAGATGCCCATGCTCAATGGTTTTGAAATGCTGAGCAGGTTACAGCATCAACCCAAAGTTGTTTTTACTACCGCGTACGATCAATACGCTATTAAGGCCTTTGAAGAAGAAACGATAGATTACCTGCTAAAGCCTGTTGAAACAGAGCGTTTGGAAAAAACGGTTAAAAAACTACAGCAAAGTATGCAGCAGCCTACGGCCGTATTACCTCTCGAAGCTTTGATAAAGCAACTCATGGTGAAAAAAGATATTAAAACACTCACCGTAAAAATTGGTGATAAAATCCTTCTGATTAAACTGGACGATATTGTTTTTATAGAGGCCGAAGAGAAATACGTTTTTTTACATACCAGCGATGGCAAAAAACATCTGACCGATTTTACGATTACCGGCCTCGAAGAAAAACTGCCCGAACGTTTTGTACGCATTCACCGCAGTACCATTATTAATACCGAATGTATAAAAGAAATACGCAAAGGCTTTAATGGTGCGCTGGTATTTATTATGAATAATACCTCGGGTAGCAAACTTACGTCCAGCCGCTCTAATAGCGAAGCATTGAGGGAACGGTTTGATATATAGTGGGAGGAGTCAAGAGTACAGAACCAAGAATACAGATTTTATACTTTTGACTATTTTCCTGTGTATTTCCCACTATGGACTCTTGACTCAAGACTTTCTCCTTTACTGTTCTTCAGAAATAAATATCGCTGTTTCATTAAACGTTAAATTGAAAAAACCGTCACTTGCGGTTTGATATTCTTGCGGAGATAGTTGTTTCAGTCCTTCAGTTTCAATAACTACATCGGGGGTGAGGATTCGGATAATTTCTCCTGCCGGTTTCCACTTGCTAAAAGCCGAATTGATGGCGTAGATCTTTTGCCGGTTATAAAAAATCACAAGGTTGATCTGCGTAGCATACTGTTCATATACAAACAAATCCAGTTCATCGGTCACTACATTTACAGCTGGATAGCCTTGTGAAACCAAATGATTTAACGCGGCTTGTAATAGTGGCTGTTTATAAGAAGAGATTAATTTTACATCTGATTGGTTTATATCGCCAGCATTATCGGCCACTACATAGTCTATCTTAATACCGTAAACGGCCAGTTGTTCGGCTAATACTGGAGAAGTGATAAGTGTAGGGCTCCACTCCAAAAGCTGGCCCAATTCGTCATCGGTAAAATGAGCCAACCCTAATACGAGTAAGGCCGGCTCCTGTTTTTCGCGTACAATATGATGAGACGACATAATTATAAAGGTTACTTTAGGGCTTTAACCCGGCAAGTGCTATGTTTGTAACCAAAGATAGAATGAATTATAACGATACCCAACCCTGCAATGTTGCTTTACTGGTGCACACCTGCGACCGGTACCGCTTTTTGTATGAAGGCTTCAGTTACTTCTTTCACCAATACTGGGATTTTAACACACGCTGTAATTACTACTTCGCCACAGAAGAGTTAACTGTGGATATCCCTCAGTTTAAAAACATCAAATCGGGCAAGGGTGAATGGGCCGACAGGCTACGCTATTTGTTGGAGCATATAATTACCGAAAAGTATGTGGTATATTTTCAAGAAGATATGTGGTTGAACAAGCCGGTCAGCAGCACGTTTTTTAACCAATTGTTTAATGTTATAGAGCAAAATAAATATAACCAGGTGAAATTAGATAGTGCCGACATTTACAACACCCAGCCTACACCTTTATATATAGAAGGTTTTAATGTGGCATTGCTTAATAACCAGGCTTCGGGTTATTTAATGTCGCACCAGGTTACGGTATGGAACAAGGCTTTCTTAATTCAACAATTGTATAAAGGCGAACACCCCTGGCGTAATGAGCGCCGTGGTACCCAACGTCTTAAAAAGCTCAACCCCGAAATTTACCATATTGATTATTTTGCTCAAAATGGTCAGGCTGCCATTAATAAGAACGAGCCGCAGTCCATGAGGAGCGAGTACCACACTATATCGGGCAATAGCATGTTGCAAAATAACATATTGCCCTATATAGCACTACTACAACAAGCAGGCCCTAAAGAGCAGGCTTTCTCCACCGAATTGCTTAATCATTACCAAAATCAGCTCACACACGACGGTAAGGCCAAGCCCAGAAAAGAGGATATTTTTAAGAAGATGAAGAAATGGATAAGTTCTTTAATCAGAAGGGTTTCTTAGCTGGAAAGCCCCCACAATTCATAAATGGCTTAGTTGTATTAAAAACATTAAGCTTGTTTTAGCAACCCGTTTACAAAACTATATTGTTAAACGAATGCTCCATATCAACCAATCCCAATCCAGCCATATCAATCAATACCCATTTCCCATCTTCCATATCTGGTATATTGAAAGGGTTATTGCTCGTGAGTAATGGTCCGTCCAAATCGGCCCAATCGCATTGCGGGGCAAGGGCTGCCGCAGCCAGGGTGGCGCAGCTGGTTTCACTCATGCAGCCTATCAGTATTTTTAAGCCTAATTGCCGGGCTTTATCTATCATTAGCTTCGCTTCATACATTCCGGCCGATTTCATGAGCTTAATGTTTATACCATGATATACGCCGGAGGCACGTTCTACATCGGCCAAACGCTGTACGGCCTCATCGCCCACAATAGGAATAGGACTGCGCGCAGTAAGCCAGGCATTACTGTCAGGATCGGTTTTGACCATGGGTTGTTCTATTAGTTGTACTCCTTGTTCGTACAGCCAGTAGATCAGGTCGAGGCTTTGCTCGCGGTTGCTCCAGCCCTGATTGGCGTCTACATAAAGGGGAACCTGGGTTATAGACCGCACAGTTTCAATCAGCTTTTTATCATTGTCGCTACCCAGCTTTATTTTAATGGCTTTGTAGCCGGCAGCGTCGTGTACCTTTTGAGCAAATATTTCGGGCGTATCAATACCAATGGTATAGCTGGTTACAGGCATTAATTCAGGATTACTTCCCAATAATTGCCAGCAGGGCTGGTTAAGTAACTTGCCTTCCAGATCGTGCAAGGCAATATCTATGGCTGCTTTTATGGCAGGGTTATCTGGTGCTAAACTGTCGAGGTAAGCCATGATCTCGGCATAGTTGAAGCGATACTTTAATTCATTTACGTCAATTTTATTCAAAAAATCGGTAGCCGTTTCCACGCTCTCGCCCATGTAAGGCACCATTGATGCCTCACCATAACCTATGTGGCCTTCGTGTTCCAGTTGCACCAGCATAAGCGGCGTAGCCGTGCGGGAAAATTTAGCGATAGTAAAGCGATGCTTTAATTGAAGCTCGAAAGGGGTAAACGTTAATTTCATGTGTACCAAAACTAATGAAATTACTTATTAATGATGATTAAAGTCCTCTCCTTTGGAGAGGATTTAGGTGAGGTGCTTATCTTTGCCCCATGCCGGAAACTCTTTATAACCCGTTTACCCGTTTTAATTTCAGCAACCGCAACTGCTTTTTAACCGGGGAAACTTTAACTACCGAAGAAGAAAAGATCCAGGTTTTTCCGGCGTGGCTTATGAGCCGTTACCAGTTGGAAAACAAGGTGATTAAGTTGCTCGACGAAAGTTATATTGGTTACAAAGATTTAAAATTGCCTTGTGCAACAGCTGTTAACAATACCTATATAACGCCTTTAGAAAATGAAATCGAAACTGCCTTTACTCAAGGCTACGAGGCGGTAAAGCAGTTAGTGCCGCTTAAATTATTTCAATGGGCTGGCAAATTATTGTTCGGTATTATTTTTAACGAACTACAGGCCGGGATTAAACAACAGCATGCCCAGGGCGAACAGTTCAGTGTATCGCAAGGGCTGATTCACAAGTTTAGTCACCTGCATATGATGCTGCAAAGCCTTAATAAACCTGTGGTTTTCGACGGGTTTACGCCGTTTAGCCTTTTCCTGTTTAAAGTGAACAACGCTGAAAACGAATTTGCCTACCGCGATGAAATTAACACGCTTACTTTTTCGTTACGTATCCAGGATTTTGGACTGATCATCTGCTTGCAGGATAATGCCGCTAACGGTCGCTATCACCAGGAGATCTATGACCAGGTGAAGAACGACATCCTACACCCTATTCAGTTTGAAGAGTTTAATGCCAAGGTGTTCTATTCGGCATTTTTATTTAACCGCCTGCCCGAGTATGATATTTTACCCGTAGGCGACGATATATTTATGGAAGCTAACCCCCTGCGTGGCACCAGCGGCCGACCGGTTTTTGACGAATGGCAAAATAAAACCTACGGACAGGTGCTTGAAAACTTTTGGAAGAAGTGGGGTTACTTGTTGTTCGAAATCATTAAAGACCCTGAGCAGCCGATGAGCTTTTTGCTTGGTAAAGATGGGCAAAAGATTGAAGCTGATAAATTGGAATTGCCGCTTTAACGATTTCTACGGCGGCCAGAGGCCGCAGAATAGTTGCCACTCGGCTGGAGCCGAGCGGCGGCGTTTAAGTCTAATGCCCACGCTCGGCTCCAGCCGAGTGTGAGTTATTACCCGGCCTCCGGCCGCCCCGCTTCTTAACTCTCATCCACCACTAAAGGGGAATCAAAACAAGCACTACTATATTTATAGGTAGTTGCTTCGGTAACTAATCCGGCAGCAACTGGGTTATGGTGAATATAATCTACTTTTTGCTCAAAAACAGGAGCTGTAATAAGTTCGGTTGGGTGAATAGTTTTTTGCCAAAACTGGTATTCGCTGTTTTGACTTTGTTGAGCGGCAAAAAACTTAAACAAATACAATAGCCACTCTTTACGGCTTTCCGTTGGATTATTAATAATGCTATGAATGATTTGCTTAGCAGTAAAACTTTTAAAGTCGCGGATAATGTTGGGTAGCCTGGACTCATCATGTGCGACAATTAAATGGATATGGCTGCTCATTATACAATAAGCATATATCTTTAATCCCTTATGCTTACGGCAGTATTCCAGGTTTTTAATGACCTCTTCACAGTATTCGGCACGGGTAAAAACATCTATCCAGCCAACAACACTTAACGTGACAAAGAAAGGACGGTATGTATTGGCTTTTCTAAATTCAGACATGTGGTTTAGGTTTTAAGATACGGCGGCCGGAGGCCGCTGAATAGTTGCCACTCGGCTGGAGCCGAGCGGCGGCAGTTTCTTTATGTTAGGTTGAAAAGAGTCTACCCACGCTTGGCTCCAGCCGAGTGTGAGTTATTACCCGGCCTCCGGCCGACACACTTACAATCCTAACTGCCTTATAAAAGTGGAAACTGCACTATGATCCAGCAATATAGTGATCATAAGGCCGCTTAGCGCACCAAAAAAGTGAGCATCGTGGTTAATGGTATCGCGCGATTGCTTGGAAGCGTAGGCGCTATAAATTAAAAACAATACGCCGTATGCTATAGCCCAAATACCAAATGGGATAGGAAATATATAAATAAGCGTTTTTGGATTGAATAAAATATAACTAAACAGCACGGCGCTTATAGCACCCGATGCCCCCAGGCTACGATACCAGTAATCTTCTTTGTGCTTGCCAATGGTAGGCAGGTCACTTAAAATTAAACTGGCCATATATAACAGCCCAAATTGCCAATGACCAATAATAGCTTCGAGCTGAAAGGCAAAGAAAAAATAGGTAAACATGTTGAAGAGCAAATGCGCCCAATCATTATGGATGAAACCGCTGGTGATTATCGTCCACAGCTTTTCGCCTTTGGCAACACTGTAAGGGTGCAGCATAAGTTCGCCGCGTAAGTTTTCGTTAGAAAAAGCAAGCAGTGAAATAATAATGGTGATGACAAATATGATAGAGGCTACCGGGGCCAAGGTTAAAAACTGTTCCATGTTTTATTGCAGATCGAGTGGTGTAGTAGTGAGTAAGCGGCCTACGGGGTAGCGCAGGTAAGTTTGTTCGTAAAAAGGTGAATTGCGATAGATGAATTCTAATTGGGCACCGGCGCTTTTAGTCAGCTGCGGGTTTTTAGTTTTTTCGTCATCCAACAGTTTTTGCAATTCGGGGTGTTTTTTTAAGTAATCAAAGGCTATGTCTTCAAACATATAATCCGAATAGTGTTCCTTTTGGCTCAACATCGAATCAAAGAAGTTCCAGGTAAAAAACGAGTCTACCGCCTGTGGTTCCAGTGTTTCCACAATATAACGGTTAATGGCCTGGTTCGTATATACCACATAATCGCCCTCATAAAATTTAACCTTATTGTTATCCACCGTTTTTAACGTGACCGAATTGTGCAGGTAATGGCCTTCGTAGGGGCGGGTGCCAGTTTTATAATCGGCTATGTAATAGGTTTGCAGGGTGAGGGTGGTGTCGTGCTTCAAGCGGCGCATGGCTACCTTGTTCAGCTTAAACAGATCTATTATTTTACCCCAGGCCTGCGGAATAACATAAGCCAACGGTTTATCGGCGGTTAAGCTGGCCTTGTAAGTGTTAAAGTATTTAATGTTTTTAGTGTAGGGTTTGTTGCGGTCGTAGTATAAACGAGGCAGTCCGCTGATATCGCTGGGTTTGTAACCGGCCTCGTATCCTTTAAATGGGATCATGTCGAACTTTTGGTCATCCAGTGCCCAATTCAGTGCGTAGGTTTTTTGCTGCTTAACCTGTTGGTTGGTACGCAAAATAAGTTCACCAATTTGCTGAGCATCACGCTGACAAATGTTAATTAAGTGCTGCATAAAGTCATAAGTGGCGTGTACCTTTTTATCATATGGTTTCAGCATGTGGGTTTCGGTTACATAGCTGATGATGTTATGCTGTACGGTGTAACCGGTAGAAAAGCGCGGTGTTTCTATAAAAGCCACAATGCCCGAATCGGGTGTGCGTTTCAGGCTTTCCACATAAGGCACCATCTCAAAGCCGCTTTTCTCCATCCGTTTATATAATTCGGGCGATAGCATTTTGGCTGTATATTCGGCCAGTATGGGGTGCTGCTTGTCTTTCTGCGTCTCAATCAGTGTCATTACGTACTGGTAATCGGCACCGTTGCTGGCATGATTATCTAAGAAAATATCCGGGTTCCAGGTATTAAGGATTTGCATAAAGGCCAGCGCGTTTCGGCTATCGGCTTTAATGAAATCACGGTTCAAATCCAGGTTACGATAGTTTCCTCTGAAACCGTAAGCCCGCGGCCCGTTTTGGCTAATGCGCGATACGCCTCTGTTCAAACTGCCATCAATATTATAAACGGCAATAAAGCACACCACCACATCTTTCGGTAACTGATTCTTCTTCAACAGGTCGCGCACCAGCATCATACTGGCATCAATACCTTCGGGTTCGCCGGGGTGTATGCCGTTATTAATTAAAATTACCCGCTTGTTTTGCTGCTTAATTTTAGCCGGGTCAAAAACGCCGTCTTTAGACACTACCACCAGCGTTAAAGGCTTGCCTGCATCGGTTATACCATAATTAAACAGCCTAACCTGTTGCGGGTACTGCTTCACCAGTTTAGGGTAATAAGCCATTACTTCGGCATAAGTAGCCGTATAATTTTTATCTTTACTTAGTTCGAAAGGGGTAAGCTGGGCAAAGGCAGTGCTTGCCGCTAAGCCCAAACTGAAGAGAAACAGCAGTTTTTTCATACGGCAGCTAAGATAGTGAATAGTGAGTAGTTGAGTGGTGAGTAGTTAAGTAGTTGCCAAAACATTTATAAAAAACAAACAAAGCAGGATATAGCGCATTAGAACTAATTAACCAGTGAACAAATGAACCAATTACATATTCTCAACGGCGATGCAACTTTAACTGGCTTTAACCAAACCGGGCTCGATGGTGAGGTGCTGGTATGGCGGGAAGTGTTTTCGGAAGGACCATTAAGCGTTCGTTTGGATGCAGATTTTTGGACCCGCCGTGCCAATTGGATTAGTAATGCTTTTGAAGATGCCGCAGGCAGCTACCAGGAAAATGTATTGCTCGAATTAGAGAAGCTGAATGAACCTTATGAGGAGATCAACCTGTGGTTTGAGTTTGATTTGCATTGCCAGGTCAATCTGTTGGGTGTAATGCAATTGCTGAAACAGGAAGTAAACCTAACCGCACCGGCATTGTACCTCATTTGCCCGGATAGCTTCCCTGGGGTAGAAAACTTTAAAGGCATGGGTCAGCTTAACGGCGATCAGCTGGAAGACCTGTACGATACCCGCTTGCACCTAACCGAATACGATTTTATTATAGCTACTGAAGCCTGGAAAACATACATCCAATTTGATGCGGAAGCGTTGCAGCAATGGATAGATGCCACACCTTTTTGGGGAAGCTTACACCTGTTGAAACCAGCTTTAGAGGCGCAGGTAAAACGTCTGCAAGTAAGTAGTGGTGGGTTGAATTTTATAGAGCAGAAACTGCTCCAATTTTATCAAAATGGTATCGCCACCCGTAATGGTCTTTATCAATCATTTTGGAGCGAAGCTCCCATTTATGGTATGGGTGATGCCGAACTGGATATTTATTTAAAGCGTTTAGAGGATAAGTTGTTGATAAAGTTAATTAATGAGTAAAAATTATTTAACCAATAAAACAATCCATAAAACCTGTCGTTTTAAAACCAGTACTTCACTAAATATAGGGGCATCTTTCGTTGTAAATGGTGCCCCTATAACCCAAGCTAATGTTATAATTTTGTTGTAGGTGAGGGCGGCATCAAAAAGTCTTTGGCATTAGGCTTATGCTCTTCAGGCTCGTTTCGTTTATATTAAATCTTTGTGAATGGCCTAAAAAATAACAGAGGTATTAGCCCGGTATAATGTCATTTTAAAAATAGACCCGCAAAGTACTTAAGCTAATTATTGGACAGGCACTATTTATTATTATCATAAACAGTACAATTCTGCATACTGGTACTTTATTAATGCAGCAAACCGGTACCCGTTTAATTATGATGGCAAACACACGTTGGGCTCGAGTTATTTCAATTAAGGGAAAAAGTAGCACTTCCGGCTTAATTTCGAACAGGTCTGCTCATAAAACCAAAGGATGCTTTGAGCGCCTACGGGTTTAATAAAAGCCCTTAAATAACAAGAGGCATCCAAATTTGAATGCCTCTTGTTATTTATATACATTTATTTTATTGATAATTTTCTTGCGGCTCTACACGGTTACTCACTTTATTTACTGCATCTTCAGTGTATTGCTTTGCTTTTTCAATCCATTCTGGTGCTTGTTCGTTCCAGTCATCAATAATTGATTTGCCGTCTTCAACGCGTTTCTTAGTGATGTGTTGAATGCCATAGGCTGCTGCTGCACCTAATACTGCCCATTTTAATAAGCCCATTGTATTTATAGTTTAATTATTTACTATTTGTTATATCACTGTACATCTACAAGTTTAATGCCAATGTTATACGGGCATTATCGGTTTCGTATTTATTAGCATTTTAGGACAATATTAAAAAGCGGCGGATATTTACAAAACACAAAGATTTATAATTGGTGTTAAATACTCATGCGCCGCTTGCTGCAAAAATGGTTTAAACAACCGGTTATACGTTTAGCTAACAAATACTCCTCGAGGCCCGATGCTGTACGGGTTTATACCGCATTAACTGGGCTTTATAATTCATTGATCACCAATCCGGGGAAAAAGGGCCTAATCATTCCTTTTGATTCAGCAACAGATAAGTTTATTATCCTCTCAGACCAGCACAAAGGTACTCGCAACTATGCGGATGATTTTGCAGTATCCGAAAAAAATTATTTAACCGCGCTCGATTATTATTACCAGCAGCAATACCATTACATCAACCTGGGCGATAGTGAAGAGCTTTGGAAGAACGGTGTACTATCTGTAATGAAACATAACAAGGCCACCTTTATCAAAGAGAAACTATTTTTAAACAATAATGCCTTCATCAAGATATTCGGGAACCACGACCTGTATTGGGACAACGACCCGCTGGCCCGCCTTATGCTACAGCAACTATATGGGCAAACCGTTAAAATATACGAAGGTGTTATTCTGCAAACCCAAGTTAACAACAAGCCACTCAGCATATACCTCACCCACGGGCACCAGGGAGATCTGCAAAGCGACGGCAATTGGTTTAGCAAATGGTTCGTATCCAATATATGGGGCCCATTGCAGGCTTACCTTCAAGTTAACCCTAATACGCCGGCCACTAATGATCATCAAAAAACATTGCATAATCAAATAATGTACCAGTGGAGCAGTAGCCAAAGTAATTTGCTGTTAATTACGGGACATACCCACCAGCCGGTATTTGGTTCGTTAACGCATTTAGAACGGTTGTATATTGAGCTGGAAAAAGCTGAAAAAAATAATAGTGCTGCGCTGGTGAAAGATCTGCAAAAACAGATCAGTAAACTTGTAATAAAAGGTGAAGATAAGTTTACCTTTCCGGGTTACCGGCCATCGTATTTTAATACAGGTTGCTGCTGTTTTAATGATGGCGACATTACCGGTATTGAAATTTCGGGCGGTTGCATGCGGCTGATTAAATGGGAATATAAACAAACCGGGGAACCCCAAAGATTTGTACTGGAAGAAAGCAGTTTGGAAGAGGTATTGAGCGGCTTAGCGGAGATTCCGCAATAGTATGGCTGCTTTTTGTATTTTTGCGTTAAAGGCGGTTGTTTTAGTTTGATAACCTTCAACATAGCTTTTGCCTTACGGCGATAGTATCCTCCAGTAATATTATGACAAGTTTTTCACTACGTCTGTTCGATTTTTCTCAAAAAATAAATTATAAAAATGAGGTTTTGGCCGGTTTAACCGTGGCCATGACCATGATGCCCGAATCTTTATCCTTCGCTATATTGGCCGGCTTTCCACCATTGGTAGGTTTGTATGCGGCCTTTATTATGGGTTTGGTTACGGCTATATTGGGCGGCAGACCTGGACTAATTTCGGGTGGGGCGGGTGCTACGGTTGTGGTATTGATAGCCCTTATGAAATCGCACGGTATTGAGTATGTGTTTGCCGCAGTTGCTTTAGCTGGCGTATTTCAAATTATAGTGGGTCTGTTTAAGTTAGGTAAGTTCATTAGGCTTGTACCGCAGCCGGTGATGTACGGCTTTGTAAATGGTTTAGCAGTAATTATTTTTATGGCACAGTTAGAGCAGTTTAAAACTGTGGTTAATGGACACACCACTTGGCTAAGCGGTACGCCGTTACTTATTATGGGGGGCTTAGTGGCTTTAACCATAGCCATTGTTTTTGTTTTTCCTAAGATCACTAAAGCTGTACCGCCATCATTAGTGGCTATTATTGTAGTGTTTTTGATTGTGTTGGGTTTCGGTATCCATACTAAAACTGTTAAAGACATTGCAGCGGTTAGCGGCGGGTTTCCATTATTTCACATACCGGCCATTCTTTTCAGTTTAGATACCTTAAAACTGATTTTTCCTTACGCCTTAATTATGGCTGGGGTAGGTTTAACCGAAGGATTGCTTACCCTAAATTTAGTAGATGAAATGACAGCTACCCGTGGCAGTAGCAACCGTGAGTGTATAGCACAGGGAACAGCCAATATTTTAAACGGATTTTTTACAGGCATGGGCGGTTGCCCGATGATAGCGCAAACATTTGTTAATTTATCGGCCGGGGCAAGGGCCAGGTTATCGGGAATTATTGCGGCTTTAACCATCTTGGTTATTATTTTATTTGGCTCACCTATTATTGAACGGGTACCCATGGCGGCATTAACCGGCGTAATGATTATGGTAGCTATTGGTACTTTTGAGTGGGCAAGTTTCCGCATCATAAACAAGATGCCAAAACAGGATATATTTGTGGGGATCTTAGTAGCACTAATTACGGTATGGCTGCATAACCTGGCGCTTGCCGTATTAATTGGTGTAATAATTTCGGCGCTGGTGTTTGCCTGGGAAAGTGCCAAGCGCATCAGGGCAAAAAAATATATTGATGGTAATGGCGTTAAGCATTATGAGATATACGGTCCGCTTTTTTTTGGATCGGTAACGGCGTTTAATGATAAATTTGATGTGCAGGGTGATCCGCAGGAAGTTATTGTTGATTTCAAAGATAGTCGCGTTGCCGATATGTCGGCCATTGATGTATTAAACAAACTGACCGAACGTTACCATAAGGCAGGGAAAAAGTTACAGCTTACACACCTCAGTGCCGATTGTAAAATACTGCTCAACAATGCTGCTGATATAATTGAAGTAAATATTTTGAAAGACCCGCAATATAGGGTGGTTGATGGCAAATAAGTTCTGGTTATACGAGTTATATTTCATAACCTCAAGTATTTAAATTATCATGAAAGGGATTTGCAATTATATATAGTGAGTTTGATTTTATTGATTTCCTGCGATAGGAAAACGGAAAAGCTACCTCAAAAAGTTAATATTAAGCCTGTTGAGCCGAAGAGTCAAAGCAATACAATTGCTACAAAGAAAGATAGCCTGAATGAGGATACATTGATGATAAATAGTAAGTCTGCTGTGATATATCAGCCGGATAGCTTAACTATTGAGCGATTGAAAATAAAAATGGGGGAAGAGGCTTTTTACACTGTAGCTGATGATCACAACTTTTATATAGCTACATCCATTGAGCAACTGGAAAAGATAAAATTGCCGATATTAAATTCTAAAGGCAAAAAGTTTATTCAATTTACAGCTGTTGATAAAAAACCTTTTTTAATGCGTATAGATACTATAAAAGGTCTCGGTAATATTTATCTTTTTGAACCTGGTAAACAGCCTTATAAAGCCGATATAACTTCAATGGATACAGAGGCTAAAGCCTATTATAAATAATATATCCACTTATCCGTCCAGTAAAAACACAAATAACTCTTTAGGCCCATGCGCACCCAATACCAGCGTTTTTTCAATATCGGCTGTGCGGCTGGGGCCGGTAACGGTGGTGATCATGCTGGGCAGGCGTTTGCCATACTTATCGCTTAGCAGTTTAAAACCGTCTTTAAGATCGAGTACCAATTGTGAGGTATAAGCCAACACAATGTGTACCGGAGGATAGATACTCAACCTGCGGCCAGCCATGCTTGCATTGCTGAGCATAATACTACCGTTGCGTGCAACAAGTGCTTCGCACAGGGTAAAGCCAACTTCTGCCTGTTCAAAATCTTTATCGGTTTTGTAGTACGGATATTCGTACTGGTCCAGCATTTTTTGAAGCGCGTGTTCCCAGCAATATATTTTATGCCACTCGCGCTCCTCGGCTAAGTTCAATAACGATTCGATGAACTGTATCTCATCTTCGCAAAACACGAACTGACCCGATACGGCCAGTAACTCCTCGGCAAATATCACCTCTAAAATTTCGCCCTCACCAGGTGTGGCGTATAGCGGCAAGTCTTCCTGGTTGGGGTACGGGTTATCACGGTGCTCTAACAAGGCCTTACGCACCTTTTTCAGCATTCGCTCTTTGGCGGTGGTATTATCTTTCATTCAAAAAATAAAGCCACTATTTGCATAGTGGCTTCAGTTATAAATATATTATATTAATTGTTTGGCGTACTGCTATCAATACGGGCAGTTTCGGGATTGGTTACGCTCTCGGGGATAGCATTATTATCTACCTCGGGGTTTAAAGCAGCTTCACCATTCACAAATTTATCGTAAGTGGTACGGTTGTCAAAAGGGCGTTCACCTAACAGCTCAACCAAATCCTGTTGAAACAATACTTCTTTTTCCAACAATTTAGTAGCCAATAATTCCAGTCCTGCACGTTTTTCAATCAGCAATACTTTAGTACGTTCGTACACACTTTCAATGAGTTTACGTACTTCCTCGTCAATTAGTTCGGCAGTGGTGTCGGAATAGGGCTTGTTAAACTGATATTCGCCCTGCGGATCGTAAAACGATACGTTACCTACCTTACTATTCATTCCATAGATCTTCACCATGGCATAGGCCAGTTTGGTAATACGCTCTAAATCGCTCAACGCACCGGTTGATATACGGCCAAAAACAATATCTTCAGCCACACGGCCACCCATACTCACTACCATCTCGTCCATTAACTGCTCGGTAGTGTGTAAAAACTGTTCCCTGGGTAAATATTGGGCATAACCTAAAGCGGCAACACCACGCGGAACAATAGACACTTTAACCAATGGGTCGGCATGCTCCAGGAACCAGCCCGATATGGCATGACCGGCTTCGTGGTAAGCCACAATGCGTTTTTCTTCGGGAGAGATGATCTTGTTCTTTTTCTCTAAACCACCAATTACACGGTCAATAGCATCCTGAAAATCCTGCATATCAACTGCTACCTTATCTCTACGGGCAGCTATCAAAGCAGCCTCGTTACAAACATTGGCAATTTCGGCACCGGCAAAACCAGGGGTTTGAGCCGATAGTTTTTTGGCATCCACACCTTCGGCCAATTTCAACGGACCTAAGTGTACTTTAAAGATCTGCTCCCGGCCAATCAAATCGGGCTTATCAATAGAAATCTGACGATCAAAACGACCCGGACGCAACAAGGCAGAATCCAATACATCGGGGCGGTTGGTAGCGGCCAGGATAATAATACCCGAATCGGTACCGAAACCATCCATCTCTACCAGTAACTGGTTAAGGGTGTTTTCGCGCTCATCGTTACCGCCTACAATATTGTTTTTACCACGGGCACGTCCAATGGCGTCTATCTCATCAATAAAAATGATACAAGGTGCTTTATCTTTAGCCTGTTTGAACAAATCACGCACACGTGATGCTCCTACACCCACAAACATCTCCACAAAATCGGAACCCGAAAGGGAGAAGAAAGGGACTTGAGCTTCGCCGGCAACGGCTTTGGCCATTAAAGTTTTACCAGTACCCGGCGAACCCACCAGCAAAGCGCCTTTAGGAATTTTACCACCCAGGTTAGTATATTTTTTAGGGTTTTTTAGGAAATCTACAATTTCCATCACTTCCTCTTTGGCTTCTTGTAAACCGGCTACATCGTTAAACGTTACGTTTACCTGGGCTTCCTTGTCAAAAAGTGTTGCTTTAGATTTACCTATATTGAAGATTTGACCGCCGGGGCCGCCTCCTGCACCACCACTCATACGGCGCATAATAAATAACCATAAACCGGCAAATAACACCAGCATAATAATGCCTTGTACCAACCAGTTTGAGAGTAAACTATCTCGCTGGTCAAACTGTATAGGTATTTTGGCTGCATCCGGCATGTCTTTTTCGGCATTTAGGATGGATTGCTTCATGCTTTCTAAAGTAGCATCAGTAAAATAAAATTGCGGGTTAGCGGTGTTCATATTGAACGAACGCTGGTTTTTTAATGAAGAATATTGAGGTTTAACTAAACTATCTTTTTTAATATAAACTTCTGCGATAATACGATCGCCATCCTTATATGCCGATACTTTTTCAACATCACCGCTTTTAAGCATATTTACAAATTGCGGATTAAAATCAATTTTTTTACCACCGCTGCCACCCAAAATATAAGGTACCACCAATAAGGCCAAAATTACAATGGCGTACAACCACATAAAATTAAACTTGGGCGGTTTAGGGGTGATTTTTCTATTAGGAACCCTACGGAACGACTTTGGCTTATCTGTATTACTATTATTATCTTTCATCTTATTTGAAGCTTCATATATTAACCATCTTTAAATTATTAAAGTACACATTCAAAAAAAGCAGATGGTCAGGCGCTTTTATAGTATTTAATTTCGGCATCTCCCCACAAATCTTCTACGCCGTAAAATTCTCTTTTGTCAGTTTTAAATACATGAACTACTACGTCGATATAATCCAGCAGTATCCACTCCGCGTGCTCCAGGCCCTCTTTGCGCCAGGGGTCTTGCCCGGTAGCCTTAAAAATTTCATCTTCAATACTGTTGGCAATGGCTTTTACTTGTGTGCTGGAGTCGGCATGGCATATTACAAAATAATCGGATATCGAGCTTTTTAGGTTTCGTAGGTCTAATCTCACTATATCATTACCTTTTTTTTCCTGAATACCATGTATAGCTAATTCAGTGAGGTACGATGATTCATTTAACGCTTTGTTTTTTATCATTAAAAACCTTTAATTTTGAACGATTTGAATGTATTAATTATTACTTAGATATATATACTTTGCAAAATAACACTTTTTCGGGATTAATTGTTGGACAAAATTTACTTACCCTGAAAGAAGTTGACTCAACAAATACATTCCTTAAGAATATGCTGGCAAATAATGAGCCAGTACCCGAAGGAACGGTCATTATGGCAGAAAGCCAGGTAGCAGGCCGGGGGCAGCAGCAAAATAAATGGTATAGCTCGGTGGGCGAAAGCCTTACATTCAGCATACTGTTAAAGCCGGAATTTATACCTGTTTCGCAACAATTTATACTTACCTGTACCATAAGTTTAGGGATATACGATGCTTTGCAAACGTTAGTTGGTGCACAACTTAAAATTAAGTGGCCTAATGACATTTTTATTGGTAATTGTAAATTAGGTGGCATATTAATAGAAAACCAGGTGCAGGGTAAAGTCATTCGAAATTCAATTATCGGTATTGGCTTAAATATTAATCAAAGCGAGTTTCCTCACTGGGTATCCAATGCGGTATCTTTAAAGCAAATGTTACATACAGATTATGATTTAAAAACATTATTATTAGAGATTTGCAGGCATATACAATACTGGTACATTAAACTAAAAGACGGCAATTACAGTCAGATACAGGCAGCATATTTAAAGGCGTTGTATCGGTTAAATATCCAGGGCCGTTTTAAAGCACAGGATATTATATTTGAAGGCATTATAACCGGTATAAACCTTACCGGTCAATTGCTGGTAAAAAACAATGAAGTACTGGTAGCATACAATTTAAAGGAAATTGAATTTTTAAACAATTAATAGGATATGAAGAAAATATGGTTAATGATAGTTGCCCTGATGTTTACGGCAGCAGCCTTTGCACAAATAGATGCTCCTGTTAGATGGAGCTATGCTGCAAAAAGAGTAAGCCCTACCGAAGCGGTAGTATTGGTTAAAGCAACTATTGAACCCGGCTGGCACATCTACTCGCAAAACGTAAAAGATGGCGGCCCTATTGCTACTAATTTTATCTTTTCACCGGCTAAAAATTACACAGTTATTGGCAAGCCGGCCGAGCCTAAAGCCATTGTTAAATACGAGGAGGTGTTTAAAATGAATGTAAGCTATTTCGAAAACTCGGTTATTTTTCAACAAAAGGTTAAGTTAAAGGCTGCGGGTGCTGTAATTGTAAAAGGCAAAGTAGAGTATATGACCTGTAACGACCGTAAATGCTTG
The DNA here is from genome assembly GCF_042679325.1 of Mucilaginibacter terrae. Classification (GTDB taxonomy): domain Bacteria; phylum Bacteroidota; class Bacteroidia; order Sphingobacteriales; family Sphingobacteriaceae; genus Mucilaginibacter; species Mucilaginibacter terrae. The sequence goes on from NZ_JBHTMJ010000011.1 coordinate 188,947, forward strand.
CCGCCCGACGAGGTTGAATTTAATGTAGCCGTACCGGTTAAATAAGCAACTGCATTATAAAATGAATTTATTATCTATCAAGCCAGCATACTCGTTTATGCTGGCTATTATTATTGTATTTAGCGTATTTCTATCTGCAGAACCTGTAACTGCAGGTGTTGCCCAAACTACCGATACGGTTTCAACTGCCGATCTGGAATTTACCGATGTTAAACCAGCCGTTACCACCGATAGTGCTAAAGTTGCCAGGGCTGCCGATTCGGTAACTGCCAAACCAACTTCCATTAAAACCGCGGGCGCCGTGGCAACCAAAGATGCAGAGCAACCCAAAACACTTTGGCAAATATTTATTGCCGGCTTAGTAGGTGGTTTTGCAGCATTGTTAATGCCTTGTATTTATCCATTGTTGCCATTAACTGTCAGTTTTTTTACTAAAAAGGCAGGTTCGCGCAGTAAGGGAATCTGGCATTCCATTATTTATGGCGTCTCTATTATTATCATATATGTAACATTAGGTTTTTTAATTACGCTCATTTTCGGTTCGGACGCGTTGAACGCTTTAGCCACCAATGGTGTATTTAATATGTTCTTCTTTTTGCTGCTCATTGTTTTTGGAGCATCGTTTTTAGGTGCTTTCGAATTAACATTGCCCAGTTCGCTTGCTAATAAGCTCGATCAAAACTCAGATAAAGGCGGTATGGCCGGCTTGTTTTTTATGGCTGCTACACTGGTAGTGGTGTCATTTTCATGCACCGGCCCAATTATTGGTACTTTACTGGTAGAAGCTGCATCAAAGGGTGAAAGACTGGCACCTGCTTTGGGTATGTTCGGATTTTCGTTAGCGCTGGCTATCCCGTTTACTATATTTGCTTTGTTCCCGTCGTTACTAAAATCGCTGCCTAAATCGGGTGGTTGGTTGAACAGCGTAAAAGTAGTATTGGGCTTTTTGGAACTGGGTTTTGCGCTTAAATTTTTGTCGAATGTTGATTTGGCTTACCATTGGAACTGGTTTGACCGTGAAGTATTCTTGTCTTTATGGATAGCTTTAGGTATATTTTTATTTTTATACCTCATCGGTAAGATCAAGTTTTCGCATGATAGCGATTTGCCTTATCTATCAGTTCCGCGCACGTTTTTTGCAGTGATAGTTTTTGCCTTTGTAGTGTACATGGTACCCGGTTTATGGGGTGCGCCACTTAAATCCATCAGCGGGTTTTTACCGCCAACCGCCACACAGGATTTTAACCTGACCAATTTAACCGAGGTTGCCGATGCTGCCCCCGAGCAAAAGGGATCTATCGTTCAAAAAAAGAACGAGAAACTATTTGTAAATGGTAAGCATGCGGGTTTTAACGAATGGTACGATTTTGACCAGGCGCTACAGGTATCAAAAGAGCTTAATAAACCTATATTAATTGATTTTACCGGATGGAACTGTGCCAATTGCCGCAAAATGGAGGCCGATGTATGGAGCGATAAAGAAGTACACAAGCGTTTAGCTAACGATTTTATTTTATTGGAATTGTACGTTGATGAAAAAACAGAATTGCCTGCCGGCGAGCAAGTTGTTTCTAAATTCAGCGGTAAAAAAATTAAAACAATAGGTAATAAATGGAGCGACTTTGAAGCTTCAAAATTTAATGTAAATTCGCAGCCATATTACGTTATTGTAAACGCTAAGGGAGAGGTGTTAGTACCACCCCAGGGCGCTAATTACAGCGTACAAAATTATATTGAGTTTTTAGACAGCGGCAAAGCCGCCTATGAGAAAAACAATGGCAGAAATTAAAAACATAGGTGTTTATACATCAGGTGGCGATTCACCGGGCATGAACTCCGCTATACGTGCCGTAGTACGAACGGCATTATATTATAACCTCGAAGTTACGGGCATACGTCGGGGCTACGAAGGTATGATCACCGGCGATTTGTTCCCTATGGACCGCAAATCGGTAGCCAATATTGTACAGCGTGGCGGTACCATTCTTAAAACGGCCCGTAGCGATGAGTTCAGGACTCCCGAAGGTCGACAGAAGGCGTTTAAACAATTAAAAAGGTACGGGGTTGATGCGCTTGTGGGTATTGGCGGCGATGGTACTTTTACAGGTGCCAAAGTTTTCAGTAACGAGTTCGGTATTCCTATTGTAGGTTTGCCGGGCACTATTGATAATGATTTGCAGGGTACCGATTTTACCATTGGTTACGATACTGCCATTAATACGGTTGTGGAAGCGGTGGATAAAATCCGTGATACGGCCGAATCGCATGATCGCTTATTTATTGTAGAGGTAATGGGTCGCGATTCGGGTTTAATTGCCCTGCGTACCGGCATTGCATCGGGCGCCGAAGCTATATTGATCCCCGAAACAAAAACTAATATTGAAGCCCTTTACCACCGTTTAGAGCAAGGCCGCAGGGATAAATCATCTAAGATATTAATTGTAGCGGAAGGTGAAGAAGCGGGTGGTGCATTTGAAATTGGTCGCTTAATCAAAGAAAAATACCCTAATTATGATACCCGCGTATCGGTATTAGGGCACATGCAGCGTGGAGGTCATCCCACTTGTATGGATAGGGTACTGGCCAGCCGTGTAGGTGTGGCAGCAGTTGAAGCTTTAATGCATGGTCATAGCCACGAAATGATAGGTATCATAAATCAGCAAATTGCCTATACCCCGTTCGAGAGTGCGATAAAACATAACGCCGAGGTTGATGCGAACTTGTTAAGAATTGTAGATATATTGTCTTTATAATAGAAGAGATATTTTCAATTTACAAAAGGCCGGGAAACTTAATAACTTCTGGCCTTTTCCTTTTGTTTTACCGCTAAATTGTATATTCTGTTTAAAATAATAGTTACATTGCATAATGCTTAAAGGCTTGATAGTCAGTTTAATAGTATTGATTTAGTAATGGTTGAAACAAAAGCTCAAATGAGAAACGATTCGATTGTTAAAATTGCTCTCTATGATGTCAAAAAATTAAGTTTAACAAAAGCTGCGTTTAATTAATTCAAAAAAGATAAGACCAATATTACTCCGATTTATTTAAGCCCAATAAATACCTGGTAAGAGATAGTTTACTTTTATCTGATTCAATTTATGTTGGCGCTTTTAGAGGATCTGCATATAATAAAACCTAAAAAGGCGTACTACAGGGTACTATTTCTTAGAGGGCGGTGTAGGTTATACAGCAGCCATATTAGCGCCTACCTTTGTGTTATTATTAGTTATACTTGCTAAAGCCAGCAAATAAATGCCTCATATATGTTGCATCAGAATATTATTACTGCCTGTGTTTTTTATTTTACAAATAATTTCTATCTTTGCATCCCCGCAGAAAGGACTCCGGGGGACATGTTGAATACATAACAAGAAGAAAAAATGGCAACTAAAATCAGATTGCAAAGACACGGTAAAAAAGGAAAACCTTTTTACTACATCGTAGTGGCAGATGCCCGCGCACCACGTGACGGGCGTTTTATTGAGCGTTTAGGTTCATATAACCCAAACACTAATCCGGCTACTATCGATATTAATTTTGACAAAACTTTTGAATGGGTTGATAACGGTGCTCAGCCAACTGACACTTGCCGTGCTATCCTGTCATACAAAGGTGTGTTATACAAAAAACACTTACAAGGTGGTGTTAAAAAAGGCGCTTTAACTCAAGAACAAGCTGATGAAAAATTCACTGCGTGGACAGAGCAAAAAGATGGAAAAATTTCTGGTAAAAAAGAAACTTTAACCAGCAGTAAACAAGAGATCCGTAAAGCTGCTTTACTTGCCGAAGCTAAGAAGAAAGAAGACAGAGCCGCAGCTATTGCTGCTAAAAATGCTCCTGTAGCCGTTGAAGAAGAAACTCCTGCAACCGAAGAAGGTACTGAAGCAACTGAATCTACCGAAACAGCTGAGTAATTTAAAAATACTTTACATGCAATAGCGAAGCCACCTTATCGGTGCTTCGCTATTGTTGTTTACAGACATTACTTAAATGAAAACAGAAGATTATTTTAGGGTAGGTACCGTTACCAAAACCCGCGGCTTAAAAGGTGAGCTGCAGGTTTACGTTGATTTTGACGGGCTGGAAAACATTGAATTTACTGCGGTATTTTTTGAGGTGGCCGGTAAGCTGGTTCCGTACTTTGTGAGCACTATTAAATACCCTATGACTAACACCGCTTACCTGGTTTTAGAGGAAGTAGATCATATTGATAAGGCTTCACTGCTGGTTAAAAAAGATTTGTATCTGCCCAATAAGTTGAAGCCGGTGAAAGACGAAAATGAATTTACATTAATGGATCTGCAAGGTTTTATAGCTATTGACGAAAACCATGGAGAACTGGGCGAAATCACCGAAGTGATAGAATATCCGCAGCAAATTATAGCATCCGTGCATTATAAAAACCGGGAAGTGCTGTTTCCTTTGAATGCTGAATTTATTAAAGGCATTGATGTAGAAGGCGGCGAGATATACCTGGCCTTGCCGGATGGTTTGCTGGATGTGTATCTGGAAGGATAAAGGAAAGAGTACAGAATCAAGAGTCAAGATAGAAAATTCTCTATTCGGTAACTTTATTCTATATTCTTATAATATGCAAAGTATTGTCTGTATTCTTGATTCTATACTCTGTATTCTAATTATAATAATTATGCGTTTCGATATAATCACCGTACTGCCAGGCTTGCTCGATAGCCCTTTTGCTCATTCTATTTTGCAGCGGGCTCAAAAAAAAGGTATAGCCGAAATATATGTACATAACCTGCGCGAATACTCTACCCATAAGCAAAAAAGCGTGGATGATTATCCGTATGGTGGCGGCAGCGGTATGGTAATGACTATTGAGCCATTTGCAGTTTGTATAGAGAAGCTGAAAAGCGAGCGTACATATAATGAGGTAATCTTTATGAGTCCTGATGGAGAAACGTTGAACCAGCAGATCGCCAATCAAATGTCAAGCCTGCAAAATGTGATGGTTTTATGCGGGCATTACAAAGGGATTGATCAACGCATCCGCGATCTTTACGTAACGCGTGAGATCTCCATAGGCGACTATGTACTTTCGGGTGGTGAACTGGCCGCTGCGGTGCTGGTAGACGCCGTAGTGAGGCTGATACCAGGTGTACTGTCTGACGAAACTTCGGCACTATCCGATTCTTTTCAGGATGGGTTACTGGATGCACCGCTATATACCCGCCCGGCCGACTGGAAGGGCCACCGCGTGCCCGATATATTATTGAGTGGCAACACGCCTGAAATTGAAAAATGGCGTTTTGAACAAGCCGTAGAACGTACCCGCCAGCGCCGGCCCGATCTGTTAGAGGAGTAGGGTAGATGTGCAAATGCGAGGATATGCAGATGTGCAGATGATTAAATGGATTGGTAAGGAGCCAATAAGTGGTGCTTAATCTGCACATCAGCATATTTGCACATCCTCAGATCATTTAAAATCTTTTTTCAAAATGGTTTTTATTTGTTTAAAATTTTCCCTATTATTGCAATCCGATTTTTACGGGCTAAAAATCGCTTTAAGAGCTTAAAATCATGGATTTAGTAAAATTTGTTGAAGAGCAGTCAGCAGAAAAAAGGCAGCTACCTGTGTTCAAATCAGGCGATACTGTTACTGTACACTATAAAATTAGAGAAGGTAGCAAAGAACGCGTTCAGCTATACCAGGGTGTAGTTATTCAGCGTAACAGCACAGGTAACAACGAAACATTTACCGTACGTAAAGTATCTAACGGTATTGGTGTTGAGCGTATATTCCCCGTCAATTCTCCAAACATTGATAAAATTGAAGTAAATAGCCGCGGTAAAGTGCGTCGTGCTAAGTTATATTACTTACGCGAACTTACCGGTAAAGCTGCACGTATCAAATCAAAACGCGTTTAAGTCTTTTTTTGTAACGTCTTTTATTCGAGGCCATCATAAGGCATTATGTAAAATCCCGGTAACACTTTTGTTGCCGGGATTTTTTTTGGCTTATTGAATGTAATGTTTTTAGTGAGATTATACCGGCAGTAAATTATTGCCACATGGTTATCTTATGCCATGGTTTTTGCAATTATTTATTGTAAGTCCGTTTCAGCCAGGCATCAGGCACCGGTATTATACAAATATTCATCGATTTATTGTCGGCCGATAACATGGCCGATTGGATCTCTACACGTGTGCCATCGGGGCTAAATGTAGGGTGGGGGTGATCTGCTGCGGTGGATTTATGCCCGGTGGAGAGCATCATCATCTCACTGGTATGCCGATCTATCAAATAAACGCTTCGCGAAAAATCATCGCCTACCGCCCAACGCCCGTCTTTAGAGCCGCCTACATGCCATAAACCGCTGCCGCTGGGAGTTTGCCCTGCAATAGTCATTTCGCGGGTACGCAGGTTTACAATACCTAAACCGGTTGGTTTTTCACGCGTACCCGATGGTCCCCATGCACTTTCTTGTCCTGGGTTTGCGCCGCCTACTGCTGTGCCCGCTACGGCTGGTGCTTCGGTGCCCGGTACTTTGCGGTGTCCCATAATGGCAATGGCTACTTCGTCGGGGGTTATTACCGCTTCGTGAGTTACCCACTCGTAAGTGGCCTCAGGGTATAGTGGGCGTAAACCAGTACCATCTGCTTTAATCGTCCAGGTACGTTGCGGCGATTTGCCGCCCGTTTCCCAGCAAAAAATAATTTCGCCCGGTACCCAGGGATTCACCTGTATGTGGCCAATTTGAAAAGGTACCGAGGTTATGTATCGTATATCGCCTGTTTTTACATTCATAGAGGCCAGCCCGTTTGGCCCGGCCCCCATTTTACGCGGACCAAAAGCCGAATCTATTTTGGCACCGGGTGCTAAATGCTTTCCGGCCTCTACTCTGCCCACATGGAAATAAACCTGGTCTTCATTGGCGTCTAAAGCCATATCACCACCGGCACCCATTTCAGCAGGTATGGTTCCGCAAACGCGTTGGTAAGTTGTTGCGGGCTGCATTTTACCCGCTTTACTATCAGCCAATACTTTGGTTAAATCAACCTCCACCACCTGTAAAGCACCGCCACGGCGCGGGCCTTCGGTAACAGGGCCTGTGTTGCGCATCAAATACAGTTTCATGTTTTTACGGGCAAGGTTAAGCATGCCGGTATAACCACCTTCGGTAATTTGCACCATATCTCCGTTCTTCTCGTTTACAGCAATGGCTTCTCCTTTGGCGCGGTTAGAGCGAAATACCAGCCATTGCCCGTCTGATGTCCATTGCGGATGCGTTTGATAGATCTTGCTGTCGCCTGCCGGTGTACTTGTTAAAAAGGTAAGCATGGTGCCCGTAACCGGGTCTTTCACTATTTTTCGTTCCGAAGGGAACCGCTTTCCAATTTGCGCTTGTAAAGAGGGCGTGAATAAGAGGCTGCTACCAATAGCAACAGCTATACATAAATAAGAATTTAATTTCATCATGTTAGATTTTAATGATATTCCCTGTATAAGTGTTATAAACTAACTTACGGAAATTACGTGTTATTAATTGGTGGTACTAAACTACCATTTAAACCTAAGGAGCAACTATCATACAGGATGGTACAGGTTACTGGTATTACCTGTAAATTTGACTGTTAAATTTTTTTTATGAATAAAATGCAGCCACGTGAAAACAATGAGGTTGAAATTGTAGATTTTATCCCGGCTTATCAGCAGGACTTTAAAAAGCTCAATGAAGAATGGATCACCCGGTACTTTAAAATGGAAGCCTCGGATTATAAATCACTCGATCATCCGCAGGAATATATATTGAATAGGGGAGATTATATTTCGATAGCGCTGTACCAGGGAGTGCCGGTAGGTGCGTGTGCGCTCATTAAAATGGATAATGATACTTTTGAACTGGCAAAAATGGCGGTATTGCCGGAGGCTCAAGGTAAAGGGATAGGCTGGTTATTGGGCAATGCCATTATAGAAAAAGCCCGTCAGGTAGGTGCAAAAAAGCTTTACCTGGAAAGTAACACCCTACTAATACCGGCCATTAGTTTGTACTATAAATTAGGTTTCAAAAAAATTACCGGTGTGGCTTCGCCTTACGAGCGGTGCAACATTCAAATGAATCTTTCACTGCAATAATTATAACAATATATTTCATGGAACCGGTTTGTTTTTTAATACTTAATTTCCATTTTTAGTGAATAATTGAATTGATTATTTTACTTCAACGGATATGGATTTTTTCAAAAAGCTATTGGGTGAGTTTATTGATATTATTGAATGGCAAGACTCGACTCATGACACCCTGTTATGGAAATTTCCCCGGTATGATAATGCCATAAAAATGGGTGCCAAGCTAACCGTGCGTGAATCGCAGGTGGCTATTTTTATGAACGAAGGAAAAATAGCCGATGTGTTTACGCCCGGTATGTATGAGCTTACCACGCAAAATATGCCTATTATGACCACGCTGGAAAGCTGGAAGTACGGGTTTAACAGTCCGTTTAAAGCAGATGTGTTTTTTGTGAGTACCCGCCAATTCACCAATCAAAAATGGGGAACTAAAAATCCGGTGATGATACGCGATGCCGAGTTTGGCCCGGTGCGTTTACGGGCTTTTGGCACATTTAGCTTTCGTATAAATAATGCCAAGCAGTTTTTACTGGAGTTATCTTCTACCAATTCCAGCTACACGGTAGATGATATTAATGAGCAGCTGCGCAATACTATTGTTTCGCGTGGTATGGATGAGGTTGCCGCGTCAAAAATTCCGATACTCGACCTGGCTGCTAACTACGATGAAGTATCTGCACTCATCAAAAATAAGATACAGCCTGATTATACCGGGCTTGGCTTAGAGCTTACCACATTAATGGTAGAAAATATTTCGTTACCACCCGAAGTTGAAGAAGTTTTAGATAAACGCAGCGGAATGGGTATTGTGGGTAACCTGGGTGCTTTTGCACAATACCAGGCGGCTAATGCTATCGAAAAATCGGCCGAGAATAGTATCGGCGGAAATTTAGGTGCGGCTGGGATGGGCCTGGGCGTAGGTGCAGCCATGATGGGGCAGGTAGGCAATGTGTTTCAGCAAAATCATTTCGATCCTAATGCAGCTAACACCAACATCCCGCCACCGTTACCGGTAAGCGAGCAGTACTTTGTAGCCGTTAACGGAAACTCGGAAGGGCCGCACAGTTTGCAGGTATTAAACAAAATGATAGCGGAAAGCTCTGTAAACGCTACCAGCATGGTATGGAAGAAGGGAATGGCTACCTGGGTAATTGCTGCCGAAGTGCCGGAACTGGCCGACTTGTTTAACAACACACCTCCGCCATTACCACAAGTTTAATAGCGGCTTAACTTATAGATATGAAACCTGCCGGCGAAGCAGCAGTTATTAAAAACTCTTTAACCTGCAAAGGCTGTGGTGCCATACTGCATTTTGCTCCGGGTACCAACAGCCTCAAATGCCAGTATTGTGATGTAGCCAACGAAATTGTACCGGTAGAAACAAACGGCATAGTAGCATCTATTGACTATGACACTTTTGTTGCCTCTGTAAATACGGTTTTGGTTAATAACGAGCTAAAAGTTGTTAAATGCAGCCAGTGTGGTTCGGAAACTAACTTGCAGGAAAATAGTACCGCCGAGAAGTGCGCTTTTTGTACCGCGCCGTTAGTGCTCGAACTGTCATATAACAAGGGTATTGTTAAACCACATTATATATTGCCATTTATCTTAGATGAAAAGGCTGCCGTAAAAAGCTTCAAGGATTGGTTAGCCGGATTATGGTTTGCGCCTAACAACCTGATTAAAAAGGTGGAAGCAAATGCGGCCTTGAAGGGCGTGTATATGCCTTACTGGACATACGATTGTGAAGCTATAACCAATTATACCGGCCAGCGTGGAGATTATTATTACGAAACTGAAACTTACACCGAAACTGTAAACGGCAGGCAGGAAACCAGAACCAAGAGAGTGCGGCATACCAGGTGGAGCTACGCCTCCGGGACCGTGAATTGTTCGTTTAACGATGTTACTGTGCCGGCCAGTAAATCCTTACCCCAACAAACGCTTACCGAGCTTGGTCCCTGGAATTTTAACAAGCTGTTAAGCTATGATGAGCGTTACATTAGCGGTTTTAGTGCCGAAACATTTCAGATTGATCCAGAGAAGGGATTTGAAACTGCGAAAAGTATTATGGAGATCACTATAAAAAATGCCATTGAAAATGATATAAGCGGGGATGAGCAAAGAATTGAAAGCTTTAATAGCCGGTATAATAACGTAGCTATTAAATATGTAATGCTGCCGGTTTGGGTAAGCGCCTACAGTTATAATAATAAGGTTTTTCAGTTTACAGTTAATGCCTGTACGGGCGAGGTAATAGGCAAGCGGCCTTATAGTATTATAAAAATTGTGTTAGCCATAATTTTGGTATTGATATTAATTACGGCGATTTTTATAATAATAGCTAATGCACAAGATCATAATGGGGGATAGTTAACCCAAAGTTTTGCTTAACTGTCAAATTCATCAGGTTAAATTACAAGGCGTTAGTGTACGTAAAAACAAAAGGCCGTTTCAAGCCTTTTAATATAAATACTTTCAAAAATGCCTAAGTGGTTAAAAATTATAATAAAAGTTTTAGCAGCTGTTGTGCTGCTGTTCCTGTTACTTTCTGTAGGGTTGTTTATTTATATTAACACCAACAAGGCTAAAGTACTTTCCTTAATAACTTCAACACTCAATAAGAACCTTGATGGTAAGCTAACTATAGGTGACATGGAAACTGCTTTTTTTAAGGGTTTCCCGGGCATATCGGTTTCATTAAAAAACGTACAGATGCAAGACAAGCACTGGGCCAAACACCGCCATACCTTGTTGCGGGCTAAAGATTTCGACGTATCAATTAACACGGCAGCTTTACTGCGTGGTGTAATACGCATCAGCAATATTGAAATTAGTAATGCCGCAATTGATTTGTATAAGGATAGTACGGGTTACAGCAATACCTCTATTTTTAAAAAGAAAGACAAAACACCTAAAAAAGAAGCCGATAATGGCGGTGGTAGTTCGGCAGAGTTTGGAAGAATTGTATTGAACAACGTAAGTTTTGCGGTTAACAACCAAAAGAATAATAAACTATTTCAGTTTAATATTAATAGGCTGGCGAGTAAAATGAATTACCCCGATTCGGGCTGGCATGCCGATCTGCAATTAAACGTAGTGGCTAAAAGTATGGCTTTTAATACCGATAAGGGTAGTTTTATAAAAAACAAAGTGCTGGCCGGACAAATGATAGCCGGGTATAACCAAGACAGCGGAAAAATCAGTATCGTCTCTAAAAACTTTACCATTGGTGAAGATCCTTTTATTATTAATGCCCTGTTTAATACCTCAGGCAAAGAAACCCTGTTTTCCATAAACGTAGTGGCCAATGAGATACTTTGGCGACGTGCTTCTGCGCTGGTGGCAGCTAATATTTCCAAAACGTTAAACAAGTTTAATATAGTTAAACCTATGGGCATAAATGCTACCATTGCAGGTAGCCTGGACGGTGGTGACCCATCTATTATTGTTAAAGGGAAGATCAGGAATAATACTTTAACTATACCGGGGGCAAGTATTGACAGCTGTAATTTCGACGCTGTTTTTACCAATAGTTTTATAAAGGATAAAGGCTTTGTAGATTCCAATTCGGCTATACGCTTGTTTAAGTTTACAGGCCGGTATAACCATTTGCCTTTTGTAATTGATACCGGCAGCATTATTAATTTAGAGAAACCTATAGCCACCGGTAACTTTAAATCGAACTTTCCACTGGTTAATTTAAACTATATGCTGGGCAGCGATATTGCCAAATTTAGTAATGGAAAGGCCAACGTAAACCTGCGTTATAAAGCCGATATTGTAGATTATAAGCTGAATAAACCGGTTATTGGCGGTACAATTAATTTCCGTAACGCCAGTTTTAAATACCTACCCCGTAACCTGTCGTTAAGCAATACTTCTATATCGCTCAATTTTGTAGGTAATGACTTGGTATTGAATAATATCCGTTTGCAAAGCGGTCGTAGTATTGTGATGATGGAGGGTAGGGTAAATAATTTTTTAAATTTGTATTACAGCGCTCCCGAAAAGATTTTGCTAACCTGGCAAATTAAAAGCCCCGAATTGAGGCTGGCCGAATTTTTAGGCTTTTTAAATGCGAGGCAGCAAGCCAAAACTTCTAATGCAACCCGTGCTAATAGCGGTAACGTGGTAGATCAGCTGAGCAATGTACTGGAAAAAGGCAATGCCGAAATGCACATGGAAGTAGCCAAAGTATATTATAAAAAGTTTTTAGCCACTAATGTACAGGCCGATCTGCTCACGTCTTCTGATGGTATAATTATTAAAAACATCGGCGTAAAACATGCCGGTGGTTCGCTGCAATTAAGCGGTAAGCTGTTGCAGGGTAAATCATTAAACAAATTCACGTTAAACACAACGGTAACTAATGTAGATATCCGTGAGTTCTTTTATTCGTTCGATGATTTTGGATTAAAGGGCATCAGGCATGAAAATTTGAAGGGCTATCTATCGGCCAAAACCAATATTAACGGGGGCATAACCGATCAGGGTAACTTAGTGCCCCGGTCTGTTAACGGTGTGGTGAATATCAGCTTGCGTAATGGTGCATTGTTAAATTATGATCCACTGATTAAGGTGGGTAAATTCGCCTTCCCTTTCCGTGACCTGAAGAATATCGAGATACCCAAGCTGGATGCAAGATTTGACCTGCGTGGAGATAAGATCATCATTAATCCTATGCAGCTAAATTCAAGTGTGTTGAATGCTGATATTGCCGGCGTTTACGGTTTAACTAAAGGAACCAATATTGCGTTCGATATTCCTTTAAGAAACCCCAAAAAAGATGAAGATATAACCGATAAGGAGGAGTTGAACAAGCGCAGATTTAAAGGCATTGTGTTGCACTTAGCTGCTAAAGATGATGAGAACGGCAAAATCAAAATAGGATGGAACAAAGATCGTAAATAAGTACGGTTAGTTTTGCATTGCTAAAAAGTCCGTTACAGTTTGCCCATTACCATTAAACGGCCCCAATGCCTGGATCTTTAAAGATGCCATAGCAGCGGCAAACTCACCAGCTTGTTGTATGCCAGCACCTTTATTGCGCTGATACAGGTAACCTGCCATGTAAGTGTCTCCACAACCGGTGGCATCCACAACCGCCGATGGCTTGTAAGCAGGTATGGTGTAAAAAATGCCTTCGGCATAAATTACAGAACCCATACCGCCCAGGGTTACTACCACTTCCTTTACACCCCAGCTGGCCAGTATTTGAGCGCCTTTATGTGTATCATTAGTGCCCGTAAGTACTTCCAATTCGTGATCGTTGGCTTTTAAAATATGTACGTAGCGCAGAGTTTCTCTTTTATTTGACCAGTCAACAGCACACACCTCATAGCCTTGTACCTTCCGCAGGTAACCTTGCACATCTAAAGAGATCTTGCCTTTGGTAGCTAAGTAACTAACCACATCGGGCGATATATCGTCTGCTAATAATGGACCTAAGTGAAAAACTTCCGCCTCCACATCATTTAATTGTTCTATAGTAAAAGCATCAGCTTTTTGTAACACCCGCTGGGTGCGATGATCCTGGTTATCGCTATAGATGTTTTCAAAATATACGGAGTGAGTGCTGATAAACGCTTTAACTGTTATGCCTTGATTGCGCAGTTCATCAGCTACCTGCATTTCGCTTTGAGCAAGTGAGGTAACCAAGCTATAACTTACGTTCATGTGGCGCAAGGCTTTAGAAAAGTAATACGATGTACCACCCGCCATGTGCACGGAGCCATTGCTGTTTACAACTTTATCTAATGTAATGTGGCCTATGCAGCAAATGTTATACATGGTTAATAGTAAAATTTAAAACCGCAAATATACTTTGTTAGGTAAGGTTTAAGGTAATGTAATTGTTATATGATTAAAGGAATTAATATCTTTAATGATCATATATAACGATGGCCAAAGCTAAAGATGTTAACGATGCTACCGGTGTAACCGCTCATATACAGAAGTTCGATCAGCCACTGGCCGAATTAGTTGAAAACACAAGGCAGGTGATATTAAGTACCGATCATCCTGCTATTGGTGAGCATATCAAATGGAACTCGCCCAGCTTTTTCTATACTGGCGCTATGCAGCCTTTCGATCCTAAAGAATACAAGCGCGATATTGTAGTAGTGAACATTAATCGTAAAAACCAGGTATTGCTCGTTTTTCCAACCGGTATAAAAGTAAAGGATGTTTCGCCCATACTGGAAGGCAATTATACCGATGGCCGCCGTATGGTAAGTATTAGTGATATAGATGATCTGAAAGCTAAAGCACAGCAATTGCAGCAGGTTATTTTAGAATGGCTTAAGCTTATTGATGGATAAATTTAATATTTTTCGCACAAAATTGCAGGGAGTTTGTTGATAATAAATAGTTACTAAAACTAATATATTATTTAACACGCAAAAGCAGATGAAAGCTAAAAATCACCTTATCGCTTTATTTATACTGTTAACATCAGTTTCTCTGTCGTACGGTAAAGCTGGTTCTTCAAACCACATCGTTGTCGCTCCTGCTGTTGCAGGTTGGTATTTTAGGGCCATTAGCGGGTATCCCGCAGCTATTACCTTTGAGTTGGTAGTGCTATTTAAGAACGGGGAATACTACGAAATAGGGGAAGATCCGCTCGAAACCATAAACTTAGCCACCGCAAAAAGTAAATATCCAAAAGCTTGGGGTACATGGAAAAAGCAGGGTGCCACGTTCTACTTAACTAACTACAAAAGCGAGTCGAATGATTATAAATTGGGCGAAGGTAATTGGTTTCCGGCCTACGCTTATACACCTGCTATTAAGTTAAAGCGAGTTTACGAGCGTGCCAGCGGAGGCGATTATGGAAACGGCACCAGCGCCCTCACTATAAGCAAAATTGCCTTTGTTGATGCCACTCGCTTCACCGAAGGAATGAATGCTGGTATATCCACCTCAAATGCTGCAGCAGGCAAGCGTACGAGTGCCAATGGTACGTATAAAATTACCGGTAATATGATCACATTAACTTATAACGATGGCAAAGTTGTTAAAAAGTCGTTTGCTTTAGGTGCGTCTGGTTCGCCGGCAAAGCCTACTAATACTATGATCTTTATCGGCGGGCAGCCTTATACTGATGAAGATTAGTAATTTCATCAGTTCTTGCCATTTTCTACACGCTTAACTTCGTCGCGACGATCTTTCTTAAAATCAAAGTTATAAAAGGCATGGGTTTGTGGCAGGTCTACGGTGAAGCTGTCGAGATAATCTATTTCAATGGTGATTTTACCGGTAAGCAAATCTATTAAATGTCCGCCACCTTGCTTATCGGCCGATAAAAAGTGAAAGTGGTAGCCGCTGATGTTTGGCCCTTCCATGTGTGCGGGTATGCGATACCCAACTAAATCGCCTTTAATCGTACTAAAGCCGAAAAAATGCTGAAGTGAGATCATGTCGGCCAGCGGTTGGTAAGGCTTATTTGCTACCGGCGGAAAGGCCCTTGTTTTAAGTGTGCCAAACTCACCGTTAATATGGATGGCATATATTCCGTTTTGTCTGGGTAAAACGCTATCCAGGTAGGAATATAGTTGCTCCTTACCCATAGCAACCGTTGCTTGAATTACTGTATCGGCTTTAAAGAAATTGACAACGGCAAACGGCGTAAGTTCGGTGTCTTTCACTTTGAAGGTTTTGCCGGAGCTTTGCGTTTGGTAGATCTGGTTATCCAAAATGAGTAACTCGCCGTCCAGCTTATCGGGGGCACCCAAGCCAAAATTGCCGTGCAGTTTTAATTTGCTATAGGTATAATAACCATCGTATAAACCACCAATAAATGCCCCTGCATGGCCGGCTGTAAACAACGTATTGCTTTTGGTAATTGGTAGCTTTTGTGCCTGTGCACTTAGGTAAAGTAATGTGGTTATTAATAACAGCGGTAAAATTTTGTGATGGTTCATAGGAAGGATTGGTTAAGCGAAATAAATATACATTATTATTCACTATGGCAACTGTATAGGTAACCTGTATATACTTTCCTTACAGGCATTGCCCTGCTATTTATATATTTGAAAAAATATATAAATTATGATAGCTCACCACGTTTTATTTTGGCTTAAAGCCGATACTACTGCCGAACAAAAAGAGGCATTTCGCGCCAGCCTGCAAACTTTAGAAGGTGTAGAAGTAGTAAAGAACCTTCACATTGGTACACCGGCCCCTATTGAGCGCGCGGTTGTTGATACTACTTACACGTTTAGCTTGATCGTGTTTTTCGACGATTTAGACGCGCATAACATTTACCAGGAACATCCGTTACACCTGGCTTTTTTAGAGGATTTCCGCATCTATTTTGAAAAAGTGATCATCTACGACGCTCAATAAATAATAACATATTCACCACATAGAACAGGCCTTTAATTAAATGTTAAAGGCCTGTTCTATGTTTGGCTTAAAACTATTTGGAGTATATACATCAACGGATATTATGCTTACCTTACCGTTATGAAAACATTACTGTTTTTGTTACTGGCTGCTATTGTGGCTGGTTGTGTGACCATTAGGAACGAGGATAAGCTGATGAGTGTAAAAAACATTGGGCAAACCTCGAGCCAATTAAAGTTGAACGGCTATTATTTTCATGCGGTTACGGTTATTAAAGCGCCTTATCATCGTAATGGATATGGCGGCTACAGTGAGGACACCACTAAAAAGCAGGAACAAATTAGGGTAATACCATTAGTTTTATATGCTGATGGCAGCACGCATGTTTATGGCTCGTTTTCGGGTCTGCAAGAGAATAGTTCATTTAATTACCGGGTGAAATGCAATTTGGAAGAGCTCAACACACTTCAAAACGCTTGCGAACATTTTGAATGCTATTTCACTGCTATGGGCAATGAAAAGGTTTATTTCTACAATAAAAAAGCCGAGATATTAGACCAAGGGATATTCAGGATACAAAACAACGAGATCGTGATTCAGTATTATTACGTTTCTATGGACGCTTACCAACTGGCCGAAGAGAGGGGGCGCGTGTTAAATGACAGCACCTTTGTAATTACTAAGATCATAGACCACGAAACTGGTAAAGAACAAGCCACAAATGAGGTGTACCAGTTTAAACGCTGGGACCAGCTGCCCAAAATGGACAGTTATATTTTAAAGAACCCTAAAAAGTTTAAATAGGCTATTCGCCGGCCAGTTCAATCCAAACCGGACCATGATCACTGGTTTTTTCCCAGCCCCGCACGTCGCGGTCAACCCCGGCGCTTTTAAGGCGGCCACTCACCTGCGGGCTCAGCAAGAAATGGTCAATACGCAAACCGGCATTACGGCCATACGCATTGCGAAAATAATCCCAAAACGTGTAAATGGTTTCCGTAGGATATAATGTTCTTATGGCATCCGTCCACCCCTGGTCAACTAAGTTTTTAAAAGCGGCTCTAACCTCCGGGCGAAACAGCGCGTCATCCACCCAACGCTCAGGCTTGTAAACATCCAGTTCGGTAGGCATTACATTAAAATCGCCTGTTAAAATTACCGGTACATCATAAGTAAGCAGTTGTGCGGCATGCGTTGTCAGCCTTTCAAACCATTGCAGTTTATACTCCAGTTTAGGACCAGGAGCTGGGTTGCCGTTGGGCAGGTAAAGGCAGCCAATTACAACACCGTTAATCAAGGCTTCTATATAGCGGCTTTGCGTATCTTCCTCATCGCCGGGTAGTCCGCGGCGTAGTTCCTTAATCTCAGTATCGCGGGCTAAAATGGCTACTCCGTTCCAGCTTTTTTGTCCATGCCAAATGGCATTGTACCCGGCATCGCGTATGGCCTGTTCCGGAAACTTTTCCTGCGGTGCTTTCAACTCCTGCAGGCAAACCACATCGGGCTGGGTTTCTTCCAGCCAGCGCAGTAGTACGGGTAAGCGTCCGTTTACGCCGTTTACATTATAGGTAGCTATTTTCATAGTTGTAAGATGATGGCAATTTTAGCAAATTACTCCATAGCAATGGAACGTTCTACATTTATCTGTTGCAAAAAATATTCATCGTATGGTACAACTAATAAAAGGAAGGTTTTGATGATTAGAAATTTAATTCCAGTGTGTTAGACCATTTTAATTACTTCATTTTCACCAGCGACACATCATCAACCAGGCAAAAAGCGTTTGCCGTGCCTTGTGCTAAAAAGCCTACTTCCACCTTACCTGCTTTAACAGGGACGTTGTTAATTTGAATAGTATGCCACGATAAGTTTTCGGCCGTTATATCGTATTTATGTTTCTTGCCATTGCTTTCGGCATACATGGTCAGTTTTGCAAATCCTTTACTGTTTTTTACTTTGGCTGATAGGGTATATATGCCATCTTCCAGTTTAACATAGGGCGAAGAGGAGATCACCTGATATACCTTCCTGCTAAATTTAACCTTGTCGCTAATGTTCAGGCTTTTTTCGCCAATAACGGTTTTGCGGTCGTTTTGAGTGTTAAAGTAATTTAATACCGGTGATGTAGTGCTGTCGAGACTGATAGCATTTCCCTCAGTTACTATTGTTGCCCAACCGGTTAGTTGGGTTTGTACTGGTTTAACCTGGCTTGGAATATGCCTGCGGTCGGCTTCGAAGCTGCCGTTCATTACAAAATTGTTATCACTGGCAACGGCCCATTTGCCGGTTTTAACATCCAGGTTCCATGATTCGAGCGAGTTAAAGTAAGGCATTTTACCATCGAACGAAATAGGGCACCACTGATTATAGCCTAACCCGTTACCAGCAAAGTTAGCCCATCGGTCGCCGCAATAAATTACAGTTTCCTGCTGACTGCCTTTTACCACGTAAAAAAAGCCTGTTTGTGACACATGCGCGAAATCGGTATCGGCGCCTTTCATCACCAGCATGTTATTTTCGGGCAGGTAAGGACCCCTAATATTATCGGCCACCAGGTAATACGCAAAAGAAGCATCCCAGCCGTAAATGTTGGAGGCGAACATATAATACCTGCCTTTATACTTGAACATGCAATTCCCTTCGCGGCTTTCACCCTTAAATACCTGGGTGCAGTCAAGTAGGTTCACCTTGCCATCTTTCACTCCAATTTCGGATACGTAGATTTTATTGCGGCCTTTTCCATACGAATAAATAAGGTATGATTTACCGGTATCTTCATCGGTAAACACAGTTTGATCGCCCGTATTGGTAGTACCAATCATCTGCTCCATGCTTATTTTTTGATGCCACTTAAATGGCCCGGCAGGTGAATCGGCCAGTGTAATGAGTACCTGGCTGCCATGCTGCACAAACATGGCATATTTATTCATCTCCTTAACATAAGCAACCCCCAGGCGGCCTACCCATGTTTTGCCGTTCTTATTTACACTATCTTTAGTCAATACGTCTCCGGTAAAGGCCCAGTTGACCAAATCAGTAGAAGTATAGCATGTTACCGACTCAAATGTAGAAGTAGGAAGGGTAACAGATGGGTTATTGCGGTAAGTATCGGCCTCGGCGTAATGCACACCGTACCAATAATATTTTTTCTCATTGGTTAGAGGATCATTAAACTGAAATATGCCGCCTCCCTGGCTGTAAATAGGTCGCCCGTCTTTTGTATTCCAAAATCGGTCATTTTTTATATTAGGCGTTTGGGCTCTGGCAATGGTAGTTATGCACAGCTGTAAGGAAAAAGTTAACAGTAACACAGCAATAGCCGGGCGGTAATTAATTAATTTCGTCATAATTGGTTTGTAGCCGCTATCAAATTAGGATTTAGCAGAGTCGGAATTTATTGCCAAATATAATGACGAATAGCGTTATATCTTTAATCAGGAACGAGTAGCTTAATAATTTATATAATGTTCGATAAAGGTACCGTCTGCATACAGGTCAATAAGGCCATAGCCCGGTGCTGTTTCGCGGCGGTTTCCGTTCCACCATGCACCACTCACAGCGCCATCACAAATGTAGGTAACATTGTTGTAAATAAGTTTTTCGCGCAGGTGAATATGACCGCTCAGGCATAGCTTCACATTGGGGTGCCTGTAAAACAGGGAAATGATCTTTGCCGTATCTGTATGCATGTCTCCGCCTAACATCACCCATTTGTTTATAATATTATCCTCAATGAGGTTTGTAGCAGTAAGTATAGGTATATGCGACATAACCAGCACCGGTATGTTTTGGTTGATGTGTTTCAACTCATTTTCCAGCCAGTCAAACTGTTCATTACCCAGTTTACCAATATACCAACTGCCATCAATATCCAGGTGCACACTATCCAGTATAATAAATTTCCATCCCTTTTGGGTAAAGCTGTAATAAGCCTTCTTCAACTTCAATTGTTCCAAAGCATATCGCTTTCCATATAACGCCATGTCCTTTTTGTCTTCCTGCCACCAAACATCATGATTGCCCAAACAATAACGTACAGGTAAACTGCATTCATTTTTCATTACCTCATGCACCAATTTCCATTGTTTATTTATGGTGCCAAGCTCTTCTTTGTTCATGTCGAAAACAATATCCCCGCCATTCAGTACAAGGTCAACTTTTGGAAGCTGATTCTGCAAATGGTGTAAACAACGCGCGAATTTAGCGGGTGCGCCAAATTCGTCTTTCAAATGAACATCAGTTATATGCACAACCCGCAATACCGCGACTTTATCGATCAGCAGATTTTCGTTTGTAATGGCAGGGAGCAACATAGCCCCGCCTAAATTTTTGATTACCGACCGTCTGTTCATCATGAAGGCAAAAATACGGTTGGAGTGTTAAGGAGGTGTTAATAGATATGGCTTGCTTGGCAGCATTTGAGATGGTATTCTATTCAACTTCGTTAATGTTTTTTACTTTTACGTTTGGCATAGTTTTAAAAATGTTTTGCATGTATTTTCTGTGATTTGCCCCAACAACAACAATTACTTTTTTAAATCCTGCCATTCTCGCTCTATTTACAACATTGTCACACATTACTTTATTTCTCATCATCCACCAATGTATTTTTGATAGCATTTCTTCTTTAGGGAACTTTTTCATGTCATACATCTCTTGCAAATAGAAATCTCCTGAAGCAGAAATGGCAGAGGCCTCATCTGTATTTAACCATTCTGTTACTTTTTTTGAAGATTTTTCGATACTTGCATATTTTTCAAAGCCGATATTTATTTTAACCAATTCCAATTTTAATTTTTTTCCGAAGGTAGAAGTGGTGTCTTTTTTTATTAAGTTAAATTTCGCATCGAATGCTGCCCATGATGCTCCCCAATTTAAATCATAATCTTGGCAATCCATAGAAAGCAATTCATGCATTCCCATTTCCTGCATCATCGGAAATACTATCGTGGCATATTCGGAGGTTTTCAGTCTCTTTATACTTCGCCCTGTGGTATCCAATTGAGGACTAAGTAATTTATTGACGTAACGCTCAAGTTCCGCATCAGGGGTTTGTTGAAGGTGATTAAATACTTGCCAAAATTGATAGTGTCCGTTTGCAACGTCTTGATTAAGATAGTAAGCATGAGCTAAATCAGTTTTTACCTGATAATTTTTGGGTTTTAAAAGAGATAGCTTTTTTAAACTGTCAATTGTTTTTGGCAGCAATTCATCTAATATATTTCTATTGCTCCTTAGCATATTTAGCCGCTTGGTATTGTCTTGTTTACACCAATAATCCATCACCAACCGTTCGTCTTCCTTACTCAAAAATTCACCAAAAAAAACATCGGGTTTAAATTTTCTGATCTTATGATATATGCCGGAATATTCCTGTGCAGGATATTTGCTATAGTTGTGGGAAACCCCTATCAGTATGATGTCAACTTGTTGCGCACTGGCGTTAAAGGAAACGAGAAAAATAAATAAAAAGAAATACTTCATGTTTTTGCCTTGTTATTTAGTTATAGCGTTTTCGAGCCCGATAATTTTAGCCTCATTATATCTAAGGCCGGAGGATGGTAAAAAATCGCCAGCGTCTTGCCTGCTCTTAAACATATAAAAAATAAAGTGTTTATGCAAAAAGCAACATAACATCCAAAAGCTAAATGATTTACTTCAACAAGCCGGAATACAAAAAAGATGAGCCGAAGGAAATTGAGCCGAAAGCTGCGTTTAAGATAACCCTAAGCAAGATCAATGACCACTAAAAGCATAAAGCCGCTCTACTTTCGTAAAGCGGCTTTGTAGCCCGTAGGGGAATCGAACCCCTGTTTCCAGAATGAAAATCTGGCGTCCTAACCCCTAGACGAACGGGCCTTATGCGGCTTAGTTATTAAGTGCATTAAAGAACGTGCAACAACGTAATAACCAATAAAGTAGCCCGTAGGGGAATCGAACCCCTGTTTCCAGAATGAAAATCTGGCGTCCTAACCCCTAGACGAACGGGCCGAGTATTAATCGGCAGTTATTATTTACAAATTAAGGCGTATAAGGCTTTAAATTATAAATACATTAATATTAATTGTATGAACGCTCCCTTATTTTGGGAATGCAAAGATAGGGGTTTATCTGAGAAACTAAAAAATTATTGAAGTAAAAAAACAACTTTGTTGCATATTGATATTTAACTAACAAACTTCAAAAACAAAAACAAATAATTGTTATTTTACATAAAGCATTGCCAGCACTTGAGTATGTTGCAAAAATCAATGTCAAAATCTACCATGAAAGCCTTATGGAATAACCAGGTAATTGCCGAAAGCGATCAGACTATTGTAATAGAAAACAATCATTATTTCCCTAAAGAAAGTGTTAAAACTGAGTACTTAAAACCTACAGATATACATACCACCTGTGCATGGAAGGGGGTAGCCTCTTATTACAGCCTGGTAGTGAATGGTAAAGAAAACCAGGATGCCGCCTGGTATTACCCCGATCCCAAACCTGCAGCCGCCGAAATTAAAGATTACGTTGCCTTTTGGAAAGGTGTAAAGGTAACCGAGTAATGAAGCTGTACGATGTTATTATCATAGGCTCTGGTCAGGCGGGTAGTCCGTTGGCGCGTAAAATGGCCAAAGCCGGAAAAAAAACAGCTATTATAGAAAAGCGTTGGGTAGGCGGTACCTGCGTAAACGATGGCTGTACACCTACTAAAACTATGGTGGCTTCGGCAAGGGCGGCTTATTTAGCAGGGCGTTGCAATAACCTGGGCGTAAAAATTGATGGCTATAGCATTGATATGCCGCAAATTAAAAAGCGGAAAGACGATATTGTAATGCATTCGCGCAGTGGCAATCAAAAAAGTTTGGAAGAAGATGAAAATATCGACCTGCTATTTGGCGAAGCTTCATTTACCGGTACTCTTACAATCCGGGTTAAACTGAATAATGGCGGTACCGAAGAGTTACAAGCCGATCAGATCTTTATTAACGCAGGTACGCAAACCATTATCCCCAACATTGAAGGGTTGAAGGATATCCACTATCTCACTTCTACCAGTATTTTAGAACTGGAAACAGTACCTGAACATATTTTGGTAATAGGCGGAAATTATATAGGGTTGGAGTTTAGCCAGATGTTCAGGCGCTTTGGTAGCCAGATTACGCTTTTAGAGCGTGGCGAGCGCATTATGAGCCATGAGGACGGAGATATAGCGTATGAACTAACCAATATACTGGAAGAAGAAAGCATTGCCATACATTGCAACGCTCATGCTACCAAATTTGAGAAAGACGGTAGTGGAAAAATACTGGTAACAGCTGATTTAAATGGCCGTACAGAAACTTTGGAATGTACCCATGTGCTGATAGCCACTGGCCGCGAACCGCAAAGCAAAGCCTTGAATTTAGGAGCTGCGGGTGTAGAGGTAAATGACAAAGGTCATATTAAGGTCGATAATAAACTGCAAACCAATGTGCCCGGAATTTATGCCTTAGGCGATATTAAAGGCGGACCAGCTTTTACTCACATTGCCTACAATGATTTTGTAGTGGTTTGGGGTAATTTATTAAAGGGTGAAAACCTGACTACAGACGGTCGACCAGTACCTTATTGTATGTTTACCGACCCGCAATTGGGCCGCATAGGCATCACCGAAGCCGAGGCTAAAGAAAAGGGGTTGAACTACAAAGTAGCCGTGTTGAAAATGGATAGTGTAGCCCGTGCCGTTGAAGTAGGTGAAACACGAGGTATGATGAAAGCTATTGTGGATGCCGATACCAAACAGATTTTGGGCGCAGCTATAATGGCCGAAGAAGGTGGTGAAATTATGTCGGTACTGCAAATGGCCATGATGGGTGGCATTACTTACGAACAGATACGCTATTGCGTGTTCGCGCACCCTACGTATTCCGAATCGTTAAATAATTTATTTATGAAGCTGGACGAGTAAGCCCCTCCCCAGCCCTCCCCGGGAGGGAGGGGGCATCAAAAGCTTCCTTGCCTAAGAAGAATGATTATTATAATTATATTTGAAAGAAACAGTACAAAAGTCCTCCCTCCCGGGAAGGATTTAGGAGGGGCTTCATGATCACGGTTCAAAATCTCAGTAAGCAATATGGCCAAACCAAGGCTGTTGATGATATTTCTTTTGAGGTGGCCGAAGGAGAGAACCTGATCTTGCTGGGTACCAGTGGCTGTGGTAAAACTACTACCTTGAAAATGATTAACCGGCTGATAGAGCCTACCAGCGGTAATATTTTCATTAACGGCGAGGATGTTACCCGCCAACCTGCCGAAATATTACGCCGTACTATTGGTTATGTGCTGCAAAACACCGGCTTGTTTCCGCATTACACCGTGGGTGAAAATATTGCCATTGTACCCAAACTGTTAAAGTGGGACGATAAACGCATAGCCAGTCGTACGCATGAATTGCTTGAAAAACTGCATTTATCCGCAGATTTCCTTAACAAATATCCAAATCAGTTAAGCGGTGGTCAGCAGCAACGCATTGGCCTGGCGCGTGCCCTCATGGCCGATGCTCCTATACTGCTGATGGACGAACCCTTTGGTGCGCTCGACAATATTACCCGTGCCAAAATACAGGATGAGTTTAAAGAGCTGGACGAGCTGCAACGCAAAACCATTGTGATGGTAACGCACGATGTGCAGGAAGCCTTTGAACTGGGCAACCGCATTTGCATTATGGATAAAGGCCGAATGGTACAAACTGGTACCCCGGCTGAGCTGCTATTTAAACCAGTCAATAATTTTGTTAAAGACTTTCTACAAGCCCAGCGCCTGCAACTGGAACTGAAGACAGTTACCTTGCAAGACATTTGGGAACTGCTGCCGCCCGCAACAGATATATCGGGAGCTGAGGTAAACATTCGCTCTACAGATAATATCTGGACGGCTATGGAACTGTTGAAAGCCAATAATCAACAAGTGTTAATTATTCCATCCCCGGCTAATGAGCCCAAAACAGTTACGTTTGAGCAGTTAATGACTGCTTATCATCAATATCAAACTACACTACCAGCATGAGCGAGCAGCAACAAACCTTGTGGCAGTTTATGCACGAGCAATCTGATAAACTGCTAACTCAAACGCTGGAACATATCGGGCTTACCTTTATTTCGCTGTTAATTGCAGTGGTTATTGGTTTACCGCTGGGTGTATTTATTGCCCGTAAAAAGCAGTTTTCGGGTGCGGTGCTGAGCATAGCGGGTGTATTGCAAACTATACCGAGTATTGCGCTGTTGGGTTTCATGATCCCGCTGTTGGGTATTGGTGCCAAACCTGCTATCGTGGCTTTGTTCTTATATGCCTTGCTACCCATAATCCGCAATACTTTTACGGGTATTACAGGGGTTGATGCGTCGGTTAAAGAAGCCGCCTTGGCTATGGGTATGAGTTTAAAGCAGGTGCTTTTTAAGGTGGAATTGCCTTTGGCTATGCCGGTTATTTTGGCGGGTATCCGCACCGCTACGGTTATTAACGTAGGTGTGGCTACGCTGGCATCTTACATTGCTGCCGGTGGTTTGGGCGAATTTATCTTTGGGGGTATATCGCTCAATAATACCAACATGATTTTGGCCGGAGCCATACCTGCGGCCTTGCTGGCTATACTGTTCGATTTTTTACTATCAATTGTGCAAAATATCAGCTTTAAAAAATTGAAGATCGGCTTATATGCTTTGCCAATAATCATACTGGTTTTAGCTTCTTTCTATCTCATTCCCGATGCGGCTTATGGCAGCAAACTTACAGCAGGTTTTACGCCCGAGTTTATGGGCAGGCAAGACGGTAACTTAGGCTTGCAGCAAAAGTATGGTTTAAAAATCCATACCATTGTAATCAATGATGCCGTAATGTACAATGCCGCATTTGAAAAGCAATTGGATGTCATCAGCGGCTACTCAACCGATGGTCGGCTCAAAGCATATAATTTGATGGTATTGGATGATGATAAAAAGATCTTCCCGCCCTATTATGCAGCACCTATTGTAAGGCAGGAATCGCTTAAAAAGTTTCCCGTACTCGAAAAAACGTTGAACCTGCTTTCGGGCCATATTAACGATTCGGTAATGACCGACCTGAATTACCGCACCGATTACCTGCACCAAACGCCCGAACGCGTAGCCAAGGATTTTTTAGTGGCGCAAGGCCTGTATAAACCCAGTCGTAACGGGAAAGATGGCATTGTGCGCATAGGTTCTAAAGTTTTTGGAGAGCAATATATTTTAGCCAGCATGTACAGTATGCTCATTGAAGGTAATACCAATTACGGCACTTCCACCAAAACTGGTTTAGGCGGCACCAAAATTTGCTTTGATGCGCTTACCAACAACCAAATAGATTTTTACCCCGAATATACAGGTACTGGTTTGCTGGTTTTACTGCAGCCAACACCCCAAAAAGTACAGGAAGTGGGGTTAGATAAGGAAAAGACCTACCAGTACGTGCAGCAGGAGTTTAAAAATAAATTTAACATACAATGGTTAAAACCAATTGGCTTTAATAATGCGTATGCTTTAATGATGCGAAAACAACAAGCGGATGACTTAGGCATCAAAACAATTTCGGACCTAAAACGCTTTTTGGATAGTAATTAATACCATGACTTTAGCCGCCTCTTACAAATTGGTGCGCCGGCGCACCGAAGATATTTGCAGCCACCTGCAAACCGAAGATTATGTGGTACAGCCCATGGGCGACGTAAGTCCGCCTAAGTGGCATATTGGCCATACCACCTGGTTTTTTGAAACCTTTATTTTGAAGCCCTATGTAATGGGCTACCAGGAATACGACCCTAATTATAATTAT
This sequence comes from Mucilaginibacter terrae, assembly GCF_042679325.1. Classification (GTDB taxonomy): domain Bacteria; phylum Bacteroidota; class Bacteroidia; order Sphingobacteriales; family Sphingobacteriaceae; genus Mucilaginibacter; species Mucilaginibacter terrae. Next base: position 216,203 of record NZ_JBHTMJ010000011.1, read on the forward strand.
GTTTTTAACAGTTATTACGAAACCGTAGGCGCAAGGGTGATCCGTACCGATCGGGGTAATTTAAGTCGCCCAACCGTGCTGGATGTGTACCGTTACCGCGAGTATGTTGATAATGCCATTTTTGAATTTTTGCGCCACGAGCCATCGGCAGAAATTACGGAGCTATTTATACTGGGTTTAAACCACGAGGAACAGCATCAGGAACTATTGTATTACGATATTAAATACATTTTAGGGCATAACCCACTTTTCCCGGCTTACAATCCCGCTTATTCATCACCCAAAATTGAGGGTGCCCCCGGTTTTGTAAGCATGGCCGAAGGTATCTATGAAATAGGCCACCAGGGCAAAGATTTCTGTTTTGATAATGAACTGAACCGGCATAAAGTATATCTTAACGCTTATGAAATTAGCAGTAGTTTGGTTACTAATGCGGAGTACCTCGAATTTATGAACAGCGGCGGTTACCAGGATTTTCGTCATTGGCATGCCGAAGCCTGGGACTGGGTTAAAAAGAATGAAGTTACAGCGCCTTTATACTGGCACAATATAGATGGCCAATGGTTTGTATATACGTTTCGCGGATTGGAACCATTGCACCTGCACGATAGCGTTGGGCATGTAAGTTATTACGAGGCCTATGCTTACGCCTCCTGGAAAGGCATGCGCCTGCCTACCGAATTTGAGTGGGAAGCAGCCGCCACCCAATTTAACTGGGGCAAAAGCTGGGAGTGGACCGAGAGTGCCTACCTGCCTTATGCAGGGTTTAACAAAGCACCAGGCGCCATTGGCGAGTATAACGGCAAATTTATGGTCAATCAAAAGGTGCTTCGCGGTGCATCAGAGGCTACGTCCCCGGGGCATAGCCGTACTACCTACCGTAACTTTTTTCATCCTAACCTGCGCTGGCATTTTACGGGCATCCGTTTAGCCAGATAACTTTCTTCTACCAATACCTATGAAAAACTTTGAACATACCCTGGTAACCGATCAGCAAACCAACCAGCAAGACCTCAACCAACAATTTTTTGAGGACGTAATGGCCGGTTTAACAGCTTCTCCAAAATACCTGGAGGCTAAGTATTTTTATGATGCCGCCGGCGATGAACTGTTCCAGGAGATTATGAATGCACCCGAATATTATCCTACCAATTGCGAACTGGAAATATTTACTGAACAAACCGAAGCGTTAGCCCAGGCCATTATGGCCGATGGCAGTCCGTTCGATTTGATTGAATTGGGTGCTGGCGATGCCATGAAGTCGGCGCACTTGCTCCGCCATTTGCTGGATAAACAAATTACATTTACTTATGTGCCCATTGATATATCGGGGCATGTAATTAATTATCTGAATGAAACGTTGCCTCAAACCTTGCCCGGGCTTCAACTTACCGGCTTAACAGGCGACTATTTTGATATGCTGAAAGAGGCTGCCCAACTATCGGAAAGGCGTAAGGTGGTGCTCTTCCTGGGATCTAACATTGGTAATATGCCGGTGGCCGATGCCGAAGGCTTTTGTGAGGAGATGCGCAAACATTTATCTATTGGAGATAGCGTACTAATTGGGGTAGACCTGAAAAAGGATCCAAGAACGGTTTTAGCGGCTTATAATGACGCGCAAGGCTTTACCCGTCAGTTTAATTTGAATCTGCTTACTCGCATTAACCGCGAATTACAGGCTAATTTTAACCTCGACCAGTTTGAACATTATCCAACATACGACCCTGAAACCGGCGCCTGTAAAAGTTACCTCATTAGTTTATCAGATCAGCAAGTAAATTTTTGTGATGAAACCATCCTCTTTAAAAAGGATGAGTACATCTACATGGAGATCTCGCAGAAATATACCGTTGAGCAAACCAACCAAATGGCTGCCGATGCCGGTTTTAAACCGGTACATTACTTTATAGATAGTAAGAGCTGGTTTTTAGATTCGGTTTGGCTGGCGGTTTAATTATTCACTAACAAAGTTAATATACTTACATATTCAGTACTTTCAAGCATCTTAGTGGTACACTAAAGTTAGTTTTCATAATATATTTGGTTGTGCTTTAAAACATCTGTAAGCCACTTTAACGGCCTTCAAATACCTAATTGTATTTTGTACACATAAGCTGCATAATTTTTGCTTGCTTTGTGTACAATCAATTATAAAATGGAAAGCTTCTCGTTAAAAGATAAAGTAATATTAGTAACCGGCGGTACCGGGGTTTTGGGTGATGCCTTTGTTAAAGGTATAGCTGAAGCCGGTGGTATTGTGGGTATTTTAGGCCGTAATCAAAAGATTGCGCAGGAACGCGCAGATGCGGTTAACGCCCACGGCGGACAAGCGATTGCCCTGGTTACCGATGTAATGAACGAAACCGATTTGCTGGCCGCACGCACAAAAGTAATGGACACTTACGGCCGCATTGATGGCTTGGTAAATGGTGCAGGCGGCAATATGCCGGGCGGTATCCTTCAGCCCGATCAGGACCTGTTTACCATGAGCATGGAAGGTATGCGCCAGGTAATGGATCTCAACCTTTGGGGCACGCTGATACCAACACAGATTTTTGGTGAAGTAATGGCTAAAGGTGGTAAAGGTAGTATTGTAAACATATCGTCGATGGCATCGCAACAGGCGGTTACCAAGGTTTTAGGTTATAGTATGGCTAAGGCCGCTATTGATAATTATACCAAGTGGTTTGCCGTAGAAGCCGCAAACCGTTATGGTGATAAGCTGCGTATGAACGCCATTGCTCCCGGCTTTTTCCTAACCGAGCAAAACCGTACCCTGCTTACCCAACCCGATGGTGGGTACACCGAGCGCGGAAACCTGGTATTGCGCAATACGCCATTTAAACGTTTTGGCAAAGCCGAAGAACTCATTGGCGCGCTGGTTTGGCTTTTGAGCGATGCCTCCGCATTTGTAACCGGTACTGTGATCGCTGTTGACGGTGGATTTTCGGTATTTAGCGGGGTGTAATTAATCGTTCGTAATGACAAGAAAATAATCTACATTGTCAGAGGTTGTCGAAGACTTATCCACTTTGCTAATTCTTCGATAAGACTGACAGCTTTAGAATAAATGGCATTCTATAATAACGGACCAACACAACTTTCTTACAACCATACGCTTTAACTGTTGTTATTGCTTAACTTGCATCAGCAGATTATACATTATGGCTTTTGTTGATTATTATAAAGTTTTAGGGGTTGATAAAACAGCTACCGAAAAAGATATTAAGGCGGCTTACCGCAAACTTGCCCGCAAGTATCACCCCGATTTAAACCCGAACGATACCGGTGCCAATCAAAAATTTCAAGAGTTAAACGAAGCTAATGAAGTACTTACCGATGCCGATAAGCGGAAAAAGTATGATCAATATGGCGAAAACTGGCAGCATGGCGAAGCTTATGAACAACAGGCCCGCCAACAGCAGCAGCAAAGCCGTAACTATAGCGGCTACTCGGGCGGTGGGGCGCAGGGTGGTTACAATTATGAATCCACAGGCGGTGATGATGGCGACTTTTCTGATTTCTTTCAATCGATGTTTGGCAATGCTGGTGGCAAACAGCAAGCTAAGTACCGGGGGCAGGATTTAAATGCCGAACTAAAACTGAGCTTGCTTGATGCGGCCACTACACAAAAGCAAACGCTTACGGTAAATGGGCGTAACATCCGTATTACTATACCGGCTGGGGTAGAAAACGGCCAAACCATTAAAATTGCAGGCCATGGTAATCCCGGCGTAAACGGCGGACCGACAGGTGACCTTTATATTACCTTTTTAATAGCTGATGACCTCCGCTTTAAACGCCGTGGCAGCGATTTGCTGGCCACCGTTCCCCTTAATTTATACACGGCTATATTAGGTGGTGAAATTACGGCCGACACCCTAACCGGCCAGGTTAAAGTAAAAGTGAAACCCGAAACGCAAAGCGGTACTCAGGTAAAACTCAAAGGCAAAGGCTTCCCGGTATATAAAAATGAAGGCGAGTTTGGCGATCTGTATTTAACCTATAATGTGCAGCTGCCTACTAACTTAACCCCCGAACAAAATGCATTATTTGAAAAACTGGCTAAAAGTTGATGCTCATGGAAAACCAAAATTTAACCGCTGCACTTGATTTTTGCAGCTATTATCAAATAGAATATACACTGCTCAACTCTTTTGAAGAAGCCGGGCTGGTTGAGCTTACAGTGGTAAACGAAACCAGATACATCTCGCAAACACAACTACCCGGTTTAGAGCGGATGGTGCGTTTGCACCACGAACTGGATATTAACGTAGCGGGTATAGAAGCTATTACCCATTTGTTGCAACGTGTACAGGCCATGCAGCAGGAAATGCTGGATTTACGGAATAGGTTAAAAAGTTATGAGTAGTCTCACTCCCTGTATCCCGCAGCAAGAGAGAGGATTTTTAATATAAATATTTTTAGCGCTGTTAGTGCATGCTAACCCCCCCCGCACAGTTTGCTGCTATGGTAACTACCGGCTTAGCCAGCGTAGTAACCGGCCCGTCATTGTATTAATTGCGGCGGTAATACAAAGCTAAAAAGATTATCTGTAAGGCGCCGATACGGCTATGGGATCGCTCTCATTTTTTAAACGGTCAATAGCGGTTACTACATACACATAATACTTACCTCTTTCGGCAGTGGTATCTTCACTACTGGTTAAAGGGTTATATTGTATATGCAATATATGTTTCGGGTCGCTAATGTCAATGCGTTCACCCTGGTAAAAGCGGTACACTACATAGCCGTAAACCAGTTCTTTATCTTTAGCCAGCAAGGGGGTGAGCCAGTTGAGCATCAGGCCCTGCTCTGTACGGCCAACCGATAGTTGCCGTACGGCATTAGGGCCAACCGAATCGCGCCAGAGCATAACAGGAGGCAACGCGGGCGATTTGTAGTAATTGTTATGCAGCGAGTCATTCAATCCGCCGTAATTACGCCTTAAAGATACCGAACTGAAATAAACACTACCTTGCACCCGTGTATTATTGCGCAGGTAACGGATCTGGGCCGGTATCTGGTCGGGGTTTTTAAAACCGATGTTGCGTGGCTCGTTAATGCGGTAAGCTGCCTGGCCTACATACAGGTGACGATTGTAGGTATTATCACTCCACCAATCTACCAGTTTTTCAAAGGCTGCAGCGCGGTTGCCAAAAGGCCAGTAAATTTGCGGGTTAATATAATCCAGCCAGCCCTCCATTATCCAGCGTCGGCTATCGGCAAACTGTTCGTAATAGGATGACCCGCCGTGCGTATCCGAGCCTTCCGGGTCTTGCGATGCGTTTTTCCAAATTCCAAACGGACTAATCCCAAACTTAACATGGGGCTTGTATTTATGAATACTATCGGTTAGCATGTGGATCAGCGTATCCACGTTTTGGCGGCGCCAGTCGCGTATATCTTCATATTCTTCGCTGCCGTATTTTTGAAATGTAGCCTGGTCGTTTATGCGTTGCCCGGCAATAGGGTAGGGGTAAAAATAATCATCCATGTGTATGCCGTCTACATCATAATTTTTCACCACATCCAGCACTACCTGTACAATATACTCGCGTACATCGGGCAGGCCGGGGTTAAACAATTTGCGGCCACCATAGGTAACAAACCAGTCGGGGTGCAATTTGGTTACATGCTGGGGGCTAACGGCTCCACCATCCATAGTAGCGCGGTAGGGGTTAAACCAGGCGTGCAGTTCCATGCTGCGTTTATGAGCTTCGTTAACAGCAAACGCTAAAGGGTCGTAAAACGGATCAGGGGCTAAGCCCTGCTGGCCGTTAAGCCATTTTGACCAAGGTTCGCGGCTTTTGGCATAAAAGGCATCGGCGGAAGGCCTAACCTGTAGCATAATGGCATTTATACCAGCCTGTGCATGTTGTTCAAAAATATTTGCCAGTTCGGTCTTTTGCCTCTCGGCGGGTATGTGGGGAGTGCTGGGCCAGTCAATATTAGTAACGGTAGCTACCCAAACCCCCCTGAATTCGCGCTTGGGGTTTGGGTTAAGTTGCTTAACAGTATCGGTTTGCGCTTGCAGTTGTAAACACATAAGCCATGCGGCTATCATCAGCACTAATCTTGTATTCATAGGCGGCAAAACACTCATTTAAGGGTGGCAAAGATACATAACTCCAATTAAGGTGCTTTAGTATTTGAGGGAAATTATCGGCATACTTTGCGTTTTCAGGTTATTGTATTTATTTTTAGCGCACCGCTATAGCTGTGTTAAAGGCATTTATGGAGATGTAACTATTTAGCTTACATTAATGGATGTTATTTTTTTGCTTAAAATTTGTTGTTAAAACACTTAATTGCAACTAAATTACGTAAATACTAATACAGGTGTTATCCTTATAACAAAAAATGTTTTTACTTGCTGTATCAGTTTTTAAGGCATGCGGCGTTATAAAAGGGTGCCGGTTACATATATTAACTAAATTAACCTATGGAAAACAGATCTGAACAAACCTCTAAAAAGAACTCCAATGTTATATATTTCCTTATTATAGTGGTTGTGGCTTTGTTAGGTACTGATGTGTACCTTTATATGCAAAAAAAGAAAGATGTTGCCAAAATTGTGAACCAGAGTGAAGACGAAAAACACCGGTTGCAAACCGAACTTGATAGTTTAGAGGCTCAGATAGAACAGGTAAATACAGGCAAAGCCAAACTAACTGCCGAAATGCAATCTCGCACCGATAGTTTGCAAAATAAAATTATGGTGTTAAAAAGAGCATTGGCCAAAGGCCAGCTTAGCGTGGCCGAATTAAAAAAAGCACAGGAAGATATTAAACAACTGCGCTACTTTGTAACCAAGTACACGGCCGATATTGAAGAATTACGCCAGATGAACGCCTCGTTAACTACCGAGCGCGACACCTTGAAAAATCAGGTAGCCACCGTATCGCAGAAAGCCACCACTTTAGAGCAACAAAACCAGGAACTAAACAGCAAGGTTAAAGTGGCATCGGCTTTAAAAATGGGTGCTGCCCAAGTGGTTGCCTATAAAATTAAGGGCAGCGGTAAAGAGGTGGATGTAGACAGGGCTGGTCCGGCTAAAAAAATCAAGGTTAACTTTACTATAGCCAGCAATGCCGTAGCCGAAAAAGGTATGCACGATATTTATATGCGAATGATTGATCCGGCTGGTAATTTAATGGTACTGGGCGATAGCGGCGTATTTACTGCTGACGGACAGGAACTGCAGTTTACTTATAAAACGGCTATTGATTACCAGGACGACGGCACCACCTATACTATTGATTGGTTAAACCCCAACAAATTTGTTAAGGGTACTTATACTGTTTTGTTATATGCCGATGGTTATACGATGGGTAAAACCGAGTTTAAACTGAAATAACAGCCCTCTCAGCCCTCCACGTGTAGGAGGGCGTAAAATGCAGATCCCCGGTTGTACTGTATCCCGGGGATTTTTTTATGCCTTAATATTATTGAAGCCTGAAAGCCGTAATATTTTTGTGGCATATTTAATATGACCATTAAAGGAAAAACAAAATTAGGTGTAGTGCATTTTATGTGTACAGAAAGTGCGGCGCAGTATTAATTAAACGAAGTTTAAAAAAAACGGCTCAATTTTAATATGGGTGGTAAAAGCATGATACTGGAAAATGACACTACCATTAACCCGGTGGTTTAAACGGCTAAATAACAAGATATTTTATGGGTAGTTGTATAAGTTCTATAGGGATAGCGAACCCTGATAATAAGATAACGCAGCAGGCATCGTATGAGTTTATGGTGGATATTTTTAGTTTGCCCGAAGAGCAATCTCAACGGCTAAAGGCTATATACGATCATTCGGGAATTGAGCACCGTTATACCGCCATAGATGACTTCGCTACAGAGCGCGCCAATTACAAATTTTTTGCCTCAACGCCCGATCTGGAACCTTTTGTAGCCACCGCTAAACGGATGGAACTATACCGCGAAAAAGCCGTTCAAATAGCTACCAAGGCGGTGCACAATTGCCTTGCCCATTATGAAAGCGATATAATTAGCCAAATCACGCATTTAATTACAGTAAGCTGTACCGGTATGTACGCGCCGGGCATCGATATAGATTTGGTAGAACAACTGGGCCTGCACCACACCACCGAGCGCACTTGTATTAATTTTATGGGCTGTTATGGCAGTATAAACGCGCTTAAAGCTGCCGACTATATTTGCCGCGCCAACCCTAACGCTAAAGTGCTTATTGTAAGCGTAGAGCTATGCTCCCTGCACTTTCAGAAAGAGAACACGGTTAACAATTGGATTGCAAACTCACTTTTCGCAGATGGATCGGCGGCTGTGCTGGTTGAGGATAAAGAGCATAAACTGCTCGATAAACCGGCATTGGAGCTGCTTAATTTCTATTCGGAACTTATACCCGATAGCCATAACGAAATGGGATGGTTTATTGGCAATACCGGTTTTGAAATGAAGCTGACATCCAAGGTATCTAAAGAAATACATAAAAATATTAAAGGTATAACCAGCCGCTTGCTTAATAGGGCAGGTTTAACCTTTGAAGAGGTAGACACCTATGCCGTACACCCCGGAGGCCGTAAAATACTTGAAGCTATAGAAGAAGGACTGGAGCTTCCTAAAGAAGCTAATGCTTATGCCTATGAGGTGCTGCGCGATTATGGTAACATGTCATCGCCCACTATACTATTTGTGCTGCAAAAAATTATGCATGCTAAAGAAGTTGCCCATAAAAGCATCCTGGGCTTTGGCTTTGGCCCCGGGCTTACCGTAGAAAGCTTCGCGCTTAAAATGCAATAATTCCATCAGGATGATGAACGATGTAATTATTGCAGGTGGCGGATTGGCCGGGCTCTTTAATGCCTTGCAGCTTAACCGGGCAGGCTTGCGGGTTACCGTAGTCGAAAAAAAAAGCTATCCCTTTCACCGGGTTTGCGGAGAATATATTTCTAAGGAAATACTGCCTTTTTTGAACCAGTTAGGTATAAATGTATTTAGTTTAGGCGCATCACATATCAAACGCCTGGAAGTTACGGCTACTTCGGGCACCATATTTTCACAAAAACTGGATTTGGGCGGCTTTGGCATTAGCCGTTATGCTTTTGATGATTATCTGTACAAGCTCTGCCAAACTGAGGGTGTTAGCTTTTTGCTGGATACCAGAGTAGATGATATTCGTTTTACAAACAACGGTTTCGAGGTGGTTTTGCCCCACCGAATTTTGACCGCCCCGCTGGTTATTGGTGCATTTGGCAAGCGTTCAAACCTTGATAGCAAGCTCAAGCGGCCGTTTTTTTTAAGGCACAGCCCTTATGTGGGAATTAAAATTCATGCCCGGATCGATTTTCCTGATGACCTCATCCAGTTAAACAGTTTTAAAAACGGCTATTGCGGCGTATCAAAAGTTGAAGACGGCAGGTTTTGCATTTGCTCGCTGGCCCACCGAAACGATCTGCGGGAGCAGGGAAGCTTAGAGGCCTTTCAGGAAAACATTATTAATCGTAATCCATACCAAAAAGAGGTTTTTCGTAATGCCGAACTTCTGATGGACAAGCCCGAGGTGATTAACGAGATCTCCTTTGAAAAAAAACAACCGGTAGAAAATCACATACTCATGAGCGGCGATACCGCCGGTATGATAGCACCGCTTTGCGGCAACGGCATGACTATGGCTATTCATTCTGCAAAAATACTTTCAGCTATTATCATTCAATATTATTATCCAGGTAAACCGTTTACCGCCCCTGCACGAGCCGCGCTTGAGCAAACCTACCGCCAGGCCTGGAACCAGCAGTTTGCCAGGCGGCTATGGGTAGGGCGACAATTACAGCACCTGTTTGGCAATAACCGGTTAATGCACACCGCAATTCAAATGATGAATAAGATGCCACCAATGGCTAACTGGATGGTAAAGCAAACACATGGGAAACCATTAGCCTGATTGGTTTTGAACAATATTTTTTTAAGATTGTCAGTCTTCGACAAGTTAAACCGTACCAATTTAACCAGTAAACAAGTGCCTTGCTGCTAACCAGTAATGCGCTTTTTTGTACTGTATATTTTAATACTTTACAATAGTAAACTCCGTACGGCGGTTAAGCTGATGGGCGGCCTCGCTACAGTTAATGCCGTTGGCACATCGGTTTACTAAGCGGGTTTCGCCGTAACCGCGGGCAATAATGCGGTCTTCATCTATACTGCCTTCGGTTAAAATATAATCGACCGCGGCATTAGCACGCTTGCGCGACAGTACCATATTGTAATCATCATCGGCACGGCTATCGGTATGCGAACCCAGTTCAATAACGATAGTAGGGTTATCCTTTAGGATCTTAATGAGCTTATCCAGCTCTTTGGCAGCATCGGGCCTAATGTCATACTTATCCAAATCATAATAGATATTATCTATACGGATGGCTTTCTGCAATTCAATCTTCTCTAAATACAGGTTGCGCTTAATGGTCTCGGATGGGGCCAAACTCACAGTTGAAAAGGTTTTTAGATTATCGGTAAGGTAACCAGTCTTTTCTCCTTTTAACTGGTAGTCGCTGTTTTCGTTCAACATAAAGTTAAACTCCCCGGCTTCATTGGTTTGCACTTTAGCTAATACGCCTTTAGGACGTGTTAGCGTGACTATGCTATTGGCTATAGGCTTTCGGGTGTTTTTATCGAACACAATCCCTTCCAAATGATAAGTAGCAACAGGGATGGGTGCAAAACTGTAAATATCATCGCTGCCTGTGCCACCCATGCGGTTAGATGACAGGTAACCCTTAGTGCCATCTATAAGCACATACGCAAAATCATCCTGCGCCGAATTAATGGGGAAACCTAAGTTCTTTTTAGGGCCAAAGGACCGGCCTTGCTTCGCGGCTTTAAAAATATCCAGTCCGCCCATGCCTTTATCGCCATCGGTAGAAAAATAAATGGTGCCATCGGTATCCAAAAATGGCGTACGCTCGTTGGCTGGGGTATTTACGGTGACCACGTTTACAGGCCATGCCCAGTTACCATCGGCCATACGTTCGCAATAATAAATATCGGTACCGCCTAAACCACCGGGCATATCCGATGCGAAGTAAAGAGCCTTACCATCGGGCGTAATAAAAGGGTCTCCTACCGAGTAAACGTCTTCCTTGTTAAACGCAAATGGAACCGGTTTTTCCCAGGCACCGTTGGCACTGCTGCGTTTGCTAGAATACACATCCAGCTTAATTGTTTTAATACGGGCGGTATCTTTGATCTTGCTATTTGGCAGACGCGTGAGGGTAAAATACATTTCGGCACCATCGGCGGTAAAGCTGGCGGCTCCAATGTGGTAATCGGTTCCGGCTATAAAGGGAAAAGGCTTAATGGCGTCGGCAGTGGTGGCGCCGTTTTGCTGCTGATAAAGGTTAAGGTATTTATTACCCGTCCAGCCGTAAATGCGCTTATCAATACCGCTCAAGCCATCAAACTTAATAAACGGACGGTTCTTTTTAGCAGCTTCTGCCTCGGCCTTGTTCTCCCTATCGGATGTAAACACTACGGCATCGTTATACTTTACCGCACCCCAATCAGACTCGACCGTGTTGAGTACCTGCTCGTTTTTAATGTTAACCCAAACCGGGTTCTTGATCCACTTCATAGCCGAATCGCAGGAAGCAATCCAAAGCTTTAACTGCTTTTGATCAACCGCTGGGCTAATAGTGTAATACTTAGTGTACTGCGTCTTAGCGTCGGCATACTTTAAATTATTCTTTAAAACTTCGGCATATTTCAGCAGGTTATCAGGCTTACTTTTAGGGAAAGCTATTGTAGTGACGTACCATTTTTCGGCTTCAAGATAGTTGCGGGTTAAGCGGTAACTGTTGGCCAGGTGCTCGGCTGTGTACAGGGTCTGATCTTTTTTGTAGGCCTTTTCGTAAAGCTCGGCTGCCTTGGTATAGTTGTACAAATTATACTGCTCATCGGCCTGTTTAAGCACGTATTGTGCCTTAACGTTATGGCTGAGCAATGCTAATGTAATGATGGTAATTATCGCAATTAATTGTTGTTTCATGGCTTTCACTTTATCCATTAAAAAAATCGCGGGGTTAACATGCGGGTCTTTTGTGTTTTAATGTAGAAGCCGATAGAGATTTCGTGAGTACCGCCGCTGTAACCTTTAAGCGGACCAATTGAAATATCGTAAGCGTATCCTACCCGCAAATTTTCCAACGGGAACAATTCCACTGCGGCTACAAAAGAGTTGAGGCGGCTCAAATCATTTTGTAAATAGGTCTTATTATATAGTTTAACCCCCGTACGGTACGACCCGCCTATCCATAAACGCTGACCGAACATGATTAAGGTGTTCAGATCTAAACTGGTTGGGCCGCCTGCATCATCTTTCAGCAGCACACTTGGCTTGATCAGTATATCTTCGGACAAGGGGAACAAAGCACCGCCGGTTAAATAATAATGCGGCTTAGGCTGCGCTATAAAGCCCCGGTTGCGCACGTTGATAAACTGCGAGATCAGGTTATCGGCCGAGATACCGGCGTAGTATTTATCATCCGAATAAAATACACCCACACGGCCGTCTGGCACGAAGGTGCTTTGCATGCCTGTAGCTAAATACGGTTCAGGGTCGTTAGGATTTAGTAAAGAATTATTGATGCCCAATTGCATTACACCCATGCCGAAACCTAAGGCCAGGCGCGACGTACCTTCATTGTTCATGCGCAAGCGGTAAGCATAATTGGCATAAGCCGATAGGTTAGTTTGAGCGCCCAGCCTGTCGTTAGATATTTGCAGGGCCAACCCTACATTGCCGTTATTGGCAATGGCATCCACCGCCAGCGACATGCTTTTAGGCGCACCCTCAATACCCGTCCATTGCGAGCGAAAATAGCTGTGAAAGTTTAGGTTCTCTTTATAACCCGCATAAGCCGGATTGATATAGATACCATTGAACATGTATTGACTCTGCTGCGCATCCTGCTGGGCATATAGCGCCTCTGTGCTCAGTATCAGTAAAAAAAATATTAAAAATCTTTTCATCGTTGTCCTCTTTATCAACTCTGCTGCAAATACGTTTTTACCTTAGTTTTTAAGCACACGCATTAAGGTGATGTATCCTTTAATTACCTGCCACTCGGTGGTTTTAACTTTAAGCACATAGTAGTATGTACCCTCGTTTAGCCCCTCGCCTGTCCAGTTGTTTTGGTAATTGGTTTTGTGATAAACCTCGTTACCCCAGCGGTTAACAATCACCAGTTCGTTTTGTACAAATTTATCAAGGCCGCGGATCTCAAACACATCATTAATACCATCGCCGTTAGGGGTAAACACATTAGGAATCTTGAGCAGCGATGTAGCACTTACGGTAATATTTACGATAGCAGCGTTGGTATAGTAGCCGTTCAGATCTTTCAACCGGTAGGTAAAACTATCTGTGCCTGCGTAGCCGGGGTTCGGCGTGTAAGTAACCGTTCCGTCGCCGCCTATGGTTACCTTACCGTTAGTTGGTGGGGCAACTATTTCAACCGATTGAAAATTGAACGTGGTGTTCATCGGGTCGTCGTTCTTTAATATATCTACCGTAACGGGCACATCTACACCAGTAAAGGCGGCATCGGCCACTGCCAATGGCGATTTAGGGAAACTGGTTACCGTACCCGCGCTGCTACTTACCACATTACCTGCAGCATCGCGGCCGTTTATACTGGCACTATTAGTTACCGAACCAGCATCCTTATCGGCCTGGGTTAAGGTGTAGTTAGCCGTATAGTTAACGCTGGCACCAGGCAACAACCCGCCTGCCGGTATGTTAATGAACGAATTGGTTAAACCCAGTTTACTATCGGTAAGGGTAACGTTGGTTAGCGTGGCGTTACCCGTATTGGTGATCACAAACGTGTAAGCAATATAATAAGAGGTAAACACGCCGGTTTTAGCCAAACCTATGGCACCCGATGGGGTAGCTGTTACTATAGTAGGATCATCAACTGCGGAAGTACCTGGGTTATCTGACCTGGGCTTGGTTACGGTTATACCACTTGGGTCGGTACCGGTTACGCTGGCCTGGTTACTGAAACTACCCGCAATAACGTTAGCCGCGGTTACCGTATGGCGGGCGGTTACCGTTGCCGATGCACCCGGTGCCAAACTGGCTATACTGGTCGGCGATATGGAACCAGCATCGGCCCCGGCATCGGTTACGGTTACATTAGATAATGTTGAACTGCCTGTATTGGTGACGTTCAATGTATAATTAATAATATCGCCCGCCTTGCTGAAGCCGTTATTGGCAACCTTGGTTAAAGCCAGGGAAGCATTGTAAATAGTCACCGTTACAGTAATGGGATCCGATACCACACCATCGGGCGTGGTTAAAGTATAGGTGTACGTATCGGTACCCACAAAACCGGCAATGGGCGAATAGGTTACCCTACCGGTAGCATCAACCGTGGTAATGCCCCGCAAGCCATTGGTTGGCGTTACAGTGGTACCGTTGGCGCTCGGACCATCGTTGGTTTTTACTACCGTAGTTACCGGTGTATTCAACGGCGTGGTTACCGCATCGTTAACCCCCACCGGTTTAATGCTGATGGTTACCGTGATAGGATCTGATACAATACCATCGCTTGTGCTGAGCGTGTAAGTATAAACATCCTTACCAATATAATCTGCAGTTGGCGTAAACCTTACCCTGCCGGTGGTATCAACTGTAGTAGTGCCATGGGCACCGTTAGTTGGTGTTACAGTAGTACCTATACCACTGGCACCATCGTTGCTTTTAACAATGGTGGTTACAGGGGTATTAATTGGGGTTATATCAACATCTGCCACACCAACCGGCTTAACAGCAATAGTCACCGTTATAGGGTCCGATACCACACCATCGGGCGTGGTTAAGGTGTAAGTATAAGTATCGATACCAGCATAGCCTGTTGCCGGGGTGTAAATTACTTGTCCGGTTGCGTTTACCGACGTGGTACCATGCGCTCCGGGCAATGCTTTTACGGTGGAACCGACAGCCGCGGCGCCATCATTGGCTTTCACGGTAGTGGTCATCGGTGTATTTACCGGTGTTACATCGGCATCGGCTACGCCTGTAGGCTTTATAATTACTGATATTAACGCGCTTACACTTTCGGTGCCAAAGTTATCTTTAATGGTATAAGCTAATGGCGTTGCATTGCCCGCGAAGGTCGCCAGCGGTGTAAAGGTGACCTGACCGGTAGTTGCATTAACTGTATAGGTACCCTGATTGGCTACGGTTACAGATGTTTTCTTTACATTATCGGCAGGGTCAATTAATAAAACGGTATTGAGGTTAATGGTGCCATCTACATCGGTATCGTTACCGGGAATGTTTAGGGTAATGGGCTGACCAACCGTGGTAGTGCCACCATCTGCCACGGTTACCGGCGCACGGTTGATACCGAAATTAACGTTGCTCACATCTAAGCTGGTATTGGGTGTTGATACCGGTATTTGCAGGTTAGGAGTGCCGGGCTTTATGCCGGTATTACCTACGTTGTTGGTGCCAAACGCCGCGCCCGATGCCTCGAAACCAGCGGGCAGGTTAGCTGCAACGGCCGCTAAAGTACCGCCTATGGCTACATCGTTGGTGGATATGGCTACGGTATAATTTCCGCTATTATTATTGGCCAGGGTATAAGTACCATTAGCCGCTACAATAACTTTATTTACAATGATACCGGCGCTGTTAACCAGGTAAGCATATAACTGCTTGCCCCCAACTACGGCCAAACCGTTTCCGGCTATGGCCCCATCGGCGGCACCATTGCCATCACTTACTACGGCGCCCGATATATTTACGCCAATGATGTCTTTCAAGCGATAATCTTCGGCTTCGCCATCGGCGGCGAAGGATACACTTCTTTCATCAATTAGTGTGGCGCCGTCATCCAGCAAATTGGTGGTAGTAATACGCAAACGGGCATATAATGGCCCCACCTTTATTTTACCCGCGAACATGGCATTAGGGTAAGTAAGTGTAAAGGGCTGATTACTGGTACTGGCAGGTACGGTTATGCTGATCACCTCATCAGCACCGAATATGCCATCGCGGTTAAAATCCAGCCAGCCGTACAGGGTAGCGGGCACCGCTTTGTTATTGGTAGCCGGTACAGTAAGCACATAATTACCCTGCTGATTAACTTTAATATTGGGGAGCGTAGCGGGCACTAAGGTGCTTTCATCGGGGTTACCCACCTGGTCGTCATTATCCGAGTTTTCGCCGTAATCGGGCTGTCCGTCGGGGTCGAGGTTGTTATCGCCTATGTACACATTAGCTTTGGGAGTTAACTCGGAAGTGGTATAATTAACCACCTCGTAGGTTCCATCACCGGGGAAATAATTAGTTTGTACAAAATCATCTATGTAATGACCTGTGGTACCATAAGTAGCCGGATCATCACCTAAATCGAACGGCAGCACAAAACCAATAGCCATGGCCGTAATGCCCGACCCCTTCATAGATACGTTGTTTAAGCTACTGGCACCTCGGGCAAACATTACCGCCTGCACACCAAAGTTACCCGGAGGCAAATCGGCATATAACTTAAAAGACCTGCCCGAGTTGGATAGGTCCATTTTATAATGAATATCGGCCACGTTGCCTTGCGTACGCTTGTTGAGCAGCTGCCAGGCTATAGCATTTGGTGTACTGCCCGATATAAATTCGCCGCCTACATCAATAGACTCCGCGTCGGCCACCACCATACCAGGGTAAGCCACATTGGTCCATACATTATTAATAAGGATAGCTACTTTAATATCGATATCGAAAGTTGAGGTACCACCATTAGTAGTGGCTAAACCCGAATTGGGAACCCCGCGCGAATCGGGCTTGGGCAGGTTGTTACCAGAATAGATGAGATCAAGTCCATCGGCAAAATAGCTTCCGGGCGTATAAGAGGTCATACCGCTACCTGCCGAAAATACCAGGTTGCTCACCACCGCCGTAATACGCACCGTTGGAGAAAATTGCCACACGTAAGTACCAGCAATGATGTTAGATGCATTGGAGGCAGCCGGTGCGGTTATTAATGTTGTGCCGGGCGCATTTTTATCCCACGTTAGCCAATAAACGGCGTTAGCCAAGTTGGTACCTGCACTACCGCCAATAGCGTACTGCGCCCAAGCCTGGTTAAATGCACCTGTTAACAACATGCAAAGCAGGGAAACTTTAAGTAAGTATTGTTTAATCATAAAAAGCTTTCAAAATTTATTCGGAGGCCGAAGCTGAATACCATGGAGGTCATAGTTTAGGCATACTCATTAACTTATAGTTTGATGTGCATCAGCACCCTATAGCATTTACCGACCCTGATGTTGAAAAAGCATTTTTGTAAAGTTTTGTCATATAGTTTAAATATACAATTACCTGGATGTTTTGCCTATCCCGAATTTGTGTTTAGCCCGTAGGCGCTTTTACGAAAGATTTAGCATTAAGTTACCTTCAAGTGCAACCTGGCTTGGCTTCAAATGCTGTGAGCAGGATAGTAGAAAAAGCCGTTATTACGAGTAATTTAGTCCAGCCCCTACGCCCAATGCCTGTTTTTCCATTTAAACTGCTCGGTTTCGGTAAGAAAGGTCCAGGCTACCACGCGGCTTATTTTTTGTCCTTGCGACATGTTGATGGTTTTAACTTCAACAGCATTAACATTGTGGAGCATCCGGTAAACACCATCAAGGCTATCTTTTTTAGAGATAAGCGTGGTAAACCAAAAGCACTGTTTAGAGAACTGTTCGCTTTGCTTTATCATATTGTTTACAAAAGCCAGTTCGCCGCCTTTGTACCATAGTTCGTTACTCTTTCCACCAAAATTAAGCGCGTTGGCCTGGGCTGGCTTACGGTCTAAGTTATCCCATTTACGCTTGTTGCCGGCCTGGGCTTCTTTTAAAGAAGTATGGAATGGCGGGTTACAAATGGTGAGATCGAAGACATCATCGGCATTAACCACACCGTTAAAAATATCGGCGCGTTGAGGTTGCAGCCTGAAATCTATTTTGCCTTTTAAAGCTGGATTAAATAGTACGATATTTTTGGCCGAGCTTACCGCCACCAGGTCTACATCGGTACCTGTAAAGTTCCAGTCATAAACGCTGTTGCCAATTAAGGGATATACGCAGTTAGCGCCCACGCCAACATCCAGCACTTTAACCTTATCACCTTTGGGTATTTCACCGTTGTTGCTCCCGGCCAGCAGATCGGCCATGTAATGGATATAATCGGCACGCCCCGGTATAGGTGGGCATAAGTAACCCGCCGGGATATCCCAATGATCTATACTGTAAAACTGCTTGAGCAAAGCTTTGTTGAGGGCCTTTACCGCATCTGGGTTGCTAAAATCTACCGACAGGTTATGGTATTCATTTGTCTTAACAAATTCGTTCAACTCTGGCAATGCCTTTATTAAGGCCGTAAAATCATACCCTCCCCGGTGTAAGTTTCGCGGATGCAGATTTTCTTTTTCGGCAGGTATTGTAGTTGGGCTTGCAGGCATAACGGTAGTATATATTTACAGCCAAATTACGGTTATATGGCTTATAAAAAAACGCGGCATCTATCGGCAACAGCTTTATTCCATTACACCACTCTCTTCCGGGTCTTCTTTAGGCTCCCAAAGCTCAATGATGTTACCTTCGGGATCGAGCAAATGAATAAACTTGCCGTAATCGTATTCGGCCATTTCATCAACTATGGTCACGTTCTCCTTTTTTAGTTCTTCTACTAATTCAACCAGGTTTTCTACACGGTAGTTGATCATGAAAGGCTTGGTCGACGGATCGAAATATTTGCTATCTGCCGGAAAAGCACACCAGGAAGTAGAGCCTTTTTTCGACGGATCATCATCATGCCGCCACTCGAACGTTGTTCCGTATGCACCAGTAGGTAATCCCAAATTTTTGGCATACCACTCATTCATAGCCTTGGGGTCGTTGCTTTTAAAGAATACGCCGCCCAGTCCCGTTACTTTTTTCATAATTTATAAGTGAGGTTTTATTATAGGACCAATATATGTATTTGCCATTATAAAAAGTGTTCGCGGCCAAAGTACTTGCCGCTCTTTACAAAATCGCGAAAAACCGTGTTTTTCCTTATTCAAGCAGATTTTCCTTGCTGATTCGGAACTGTTTTCCAGGCAAATTCAGCTCAAAAGTGTTCACGCATGAACGCTTTTGTGAACGCTGTTTCACAGAATTTTCAGCGTGTGTAGAGCGGCTCGGTTGGGCCAGCAATCCAGGTCAGTGCTTATCTAAAAACGCGATCAGCCCGTCTACCTTACAGGGCGAAAAATATTTTTTCCCGGTTTCGGGGTCAACCGTTCCGTTAGATACAAGGCCCACCAGCATCCCTTGTTCATCAACCAAAGGCGCGCCGCTCAAACCGCCGAACTGTTCAGGTACAATCACCTCTTTCAGAAGAATGCGGTTGCCTATGGTTTTATAATATTCAAACTCATAAACTTGCTGACCACCGGTTTCCATTTTACGTGTCCAGCCAATTACATATAGCTTTTCGCCCGTTTTCAGCGGAGCTTCCCTTACTTGCAGCGGTTTAACCTGGGTATGATTTTCTTTGATGGAAAACACGAGCCAATCGTTATCATAAGTGGCTTTACCAGCAATGAGTTCGGCGTTGTTTTCGTTGAGCAGTTTATCGGTAATTAATTGCTCATTCGGTTGATCTAATGCAAACATACTCCAGCTTTTTATAGAGTTGCCGATAGCTATGCTTTTCATTTCATCGGTTTTAATAATTTTAAGCAGATGCTTGGCGGTAACGGCAAAGTTTTGATTGTGGTATTGTAAAATAAAGCCGCAGCTAAATTTAGGCTGATCATATTTAGCCTCGTTAAACGCTATTTTGTTCAATAGCGTTACGTTATCAAACTTTTTTAGCGACACCTTTTCCTGACCGGAACATCCAGTAAAGAGCAATAAGGCTATTAGAAGTAGATAAGCAGGTTTCATAAGAGGTTAATTTGGCCTGTAATGCTACACAATAAACTTAGTTTTTCAAAAACATTGACAATCAGTTTCTTAATAATATAGCGCTCACTTCTTCACTTCCGCAAGGGGTCTCCCTTGTGGGGATGTGCTATTAACCATTTCACACTTAGTTACCTGTCGCTGGCCACAAGGGAGACCCTTGCGGTAGCGGGGGGGATTTGCTGATACAATATAATACTTATTGATGTATGTTAAATACACCTAAACTGATTTGAATATTCTTTTCGGCACCCACTTCACTTTTCGCAAACCACCCCTTATTTTGTCAGGATCACCCCTGCCAAATGATATATCATTTTCAGATATTTGTGATACAATACAACCATTTTAAAAACCAAATGCTATGCGAAAATTAAAGTTGCAGGTACAAATGACCATCGACGGTTTTGTAGCCGGACCCAACGGTGAATTAGACTGGATGTGGATTTCCGGTGAACGGGACGAAGCCATGTTTCAAAAGGTAATTGAACTGGCCGACAGCTGCGACACTATTTTACTGGGCCGTAAAATGACCCCAGGCTTTATTCAGTATTGGGAGAATGTAGTAGATAACCAACCCCACAGCGTGGAACAACCCTTAGCGCAACGTATGGTTAGTATGCGCAAAATAGTTTTTAGCCGTACGCAAACCGCTATTACCGGCCGAAATGTGGAAGTAGAGAACGGCGACCTGGCTGATACGATACAAGCGCTGAAAAATGAGCCGGGCAAGGATATGATGGTGTACGGCGGTGCCAATTTTGTAAACTCACTCATAAGCCTGAACCTGATAGATGAATATTACATTTTTCGGAACCCGGTAGCCATTGGTGCCGGACTTGCTATTTTTAAGGAGCAAAAACCATTGAAGTTACAAAGTTCTGTTGCTTATAAAAGCGGGAAGGTGGTGGAGAAGTATATGCCGGTGTAAGTGTTTACAGTGGAAAGTGCTTGTTTATGTTGCTAACATCAAATTTTTTTTATAGCACACGTTACAGATATGAGGCAGCAATGAGAATGTGTTAGCACCCCACCATTCCATCATATTATGATTTCAAATCATCTTACCATACTTATCAAGGTTGGTATGGCATTTAGGGCAAGTGGTTCCCCCATATAGAAATTGATCGCTGTTGCCAGGCAATCGTATGATCGGCTGATTGGTATTGCATACCGGGCAGCAAACCCGTTTCAGGTTAATTCCAAATTTTGATTTATTTTTACTGGCTATTATAAGCCAGATGAAAACACAAAAAAAGATGACAGTTGCAATGATAATATCCATAGCAAGCTAATTATACATATATTGATTTGTAAAGATACAAAAAAAGCCTCTAGACTTACATCTAATGGCTTTTAACTTTTCAAGTGGTCCTGACGCTACCGCAAGGGTTTCCCTTATGGGATGTGCTATTAACCATTTCACTATTTAATACTTAGTTACCTGTCGCTGGCCACAAGGGAGACCCTTGCGGTAGCGGGGGGATTTTATTGTTTGACAAAGTTGGATAATGATCAATGCATAACACTTCAATCGTATAAATTAAGAAGACCGCTCAGTTTTACAACTGAAGCACCACCAATATTCTAAATTTTTATCTTTTAATAGTGACTCGGTTTTATTGTTACAAACAGCACATATCCTTTCATCATGATCATCTTCTAAAGCAGTGTAACCACAGTTGTAACAATGCCATTTCGTTACTATATCAAGCTCGTCAGCCATGACCCATAAAAAACAATTATTGCTGCATTTAGGACAATTTTGTAGCGACATATTTGCGAATGTTTGAGAAATATATATAAGATACTTGTCTCATCAACTAAAAAAGCCTTCAGACTTACATCTAAAGGCTTTTGACTTTTCAAGTGGTCCTGACGAGAATCGAACTCATATCTAAAGTTTAGGAAACTTCTATTCTATCCGTTGAACTACAGGACCGTTTTGCGGAAGTGCAAATGTGCAAATTTTTTAATTCATCTGCACATTTGCCCACCGGCATATTTTGCACAATATTACCGCACTACCGAACCATTGTGCATAGCGGCAACCGGGGCTACAAAGCTTAAGGTTCCTTCGGCGTTTTCGGCCATCAGGATCATGCCTTGTGATAGGATGCCTTTAATTTCGCGCGGTTCCAGGTTCACCAGTATGCTTACCTGCTGGCCTATAATGGCTTCGGGTTCAAAGTATTCGGCAATGCCCGATACCACCGTGCGCTGGTCTAAACCGGTATCAATGGTCAGCTTTAACAGTTTCTTGGTTTTAGCTACCTTTTCGGCCGTTAAAATGGTACCAATACGGATATCCATAGCGGCAAACTGCTCGTAGTTAATGTTCTCCTTGGCGGGCGTAACCGGCGTTGTTTCTTCAATTACTACTTCCAATGCTTGCTTTTTGCTAATTAGTTTTTGAATTTGCTGCTCAATCACCTCGTCTTCCAGTTTTTCGAACAGTAACGATGCGGTATTTAACTGGTGGCCATTGGCTATAGTGATCTCTTCATCAAAATAAACAGTATCGGTTGGCCAGTTGAGCATACCTAATATCTTTTTGGCAGTACCCGGTAAAAACGGCTGCAGGCAACCTGCAATATGTCCCATTAAAACCAAACAGTTATGCAAAGCTTCTCGCGCTGCCTCGGGGTTGGTTTTGATGGTTTTCCAGGGCTCCTGCTCGGTTAGGTAACGGTTACCCAAACGGGCAATCTCCATTACATTCTGCTGCGCCTGGCGAAACTTATAGCTTTCCATACTTTGTTCCAACTCGTCGTATAAACGGCTTAACTCGGTGTTCAGGTTAGCATCAGTTAAGGTAATCTGTGCAAAATTTGCCTCTACCTTTCCATCGAAAAACTTGTACATGAGTACCATTACCCGGTTAACCAGGTTACCCAATATGGCTACCAATTCGTTGTTTACACGGGCTTGGTAATCTTTCCAGGTGAACTCGCTATCGCTGGTTTCGGGGGCAATGGCGGTAAGGTAATAGCGTAGTTCGTCTACCTTATCGGGGAAGGTTTCCAAATATTCGTGCATTTCAATGCTCCAACCACGGCTGGTCGACATTTTATCGCCTTCCAGGTTCATAAACTCGTTAGCAGGTACGTTATCTGGCAAAATAAATTCGCCATGTGCCTTCAGCATAGCCGGGAAAACAATGCAATGGAATACAATATTGTCTTTACCAATAAAGTGCACCAGCTTGGTTTCCTTGTCCTGCCAGTACGGTTTCCAGTCTTTACCGTTATCAATTGCCCACTGTTTAGTGGCCGATATATAGCCAATGGGCGCATCGAACCAAACATAGAGTACTTTGCCATCGGCACCTTCCACAGGCACTTTAATACCCCAGTCCAAATCCCGGGTTACGGCGCGGGGGTGAAGGCCGCCGTCTATCCAGCTTTTGCATTGACCGTAAACGTTGGTTTTCCAATCTTTGGAATGGCCTTTCAAAATCCATTCGCCCAACCAGTTCTCGTATTTATCTAAGGGCAGGTACCAGTGTTTGGTCATGCGCTTCACGGGCTTATCGCCGCTCAGGGTAGAGCGTGGGTCTATCAACTCATCAGGACTTAGCGAACTGCCGCACTTTTCGCACTGGTCGCCATAAGCACCATCGTTGGCACAAACCGGGCAGGTGCCTATAATGTAACGGTCGGCCAAAAAAGCGCCGGCCTGTTCATCGTAGTATTGTTCCGATTCCTGCTCCTCAAAAATGCCCTTATCGTTCAGATTGGTAAAAAAGTCCTGCGCCGTTTCGTGGTGAATAGGTTCGCTGGTGCGGTGATAGATATCGAAAGAAATGTTCAGCTTACCAAAGCAATACTTGATCAGCTCGTGGTATTTATCAATAATGGCGCGCGGCGTGGTACCCTCCTTCATGGCCTGGTTGGCAATGGCGGTTCCGTGCTCGTCCGATCCGCAAACGAACACCACATCCTTGCGTTTAAGGCGCAGGTAGCGGGCGTAAAGATCGGCCGGAATGTAGGCACCAGCCAGGTGACCAATATGTTTAGGGCCATTGGCATAAGGTAATGCCGCGGTAATGGTATAACGTTTATATTTTTGAGCTTCCAAAATTGTAATTCTCTTTCTTTATTTTGCAAAGATAATTCAAATATGAGCATAACTCCCCCATATCTTAAAAAAGGCGACCGTGTGGCTATTGTGTGCCCGGCCAAAAAGTTACCACAACCTATGGACGATGCCATAGCGCTGCTGCAAAGTTGGGGCCTCGAAGTGGTATTAGGTGAAACCGTTACCGCCGACTTTCATCAGTTTGCTGGCGATGATGCCCTGCGCGCGAAGGACTTGCAGCAATACATTAACGACGATGGCATTAAAGCCGTATTTGCCGCCCGTGGTGGCTATGGTACAGTACGAATTATTGATGCTGTTGATTTCAGTCGTTTGGCTACGCATCCAAAATGGATAGTTGGTTTCAGCGACATTACTGTACTGCACGGCCATTTATACCGCAATTATGAGCTGGAAACCCTGCACGGGCAAATGCCGATCAATATACCCGATGCAACGGCTATATCACTGGAAACCTTACGCAAAGCACTGTTTGGCGATGAGCTCAATTACCAGATAGCCCCTCAACCTTTAAACCGTATGGGTAAAGCAGAAGGTGTGGTTATAGGCGGTAATCTGGCTATACTGGTATCGCTATCGGGTTCGGTATCTGATTATGATTATACTGGAAAGATCTTATTTATAGAAGATGTAGGTGAATACCTGTACTCGGTGGACCGCCTGATGTACACCCTGAAACGGGCCGGTAAACTGAAAAACCTGGCAGGCCTCATTGTAGGCGGCTTTACCGATCTCAAAGATAACGACATTCCATTCGGCCAAACTGCCCAGGAAATCGTCAAGGCCATTGTGGAAGAATACGACTACCCCGTTTGCTTTGATTTCCCGGCAGGGCACGTGGCCGATAACCGTACGCTGATTTTGGGCAGAAACATGGAGTTGCAGGTTGATGAGAGTACGGTGACGATGCAGTATGTATGATCAAACACTAAATCAGCTTGTCATCTCGAACGATAGTGAGAGATCTTTTCGAACCGACAAGTCGCCTACATATCGCTTCGAAAAGTTTTCTCGTTAGCACTCGAAATGACAGGTTTTGTAAACATAAAACCCCAAGGTTATCAGCCTTGGGGTTTTACATATATCTCTTCAAAAAGCTTTAGCTCGTTTTCTTTTGGGCGTAGCCAAATACCTTTTGAAGTAGCGGTGTGGTACGTGCCGATAGGTTGCTGCGGATGCTTAGTTCTTCTAAGGCTATGCGGTAAAAAAGGCCGTCAATAGCTTTTTGAGTTACATAACCATCCAAATCGGGGTTAAGTTTATTAAAGGTCAGCGGTATTTTGTTGTACTGGGTAGCTAACTGACTGTAATATTTGGTAGCGCCCACTTTCGATAAGCTGGTATGAATAACCGGCTTAAATTGTTCGGTAAGCTGGCTGGTAGTTACCCGTTTAAAATAATTGGTAGCGGCATCTTTACTGCCACCTAATAAAATATCGGTTACATCTTGCAAGGTCATTTGTTTTATGGCCGATACAAAGATCGGCTTGGCCTTGCCGGCAGCATCTTCGGCTGCACGGTTGAGTGACAGGATCACATCGTCGCACAGCTTATTAAAGCCTAATTTACGCAGAGTATTTTCGGCCTTTTGAGCCTCTGGCGGAAAAAGCAGTTTAACAGCCGCGTTGCCAAAAAAACCGTTAAGTCCTGATAATTGACTTACACTTTTATCGGTACCTACTTCGAGGGCCTGCCTTATACCGCTGATCATTTCAATGGTACTGGGCGTGCCAATTTGCGATGATGGGTTATAGATGCCTCCCGCGTTATTAACAGCCGCGTTCAAAGTATCGCAACTGGTAGTAACCGAAAAGGCTAAAAGCAGCGGCGCAAACATTAATATCTTTTTCATAAGTATAGGTATGACAACGCTACGGCAAGAAAGTTTAGTTCTACAAGAAATGCATCACAGCAAATACCGCTGCAGCTACCAATGCCGATATAGGTATAGTGATGATCCATGCCCAAAGCAGGTTAATAGTTACCCCCCAGCGCACGGCCGAAACCCTTTTGGTTAAGCCCACACCAATAATAGAACCTGTAATGGTATGCGTGGTAGATACAGGGATACCCAAACGCTCGGTCATAAACAGGGTTACGGCACCGGCTGTTTCGGCGGCTACCCCTTCTAATGGGGTAACCTTTGTTATTTTGGTACCCATGGTTTTCACAATTTTCCAGCCACCGCTCATAGTACCCAGGGCAATGGCACTGTAACAGGCCAGCGGGATCCAGTCGGGCATTTTTTGTCCATTATCAATTACTTTGGATGCTACCAGGGCTACATAAATAATACCCATTACCTTTTGGGCATCGTTACCACCGTGTGCAAAGCTTAAAGCTGCCGATGAAATAAGCTGTACACTTTTAAACCAGCGTTCGGCAACAGCCGGCCTGAAATTTTTGAAAATATGCAAAATAATAATGGTGAACACATAGGCAATAAAAAGACCTATGAGTGGCGCCAGAAATATATATGCCGCTATACGGATAATAGATTGGGTGTCGACAGCATCAAGCGGGTTAACGCCCATAAATATAGCATTAGTCATACCGGCACCTGCAAAGCCTCCAATTAAGGTATGTGATGAGCTGGAAGGGATACCAAACCACCAGGTAACCAAGTTCCAGGCTATGGCGGCTATTAAACCAGCCATAATAACATCCATGGTAATAAACTGCTCGTGTACGGTTTTGGCAACGGTGTTGGCTACCTTGTGTTCCTTAATTAAAAAGAAAGCTAAAAAGTTAAAGGCCGCGGCCCATAATACCGCCTGAAACGGGGTTAAAACCTTGGTTGATACAATAGTGGCTATAGAGTTGGCCGCATCATGAAAACCGTTTATAAAATCAAATATCAGCGCCAGCAGCACTACAATAACAAGGAGGGTGGTAACCATGTAGGTAAGGGTTGAAAAAAGTTAAGCGTTTTTAACTAATATAGATTCCATTACATTGGCTGCATCCTCACACTTATCGGTTGCCGTTTCCAGCGCAGCTAAAATTTCTTTGTACTTAATAAGGCGCAGGGCATCTTTTTCATACAGGAAAAGATCGGCCACGGCACGGTCGAAAACGTAATCGGCCTGGTTTTCCACGCTATTAATACGGATACACGAATCGGCTATGTTACGTACGTTTTTCAGGTCTTTTAACTCACGTACGGCTTTTTCCAGGTCAATACTACCCTGCAAGATCAGTTCCGATAGCTTGCAGATAGGCTCGGTATATTCTTCGATATTATATAACAGCATACGGTTAGCCGAACCTTGTATATAATCGGCTACGTCGTCAATGGCGGTTGCCAGCGCGTGTATATCCTCCCGGTCAAACGGTGTAATAAAGTTCTTGCCTAATTCCAAATATATCTGGTGGGTCAGTTCATCACCTTTGTTTTCCAGCTTATCTATCTGCTTAAAAAGCTCATGGCGGGTGCCCGGATTTTTTAAGTTGACCGCTTCAACCAAAACAGTAGCCATAGCTACTACGTTGCTTGCCGCCTGCTCAAACAAGGGAAAAAATATCTTCTTTTCCCTTGGAACGAAATATTGGAATATGCTGTTTAATGACATTCTGGTTCAATAGTTTAAACAAAGGTACATTTGCAATGTTAAGTTAATGTTAACTATGCAAAACTGGTATGACCTGAAACGGCGATTGCTTTACCTTTTGCAAAGTAAAACCAAAGGTAGAACCCACACCCTCGGTACTACGCACATTAATGGTTTGCTGATGTGCCTCAATGATATGCTTTACAATGGCTAAGCCCAGACCCGACCCACCCACTTCGCGCGAACGATGGCTATCTATCCTGAAGAACCGCTCGAACAAACGGGGCAAATGCTTTTCATTAATACCGGCACCATCATCGGTAACCTCTACCAAAACCTGGTCGTGCAGTTCAAACAGGCTTACTGCCGTACTGCCGCCCTGTTTGCCATACTTAAACGAATTGTCGATTAAGTTGGTGAGCACCTGGCTTATCTTTTCCCTATCGGCTGTAACCATAATAGGGTCATCATATTTCTGCTTAAATATCAGCTTAACATCATGCTGCCGGGCTTTCAATTCCAGCTGTTCAAATATCTCTTTAATCAGGTCGTTTATCTTAAATCTGGAATAATTAATAGGGATCTCGCCCGATTCGAGTTTGGAGATCTCGTCGAGGTCTTTAATCAAATAACTTAAACGGTCCAGATTGCGTTCGGCCTTTTTGAGGAATTGCATGGCCATTTCAGTATCTTCAAACTCATCGTCCATTACCGCCTCAATATAACCTTGTATGGCAAAAAGCGGTGTTTTAAACTCATGAGATATGTTAGATAAAAATTCACGGCGAAATTTTTCCTGGCTGCGGAGTTCTTCTATCTCTGATTTTTTTTCGCGGGCCCACTCTTTTACTTCCTGCTCAACATCCCCGATAGGATCGGTACTGGTCGATTCGCCCAGGGCATCGCGCAGATCGCGCCCCAGCTTTAAATTATGGATAAGCTTATAAATCAGCTTTACCTTAGAGTACACGTATTTTTCGATGAGGTAATAAAAAACAATGTAACTCACTATAAAGCTCAGGAAAAAGGTAACCGTAACATCGTACCATTTATGCTGAAAGTAAAAGTTGACCATAGATAAGGTTATAGCCACGGCCAGGGCATTAATAAACACCAGTACACTGAGTTTCATACCACAAAGTTAGTTTTTATATATGATTACCTGCCACCTGAAAGCCCATTTCCATTCTATTTTATAACGGGTAATACCAGCCCGGGCCAGCAGCGCAACCAGTTCGGCTTTTTTAAAACTACGCCTCACGGACAGTGGCCCATCGTTCCGCATCATTTTGTTAGGAATCACCGTACTGAATATAATCATAAGCGAATAATACAGCAACCAATGCCGGTGCAGGTCGGTTATAATTACGCCCCGGCGCGAGCAATTCAACATTTTTTTTACCAGGTCAACCCAGGCATCATCTTCAAAGTGATGAGTAAACAGGCTCGAAACCACCATATCAAATTGATCTGCTTTAAGCTCATCACTCATGACCATAGTTTGCAGATAATGAATATTATTAAATTCAGCTGTTTCTTTTTGTGCAAAGGTTATAGCCGCAGGTGCCGCATCCACGCCGGTTAACCGCAAGTGTAAGTTCTGCTTTGCAGCCCAACGGGCTATGGCTTTGAGTGCATCGCCCCCACCGCAGCCCCAATCGCTGATATGATTACCGGCTTGTACCGGAAACTGTTGTAAGGCTTTAATTAACGTTTTGTGCCCGCCGAACCAGCTATTCAAATCGCCCAGGCCCTTCAGTACCGGGTTTAGCTGGCTGAGCGGCAGGTCGAAATCATCCATTATTTCGTCAACACCGGTAATACGTTTTTTTAAGTTAATCATAAGAGCCCTCCCAACCCTCACTGGGAGGGAGGGCTTTTACTATAAAGACTATTAAACTTAACTTGTTTGTTCCAGTTCGGCTTTAAGTAGGGCAACTACCTGCGGCCAGTTATAAATACGGGTATGATGAGTAAAGTTAATATTGTGGTAAGCATGAAACATATAGGTTTTACCCTTAAATTTATCCAGGTTTTTTTATATGATCGTCTATCATATAATCGGTTTTAATAATGCTTTTATCGCCGCAAAAAACAATATTATGCCAGGTAATGAAAGGAAAATGCGTACCCAGCCACTTTAACTTCTCGTTCAGGCTTAATGGAAACTCTACTGCGGCCGAAACAATATACACGTCAAAATATTCCATTAACCTTTGAACGGCTTCTATCGCCCCTTCAATTAAAGGCAGGGTAAGAAAGAAGCCGGGCTCGAATACATATTTACGCACCAGCCCCGTCTCTGGAAAGAAATCCTCTTCAGCGCGGCCCATCAGGTGCTCACGCGGATATTTAATACCAAAGTCGCGTTCGTAAAAATTCAATATCTGCAATTCAACATCAGCCAAAACGCCGTCCATATCAATAGCAATAGTTTTTTTCATAAAAGTCCCTCACAACCCTCCCAGGAAGGAGGTTTAATGTTAACATATCCGCAAATTTAGAGTTTTGATTTTATGTGGGCGTTCCCTTCGGGCAGGCTTTCTGCTCATACTGCACAAGCTTTAGCCACATGGCCCGTATCCGCGCCAATCCTTAACGTAAATTTCGGTCGTTAGCCACATATAACAAGTTACGGTAAGTTTGAGTGTTTAAAACAGCGGCTTCTAAAGGTGTAATCACCAGTAATTAATGCTGTTTGTCTGTCTGTCGAAGACTTATTGAATTGTGCAAGTCTTCGACAACCCGACTTACAAATTTAGTTTGACATGATCGCTACTTATTGTACGCTATTCCGAGGATCGGTTTTAGCTTTTAATTGATACTCTTTTGGCGTTTCGGTGCCCATGAGGTTTTTTACAAAATAATCCCAGCGGCGGCGCATCATGTATGGGCTATACTGACCGTAACCGTGCGCGCTGTTCGGGAATATCACCAAGTCATAATCTTTACCAGCTTTTTCCAGGGCCTCTACCACTAACAGGGTATTGTAGGGTGGTACGTTGTCATCCATCATACCGTGAGCCAGCATCAGTTTGCCTTTCAGGTTTTGGGCATAGTTTTGGTTAGCCTGGTCTTCATAGTTCGATTTGCCGTTGGCATCTTTAGTTAGCAAGCCAATATAGCGTTCGCCCCAATCGTCCTCGTAGTTACGGTTATCGTGGTTGCCCGATTCGGATATACCCACTTTAAAAAAATCAGGGTAACGGAACATGGCAGCCGCCGTAGCGAAACCACCACCCGAGTGACCCCATATTCCGGCACGGTCAATATCAATATAAGGATATTTTTGAGCCAGTTGTTTCATGCCGCTAATTTGATCGGGCAGGGTGTTTTCGGCCATGTTGCCGTAATTCATATCATGGTAATTTTTGGAACGCAGCGGGTTGCTGGTACCTTCAATCTGCACCACTACAAAACCCAGTTCGGCCAGTGCCTGGTGATCGCCCCGGCTCGGCGCGAACGACCAACTGCCCACACTGCCACCCTGCGGACCAGGATAAATGTAGTTAATGATAGGATATTTTTTACCGGCATCTATCTTACTTGGCGTAAACATCAGGCCGAACAAGTCGGTTTTGCCATCAGCCGCTTTAACACTGAAAGGCGTTGGCGCTTTCCAGCCGGTAGCGGTTAAACGCGATATATCAGTTTTTTGTACTGTGGTAATCAATTTGCCGCTTAAATCGCGCAAAACACTTGTCGTAGGCACATTTGGCTGCGAGTAGTTATCTACAAAATAATTTTGCGTGGGAGAGAAGCTAATCTGGTGGTTAGCATCTTCGGGCGTTAGCAGGGTAAGCTTCTTTCCATCAAAACCAATTTTATACAAGTGGCTAAAATAAGGGTTGCCCGGCTCGCGGCCACTGGCTACAAAGTAAAGCTGGCGGTTCTTTTCGTCTACCTTAACTAATTTGGTCACTACAAAGTTGCCCTTGGTAATCTGGTTTTTAAGCTTGCCGGTTTTAGCATCGTATAAATACAGGTGACCCCAGTTATCGCGTTCCGAAAACCAGATGATCTCGTTATTGCCAGCCAGATATCTCCAGTTAATGGCTCCCCAACCCGATTCGTATTGTGTAGGTACAGTTTCTTCAAATATTTCGCGTACATCGCCCGTGTTTGCATCGGCAATGCGCACCTTTTCCTGCTTATGATCGCGCGAGGTAGATACAAAGGCCAACTGGCTCCCATCGGCTGTCCAGTTCACATCATCTAAAGTACCACTGCTCGAAATATCATCGCTCAGGGTGGCGCGGTGCGGATCGGCCGGAACTTTCAGCATAATTACCTTGGGCGTTTCCACTTCAACAATAGCCCGGTGAATCATCGGTATTTCTTCGCCAGGTAGAGGATATTTCCAGGCTTTTAGTGTGGGGTTGCTCACGTTGGTAGTTACCAGGTACATATCGGCAACCTTGCGTTGGTCTTGCTTAAAGGTGGCAATTTTTTTGGAGTCGGGCGACCATTGCAGTACGGCATTATCGCTGTGTGTCCAGCCAGCGTTATCCGTAGCGTAACCAAAATCTTTGATGCCATCAGTGGTTAACTGTTTTTCTTCACTACCAGCCAAATTGCGTACCCAAAGGTTATAATCTTTAATATAAGCTACAAGTTTTCCATCGGGCGAGGTTACGCCCATACCTCCGCCGCGGCGGCCACCAAAACCACCTCTTTGCCTGGCAGGTGCTGCACTTTCGGTAAGGGTGTACGTTTGCAGGTCGGCTGTATAGTTTTTACCGGCAGCAGCAAAGCTCACCGTTTTACCATCGGCCGATGGCGTAATAAATGCAAACGGTAATTTATCGGCGCTGTAAGTTTTACCGGTAGCGGTTGATAACGCCGCAGCTAACTTTTGATGGTCGAAAGCCGGGGCACGGGTGCCTTTGGCCGGGTCTACCATAATGAACTCAGAGCCTTTAGCTGTCAGGTTACGGAACCAGAATTTTTCGCCGGGTAGCCAGTTAGGCTGTACGTTAACACCGTCTACAAACGGGGCGGTGTTATAACTCAGGAAGCTTTCGGCGCGCTCGTAATCTTTAGCGGTTAAGGCCGGTGCCTGCTGTGCCTGCGCAGCAGAAGCAAACGCGAATACCAAGGCAGGGAGTAAAAATTTATTCATATCGAAAAAAAGAGGCTTTTCAAACAGCTGTTAAAATAAGACGCAATATAGCTGAAATATAATTTTGAAAGATTGAGAAATTAGCTTTAAAAAGTAACTCTCAAATATTTTACAAAGGCACTTGATATAAAATTTGTCATTTCGAACTATAGAGAGAAAAAATAGCCAGCTTTTGATTTTGTTTATAAGCAATAGGTGCATTCTGGAATATTATCCTCTTTTTATAATCGTTATTATAGCAGAACTACTAATTTTACCATTATGCTTACACTCACCCACACCCAGCAGTATATGGATACCGAAGAACGCTTTGGCGCACATAACTATCATCCGCTGCCGGTGGTGTTATCGCGAGGGGAAGGTGTGCATCTTTGGGATGTGGAGGGTAAGCAATACTATGATTTTCTATCCGCCTATAGTGCTGTTAACCAGGGTCATTGCCATCCGCATATTATTAATGCACTTATTAAACAGGCCCACCAACTCACCCTAACTTCCCGTGCTTTTTATAACGACCAGTTAGGCAAGGCCGAAGAACACGTATGCCGGTTATTTGGTTATGATAAAGCGCTGTTTATGAACTCGGGTGCCGAAGCAGTAGAAACTGCTATAAAGCTGGCACGTAAATGGGCCTACCAGCATAAAGGTATTGCCGACGGTAGGGCTAATATTTTGGTAGCGGCTGGTAACTTTCATGGGCGTACAACGGGTATCATCTCGTTTTCCGATAGTCCCGAATCTAAAGACCAGTTTGGCCCATATTTGCCCGGCTTTACCATGATACCGTATAATGATTTGCCCGCATTAGAGAACGCGCTGAAAGCTAACCCCAATATTTGTGCCTTTTTAGTAGAGCCTATACAGGGTGAAGCCGGCGTAATTGTACCGCAGCAGGGTTACCTGGCCGCCGTACAAGCACTTTGCAAACAGTATAATGTACTACTAATGGCCGATGAAATACAAACCGGCATTGGCCGCACGGGCAAATTGCTGGCCAGTAATTATGATGAGGTGCACGCCGATGTGCTGATTATTGGTAAGGCTATGGCCGGCGGTGTGCTGCCGGTATCGGCAGTGCTGGCTAATAACGAGGTTATGCTATGCATTAAACCCGGCGAACATGGTTCCACATTTGGCGGTAATCCGCTGGCTGCCGCGGTAACCGTTGCCGCGCTACAGGTAATAATCGATGATTACCTGCCCGAAAATGCGTTTACACTGGGTAAAATTTTCAGGGAACGTATGCTGCAATTACAAGCACGGTACCCGGCCATTGTTAAGCAGGTAAGGGGCAGAGGCTTATTAAATGCTATTGACATTGCCGCAGATGCGCCTTTTACTGCCTGGGATGTTTGTGTGGCCCTCATGCAAAACGGCTTATTAGCCAAGCCAACACATGGGCATACCATCCGTTTTTCGCCGCCGCTGGTTATCACCGGGGCTCAAATGGATGCCTGCTGTACTATTATTGAGCGCACAATAACAGGCTTTGCCAGTTAAAAATTTTGTTTGTGAGGATAACTGTGTTGCAAAAAGAACAAAACTATTAACATTTTTTCCTGTTATATTGCTTAATAAATTACAAAAATAAGCAGTGTACAAAACGCAATAATACAGTATGTTTTGTAGGAGAGGTATTTTTGAAGAATTCTTGGTGTAAATGAAACTTTAATTCCGAAAAAACATCTTTCCAAAAAACAATAGGTTCATTTAATATACCCCCAATTGGATTAAATAAACAATTAGGGGATAAAAAAGAATTACCTTGTACCCTTTGATCAAATAACAGTATGTCTCTTTCTTCTTCCTCCAACTTATATCCGCCGCTCAAAAGTTTGCCTAAAACCCGTTCGGGTATTAGTGGTTTAGACGAGATTACCTTAGGCGGCTTGCCTACGGGCAGGCCCAGCCTCATTTGCGGTAGCGCAGGTTGTGGTAAAACCTTATTTTCGTTAGAGTTTATTGTGAGGGGGGCATTGGAATTTAATGAGCCCGGTGTATTCATCGCCTTTGAAGAAATGGCCGATGAACTGGCTATAAACGTGGCTTCGCTGGGCTTCGATCTGCATAAGCTGCAGCACGATAAAAAAATTAAGATAGATTATATACATGTTGACCGAAGCGAAATAGAAGAAACCGGCGAGTATGACCTGGAAGGGTTATTTATACGCCTGGGTTATGCTATTGACAGTATTGGAGCCAAACGGGTGGTGCTAGATACTATAGAAAACCTTTTTTCAGGTTTATCTAACCAGGCTATTTTACGTGCCGAATTACGCCGCCTGTTCCAGTTTTTAAAAGACAAAGGTGTAACAGCCATTATTACCGGAGAGAGGGGCGAAAGCTCTTTAACGCGTCAGGGACTGGAAGAGTACGTGTCCGATTGTGTGATCTTACTGGATCATCGTATTATTAACCAGATCTCAACCCGCAGGCTCCGCATCGTAAAATACCGTGGCTCGGTGCATGGTACCAACGAGTATCCTTTTTTAATTGATGAAGACGGAATTTCGGTTTTGCCGGTAACCTCTTTGCAGTTAAATAAGCCGGTATCGGTAGAAAGAATTACATCGGGTATCAAAGCCTTAGATACTATGTTGAGCGATGGTGGCTTTTACAAGGGCAGCAGCATATTGGTATCGGGCACGGCCGGTACTGGTAAAACCAGTATAGCTTCCAGTTTTGCCAACGAAGCCTGTAGCCGTGGCGAGAAGTGCCTGTATTTTGCTTTTGAAGAATCGCCGCAGCAAATTATACGTAACATGCGCTCCATTGGTATGGATCTGCAAACACATGTGGATAAAGGCCTATTGAAGTTTTATGCATCACGCCCAACTTTATATGGTTTGGAAATGCATTTGGTGGCCATACATAAAGCCATTCGTAAGTTTAAGCCGCAAGTAGTAGTGCTCGATCCTATTACCAATTTAATTACCGTAGGTACAGTAAGCGAAGTAAAATCGATGCTGGTGCGGCTGATAGATTTTTTACAGGAAGAGCAGATTACGGTAATGTTTACGGCCTTAACTTTAAATACGGTAATTAATGAACAAACCGATGAAGGTGTATCTTCACTGGTAGATGCCTGGTTGCTCATAAAAGATATTGAGATGAACGGGGAACGTAACCGTGGGCTGTATATCATGAAATCGCGCGGGATGCATCATTCCAATCAGGTTCGGGAATTTGTAATAACCAGTGAGGGGCTTAACCTGGTAGATGTTTATTTAGGTCCCGATGGTGTGCTGATAGGCTCGGCACGTGAAGCGCAGGTAATGCTTGAGCAAACCGGGCAAGTACTGCATACACATGCCATTAGCCGTAAAGACCGCGAACTGCTGCGTAAGCGCAAGGTGCTCGAATCGAAAATAGATAGCCTGAAAACGGAGTTTGAATCAACAGAAGAAGAGCTGAATAAGATTTATATAGAAGAAGACCTTAAACGGGAAGTAATGGAACAAACCCGTCAAAAAGTGATCAATATAAGGAGCGGTAACCGGAATGCCCACCCTGAAGTATGATTTATCCGGGTAAATAAATAATAAAGTGGAACAATTTTACGAACTGCGGCTTTATGTAGCAGGGAAAACACCAAAATCGATTACGGCATTGAGCAATTTGAAAAAATATTGCGAAGAGCATTTAGCAGGCCAGTACACCATTGAAGTAATAGACCTGCTTCAGCACCCGCAACTGGCCGAAGGCGATCAAATACTGGCTATACCTACCCTGGTAAAAAAAGTACCCGAGCCGGTACGTAAAATTATAGGCGACCTTTCTAACATAGAAAAGGTGCTGGTAGGTTTGGATATACGCCCCCGAGATTTTAGTTAGAGACGTTTTTATATGCAGTGTAATGATCAATAACGGAAACCTCTCTACCAACTGGGACGAGGTAGAAGAGCCGGTATATGTGCTACGTTTGTTTGTAGCAGGTGCGTCTCCTGTTTCTGTACGTGCCATAAATAACCTACAGGTAATATTGAACGAGCATTTGAAAGACAGATTTGAACTGGATATTATAGATGTACACCAGCAGCCGTTATTGGTGCAAAGCGATGATGTGACTGCGGTACCTATGTTAATAAAAAAGTTTCCGTTACCGTTAAGGCGGCTGGTAGGCGACATGTCTGATACGAATAAGGTGTTACGTGGACTTGGTTTATCGTAATAATTTTTAGCAGTGGAAAAATTAAAGTCATACCAGGAACTTTTAGCTGAGCTGAGCGAAGTACGCATACAACTGGAAGAGGCAACTGATACCATTGAGGCTATACGTTTAGGCGAAATTGACGCTCTTGTAGTTAAAGCCGACAATGGACATCAGCTTTATACGCTCAAAAGCGCCGATCAAACTTACCGTATTTTTATTGAACAAATGACGGAAGGGGCCATAACGCTTAACCACAGTGGTTATATACTATACAGTAACTCGCAGTTTGCCGAACTGGTAGATTTACCCTTAGAAAAAGTTACCGGAAAATTATTCTATAATTTTATAACCGAAGATTGCCAGGAAACCTGCCGCAAATATATTGCTGAGGCCTGGAACGGTAATACCAAAGGTGAACTCGATATTTTAACCGCCGGTAACCGGGAAATTCCTGTGTTGTTATCCCTTAAAACACTCAACCTGGATGAAGGCTTGTCTTTAAGCGTGATCATTACTGATCTTACCACTCAAAAAGAAACTCAAAAGCTGCTGGAACAAAAAAATGCCCAATTAGAGGAGGCGCAAACCATAGCCCAAAATTTAAATGCTAATTTAGAGAGTACCGTTAAAGAACGTACTATTGAGCTGGAGCGTAATATTGAACAAAAAACAAAGGTTGAACAAGAATTGCGCAGTAACCAGGAGCGCCTTACCCGCATACTGGAAACCATGGCCGAAGGGGTAGGAATTGTAGATGTTTATGGCAACCTCACCTACGCTAACCCTATGGCGCAAAAAATACTGGGGCTAAAGCAAAGTGTAATTTTAGAAAGAACATACCACGATCCTAAATGGGAAAATTTAAGGGTAGATGGTAGCCCGCTGCCCGAAGATGAGCATCCTATGGCATTGATTATGGCTACCGGTAAACCCGTTTTCGACCATGAAATTGCCGTACAGCCACCAGGCGAAGAACGCTTTTATATTTCCATTAACGCCGCCCCCCTGCGCGATGAGTATGGTAACATTATAGGTGGTATAGGTACCTTTATGGATGTTACTGTACGCCGTAAAAACATCCAGAATAAAGACGAATTTATTAGTGTAGCCAGCCATGAGCTACGTACACCGGTAACCAGTTTAAAAGCGTCCCTGCAACTGCTGGACAGGATGAAGGATAAACCTTCACCTAAAATGCTGCCAGTGTTGATAGATCAGGCCAACAAAAGCCTGAACAAACTAAGCGTACTCATCAGCGATTTGCTGAACACTACCAAAATGACCGAAGGCCAGCTGCACTTAAACAAAAGCTGGTTTATTTTATCATACCTCATACAAGAGTGCTGTCAGCATTTGCATACCGAAGCCGGTCATCAGGTAGTAATTGAAGGCGACACTAACCTGAAGGTAAACGCCGATGCCGATAAAATTGAGCAGGTGGTCAACAATCTTATTAATAACGTCATTAAATACGCCCCCGGTTCTAAAGACATTCGCATAACCTTAGCGCGGGAAGATCAAATGGTTAAAGTATCGGTAAGTGATCATGGACCGGGTATCCCCCCCGAAAAATTGCCCAACCTGTTCGATCGTTATTACCGGGTTGATAACAGCGGCATCCAATACTCGGGCTTAGGCTTGGGCTTATATATTTGTGCCGAGATTATCAAAAAACATAACGGACAAATTGGTGCCGATAGCAAGCTGGGCGAAGGCAGTACCTTTTGGTTTACACTGCCCATATTTTAGGTGTTTAGCACTGGCCTCACAAACTTAAATCAATAAAATTTATTGTGTATATAAATTATTGCCATAGCTTTATATGCTATGAACCTCAAGTTGCCTTTTAAAACCTGTTTGTTTATTTATATATTATTACGAGGGTTTTTACCTGCAAAAGCCACACCTGCAACCAGCGTTTACAACGTTAAGGATTACGGGGCCAAAGGCGATGGTAAACAAATGGATGCACCCGGTATAAACAAAGCCATTGAGGCGGCGGCAGCTAATGGCGGCGGCACGGTTTTGCTACCTGCGGGAATATATTTGTCGGGCTCTATACACCTTAAAAGCAATATTAACCTGTTGATAGATCAGGGCGCAACGTTGGTAGCGGCCGCGTACGGGTCGGGGGCGGTATATGACGAGCCTGAGGCTACCGAGAATGACAAGTACCAGGATTTTGGACATAGCCACTGGCATAACAGCTTAATTTGGGGCGAAAACCTGGAGAATGTATCCATAACCGGTACTGGTATTATTTACGGAAAAGGCCTTGCCCGCAACAGCCGGAAGACCGATAAGGCGCCTAATAAAGCCATCAGCCTAAAACTTTGCAAAAATGTACTCATCCGTGATATTACTATTTTTCATGGCGGCTGGTTTGGTATTCTGGCAACTGGGGTTGATAATTTAACTATCGACAATATTAAGGAAGATACCAATCGCGACGGTATGGATATTGACTGCTGCCACTACGTAAACATAGCTAACTGCAAAATAAACACCCCTTTGGATGATGGAATATGCCTGAAAAGCAGCTTTGCCCTAAATATGTTGAGGGCTACCGAAAACGTGACCATTACTAATTGTATAGTAAGCGGTTATGACGAGGGTACCGTTTTAGATGGTACCTATAAACGTACACCACCGTCGGATAAGTTTGACCTGGGTCCATTCGGGCGTATCAAATTCGGCACCGAATCAAACGGCGGATTCAAAAATATAGCTATCTCTAATTGTGTGTTTGATTACTGCCGCGGCCTGGCCATCGAATCAACCGACGGGGCTTTAATTGAAGATGTTACGGTAACCAATATTACTATGAGGGATATTGTTAATTCGCCTATTTATGTGCGTATTGGGTCGCGTATGCGTGCGCCTGAGGGTACTGCCATAGGCCAAATTAAAAGGATACTCATCAGTAATGTAGTTGTGTACAATGCTGATCCGCGTCAGTCGTCTATTATCAGCGGGGTGCCCGGCGGTTATATAGATGACATCAGCCTGCATGATATCAGGATATACACCAAAGGCGGAGGCACCCGGGAACAGTCCAAACGCGAAATGCCCGAAGTAGAAAAGGCCTACCCCGAACCCGAACGCCATGGCGTAACTCCTGCCTATGGCTTTTACATCCGACATGCCAAAAACATCGATATGCACGATATAAAGCTAAGGGCTACTATTGATGATATGCGCCCCGTATTTTTTATAGACGAGGTATCGGGTGTTAATTTGCATCACATTAATACCGTACGTACGCTTAAACAACCGGTTTATATATTAAAGGATGTAAAAGATTTTAACCTGAGTCAAAGCACAGGAACGGCAGATATAAAAGTTGCCAATACCACCTATAAGGAGCTGAATTAATTTGATAGCATTTTTTTTAGAGCTACTTTGCGGCGCTAAATTTAGCTTCACAAAAGATTATAAATTTATCATGACCTACTGTTTAGGCATTAAAGTAAAAGAAGGCCTGGTGGCCATTGCCGACACCCGCATTACATCGGGTAACGAGGTAACTATCAAAAAAAAGCTATTCACGCTACAAAAAGAAAACTGTTCCTTATTTATCATGACCAGCGGCCTGCGCTCGGTGCGCGATAAGGCTATTGTATATTTCAACGAAATTATGGAGCATGGCCTCGATGATTTTAACAAGATGTATAAAGCCGTAAATGCCTTTGGCGCACAGGTTAAACGCGTTGGTGAAGAAGACCGCGAAACGTTGGAGAAATCGGGGTTCAAGTTTAACCTCAACACCATTATAGGCGGACAAATGAAGGACGATGAAGAACCCAAACTGTTCCTGCTTTATCCCGAAGGTAACTGGGTAGAATTAGGCCATGGCGCACCGTATGTTATTATTGGTAACGCTGCCCAGGGTAAAGCCATCCTAAACCGTATCCTGAATGAAGATACCAGTTTAAAACTGGCATTGAAGGCAGGCTTCCTCTCTTTCGATTCTACCCGTATTAGCGCGGCCGATGTAGATTTCCCCATCGATGTGGCCTTATACCGGGCCGATAGCTTTAATATGGTAGAACATCATTATGAAAAGGAAGACCTTGCAAGCGTATCGGCCCAGTGGGATAAGGAGCTGAAAGGCGCGCTCAAAAATATTTCAAACGAATGGATGGATACGGCGTTCACTAAATTAGGTAAAAGCACTAAAAAACGGAAAAAAGTATGAAGTTTAGGGTAATGGGGACATTGGGCTACGAGGTAATTATGCCGTCGACTTTTATATTGAATATTCATGCCTTGCGTACCCCTGCCCAGGCTGTTTTAGAAGAAAGCTTTTTAATAAACCCGTATTACAAGATAGAGGAGCTGACTCCCCAGCATGCCGAAAACCGCTTCATTCGGGTGGAAGTTACCGAGCCGGCTACCGTCAACATCAGTTATAGTGCCATTATAGATACCTCATACAAGCAAACAGCGGGTGCCGAACTGACCAATGTGCCGGTGATGCAAATGGATACCTCGGTGTTGCCCTATCTGTTTCCGAGCCGTTATTGCCAGTCGGATAAATTATTTCGTTTTGCCCACAACAAGTTTGGTAAAATAGATAACGCTTTTGACAAAGTGCTGGCCCTCACCAACTGGATCCACGATAATGTAGAATACCTGAGCGGCTCTACCAACTCGCAAACCTCGGCTTATGATACCGTAACCGAACAGGCCGGCGTTTGCCGCGATTTTGCCCACTTGGGTATAGCCCTTTGCCGTGCCCTCGATATACCTGCCCGCTATTTTACAGGCTATGCTTACCAATTGAATCCGCCCGATTTTCATGCTTGTTTTGAAGCTTACCTGGGCGGCGACTGGGTAATATTTGATGCCACCAAACTGGTACCCTTAAACGGACTTGTAAAAATTGCCACTGGCCGCGATGCAGCCGACGCTTCTATATCCACCATTTTTGGTCAGGTCAATTTTCTCACCATTTCCGCCTCCTGCGAACTGGCCGACGATAACTTTGAACCCGTTTATTACAATAGTGAAATCCCTACGGGGTTGACGTATTTGTAGGGGGAGAGCTTTCCGCTCTTGAGAGGGGCAGGGGTGTGTAATATAGAGACAGGTAAACATGCAAGGGGTGTGTTAATAAAGAGGACAGGTAAACATGCACTTTCTTGAGAGATGTGTATCTCTAAAAAAGCAATAGATCGTACAATTTTAACACCGAACGGTAAGCACCCCCAAACGCTTATGTTTCGTACCCCGGTAGCTTAAATTTCAGTATTAATTTAGCGTTGTATTTACACGTGGCCAATTATGTGCATTATCTATTATAACCTTTACGCTTTACATTTTTATTAACACCCGGTTTTAGCGGAGCATCCATGCTTTGATGAACACCTGTTGCCTTGTTGGTAGCAGGTGTATTTTAATTAAACCAGTTATAAAACCAATAAAAATATATATAATGATAAACTTATTTA
Source organism: Mucilaginibacter terrae (assembly GCF_042679325.1). GTDB lineage: Bacteria > Bacteroidota > Bacteroidia > Sphingobacteriales > Sphingobacteriaceae > Mucilaginibacter > Mucilaginibacter terrae. The sequence continues at coordinate 258,563 of NZ_JBHTMJ010000011.1, forward strand.
AGCATTTTGGATACCTGCTATTATCAGCCGGGCTATTACACACTGCGGCGTGCAAAAAAGGTGAGCAGGTTTCTGCAAAGAGCGGTCAAACTATTACCGCAGCATTAGAAAACCAGCGCCAAACTTTGGCCGTAACCCCTGGCCCCTACATCATTTTAAAGCTTGACGATTTTGGCTCCGACAATTCTATAAACGTAGCTGCTACCACACTCAACTATTTAAAGCAAAACAATATTAAAACTGCGCTGGGCGTAATAGCCGACCGTTTAAGTGCCGATGCTGTGGTCTATGATCAGTACATTAACGCCAAAAATACAGCCGGCGAAAAACTGTTTGAAATTTGGCACCATGGCTTGTTACACAATGATTTGGGTGGTGGAGTTTATGAGTTTAAGGGCACTACTTATGCGTATCAAAAAAACAATTTTGAAATGGCTAACCAAAAAGTGTTAAGTAGCCTGGGTGTGCAAATGCACTCGTTTGGTGCCCCTTATAACCGTAATGATGCTGTTACCAATCAGGTGATCGGCGAAAATGCCAGCTATAAAGTAACCATGTTTACTAACCCGCAGCCGGTATCGCCTTTGTTAAGTTTGAACAATAAATTAGAAATGGAAAGCAGTGCAGGCGTTATAGATTCGGTAGGTTTTATGACCCAGTACATGGCCAATAAAAGTACGTACGCTTACATGGTTATTCAAGGCCATCCTAACCAATGGAACGCTACCGAAAAAGCAACTTTTATAAATTTGATGGAATTTTTAGTGGCCGAAAACTGCCGTTTTATTTTACCTTATGATTATTACTATGTAGCTAAAAACATTAAAAGCACTATTTATTCGGCTGCAAGCTTTGGTGGTACCAGCGCCGCTTTAGGTATAGGCACATACAATAAAACCCAGTTAACTGCTTTAGGTATCAACAGCATCATGTCTATTAAAGTTCCCGATGGATTAAAGGCTACACTTTTTGAAGGTGATAATTTTAACGGCAGTTCGGCTCCGGTAACCACTACCAGGAGTGCTTTTACTTCGTTAACCGATATTTCATCGGTGGTGGTGAGCGCTAAATTTTAACAGGCCGATACTGATGTAAGCTTTAAAGAATGGGGTTTTCTATGTTTTCACATGGTGTAGAGGTGTTGTACAACCATGCAGTTGAAGTGGCGGGAGTGTGTTAATGAAGCTGTTATGGATCTTCCGTCATACAGTGTTTCAGTCTGAGCCTGTCGAAGACTTAGTAAAGCGGCAAATGCTTCAACAAGCTCAGCATGACAAGTTAGGGATATATATTATTTACCCCGCCGTTGCCTGTGTACTCACAGGTTGTATTTAACCACCCTCTCCTTCATGCCGAATTTATTTCGGCATCTCACCAGAAAGGTTGTCGAATACCCTCAGTAGCCAGCAGACAGACTAAGCAGTCATTCACTTAGCAGGTGAGGTGCTGAAATAAATTTAGTATGACTATTGGCTTTTTAATATCCCGCCCAAAACCGAACGCATAACTGTTCGGTACCGATACATGTATTCATCATAACCGATATCTAAAATATTGATTATTAAATAGTTGTATATATGGCATCAATTTGAATACATCATACAGAAGCATCAGCTATATGATCAAAAGCTATTTTAAAATTGCCTGGCGTAACCTGTTAAAAAACAAGGCACACTCGTTTATTAATATCGCGGGTTTATCAGTTGGTATGGCAGTGGCTATACTGATAGGGTTATGGATCTGGGACGAATTATCGTACGATAAATATCACCAGAATTATAACCGTATTGCACAGGTTTGGCAGAACGTAACCAACAACGGCGAGGTGCAAACCTGGGAAAGTACTCCTTACCCGTTAGCCGAAGAATTGCGCAAAAATTATGGTGGCGATTTTAAATATGTAGTGTTGGCCGCTGGTTTCGGCGATCAGATACTGGCCACAGCCGATAAAAACCTATCTGTTAAAGGAAGTTATTTTGAACCTCAGGCACCGGCCATGTTCAGCCTTCACATGTTAAAAGGTACCAGGGCAACCGCCTTAAAAGATCCGTCTTCTGTTATCATATCGCAAACCACCGCTAAAGCCTTTTTTGGTGATACCGACCCTGTTAACAAGGTAATGAAGATTAATAACCAGCTTACTGTAAACGTAACCGGTGTTTACGAAGATTTGCCTGAAAACAGCAATTTTGCCAAATTAGGTTTTATTGCCCCGTGGGACCTGTATTTTGCCAATGCCGATTGGATAAGAACTGCTGAAGACCCCTGGAGGCCCAATGCTTTCTCCCTGTACGTGCAATTGGCCGATAATGCCGATATGGACAAGGTGTCGTTAAAAATACGCGATGTAAAGCTACGTAAAGTGAATGCCGAACTGGCTAAAAAGAAACCTGCCCTCTTTCTGCATCCCATGAGTAAATGGCATTTGTATGGTGAGTTCAAAAACGGAATTAATACTGGTGGCCGCATACAATATGTGTACTTGTTTGGCATCATTGGTATGTTTGTACTGCTGCTGGCCTGTATCAACTTTATGAATTTGAGCACCGCACGCAGCGAAAAACGGGCTAAAGAAGTGGGCATCCGCAAGGCTATCGGTTCGTTACGCAGTCAGTTGATTTACCAGTTCATGAGCGAATCGTTGCTGTGTGTGGGTATTGCCTTTGTGCTGTCTATTATAGTAGTACAATTGAGCTTGCCCTTTTTTAACGAGGTGGCTGATAAGCAAATGAGCATTTTATGGACCAGTATGTTTTTTTGGCTCATGGGCATTGGCTTTAGTTTGCTTACCGGCTTAATTGCCGGTAGTTATCCGGCTTTTTACCTGTCATCGTTTCAGCCTGTAAAGGTTTTAAAAGGCGCGTTTCGGATGGGGCGTATGGCCAGTATGCCACGTAAGGTGTTGGTGGTTATGCAGTTTACAGTATCGGTAACGCTCATCATCGGCACTATTGTAGTGTTCAGGCAAATTCAGTTTGCTAAAAACAGGCCTATTGGTTACAGCAACAATGGTTTAGTGGCTGCAGGTACCGTAACCGGCGAAATTCACAAACATTTTGAAGCCGTTAAAAGTGAGCTGGTTAATAGTGGCGCCATTGTATCTATGGCCGAAAGTGCCGGTATGCCTACCTATTATGGTTCTACCAGCAGCGGTTTCGACTGGCCGGGTAAAGATCCTAACATGAGCGTGGATTTTCCAACCAACCTGGTTTCGTACGATTATGGCAAAACCATAGGATGGGCGGTTAAAGAAGGGCGTGAATTTTCAAAAGAGCGTGCTACCGATTCCACCGGAATAATGATTAATGAAACGGCAGCTAAATTCATGAACCTGAAAAAGCCGGTAGGAGCTATTATTAAATGGGATGGAACGCCGCTCCATGTTTTAGGGGTAGTTAAAGATATGGTTATACAGTCTCCTTATGGTCAAATTAAGCCTTCTATCTACATGCTGTCATCTACCGAGTACAATGTGGTGCTATTTAAAATTAACCCCAAAGCCAGCGCGAGTGAAGCTTTGCAAAAAATAGAAGCTGTTTTTAAACAATACAACCCTGCTCAACCCTTTAAAAGTATTTTTTTAGATGAAGAGTATAACGCCAAGTTTGGCAACGAGCAGCGCATAGGCAAACTGGCCGGCTTTTTTGCCGCATTGGCAATTTTCATCAGCTGTTTAGGCTTGTTTGGTATGGCCTCGTTTATGGCTGAGCAACGGATCAAGGAAGTAGGCATCCGTAAAGTGCTGGGTGCATCGGTATTTAACTTGTGGCGATTATTATCGCTGGATTTTGCCGCCCTGGTGGTTATAGCATTGGTAATTGCCGGTCCGCTGGCGTATTACCTTATGCACAATTGGTTGCAAAGTTTCGAGTACCGCTCAGGTATAACCTGGTGGATCTTTTTAGTGACAGGCCTGGGTTCTTTAGCTATTACCATGCTCACCGTCAGTTTTCAATCGGTAAAGGCGGCGCTGGCCAACCCGGTTAAAAGTTTAAAAAGCGAGTAGTTTTTAATTGATTTTAATATGTAGCCTTGTTGTTTTTGCGCTCATGGCAGGGGCTTTTTGTATAGTTTAGCAACTCCTCTTTTAATAAAGGATACATACACTGCATCACTTGGTTTGAAGAGATTGTTTTAAAGCACTATCCAAAGCAAAAGCCACCATAAATTAAATATGAATGGCTTTTGTTGTGTAGTTTAACTGTTTATTATATCTCCCCCATTTACGCTATTTTCCGCTCATGTTCTACCGAAAGTTTGCCATCACCTTCTATGAGGAAGCAAAGCAGTGCCAGCATTACCGAGCACGATAACCAGAATTCGGCATAGGGACTGAAAATGTTAGGGCTTAAGTTTACAAAAAATACGGCACCCAGCAATACAGGCAAATTAAGCAGGCAAAACGTGCGGGTGTGCGAGCCAATAGCAATAAAAAGGCCGCCGATGAGGTGCAGGCCCATAATTAAGTGCGCTATTAAACTGATGAATACCGCCGTGCCTAATCCGGCGTTCATCATCAGGCTGGTAAAGGCACTCAGGTTTAAGGCGAAAGACACACCTTTCCAGATGAGTACTAAACCTAACGCTATTCTAAAAAAATCTAACCACATGGGGTGATGTCTATCGCCCCAGTTGAGTACTTTGATGAGCAATTTCATGATGTTTATAATTGGTTTACAATTATAACGTTTTTTATATTGTGTTGTTACTTTTTACTGCTTGTTTTCAGGGAGTTAGCGTGATGTTTTATGCATGTATTTGCAATAAGGGGAACAGCGGATACCTGCAAATGTGTAGGCCTGCAGGTGTATGAGGGCATGCTCTAAACGTAGGGAACTTCATAAATATTTATTGCCGATTGCAAGCTATACAGGAAAAAGAAAGAGCCACCCCATATCGCACGGAGCGGCTCTCAAACAAACACTGAACTTAAAAACTATAGAATATAAAACATAGTACTGTCTTTAGTGGCGGTTGTTGGTTCGGGTTGTACCGGGTATTCATCTTTCAGTAACTGACGCAGGTTTTGCTCAATTTTACGGCTAATAGAAGTGGTAGGCGTATCGGTAGGCTTGCTCTCGAAAGGATCCTGCAAGTGAATAGCCATTTTTTCGATCAGAAAAAACGAAGACGAGATGGCCACCACCAGCGGGATCTGGATAATTCCGAAAAACTCAATTAATCCAAACGGAAGTATCAGCACAAATAACAGCACTAAAAAGTGAATATAAACACTGTAAGTAACCGGAAATACGGTGCTTTTGATCCGTTCGCATGCACCCATGGAGTTAGAGAAGCGGTTTAAGGTTTCATCCATTGCCACCTGCTGAAAATCATTAACCCACCCCAGGCGCAGTAACAGGCGCAAATCGTTACCGTGCTGTTCCATAAGGCCTAGCGGCACGTGTTCCATGGTCGATAGCGCTTCTCTTTCTTCTTCGGATACGAAATTTTTCAGGCTTTGCTGCGAATCCTGGCAACGCAGGTGCTGGCTTAAACTGTAGCACCAGGCCATTTGCCTTTTAATCATACGCTCTTTCATGGCGCGCTTATCTTCGTCATTGTAGGAGTTGTCAATAAACGTAAGTACCTGGCGGGCAAAGGAGCGCGAATCGTTCACAATGGCTCCCCAAAGGATGCGTGCTTCCCACCACCTGTCATAAGCCTGATTGGAACGAAACGCCAGCAAAAGAGAGATGATGGTACCTAATATACCAGGTATGGCAATAGGAATGGATACGCCCGGAAAATTAAAGTAGGCATGTGCAATATAAACAGTGGTAGAGTAGGCGGTAAGCAAGGCGAGCTCTAATTTAATCTTCCCGAAAACGTAACTGATGGGGATGTTCTTTTTTAATAACATAACGTTTAAGGTTAAACCCGTTCTTCTATCAACGCTTCATCGGTAATGGCAACGTTTTCATTTTCGTGCTGCTCATTGCAATCAACATATAGCAAGTACGAACCGCTGCGGGTTACTAATTGGGCCGGGTCTATACTGTTTTTGTTGAGCAGGGCATACCGGTAATTGTTGAGCAGGACAATAGCATCCACTTCATTGGCTTCTAAAAAGTTTTTAAATACCGCAACGGTACTGCCATAAAAAAACTCTATGCGGATATTGTGGATGCTGTTTTTATTATTTTGTCTTAACCGGGCGCAGGTATTGTAAAACTCTTCGGATATATGCTGATACTCGGTAGACCGGCGCGACAGCATCAGGAGTTCCTGCATGTTATCGGTGATCTTCATCATGTGTACCAATACAATATTAACCTTTTCGGGATAATAGCGTTTACGGAGGGCCGGTATGCAGTTAAGCGATTTTATGTTAAAGTCGGTGGGGATGAGCAGCGTTTTCATAGTTAAATAATGTATTTGGCAGCAACTACATTTGTTTTATGATACAATAGTAGCCTATACACATTAGTAACTATTAAGAAAGTTATTAGAATATGATTAGAATATTAGGTTGTTGCCACCGGCAAAAAAACCTGCAGCTCGGTACCGGTATCAACTTCCGAGCGGATGCCGATGGAACCTTTATGCAGCCGTATAATATTAAGCGTTAGCGGCAGGCCTACGCCATGTCCCTCGTATTGATGTGTATTGGAGGCTCGGAAGAAAGGCTCGAAGATGTGTTGCAGTTCGGTAGACGGAATGCCGATGCCTTTGTCGGTAACGCTGATAACAATGGTTTTATTTTGCACCGATAGCTTAATATTAACCAGTTTATTTTGCGAATATTTACAGGCGTTACTGATAATATTGGTGAGTGCAAGTCGCAGTAAATTACTGTTACCCGATACCTGCAACAGATCTTCGTTAACCGGAAGGGTCGAAAAATCAACCTGGATGTTACCTTCGGGATGAATCTTCCTGGTCGATTCGATGGTCATAAAAATGAGTTCATCTATCCTTACTGGTTGCCAGTTTTGCTTTTTACCGTCAAACCCCGATTGGGCCATCAGCAATAGGCTGTTCAGGATCTGTATCAGTTTATCGGTTTCTGAGCTAATGGTATTTAAGGTATCGCGTTGCTCGGGGTTTAAATGCGACTTGTTTAAAGCTAATTCAACCTCACTGTTAATAATAGTAAGCGGTGTGCGTAATTCGTGCGATGCGTTGCTTACAAAGTTGTTTTGCGTAGCAAAGGCTGTTTCCAGCCGGTTGAGCATATTATTAAACGTAAGCGAGAGTTCGGCTATCTCATCCTTACCTTTGGGCTCATCTAACCGCATGTGCAGGTTATCGGAAGAGATACTTTTAACCTTATCGGTTAGCTTACGTACCGGGATAAACGTGTAATAAGAAAATACCTTGCCCACAAAAAACACAATAATAAGCGAGCCCGCAAACCCAAAGAACAGGATTTTTTGCAGTTCGAGGATCTCCCTGAAACCGTAGGGGTTTGAGGCCGATACCACGACAATGAATTCATCTGCGCCCCGCCGCACTATTTTGCCGGCGTAAAACTGGTTAGTTCTTTTATAGCGCGCGGTGCCATTGGCTACAATATCATCCAGTAACTCCGTAGGCAGGCCCGCACTTTTAAAAGCGCCCTTGGCATCGGCTTTCAAAAGGTGTTCTTTTTCAGCATCCAGTTTTTCCAGGTACCTGTTTCTTACCTCCTGGTAGGCCCGGCTTTCTTCACCCGGAAAAAGGCGTACCTGCGAGGTGATGTTTACACGCGTTTCCAGCCGTTTAAAAAAATCTTCAAAATTAAACTGGTATTCAAAGTATAATATAAAGGCGTTTAGCAGCAGCAATATGGCTGTAGATAATGCTAAAAATAACAGGGTTATTTTACTTTGAATTTTCATGGGTTAGTCACCATCCTTCATCATATAACCCATGCCAAATACGGTGTGTATCAGCCTGTTCAAATTGTTCTTATCCAGCTTTTTGCGCAGGTAATTTACATACACATCTACCACGTTGGTACCCAGGTTAAAATCAATATCCCAAACGCTTTCCAGTATTTGTATGCGCGAGAGTACTTTCTTTTGGTTTTTAATAAAGTACTCCAGCAGGCGGTACTCGGTAGGGGTAAGGTTAAGGGCAACCTTATTACGGGTTGCTATCTTAGCTTCGGTATCAACCTCTACATCCGCTATTTTATAACTGCTTTTTGCCGGGGTCTCGTTATTGCCACGGCGGCGCATCAGGGTTCTTAACCGGGCGGCCAGCTCCAGAATTTTAAAAGGTTTCACCATATAATCATCGGCACCGTTATCCAGCCCCGTCACAATGTTCTCGGTGGAATCCAGCGCGGTGAGCATTAAAATGGGTACGTTGGGCTTTTGCTCTCTAATGTGTTTGCAAATTTGTACACCATCCATACCGGGGAGCATTACATCCAGAATTACCAGGTCGAAAGGGTGGCTAAGTGCCATTTGCAAACCCGTTAAGCCGTTGGTGGCTATACTGGTTTCAAAGCCATATTCGGCCAAACCTCGTTTAATAACCGATACTACATTGGGTTCGTCTTCTACTAATAATATGGCCATATCAGGAAAATTATGATATAATTTAAACGCAAGTTAATTAACAAACATATTGTTATAATACTTAAAATATACAAAGTGCATCATTTTTATTTGATGCACACGTTTAAGACGCCGAGGTTTGGTTGCCTGTTAAACCTGCACTTTAACCAGATATAAATTTTTTAAATGCTGTTTGTTTTATAAAAACAAATGAAGGTTGATTGCTTGTGGATTATATTATATTTACGAAACTTATAATTTATTACATAATTTGTTGAAAAGAATATATGAAATTTAGGTTTGATATTAACACGTTGAGGGCAATAGCTGTTTTTGGTGTGTTATTTTTTCATTTTAAGGTGCCTTATTTTAATGGTGGCTTTGCCGGTGTAGATATATTTTTTGTAATATCAGGCTACCTCATGAGCCGTATAATTATTAACGCTTTAAATAAAAATGAATTTTCGATAATTGAATTTTACACGAAGCGGGTTAAAAGAATAGTGCCTGCCTTGCTCTTTTTAATTATAGCGGTTACATTTTTTTGCTTTTTTGTTTACCTGCCCAGAGATTATAAAATAACTGAAGGTAACTCCGCTTCAAGTATCTTATTTTTATCTAATATATGGTATTGGACAAAGTCAAGTTATTTTGGTCCCGCCTCTGAGAGTAATGTATTTCTTCATACCTGGTCATTATCGGTAGAGTGGCAGTTTTATTTGTTATACCCTCTTTTACTAATTGCCTTTCATAAGTTAATTAAAAATAATAACCTTTACAAAGTCCTATTCATAGCCTCCACATTAATTATATTTTACTGTTCTAATAAGTTTTCCAGGTATGATCAATCTGCCTCGTTCTATTTACTCCCCAGCAGATCCTGGGAAATGCTTTTTGGAGGGATCGCATTTTTATTTGAAGGTGCCATAAAGGGAAAAACTGCTTCCAAAATAATTTCCGTAGCCGGATATGTTATTTTATTCGCCTGCCTAACTATGCTTACCGATAGGTTATTATGGCCGGGCAAGTTTACCTTTATACCGGTTTTCGGAACATTTTTAGTTATCATAGCAAACAGCAATGATTTTAAATTACTTAAACTACCGTTAGTACAGTTTTTGGGAAAAATATCATATTCTTTATACTTATGGCACTGGCCGGTATATGTTATAAGCGGATATTTGGGGCTTGAAAAAAATACTTACGGTATTGTGTTTTTACTTGCGCTATCAATGCTATTAGCTTATGCATCGTACCGCTATATCGAATCAATAAACTTCAGGCAAAGCAAATTTATACTGGCAGCTATGTGTTTTATGTTTGTAACCACCCTGTTTGCCAGCCAATATAATACCAATACAGTGGTGTATAAAAAACGCACTATAGAGCTTTCCAATTATATTAGCGTTCATATAAAAGACCGGGAGAAGCAGTTTAATGAGGGGTGTTGCTTTATAAGTGTAAATAGCAAGTTTACCAGTAAAGTATTTAAAAAAGATATTTGTTTAAAGATAGATACAGGTAGAAAAAATTACTTACTGCTGGGTGATAGTCATGCAGCACAATTTGCTCAAACCTTAAAAGAGACTTTACCGGAAAATAATTACAACCTTATTCAGGCCAGTGCAAGTACCTGTTTTCCTCTTATTGATAAAAACGGTGGGGAAATGTGCTATAAGATCATTGAATATGTTTACCACGACTTTATAAAGAATAATTATAAGGAGATAGACGGGGTAATTTTAGGCGCGAATTGGATCAACCTGAATAGTGGGGGACAGGGATAAACTACTGAATGACCTTAAAAAAACAGTCGCTTATTTAAATAAGCTGCACATCAAGATTATCATCCTGGGCCAAAACGAAACCTATACCATTCCCTATCCTACAATAGCAGCTAAGGAGGTGGAGTATAATTCTCATATAAGTAAACATTATCTTACTGAAAAATCGAAAGAGATGAATCAATTTTTAAGTAAAAATTTCGCACCATATTATGTAGATGTATTCAATCTGAACATATTTCCATTAATATCACCGGATAATACGCCCTACATGTTTGACGAAAATCATTTTACTAAATACGGCGCTGACTTAGTGACAAAAAAGATCTTTAAAAACCCAATTACCACAAACTTTTTTAATTGGGATAAAGAGAAACATTAATATCTCATGGGTTTAGCAAGTATGACTTATACCTGCTCTTTTAAATAGGCTAATGCTTTTTTTAAATCGGCTTTGGTTTTGTGAATGTCTTTCCAGGGATCGTCAATATTTTTCAACCTTTCGGGCATGGTGTAAATGGTAAAATCGGCCAGGGAAAGTTTATTGTTTACCTCATCCCAGTGCAACGGGGTAGATACCGTAGCACCAGGTTTAGGCCGTACCGAATAAGCCGATGCAATGGTTTGCCCGCGGCGGTTCTGCAAAAAATCGATGTAGGTTTTGTTTTTACGCTTAGCCGGGCTCCGTTCTATGCTGGTAATATCGGGCAGTTCATCGTGTATTAAATTCGCAGCGTATTCAGCAAACATCTTTACAAAATCGTAATCGTACTTAGCGCCTAAATAGCAGTAAATGTGCAACCCTTTGGAGCCCGATGTTTTGATGAACGTTTGGAGTTTCATCCTATCGAATACCTCTTTGGTTTTCAAAGCCACTTCAACAGCTTCGGTAAAAGGTACATCGTGCGGGTCAACGTCAATAACTACATACTCGGGATTATCGGGTGTTTGGTAATTGCTGAGCCAGGGGTTAATTTCTATACAGCCTAAATTGACCACGTATAGCAGCGTGGCTTCATCATCGCCCACTATATAGTTGATGTTTTTATCGTTGCTTTCCGAATACAGTTTTTCTGTTTTAACCCAATCGGGCAGGTGGGTCTCGTCTACATCTTTTTGAAAAAAGCCAGGGTCGTCTATGCCATTGGGCTGGCGGCGCATAGAGATAGCCTTGTCTTTTAAATAGGGAAGAATATGCGGGGCAACATCTTTGTAATAGTTCAGTAGTTCTCCTTTGCTGATGCCTTCTTTTTTCCAGTAGAGCTTGTTTTGGTTGGTGAGCTTAACCTTATTTTTGCCGTAGGTAAGGGTGGTCTCATCGGCCATCTGCTTATCAGGTGTTTCCTGCAATACATTTTCGGCTTCCTTATCTATCCGTAAACCTTTAAACACCGGGTGGCGCATGCTACCATCGGCTGTCCACTCCGAATAAAACACCTCGCAAACCAGTTCGGGCCTTACCCAGGTGGTTTTACCATGATAATTCACCTTTTCGGGGAAAGACTTTTCATCGGTAATAATAGGCTGCAGTTTGCCGAACAGATCCTCTAACGTTTCCCCACTAAAGCCCGATCCGCAGTTGCCTACATATTTAATATTCTCACCCTGTTGCACCCCTAATATCAGCGAACCAATATGCTTACGGCTACCTTTAGGAGCAGTAAAGCCGCAAATAATAGCTTCCTGCGATGCCTGGATCTTAAATTTCAGCCATCGGTCGGATCGCCGGCCACCATCATAAATACTTTCTTTATCCTTGCCAATTACACCTTCCCAACCTTTCTTTTGGGCTTCCACCAACAGATTGGTACCCTTGCCTATGATATGATCCAGGTAAGTTATGGAGGAATCTTTAGGCAGACCAGCGGTGTATGCTTTCAACAATTCTTTACGCTTTATGAGCGGCAGCTGGCGCAGATCGTGTCCATCCAGGCGCAGCATATCAAACACGTAGTATTTAAGGATGCGCTTGTTTTTTTGGCTGTCATAATTTTGCAGATCCTGAAACGCGCTGCGGCCATGGCTGTCTTCTACCACTATTTCACCATCTAACACCGCGTTTTTAGGCAGAGTTTTTATCTCGCTGAATACCTTTTCGTATTTCTCATTAAACTCAATACCATTACGCGAAATTAGTGCCGCGTCTTTGCCGGTATAGGCAATAGCTCGATACCCGTCTATCTTCATTTCAAACAGCCAATCTTTATCGTCAAAAATCTTTTGTTCCAGCTTAGCCAGCATGGGTTTATAGCGGCGGGTTTGTATTTCCTCCTCCTTATCAGCAACTGGTTTGTTTTTCTTTTCCTCAGTTTTTTTAACCGGCTTCTCAACACCTACCAACTTGTACTTAGGCAGCTTTTTAACTTTGCCTTCCTTGTTATTTTTGAGTGCTTTAATGTTATCGGGTACGAAGGCCTCGCTATCAAATTTGGTGGTGACGGCATATTCATCTTTATGCTTAATGAGCAACCAGGCGTTATCATCGTCTTTATCGGCATTGTGCAGTTTAACCAGTGCAAATTCGCCCTGCAATATTTTGCCATCCAGCCTCACTTTAAGGTTGCCCGCTTTGAGGCCTGCATGCAGGTTCTTTATATCATCTTCGCGGTCTTCGGCTAAGGATTGGTACGTGCCTTTATCCCAGGTAATCACTATTCCACCGCCGTATTCACCATTAGGAATAATGCCTTGAAAGTCCTGATAATCGAACGGGTGGTCTTCCACCATCATGGCCAGCCGTTTATCACCTGGGTTCATAGATGGGCCTTTAGGCACTGCCCAGCTTTTGAGCACACCATCCAGCTCCAGCCGGAAATCGTAATGCAGGCGCGACGCATGGTGACGCTGTATCACAAAGCTTAGTGTTTGGTTATCGCCTTTACCACCCTTGGGCTCCGCTGTTTTTTTGAAGTCGCGCTTGGCTTCATACTTTTCTAAACTCATGGCTTAGGCTCCTTTCTTGTTCAGGCTTTGCATTAATTGGTCGTACAGGTCGTCGCTGCTGGTTTTGGCGACTTTCATTTTTTTAATGGTAGGGCGTTTACCTTTGGCTTTAAGTTTAATGATCTTCATCAGTTCATCGGCATACTCATCCTTAAATTTCGATACATTAAAGTCTTCGGTATATTGCTTAATAAGAGCCAGGCCCATATCCAGCTCCTTTTTACTTACGGCGGCATCGGGTAGTTTCAAATCGTCGGTAGAGCGTAGCTCTTGCGAAAACCGGATGCGGCTTACCACCAGCGCGTTCTCTACCGGGTGAATAATACAAAGGCTTTCGGTGTTGCGCAATACAAAACGGCCCAAACCCGCTTTGCCGGTTTTTTTGAGCGCTTGCAGTAACAAATTATAGGCTTTGCTATTTTTAGCATCGGGTTCGGCGTAGTAGGAGGTTTCGTAGTACATGGGGTTAATATCTTCGGCCTCTACAAAACTTTCAATCTCTATCAGCTTGGTTTTTTCGGGACTGGCGTCTTCAAAGTCGCGTTCCTCCAAAACAATGTACTCATCGTTGAGCTTATAGGCACGTACAATTTTATCATAGGGCACTTCTTTATGGGTGTTTTCGTTCACCTTTAAATAGCGAATGTGGGCATGGTCGCGGCCGTCCAGCATATCCAGGTCAAGCGAACTGCTTTGTACGGCAGAATACAGCTTTACTGGTATGTTAACCAACCCAAACCCAATAGAACCCTTCCAAATCGACCTCATCATAACAGCAATATTTTAGACAGGTATAACCATTGAAGTAAGTAATGAGTTTGCTATTCATAAAAGATGTTTTTGTGGATTGCAGAAAATGATCTCCAGTTTATTTATATGAATTTTTAAATACAATATATTGATTGATAGTTGGTTGTGAGTATATTGGATGGTTTTTAAATTAGAGTTATCCACATAGCTGTTAATAACTTATTAACTTTTGTAAATAAATAGACTGATATACAGATAGATAAGGGCGTGATTGTTGCTTTATTTAATTAGGTACATACAAAAAAATATGGCTATGAATAACCGATTTTACAATTGCCTATACACATTCGGTCAGCAGATCAAGAGTTTGAGCCGTAATGAGAAAACCAAACTCAACAGCTATTTTATTGTTGTGCATCCGGGTGTGCCCATTTTTGGTAATAAAGAAAAAGCCAAACCCGAAATTGATTTTGTGGAGGGTTGCCCCGAAGTAATCAAATTAAAGATCCTGAACATATATCACCAAGTTTTTGCCTGATGACCACACAATTACAAAAAATTCAATCGGCTTTAAAGGAAATGGTGCTAACCTATATCGAAGCCCAGAAGATTGACATTGAAACTTCGTATGATACCAAGGTGAACGCCGCCGAAACCAACATCCGGGTAATTGCTAATAAGCGCCTACCTTTTTTGGTGTATGATTTGATGAAACAGCTCCATGTTTTGGATGCCATTGAATTTGAAAGCTCCGAAGCATCGGTACAATACGTGGTGCAGGTGGTAGGCAGCATGACCAACTTTGCCGATATATGGGAACATTGCCTAACTAAATGGGGCAAGCAATCGGCCGCGCAGGTAGCTATTCAAAACCTGTTTGAGCTGTGTGGAAGTTTGAAAGACAATTATCAAACACTATCAATTTATTTGGCGGTGAAGTAAGTTGCCTGGTTATTAGTATCTTAAACGCTATAAAAACTGACAACCCGCTTTCCGCCGTTGCCTGTGTGGTCTGCAGGTAATTAACTATTCCCTCACCAGGGTAACCCCCATTAAACCGATCACCACATCATTAGCAACGGTAATGAGTTCGAGGCTTTTTAGTTTTTTAGCCGGGTTGAGGCACAGATCAAGCACAGTGGCCGCACCGCCATCAATACCCTTATTGCTGAAACCTTTAATGCCGGTGTAATTTTTAAAAGTTAAAGATGCCGTACCGGTTTTAAGGTAAACCCTTAAAGGTTTGGCCGCGTTAGTGTTAAATGCAAAACCATCGTTATCATAATCCTGCTCTACAGGCCACCAGTTTTCGGGGTTTTTTAATTCCAGCAACTGGCGTGTACCGTCCTCATAGTTAATAATAACCGTGCCATTAACCAAGCGGGTTTGCATAGGGTTGGTAGAACCCGCCATCAGCAAATAGGCATGTGATGCCGAACCGTTCAACGGTATGCTGATGCTATGCGGAAAATTATCCCACTGCGAGGTAAAGGCGATATTTTTACCTTCGCCACCCGGCGTAGCAAACGGAATATGTTGCGGTGTTTCGAACCGGTTATCGGCACCGGCCAGTTTACGTAAACCGCTATCATCAATATTAGCCGTGGTAAGTGGGTAACACCAGTTGCCAATGCCTTGCGTAGGCAATTGCAGGGTAACACTCTGTGGTCGTGGAGATAAATATTGGTTGGTAAAAATGTGCGTCAACTGGTCGTTGAACTTTGAGGTCATGTTTACCGTTTGCATGGTTTTATTGGATGTGCTTGTAATGCGCCAGTTGATGATAGTAGTATCAATGGTTTGTCCGTTGTATGTTAAACGGATGTGGTTGCTGCCAGGAATCAGATGCTGTAAAGGTACGCTAACCTCTGCCGATAAAGTTTTGCGCTCTAAAATCATATACTGCTCAAATGCATGCTTCAATCCCGGATTGACCTGTACCTTAATATTACCTTTATCGTCATAATTATACAGCTTAAATTTAAGCTGATCGGTGGGTTGCTCCACTTCAAATCTGATGTCGATAGCTTGTTTATGCGTTATTAGGTCTAAAGGTTGCCACCAGGTTAAAGCGCCTTGTTTCAGCTGCACAAAAGCGGTGTGGTTACCGGTAGCAGGCTTGCTTGTCCAGGTTAGTTGATGGGGTGTAAATGATTGGTTAGCAAATACGCCTTGAGGATCGGCCACTTTTAAAATGGTGGCTTTGCCGAACGCCCGTACATAGGTTTTAACAGGAATACAATGTAGGATTTCCGGGTTATTATCCAATGTTTCGTTACCCCACGTTACTTTAATCAAATATTGCTTATGCGTACCCGCCGCAATTTGAATTACGGGCTGCCCAACGGCCAATGACAGGTTGGTCCATTTAGCCGGTTTTCCGTTTACGGTAATTTGTTTTACTTGTGCTGCACGGGCAGTGAGCTCAAAATTTAAAGCTACCGATTTGGGTAGGGCAGTGGTAATGGTATAGCTATCAGTTAGCCCGCTGCGTTTAAAATTAAATTGTATATCGGGCACATTTAACGAGGCGTAAGCCCATTGCGCAGGCAGGCCAGGTTTAATGGTAAGCCGGTTATGGAGTATATTTGGTTTGATGCCAAACAAGCCTTCTACCAGCGTACGGGCGGTCATGCCAATTGGGTCGGCAAAATCGCGGTATAATTCCCCGCGTATGGCATCGTAAAAAGAGAGCTGCTGAAAATTACCCGGACTCGCGCCCAGATACATACTTTCGAGCAAAGTGCTTTTCCAAAGATCAAAGGCACTTTGGCTACGCCCGCCCTGCCAGTAAGCCAGCGCCGTGTGCATGTTTTCGGCCATAGCCACATTGTTGAGCGACCAGGTATAAGGAAGCCAGTTGGTTGTAGCCAGTAAATGGTAATTACCCGTTAAGCCTTTAGCCTGTATAGCGATATGCGGTATCTCGTTATCTACATAACGCAAGCTCTGGTAAGCCTGCATGGCGTTGGGTACACCTTCATCAATAGCATGATAAATGGTCCACAAGCCCGGCGAGGAGTGCAGTAGCTTGTTCCCCAGCAGATCTTTAAATTCGGCATAGGTGCCTTTGCCAGGTATCCACAAGGTACTGTCTATGGCTCGTTTGATCTTGTTGGCTTCCTGCTCGTAAGGGGTAGGGCTATCATTGGCTAACCGAGCCAGCTGAGCGGCAATTTGGTTGGCGCGGTAGTTATAGGCCGATGAATGAGTTACCCCGCCGCCGCTGTATTGAAGGGCGTCGCTGGCCCAAATACAGCAGTAGGCATCGTAAAGCCCGTCTCCATCGTGATCATAATTTCTTTTTTCCCAGGCTAAGTGACGTTTGATTACCGGCCATAGTTTTTTAACCTCACTTACGTCTCCCGTCCAGTAAAAATGAGTGAGCAGCTGGTCTATAAATACCAGGTTCATATCGTAGTGGTGAGGGCGTATATCACCACCGGGGTTACGGCTAATGTACCCGTTGCTAAACATGGAGTTGCCCAGTTTTTCCTGCTGGCGGGCCAAGTGCAACGCAGTATCGGGCATAATGGGCCCGCTTTCGGGCGTGATGATCTGCGATAAGGCATAGCTGCTGAAATGCTGCAAAGCACGGTGGTGCCATCCTAACACATCGGCTGCGTAAGCACCGCGCCAGGCCGGTAAGCGCATACGCCAGGCAATAGCCCCGTGCATGTACGATGGGGTTTCCCAAATAGCATCGGCGGCAACGGCTAAAGCCCCGCCTAATGTGTTCAGGTAGGGGTCGGGGGTGTTGAGTTGAATACGCGAGGTAAGCAATTTGCGTGCAGCCTCAGCTTGGGCGAAATGCAAAGGAATATCGGCATAAGCAGCTTTTGAAATGCCGGGGCCAATCATCCAGTACAAAGGCTTGGCGGTATCTTTAATTAACCCGCAAATAAGCGGCTTTTCGGCAGCGGTAGAGTTATATAGTTCCTGGGGGGTATCCTGCTTTTCGGCATTTGCGAGTTTTACTGTGGAAGAAACAGGGTACAATCCTGATACGATATTTTTTGAGGTAACGATCTCGTTTTTTTTGCCCGGGTTCTGTTCATTTTCATACCTGCTGGCTTCGGTGGCAGATTTTGCATTGTAATCTACCCTGAACATCATTTGATCAAGCTGGTATCTATTATTTTCACAATACTCCGGCTTCAGGTAAAAAGAAGATTCGGGGTCGGCGCCTATATCGCCATCGCGCGAAAATTTCTTACCCGTTACGCCGCCATAGGCCCAAAAGAGCTGTACGCCGGGCGCGTTTTTGAGTTCTAATTTTAACAGCATGTGTTCGTTAATGGCGCTGGCCAAAACCTGTATGCTAATAGTGCCACTGCCCAACAGAGGGTCGGTAATGGTGTATAACATGGAGCCTGCCCGGTAGCGGGCTTCAATATTGGCGGCTTTAATTAACCATTTACTTTCTTGCCCTTTAACTAAGCCCAACTTCAAGTTACCACCCATCCCCGGCAGGTAAAGGGCAAATTCGGGCAGGTCGCCGGCCTCAACCCTAAATGCGGTATTAGTGCCGTATATAGCCCGGTTAAAACGGCGAGAGCCATTTTTTATGACGAAATCCTGTCCGTTGGGTTGGTAACGGATGCTGCGCTCAATGCCATGCCAAGGTGTTTGGCTGTACGCTGTTTGTATGTACAAGGCAAGTACCATACTAATTATTGTACAGGGCAAATGTTTTTTATATCGGCTTATATTATAAAATATCGCCGTTCTTTTAAATGAGTACTTGCTTGTGTAGAACAATGTCAGTAGAAAATAAAGGTATTATTGGCTTCTAATTTCAAAGGTGGGTAAACTACTGTTAAATTCAAAAAAACAATGCCGGCATCAGGATAGACAATGATGCCGGAAAAATCAAATGTCGTAATGGATAATATTATAACAAGCATGATGACTTTAAAAGTTTCTTTGTGTTTATTTGCGTTGATTAACCAATTACCTTGTAAAATTAAGCCAATGTTGTGCTGCTCAGTTGCAGGCACAAACCTATTGGCAACCTAATTATAACGGAATGAAAAAGTTAGCGTTATTGAGCTTTTTGTTATTGAGCAGCCTTTTTGCCACAGCACAAAGCAACTTAATTACCAATATACAGGCGCGAAAATCGCTTAGCCTGAACGGTACCTGGCAATATATTGTGGATACTTATGAAACCGGTTTTTACGACTACCGCTACAAAGAATTAAAGGAAAACAATGGGGATGCTTATTGGAACACCGACGTGCCGGCTAACAAAAGCGAAAAAAAAGAACACGGCTACAGCGATAAATACCAGCTACAGGTACCCGGCGACTGGAACCATCAGAAGCCCGAATTTGTGTATTATGAGGGTACTATATGGTACAAACGTTCGTTCGACCATCCTAAAAAAAATCCTGCAAGTAAGTATTACCTGTATTTTGGCGCGGTAAATTACCGGGCCGATGTGTACCTGAACGGTAAAAAGCTGGGGATGCACAAAGGTGGTTTTACGCCGTTCAACTTTGAGGTTCCGGCGGCATTGTTAAAAGAGACCGGCAACTTTTTAGTAGTTAAAGTAGATAATAAGCGCGATGCCAACGAGGTACCTACTCTTAATACCGATTGGTGGAACTACGGCGGCATTACCCGCGATGTAAAACTGCTGGAGGTACCGCAGCAATACATTCAGGATTATTTTATCCAGCTTAAAAAACCGCAGGCCGGACAGGCTCCCGGTAAAAGCCCAATAGTAGAAGGCTGGGTTAAGCTGAACCAGGTACCGGCTGCAGGCCAAATGGTTACCATTGAAATTCCTGAACTGAAAATTAAGAAGCAATTGCCTGCTACCGGCGAATTAACCAAACTGAACTTTGCCTTGCCTAAGTTGCAATTATGGTCGCCTGTAAAGCCTAAGTTGTATAAAGTGCTGGTAAGTGCCGGGCAAGATCAACTAACCGATAAAATTGGCTTTCGTACCATTGAGGCGCATGGCAAACAGGTGTTGTTAAACGGTGAGCCCATATTTATGAATGGTATTTGCATTCATGGCGAAATTCCGCAGGATGTAAGGCGTGCTTACAGCGAGGCGGATGCGCGTCAGTTACTGGGGCAAGCGCGCCAACTGGGCTGCAACATGGTACGTTTGGCCCATTATCCGCACGATGAAAGTATGACCCGCCTGGCCGATTCGCTGGGCATTATGGTATGGTCGGAGATCCCGGTTTACTGGACCATAAATTTTAATAGTGCCGAGGTTTTAGCCAAGGCCAAAGGCCAGCTGGATGAAATGATTACCCGCGATCATAACCGCGCTAGTATTATCATTTGGTCGGTTGGTAATGAAACACCGGTAAGCCCTGCCCGCACTGATTTTATGCACAGCCTTATTACAGCTGCCCGCCAAATGGACAACACCCGCATGGTTTCGGCAGCGCTGGAAGTAAATTATAATTCGGGGAAGAACCTGAATGTAGTTGATGACCCGCTGGGCGAATTTGTAGACCTGGTAGCCTTCAACGAATATTTAGGCTGGTACAGTGGTTTGCCCGATAAATGCCGCACGGCTAATTGGAGCACAGCCTACAACAAGCCCCTATTCATCAGCGAAACGGGTGCTGAAGCTAAAACCGGTTTTCATGCCGATTCGCTTACCCGCTTTAGTGAAGAATACCAGGAATGGTATTATAAAGAACAAATAGCCATGTTTAAGCGCATGCCCGATAATTTCATAGGAGTTTCGCCCTGGTTACTGGCCGATTTTCGGTCGCCCAAACGTAATAATCCGGTTTACCAGGAGGGCTGGAACCGCAAAGGTTTATACGATGACAAAGGCAATAAGAAAAAAGCCTTTTACCTACTCAAAGCCTATTATGCCGAAATGGAAAAAAAGTATCTACAGAAAAAATAATACTTATGAATTTGAAACAAGCCCTATGTACAGCATTTGCCTTATTAAGTTTTAGCCTAAGTTATGCGCAAACAGCTCAACATACTTTTGCCCTGGCCGATTCTACTTTTATGCTGGACGGTAAACCCTTTTTAATGATAAGTGGCGAAATGCACTACCCCCGTGTACCGCGTGAGGCGTGGCGTTCCCGCATGAAAATGGCCAAAGCAATGGGCCTAAACACCATAGGCACCTACGTATTTTGGAACCTGCACGAACCGCAAAAGGGTAAGTTCGATTTCAGTGGAAATAACGATGTGGCCGAGTTTGTAAAAATTGCCCAGCAGGAAGGTTTATGGGTAATATTACGCCCAAGCCCTTACGTATGTGCCGAATGGGAATTTGGCGGTTACCCATACTGGCTGCAAAACGAAAAGGGTTTGGTAGTGCGCAGTAAAGAAGAGCAGTACTTAAAAGAATATGAAAGCTACATTAAAGAAGTAGGTAAACGGCTGGCACCTTTGCAGGTTAACCATGGCGGTAACGTTATAATGGTGCAGATAGAAAACGAATACGGCTCATACGGCAGCGATAAGGAGTACTTAGGCATTAACCAAAAGCTGTTTAAAGAAGCCGGTTTCGATGGATTATTGTACACTTGCGACCCTGCTAACGATGTTGCCAAAGGGCATTTACCCGGCTTGCTACCCGCCGTTAACGGGCAGGATAACCCGGCCAAAGTAAAGCAGTTGGTAAGGGATAACTATAATGGCAAAGGGCCATTTTATATAGCCGAATGGTACCCGGCCTGGTTTGATTGGTGGGGAACACCGCACCATACCGTAAAAGCCGAAAACTACGCACCAAAGCTGGATGCCGTGCTGGC
Source organism: Mucilaginibacter terrae (assembly GCF_042679325.1). Lineage (GTDB taxonomy): Bacteria > Bacteroidota > Bacteroidia > Sphingobacteriales > Sphingobacteriaceae > Mucilaginibacter > Mucilaginibacter terrae. The sequence goes on from NZ_JBHTMJ010000011.1 coordinate 280,280, forward strand.
GGCCGGCATCTCTATAAACATGTATATGTTTCATGGTGGTACCACCCGCGGGTTTATGAACGGTGCAAATTTGAACGATAGAAAACCGTTTGAGCCCCAAATAAGTAGTTATGATTATGATGCCCCACTGGATGAAGCAGGCAATGCCACGCCAAAGTTTATAAAGTTTAGAGAAGTGATCCAAAAGCATTTACCGGCCGGCGTAACCCTGCCCCCTGTTCCTGCTGTTAAACCGGTTATCACTATTCCTGCAATTTCCTTAAACCAGGCCAGCGCTTTAAAATACATGTTGCCAAAAGCGGTAAGCAATGCATCGCCTCTAACTTTTGAAGACCTGAACCAGGATTATGGTTTTGTATGGTACCGTACCACCATGCAAGGTGGCAAGGCAGGTGTGCTTAAAATTAAAGACGTGCGCGATTACGCCATTGTGATGGTAAACGGCAAAAATGCAGGCGTATTAGACCGCCGCTTAAACCAGGATAGTTTGCAAATTACCCTGCCAGCCGGACAAGTAACGCTGGATATTTTGGTGGAGAATATGGGCCGCATTAACTTTGGTAAATACCTGCTGCAAAACAAAAAAGGAATTACCGAAAAGGTAATGTTTGCGGGCGAAGAACTAAAAAACTGGCAAATGTATGGTTTGCCTTTCAGCACCGTTAAAGGGTTGAGCTACAAAAGCCCGGGCGATAAAGGTGATGGGCCTGTTGTAAAAAAAGGCACTTTTATTTTGCAACAAACCGGCGATACCTATTTGGATATGAGCAAGTGGGGAAAAGGCGTAGTTTGGGTGAATGGTAACAATTTAGGCCGTTACTGGGGTATTGGCCCGCAACAAACACTATATGTTCCGGCCGAGTGGTTAAAAAAAGGAATGAACCAGATTGTAGTGTTAGAGCTGCTTAAACCAAATGAGAAGGTAGTTTCGGCTGTGGAAAAGCCTATTTTAAATACATTGGTTCAAAACGTGGACACGAATAATTAAATAACAATGAGAGTTTTACAGGTTTTATTTTTAATGCTCTTGCCTGCGCTTGTTAACGCAGCCGCTGTTACAGAGTACCAGGTAGCCAGTCCTGATAAGCGGATTGTAGTTAAGGTAGGCTTAACTGATGCCAAACTGTATTATACGGTTAACAGCGGCGGCGCACCAGTGCTGCTGAAATCCAAATTAGGTTTGGTGCGCGAAGATCAGGACTTTTCGGTAGGAATGAGTCTTGTAAGTGCTGCTCCGCAAATATTAATAACTGATGAATATGACCTGGCTACGGCCAAGCGCCGTAATATAAAGTATGCAGCTAACCGCCGGGTTTTTCATTTTAAGAATAAGGCCGGTAAGCTGTTAGATCTGATTTTTCAGGTATCAAATGACGGGGTTGCGTTCAGGTATCATTTTCCAGAAAGATCGACCGATGTGAAAAAGATCACGGCCGAACTAACCTCATACCGGTTTAACGCCGATACCAAAGGCTGGCTGCAACCCATGAGTGACTCCAAAACCGGCTGGGAAAAAAGCAATCCATCCTACGAAGAGTATTATGAGCAAGGTATAGCTGTAGGTAAGGCATCGCCCATAAAAGCGGGATGGGTTTACCCGGCGCTTTTTCAGGCTGGTAACAACTGGGCTTTGGTTAGCGAAACCTTTCCCGATGGCAATTACTGCGGTACCCGTTTACAGGCACAATCTCCTAATGGTGAGTATGCGGTGGGCTTTCCGCAATCAACGGAAGTATTTCCGGGAGGAGCCTTAAACCCTGAAAGCAAATTGCCCTGGTACACGCCGTGGCGCATTATTACCGTAGGCTCGCTAAAAACCATAACCGAATCAACTTTGGGTACCGATGTAGCCAAACCTGCCGCAAAAATGGATCTGACTTTCGTGAAACCGGGACAGTCTTCGTGGAGCTGGGTGATTATGAAAGATGATTCGACGAAATACAGTGTACAAAAACGATTTATAGATTACGCCGCCGATATGCAATGGGAGTACTGCCTGATTGATGCCGACTGGGATACCCGCATAGGTTATGATAAAATACAGGAACTGGCCGATTATGCCAAAACTAAAAACATTGGCCTGATACTTTGGTACAATTCGGCTGGTAGCTGGAACACTACACCCTACCACCCACGTAACCAGATGCTGACGCGCGAAAGCCGGATTAAAACATTTGAGCGATTAAGCAAAATGGGAATTAAAGGCGTTAAGGTGGATTTTTTTGGTGGAGACGGCCAATCGATGATGCAGTATTATGTGGATATTTTGAAAGATGCTCTTACCTACAACATCCTAGTGAATTTTCATGGCGCTACCTTACCGCGTGGTTTACAGCGCACTTACCCTAACTTGGTAACTACCGAGGCTATTAAAGGAATGGAGTTTGCTACTTTTGTGCAAAAGAACCAGGATATACAAGCCGAGCATTGCGCCACTATCCCGTTTGTACGCAACGTGTTCGACCCTATGGATTTTACGCCCATGGTTTTCGGCCAAATTCCTAAGATCAAACGTAAAACTACCAATGCTTTTCAACTGGCCTTGCCGGTGCTGTTTTTGTCGGGTGTACAACACATGGCCGAAACGGATGAAAGTATGAAAACGGCTCCAGATTATGTGAAGACATTTTTGCGCCACTTACCCGGCAGGTGGGACGAAGTACGTTTTATAGACGGTTATCCGGGTAAGCTGGTGGTTATGGCCCGCAAAACAGGTAACCGCTGGATTATAGCCGGTATTAACGGTGAAAATGTTGATAAGGATGTTAAAATAGACCTAACCTATTTCAGCAAATTCATTAAACGCAGTATGATTACCGATGGCAGCGAAGAGTTTTCGTTTGCACCCGGTGAGGTTACGGCCGGCAAGTCACAAATAGTTAAGGTAAAAGGTAACGGAGGGTTTGTAATTACGTTGGAGCAGTAAATAGTTCCTTAGGTTAATAAACAAATAAACCGTTATTAGGAGTGCCTCCCAACTACGGTTTATTTGTTTAAGTGAAGCCTATTTGTGAAGGCTACTTTATATTGTAAGTTTTTACCCCAACTAATGGTACCCCGGTACTGGTTATACCTTGCACCACAATGCGTACAGTGGTTTTGCTATCGCTATTATAATAGTTAATATGGCTGTTGCCGTTTTGGCGGGTGCTGCCATCGGCCTCCCAATGCAAGGTGGCGCGGGCATCCAGTTTTATTTCGGGTTTAGGCCTGTTGTACAGCGGCTTGTAAAAGGTACGTGCCTCGTAATAACCATTAATTTCAGCCTGGGTTGCACCTGGTGCAGCTTTATTAAAGGCGCTTGGTTTAAGGGTTAAATAAATAAGGAACACCACCCCTAAAGATTTGGAAGAGGTGCTAACACCTGCAGAACTCGCAGGATCGGTTGGAGCATTGGTACTGTCGGGAACGGTTGCCAGTAATGATGGACCCCCTATCATCTTTTTAATAACTACTTTTTCTACGGAGGTTACCGGCAGGTCGTAGTACGAATTGGCTATAGTGTTGATCACATCTATGGGGTCGTTATCGGTAAATAGTGCATCGCGGTTATTGATGATTATACGCGGTGTGATCTTCTTGCCGTCGGCCATAAAGTACAGGCGGTCATTATCGGCGTCAACCCGGGCCTGGTTAGAGGCAAACTGGATGTAATCGCGCAGGGTATTATAGCGTTTATCTTCCTCTTTAACTACAAGCACTTCATCTTTATAACCCAGGCTGGTTATGGTTTGGTCGCGCAGTACCTGCTTATTAACATTGGTAACCTGTATATCTTTTAGTCTGATCATGGTATCGCTCAGGCCCTGTCTTTTACTTAAAGTTACTTGTTTTACCAAAGCAGCCGTAAGTGCGGGGTTAACAACCGCATGGGTATAATCAGCTGCTGATTTTGCTATAGCCGGGTACTTGGCCGACAAAGAATCGATCGAAATAATACCTAATGCCTTTCCTTTTACATCTTTAGAATTTACGCGCAGGCTTTGCTGGCCGTATAAAAGCAAATTATCAAAATAATACTTTCCCTGCACATCGGTTTTCGCCGAAAACAACCGGCCATTGCTGGCCTTAGGGGCAATTAGGGTAATGTTGGCATTAGGTACGGCACCTTTTTTGTCTTTTACAATGCCCGAAATACTAATGCCCTGCTCGGGTAAATAGGAGATGGTCAAGGATGTGTCTGCCAGTCGTTTCCAAACAAAATCGCGCCAGCCCTGGGTTAACAGGAGTAGGTCGAGCTGTTTTTGACGTTGCACATTGGTTGTATCAAAGTATCGTGCGGCATATCTTACTTCACCTTTTAACTCCGATTGCAACATGAGGTAAGCCAAAATGTCGCTTTCTTCCACGGGCACCATGGCAGCGTCTACGGCGGTTAAAGAAAAAGACGCATCTACCGGCTTGCCCAAATTATCGGCTGTTTTAACATCTATATTAATTTGTTCGCGCGGAGCGTACGTGGTTTTACTTAAGCTGATGTTCAATTTTGCTTTGTGCGGGTTATCAATATAAATTAATCTTTCACAGTTTGGTTTCAACCCACCGTCGTACAGGGTAATGCTGGCTATACCGCTGGGCAACTGGCTGGTTGGTATAATTACAGCCGCTGTGTTGCCTTTTAGCTGCAGCGTTTGGTTATAAGTAACTTTGCCAAAGCTGCGTGCTTTAATGGTAAGTGTTTGTGCCGCATAAGTAGCCTGCGCTTGTTCATTACAGGTAATTACCGCGTAAAGGGTAGTATCTTTCCGATAAATTTTTAAAGCCAGCCCATTGTTTAAAGTTGCCGGCAAACTATTGCTGTATAGTTTTGCACCGTATAAGGTTTTTGCCTGGTAAGTTTGGCCGTTAAGGGGTAGCAGGCTAAACAAGCCCATACCTAATGTATCTGTTGCAAAACTGGCCACGGTATCGCCCGTTGATGATAATATCGCGCCTTTTGCGGCTACGCCCTTACCGTTGGCCGTTTCTGTTTTTACGGCCACTAAAGTACTTATGCCTGTTACCAGTGCACCTCCTTCTGGAAAAAAACGAGTTACTGGTGTACCTGTATTATTGGCTGCAACCGTGGGTATCTTACTCCTCACAATGCTGATTTGCTTTTCAAAAATAAAATTATCACCAAAATTTCGCATCCAGTTTGTGTAAGCCCTTAACCGGTAATTACCGGTAGCAATAGTGTCGGGTATAGTAAAGTCGCCTTTGCCCAAACCTTCACTCAATAAAATAATTTCCCGGCTCATAACCTTTCCTGTCGGTGCAATTAATTCAACATATAGGCTTTTAGTAGTATTTAAAGGCCTATTGTCCTGTGCGTTTAACAGGTACGCTTTGTACCATATATCATCGCCAGGGGCATAATATTGCCGGTCGGTGTGCAAATATATTTTCTCAAAAAAGAGTTTTACTTCTTTATTGGGGGCTTTGGTTTGTGCTTGTACGGGCAGCACAGCTACCCACAAAAGTGCACAGGCAAATAATGTGATAATTTTTTTCACGATGTATTATTGTTATTTTAAAAGGAAGCTTAATCGGTTAATAATATTGCAATTTATGCAACTTTATTCTACTTAATTTTGTAAAAGTAAGAAAATAAGGACAGTGCAGGACGGTTTGTCAACATTAAGTCAATAATTTTAGTTCCTGATAATGTAGTACTTATAGGCAATAACATATTGCACTTCTATATTATCAAAAACCAATTATAAAAACCAACGTATGGAAAAATTTTTACAAGAAACTTTCTTGGCTGCCTGCACGCCTGATTTTAAAACTATCAATATTACATTTATTGTTGCACCTATAAAATTTATATAGCCTAACCAGCTGTATTTCAGTATCCCTTTTTTTAATTACAGTTATTTAGATACGTATGATGTATAAATTACTTAAAAAGTTATTTGTTCTATTCTGTGTTGTAGCATTTTTTTCAAGCTGTCGTAAGCAAGCTTTTGAAGATTACTATGGCCGCCCCGATAACTTGCAACCGCCTATTTACCAGGTACTAACCAGTAAAGGTAACTTCACTAACCTGCTATCGGTTATTGACATGTCGGGGTATAAAAACACCTTGAGCGCTGCCGGTTACTGGACCTTTTTTGCTCCAAACGATGCCGCGTTTCAAAAGTATTTTGCCGATAACAATACTACGCTTGCCGCAATAGATTCGGTAACTGCCCGTAAAATTGTTACCTATTGCCTGGTATTCAACGCGTTTCAAACTAACCATATCGCCGATTTTCAATCTACGGCAGGTTATGTGGTAAATAATGCCTACAAGCGTCGTACTGCATATTATGACGGATTTTACACAGGTCAGGGGCCAGACGGGGCTTCTACAGTGTTAATATCTGCTAACCGTAATGGTACTTATTTATTTGGCGATAATAACAATAAGTACATCCCTTATTTTTATTCGACCTATATGGCAGCCAAAAATCTTACCGCTGCCGATTATAACTACTTTTTTCCTACCAGTACCTATACTGGCTTCAACGTAGTAAATGCGGCAGTAGTTAACAAGGATATTTTGGCCGAAAACGGCGTTATACATGAAATTGACCGTGTTATAAGTCCGCTACCTAATATAGAGCAACAACTGGCGGGTAATGCCGATTACAGCGAATTTAAAAAACTGTTCGATCAGTTTGTGATCACTTATCTGCCTAATAATGATGCCACAGCCCGCTATGGTATTTTAACCGGCAAATCAAGCAGAGTATATGTTAAGCAATATGCCGCTTTGCTGGCCTATGCATTAGGTAACGAGAACTTTTTGAAAGTACAGGATAACGATGGCCAAACGGATGGCTACTCCATGTTTGCGCCTAATAACGCAACCTTTAATAAATACATGACTGATGTAATCCTGGAGTTTTACGGAACAATTAATAATTTACCTACCAGCATTATAGCCGATTTGTTGAACTCTCACTTGTTTAACACTACAGTTTGGCCTTCCAAATTTGCAACAACCACTAACTTTTTGGGCGAACCCGGACGTATTAATGCCAACAACAACGTAACCGAAAAGAAATTTTGCAGTAATGGTGTTTTTTACGGCACCAATCAGGTGCAACAGGCCAATGTGTTCAGTACAGTTTATGCCAGGGCCTACTTAGATCCGGCGTATTCATTAATGACCCGTGTTTTGGCCGGTGCAAAAACCACTATTACCAATCCGGGATTAAAATACACCCTCATTATGATACCTGATGTTACACTAAGGGCATTAGGATACGATTTTAATTCGGGTACTAACCAGTTTACCTATACGGTGAACGGTACTGCAAGTACGGCGGCCGTTGCAAGCGCTCAAATACAAAGAATTGTAAACCTATGTGTTATACCAACGCCCGAAAGCGAAATGGATAACCTGGGCGGCCAGGGTATTATTGAAACAAGTGGTACAGAATATATACGCTGGAACAACAATACTATTTTTGCGGGAGGTAATTATGAAAAAAATGTAGTTCTTAACGTAGTTAATTCACGTACCTATACTAATGGTAAGGTTTATTTTGTAGGCAGCGGTTCGTTAGAGTACCCTGTAGCTACTTTAGCTTCAACCATACTTAAAAATGCTGGAAATGTAAATGCGCCCTATTATGATTTTTACCAGTACCTGATCAATTCAACAGCTTACAGCACAGGTTCATTAGAAATTTCCGGTTTAACAAGTGGTGCCAGTTATACGGTGTTTATACCTACTAAAGCAGCTATACAACAAGCAGTGCGCGATGGGATTTTACCGGGCACAGTAGTAGGATCTGTAGTAACACCTACTTACAATCCTCCATTGGTAGATGATAAAGCCAAAGTAGCCAGGTTTATACAGTATCATATAATTAACGGCGTAACCATAGCAACCGATGGTAAAAAGAGCCCTAACGGTGGTAATTTCCCTACTTTTCTTACCAATGCCGCCGGTGATAAACTGGAACTGATCATCAATAACCTGCCTAATAATTTAAGAGTAACGGACAATTTTGGCCGGGTATCTAATGTGGTTAATGCCAACAGCAATATATTGGGTACACGTACTTTATTCCACCAGATTGATAATTACTTAAAATATAACTTTTAACCAAACCAGGACCAACTTATATGAGAAGACTTTTATACCTAATTATTTATTCGGTTGTTATCCTGTGTGTTTTTTCTACCTGGAATGCTAAGGCGCAAACCGGAGAAAAGATCCTGATCAAAGGCCGCATTATTGACTCGAGGGACAAACTCCCTGTTATTGGTGCAACTGTTGTTGAACAAGATAATGATAAGCGTACTATTACCGGAGCCGCTACCGATATTGATGGTAACTTTGCCATTAAAATAAGCAGTGTAAACAACAAAGTATCTATTTCCATAATTGGTTATAAAACCAAAATACTGGATATTGGTACCCGCAGAGTGTTTAATACCACACTCGAATCTAACAGTAATTCGCTTAATGAGGTTACTGTAACTGCAAGGCAGCAGGTTAACAACGGTAGTGGTTTAACTATTGATAAGCGTGACCAAACTACTTCTACCGTAACCCTGAATGCTAAGGATGTGGAAGAATTACAGGCCACCACCATTGACCAGGCTATTCAAGGCCGTTTACCTGGTGTTGATATTGTTTCCAACTCGGGTGATCCGGGCGCGGGTATGTCTATCAAAATACGTGGTACCAGTACCATAAACGGTGCCACCAACCCCCTGATTGTGGTTGATGGCGTGCCTTTTGAAACCACCGTGCCATCGGGTTTCAACTTTGCAACAGCCGATAATACGCAGTATGCCGATCTTTTAAGTATCGCTCCGTCTGATATTCGTGACATATCCATCCTGAAAGATGCCGCAGCTACCGCGGTTTGGGGTTCACGTGCGGCCAGTGGGGTATTAATTATTAATACCAAAAGGGGGGTTAGAGGGGCACCAACCATTTCGTACACCTTTAAAGGTACTTCCACTCAACAGCCCACAGGTATCCCGCTTTTAACCGGCGATCAGTACTCTACCTTTATACCCGAAATGTTTATGAACGAAACGGGTACCCCGCTTAATACATTTACCATTAAAGAATTTGAGTACGACCCTAATAACCTGTACTTTTATAATAACTACAGCCAGAACACCGATTGGCAAAAAGCCATTTCGCAGCGTGGTAATGTGTTCGATAATAACATATCCATATCTGGTGGTGGCGATAAAGCCCGTTACTTCGCTTCTGTAGGTTATAACTCACAAATAGGTACTACCGTTGGTACTGGTTTAAAAAGATTAAACACCCGTTTAAACTTAGATTATATCGTATCTGATAAAATCAGGTTCACCACATTTGTATCTTACGCCCATACCACTACCGACTATAATTACTCGGGAAGCAGTAACGGTACAGGTAGCGATGGTGTGCGTAACATTGCCTCCATCAGGGCGCCTAACAGCAGTATATACGAGTATAACGAGTTTGGTATTTTAACCCCCAATTATTTTACCCCGGCAGCTAACGTACAGGGCCAGTATCCTGGAACGTATAACCCGGTTGCTATGGCAAATACCGCTTTAAACGGCTTGGTTAACGATCGTATTACTCCTCACTTTTATTTGCAGTATAATATTTTGAAAGGCGTACTTAACGCTACCAGTGATGTGGTGTTTGATATTAATAATGGCAAGCAAAACCGCTTTTTACCTCAGCAGGCTACAGGAAGGCCGTTTACAGAAAATAATGTAAACCGTGCCTCTTATTCCGATTATGATGTTTACAGTATATCAACCAAAACCAATTTGGTTTTTACACCCCGCGCGAGCGAAAAGCACTCGTTTACCGGTTTGTTATCTTTACAGAGCAACGATGTAAAATCCTTATCGCAGGGTCAGCTGGTTAGTAATACTGCCTCAGATCAGTTACAGGACCCATCCTCTCCAGGGCGGTTAAACATTGACAATGCCATTAACTCCTCCATAGTTCAACGCCGTGATGTGGCGGCTTTGCTTAACGGGCAATACAAATTTCTGGATCGTTACATTATTAACGTTGCCGTACGTGGCGATGGCAGCTCGCGCTTCGGTTCAAATAACCGTTACGGTTTGTTTCCTTCAGTATCGGGCAGGTGGCGTGTATCGGGCGAGCCCTTCATGAAAAGTGTTTCTAAAAAATGGCTGGATGATCTGAGTTTCAGAGGAAGTTACGGTGTAAGCGGTAGCGCTCCAAACGGCGATTACTTGTTTTACAACAACTATGTTAACAACTCAACCAATTACTTAGGCCTTTCGGGCTTATACTCTAATAATATACAGCTCGATAACCTGAAGTGGGAAACCCTGGAAGGTTTTGACGCCGGTATTAACCTCATTATGTTTAAAAATCGTTTGAACCTCGATTTTGGTATATACCGTAACCGTACTAAAGACCTGTTAACTACTATCAACCTTTCATCGTTTAACGGTTATAATTCGGTACTGCTTAACGCCGGTACGCTGGACAATCAGGGTTTTGAGTTCAGTATATTCAGCACACCTTATAAATCAAAAAACTTCATTTTCGATTTTAACTTTAATATCTCCAGCAACATTAACTCACTGCGTTCGGTATCTCCTTACTATCCTACGCAAAGCGGTAACACTAATGTTAATGGTTCGTACCTGTCTTTATTACAGGTTAACAATCCGCTGGGATCGTTTTATGGCTATAAGTTTAAAGGTGTTTACAAAGATGCCGATGCCACTATAGCCCGCGACGCTGCAGGTGCTAAAATATTAAGCCCAAGCGGCACACCGGTACAAATGCGTTTTAATTACCCCGCAACCGATTATTTGTTTAAACCGGGCGATGCCGTGTATGAAGATATCAATCATGATGGTAACATTAATTACCAGGATGTGGTTTACCTGGGTAACGGCAGTCCCAAATTTACCGGAGGTTTTGGTCCAACCTTAACTTTCAGAGGTAATTTAAAATTACAGGCTTACTTTAACTTCCGTACTGGTGGTCAAATTATTAACGGTACCAAAATTAGTACCACTAACCAGTACAGCTTTAATAACCAAAGCACGGCAGTACTGCGCAGGTGGCGTACCGAAGGTGATGAAACCGAAATACCCCGCGCGTTATACAGGGCCGGTTACAACTGGTTAGGATCTGACCGTTATGTGGAAGACGGCACATTTCTACGTTTCAGATCAGTTACGGCACGTTATACTTTTACCAAAGCTTTCGCCCGCCGCTTAAAAAGCAAAAACCTGAGCCTTTACCTAACAGCCGAAAACTTGCTGACATTAACCAAGTACACCGGTCAGGATCCAGAAGTATCCACCCGTGGCGAAGGTATATCGCAAGCTACTATCGATTATTCGACAACGCCGCCGCTTAAACAGTTCACTTTAGGTTTAACAGCAACATTTTAACATTTAAATTAACATATAATGTTTAAAAATATACTATATAAAACACTGTTGGTTACCATATTAGCTTTAACAGCCACTTCCTGTAACAAGTACCTGGAACTGCGCCCGCAAGATGGTATTACGCGCGACAAGTTTTGGCAAACCAAAGAGCAAATACAAGCTGCAGTTATTGGGTGTTACAGCTCCATGCAGATTACCTCGGGCCGCACACCTGCCGAAACATTTTTTGTGTGGGGAGAACTCAGGGGAGATATGATTGCTCCGGGTATAGGTATGTCTATCGACGAAACTAACGTCATCAACGTTAGTATCCTATCAACCAATGCAGTTACCGACTGGCGTAACATTTACAGGGTAATTAACTTTTGCAACAATGTAATTGATTTTGCACCCGGTGTAAGAGGTATTGACAATACCTTAACGCAGGAACAGTTGAATGCCTACCTGTCTGAAGCTTTGACCGTACGTGCGCTCATGTATTTTTACCTGGTGCGCAGCTTTGGCGATGTACCTTTAAAATTAAAGTCTACCTCGTCTGACAGTGAATTGGAGCAGCTGGCTAAAAACACGCAAAAACAAGTGCTGGACCAGATAGTTGCCGATTTAAAAACAGCCGAGGGTTATGCCGTAACTACTTATGGCGATAACGCGTCGGACAAAGGCCGTGTTACCCGTTATACGGTTAATGCCCTGCAGGCCGATGTTTACTTATGGATGGATAACTACAATGAAACTATTGTTGCCTGCGATAAGATTATTAGCTCGGGTAAGTTTGGCTTGGTTACTGGTAACAATGCCTGGTTTAACACCGTTTTTGGTACTGGTAACAGCAACGAGGCTATTTTTGAATTACAGTTCGATAGCCAGGTTTTAAATCCTTATTTCAATATGTTTACTACATCAAGGCGCAGGTATTTAGCCGGGCCAAGTGTTGTAGAGCAGGTTTATACCGTTGACCCACTTAACGAAAACAATTACGATATACGAGGTATAGATGCTGCCGTACGTACCGGCGACCAAAGCATTTATAAATATATAGGTTTAAACCGCGATGTAGCCCGTACGCAGGATGTATCGTACGCTCACTGGATATTTTATCGTTATGCCGATATATTGCTACTGAAAGCAGAGGCCTGTGCCTATGTAGGCCGTGGCCAGGATGCCTTAAACATTGTTGAACAAATACGCATACGTGCCAACGCCTTAATAACTTCGGCCGAAACACCATCGCCGGAAGACGGAGAAGGTGTTGCCAATTATGTACTGGCTGAGCGTAGCCGCGAGCTGGCTTATGAAGGCAAAAGGTGGTATGACCTTTTACGGAATGCCAAGCATAATAACTACGCCCGTATTAGTTTGTTAACCGAGGCTGCCATTATATCGGTACCCGGTGCGGTACAGCAATCGGCCATTAATAAGTTGAAAGACCCTAACAGTCACTATTTCCCTATTAATCAGTACGAAATACAAACTGACCCTAACCTGATACAAAATCCTTTCTATAAATAATTAGTAAACATAATTGTGCGTAAGATGAAAAATATAATGAATAGGATTATGCCTGCTATATTAATGGCAATAGGCATACTGTCGATCACTTGTTTCAACAGCTGCAAAAGAGAATACATTAATTACTCTACCACCAGCGATGTAAACATATACAGCTACCTTGAAGCCCAGGCCGATCAGTTTTCGCTGTTTAAAAAAATTATTGATAAGGCCGGTTACGCCAGCTTTTTAAATACTTATGGTAACTACACCTTGTTTGCCTCTAACAACGATGGGGTGAACGCTTATTTAAAAGCTACGGGTAAAGCCAGCGTTGACAATATTGACGAGGCAACAGCTAAAAATATTGTGAGTATTAGCTTAGTGCCCGATACCATTGCCACCCAATTATTTACCGATGGAAAAATGCGTACCCCAAGTACTGCCGGCCAGTATTTAATAACAGGTGCTGCAAATGTGGGCGGTGTATCGAGCATTACGGTTAATAAACAGGCTAACCTGGTAAAAGGCAATTTGAGGTTTGGTAACGGTTTAATACACATTATTGATAACGTATTACTGCCTGCGCCTTTAACCCTGGCGCAAATGATAGAGCAAAACCCCAATTACTCAATTTTTTCGGAGGCATTAAAAGCTACCGGTTTTTATGATACTTTAAACGTTGCCGCTGCGGCCAATACTAATATAAACCGTAAATTTTTAACCCTGGTAGCGCAAACTAACGCTGTATTTAACGCAGCCGGTATAGCCGATTTTAATGCGCTGAAAACCAGATATTCTACCACAGGCAATCCTAAGAGCCCAACCGATAGCTTATACCTGTTTGTAGCCTACCGCGTTTTCCCCGAACTGTCATACCTGTCAGATATTGTAGCCACATCTTCGCACTCCACCCTGGCACCGCTCGAGGTAACTACCAGCATGCTGCAAGGCGATAAAATATTGTTGAATAACGATATATTTAACGGGGTATTGGAGCCAGGAGTTCAGTTAGACCGTGCCCTGAGCGATAATTCGGCATCAAACGGTGTATTGCATTCGGCAGCATCTAATTACAGGATTAAAGTACGTAAGCCAACACCAGTATATTTTGATTTAGGCGATCAGCCCGAAGTGCGCCGCATACCCGGTATGTACCGTGGTGGTGGCAGTAAGCGTGTGAACTTCAACCTCGGAGAACTGGCAGATGTTACCTGGATAGGCAGGGGCGGAGCAGGTAATTTCTTTGCCTATTTAAATACACCCACTGTACCCGGCTCGGGCGATTATTACTGGGGTAACGATTATGTTTATTTCTCTGATCGTTTTCAGCCCAATAGTAATGGTATGGCACAAATTGAATTTAAAACACCTTTACTGGTTAGGGGCAGATACAAAGTTTGGGTAGGTTATAAACGTATTGGTACCGGTAACCCGGTTGTGGTAAGTTTTGATGGATTGGCACTGGCTAATTTGCTTTACTTAAACGAAGCCACCGCCGATAATCAATCAGACGCGTTGCTGGAAAGCCGTAACCTTAAACGTTATACCGAATCGCCGGCGGTGAGTAATTCCAATGGCTTTACCAGTAAAATGGTTGGAGTTATCAATGTAACTACTACCGACAGGCATTTTATCAGGTTTAATTCTAACGGTACTTTATCTCAGCCTGTTGGGTTTGATATGGTAGAGTTTAGGCCTATTGATATGGCAAGCCAGATATTGCCAAGGTTTGGCCGTAATGGGTCGCTTATATACTAACAACCTACTAACCAATTATACACGAAACCGATTTTTAAAAAAGGATGAATCTATATAAATCAAGATACCTGCTTGTACTGCTGTTAATTACTGCCGCACTGTCGGCCTGTAAAAAACAATGGGACGACCGTACCGCCATTACCGATCAGCAACTGGATAAAAACCTGATGCAAAAAATTCAGGAAAACACTAACCTGAGCACCTTTGCCGGTTATTTAACCAGGCTTGGTTACGATAGGTTATTATCGGCCAGTAAAACCTACACCGTTTGGGCTCCTGATAACCAGGCCCTGCAAGGAATAGATCCTGCTGTGGTTGCCGATACGGCTAAGCTGCGCCTGTTTGTTAATAACCATATTGCCAACCAGGCTTATTTAACCAGTAATGTGCAGGTCTCTTTAAGGATCCGTACTTTAATAGGTAAAAAAATAACCTTTACACCTACCTTAGTTGAAGAGGCTACTATAACCAGCGCCAATCAATATGTAAGTAATGGGGTATTGCATATAATTAATGCAACGCTGGCACCCAAATTAAACATATCCGAATACATCAGGAGCCTTACAACGGTTGGAGCCCTGCACAAAGCTTATATTCTGCGTCAGGATACTGTTTTAATAGATACGGCAAAAGCAACAGTAGCAAGCGTTGACCCGGTAAGCGGTAAACCTATTTTGGTGCCGGGCACAGGCACCGTGAGTCAAAATAAATACTTTAACCGGGTAGCTAATTTAGCCAGCGAAGATAGCTTGTACACTTATTTTGTATTAACCGATGCCGCCTACAATACCGAGCGTAGTAAAGTAAGCCGCTTTTTTACCACCGTTTCTGGCTCGGCCGATACCACTATGAATATTTTAGCCGCCTACAACGTGCTTAAAGATGTAGCGGTAAGAGGAGTGATATTACCTGCTAACCTGCCTAATTTTTTAATTTCGGTAAAAGGTGTGGAAGTGCCTGTTAATAGAGCCGCTATTGTACAAAGCTACAGGGCCAGTAATGGCATGGTGTACGTAATGAGCAGTATGGACTTTAAGTTGGCAAATAAAATTACACCAATTGTAATTGAGGCCGAAAAACCATCGTTCTTTACTAACACATCCCGCAGGAACAATATACAGTATCGCACTAAAAAAGATCCTTCACAAAACATATACAGCGATTTGCTGGTGTCGGGGTCAGATCTTCCTTCGGCCTATTATGCCGCCTACAGGCTTAGCGGCTTATATACCTGCCAGTACCGGGTGGTTTGGAGAGCCATCAACGATTTTGGTTATGCAACGCCTACCAACATTTCGCAAAGATTAGGCTTTAGCCAGGTCACACTTGCTGCCGATGGCACTTATACGGGTTTAGTTAGCTTTCCGTACACCGCTGTAACTCCTTTAAATTACAGCGAACAACAGCTATCAGGAGCACCGGTTAGCGTTGTGCCCGGAGCCACTATCAACTCAACCGGCGGTACTTTAAATGTAAGTAAATACAGCTCAGTAAATATGTTTTTACAGGGTGCTGCTTCTACCGCGCTTAATACCAATATTTTTACAGCCGATTATATTAAACTGTACCCTATATTATTATAACCATACAACCTTAAATATGCAAAATTTTACTAAAGCAATTAGTTTAATACTTTTCTTTTGCCTGTTGTGTGGTATTAAAGCCAATGCCCAGGAAACTGACAGTACTTCAACGCAGCGCACCGATAGCGTTGCCATTTATAAAGCCGATTCGCTTAAAAGGGCACAAGGTAGCAAAGTAAGCGGTATTTTAAAAGATGCGGCCACTGGTAAGCCGGTATCGGGTATTAATATAAGCATCCCTCAATATTCGGCGGCCATTAGTGACGAGAAAGGAGCCTTTACCATTGGTGTGCCAAATTATGATGCCATACTCATGATCAAAGGACAAGGCTATCAAACTAAAGAAGTTCCTTTAAAAGGCCGTTCTCAATTGCCCGCCATTGTACTTTTTGAAGAATCCTTTAGCTCTATATATGATGTAGCTTACTTTCCTTACAGCCAGGTGCCGCTTAATCAGGTGGCCAATGCTGTAAACTCGGTAAACACGCAGGGTGCATGGGAACCTACCAGCCTGGAAATGCCCGATACGTATTTACAAGGTAAAGTGGCCGGTTTAAATGTGATACGCCGCTCGGGCACGCCCAATGTGGGAGCCAATTTATTTTTACGCGGTTTTAACTCCCTCAACGGAACTAACGCCCCCCTTCTGGTGGTTGATGGAATGATCTATGATACTTTCCATTATGGTAACTCACTTATTAGCGGTCATATTAATAACCCCTACAATAATCTCGACCTGCGCGATGTTCAAAACTTTACCATATTAAAAGACGCTGCCGCCAGTGCCTACGGTACCAAGGGTGCCAACGGTGTTATTATACTAACAACCAATGGTGCCCCCGAACTGGCTACCAAAATAGATTTAGGTATATACAGCGGCTATAACTACATCAATTCAGGCTTTCGCTTACCCATGATGCAGGCGGGCGATTACCGCACCTATTTATCAGATGTGTTGCGCACCAGCAGCATGACGCCTGAGCAAATTGCGGCCCAGCCTTATTTTAATGATAACCCCTCGAACCCCCAGTATGCTAACTACCATAACAATACCGATTGGCAAAAGCAGGCTTTTAAAAACGGGTTCAACCAAAACTATAACCTGCGCGTATCCGGTGGAGATGACGTAGCCCGTTACGCTTTAGCTTTAGGTTATGGCAACAATAAAGGCATAACCCGTTTAACCGATGTAACCAGGTTTAATACCCGCTTTAACGCCGATTTAAATATAAGCCAGCACTTTACCGTTAACGCCAACCTGTCTTTCAATTATAACGAACAGAAGTTAAAAGATCAGGGCCTGTCGCCAACTACGAATCCCTTATACCTGGGACTTATTAAATCGCCTTTGCTACGTATAAGGCAGGTTAACAGTGCAGGCATCGAATCGCCCAACCTGGCCGATGTTGATATTTTTGGCATAGGTAACCCCGAAGCTGTTATATTAAACTCGCAGGAAGTAAACCGTAACTACCGCTTTTTTGGTAATATTAGCTTTAAATACCAGTTTAACAAATACCTGGCCGCACAAACCCTCATTGGCATTACTGCCGATAAGGTGCGCGAAAGCTACTTCATCCCTCGTGCCGGGGTATCTAACGATAGTGTATCTAACGCGGTATTAGATAGCAGGCTGGGTAGCCAGGTACAACGCTTGTTTAACGTTTACAGCGATACCCGGGTATCTTACAATCGCAGCTTTAACCGTGTACATACCTTAGGCTTAGTATTAGGTACCCGTTTCACCCAAAATAATGCCACCACCAACTTTAACCAGGGCTTTAACTCGGCTATCGATCAGCTGATATCGGTTGGTACCGGCGATCCGTTATTGCGCCGTACCGGTGGAGATATTGGTAAATACCGTTGGATCAATAATTATTTTACCACCAATTACCAGTTATACAATAAATACATCCTGGCATTTAACCTCACCGCCGATGGTTCTTCGCGCTTTGGAAGCCAGGCTGATGGTGTATCGCTGGGCGGCGTAAAGCTGGCTCTATTGCCTTCGGTATCGGCAGCATGGGTAGTATCATCTGAGAAATTTATGGCCGACCTTAATTTTGTAGAGATGTTAAAACTACGCGCCAGTTATGGCCTTACCGGTAATGATGACATTGGTAACTATTCGGCACGTCAGTATTATATCTCGCAAAACCTGCTGGGCCTGCAGGGCTTGGTTAGGGCCAACTTTGGTAATCCTCAATTACAATGGGAACTTAATAAAAAGCTTAACTTCGGTTTCGATGCCTCGTTTTTGCAAGAACGTTTAAGCATAACCGCCGATGTGTTTAAAAATACCACCAGTAAAATGGTAACCCAGGAAACTGCACCAGCAGCATCGGGCTTATTGTACCTGTTGGCAAACAATGGCGGTATGCAAACCAAAGGAGTAGAGCTATCGGTAAATGGCCGTATTATAAACACCACTAATATTAAGTGGGATTTGGGTTTTAATATTGCTACTTATCGTAATAAAATTACACAGTTGCCGGGCAATAGTATGCAAACCCAGTATGCCGGTGCAACCATATTAACACAGGTAGGCTTACCTGTAGGTATGTTTTATGGTTACAAAACCAATGGTGTTTACACCAGCAATGCAGAGGCTGTTGCAGCTAATGTATCCGTTCGTAACGCACAGGGTAATTTAGTGGCACAACAAGGCGGTGATATGCGTTTTGTTGACTTAAACAACGATCGTATTATAGACGATAAAGATAAACAGGTTATTGGTAACCCTAACCCCGATTTTACAGGCGGTGTATCAACAGGCTTTACCTACAAGCGTATTACGCTTAACGCGCTGGTAACCTTTACAAAGGGTAACGATTTGTATAACTATACCCGCCGCCAGATAGAATCGGGTAATAATGCCAACAATCAATCCTTAGCCATTATTAACAGATGGCGCGGCGATGGACAGGTAACCAATATACCACGAGCTGCCTTCGGCGACCCGGCGGGTAATGCTGCCTTTAGCGACCGTTGGATAGAAGACGGTTCGTATGCGCGTTTGCGCACCCTCTCGGTAAGTTACGATGTGCCTTTAAAATATAAAGGCTTTAAATACCTTAAAGTGTATGCAACCGGTAATAACCTGGTAACCTTTACCAAGTACCTGGGCTACGATCCCGAATTTGCCGCCAACGAAAACGTGTTGACCAATGGTATAGATACTACGCTGGAGCCACAGTTTAAAACAGTTCAGTTGGGTATTCGCATAGGTATATAGTATAATAAGATTTGATAATAACGATATGAAAAGATCTTCATTTAAATTAATAAATAAAACACTGCTACTGGTTTGCCTGATGGTTACATTTTCTTGCAGGAACATGCTGGATGTGGAGCCCGAAGGCCAGGTAGATATTACTAACCATTACCGTAATATTTACGATGCTAACTCGGCGGTAATAGGCATATACGGGCAGCTCATGAACATTGCCGACAGGTATATTATACTAAACGAATTGCGTGCCGACCTGGTAAGCCCTACCATTAATGCCGACCAATACCTGCGCGAACTAAACACGCATAGCGTAACGGCCAATAACCCCTGGGCCGATCCTAAGCCTTTTTACAACATCATACTTAACTGTAACGATGCTTTAAAAAACTTTAACATTATGTTAAAAGATGCCAAGATACGCCAGGAAGAATATAACCAGCGCTACGCCGATGTAAACGCGGTGCGTGCATGGCTGTACCTGCAACTGGGCATGCATTTTGGTTCGGTGCCTTACGTTACCGATGCGCTTGAAAATATAGAAGCGTTAAAAGATGAAAGCAAGTTTCCGCGTATTCCGTTCGATGAAATGCTCGATAAACTGATTGCCTCAATGGCCGGCGGCTATTTAGAGGTTTATACTACTGCTACCAATACAACAGGTTCAACCAGTACGTCGTTAAACACCACAGTCGATGGCTATCCTACCAACCTGTTCTTTATTAATAAACGCTGCCTTTTAGGTGATCTTTACTTGTGGAGAGGCAAATATACCGACGCGGCAAGGCAATACCGTATTATTACCGAGCAAGGGTACACCAACGAACAAGGAGGCGGTAACCTAAGCTTTTGGCAGTTTAAACCCACTTACAGTATTTTTAATATCACGTACACCCGTGCAGGCGATGAAACATCGTTTGTGGATGATAATACCACTTATTCTGGCTGGAGATCTATATTTGGAGCTGCTGCACAAAGTACCGAAACCAACTCCGAGTGGATCTGGTCTATCCCGTTCGACAGGAATTTTAAACCGGCCAATCCTTTTATCGATCTGTTTTCGAACCAGGGCGGGCGCTATTTGCTTACCTCATCAAAACTGGCGTTAGATAACTGGAACGCCCAAACACAAAACAACGGTTTCCCGTATGATGCCCGTGGGCGCATTTCGGTAAAAACAATTAACGGCCAGCCGGTAATTATGAAACAGTTGTACTATTTCCTCAATGGTACAACCTATCAGCCTATTAACATTCTGCAAAAACAAGGCCGCTGGTTATTGTACCGTGCCGCTACGCTCAACCTGCACTTTGCCGAGGCCGCTTGCCGCGATAATTATGTAGATGTGGCTTACTCCTTAACCAATGTTGGCGTATTAGGTGTATTTAGCGGTATATTTCCTACTCCTGTGCTGGTAAGTACAGGGCGAAATGTACCCACAGATGCTACTAATATTTTAAAAACCAACAAACCGGCACCATATGACCTGGATGCCCGTTACGGCGATGTGCCTTCTTACAGAGGGCCATGGCACAGGCAAATTGGTACACGCAGCCGTGCAAACCTAACCCTTTTACCTCCAGCTTTAATAAATGGCGGCCCCGATAGGGGAGGAGATATGATAGGTATGGAAAATGCCATTATAGACGAGGACGGCCTCGAACTTGCATTTGAAGGACAGCGATGGGGCGATTTGGTTCGTATAGCTTTGCGCCGTAACGACCCCTCTTTTGTAGCTAATAAAGTGTACGAAAAACTGACACGTGAAGGTAACCCGCAAGCTTCGGCCGCACGTAGCAAACTGCTATCGGCCAATGGCTTGTTCTTGCCGTTTAAACTTTAATTATATAAAGCAGCTTTTTTAAGGGCTTCCTTATATAAACAGCAAAATAATGTTACCTATAAATGTTGGTTATCATTTTTTGGTGTGCAAGGTTGCATAAGCTTTAAGTTGTAAAAAAAAGATAGGTTGTATAAATACAAAACCATTTGCCGGTAAGGCAAGTGGTTTTTGCGTAATAGCAGGCCAGCGTAATTTTATGTAAAAATGTAATTACATGTTGTATGTCAACGCTTTGTGACAGTGCGGCCTTGTTCAAATAACTAACTTGTGATTGCTTTTAAAGCACAGCTTATAATCCAATTAACTTAATGCCATATTTTATGATCAAAAAATTACCTGCTTTGCTGTTCATTTATGCTGCACTCATGCTGTATAAACCTGTGCTTGCCCAGCGGCAAATGGAATACCTCAACAGGGGGTTGGTTGCCGTAAACCAGGGCAGCGGAAAAGTGTTTTTAAGCTGGCGAATGCTGGGTAATGAGGCCGATAACGTGGCCTTTAACCTGTACCACCAGGTAGGCAGCAAACCGGCTGTAAAAGTTAACGCCCAGCCATTAACTACGGTTACCAGCTATACCCAGGATAGGGTAGATAGTACCGCAAGTAACAGCTGGTATGTAAAAGCTGTGCTCAACGGCAAAGAAGAAACTGCAGGTAATACCTACACTATAGCAGCAAAATCGCCTGCACAACCATACTGGACCCTGCCGCTTAAAACGCCCAAGGGCTATGCTCCTAACGATGCTTCGGTGGGCGATTTGGATGGCGACGGAGAATACGAAATTATTTTGCACCAAACCGGCAGGGGCAGAGATAATTCATCGGCAGGCATTACAGATCCGCCTGTATTACAGGCTTATAAACTGGATGGAACCCTGCTTTGGGAAATTAACTTAGGCCATAACATTCGTGAGGGTGCGCACTATACCCAGTTTATGGTGTACGACCTGGATGGCGATGGCATTGCCGAAATTGCCTGCAAAACTGCCGATGGTACTGTGGACGGTAAAGGTAAAGTGATAGGTGATTCTACCAAACGTTATGCTAACACGCAGGGGCGGATATTAGACGGGCCCGAATATTTTACCATTTTTGATGGCCGAACCGGTGCTGCATTAGCCACCACCGATTATATACCCGCCCGCGGTAACCTGGGCGGCTGGGGCGGCCGTGGAGGTAACGGCGGTAATGATAACAGCGGTAACCGGGTCGATCGCTTTTTGGCTTGCGTGGCCTACCTAGACGGTGTGCATCCCAGCGTAATTATGTGCCGTGGTTATTATGGCCGTACGGTGCTGGCCGCTTGGGACTGGCGTGGTGGCAAGCTTACCTCGCGCTGGGTTTTCGATACCAAAGATGGAGCTAACCCCTACTCGGGCATGGGTAACCATAACTTAACCGTAGCCGATGTGGACGGCGATGGTAAAGATGAAATTATTTATGGTGCCATGTGTGTAGATGATAATGGTAAGGGTATATACACCACCGGTTTGCGTCATGGCGATGCCGTGCACGTAAGCGACCTCGACCCATCGCGCCCTGGCCTGGAAGTATTTGGTGTGCATGAGATAGAAGAAAACACCAAAGGTGCTGGTAGTGCCATGTATGATGCCCGTACCGGTGAAATTTTATGGCAGGGCGACCCGGATATGGATGTGGGCCGTGGAATGTCGGCCGATATTGATCCGCGGTATGCCGGGGTGGAGAACTGGGGCGGTGCCGACGGTTTAAAAACCGCTAAAGGCGAAAAGATAGGCGTAGGACCGAGATCGGTAAACTTTGGCATTTGGTGGGACGGCGACTTGCTACGCGAATTATTGGATGGTAACCGCGTTATGAAATGGGATTACCAGAACAGCAAAGTAGATAATATAATGGTGGCAAACGGTTACCAGTCAAACAACGGCAGTAAAGCTACCCCAACTTTAAGTGCCGATTTGTTTGGCGACTGGCGTGAGGAAGTGATACTGCGTTCGGCCGATGGGCAAAGTTTAAGGATTTATACCACTACTATTCCAACGCAATACCGTTTCCGTACGCTAATGCACGATGCGCAGTATCGCCTCAGCATAGCTTGGCAAAACGTAGGTTATAACCAGCCGCCTTACACCAGCTTTTTTTTAGGCTATGGTATGAAAGCACCGGCTAAACCTAATATCGTTATTGTAAAAAAGAAATAACTTTGGCTTACACTACTTATGCAAACCAAATGATTTTTGCCTTGTTGTAGTTATAATTAAATGAATACGATTATGGATAAGTTAGAAATAAAAGGTGGCTGGAACGAGCTGAAAGGTAAAATTAAACAAGCCTATGCCGACCTCACCGACGATGACCTGAAACACGAAGAAGGACAAGACGATGAATTGCTGGGTAAACTTCAGCAAAAAACCGGCAAAGGCCGCGATGAATTAGTGAAATGGATCAACAGCTTATAAGCTGATACAACCAAGAAAGTCCCCAAATTTCGGGGACTTTCTTGGTTTAAAAGTTCTGATTAGGAAGTTGATAGTAAGGACTTGATAGTTAATAGCCCATAGTCCATTGTAGTTAAAGAGTCGATATTTTTAAGTCTTTTGCTCCAAATCCCCAGCTTTCTTTCTCAAATCCCTGATCCCCGCACCCCAAACCTCGCTCCCCGCACTCAACCCGCACTTTTATCGTCGTTATTAATATTCCGCTGGTTCTTTTTGATATCGCTGCTCAGGCGGCCAAATTTGTAACTAAAGCTGATATTGAACGTACGGTATATTTGATTGGAGGTATTGGATTGGTAGAAATCGGGCGTATTGGAATACGAAATAAACGCGAAATTCTTTTGGTAGGGATTATTGACCACGGCTGTAATGGTAGCCTTTTTGTTTAGGAAAGTTTTGCTCATACTTAGGGATGAGTAAACATAATCGTTAGAGCTGCCCTGCAATAAAATATACCTGCGGTTATACCCCCCCGTTGCCCCAACGGTCCACGTATTGGAAGGTTTAAAAGCAACATTGGCAAATGTATTGGTACGTACCCCCTGGTTGCTGTAAAAACGATTATTATATGGGCCGTTTACCCAAACGTAAAACAACCCGCTGTTAAAGTTTAAGTTAAGCTTGTTGGTAATGGGGTAGTTGCCGCTAACGTTCCAGCGTAAAATTTTTACGTTGCCCGCGTTGGCATAAGTATTTCTTGAGGTATCGTTCACTACGCTTAAAACCGGTACAATGCTGTTGCCGGTGTACATATAGCTCAATTTATTGCTTAAAGTTCCTTTGCCTGTTTTGGTATGGGTAAGCTCAATTAACTGGCTGGTTACCGGGCGCAGGTTGGGGTTACCGGTGCTAATGTACTGCACGTTGGTACGATCAATAAACGGATTGAGCTGCTGTATGTAAGGTCTTTCTAAACGGGTGGTGTAACCAAATGTAAGGCTTTGGTTGTTAGGCAATGTGCGCATGGCCGATATGGAAGGCACTGCATTGATGTAATTCATAACCAGGGGTGTGTTGTTGGTAATAAAGTTGGCGTTAATGCGGGTATGTTCTAAACGTACACCCGCTTTAAAAGTCCATTGGGTAGTTTTAAGCTGATAGGAATTATAAGCGCTGTACACATCTTGGTTATAATCAAAATCATTGCGGCGTGTGGGATCATCATTATATCCCTGTGCCAGCAGTTGCCGGCCCGATGCCTCACTGAAATTGCTGCGTAAAATTGCCTTGGTGCCACCTTCAACAGTCAATTGCTTAAACGGGTGTACATAATCCAGCTGAAAGGTATGTTCCCTGGAACCGGCATCGTTTTGCTGATCATAATCGGGATTGCTGTAGTTAACCCGGTTTATGGCCGATATGTTACTATGCTGCCCGTTCAAATAGTAGGAGTAACGATAAGAGAGGGTGAGCAGTTGTTGTTTTTTACGCTTAAAGCCCAGCTGGTAATTAACTCCCGCATCAATTCCCTCCCAGTTATTACCACCGTTGCTCAATAATAAGTAAGCCTGGTTAATTGCCGTACTATTAAATTGTGTATTGCGCGTATATTCCTGTTTAAACTTGCCCCGGCTATAATTAATGTTGGCCGTCAGTAAATTAAGCGAGTCGATCTCATAACTCATTTCACTGCCGCCATATCCATAATTGCCGCCACTGGTTAAGCCCACCTGTTGTTTAAAAAGGGAGGTTACGGTTCCTGGTTGCACAGGGTTATACGTTTGCCTGAAGTTTTCGGCGGTAACCCGTGTGGTGGTTTGCCTGCCTGCACCAAAAAATACCGATGCACCAAACTTATTACTCTTAACAGTACCCGTTCCGCTCAGGCTTGGCCCGTAAGGGTAACTGTAACGGGTAGTTAAACTGCCATTGTAACCGTTTGATGTGGTTTTAAAGGTAATAATGTTAATAATACCCGCCAGCCCTTCGCTATCGTATTTGGATGGTGGTGTGGTAATTACCTCAATTTTTTGAATGGTGCTCGCCGGCATGGTACGCAATACATCCTTAGGGCTGGATGCTAATAAAGCCGAGGGCTTGCCGTTAATAAATATGCGGTAGCTGCCGCTGCCCTGTAACTGGATGTTATCATCGCCGTCTACCGTAAGCAGGGGTACGCGGCGTATCATATCCATAACGGTAAGTGCTTTGCTATCGGGGTCGGCTTGTACATCGTAGCTTAGGCGGTCAATTTCCTGCTTAACCAACGGGCGCGATGCGGTTACGCTTACGGCTTTCAGTTCGCTTAATGCGGCGGTCAGTTTAATATTGCCCAGGTCAATAACCTTGTGGTTAAAAGCAGGCACTATAATGGTTTTGGTTTGATAGCCTATGGCTATGAATAGCAGCCGGTAGCTTTTTAAAGGTAGCTGGCTTAACCCGAAAGAACCATCGGTTTTGGTTAAACCGCTTTTAACGGTTTGTTGCAGGCTGTCTTTTAAGGATAAAGTAATGTAGCTCAACGGCTTTTGCGTAGCCGAATCGGTTACCAAACCTTTCAAGGTGCCAGTGTTGGTTGCTTGCGAAATGGCAATAGAAGTTATGCACCCGCAAATTGCAGTGAGTAATAGTTTTTTCATATATATTAAAACAGGGAGATATTAGCTACATGGCCCCGAGGCTGTTTAGCCGCGTTTTAGTGGTAAAGCAAAGGGTAGCATTTTAGTCATTCAATAAAAAAGACAGCTAAATGTGCCGGGCGTTGCATCAAGACTATCATTAATGTAAAAAAACAGATAGCTGCGCTTAACAAAAAACACATTTGTTTAAACAGGTGTTATTATGATTATCTCAACCTGATGTAAATTTATATGCCGTTTAAACAATTAAAAAAATACCTGTGGTTAGTTGTAATTGCAGTATTTTGTATGCCGATGCCTGCCAGCAGCTTTTCTATTTTAGCACATGAGGCTATAATAGATGCCGAATGGGACCTTACCCTTAAACCAATTTTATTAAAACGGTATGCAACCGCTACTTTACAGGAACTGGTTAAAGCACACGCTTATGCATACGGAGGCAGCCTGGTTGCCGATATTGGATACATGCCCGGCGGCAATGCCCACTTTACCGATCTGCTGCACTACGTACGCAGTGGCGATTTTATTATAAACCTGCTTAACGAAGCGCAGAATTTAAACGAATATGCTTTTGCCTTAGGGGCGTTGTCGCATTACGTGTCTGATAAGTACGGGCATAGTTTGGCTACCAACGTTACCGTACCCGAGCTTTATCCTAAACTTAAACAGAAATTTGGTAACGTGGTAACCTACGAAGATGACCATACATCGCACAGCCGTATGGAGTTTGCTTACGATGCCGTACAGGTTGGCCGCAGTAATTACGCCTCGGTGGCCTATCATGATTTTATTGGCTTTAATATAGCTACGCCACCCTTAGAGAGGGCTTTTTTGAAAACTTACGGGCAAGATCTGAACGCTATTTTTGACAATTTTAATTCCAGTATATCCATGATGCGCTGGGGGGTAAAAAACCTTTTCCCGGCTCTAACCCGTAAAGCATGGAAAGCTAACAAAGCCGAGATCAGAAAAAATAACCCCGATGCCAGGATCAGGAGTTTTAAATACAGAATGAGCCGTCGTATGTATAACAAGGAGTACACAGGCAAACAAAATAAACCCGATTTTAAAGCTCGTGCATTAGCCTTTTTAGTAAGGATATTACCTAAAGTTGGGCCGCTTAAAAACCTGAAATTTGTTTACCCCGGTAAAGAAGGCGAGCAGAGATTTACCCGCGTTTTCGATACTATTATACAACAGTATGCGGTGGCTTTAAAAAAATGGGATAACCAATTACTCATGCTCGAAGATATTAACTTAGACACAGGCGAACCCCTGTTGTACGGGGATTATAAGCTATCCGATAAAACATACTGTACCCTGGTGCTTAACCTGCAAAAAGAGAAGTTTGCCTGTTTGACCCAAACCTTGCAACAACATTTGGTTAAATATTTTGACGGGGCGTTATTACACGAAATTTATAAAGACCATCCCGAAGAGGAAGCCGGGATGCAAGCAGCTTTGCAACAAATGAAAGCTTACCGTTCGCCGGTGCAATTAAGTGCTGCAAAAATATAAATAAATATAATTTAGCGTAAAAAAATGAAGTTTTACGGTAAATTACAGAACTTTTTTACTGTAAATAGTTTGAATTTTGGTTTGTAATAGTGAATCAGTCCTTCTTTTTAGAAGACAACTTTACACAATTAGGAACGGTTTTGCCACCTTTTTTCTTGGTGCCATCTTTTTTATATCCATCCCAACATGGATCTTTCTTTGTTTTGGTTGCCATATTAACACCTATTAAATTCAACTTCTTTAAGTGTACAAAAGGCCGCTTTTAATTTAAGAGCGGCCCTTGCATTTGTTTAATAATCAGCTTATTGGCTATCACGCAATAGCTTAATACGGTCGTGCGACTGGTTAATAGCCTGAGCTTGAGTGGTAACTAATTGTGTTGTCGCTGCTGTTAAGCCGCTATCAACTGCTAAGGCTTCTTTGTAAGCTTTTTTAATAGCATCCTCGCCACGCTCACACTCCGCTAATACCGCCTTACGATCGTGTCCGCTAAATAGGGCTTTTACTTCTATCCAGGCACGATGTATGGTACCCGATGCGCTGGTGCCGGTTTCAGTATCTGTTCCGCCTTGTGCAGCAAAGGCAGTTAATTCTAATGCAAACTGGCGGCTTTGTGCACTGTATTCTTCAAATAATGTTTTAAGGTCCAGGTCGCCATCGCCCAAATCTTTTAAAGCACGCTCAAAACCGGCGCTGCGATCATTATTAATTTCAATTAGGTCGTTTAACACCTCTGATGATTTTTCTGTAGTTTCCATGTGATAGATAATTTGTTTTGTAATTCATAGTTAAAAACTACTGATTTTAAATATAGTTTTAATATTTATTAATTATTTATCGTTTGTCGTAATTTAAGGAATTATAACAATAGATAAACAAGCATAATAGTTAACAATTAATATTATAGATACTTATACACAACTATACTGTTTATAGGGTAATTTTGACATAATAGTTAATAACTGTGCCATGTGGGGAGTAAATAAAGTAGTGTTAGTAGGCCATTTAGGTAAAGACCCGGATATTAGATACCTGGCCGAAAATATTTCGGTTGTCAGTTTTCCATTGGCTACTTCCGAAAATATAACGGTAGATGGGCGTAAAGTTGAGGAAACAGAGTGGCATAATATTGTAATGTGGCGAAGTTTGGCAGAAGCCGCTTATAAATTCTTAAAAAAGGGTAAGCTTATCTATCTCGAAGGTAAGATACGCACACGTTCATTTGATGATAAACAGGGTGTACAGCGTACAATAACCGAAGTGTTGGCCGAAAACTTCACCGTACTTGGCCGTAGTAGCGATTTTAATTCTGCCGATAATACTGCTTACCACAGTACCGACTAAGTTTTTTTCGTAAAACCCATTTTAAACTGGTATTTTTAATAACCAGTGCCAACTTTATAATATTTGTATTTGGTTTTAAGTACGGTTTATATTTTCGTTTGAAATAAGTAGCTTCGTATTTCCTGATATAACATAATGTATTGCCATGAAATTATTTTACCGCTACGGATTAGGCTGTGTGTTAAGCTTAGTGAGCTTAACTGTAAACGCGCAAACCGTAACTTTAGATTATTATTTTAACCACGAAACCCATAAAAGTAAAACCGGAGAGCCCGAACGTTTCCATTATTTATGGGAAGAAAAAGCCAATACAGGGTACTCCATTTTAGGCGAAGTGTTTAAAAAGCAAGGCTTCGGGTTAAAGGCATTAGAAACTGCGCCAACCACAAGTAACCTTAAAGGTACCAGCATTTATATCATAGTAGATCCTGATAGCAAGAAGGAAAACCCGAACCCAAAATACATACAGCCGACTGATGTGACCAATATAGCAGCCTGGGTAAAACAAGGTGGTGTACTGGTAATGCTGGCTAATGATAGCGCTAATGTGGAGTTGCCGCATTTTAACCGGTTGGCGGCCGCTTTTGATATGCGTTTTAATGATGATATGCAAAACCATGTGATTGATGATGCCCACTTTGCCGATGGTGGTGTAGATACCAAAGGTCACCCGCTGTTTAAAACCGCCAGTAAGATTTTTATGAAAGATGTATGCTCTATAACCACTACCGGTAATGCTAAACCATTATTAAAAAATGGGACAGGTGCAACCATTATTGCCACAGCTAAACACGGCAAGGGCACAGTAGTAGCTATAAGCGACCCCTGGTTATACGATGAATACGTTAACGGTCGCCTGCCTGCCGAGTATGAAAACGACAAAGCCGCTTTTGACCTGGTAGTATGGCTTAAACAACAGATGCCTAAGGCAAAATAAGCGCAACCCTTTTTAATTTTTTATGAAAAGGTAAGTGGTATTCTGGATAAAATAAATGCCTGATTATAAACTATCTGTTTTTTTTAATCAATAAATTATTAATTTGTACATCAGCTATTAATCTAATATAAGTTTTGATAGCATGGCTTAATTTAATCAATTACAAAAATTGTTGCGCTATACCGTTGAATGATAAAATTATTAAAAGGGCTAAACGCCGGGCTTGCAGTATTAATCTTAATATTATTAACTTATCATGGGTATGCGCAGGTTAGCCCTACCACCATTGCTGGCAATGCATGGGCTAACAATTCGGTAAATACGGTTATCTTTCGTAAAAACTCCCTCACCACGTTTAAAGGATGGCAATATGCGGCATATTACAATGGCGAACAACATCTTACACTGGCTAAACGACAAACAGGCGGTAGCCAATGGCAAATCATGCAAACCCCATACACTGGCGATGCTACCGATGCGCATAAATCTATCAGCATTATGGTGGATGGTGCGGGTTATTTGCATGTGGCCTGGGGACAGCACAATAATTCGCTTAATTATGCATTAAGCGTTAAACCTGGCTCATTAACGTTGGGTGCTAAAACCGTTATGACCGGTAAAAAGGAAGGTAAGCTTAGTTACCCCGAATTTTATAAACTGGCTAATGGCAACTTGCTGTTTCTGTACCGCGATGGCGGCTCGGGCAATGGTAACCTGATGCTGAATCATTATAATACGGTAACCAAACGGTGGACACGTTTGCAGGATAACCTGATAGACGGCGAAGGCAAGCGCAATGCTTACTGGCAAATGACAGTGGACAGAGCCGGTGCCATACATTTATCATGGGTGTGGCGCGAATCGCCCGATGTGGCCAGTAACCACGATATGGCCTATGCCTGTTCTAAAGACGGTGGCAAAACCTGGCAAAAAACTAATGGGGAAGTATATACTTTGCCCATAACCCAATCCAGTGCCGAGTATGCCTGCAAAATACCCCAGCACAGCGAACTCATTAACCAAACTTCTATGATAGCCGATATGCGGGGCAATCCTTATATTGCTTCTTACTGGCGCGATAGTGCGCAAAGCGTACCGCAATATCATTTAATATACCATAATGGAAGTACATGGAATGTTAAAAATCTGGGTTTCCGTAAAACGGTCTTTTCTTTAAGTGGCGGCGGCACCAAACGTATCCCAATTTCGCGCCCGCAAATTATAGCATGGAAAAATGGGAGAAAGATGGCCGCAGCTTTAATTTTCAGGGATGAAGAGCAGAGTGATAAAGTTTCTGTAGCGGTAAACAATAACCTGCAAAAACATTTATGGACAATACAAAATCTGACAGTAAAATCGGTGGGTTCGTGGGAACCTACTTACGATACCGAACTTTGGAAGACTAAGCAAATACTTAATTTGTTTGTGCAAAACACTGTACAGGTAGATGGCGAAGGCAAGGCTAACGTGCCGCAGCAACCTGT
Organism: Mucilaginibacter terrae; assembly: GCF_042679325.1. Taxonomy (GTDB): domain Bacteria; phylum Bacteroidota; class Bacteroidia; order Sphingobacteriales; family Sphingobacteriaceae; genus Mucilaginibacter; species Mucilaginibacter terrae. Next base: position 311,914 of record NZ_JBHTMJ010000011.1, read on the forward strand.
GCAGGTAATACAATGGAAACCAGTTATTAAAAAATAAACTATGTTTTTAAACTCAAAAATGCTGGCTGTTTGTATAGTAGCCCTGTTATATGTATCGGGTGTTCGTGCCCAAAATGCAGCTTCTTTTAAAACAGATAAGGTATTGCTTAAAAAGTTTGAAGGAGAGTTTAAAAGTGCATCCGCACAATACCAATTGCTGGCTCAAAGGCTAAAGCCCGACCGTTTCCCTAAAACTTATTACGCCAAAACCGATAGTCTGGAAACCAGTAATTCGGGGTGGTGGTGCAGTGGTTTTTACCCTGGTACGTTATTGTATTTGTATGAACAAACTAAAAACAAGGCTTTACTTACCGAGGCTCACCGCATACTGAAGTCCCTTACTAAAGAACAGTACAATAAAACTACCCACGATTTGGGTTTTATGATGTACTGCAGCTTTGGCAACGCGTTGCAAATAGCGCCAAAGCCGGAGTATAAAGAAATCCTGATCAATAGTGCCAAATCGCTTTGTACACGTTTCGATCCTAAGGTGGGTTGCATTAAATCATGGGATTCAAACAAACCGGAGTTTTTGGTGATCATTGATAATATGATGAACCTGGAATTGCTGTTTTGGGCCACCAGGGTAACCGGCGATTCCAGCTATTATAAAATAGCCGTTACCCATGCCAACACCACCATGCAAAACCATTTCCGGCCCGATTATAGTTCTTACCACGTCATTAATTACAATCCTGAAACTGGTGCCGTTCAGCAAAAGCGTACAGCGCAGGGTTATGCCAATGAATCGGCCTGGGCAAGGGGGCAAGCCTGGGGTTTATACGGTTATACGGTGATGTACCGCGAAACAAAGGACAAAAAATACCTGGATCAAGCGCAACACCTTGCCCGGTTTATACTTAAACATCCTAACCTGCCAAAAGACAAGATTCCTTACTGGGATTTTAACGCGCCCAACATACCCAACGCCCTGCGAGATGCTTCGGCTGGCGCAGTAATGGCTTCGGCCTTGTTAGAACTTTGTAAATATGCCGACCAGGTTGATGGCCGAACCTATTACAGTGCTGCTCAAACTATGCTAAGGTCGTTAATGGCAGCCCCTTATCTGGCTAAAGCTGGTACAAACGGAGGTTTTATATTACAACATAGCGTAGGTCATATTCCGCAGGGAACCGAGATAGATGTACCGCTCACCTATGCCGATTACTATTATGTGGAAGCCATGATACGGTACAAAAACTTAAACAAATAGCCGCCGAAGTTGGGAACAATATTGCCGTTTGTGATACGGTGTTTTGATTGCCGGGTAGTTAATGCTGAACTTACCTTGTTAAACTTAGGTAAAAAATATCCTAATCAAACACTTACCATAACTATTAAAGGAACTAATGTTAAAATTAACCCTGCTTTAATAAAAGCTAAATCGGCCTGTTTTTACGGCGAAGCAATAATGTTCAAAAACAAACCCGAGATGGTGATTACCGGGCCGGTGCAAATAAAAGATATTAAACAATACCAATAAGCTGTGGGATATAAAGAAAGCCATACAAATAACTCATCAAAATAAGAGGCCTTCAGAAATAATCTGAAGGCCTCTTTATTTTGTGTGGAGAATATCGGAGTCGAACCGATGACCTCTTGCATGCCATCTAAGAGAAAACCGCCTCTTTTTTTGATTAATTTATTGATTATCAGTTCTATTAATGCTTCTAAGTCTTCTTGGGGAACACCAAAGGGTACGTTATTTCTGTTTTTATCTAAATTACGTGGTGTTCCAATATTCATAAGTTGCTAAGTTAAGTAAAACGATGGGTTAATTATTAAGCCAACACCAGGCTAGAACTTAACTAAGCAAAGGAGGAACGGAATAAATGGACTGTGTGTAGGGTTGTGGGTTTATGCCGGAAATTCCTTTAAGCGATGTTAAGGCCGTTGCCTAACTTTGCGGTAATCATTAATGCATCTCTCTTCCTTATTTTATTTGAGACAGTAAATCTTCATACTATATACCCCTATAATTTACTGTCCCATTAATTTGATCTTTGACTTTTTAAAAAGTAAACTGGGCGTATACAATGATTGGTTAAATTGCCAGTTATGCGATAAAAATATAAGTATGTAATGAATTATGTTTAGACTGCTAAATATATTTGATTCTATAATGCTATAGCAAAGTCAAACAAGACCTCGTTAATAATTAATGCTAATTTTCGTGCTGTTCAAAGGAAAATAAAGGAAACTCCAAAAGGTCACATTTGCTAATAACTTGCGAACAGACACCATGCGCATTAGTTTTAAGCCATAACTGCCCTTGTCGTGATAGTAAAGACATCCAAACAATTTGTCTATACTGCTCCGGAATTTTGAGCATATATAAGCAATCCGAAATAATTGTACTTCCACTATTTATATAAACAACTCGACCTACACACCTTTTTCCGACCCTGCACATCAAAATGTCGCCGCTTTGAGCTAACTTATGATTGTGTAAATCTTCATTTGTATGTAAATCAATTAATATACTATGTTGCTTTAGGTGTACCGAATGAATGAATAAATCGGTTCCTGCTTTTAATTCTTTGTAAGATCGAGTACCTCTAATAATTTTAACACCTATATCTTTAAATGTTGGAAGTTGATTTTCAAGAGATTGCTGAGATTCAAAAAATGTATAGTCCATACGTTTAATCAAATCAGCTTTCAAAACCTTTAAACCAATGGTCAATTGTCCTATATTATCCGAAAGATATAATTTACAATTATCGGATTTTGGTTCAGTTTTTCTTATAATTAAAATATATGTTCTAGCTTCGGTTTTACTAAAAATGTTATCAGGTAATTGAATGATTTTTTTTACATCGAATGTATTCAAAAGAGTACTTCTAAAGAATTGATAATCTTTACTACACATTAAAGTATCAGACAGAATTATTCCAAGTTCTCCACCATTTTTTAAGAGGAATACGTTATGTGCAAAAAACACAATTTCAGAATTTATTCTGCTTAATTTAATAAAGTCTATACAGTTAGCATCTTTGAATAGCTTTAAATACTTTTTAGGATTTTCTACCTTTATATATGGAGGGTTGCATATAGCAACATCGATTGAACCAAATTTGATTTTTAGAGTCTTTGAAAGATTGGATTTTAACGAATCGTAATTAAAAACTTTAATAAAAGATAGATTATTTTTTATGCTTTCAACTTTGGCTTTTTCAATCTCAGTTGCAAAAAAACTAGCCTTTCCCCACCTTTTTTGAGCCGCTAATGTTAAGGAAGCATTACCAACCCCTAAGTCTATAATTTTATCAGGAAATTCAGTATGAAGGGACTGAATTAACAATTTAGAAACAACATCAGCAGTATAAAATCTTCCTAAAGTATCCATGTTAACTGATGTATTTGGATAAGTAATATATATTAGATCTCAACACACTTTCACTTCGGTATTTTTTTTCAACTGGAAAGTCATATATCAGATAAGTATTTGAGTTTCTCGATGAAAATATTGCAGCACCTAAACAATGTGGTCTTGTTCCTAAAGGAGAAATATAAACATCAAATTCATGTACGTGTCTTTGGTATATAGAATTAAGTAACTCTATCATCTCAAAAGGGCTTGCGGCTTCACATGGCCTAACATCATCAAAACACTCCGCACCTTTTAATACCATGTAATTCATCTTTATTGCTGTTTGATTCCATCCTGGAACAAAAGAAGGAAACCCAACTATTGGTATAAGCTTTTTCGGCTTTAAATTTTCATATATAGTTTGCAGTCTCTGACTATCAAATCCCATAGAAGCTACTAATAAGATCTCTTTAGAGCTTCTGTGTTTATTGAATCCAGGTACACTGCGGGAACTACCAATAACCTTAGAATATAAATCATATTCTTCAGTTGTTCCTATCTCATCAATATCTCTTTTCTTGTACTCAATAGGTTCAGTATATGCTGCAAATAAATGGCAGGGCTTAACCTCATTTAATAATAGCTGAATCAATAAAAAAAGAATTCCTTGCTTTAGGGTAGTAATGTCAATGCAAATGTTAGCCCCTTGAAAGTTTTGGTTTCTAAGCAAAGTCTGTAAGTCAGGTATTAAAGACTTGTTATCGGCTTTGTCAATTATTATATTATCAGATGATGCAATTTCATAATGGAATTTATCTGCATTGTCACAAGTGTCAAATGAATAAATTTTTCCCTTGAAGTTTGGAATTGAATTTCTAAAGTGAACATGGCGAGCATCATTATCTTCCCTTAAACCAGTGATTAGTATGTCAAATTGATTCGAGAAGTAACTGGAATTTCCCTTATTTACATCAAATTTTTCTTGGTAATTCATGTGTACTCAGGAAAAAGTGAAGGGTTGGAATCGTCTGAAGATCCTGACAGCTTTTTTACTACTTCTTCCAAATCTTTGTGGGAACCACAAAAGAGTTTCATCAAGTCAAGCCCCAAAATTAATATTTTTCTTTTTCTCAGGTGAGAAATTTTGAATGCGGGACAATAAATGTGGTTTAGGTGGTAATCAGTAAACTCGACAACCTCATTAGACTTAGTTTTAGTTGACTCAGCTTCTTCAAGAATCTTATGACGTATAGCATCATTAAGAAGCTTTTTAGTAACGCCATTATCACCTTGGACATCTGTGATTTTTGTTTCAAAATGATTGTGCTCTACTTCTCCCAATGTCGAATTTGAATTGGTGTGAAGCGCAGAGAATATCTTACCTAACGCTATTGTAAATCTTTTTAATTGTAGACCATTGGGTTCGTAACTATCAATTTCTCTAAGCTTAAAATTACTTACGAAGTATACTGCCTTTGTTTGCTCATCAATAGTAAACGGCCTAGGTTTATCGAAAAAGTTTAAATCAGGAGAGCTATTGAAGGCATAATCAAAGGCATATTCTGCTAATTCTAAAAAGCTCCGAATAACTCCTGATGAAAGTGCAGAATATACTTTAAAACCGTGATATTTCTTTTCTGTTTTAAATTCATGGCACAAGAGGTAAACTGCTGCCGTTTCAGTATTGTGAATCCACTCTTTATATTCACGACTATTATTTTCAAAATGATTAACCAACTGTTTAGCTGGGACTGAATATTGATTGCGTCTTGATAATAAGGCTAAATGAATCCTTTGTTTAACAATTGTTGTGTTTACTAAGACTTCATAGTAAGATAAATACTCGTCTGTCGAATAGTTGTATAACCCAGCTTGCTTCTTTACTTCCGTAAAAATTCTGTTTTTTAGTTTTTCAACATCAGCTGGCTTATTAGTAAAAAGTGATTCTTCATAATTTTTATCGTAACTCTTTAAATAGTAGTCTATTTTAAGAAGTTTTTCATCGTAGCCAGTTTTAACTTTGTCTAACTCTTCTTTTAACCGTTTTTTGCAGATTTCAATTAATAAACTGTTGTATTCCGTACTTTCATAATATCCATACCCGTCAGTTTTCAGTAAAGCAAAGTCATCTTTTTGTTGAAGAACTTGTCCAGAGCCTGTTTTATAGGTTTGTATACCTTTTGTAATAACACCAAAGTCATATACAATGTTACTATCACTCTGCTTCAACAATGTATTGATCTCTATCTGTTGTTGTTCGCTAAAAACTTCAAATTCGTCAATAAAGATGTGGAATGTGTTATTTTTTAAAACTTCAAATTCTTTAAGACTGAGCAAAAGTTTCTCAATCACCGTTCCTGCATTTAGCCCAACGGGCTTAGGTTTTTCAGTATTGTTCGAAAATTTTTCGATTTTAAGAATAACTCTTTCGAAAGTTGACTTTAGGTCACCGATATCATCTACATTATCCTCCTCAATCATAAACGTGATATGTTCAATCACTTTCTTGAAAGAAGGAATAGGTATTAATTCTTCCTCAATAAGAGTTTTAATAAAAGGAATTATCTCTTTACAAATTACTACATTGAAGTATGTATTGAAAATTCCGACCCATTCAAGCGGAGAAATGTTTTTTTGTTCCAAGCTTTTGACAAAGCGTCCGTCCGCTTTATAATAAAAACCGATATGCTTAGTCTGGGAGAGGAAAGCTTCGAAGGTTACTCCTTTTGTTTTAGCCTCCGAATATTTTTCATTCCAAGAGTTGCATCTAAAAAACATGGTTTTGCCAGTACCTCGACTTCCTTCAAATATCAAAGGCTGCTCATTTATGTGATTTTGTGACGGTTCGACAAAATATTTCCATGCCGAATCGCCCATTTGTTCAGCTCTTATTTTTGAGAATGGATTAGAATTTTGCATTTAATGAAATTATGTATAAGTGTTTTTCCTCTTGATTAGACATTTCCAGCCTGTCATTTCTTTCCAAAAAATTGGCAAGGACCAGTCTGGAACCCTGTTGTGTAATATTATAGCGAAATCTAAATGACCATGCCCAAATAAATCTATTCCTTTGGTAGATTCAATATTTTTAAAATATTGAACAGCAGCAACCTTTTCTTCTTTAGATGCCCAAATAACATTTTCGTCGGAAAAAACTCTATTCTTTTCTGTTAGTAAGTCACATACTCTAATTCTTACCCCAACGGTATATTGATTAAAAATTAACTCTTCTACATTGTATTGATAACCTACTAATGCCAAATAATAGATAGAAATATCAAGTTCTTGACACATGTTTTTTATCTCTTCGACTTTAGGAGAATTCAAGAAATCGCGTAATTGATCTCCAGAGCCGATGCAATCGTCAACAAAAATTAAATATTTTTTATCTAACAACTTATTTTTATCAACATTTTTGACGAAATCAACATCTTTTGCCGGCACCTCTAATTTGTGAACTAAATCGGCAACTATCGCATTTCCGCTTTCTTGTGGTTTGTCGGAATCAGATAGGGGGATAAAAAAAGAGGCCTGTTTAAGTTTTAATATCCTTGTTTCTGCATCACTATGTTGAATGTAGATATTATCAGTTCTAATCAACTCGGACTTTAATAATTCGCCATAAATTTTTTCATTTAAACCATATAAAAGTAACTTCTCTAAATCCTTTTTAGAGTAGTATAAAGTATGAAGTAAAATTTTAGTGGCGTAATATTTACCCTCAATGTCGTTTTTGAAGTTATCTTCTAACCAATTAGAAACATTGGAATATTTTAGATAATCCCATTGAGACAGACATACAATTCTTAATTGATGTACTTTTTCATCCAAAAATTGCTGATAATCCATTACACCGAAATATCTGCTTTTATAGCGGGATGCGGATTGTATTCTTCTAGCTTAAAATCATTGTAACTAAATGAGAATATGTCTTTAACATCGGGATTTAAAATCATTTTTGGGAATTGACGAGGCTCCCGGCTTAACTGTAAATCAACTTGCTCTAAGTGATTTAGGTAAATATGGGTATCACCGAATGTATGTATAAAATCGCCAGCTTCAAGGTTACATACCTGTGCAAACATCATTGTGAGTAAAGCGTAAGAGGCAATATTGAAAGGTACACCTAAAAACATATCAGCACTTCGTTGGTACATTTGACAAGACAGCTTGCCGTCGGCTACATAAAATTGAAACATTAAATGGCATGGGGGGAGTGCCATTTTATCAACATCAGCAGGATTCCATGCTGTGACAATTATTCTTCTTGAATCAGGATTGTTTTTTATTGTATTTATTGCTTGTTGAATTTGATCAATGTGGCTGCCATCGGGTTTCGGCCAATTTCTCCATTGATAACCATATACAGGCCCTAACTCGCCATTCTCGTCTGCCCATTCATCCCAAATAGAAACATTATTATCTTTGAGGTATTTAATATTGGATGAGCCTTGCAAAAACCACAATAATTCGTGAATAATTGCCTTAAGGTGCATCTTTTTTGTCGTGAGAAGTGGAAACCCTTCACTTAGCGAAAATCGCATTTGATACCCGAATATGCTTATTGTACCGGTGCCTGTTCTGTCAGTTTTTTTAACACCGTTTTCTCTGACATATCTTAAGAGCGTTTCATACTGGTTCATTTGCTTTCGTAGTTTTAGAGATCGAATTTACTAAAAATATTAAACATCATGAGGATATTATTAATGCGAACCTCCAACGCGAATTGAGCAAAACGTCCTCATAAAGAAAGCCGAAAGGCGGTTATGAGGAATGCTTCACAAAAGGCTGGCGCTGCATTTGAACCTGGGCTGTAGGATGGCCAAATCAAATGCAATGACAGCGTTGATGCGTTTTGCGACTGCGTGGTGAGCCAAACAAGGGAACTGCCTGAATGAAATAGTAATGAAGCGTAGCGTAATGCTATAAAGGCAGTGAGAAGTTCCGTGATGAATGACTTTGCTCAAAATCAAACAGTATGACAAGTCAACGATAGTTGGTGAAGCTTAATGTGCTTGAAAAGCTTATTAAGCATAACGAAACTGGGCGTATTGTTGTGATGAGCTTAGGTAATGGGTCACACGTATCTTCCTGCTTATTGAAGCGGACTACCCTAAAGTTCCAGAGTTATCCTTTCCCTCTTAAACAACTCTTGAGAGAAAGGATAATTATGGTTCTGACTGTACTGGCACCGATCTTAGTTCATTAGCACCAACTTTATAAATGAATTATAAACATCAATTGAAAACCGTGTGTCTATTAGCTATGATTCTTACATAGTACTAATCTTTCTGTGCCTGCAACATGAGTTTCAAAACTATTTAGGAATAGGAACAAGGAATCCGGAAATATCAGCCACACGGTGTGTTTAGGATGATATTTATATTTTTCATAATGCTCATTGTCTTCAAGAGTGACCTGTTCTAGAACGTAAATCACACGATTTTGTATTGTATTAAGAAATGCTATTTTCTCATCAAAATCCTTAAATCTTCGAATAAGAGAAGGCTTATTATAGTCTGAAAAATCGAAGCCATAAGCAAATTGATTTATAAGAGGTCCAACGTTTGGAAAGTCAACATAGATCTGCTGGTTGATTCCTTCGGTGTAGAGCATGGGCGCTTGTAAGGACTTAACAATTTTTCCATTTTTTAAGTTAGGTATATCTACAACTTGGGCTTCGCCTTTTATTTGAAAACAACCTCGTCTATTAATGGCTTTGAAGCCGTCATTCAACTTTGCGCTATTGAGATAACCATTTGTAACTAGTCCATGCCCTGTCTGACGAACACGCATGAAGTCGTCAACCTTAATATCTTTGAAGGCACTTGCTGCACTCTTAATGGTATTGACCAATTTGTCGTTACTGAGATTGTCATCATATTGCCTTAAATATTTTAAGATTTGTAGAATAGTTAGTTGCTCATGCAAATCAGCTGTGAGTTTAAAATATGGTATCTTCTCCATTTTTGTAATAGGTCAACGTTTTCTTAAATTGCTTTAAAGATAAAAAAAGAACTTATCTGAAATCAGATAAGCTCTTTGTGTAGTTGTGTCAAGCTCTCACATCCTTTCCAAACTGCTTAAACCCCTTGTATGCTAAACAGATTATAAAAGTTACACAACCCGCAATTGCACCTGCTTTCAAATTCATAGCTATCCAATAGACGAGAAATGCCATTACACTTATAAAGAATGCTTTGTAATGAATGTATGCCTCATAAATAAGTGTAAACCCAAAGCCAACAATTGTTTTCCAATCGCCATGTCGAATTGTAAGCCAACTTAATAAAAATAACATGTGCAGGTGAAACAACACTTTGTTGCGGTTCGGGTACTTTTGACGGTTGCTTTCCAACACGTCATCTATAGACATAAATTCTTGTTGCTCCTGTTCTTGTTTGGTTTCCATTGTTTGTAGTCTTTTAAAAAGTAAAAGAGCCTACCGTATGGCAAGCTCTTGAATGGATTAATTAACAGTAATGTATTCATAAGTATAAACGTTTTCGCTACCTCCTTCAACCCTCCTTATCTTAGTAGGGTAGCCGTTACTATTGTACTCATAATAATAAGTAGCATTAGGTGATTCAGTAACTACGTTATTAACGCCTGGCACATCACAATTCTTTGCAATGCTGGCATTGGCCATAAAGTAGAACCAGTAAGGCAAAGCACTGCTAACACTATGCTTATTATCAAATGTCAAGTAATCAAATGTTATAACGTAACCATTCGGTACTGCGTTAGCATATTCCTTTACAACCTGGTTGGTGCAATTACCACTACTGTTATAAGTGTACACTATCTCTTGCTGGCTGTTGTCGAACCAACGTGTTAGCTTACCATCGGCATAGGTGAAATCATTGGTCGTGCCTAAGACACCACTAGTCTTGTAAAGCAATATCTTGCTTACGTTATTGCCACTATAGCTAACCGTTGAGGTTAAGAAGTTTGCAGCATTATATGAATAGTGATTGATGGCAGTGCTTGCAAGTTGTCCTTGTGCATTGTAAGTTAGAAAGTGTGTTGCTGCAAACCTGCCATCAAATTGTTGGTTGACTTCGGCTTTAATAAGCTGCTTGCCATTGTAAGTAAACACGGCTTGTATCTTGCCATTGTCGCGGTCGTTGGGCGTAACGTTAGTTACTTTAGTTAACAAAACTGTTGGTTCAGTCTTCGTTGGTTCTTCTGTGCCTGGGTCGCTCTTTTTAGAGCATGAGGTTAACAGTAAGGCAGTAGCTGCCAGTAAAAACATCTTTTTCATGTGTTGATCTTGGGTTGTTAAAGTGTAAATGATTTGTTGATTGTAAAGGGGATGGGTAATTAGCCTAGCATGTCTTTGACAAGAGGTATTGGGCTGGATGGAAGTATAGCGAATTTAGCAAGTAGCTTAAATGCCTCTTCTAGATCAAATTCTGTTAACCTAAATAAGGTATTCTCTTGACTTGGTGCCGTGGTAACTGGTAAAGGCCTGGAATCTTTGTGCTCAATATAGCAGTCCAAAGAGATACTGGATATTCTTAAAACAATGTGTTTGTCGAAATTGATATCATCATTGACAATAAACCTTTTGAAGTAATCAGGGATGTACTTGTGGTCTTCTATGCTATTGAAGTAATAATATGAAGCCGGGTCCATTCCTGGCAGCCAGTTATAAAGTACCCCAGAATTCAGGAAATTATAAGCTTCTTTGACTAAAGGTATTTTATAAAGGTCAAATTTGGCAAATCGCTTTGCGTTGGCATTGGCCTCATGCTTTAGTATAAAATAGGTGCCAATCTTATCAAAGATATAATGAGTGATTTCTTCATCACTATGGTTGAAGCTATAAAACGGAGTTTTACGACAAGTGGTAGTATTAGTCTCTAGTATTGCATATTGGTTTGGCCTGGGTAGTTTAACCAACTCTAACACTACTTTAGGTAGGGAGAGCATTTGAATAACGGACATGATCTAAGGTGTGTGATACCGAATAGTCCTTGTTCGGTGGATTAACAAATTCACAATGGACTAGCTTGTAAAGCAAAGGTAGCAAACACTTAGTTATAACTAAGTGGATAGGAGGTATTGTTTTTATTCTTTCGTATCTGTGGCAAACAAGCTGAAATCAGATATTGAATTATTCGTTATCAATAAGGTAAAGGAGAAAAGAGAGCAAGTCAAACTCTCGCAATCAGAGCTTGCCTTTAAGCTAGACGTGTCTAATGGCTTTATTGGTCAAGCTGAAAGTTCTAAGCATCCAAGTAAGTATAATTTAAATCACTTAAATAGGCTAGCAGTAATATTCGATTGCTCAATTAAGGATTTTATGCCTGACAAGCCATTTAATAAACAGGAGTAAGACCCCTGTTTATCTCTAAGCCACTCTGCACAACTTTCTTTTAACTGCTTTAGGCTTGTAAGGTATGACACAAAACCTATGATTGCTTTTCTGTCTTTCCTCAATATATTCAAACAACTCTGAGCATTCAAGGATCATGTAATCCGTTAATATGCAGTCTTCAATATTGATGGCCGTGTTACTGTCCATTGTGACTTTATAAATAGTACGGACAAAAGCAGTTGTCATAGGATTGGATTCTAAAAAGCCAGGTGTTGCCTGTATGCCATAGTGTATTCCTAATTGATTATCCGCATAGCATTCTAAACGTAGGTAGAACATTGGGTTTATAAACTCATGTACTATGGTGCCTTCTATTATTGGCAGCTTGTCCTCCCGAATTAGTGAATGCCTTGTTTGCTCATCTTCAATGCCGGATAGTAGTTGCTTAGTGAACTTTAGAATTTGTTGATAGGCTGTTAGTACTAATTGGTTCCTTTGAGTAAGCTGATTGATTTTGGATGAATGTAGTTGCATAGGTTACTTTTTAAAGAGTTAAATGGAAATAAAAAGGGAGCTTGTTAGGCTCCCGTTGGTTAATTAGTTAGTGGTTCGACTGTGGTCTTCTTACCGTCCTTGAATCCCCGGTCTAAGAGGCTTTTAGCTTGCCTGAAATCATCTACATTGTAGTTGTTTACACTAAGGCAGCCTTCGATAAACTCTGTAGTGCCTGCTTCCCCTGTGTGTTTGTAAACCAAACGGGTTAATAGGTTACTAAGATGGTTCCCTAGTTGATGTTTAGCAGTCAAATTACTGGCAAAGCTTATTGTTAATCCTTGCTCGGTATCTTCTAATTGTAGGTGTAGCAATGGGCTATAAAAGCCATGTTTACAGTTAAAGCCAATGCTGGAGTAATCTACTTCCATAAACGTTCTAAAGTACTCGGTTGGGTAAAGCGGTAAGACTTCTTTAATGTCATTAATAATGTTAAAATAAGCTAACGTGACAGCTTCATTCTTGCCTTTTAAGGCATCTTTTTGTTCGGTTGAACTTGGTGTTGTTTGTTTCATAAAAGTTGATTTAAAGTGTTAAAATGGGTTGATTTACTTGTGAGCGGGTCGTAATAGGAGTGCTTTTACCTGGATGCCTAAAACGAAAAATGCCCACTTCTAATGAAAGTGGACACTATGTTTTAAGGTATTTAGCATCAGCGAAACAGTTTCTCAAATAAATGACGTAGGGCGCTGATGTTTATAGAAGTCGACCGGGGGGAGCTCATAAAAAGATCGATTTTTTTATATTATAAAAAATTTTGAGACAGTAGATCGTTGGGGTATATACCTTTCTAAAATACTGTCTCAATTTATAAGCTATTGCCTGTTGAATTTGGATCTGATTATAGTATAGCCTTTTATATCCCTTCCCAATTTATCCCGGTATAAAGTTTTTCGGTTACTTAGCTTAAAGTATTCCTCTAAGAGCTTTAATGTAGGTCTTAAAGTCAGGCTATATTTATTTACAGCAATTTCTAATAACCTCCTACATTCAGCGCTTGGGTAATCAGCCCCATCATCAAACATATCGTGTAAGGTTTCAAGGAACCCAAAATGTGCTTTTTGATTTGTATCAGTGTGCCTTTTGAGTGCTTTTAAGATTTGCTTCTTGGAAAAGCCGTTCTTTTTAAGCGTATCAACACCTAATTCATTATATGCCTGGACAATGATTGGAAATGATTTTAAAAGCTCATTGTAAACAGTCTGTTTATTGTCCAGGGTATAAAGGTCTGATTCTCGATTTACTTCTTCCAGCGTCTCAATTACCGAATCGACAACAATTTTCATTGATATTCCAGGTTTTAATTTAGACGCGTTTTCATCTGTCAAAGGGTATTGCTCGGAAGCATGTGTAGCAACAAAATGTGGAATGTTATAGCTTTTAATAAAAGCTTCAGCAGAAATGTACCCTGACTTAATTTCTTCTTCAAGGTAAAAATTGTCTTCCATGAAAAAGTTCTTTGAACCATTGGCGTTAAGAAACAGAGCGTAAGGCATATAATCTAAAGCAACTTTCAATGAGTCTTTGGCTCCTTGTTCAGTTGCAGCCTGATGTAAAGCTTTCACATCATAATAGCTATTTTCACATCCTTGCAAATAAGCGGCGGCTGCTTCTTTTGACTTGGGCTGTAGTTCTTCATTTAAGTTAGCTATGTGATATATTTTATTGACCCCATTGCGAAATCTACCAACAGCCTGAACAGCCTCTGTTCTTGGATGTATCATAGAATGTACTCCTGAAACTAAGTCCGTAAGTAAAATAACGGTTGGCTTCACATCCATTGGAATATCAACTGCTGAGTAAAATCGACTGGTAAAGAAATTAAATATATTATGGTCGGTTAAGTGTTCAGAAACGTGCTTAAAGTTATTGGCTTTAAGCTGATAAAAACTTTCCCTTGAACAGTAGATGTTACTAAAGTTGTTTATATCCATACTCTTAACAAACGAACCTATCATATTTGTAGAGTTTAGAAACACGCAAAAAACTTCGTCAGGATTTTCTTCAACCACTTTCTTAAAGCTAAGAAACACGTTGTTAGTGGTAATTAAATTGATAGGCTTGCTGTAATCAAAATCAGGTTCGATTGTGATTGTTTCAAAGCCTTGTTCTGCAAATCGAGGATCAGAGGGGATTAATGCGGTTGCTGAAACAAATGCTTTATGTTTAAACAGGAAGAAGTCTTCTATTGGCAAAATGATCTTTTTACGGAAGTTCACATCTTTAATTGTACGGTCGCATTCGTCAAACAAGAAGAAATACTCCTCGTAAATACTGACACTTAAGTATTCTGCCGCTTCTTTAACCTTAAAGAATGATTCAGGTGTTACAATGATCTTTTTGTATTTAATGCTGCTATCCATATAGTCGATGACCATATCTACAGTCACACCCTCATAGATGCACATAACGCCCTTTTTCTTTTTACCTTTGATAACAGGAACGTTAGGCTCCATAATGATCGAGCTTCTTTTTGATTTGATTTCAAGTGTAGTAGCACCTATCCCTGTAAGGACTTTTAAGAGGATTACATTTGTTGGAATTAAAGGCGCAATATGTTCAAGATACTGGCCTTGTTTAATAGTTAATTTCTTCATTTTAGAAAATAGATTTTATTTCAGCCTGGCTATAGGCTGTTGACTTGTCTAATAATAAATTATCAAAAGGAGGTGGAGAACTCCACCTCCAAAAATTAGATGGTAGCTTCTAATGCTTCCTTGTACAGCTCATCCAAGCCGAATATGGGCGTAAAATAATGACATTGATAAAGCGCAATAAATCTTACAAAATCATCATTGACATAAATTTTGAATTGAAATTGCTGCTCATCACGTTCAACCCGTAGAACAGTATATGATCTCGTATCATCATAGGTCCGAAAAGTTTCCATACCGCCCATTACGAAATAGTTCCTTTGCATAAATTGCAAGGTGCAATCAATGTATTCTTTCTCAAGGTCCGACCATGAGTTGTAATGTCTAAGAAAATCGGCTTTGGAGCTGAATAACTTTTCATGAACATCCTTAAAAAACATTGGGGCAGGTAACAGTAGTTTACTAGGTTTATAGGGTCTTTCTCTTACGAGGTCCCTTCCAATAAGATTCTTTAAAATTGAGATTGGCACGTAGTCCATTTTTTTAATTTATGAGACATAGCGTTGCCACTCAGGCAACAACTATGTGTCTGTTAAAAATTTGATTGATTAAAAGTGAGTGTTAAACTTGTGGGGTAGCGTTCGTAGCTTCTAAGTAAAGCTCTTCTAACGTTAGCGAACAATTAATTTTACCAGATAGATAATCTGCAATGAATTCAGACATTCTTTCATCTGAAAAGAATTTGTACGGCTGAAGTCCTCTAGCGCGTTGAATGTCTATCCAAACATACTTTCTTCCATCTTTATCGTCGCGTTCCGACAAGTTTGTCTTGATCTTGACTTTGCCAATAGATAGTTCCTTAAGGAAATTATCAAATTCTCTTAATTCTTGTTCAGTTTGGATTCCTACCACCCTTAAAAAAGGAGGTTTACTAATATAGCCACTTGCTCCACTTTCAGTAAAGAAATTGGTTTTATTAACTAATGGCAAGTCGAAACTTGATTGTGTTTCTGCTGATTGTACACTCTTGCTTTGTAGTATCAATTCAAAGATACTGCCTGTCTTATTTGACATGTTGTTGATATTTAATTTAAATAAACAAGATCAAAAGGGCGCCAATCTTTCTTGTGTTGCCAACTATTGACAACATTCCAAAGGTCGTAAAGCTGCTGAAATTCGTAAAGAACAAAGTCCGACTATGTTAATGGAATACGGGAATTCTGTCGAAAAAAAAGACTGATAATCAGTCTTTTATAGAAGCGCTTCGATCTATCTCTTTAGCAAAGCGATCAATATCCTTTTTTACGTCTTTGATTTTTAATGTCCAGCCTAATTTCGAGTAAACGTAATAAATATGCTTTAACTGTTCAGCCGAATACTTTTTACCTTGCTTGTGTCTAAATTCACAATGGTCATTTAAATACTTTGCTATCATCAAGGCACCATTTGCATAAATTTGCTTTTGCTTCACATCGTCCGCTATAACAAGTGTGCTTTTTAGTTCGATCAGTTCGTCTAAAGAGGTTAAATTATCAGTCGCCTTTAATAGCTCAGGTGTAGCAAGGCTTATATTATAAATATTTGCGAAAAGATTGATCAGAGCCTTGGTAGATGCGAAATGTTGGAGATTTCTAAATGTTGCAGGTTGATCGTACAATATATTCTTCTCTGTTGAAGCTCCCTTTGTTTGACCTACATTGATATCTATGTTCTTCCACCTGCCAGCTTTTGTCATTATGGCTAATTGTAACAAATTGATTAATGCATCTTTATGCATCGCTGATTCATTGTTTTGATAGATCAAGTACCTTGTATGTGCTACGCAACAGAAAAGGAATGCAAGCTCTTCGTAAACAATATTGGTGTGTAGTTCGTCAACCTCATAATTAAATCTGACTTGGTTTAAAAGGTAAGTTTTTAGGTCTAAATTTTTCTTTTGAACATTATTGTATTTTTTCAATTCATGGTAAACTACGTGTAGTTCCGATTCGTCTAACTCAGCTTCATCATTAAAATCCGACCCTCGCCATTGAAGTAATTCGGGTAGGTAGTAATGTAAAAGGCTGTTTATTCGTTGAGAGTCTATAGAAAAGTTCATTTTCATAATCCTACTTACAGTTAAGTAGGATTGTAAAGTTAGTAGTTAAATTTTTCAATGCTTATAAGTCAAACAACTTGTTTTCCCAGCTTTCGATTACACCGCTTTCGAATTCATCTAGATAGGTTTGAGTCTGGTTCTCTGTTGCGTGCCCTAATGCTTCACTTATGATTGCGGTGGCAACACCTGAACGTTTTAAATTAGTTGCATAACTGTGCCTGCTCACATAAGTAGTTAGATTTAATTTAGGTTCATCAATGGAAATTGCAATATCTCGTAACCTTAAATTGACCAACTTTAATGCTGACTTTTTCCTTTCGTATTTTTGTTTAGCAGTTATGTGAATAGCATCGTTATAAATGGGAAAGATGTAATTGCCCTTATTGCTATTATGATGCTTAAAATAATTCATAATAGCTTGTGAATGCTCGTTGATTGTGATATTGAATTGTTGACCTGTCTTTTTTCTTACGTAGTTAATTTCATTATTATGTATATCTGTCCATTTGAGCCCAGCTATATCAATGAAATTCATTCCTCGCGTGTAGTAACTGAATAGAAAGATGCTTTGGGCCAAATGTGTTGACGTACCAGGCTCCGTTTTGAGATGCTTAACTTTAGAAATTATGTTAGAAGAAACTGAGCGTTTACGTGTGGTGTGATTTAAGCGCTTATTTACAGAGTACTTCTTTTCACCAAAGGGATAGTCCTCTTGTTTAAATAGCTTGTCAGCAATTGCTAAATTGATTACTCGCTGAATATTTCTTATCTTAACGCTAATGGAAGTGTCCTTTAATTTTTTCACGTTACGTAACCAAGCTTCAAATGCTTCTAGAAATCGTACATTGATATCTTTAAGTGACAAATCAGGCTTATAGTCATTTAATGTGCTCTTTGTGAATGTGAATACCGCAGCTAATCCAACTTTCTGTTGCTGTTCTAATTCAGCAATTATAGTATCGTAATAATCAAGTAGTGGTAGCTTATTGGTCTTACTGCTTTTATTTCGATTGCCTCTAAGATCTTCTTCAAATTGATCAAAGTCGAATGCAATGTTGCCTCTGTCATAGTCACTTAATATTTTTTGAGCTAAGGCAAGCTTATCAACTATCACTTGGTTCATGGCTTTATAGCCCTTTACAGATTTTATAAACTGACCAATGTTATTGTCCTCGGCTGGGAGCCATTCTTCAATTTTGCATTTGAAAGGTAGCGTTTGATCTACCGATAAGCTATTTAAAGAGTAGTATTTTCTAATCTTGTTGAGTGTAACTCTTAACGCAACTGCGTATTCATCGTTAATTAACTTCTTTTTTGTCTTTAAAATGATTGCTACTGTAGCCATAACTGTTTGGTGTTACGGCAGTTCTGCTTTTAGATGGGGAACACCAAGGGGTACACCATCTGCTGAAATCAGGCTCTTTCCAAACGTTATCTCAACAAAAAAGCCCATATCGAACATTCGTAAATGCCTCAATATGAGCTTAATATGGGTGGAGAATATCGGAGTCGAACCGATGACCTCTTGCATGCCATGCAAGCGCTCTAGCCAGCTGAGCTAATCCCCCGTTGGGTGGGCAAAAGTAACAAAAAGTTATATAACACCAAATTTTGCGGTCAACTGTTTTGAAAAAAATTACAGCGTGTTTGTATCGCAGAAAAGTCTATAAATAAGCAAGGCCCCTGATGGGCAGGGGCCTGTACTAACCAATTATAAACCTAAATTATGAGAAGACTATTTTGTGTATCTTTTGAATACGGTGTAAAAGTAACACTTACTTTTGATAATGCAAATTTTTTTTCAAAAAAAATTGCAAATAATTTATTGATATAATAATTCTCTTATCAAAGTGGCATAAAATTAATCTATGTGTTAATAAATGTTAAATTTAACTTGGTGTTATAACATGTTTAATAAATTAAAAGTCATTTTAACGCTTGTTGAAGTAGTAAAACTTTTATTTTTATAGGTTTAGCAATTTTGTGCGATACAACGAATCAAAATAAGGTAACTATATAGGAGTTGGGACAAAGATAAATTTGATTAAGTAATTGCTAATCAGTATATTTAAAGCGTTCACCAGCCCCCGATGAAGAAAAAATAAGGTTGCAAACTTACTATTCCGAGGGGGGCACTGGTGGAGGTTCTTTGATTAGGTCGTAAACCATACCAGTACACTTTACAATCGCTTCAATTTTTTCATTAATTATGTGATCGTTATAAACGTCTTTATCGCTAACAACTTTATCTCTAAAGCTTACAAGACTTAGTTCTTTGTCTGCTCTTTCTAAAGATTCATCAGTTACATAAGTTAAGTAATGAGCAAACTTATTTCTTTCATCTTTCACCATCCTTATTTTTCCCATTAATTTCTCATATCGCTTTTTAAATTCATCCTTACTAACTGACTGTTGCAATATGGTTTGAAATACACTGATTTTCCCATCGAAGTGCATTCTGTCTAAAAGGTAGACGTATATTTTGTACTTAGATACTTCATCTTTGGTTATACTGTTGCATATATATTCTTCTATTGCCTTCTCCAGTGTTATGCAGTGGGTAATAATTTGTCCACGGTAAATAATAGACTTATCCTGTAGATTTTGAAATTTGTCCATAAAATTGTTGTTGTTGCGCTCCCAAACTACGAAATATTCACAAATAAATTTGTCCCAACAAGTTATTAATATTATATTTGTATAAGCAAACTAAACAAATATGACTACTCAATTTAAAAGCCTTTTACAATTACTTGACTACTTCAAGGACGAAAGTACCTGCGTTAAGTATTTAGCGGCATCGCGTTGGGGTACTGAACCAGCATGCCCTCATTGTGGTAATGTTGGTGCATACGTAACCAACCGAGGCTTTAAATGCAAGGCTAAAGAATGCCAAAAGAAATTCACTGTAACTACTGGAACTATATTTGAAAACACAAAAATATCGTTACGTTATTGGTTTGCTGCCATCTATTTGGGTACTGCTCACAAAAAGGGAATATCTTCTTTGCAGCTTAGCAGGGATCTAAATATCACACAAAAAACAGCTTGGTTTTTATTACACAGGGTACGCGAAATGCTTACTAATAATGCACCTGAAATGTTATCGGGCGGCGTTGAAGTTGACGAGACATTTGTAGGTGGTAAAAATAAAAACCGCCACGCTAACAAAAAGATTGAAGGATCACAAGGCAGAAGCGCATCCGATAAAATGCCGGTAGTTGGTATTGCTCAAAAAAGTGAATATACAATAGTAGAAAGGCCTCACAAACTAATTGCCGGCCGTACGGTAAAAGAGAAGATTTATACAAAGTTTTCCAGCGTTAATTTAACTGTGGTTAAGGATACACAGGCCGAAACGCTACAGCCAATTATGTTAGCTAACGTTACAGTTGATAGTAAAATAGTAACAGATGCTTACCGCTCTTATTTGGGACTTTCTAAAAATTATAACCACGTAATGATTAAACATACGGATGGCAATTACATAACAGTGGGTGAAGATCACACAAACACAATAGAGGGTTTTTGGTCACTATTAAAACGTGGAATTATAGGTATATACCACCAGGTAAGCCCTAAACATCTACACCGTTATTGCCATGAGTTCGGATACAGATATAACACGCGCAAAATAACAGATGTAACCCGTTTTGAAAATTCTTTAAAGAACTGTAATGGCAAAAGACTAACTTACGCAACCTTAATAAAATAGCTTATGGATAAAGAAAAAAAGGAAAAGGATAGCAAGCCACGCTCTGAAAAGTACGATGCCAAATTATCGGTGAAAGGTACATTTGAGCAGGTTATAAAGGCCGCCTTTATTAAAGACAAACAGCCTAAAAAGTAGGCTAATAATATTGTACTAAAACTTATTGCTGCTCAAATTACGACCTTAAGCAACACGCAATATAAAGTTTATAGTACGCCGTCATGGCGTAGCTGTATCTTTTTGCGTGTAGGGCGTCGTAACCCTGAGTAGCTAAGGATAATAACAGTTACGCCATATTTATTTACTTAAAATACGACAAATGAAAAAAGTAGTACTATTAATTGCAATGCTGGCAGTATCATTTTCCGGGCATGGTCAAAACGCCAACGTGCAGACCGCACGAACGAATGCAAAAAACTATTTATTAAAAAAACTGAATAATCCAGGCAGTTATAGTCCGGTTTATTGGGGCAAACTCACGCCTGTTTACCAAGACTTTAGTGAAACGGCACAGGCTAAACAGATAGATGTAGTAATTGAGAAATATAACGACTTTAACAGCATATTAGAAACTAAAAATTCGGTACGCTCTCTTTATTTGAAGCGAGGAGAAAAGTTAGAGCAGGACTCTCTGTATATTCTGTACACCGGGCTAATTAAAAACAATGAAAAAGATGTAGATAGTCTTAACATAGTAAGGACTGCATTAAGCAAACAGTATAAGCCTTCTTTGCAGGGTTATTACATCGAGCATAAATTCAGAGCAAAGAACCGGTACAATGCTTTAGTTTTAACGAGATATCGGATAAGTTTAAACAAATATCTCCATGTTATAGCAGCTTTTGATGCAGATGAACAGGATAGAGATTTTGATAGGCAAAGGCAAAGCATCTACGATAAATTAGAAGCCTTAGAAAAACAGTAAGAAAAAAGCCCTGATTTTTCAGGCCTTTTTTAATTCTTATCTTTGTCCCAACTCCTATATAGCTACCCAAAATAATCTATCATGGATGCCGTAACAAATGCTGCCCAATATCATAAACTTACACCGCTTGTACTTTGGGTAATGACACTGGCTACCGGCCTGGTGGTGGCCAACATATATTACAACCAACCTTTGTTGAGCGATATAGCCAGCACCTTTCATATCAGCAATGGCAAAGCAGGGCAAATAGCTATGTTCACGCAAATGGGTTATGCTACCGGGTTACTACTGATCATTCCGCTGGCCGATATGTTTAAGCGCAAGCAATTGATGTTGGTAGACTTTGCTTTTATTGTTGCTGCATTATTGTTAGCAGCCAGTGCTCAAAAGGTGTGGGTATTGGTTTTAAGCAGTTTTATGGTAGGCATGTCATCGGTTATACCGCAAATACTGGTGGCTATGGCTGCGCACCTGGCCTTACCGGCTGAGCGCGGTAAAAAAATCGGCTTTATAATGAGCGGTTTGTTAATAGGCATCCTGCTATCGCGCGCTATCAGTGGCTTTGTAGGCGAGCATTTAGGCTGGCGGGCTATGTTTTATATAGCGGCTGGCATTATGCTGTTGATGTGGGGGCTTATTGCCTGGATTGTTCCTGAAGTGGAACCCGATTATAAAGGTAGTTACAGTAGTTTAATGAAATCATTAATCGGTATTATTAAACAGGAGCCTAAATTAAGACTGGCAGCATTTAGAGGTGCCTTGTGCTTTGCCTGTTTTAGTGCGTTTTGGACAACGCTGGTATTCCTGCTTCGCGAACCGCCTTTTAATGAAGGAAGTGCGGTGGCTGGTGCGTTTGGTTTAATTGGCGCCTTTGGGGCACTGGCCGCTTCTATGATCGGCCGGTTAACGGACAAGGCCGCCCCTAACCGGCTAATTACTTATACACTGATAATTTTGCTGGCATCATTTATTATATTTATGATGTTCGGCCATAGCTTTACCGGTTTAATAATAGGCGTCATACTCATGGATATGGGTGTGCAGGCAACCCATATTTCTAACCAGGCTATCATTTTTTCGCTCAATCCAAACGCGCGGAACCGTATCAATACGGTTTATATGGTATCGTACTTTATTGGCGGTTCGGCGGGCACTTTCCTCGCTTCTAAAGTTTGGGAAACCTATCATTGGGCAGGTGTGTGCGTTATTGGCATCACACTGTCTTCCATCGTACTAATCGTACACTTGCTTAGTCTGCAAAAAAAGGACAGTTAGTACTCTTACTATACAAAGTGTCACTATTCTATACAACGCACCTGCTTTTAGAGTATCGTTTTCGCAGCTTTTTATGATCTCAAATTATATGAAATGTAGTTTTTAACGCTAATTTTCAATGAATTGTAAACTTTATTTATCCAGGTGTAATTTTTTGGCATCGAATTGGAATAACTTTTATCAAATAAACTGATATGATAGTTGTTGAAAATGGAACACCGGATGAAAGCCAGGAGCAGGGGTGGGAAAACCCTCAAGATCCTGAAAAGCCTTCGGATGCCCGTGATGAAGAACAAATATTAAGGCAGTACGAAGAGGCGAAACGTGGTAAAGGCAACCTTACCGAAACTGACCATATTGATAAAGAAAAAAAACTGAACAATAAATTTTAACCTATCAAAGCAATGAAAACTTACCGCAAGCCATCAATCAGCAAATTAGTAACTCGTTTTGATAATGAGTTAAAAAACATGTTACTGGAAGATTTAAAAAATGTAAAAAGTGCTAAAAATCAACTGTTAGACAGCATTAAACAAAGCATTAACGCTAAAGGCCTTTCTGCCGCTTAGTATTACAAAAACATTAACTGCTAAAACATCAACCTATGAAAAACACTACTCAACCAGCTACCAGCAAATTGGTAAAACGTTTTGATAATGAGTTAATGCACTTAATTGCAGCCGACTTAAAAGCTTTTAAGGCTAAAGGTCAGTTTGTAAGCAAGGCAACTCTGGTAAAAACCGCAATAGCCGCATAAAACGCATTTGCTACATCTATCTAAAAATTGCTTTTCACATTACCTATGAAAATTATAAAGCCCAGCACATGCAGGGCTTTTATTTTTGGGTAGTGTATTTAACTATTAATTCGGCAGTATGGGCCGATGCACCTGGTTTACCCATTAACACGTGTAGTTGTGCATAATGGTTGAGCATTTCATCCCGATAGTTTCCCGCTACCAGCTTATCTAATTCGGTGCTAATAGTTTCTGTATTACAATCTTCTTGTATTAATTCCTGCACTACCCGTTTATCCATAATCAGGTTAACCAACGATATATACTTGATCTTTAAAAAGATGCGTGCGGCGGTAACCATAATTTGGTTGGCTTTATAAACCACCACCTGCGGTACATCAAATAAAGCTGTCTCTAAAGTAGCCGTGCCCGATGCCACTATGGCCGCGCTTGCATAATGAAGCAGATCATAAGTAGCGTGGAAAACTACAGGCAATTCTGCGCCGCCTAAATACTGCTGGTAGTAATTGCTGTTGAAAGTTGGAGCACCCGCAATAACAAACTGGTATCCTGGAAATTGCTGGGCCACTTTAACCATTTCGGGCAGCAGGCGGCTTATTTCCTGTTTTCGGCTTCCGGGTAGCAGGGCTATGATTTTTTTGCCTTGTAGCTGGTTTTTAATTAAAAAGTCATCATCAGGCGTAAATGCTGCTACCGCATCCAGCAGCGGGTTGCCCACATAGTCAACCTTCATGTTAAACTGCTTGTAAAAATCCACCTCAAAAGGCAGGATGCAAAACAGATGATCAACCACTTTTTTGATCTTGAATACCCGTTTTTGGTTCCATGCCCATACCTTAGGCGATATGTAGTAACAAACCAGCAAGCCACGCGCTTTGGCAAACTCGGCTATTTTCATGTTAAAGCCCGGAAAATCTATCAGTATTACTACACGGGGTTGCCAGGAGGCTATGTCTGCCTTACAGGTCTTCATGTTTTTGAGGATAGCGGGCAGGTTTATGGCTACTTCCACAAAACCCATATAAGCCATAGTACTGTAATGTTGTACCAAAGTTCCGCCTTCGGCCAGCATTAGGTCGCCCCCAAAAAAACGGAACTGGGCTTGCGGATCCTGCTTTTTTAAAGCCTTCATTAAGTTAGCCCCATGCAAATCGCCCGAAGCCTCACCAGCTACCAGGTAATATTTCATGATAGCCTTATTTTAAATAAAAAAAACATAATCAGCATCGCTATAAAGGTAGCTAACATTACCCCTCTGCCGGTTTGGTCGGCACCTTTTTTATAACATATACGAATGATGAATAGGTTTAGCCCCAATGCAACCAGGTAAGGTATGGCCGGCTTGTTAAGCAATAGCACATTTTTATATAAAACATTAAATAGCAGTAAGGTCAGTCCCGGAAATATTAAGCCCAAAACAAATCCCGTTAGCATCAAATTTCTGATAACCATAATTTTATCAAAAGTACAATACTCCCTCGTTTTTTATGCTAATTTTATGCATCCCTTCCTAAACAGGTATGGGCAATAAACTATTAAATATTGAAATGAAAAAATTAATTGTACTAACCCTTTACTCATTACTTGGCTTAACGGTTCTGGCGCAAAAATATATTCCTCAGGTTAAAACCGGTACGGTGTTAAATTACACGGCTTATGCCCGTGCGTTTGGTCAAACCTTGCCTGCTATATTAACCATTACCGAGATCAATGCACCGTTAAGAATGAAGTGGGTAATTAACGGGCTGGGTACTGGTATATTCGAAATATCGGCCAAGGCTATACAAAGCGGGAATAAAATGGCCTTGCGCGAACCTGGTTTTGAAGAAATAACCAAACTTAAAGATTCTGAAACATTGGCTTTTCTATCAAAAGACACCTTTACCGCGCTCATTAATAATAAAGTATTTGAACTTAACGGACAAAAATTTACGGTTACAGATGGCGCACCTTCATACAATATTGATGGTAAAGAGGCCGATACCTTTTATGCTGTAACTGCTAATGGAAAAACTAAATTGTGGGTGCTCAATAATCCTGATTTTCCGCTCATTTGCAAAATAGAGGGCGCCCCTCAAGGTATAGATCTGGCACTGAATAGTGTACAGTAAATTAATAAGGTTAATATTATTTGGATAGGATGATCAAACAATGTCATTTTTGTTTTGTCTGATATTTTTGGTTGTTGAATTGTTATTACATTTTGTCTCGCTGCTTCCTTAATTAATAATTCATTTACCTTAGTAGTTATAATAAAATAATTTATGAAAGAGGCTGCACTCAGTACATTAGACCATATTATCAGTTTACTAAATACGTCTGAAACTTATTACCTGGTTTTTGTTGATGATAATGGCAACTATGCTTATTTAAATGATTATTTTATAGAAAAGTACGCCATATATTATAAAGATAATGGTGTGCAATCGGCAATAGCTGCTTTACACCCCGATGATCATAGCATTTGTTTTAAAACTAATATGTTGTGCAGGCAAAACCCCCATCAGTGTTTTCAGCTGACGCTGCGTAAATTAAATGGTAAGGGCGGTTATACTATTACCCAATGGGATTTTAAAGCAAATATTACTTCTGAGGGCCGTGTTAATGGAATTATAGGTATTGGTTATGATATTACCGATTTTGAATCGAGGCAGGATCATATTCGATTTTTAACCTCAACACTACAGGATGTAGCCTACAAACAATCTCATTTAATAAGAAGGCCCCTGGCAAACATTATGGGTTTGGTAGAGATTTTAGATCAGGGTGAACTCGACAATTCTTCAAAGGATATTGTTGCTATGCTCAAACAAAGCATTAAGGAACTTAACCATGAGTTTGATAGTTTTTTAGTTAAGGATGAAAATCCATTAGGCTAATTCCTGAATTTTAACCTGTAATCTCTGTTATAACCATCTTGCTTAATAAATAGCTCTCCAAAGGGGTAATCGCACATATCCGCAGCCCTGTAAAAACGATTGTTTATTACGGTAACACTGTAAAATTTTATTGGCTTCTTAAATTTTACTTTCAAATTTCCAACCGTTTAACAAAGATATAGCATGATGTGCAGTCATATCGAACTGTACAGGTACTACCGATACATAGTGATGTTCCAGTGCCCATACATCGGTATCTTCACCCTGGTCGTTCAGTTGAAACTCGCCGGTAAGCCAGTAGTAGGGGCGTTTATATGGGTCCATCCGCTCATTAAACTCTTCGGCCCATTTACCCCGCGCTTGCCGGCAAATTTTAATACCTTTTATATCGGTAGTTTTAGGAAAATTAACATTGAGTAAAGTGCCCTGCGGTAAACCATTTTTAAGCACTTGCTGCGCAATTTGCTTAATGTAGGCCGCACTTGGAGCAAAGTTAGCTTCTTCGGTATAATCATCTAAAGAAAAGCCAATAGCCGGTATGCCTTCGATAGCACCCTCAACCGCGGCCGACATGGTGCCCGAATACAATACGTTGATAGAATGGTTGAGCCCATGATTAATACCCGATACACACAGATCGGGCTTGGCACCTTTAAAAACCCGGTTTACAGCAAGCTTAACACAATCAACCGGTGTACCCGAGCATTTGTACATTTCTACACCATTATAAAGGTTAACCGTATCCAAACGTAAAGGCTTGCCAATAGTAATGGCATGGCCCATGCCCGATTGCGGACTATCGGGCGCAACTACCACCACCCGGCCAAGTTGTTGCATGGTTTCTATTAAAACTTTAATGCCCGGTGCGGTAATACCGTCGTCGTTTACAACTAATATAGTGGGTTGATGTTTTTTCATAGGCCGCAAAATTAGCCAATATTTCAGGTAACCACCAGCTGCGATTTGTTTTAAAATAAAGTGTTGATAAACAGATTATTATACCATAACTAAATATAATGTATATAAAAACCCATTTAAATTTATATTTCGTACGTATAACGATTGAAAAAGCTATAGAATTTATAGCCAGTGGTTGTAAGTATAGCATAATGATGTTAAATATTTATTAAATGCATGTTTTTCTTGTGAAAAACATAAATAATTAAACTTTAAATTATAATTTGCTTCGTTTTATGAGACCCATATCAATACCATCATATATCAGTAATTATTTTTACAACCAGCAAGATCCGGCATTGGTGAGCCAGGGTTATCAAAAGCTAAATAAGGATAATGCCGATGTATCTATTGTAATGCCGGCTTATAACGAGGAAGCTACAATTGTACAAACGCTGGCTTCTTTATGTAATAATATTACCCGTTGGTCGGTAGAAATTATTGTAGTAAATAACAATTCGGCAGATAAAACCGAAGAGTTGGTAAAAGCCTGCGGAGTAACCTGCATACTCGAAACTATACAGGGTATTACGCAGGCCCGTAATGCCGGTTTGGCGCAAGCAAAGGGTAAATATATATTGAATGCCGATGCAGATACCATTTACCCGAAAGATTGGATAGAAGAGATGGTTAAACCATTGGCCGATGAGCACAAGCAGGCCGCTATTACTTATGGCCGTTTTTCATTTATACCGGTAGGCAGTACGGGTAGGTTTACTTATTTTTTTTATGAGTATTTATCCGATTTAACCCGGTTATATAATGCGAAATTTAAAAATGAGGCAGTAAATGTTTACGGTTTTAATTCCGGCTTCAGACGTGAGCAAGGTTTGCAGGTAGATGGTTTTAACCACCCGGCAGGCACTAATGAAGACGGTTACCTGGCATTAAAATTGAAAAACAAAGGCTTTGGAACTATCCATCGTGTTAACAATCCCAAAGCTATTGTTTGGACAACAGACAGGAGGATACAGATAGATGGCGGCTTATGGAAAGCAACCGTGAAACGATTTAAGCGCGTATTTATTTCCTAACATCATTAATATATAGAACTTTTACATAAAGTATTTCGTAACAGGATAAAAAACTGATAAGTATGATACCTGTTATTAGCAACCTTTTAAGCACAAACAACACCAACAAATCCATTCGTATGGGATTCTCAGATACTGGGCAAACTAAAATATTAATTATCGAGGATGATAATTATATGCAGCTAATACTCAGAAAGTTTTTAGGTAAATCTTATGAAATTGAGATCTGTCCTTCGGCATTGGAGGCACTTTCATTTTTACAAAACGGCAACATTCCCGACTTGGTTATATCCGATTTGAATACGCCTAACTTGAGCGGGCTGGAATTTATTACGCAAATGCATAGTAGCGATTTCTTTAAATCCATTCCGGTGATCATCGTATCGGGCGAGGATAGCTCGGAGATCCGTGTAAAGTGCCTCAACACCGGTGCCGACGATTTTATAGTTAAGCCATTTAACCCGGCCGAGCTGGAAGCCCGCGTTAGAGCTATATTGCGTAGAATAGGCAAGAATGTACAAAGCTTATGAGTGTTGAGGCATTTACCCAAGAACGGCAAATTATTGCATTAATTAATTTGGACGATGAATTAACCATGTCCATTAATGAGGCAAATTTTCAGGATAGACAATTAATGCATTTTAAAAATGGCATGCAGATGTTTACCTCCTGGCAAGAAAACAAGCTTAATATAGCAGCCATCATATCACAAGATGAGGTATTGGCTTCCTCGGGTATTACTTTGCTCGAAACCTTAAAGAAGAGCACCCTTGGTAATGTTCCGTTTTTTTTAATTGTAAATCATTTTAATAGTAACCTTCGCCAATTATCGCTGAATGCAGGGGTAGCCGATGTTTTTAAAAGGCCGGTATCGGTAAAGAATGTAGAAACCAGGGTTAATTTTTTAATTGAGCACTGGAGTTCTTTGCGCACTAATAACGGTCAAAAATTACAGCAAACTTACGATGTGCCTTGGGGAAAAAGGGCTTTCGATATGTTTTTTTCGGGCATGGCCCTGTTGATGCTATCGCCGTTTTTTTTGCTGGTTTACCTGCTGGTGAGGCTCGAATCGAAAGGTCCTGCGTTTTACTATTCTTTACGGGTAGGTACTGGTTACCAGGTGTTTAAGTTTTACAAATTCCGATCAATGTATGTAAACGCCGATCAGCGTTTAAAAGATCTGAAGCACCTCAATCAATATGATACCGATGCCGCCGCGGCCAAAGCCGAAAAAGGGGAGAAAACTATTATAGAGAATACCTCCCATTTATGCGCCGACTGTGTGGGTTCGGGCAAATGCCAGTTCCCTATGTATGCCGATAATGTACACTGGTGCGAACGGGAGTATGTGGACAATAAAAAAGTAAGTTCAGGCTCAGCATTTTTCAAAATCAAAAACGATCCGCGGATAACCCGTATAGGTAACTTTATACGTAATACCAGTATAGATGAGCTGCCGCAACTGTGGAATGTTTTTATAGGCGATATGAGCATAGTGGGCAATCGTCCGCTACCATTATACGAAGCCGAAAAACTAACTACCGATAAGTATGCCCTGCGCTTTCATGCCCCGGCAGGTATAACCGGTTTGTGGCAGGTAGAAAAACGAGGTAAAGGCGATATGAGCGAAGAGGAACGCCTGATGCTGGATAATGTGTACGCCCAAAATCACAGCCTGGTTAACGATGTGAAACTCATTCTGAAAACTATACCGGCACTACTGCAAAAGGAAAGCGTTTAGCCGCAGAAGCAAAAATTAAGAGACAAAAATAAGAGATCATACTATTGAAAGCCATCCTGTGCGGGGTGGCTTTTATCATTTATTATAAATCGGAACTACAAATTAGTTAATTAATAAGAATGCTTTTCTGTTTACTGGTTTGGTAGGCTATCATAAAGCCAATGGCTATTAACGTTCCTAAAACCGATGGCAGAAACTGGCTATAGGGTTGGTAATCCGAAAAAACCGTACCTGCAAATGCTGACAGTAACCCGCTAAAGGCGCTTATCATTTTTAAGATATGCTCATGCATCCAAAGTTTGGCGTAAAGCTGAGTTGATAAGAGATATCTGGTTAGGTCATATACCACCATCATTATTAGGTACCCAACTGTGCTGTAAATAATTACCGGCGACCATATCATCCCTATCGACTTAAAAAAGTAAAGGAAGTAGGCGACCGAACCAATTGCAATTAAGACAACCGCAATGTCTAAAAATCGTGGTTTGTTTGATTTGTACTTTACTGCCCTATAGCCTGAAAAGGCCATGTAGCCACTAAGTATGGTAATCACTAATAAAAAGGTATTTCGCCCGAATACTAATACGCCAACAAGGCCGGTAACTATGGTAATGCACATGAGTACCAGAAAG
The DNA here is from genome assembly GCF_042679325.1 of Mucilaginibacter terrae. Classification (GTDB taxonomy): domain Bacteria; phylum Bacteroidota; class Bacteroidia; order Sphingobacteriales; family Sphingobacteriaceae; genus Mucilaginibacter; species Mucilaginibacter terrae. The sequence continues at coordinate 342,745 of NZ_JBHTMJ010000011.1, forward strand.
ACCTTACCCAGCAAGCGATGAGCGTTTTTTCCTTTGTTGACGAAGAGGATAATCAGTCCTGTAAGTAAAGCTAAAGACCCCGATGCAACATGTATGAGGATGTTAATTTGATGTACAGATAAAAATGTTTCCATGTTTTTTAATTCAAAGAAACTTGTTTAATGGCCTGCTGTCGTCTTGAAAGGTAGGGAAAGACCTATACTTTGTTATTTGCCGTGTTTTGATACTCGGCAGGGGTAAGCCCGGTTGCTTCTTTAAAAATTTTATTAAAGGCAGATTTTGATCTGAACCCGCAATCGAAAGCGATACTCAAAATAGAGTAATGTGCCATAGCCGGGTCTGTCAACTTTGTCTTAACCTCCTCAACCCTATAGCTGTTAATAAAGGTAAAAAAGTTAGATTCTGTTTTCTGGTTGATGACCTGCGATAACTGGTTTGGCGTTATATTCAATTGCATAGCCAACGTTCGCAGGGTCAAAGTATCTTCCAGATAGGGCTGCTGTTGCACCATGTGTAAAACCAAAATATTATAAAGTTCTTCCAAACGCGCTTCATTCAACCCCGAATTTTTATAGCTTGATAATGGTTCTTCCACTGTAACAGGCAGGCTTTGAACATCCGCCTTATTAAAACTCTGTTGACGAAATCCTAAAAAGCCAATAAAAAAAACGTACAAGGTTAATATAGCACCCACTACCGCAAATAAGTTTTGATGATCTACCCAGCCTAAGCTTCTGCCATATTTTATTAAAATAAATAAACCTGTAAAAAGGGTAAGCAATGCTATAACCATCCATTTAAGCCAGTTTAAGCTAATTCTTTCTGTAAAGGAGTAATTGTCGGGTAACACTTTTTGATACTTCAACAGTAAAAAAAGTGCAGCAAAACTATAATAACCTGGTATTAAAGCCAGTAAGCCGGTTAAAATGTATGTCATCGATTTATTAACGCCACTGCTAAAATGCGGAAAACCGTTTGCCAATACTAAAGCATTTTTGCCTGTATAATATATATAGAAACACCCCAAGTTAAAGAGCAGGTAAGGCAGCAGGTGGATCAGTTTGGATTTCCAGTTAAATGGCTCACCAAACGCGAGTTGTTTTATGTAAAAGTATAATACTGCCGAACTAATTAATGGTGTAGCAAAAAATGGTATTTGAAAATTAATTGGTAGTACAGGTTGTGCAAACAGATTATCATAATAGAAGAACAACTGCACTGCAATCAAACCCATCCAAAAAGATAAAAGCTTATCCGCACCCGATCTTCGCTCCTTGGTTAACAAAAGCAATATAAAGAACAGGCCGTTTACAGCACCGGTTAGTATGAATGATCTGAGCAGCATGTGTACAATAATTAAAGTAAAATGCTACTAAAGTTTAAACGCTCACCCAATCTTTCAGTTCAAAATCATACCGCTTTATGATTTTAGCAGGATTACCTGCCGCAATAGAAAAGGGCGGTATGCTCTTGGTAACCACCGCGCTGGCGGCAACTACGCTATGTTTGCCAATGGTTACACCCGATATAATTACCGCGTTGGCGGCTATCCAGCAATCATTCTCAATTATAATAGGGGAAGTTAATATTTTTTGCGCACGTATGGGCATGTTTACATCGCGGTATTCGTGGTTGAGGGCGCTTACTACAATGTTTTGAGCCATTATTACATCGTTACCAATAGTTACCGGGCCAATAATTACATTGCTCATGCCTATCAGGCTATTGTCGCCTATCAGCACATCGCCTACGCCGTTATTAATAGTGCAAAAATCTTCAATGGTCGAATTTTTGCCCAACTCAAAACGGTTAAACGGCAATACATCCATGCGCGTGCGCCAGCGTACTTTAGAGCCGCTGCCCCGTTTATGCAAAAAAGGGTTGACCAGCAATTTTACCCAAAGCCTGGGCATAGCCTCACCGCTGGGTATCAGCATCCAGTGAACCAGTTTTTTAAGCGAGGGGTTGTTTTTTATTTTCTCTTTAAGCGACATACGCTTGATTGTTTTTACTTTTTTTGTTTTATACTTCCCCTCCTCGGAGGGGGTGCGGTGGAAACGTGTGCGGGGCAGGGGTGGGTCACTTACCAAGCGATTTAAAAGCCCTCTCTCCCGGGGAGGGTTTAAGAGGGGCTACTTCCTCTTCGATTTTTCCCAGGCCGCACTTTGCCCACCGGCTAAATAGCGAAAAATACCACGGATTACCGCGTAATTCATCATGCAAAAATAGTAGGGTATGAATAAAATCTTCACTTTAATTTCCCGGCGTTCCAGCAGCCAGCCAGCCAATGAGGCTATGTAAAAGGCCAACTGGCCTATCAGCAAAATATGGTATAGCATGCTGCCCCCTGTAACTACAATTACTATGTTAAGTAATAAGGCCAATATCATTAAAAATGGTGTTACTGTCCACCGTAAAACTCTATGGCTAACATATTGAAATGTAAGTAATGGCTGGCGGAATGGGTTAAGCAGACTTTTTAACCAAACTATAGATTGTATGCCCCCGGCTGCAATGCGGATTTTACGTTTCAATTCTTCTTTTACATTTGCTGAGGAAGTTTCGGTAGCATAGGCCTCAGGTTCATATAGTACCCGGTACCCATCCTGCGCTACTAATAAGGAGATCATAAAGTCATCCAGAATGGCATTAGGCGATACCGGCTGGTACAAGGCAGTACGGATGCTGAATAACTCGCCCGCGGCACCTACTACAGAGTATAGTTCGGCATCCCAGGCTTTTAGTTTCGATTCGTATTTCCAGTAAAAACCCTCGCCAGCGGTGGCATCGGCAGCCGCATCAATTTGTATGCGTTTTTCGCCGGCTACGGCACCTATACGGGCATCGGCATAATGGCGGCAGATTTTGAGTAAGGCATCGGGGTTGAGGTAAGTATTGGCATCGGTAAATACCACTACCTCGGTGGTAACAGTATCCATAGCCCGGTGTACGGCCGCAATTTTGCCCCTACGGTCGGTAGAGTGCATCAGCCTAATTTGAGGGTATGCGGCTATCAGTTCGGGCGTACGGTCGGTCGATCCATCGGTAATAAAAATAAATTCCAATTTACCGGCAGGGTATTCCAGTTCAAGCGTATTCTTTATTTTTTCGAGGATAAAGCCTTCCTCATTATAAGCAGCTATAACCAGGCTGCAGGTAGGCAGGTCGGCTGCATCAACCACCGGTATAACCGGCAAGCCATGCAGCTTACGTTTAATTTTAATGATGATAAACAGCAGTACGCCATACCCAAAAAAGGCATAAAAAACAATAAACAGGCTAATCCAGAGTAATACTTCCATACATTAATTAAGCGGGTAACCTAAATTGGTGCTGTTTTTATCGTGGGTTAAGTTCCACCAAATGGCCCTAAGCAGTAGTGCAGAAAACCCTTTATTACCTTTACGCAGATAATTGATAATGTTGCGCGGCGTAACCACCCATATAAAATAATTGTAAAATATCATAATGGTTAATGCCGATGGCGCATTACGCCTGATGAACAGCAAGCGGTTACGGTTCATAAAATATTCTTTTAAGCCGCTCACGCGCCCTACCGAAACCGATTCTTTATGATAAATCAACGCCTTAGGTTCTAGCCATACCTGGTAACCGGCACGTTTAATATGATCGTTCCAGTCCATTTCCTCATAATATAAAAAAAAGTTCTCTGCCATTAAACCCGCCTTTACAATAGCATCGCGGCGCACCATCATGGCGGCACCGTGTATATAGCCTGTTGGGCCGGTATTATTATTGTACTGCCCGTTATCCACCTCAAATTGCCCTATACAGCGGTTGCGCATGGTATAATAGTTCATGTTAGTAAAGCCTGCATATTGTAGCACCGTGGGCTGGTCAAAATACCTTATTTTAGGTGATACCATGCCTACGCCCGGGTTTTCATCCATTATGGCTACCAGGCTTTCTACCAGTTCTTGGGTAAACTCGGTATCGTTATTTACAAAAAATAAATAATCGCCGCTGGCTTCTTTAACGCCCAAGTTATTACCGCCTGCAAAACCCAAATTAGTTTCCGAACGTATAAAGGTAATATCGGGGTATTGTACTTGCCATACCGGTACAGGATTATCTTTGCTGGCGTTATCAACCACAATAATCTCTGTAGCCGCATACCTGTTGTTGGCATAAACCGAAGCCAATAGTTGCTCGGTGATGTAACTTTGATTATAATTGACCGTAATGATAGAGACCGTTTTCATTAATGAGGTTTACGGATTTAGCACCTTAAAAGTTTGGTGGATGAAATTATCACTTTAATTTGAGTAAGCACGAAAATATAAAAAAAGAAGTGGAGCAATTGCAGCAGGTAACCCATAAACAAGCTGCTATTGATCACAAACTGGACGAACTGGTGAGCCTGCTGGCCAAAAGTGAAATTGACAGCGAAAAGGTAAAGCAGATACGCTTGCGTATGAACAACGCGCTCGATAAAGCCGGCACTTACCGCGACCAGCTTAATGCATTTAAACACATAGATGTTGAGGGTACTGCCAACCGTGCCAATATGCTGGATGAGTTTACCGTAATGCTGGCCAGCCACCAGGTAGATAGTACCATGTCGAAAAAGTATTTACGCGGCGAACGGATCTCCAAGTTTTTTTTGATTTTAATTAGCCTGGTATTGATTATGCTGGGCTTTGCTATGATTATTATGCCGGCCCCCCCTTACTTTGAAATGTTCACCATTTTTTATTTTAACCCGCAAGATGGGGTTACGCTGATGGATGTAATATCGCTGCTCATTATATTAACCGGCATTTATTTGCTGGTAAAATCGGTTTACAAACAATTCAGCACAGATCAATAATGGCAGCTATTAATTCAAAAAATATATTATTGGTTGATGACAATCCGCTGTTTTTAAAACTGCTGGGCCAGGCATTTACAAAAGCAGGCTTTACCTGCCAAGTGGCCCATTCGGCTCATGAGGCATTAATCTATATGCAATGTCATACGCCCGATGTGATTGTTTCGGACTATGATATGCCGGAAATGAATGGGTTGGAGTTTAGGCGCAGTGTGTTAGCAGTTGAGAACCTGAAAGATATTCCTTTTATGTTTTTAACCGGTTTTGATGATGAAAAGGTAATGTACACCGGGCTCCATCTGCAAGCCATTGATTATGTAATAAAAGATACCCCGGTTGAGGTTATTATTGCTAAAATTAATAACCTGCTGCATACGGTAAACAAGCAGCGGGAACTCTCCGAAACAGAAATTAAAAAGACGGTAGCCGCGCTAAATATTAAAGCCGTACCAGCTAAGGCTCCGCAGGTTGCCGGTATCAGCATTGATTTTTGGCATCACGATTACCAGGATATACCCGGCGGGGATTTTATAGATTTTATTGATACCGCAAACCGTCACCTGTTTATTGTATTGGGTGATGTAATGGGTAAAAAGTGGAAGGCCTGGTTTTATACTTTTACTTATTTGAGTTACATTAGGGCAGCAATACGCTTTAGCGCATCGGGGGAGGATAATACGGGTCCGGCTATCCTGCAAAAAATAAATGAGGTAATTTACAACGATGATGGTCTGCAAGGTATATTATCGAGTGTATCGCTCATCTGTATAGATAAACAAACCGGGCAGCTTAGGTACACCGGTGCCGGAGATTTGCCTTTATTGCATTATAGTGCCCGTTCGTTGCAACTTAACCAGGTGGGCTCATCGGGCTTATTGTTGGGTTTAACACCCAACGGCAATTACACCGATCAGGAAATTAATTTAGCCGAGGGCGACCTGTTATTTATGTTTACCGATGGGTTAATTGATATTGCCGCTACTGATGGCAGCAAGAGCGATTATAATTTATTTGCCGCTAAGCTAACAGCGCACTTGCACAGCGGGCAAACATTTCAAGAATTTAAGCGTAATTTAGAGCAGCAATCGACCACTTTGGTTGACGATAGCAGCATTATTTGTATTTATAAACCCGTACCTTATGCTTAAAGTTGTTAAAGAAGGAGCCAGCTATTTATTAGTAACCGTAAACCTTACCGAAGCTAATCTTAACCATTCCGACCAATTTAAGGACGAACTGATAGCACTTTTAAACCTGAAAAAGAGTAGTGTTTGGCTGAACCTGCAAACCGTAACCTATGTAGACAGTTCATTTTTAGGAGCGCTGGTGGCTTCTCTCAAACACGCTATTACCATGCAATGCGATGTGGTTTTACTGGGCCTGCAAAAAGATATTGAAGACCTGTTGAAACTGATACGACTGGACAAGGTATTTAAAATTTACGCCACCGAACAGGATGCGCTAAATGCAATAGCATAGGCTTATGGTATCGGCTAAAACATTGGAGTTTAATAATCAGCCTCAAAATATAACCGGCTTTACCCGCCATGTGCTCCATGAACTTTCGGCTATGTTATTGCAGTACCATCATAATAGCGACTTGCTTTTTAAAGTTAAGATTATTGTAACCGAATTACTGAATAATGCGGTAAAGCATTCGGGTACCCAACAAACCGAACTTCAGCTCCATTTGCACAGTAGCGAACTTATAATTATTAAATCAGATGCCGGTAAGCCTTTTGATTTGAACAGCCAATTGCAAAAGTGCAATACACAGGTAATGTTAAGCTCGGATGCTATGCACCTGCTTTACGCCGTTAAAGAGAATGATACGCGGATCCGCTTTTATTGTGAAGAAAATTTAGCTGATACCGTGGATGTGAGCCTGCTTACCGAACATTTAGGGTTGTTGATTATTACCAAAGCCGCTGATGAGTTTATTTACGAATACCAGGAAAACGATAACCTGTTTAGTGCAAAAATAAAATTAGGCTGATACCAGCTCATTTTGATTATCAAGCTTCCCTTGGTCTATGAGCATCATAATATCTGCATGCTGGTCTAAGTCAAACTTACGGGCAAATAATTTGTCCGATTGTAGCAAAGCTTCCTTATCGGCCATGGTGAAAGTTTTAGGGCTTGCTCCACCTGCGCTCCAGTCAATCAATCTTAAATTATCGTTCACCATTTGATCCTGGTAGGGGGAGTTGTATAAAATGGTTTGAAAAACAAACTCATCGGGTCCCCAGGTGAGTTTAATAAAACGCCTGAAATTGGCATTTTGCTTCCAGTAATCTAATATATATTGAATGCACGGCGTAGGCACGGTAAACCATTGCGAATGCCCTACCGGTATTAGGTTGTTGGGCATGGTGCGTTTAGGTAAAATTTTGTTCACCAGCCTTTGTAAAATAAACCTGCCTGTAAAACTAAAATCGGTGAAATGGTAACAGGTAATGCGCGCTATAGCTTCCTGCCATTCATCTAATATAGGCATGTAACTCATAAACACCTTGCCCATGTTTTGGCTAAAAAAAGCATGAACTTGGTCGGGCTTTTGCAAAGGGTAATCGCTCCCGCTTAGTAGGTTTACATAATCATAGGCTATGCCGGTATTTATAATTTGTTGAAAACCGTTAATGGTGGCTCCTACAATACTGTTGGCCCCCCAGGTTACCTTTACCCGGTTGGTAACAAAATACACATTACCAATACTTTTTAAATAGGTGTATTGGTCAATGGGTGCTTTTTTGTCCAGGTGAATATAAACCGCATCATCCGCATAAATTAGCCGCCTAACCAGCTTTTCTAGTTGGCGGGGGTTATTGTGGGCTAATATCAAATGCGCTATTTTCATATAAAATATTGGTATAGTGCCGGTTATTATTACAATGATAAATTTTAAGTTGCTTATTTGCTTACTGCAAGTGTACGAACGGTTTGCCCGCGTGTTTTTTATTATGCTGAAACCACAAGCTTAACTGTTTATAACCGGTAGTATAAATACTGGTTAAGCTAAACGGATAGTAGCGGTTTAAGGCTTTATACCCTATAAATGTACCTATTAAAACCGGAAAAAGAGTAGCAATGGCAATACCATATATACTGCCTAATAAATAAACACCCAGGCAATCGAAAACGATGTTAGCTGCCAGCATTACCAGCACCTTATAAAAGTTAACCTTAGGATGATGGATCACATCAAGCGTAAGCGCAAAAAAGCGGTCGGCCGGGTAAAGCAGGGCAAACGTTAAAAACAGCCGGAACACATTAGCAGCTTCGGTACCTGCGTATTTATTACCGCCAATTATATAAATAGGCAAATCGGCAAAAATACAACCCAATATAACTGCTGGTACCAGTATTACGGTTAAAGTACCAGTATATTTTTTCATGACGTTTATTACGTACGAACGGTTATTTTGGTTATAAGCAGCCGATAATTCGGGCATACCGGTGGCGGCAAAACTGCGCAGCGGAATTTCGACCAGCTGCATGAGCGTTTGCCCTAAATTATAAATGGCTACCGCCTGCTTGTTTAGTATAAAGTTGATGATAAATGTATCGGAAGCTCGAAACAGGTTAGATATAAACGTAGTGCCTACGGTGAATTTACCAAAGTTAATGAGTTCGGTAATACCATTTTTGGTACGGTGCGCTATACAACAAATACCTGTAAAGCCCATAGCCAGTGCAAAACAACTGGTAATGAGGTTTGATGCCAGGTACATATACAGTACTCCTAAAACATCTATTGTACTTGTAAATAATAGCAATACTACACCACCCATAAAAGTTACCTGGTTAACAAAACGAACATATAACAGCTTATCAAACTGTTGCCTGCCCTGTAATACGCAGGTTGCCATAAACCACGGAAGCGATAGTAGGTAACTGATTCCCGCCCATTTAACAAACAGCACCAGGCTTTCATCTTTAATATACGGAATAAACAGATACGCAGGTATATTAAACAGCAGTAATATCCCGGTAATAACCAGGCCTATTAACCAGGCCGAACCGGCCACTTCGGCCATGCGCTGTGGATTGGCTCCTGCATAAAATTTAATAAAAGCGGTGGTAATAAAACCCGAACGGAAAGTTTCGGCCAAAATTAAAACCGATTGAAAAAACACCCAGATGCCAGCATCGCTCAAGGATAACGCATGATAGAGGATTATCATGGTTACTAATGACAGGCCCGACATAATGATGTTGCCCGCCAGCGAGAGAAAATGCTTGTTTTTAACCAGGGTAATAACTTTCGGCCACATATCACGTACAACTTACGGCAAACTAAACAACAATAATGCCCGTACAAATTCGGCACATTATTAGCATATTAGCTTAAATTATGGATGTAAACGTAAATACCTTTCCAGAAGTTACCCTATTAGTTACACATTATAACCGCAGCCAGTCGCTCGAGCGTTTATTGCAAACGTTTCAGCAGCAAAACATTAGTTTTGGTGGAATAGTGGTATCGGATGATGGCAGTAAGCCCGAACATGTAAACCGGTTAAAAGAATTACAAAGTGTATATCATTACAACCTGGTTACCACACCGCAAAATAAGGGTTTGGGTAATAATATCAACAAAGGTCAGGATGCGGTTACCACTTCTTACACGTTATACGTGCAGGAAGATTTTGAACCTAAGCCCGCATTCATACAGCATTTTAAAGATGCTTTTAATTACATGCAGGCCGATGCCGGTTTGGACATAGCCCGTTTTTACGCTTACTTCTGTTACCCATACACCAAGCCGTACGGTAAGGGCTTTGCCGAAATGGTTTTTAAGCCGCAGCTGTGGGCTAATAATCATTTGAAGTTTTATGTTTACAGCGATCATCCGCATTTACGGCGTACCACATTTTTTCAAAAATTTGGGCGTTATGCTGAAGGGATAAAAGGTGATATTACCGAATACCGCATGGCCAAAGCCTTTATTCAGCACAAAGGGCGGGGTTTGTTCTTCGAGAACTTTAACAACCTGTTTTACCAAAAAAATTCGAGCGATGAACCCAGCACCATGAACCGGGCCGGCTGGCGCGAAAGCAAAAACCCCTTAGCATTGGCCGCGCGTTTTATATACCTGCAAATTAAATTAGCCCGCTGGACGTATGATGTACTGTATAAAAAGTAGCTTGTACTCTCTTATTGGGAGGGGGGGCGGGGGGCTACGCTGTGGTAGCTTTGTAATGAGACCCACCCCTGCAACGCACAAGTCCATCTCACCCCCTCCAGGGAGGGGAATTTAAAAAAACCAATATATTACTGTATGCCAACCGAGTTCCCATCTATTACCTTATTAGTTACCCACTACAACCGCAGCCAATCGCTCGAACGTTTGTTGCAGGCTTTTCAAAAACAGGAAATTGAGTTTGGAGACATTGTGGTATCCGACGATGGCAGTAAGCCGGAGCAGGTAAAACGCTTAAAGCAGATGGCACCTACATATAATTTCCGGTTGATTACGGCGGTTAAGAATGGTGGCTTGGGTAACAATATCAATAAGGGACAAGATGCCGTGAATACCGCCTACACCTTATATGTACAGGAGGACTTCGACCCGTTTGCAGGTTATGGTGAGCACCTGGCCGATGCATTGGGTATTATGGATGAACGTGCAGATGTTGATCTGATGCGTTTTTACGCTTACTTTAAATACCCGTATTTAAAGCCTTACCGCAATGGTTTCTCAGAAATGGTATTTAAGATCTGGTATCCGGGTTACCGCAAGTTTCATGTGTACAGCGATCATCCGCATTTGCGGCGCACTTCGTTTTTCGAGAAATTTGGCCGTTATGCAGAAGGATTAAAAGGCGACCGTACCGAGTTTTTAATGAATTTGTCGTTCATTAAAAAGAAAGGCAAGGCTATGTTCTATGAAGATTTTAAAGGCTTGTTCGATCAGGTTAACTCGAATGATGAACCCAGCACTATGACGGCCACACGAAGCGACTTAAAACAAAGCAATAACCCGTTAATAGTTATCGTTCGCGGCTTATACCGCAATGTTAAGCATACGTGGGAAGTACTTTTTTAATAGCGGCGTAAATTTCGGCCACATTATTGGTCCAGGTATGGGTACCCGCAAAGCGGATGCGTTCCTGTTGCAGGGCTTCGCTGTTTTCGGTTAAGGCCAGTTCTATTAGGTGCAAGTAATCTTCTTTGGTATCACCCAAATAAACATGATCGGCAAAGGCGCTCATGGCTTCGGTGCGGGTAGCTACGGTAGGTTTGCCCATAGCTAAATACTCGTCAATTTTACGCGGATAATTACCAATGGTAACCTGGTTCACTATTTGCGGGTTTAAACAAACATCAAACGAACTGATATAAGCCGGTAAAAGGTCGGGGTTTTTGCCGCCCAAAAAATGAATGTTAGGGATACTGTGCAGGTCGCTTTTCTGAAACTCACCGTCTTCGGGGCCAACCAGTACAATGCTCCAGTCGGGTCGTTGCTGGGCAATATATTTCAAGATCTCCATATCCAAACGAATACTTTGTAATGCGCCCACATAGCCAATAACCGGTTTGCCTATCTTAACCATATCTTTAGGCGCTGGCTGTTGCTGATTGTACCCGGTAAAGGTTTCCAGATCGCAACCCTGGCCCACGTAAAACGAATTAGGATTGTACTTGCCACAATAATTAGCCAGGTAAGTAGAGTTAGCCACACACAAATCGCTTTTGGCAATCAGTTCAGGCTCCATGGTGGTGCCGTGCAGTTTCCAGTAGTCTACCGCCAGCATAAAATCACGTGAATAATAAATGCTTACGGCAGGTTTCAGCAATTCTTTCAGGTAAAAACTCCTGAACATATCATTATCGTTAAACAGTACATAATTGGTAAAGCCTAATTGCTTAACGGCTTTACCAATAGTGCGGGCAAAACGTTTGTTGTTCAATTTATTTAGAACTTTATAAACGGTGTTGTTCTTAATCCAGTTAACCGATTCAATGATCTCATCGGGGTACAAATTCCAGAGGTTTTCTTGCAGGCGTATGAGGCCGTTAGTATCTCCTTTAATAACCTCCAGTCGTTTTTTTATATTACTTTGGTTTTTATGGCGGAGCAGGGTAATCCGGTCTAACGGAGAATTAACATATAGCACCCGGTTATGCTTACTAAGTTCGAGCGCAATGTTTTTACAGTTACTACCAATCTCTACATCCCAGGGCTGCTGCCCTACAATAACAATATCCTTATTTTGAATGATAGGCATGCTGCTCATACTGCTTATACGGTAGATGTGTTAAAAGATTGTACGGGTACGGTTTCTTTTTGCTTTGCCATATCCAACCTGTAGGTAATCTCAATTAAAGCCACTTCGAGGTAAAAGAAAACATTGGACGGGTACTGCACCAGAGCCTCCTGCGGAAAGTTAGCAATATTGTACGCAAATACTACTAACGTCATGGCCAGGCAATAGTTTTTTAGTTCCGGGTCTTTCATCTGGTAATAGTTGTTGATGCCTTTTTTAAGGATCACAAACATCATAGTACAAAATAAAAGTAACCCTAACCAGCCTTCTTCAACCGCTACCCTAATGTAGCCACTATCGGGCGGAAAGCGGGATAACATAGAACCCGGCGCAAACTTTTTACCCCAATCGCCGGTGGCACCCAGGCCGCCGCCCATAGGGTGGGTTAATATATAAGGCTGGATGCGTTTCTGGTTTTGCTTACGGAGGTTGTAAGAGTCGTCATTATTAGGGCGGAAAGCCGTTTGAAAACGCTGGATATTGGCATTGCCTGTAGGTATATTGATCAGGATCAGCAAAAATACCGCGGCAATACAGGTAAAAATGAGCACCTTTTTACTGTAATTTAAGATGGCGAACAGCAGTAAAGCAGCCGGCAAAAGCACGTTAGCCCCACGCGTACCCGAAAACAACATCGACGACATATACAGCGCCGCTAATATGGCCAGTACTGCTTTTTTCCAAAGCTTCATTTTGCCTGCTATTAAACAGATACATAAAATGGTAGGCATTACCATGTTGTAAGAAAACGAAACAGGGTCGGAAAAGGTAGAGAACTTACGCCAGTGACCGGCAATGAATAAGAGGGATGCAATAGCCGGATCGGAGTGGAGGTAGGCTTCCTCCGCATCCGAAAAACCGATGAACTCCTGCTTGTAAGCGTATAATGCAGCTATTAAGCTCATGAACAGCCAAAGCTTAAACAGCGTACGGATGTAGTTGATGGAGCGAATATTATATAAATGCACAAAGTACCCCAGCAACACAATTCCCACCGTACGTATGGTGTACATCCAGGCCATGCGCGATTCGGCCCAGGGATTACCAAATTCTAAAATATTATAACCAAGCCAAATTAAGAGGACGGTAGTAACCGGACTTTTAAAAAATTCCCAATTGTTGCCGTTGTTCTTTATTTGTACAATTAATCCCAACAACAACAATGCCTGTATGCCGTCCATTAGCGTACCGATAGGCCCCGGTACTCCGATACGGCCTAACATAAACAGGAAGTAGGCCATAATCAATTGCAGAATGATGCCGAACTTAGGATAGTTTACAATGGCGTTAAGCAATGGTAAAACACCTAAACCTACCAGCAGCAATATGCCAAAGGGCAGGCCCATTTTAGCGGTACCCATGGCAATAACAGCAGCCGCGCCAAGCAGTAACGTAATACCAACCGGACTCCTCAGCTTATCTATCAGGAACAGCCGAACCAGCCGCTGCCTGATGCTGCCGCCCGTTTTACTGCCTGGTATGGTTGCCTGAAAATCCATATCTTACATAAACAATATCTTGATAAAGAAAAAGAACGTGCTCAAAAATGCGACTACAATTGCTACTATACGGGTGATTTGGTCTATCTTTTTTTGTACAGACGGATCGGGTTTGTAATCACGCAGTGCTTTGTCCGATGGTTCTATCCTCATGGTTGCTCCGGTTTGGTTTGATCTGTTTCTGTACTTTGCGCACCCCTGGTAGCTACCGAATACTGGTTGGCCTTGCGCGATCTCACCAGCGATATGATCTGGAAATAAATGAACTTGGGGATGTTTACCAGCGACTGGTAAATGCGTTTATCGGTATCTGATTTAGCCAGTGCTAAGTAAAAGCCCAGCACAAACAGTAAAAAGCCTACCAACCATAAGGCAACACCAAACCAGCTGATGAAAACGTTAACCAGCATGCACAATACCGCTAATATTAAAAATATAAACAGCGGTGGTCGCAGCAATATCAACCCGAACAAAAACTGGTTCAAACTAAAGTTTTTAACCGATTTCAATAACAGCGTAAACCCGTAGCCAAAGTATTTAAACCAGGTATTAATCCAGCGGGCGCGTTGTTTAACCAACTGGTCGGAGTGGGTGGTTTTTTCGTCCCATACGATGGCTTTGCCAGTAAATGCTATGCGTTTGTTTTGGCTTAATATGCCCGCCTGCAATACTTTATCAAAACCAGCACCGCTTACATCTAAATGTTCCAGGCAACTGCGGTAAAGCTGCGTAGTAAAGGCCATACCCGAACCCGCCAGCGTTGCCGATGAGCCCACGCTGAACAATATCTTACCATCGTAAAAATGGTAGTATATATCACGGGCGGCATCTAAGCAGGCATACGTGGTATCCAGGTTTTTGGCTTCGCGAATGCCTTGTACGGCTTCAAAGCCCAGGTTAAAGAGTTTGTTGAGTTCGTTAAGGTATTCGGGCTCTACCAGGTTATCGCTATCTATAATAGTTAACCTTTCATGCGCGCGTTTAAAGCGGTTTATAGCATAAAAGTGTGAGCGTACGTTACCGGCCAGCGTTTCTTCGGGGCGTAATATAATCACCCGTTCATCATCAAAATGCAGGCTACTGATGTCGCATTTATCGGCCACTACATAAATTAAATAATTGCTGTAGTTGAGTTTAAGCAGGGAGTTTACCACCTCGGGTATGGCGGTTACCCACTCGTATGCGGTTACTATAATAGCATAGTCGGCTTCGGCAGGGGCACTCATTAATAACTCTTTATGCTTTTTAACGCTGTATAATAGGTATAGCAGTATAGGCAATATCAGGTTATACCCAATCAGTACCTGAAACAAAATCCATATCGCGTTAATCACTGCCATGTAAAAGTGTTTTTATAGATACGCTTATTGCTGCCCTTTAGGGATCTGGCTCTTATCCACCTCGTTTAACACCCATCCTATAAACTGGTCGTTTAAGCCTTTCAGGTAATTGATGTGCAGCTTTTTATAATCCTTAATACTCTGACCGGCTTTCATCACGGTTACTATCTTATCGGCAACATTAACCCACTCTTTTGATTTGTTGAGGGTACTTAACGCAGGTGCTTCAATAATAATAATATCAAAGGTGTGCTTAAACTGCTGAAATTCGTGCTTCACATCGGCCTCGGTACCTAACTGAAACAAGGATACATCGCGGCCCTTATTGCCTAAGGTAGTTATTACGGATTTTGGCTCGAAATGGTTATCGGGCAAGTGGCAGCCGAAATAATCTTCCAGGTAATCACTTGTTTTAACAGCGGCGGTAATATCGGGCCGGGTAAAATCCCCGTCAATTAATAATACTTTTTTGTTAACTAATGAATAAGCGTAAGCCAAATTAAGAGCCAAAAAGGTTTTCCCTTCATCCTGCGCCAGGCTATTTACCAGTATGGTTTTGGAGCCATGTAATTCGCTGTCAATCTCGTACCTGATGGATTGGATCAGGTTTCTAAAATGCTTGTGTTCCTCGTTACCCTGGTCGTCCATCCATATTTTCCTGAGATCGAGCGTAGACCCGCTGAGTTTGTGCAGGTAGCCCAATACCGGTGTTTTGGTGGCATTGGCCAGTTCGCGCGGGTTTTTAATGGTATTATCGAGGTAAAACACTACAAACAACACCAGTACGCAAAATATAACGGCTATTACCCCACTGATGATCACCAGCAGCATTTTTTTAGAAGGCTGTGCGCCGCCCGGCATGGCGGTTTCAATTTGGCGCAAAGCCACGGCAAAGTTCGATTGCAGGCGGGTTTGGTTATACTTATTCAATATATCCATGTACTCGTCCTGCGCAATTTGAATGGCGCTTTCATTGGCCTGTACCACGGCCTCATGCGGTACCAACCGTTTAAGGCGGTCGTTAAGGCGCACCAGTTCGCGTTCAATAGAACCCTGGCTGCTTTTAGACAGGTCATATTGCACCTGCATAGTCAGTTTTTGTGTAATGAGCGATTGCTTACCCACCATAGGGTTAACAATATATTTATCGGATGCCCGGTTGATTTGGCCGGCTAAAACACGGGTTAGGGAATCCACACGCGGCGTATAATCGGGGTTGAAGCCGCTTTGTATGTACTCGTTATTGATGCTTTCCAACTGTGCGCGGGTAGCTATCACCTGCTGGTTAATGCGCACCATCGAGCTTTCGAGGTAGCGGCGGTCGGCCGGGTCAAACTGGTTGTCGATATTATTAATGGCCGATTTATAGGCAACGGCATCTTTTTCGGCCTGTTGACGGCGGGTTTCAAAGTCCGAAATTTGGGCGTATAAAGAGGTGGCTTGTTCGCTCAGGTTAAGTACCTGGTTCTTTATTTTGTAGTTCTTTAATTCCACCATTCGTTTGTCCAGCGTGTCTTTTTTGTCTTTGGATAGGTCGCGGTAAAAGTTAACTGCTTTTTGCTGGTTGGCTTTTACCATATTAGCGTAATAACTAATAAAGTCCTGACACAGGCTGTTCACCACTAAAGCCGACATGTTAGGGTCTTCCGATTCGAACTGCACGAACAAAAAATCGCTGTTCCCATCGCGGTAAATGGTTAGTTTTTGCAGCAGCGACTGGTCATCGTACCGCATAGAAACCAGCAGATCATGCAAGCCCCGCTGGTCGGGGTTGTAAAGCGATAAGGGTTGGCGTTTTTTGTAAAATTCGTTATAGCTTTTCAGGGCATGTGCCTTGGCCTCTTTGTTTAATGATAAAAAAGTTTTACTAGGTTTGCGGAAAGGTGTTTTGCTGCTCAGGTCATGAATAATGAGTTGGTACGAAAGCTGATCGAGTATATTTTTAGATCGCATCATAGCCATCAGGTTACCAAACTCCTGGCTCACCTGGGCATCCTGCAAAAAGCCAGCTTCCGGGTTAAGGGTTTTTTGCGTTTGATCCACAATACCAGTAGCTATGTTAGCACTTGACAAATAAGTATCGGGCTGGTTACGAACCAAAAAATAAGTAATGATTACCGTTACCAGCGGAATAATGATCAGCGTGAACTTATGCCGCAGTAAAACCTTAAAAAATGTACTTAAATCTATCATTTAATATTTTCTAATTTTTCGCCCAACAACTCTTCCAGGTCTGCCTTAGCCATAAACAGATCAGCTTCGGCAGTAATTTTAGCCTGGTTTTGCTGGGTTTGGTTAATGCGGGCTTTAGTGTAAGTATCTAACGTTTCTTCACCTTTTTCAAACCTGTATTTAATATCTTTCAGCACACTTTCGCCATCTATTGCAGCCTGAGACTGTAGTTTGAGGGCGGCTAATTTTTGCACATACATATAATAGCGCTTTTTAACCTGGGTAGTTAGGGTTAGCAAGTACTCCTGTATCTCGTTATTGGCAATACTCAACTCCTGTTTGGCCTGTTTAACTGCGTAAGGCTTTTGCAAGTAGGAGCCTAAGTTAAAAAACAAACCAAACTGCGTACCGCTGAACAGGCTTGTACGGTTATTAGTGCCAACAGAGCCATCGGTTGTGCCGGGTTGTAACGTATTTAAGTTAAGCGTAGTGCTGGGCTGGTAAACGTATGAAAATGTTAAGGCATCCAGGTAAGATATTTTGGAGCGGCTTACATTGTTTTTAGCCACGGTCAAGCGGCTATCTAACGATTTAATATGCGGATAATTTAATTTTGCCGTATTAATAAGTTTGTCTACATAAGGTTCAGAAATATCATTAATGATCGTGTTTTGGGCTTTGAGGCCTTGTGGCACAGCAAACACGGCAAGCAATAAAACAACAACAATGGTATAAGTTCTGTTCATTAATTTTTATCAAATGGTCAGGGTGCTATACTAAGCCGGTTGAATGGTCAAAGTACTTAAAATACCTTTATACGTCAAAATTAATATTGTGGTTTATATTGTTAGCATTTTAGTGATTTTTAACATCAGTTAATCCATGCAAATGCATTATCGCTGCGTTAAAACGCGTTTAGCTTTTCAATTACCTGGCTAATTTGCCCATCGGTATGCCAATACGAGCAAGGTAAGCTTAGTGTAGTTTCATGTATTTCCTTTGCAATAGGGTAGTTTTTACCCTGCAACACATGCTGCATGGCGTTTTGCTCGTGCGGCGGTATAGGGTAATGTATCTCTGTTCCTATTCCGTTTTTAAGTAGAAAAGCCTTTAGCTCATCGCGTTTAGGGTGCCGGATATTGAATATGTGATACACATCTTCATAGCCTTCCTGTAATACCGGCAATATATAATCGGCCTTCAGGTTTTGAAGGTACAGCCCGGCCAAATTACGTTTGTGGTTATTAATATCATTAAGTGCTTTTAGCTTAATGCTCAAAAAAGCGGCCTGTAACTCATCCAGGCGTGAGTTAAGGCCAATACGCTCATTATAGTACTTTTTGCTGGAGCCGTAATTACGCATTTGCCTCATAACACCGGCCAGCTGGTTATGGTTGGTTGTTAACGCGCCGGCATCACCCAATGCGCCCAGGTTTTTTGTTGGGTAAAAGCTAAAAGCACCAAACTCGCCAAAGGTGCCGGTTTTTTGTTTGTTAAATGCAGCCCCGTGAGATTGGGCACAGTCTTCTACCAACACTAAACCGTGCTTGTTTTTAATAGTCATAATGGCTTCCATGTTACAGCTTTTGCCATAAAGGTGTACTACCATTAAAGCTTTGGTGCGTGGGGTAATAGCCTGCTCTATTAATTGAGGGTCGATGTTGTAGGTGCGAATATCGGGCTCAACTAAAACAGGTTTAAGGTTATTATTGAGGATAGCCAGTATGGTAGCAATATAGGTGTTAGACGGTACAATGACCTCGCTGCCGGGCTCAAAATCAAAGACTTTGAGTGCCATGGTTAGTGCATCCAGTCCGTTAGCTACGCCAATACAACAAGCCGATTGGTTCCAGCTGGCAAACTGCTGCTCAAAAGCAGCTACGCTTTGGCCTAAAATATACCAGCCCGAATTTAAAATATTGTTGAATTGCTCTTTAAAACTCTCCTCAAAAGGTTTATTCAGCTCCAGCAAATTTTCATAGGCTATCATGCTGTTTCGGGGTATGGATCAAAAATATAATCGTTCGCGTCGAAATTGGTATTTGCCAATACCAGTAAAATAGCATCGGGACTAAAGTTGGTCATAATATGCCAGTCTTTTGTTTCCAGGATCAGGCATTTTTTAGGCTCATCGAGTTCAATATGTTCCAGGGTTTTACCATCGTGGTTAATAATGGTGCAACTGCCCTGTATGCAAATAGCAGCCTGTGTGGTTTGATGGTGCCTGTGCCCCCCGCGGGCCGAATTATCGACGCCGTAAATGTAAAATAAACGTTTGATCTGGAAGGGAATAGCCTCGTCTAATACGGTAAGGTTACCGCGTTCATCACTAAAAGTAGGTATATTTATTATATAAGCCATAAATGTACAAGGGTGAACAAAGTAAGTTAAATGATCTCATCAAGCGCATCCAGCAGCTTACCGCTCTTTTCGGCGTTCACCTTGCGGGCAAACAAATCGTTGGTATGGCGTAAATGATCCAGGTCCGTCATATCTAATACTTTAGGGTGCGACCCTCCTGCCGACCAGTCGATATAACGGAAATCATTGTTCACCAGTTCATCTTTATACGGCGAATTCATTAAAATAGTTTGAAAAACAAACTCATCGCTCCCCCAGGTAAACAGGAAAAACCTTTCGAGTTGTGGATTGCTTTCTACATAGTTAACCACATACATGGCGCGTTCGGGGTTCATCATCCAAAACATGGCTTTACCGTAAGGCTCCAGGTTTTGCGGAAGTTTGCGCTTAGGTGTTAACAGGTTTACCAGCCATTCTACACGGTGACGGCCTTTAAATGTAAAGTTAGTGAAGTGGTATTTAGTAATGCGTGGCTGAGCTTCAATCCATTGTTTTTCAATACTTTGAAACTCTATAAATTGCTTGCCCTTGTTTTGCTCAAAAAAGGCGAGCATATATTCGGCCGATTTAATGGGGTAATCCTGCCCGCTTAAGAAATTAATATAATCATACGTTATGCCCGAACCCACTATTTCTTTAATACACTTAAACGTGGCTTTTATAGTATTATAACCAGCCCAGCGTACATCTTCCCTATTTTTAATAAAGTACACATTGGGGTATTTTTGCAGGTACAGATACGGATCGATACTGAATTTTTTATCAACGTGAATGTAGAAATCAAACTGAGTGTGGGTTAAACATAAAATTAAACGCTCGGTTAAATGCGGGTTGGTGTAGGTAAGTATTAAATGTGCTATTCTCATATATCAGATCGGACCCCGACTTGCAATTTTTTGCATAGGCAGGTATATTTTGGGGTGTTAGGGTAAAATATCGTGCCAGTATTTCAATTTGAAATATAATTTACACATTGCATGTTATATGAAATACGATAAGTTTATACAACAGGTTTTGGTGAGCTGTTGATTTTTTATGTTTATTCAAATGGTTACATTCGCTACGGTTACTACATACACATGAAAATTAACAAGACGCCTAAAATTGCTGTTGCTATAGATTGTATAGTTTTTGGCTTCGACGGTACCGATTTAAAGTTACTGCTCATACAGCGCGGCTTTACCCCCGAACTGCATAAATGGAGTTTAATGGGTGGGTACGTAAACGAAGACGAAGGCGTTGACGCGGCGGCTACACGTATTTTGCACAGTTTGACTGGCCTTAGCGGCGTGTACCTGGAGCAGCTGGCCGCTTTTGGGGAGGTACAACGCGATACCACCGAGCGTACTATTAGCATTGCCTATTTCGCTTTAATTGATATTGCCATGTATAAGCAGCAGTTAAGTACGCATTATCATGCCGAGTGGTTTCCGATACAAAAGGTACCTAAGCTGATCTTCGATCATGATATGATGGTAGAACAGGCTAAAAAAAGACTGCAATACAAAGCCGCCCTGCACCCGGTAGTTTTTGAACTGCTACCCGAAAAATTTACCCTGCCGCAAATTCAGAGTATGTACGATGCTATTTACGAGGTGAATTTTGATAAACGCAACTTCAGCCGTAAGCTGCTTTCTACCGGTTTGTTGATTAAACTGGATGAGAAGGATAAATTAGGTTCTAAAAAAGGGGCATTTTATTATACCCTGGACAAAGCCAAGTATAACGATAACCTGTACAAGATCTTCAGCTTGATTATTACGCCCGAGCACTTGCAATTTTTATAAGAATTTTTTTGCATTGAAAGTTTAGAAGTTTACATTTACAAGCTATTAAACGTCATTATAACGTTTAATAATAAACCATGACTGATAAACCTCAATATGTAATAGGCGTCGACTACGGTTCCGACTCTGTTCGCTCGGTAATTGTGAACGCTGCAGATGGTAAAGAAGTAGCCTCTTCGGTATTTTATTATCCGCGCTGGCAAAAACAATTATACTGTAACGCCGCACAAAACCAGTTTCGCCAACACCCGTTAGATTATACCGAAGGGTTGGAGCAAACCATCAAAAACTGTTTAACCAAAGCCGGTGCCGATGTAGCCGCGCAGGTAAAAGCCATAGCGGTTGATACCACCGGTTCTACCCCGGTAGCTGTAAATAAAGAAGGCGTGCCGTTAGCCATGCTGCCCGAATTTGCAGAGCAGCCTAACGCCATGTTTGTTTTATGGAAAGATCATACTTCCACCAAAGAAGCTGCCGAAATTAACGAACATGCCACTAAGTTTGAGACCAATTACCTGCAATACGTGGGTGGAATATATTCATCGGAGTGGTTTTGGGCCAAGCTGCTGCACATCATTCGTGTTGACGAAACAGTACGTGCCGCTACCTACTCGTGGGTAGAGCATTGCGATTGGATTCCGTTCCTGTTAACCGGCGGTACCAATGCCGACGATATGAAACGCGGTCGCTGCTCGGCCGGGCATAAAGCCCTTTGGGCCGAAGAGTTTGGCGGTTTGCCACCTAACGATTTCTTTAAATCTTTAGATCCGCTATTGGATGGTTTTACCGACCGTTTATATAAAGACACTTACACTTCCGATGTATCGGCCGGAAACCTTTGTGCTGAATGGGCTGAGCGTTTAGGCCTGAGCACAGATGTACAGGTTGGTGTAGGCGCGTTTGATGCCCACATGGGTGCCGTTGGCGGGCAAATTGAACCGTATTACCTGAGCAAGGTAATGGGTACCTCTACCTGCGATATTTTGGTTGCACCTAACCGCGATATGGACGGCAAGCTGGTAAAAGGTATTTGCGGACAGGTTGATGGCTCGGTTATACCGGGTATGGCTGGCTTAGAAGCTGGTCAGTCGGCCTTTGGCGATACCTATGCCTGGTTTAAAAACCTGATTGCCTGGCCGCTTCAAAACCTGCTAAGCTCATCGGCCGTAGTTGATGTACAAACATTAGAGGCCTTGAAAGAAGAAATGATCGGCAAGATTATTCCTGAACTGAGCAAGCAAGCGGCAGCTTTACCTTTAGATGAAAAAGCTGAACTGGCTATCGATTGGTTTAACGGCCGTCGTACGCCTGATGCTAACCAGCTATTAAAAGGTACTATTACCGGTTTAGGTTTGGGCAGCGATGCCCCGCGCGTTTTTCGTGCGCTGGCCGAGGCTACCTGCTTTGGTGCCCGTAACATTGTGGAACGTTTCCGCAGCGAGGGTGTACCGGTTGAAGGTATTATAGGTATTGGCGGTGTGGCTAAAAAATCGCCCTACATTATGCAAATGATGGCCGATGTATTGCAAATGCCCATCCGCATTCACCAGTTTGAACATACCTGTGCCTTAGGTGCCGCCATGTTTGCGGCAACCGTAGCCGGCATTTATCCTAAAGTGGAAGATGCCATGGCTGCCATGGGCGGTGGTTTCGATGTGGAGTACTTCCCCGAAAATGGCAATACGGAGTTTTATAACAAACGCTATCAGCAATATTTAACGCTGGGGGCGTTTACTGAAACATTAGTCTGAATCAGAATTTACAGAATTTAAGGATGATCTGAATGCTTGTCCCTGTTAATTCTGAAAATTCACTAATTCAGTAAATTCAGATTCAGACAACCTAAATTCGAAATTGAACATTCGAAATCCGAAATCAAACAATGTACGAACACATACAACAAGCCGCTTACGAGGCTAATATGGAACTGCCCAAGTTAGGGCTGGTGATCTTTACCTTCGGCAACGTGAGCGCGGCCGACCATAACCTGGGCGTTTTCGCTATTAAACCCAGCGGTGTACCTTATGAGGATCTGTCGCCCGAAAAAATGGTAATCGTTGATTTTGATGGTAACACCAAACATGGCGATCTGCGTCCATCGTCGGATACCAAGACCCACGCGGTTTTATATAAAAACTGGGGACCAAGTGTAGGTGGTGTTTGCCATACGCACTCCACTTATGGCACGGCCTGGGCACAATCACAACGCGATATTCCCATTTTTGGCACCACCCATGCCGATTATACCACAGTAGATATTCCCTGCGCTCCGCCTATGATAGATGCCTACATTGAAGGTGATTATGAATACCAAACCGGTTTTCAGATCATGGACGTGTTCCGGGAAAAAGGGCTGGATTATAAAGAAGTGGAAATGGTATTGGTAGGCAACCATGCGCCTTTTAGCTGGGGAAAAACTGCCGCCAAAGCAGTACACAACAGCGCCGTGTTAGAAGCTATAGCCAAAATGGCCCTGCTCACCGAGCAAATAAACCCAAGCGCACCCCGTTTAAAAAAAGCACTCATCAGTAAGCACTACGAGCGCAAACACGGACCGGATTCGTATTATGGACAGAGTTAAGTGAGTGGTTGATTGGTTGAGTAGTTAAATAGTGATATGTTAGCTCAACCAATCAACTACTCAACCAATCAACAATTTAACTATTCAAAATTAACAATGATAAATTTAAAAGAATTAGAAGTATGGTTTGTAACCGGTAGCCAGGATTTGTATGGCGAGGATACACTAAAAAAGGTAGCTGAGCATTCGCAGGAAATTGCCCGTGGTTTAAATAATACGCCACAGGTGCCCGTTACCGTGGTTTTTAAACCGACCGTAAAATCATCCGAAGAGATTTACAGCCTGGTACAGGAGGCCAATAACGCCAAAAACTGTATCGGTTTAATTACCTGGATGCACACGTTTTCGCCCGCAAAAATGTGGATCCGTGGGTTAAGTATCTTAAAGAAACCTATACTGCACCTGCATACGCAATACAACAGTCAAATTCCTTGGAGTAGTATTGATATGGACTTTATGAACCTGAACCAGAGCGCTCACGGCGACCGTGAGTTTGGTTTTATGGTGAGCCGTATGCGCCTGCGACGCAAGGTAGTGGTAGGCCATTGGCAGGAAGAAGCAGTTGCTTCGGAACTGAGTGCCTGGGCTCGTGCAGCCGCCGGTTGGCACGATTGGCAAGGTGCTAAATTCGCCCGTTTTGGCGATAACATGCGTTATGTAGCCGTTACCGATGGCGACAAGGTAGAAGCCGAACTGCAATTTGGTTTCTCGGTTAACTCTTATGGTATTGGCGATTTGGTAAGCGTAATTAACGCTTTGGATTATTCGCTGATTGATCAGCAAATTGCCGAATACCACGATCTGTATGATGTGGCTGCTTCCTTGCAAAAAGGTGGCGATCAGCATCAGAGTTTAATTGAGGCTGCTAAAATTGAAGTGGGCTTGCGTACATTTTTAACGCAAGGCGGCTTCAAAGGCTTTAGCGATACATTTGAAGACCTGCACGGCATGGTACAGTTACCGGGCATTGGCGCGCAACGCTTAATGGCCGAAGGTTACGGTTTTGCCGGTGAAGGCGATTGGAAAACGGCTGCTTTGGTACGTGCCATGAAAGTAATGGGTGCAGGTTTACCGGGTGGTAACGCCTTTATGGAAGACTATACTTACCATTTTGATGGAGCTAATTCTATGGTATTAGGTTCGCACATGCTGGAGGTTGATCCGGCTATTGCTACCGGTAAACCAAAGGTGGAAGTGCACCCGTTAGGTATTGGCGGTAAGGCCGATCCTGTGCGTTTGGTGTTTAACGTAGCCGGCGGACAAGCCCTGAATGCGTCAATTGTGGATATGGGTAACCGTTTCCGTATGATTGTGAACGAGGTAGAAGCCGTAGAACCGGAGAACGACCTGCCTAACCTGCCTGTGGCCCGTGTGTTATGGAAACCATACCCGGATATGAAAGCCGGTTGTGCAGCCTGGATCTACGCCGGTGGTGCGCACCATACCTGCTACAGCCAAAACTTAACCGATGAGCATTTACATGCCTTTGCCGAAATGGCCGGTATCGAATACTTATTAATTGGTAAAGAGACTAAGCTGCGCGAGTTCCAGAAAGAGATTGCCTGGAACGATGCTTACTATAAGTTAATTAAGTAAGCGGATTGCCGTTAATATTTAAAGCCACCTGTCTTTGATTAAGGCAGTTGGCTTTTTTTGTATATTGGAACCGCAATTGGCAATAATTGCAATCAACAGAAATTCTCTTTTATGAAAAAAGTGCTTTTAGCATGTTTGCTGGGGTTAATAATCAGCTCCACCTATGCACAGGGTATTGTTGGTGATTGGTATGGAAATTTAAGTGTTCAGGGAACTACTATTCCGCTGGTGTTTCATGTTTCTAAAAGCGGCGATACTTACACCACGTTGATGGATAGCCCTAACCAGGGAGCAAAGGGATTAGCTACCGATAAAACTACTTTTTCAGATAATCAGTTATTTATAGACGCATCAAAATTTGGCATAAAATACACCGGTACTTTTTTGCCCGATAGTAATAAAGTAAAGGGAACATTCAGTCAGGGTGGTATGCAGCTTCCCCTCGTTTTAACCGCTAAACCAATGGCGGCAGCACCGCTTGTGGCCCGTTCGCAGGATCCGGTAAGCTTCCCTTATAAACAGGAACAGGTAACCTTTGAGAACGCCAAAGCCGGTGTAAAGCTGGCCGGTACGTTAACGCTCCCTGCTAATGGTAAAGTAACTAAAGTGGTCGTGTTAATTAGCGGTTCGGGCCCTCAAAATCGCAATGAAGATATGGGACCGTTTAATCACAGGCCATTTTTGGTGTGGAGCGATTGGCTTACCCGTAAGGGCATTGCCGTGTTAAGGTATGACGACCGTGGCGTAGGGGAATCTACAGGTGATTTTCAAACCGGCACCACTGCCAATTTTGCTGATGATGCCGAAGCGGCTGTTACCTATCTGCAGTTGAGACCCGATATGAAAGGCGTGAAAATTGGCTTGGCCGGTCATAGCGAAGGCGGCTTAATAGCGCCCATGGTAGCCAGCAGAAATAAGGCTGTAAAATTTGTAGTATTGCTTGCAGCACCGGGTATTCCTATTACCCAGTTAATGGCGAGGCAAACGGCCGACATTACCCGCCAGTCCGGCGCTTCTGATAAAATAGCCAAAATGAATGCTGCTACCAATGAGAGGATTTACAATGTAGTTAAAGATAACCCCGATATGCTAAAGAAGGAATTGGAGATGAAGCTAACGGCTGTTTTAACTGAAGAATGGAAAAAGTACCCATCGAACGCTTTAGGTAAAGGCAAATTGGAAGACATCATTAAAACCAGCATCAATACAGTAACTACGCCTTGGTTCAGGTACTTTTTGGGGATGGACCCAACTGGTTACTTAGCTAAAACCACATGCCCGGTGCTTGCCCTCAACGGAACGTTGGATATGCAGGTAAACAGCGTTGCTAATTTGGCCGGTATTAGCAATAGCCTGCAAAAAGCGGGTAACAAAAACCATCAGGAAGTACCTATGCCGGGTTTAAACCATTTGTTTCAACAGGCCAAAACTGGCGGTGTGAGTGAATACGGAAGCTTGGAAGAAACGGTAAATCCGGCAGTGCTGACAAAGGTTACAGATTGGATAACTGCCTTGCCGTAGCCAAGTTAATATATTACTGTTTACTAATAGTATAGCGATTTAATATTATAAATGAGTTGGACAAGGCGTAAGTTTATAAAGGCAGTTGTAGCGTTTAGTATTATTGGCGTTGTACTTGATTCGTTGCTATTTGAAAAATTCTTTATCGAAGTCAATGAATTTAATGATGTTTTAAGCAAGCCCAATACCGGCATTAAAATTCTCCAGGTTTCCGATCTGCATTTAAACTCATTGAGCTTTTATCACAAATGGATCATTAAAAAGATTAATAAAATACGGCCCGATTTGATAGTTATAACCGGCGACTCGATTGATAAAGCAAAAAACATGAACCTGTTGAATGATTTTATGCAACTTATTGATACGGGAATCAAAAAAATTGCCATTCTGGGAAATTGGGAATATTGGGGCGAAGTGGACCTGAAAGATTTGAAGCGCGTTTATAACCTGCATAATTGCGATCTGCTGATTAACGAAACCAAACAATATACTTTCAGGGGTAAAACCATATCGGTTACCGGTGTAGATGATTACGTAGGAGGTAAAGCTGATATTGAAGATGTGGTTATAAAATTTAAAGCAAGTGACCTGCATGTTGTTTTAAATCATTGTCCCGAGTACAGCGCTGTAATTCCATTACAAATAAACAAAAGCATACCTGTAGATCTTATACTATCCGGTCATACGCATGGAGGGCAAGTGAACATAGCGGGTATCATTCCTTTTTTACCACAGGGAAGCGGCAAATTTGTAAAAGGCTGGTATAAAAATAAGCACATGAATCTTTACGTTTCTAAAGGTATTGGTACAAGCCTGATACCAGTAAGGTTTGGTGCAAGGGCTGAAATTGCAATTTTTAATATGTAAATAACATACTTAATACGTCATTTAATAACATATTGCTTTCGCATACAAGTAGATTAAACCGAAGCCCGTTTCTTATTATGAAGATGATGTTGTAAGATAATTGTTAAATCAGTGTATCGAATGGTGCCAACAATCCGTATGGGTTTAATAACAAGAACCAACCTCATGAAAAAACTGGCACTAACCTTACTACTTGCCTTATCTGCGTTTTTGAGTGCCTGCAAAAAAGACAAAATTGAAGTTGATCAGGAAAAAGTATTCATACAAAAGAATTTACCTGCAGACACTACGCCCGGTTATGTAAGTGCCTGGTACCTGGTTTTAAAGCCCGATGGAAGCGCCGATATTGCGCCAGGCGGTGATATTGTTTACCGTGGAAAACATGACATTAAAGGGTCGTTGTTAAAGGTGAAAACAGATAATACAACCTTCGAATTCGATATCCTGTCTGCTACCGAAATAAAAGAGAAAAAGTATGGTGTAATATTGTGGATAAGAGAATGAGTTTAACGGTTGCCTAACTTGGCTCTGAAAAGCGTACCAATAAAAGCATAAACACTGTAACCTATTGCAGGTAACCGGCGTCTTATCCATATATTAAACTATAAATCACATGAAATCATTAAACAAAGTTTTGCTGGCTGCCGCGCTGGCATTAAGTGTAACACTTACCTATGCCAAACCTTTACCTGTTGCCAAAGCATATAGTATAGAAATACAAGACCGTCACCTGTCAGGTTTTTCGTCGGTTAATGTGGCGGGGTCTTTTGATGTTTACATTACCCAGGGCAGTACCGAATCGGTAAAGGTGGAAGCGGATGATGAGGTGATAGATAAAATTATAACCGAAGTAAAAGGCGGCGTACTCAAAATTTACACCAAAAGCACTAACGGTTTTAGCTGGAACTGGAGTGGAGATAGAAAGAGGGTAGTAAGGGTTACGGCCAAAGATCTGAGCGCTATCAGCTTAACCGGATCGGGCGATGTGTATTTTAAGGATGGTATCCGTACACAAAACCTAATTGTTAATTTAAGCGGATCGGGTGATATTACTGGTAAAATTGATGTAAAAAACCTACAAACTGCTGTAGTAGGTTCGGGTGATATTACGCTGACGGGCCGTGCCGACAATTCGGTCGTTAAGGTATCGGGTTCGGGTGATTATTCGGGCCGCAACCTCATCAGCATTAACGCTACCGTAAGGGTAGTAGGCTCCGGCGATGCATCAGTAAATGTAAGCGATAAGCTGGATGCTTCCGTAGCCGGTTCGGGCGATGTACATTATACCGGTGCGGCTAAAAATGTGGCTACTTCCAAATCGGGCAGCGGCGATATCAGTAAATTTTAATACAACTTAACCATATTAAACAGGAAAGGCGCTTTATGCGCCTTTCCTGTTTATGTAAATATCTATTTTGTTATGCTGGGCCTGTTGAAGCACTTGCCACTTTGCTAAATCTTCGACAAGACTGACACAGGAATTTAATCTGCTATGCTGAGCCTGTCGAAGCATTTGCCGCTTTAGCAGTACCAATTATACCGAATATATTTCGGCAACCCATCAACCAGGTGAAAGTCGCTAATCAACAAGGATACTTAGCGAGTGAGTTGCCGAAATAAATTCGGCATGACGGGCTTTGCGGTAGCCTACCCTAATTATCATCCTTAAAATTTAAGATCTTCTTCCTGCCTAAATCATATACAATACGAAAGGCTTGCTGGTTATCGCTCAACTGCCCCGGCGATTGATGCAGGCTTAAAATAAACTGCCCTTTTATGTGCTTAAACAAAAAAGGCGTGTAAATAATATCTAACCGGTTATAAATCTTTTTTTGATAAAATGAATCGCCATAAGTAACGGTATGTCCCTCGCCTTTGTAAAACTCATCATGCAGGGCAAAACGACCGTAGCTGGCATAAGCGCTCACCACTACACCCAGCGGGGTGTTCCATCCGCCGCCACCGGCTGCACTGCTCCGCTCGCGTTCTAACGATACCATACCGCCAGCTTCAACCGAAAGGGAATCGAACATGGTCCGTTTACCGAAGTTATAACCCAGCCTGATCTGCGCAGCACCGTTGTCGCGGATATGATCGCCAGGAATTGATACCGCCGGACCGGCATCGTGCAGTAACATAAAGTAATGCGATACATACAGCGGACCAAACGCGTTTGGCAAATACTTGCCCGATGTGCCGAACAAGAACTGCTCGCGGTCGTTAGCGGTTTGGCGGCTCACCCAATCCAGCCAGAGGGTAATGTTGCCATGCTCGCCCTGGTAACGGGTAAGCAAGCCTTCTACATTGGGGCGGTAATACATCAGCGTATCATTTAAAATAGCGCGCGGATAGTTGCTCAGCAATCCCGCGCGCGGAAACATACCGGCATTAAACAGCCATTTGCTGCTTTCAAATTTATAATAAGCTACCGGGTCCACCCGTAAAAAGTAGGGTTTGGCACCAAACTCGTGTATGCCGTTTATACCTACCATAAAATGGTTAAGGCTGTCTAAGTTGAGGCCCACATCCAAGGCCAGCCGGGCGCCCGAGTACGTGCGCGATCGTTCGGTAAAGGCCCGGTATTCGCGGTTATCTAAAAAGCCGAAGCCGTTAAAGTTAATATCGAGGCTTTGCTGGGCCTGTACCAGGCGGGTGACAAGCAGAAGAAATATAAGGAGGTAAAACTTTTTATTCATGAAGCAGCATTTATTTATTGAACGGTAAATTTAATAGCGCGGCTGTTCCGGCCGCCGGGGAAAGGTGTGGTACGGATAGAAAAAACAAGATCGTACCTGCCTTTTTTAACTGGCGCTGTAAAGGTAAAAGTATAGCTTGCTTTTTGATGCGGCAAAATGCGGATATGGTTAAAACTTTCACCGGCTTTTTGTATTTGTGGTTGCTCGTTATGGTGGTAAAAGCAGGCCCTTAAAGCTACCTCGTTGGGTACAGTAGTATTGCTGAAATTAACTGTTTTGCTATAGGGGTTATAAATTTCCAGCTTGAGTTTTATAGTTTGACCGGGCTTGGCTGTAATTTTAGAACTATCGGTTTTGATATCGATTTTTTGATAGCTGCGTACCTTGTTTACCCAAATGCCATACCAGTTATCGGTAATGGTTTTAATGCTGTCGGTTTTTAGGCCGTGTAGCGGGAAGGGAGCCATGTAAAAGGCTCTTTTGTTTTGCATACTATCCTCAATAGGCCAAATATCATATTGGGTACGGCGATAATCAAATACATCGTAAGCAAAACCTTTAAGGCTGCGGGTGTAGTAATTGTATTTAGAAGCCGATTGAAAACCTACCGGCATAATCACATAATTATCACCCACTTTTTGCTTGATCTGCCGCGTCCATTCATCATAGTGAAAATAGTTTTTAACGGGTTCCCAGTTTTTAACAGCGGGGATACCGGCTACAAGCAATATCCTGAACAGCACGATGAGGCCAGCGTTTATGAATGCAAGGCGGTAAAACCATAGTGGTTGAAAGCCGCTTTGTTTGAACCTGATGAGTGTAAGCAGTAGCAGGGGAACCAATCCAATAAGCGTCCAATGTGGTTGTACGTTGCCTTTAATGGTGATGAGCCAAAAGAATATAAAGATGCCAATGCCATTAAAGGTTAAACAACGCGTAAAATCATCATTTACACTTTTACCAAAGGCATAATAAAATAAGAACCAGCTTATAAGCGGACCCGCTATTAGCAATTGCAGCGGCACAAACATATAGGTACGAGCAAAATCATAACTTTCGGCCGAACGTTCGAACAGGTGATAACTAGCCGATGGGTAATTGTGCTCCACCTGCCATAAAATATGGGGCAAATAAAGCACCACAGCTATTACCGGGATAACATAGAACGAAAGCCGTTTAAACATGCCGGGGTTAGCCAGCAACGTAAAAAATATAAGCAAGATGCTGTGGTACTTGCTGTAAAGCAGCAAGGTAACCACCACGGCAAGTAACAGGGCTAACAGCCAGCTGTCTTTTTGCAGATACTGCTGATATACATAATAAAACAGAATGGTGAAGAACAGCAGGGGCGCATCGGGCGTGGTGGTAAAGCCATAAATATGCAAGGCCAATATTCCCGCCAGCAGCAGCATAAACCAGCGTGCATCGGCCTCGTACTTACGGGCTATTAACCATAATAAGTAAACCGATAAGGTGCTGGTGATTACAGTTAGTAGCCGGAGGCCTAACTCGTTGGTTATAAGGCTGTCACCTATGCGAATAAACAAGGCCACCATGGGCGGATGGTCGTAATAACCCCAATCTAAAAAGCGGGAGTAAACCCAGTAGTAGGCCTCATCGGCATGTACACCCAGGGTTGCCGCCTGTAAAACGTTCAGCACCGTCCACCCTATTAAAAAATACAGGATGTACTTGTTAGAAGTAGCTTTATTTAACGGAGCAAGCAGCATGTTTACACAGGTAACTGCGGCAAAGGTAGGTATTTAAGGGGGAAGATAGAGGCAAGAGATAAGAAACAAGAAACAAGTTTAACCTTAAAAAGGAACAGCAATTACACTTTGATCAACTGTAAATAACTTGTCTCTTGTTTCTTATCTCTTGCCTCTGCAGTTTTATTCTGTTTTCACCTTAATGTAAAAGCCAGCCATATCAACCTCAAAGTTATCTTTGGTAACGCCCGGGAGATTCACGGTGGTAAACGTGGTGGTAGGTTTAATAAACTGGTACTCCCCGCCTTTAACGCGTACTTTAACCGGCATATTAAAGTTAGGAACATCGGCGGTCCATTTGGTCATGGCTTTACCGTTCTCAAATTTCACATCAAGCACCGGGATTTTAGTGTAGCGCAGGTACTGGTCAAAAACAGGGGTTAGTTTCATGCCCGATTCTTTGTTAATATAATCCACCACTTGTTGGGTGGTAACGGTTTTGTGGTAAAAGGTTTTGTTGAGGCCACGCAAAATGCCGCGCCATTTGGCATCATCATTAATTAGGGTACGCACGGTATTTAGCAAGTTAGCACCCTTTGGATACATGTCTCCCGAACCTTCCTTGTTTACATTATAAGGGCCAATGATGGGTATATCGTTCTGAATAATGCGGCGCAGACCTTGTAAGTATTCCCGGGCAGCTGGTTTACCGTAAAATGCTTCAATAAATAACGATTCGGAGTAATTGGTAAAGCTTTCGTGAATCCACATATCGGCAATGTCTTTACTGGTGATGTTGTTGCCGAACCACTCGTGCCCGCTTTCATGCACAATAATAAAGTCCCAGTTTAAACCACGGCCCGTGCCCGATAGATCTCGGCCCAGGTATCCGTTACGGTATTTATTACCATAGGCTACCGCGCTCTGATGTTCCATACCCAGGTGTGGGGTTTCTACCAATTTGTAACCATCCTCATACCAGGGGTAGGGGCCAAACCAGTTTTCAAAAGCTTGAAGCATACGTTTTACATCGCGGCCAAACTGTGCTTTGGCTTTTTCAGCATTGTATGGCAACACCCAGTAATCGAGTGTTAACTTACCCTTTTCGCCATCGTAAGTATCTGCAAAGTGAGTGTAATCGCCTATGTTGGCGGCTACGTCGTAATTGTTAATGGGGTTAGCCACAAACCAATCGAACTTAGTGTAGCCATCCGGCATTTCAGTGGTTTTGCGCAGGCGGCCGTTCGATACGTCTTTCAAACCCTTGGTTACGCTAATGCTGATGAGCATGCTATCCACCTCATCACTCTGATGATCTTTGGTAGGCCACCAAATACTGGCACCTGCACCCTGGCAGGCCGTAGCTAACCAGGGTTTGCCCAACGAATCGGTTGTAAATACCACGCCACCATCCCAGGGGGCACGTTTGGCCACGGTAGGTTTGCCGCCATAAAATACGGTAAATTCATCTTTACTGCCTTTGGTTATAGCCTTAGGAAAGGTAACGAACACGGCATTGGCCTCGCGGGTAAAAGTAAGGTCTTTGCCTTTATACACCACTTTGTTTACGGCTAGGTTCTCATACAAATCGAACTGTAGCTTGGTAAAATTTTGCGTAGCCGTAAACTTAAACAGGTTGCTGCCACTGATCGACTTGTTATCAATATCGAACTTCACATCCAGGTGGTAGTAATTAATATCGTAACAGGTACGCAGCGGGGTAAGCATGCCGCGCAGGGTATCGGCACGGGTGTAGGTCTCTTTTTTTTGCATGAGCTGGGCTGATGTGTTGAGAGATAATAATGCAAACAGAACTGCCCAAGTAAGTTTTTTAAACATATATTTATATAATTACGCTGTGTTTATGAACACGAGCACAAGTTACAAAATTATGTTTGCGTTAGCGATAGGAGCGGATACCGGCCCGTGGCTAAGGCCCGTGCAGTATGAGCGGAAAGCGCGGGCCAAAGGCAACGCCCCAATGATTTAAGAGATTCAAGGTAACTAATTACCTTTATATAAATAATGTGATGCTTGATTCAGCCTGTTAGCGCTGATTAATCCCGATATCCAACCTAATCTTTACTAAAATATTACCCGTTTTATAGCAGGTAATAGTACCTTTGGGCACCAATAAAAATACACTACTGATATGCAATATGATGTAATCGTTATAGGTTCGGGTCCTGGTGGCTATGTGGCTGCCATACGTTGTGCCCAACTGGGTTTAAAAACTGCCTGTATTGAAAAGTACAGCACATTTGGCGGTACCTGCTTAAACGTAGGCTGTATCCCGTCGAAAGCCCTGCTCGATTCGAGCGAGCATTATTTCAACGCAGCGCATACATTTAAAACACACGGAATTAACCTGGATAATCTTTCGATAGACTTTAGCCAGATGATTAACCGCAAAAATGAAGTGGTGGCACAAACCACCGGCGGTATCAGCTTCTTGTTTAAAAAGAACAAAATTACCTCGTACCAGGGTATGGGGTCGTTTAAAGATAAAAACACCATTGTTATTAAAAAGGAAGATGGTACCGAAGAAACCATTACCGGCAAAAACGTAATTATTGCCACAGGTTCAAAACCATCGAGCCTTCCGTTTTTACCTGTCGATAAAAAACGCATCATTACCTCAACAGAGGCGCTTAAACTGCCCGAAGTTCCTAAACACCTGGTGTTAATTGGCGGCGGTGTTATTGGCCTGGAGTTAGGTTCGGTATATGCCCGTTTAGGTGCCAAGGTATCGGTGATAGAGTTTATGGATTCTATTATACCTACAATGGATAAAAGCCTGGGTAAGGAATTACAAAAGGTATTGCAAAAACAGGGAATGGAGTTTTACCTGGGACACAAAGTAACCGGTGCAACCGTAGCCGGCGAAGAGGTAACCGTAACTTTTGATACCCCAAAAGGCGAAAAGAAAGAATTAAAAGGCGATTACTGCCTGGTAGCCGTAGGTAGGGTAGCATATACCGAAGCCTTAGGCTTAGAAAATATTGGTATTACTGTGGAAGAACGCGGCAGAAAAATTACGGTAGACGAGCACCTGGAAACCAGCGTTAAAGGTGTTTATGCCATTGGCGATGTAATACGTGGCGCTATGCTGGCTCACAAGGCCGAAGATGAAGGTACGTTTGTAGCCGAATTAATAGCCGGACAAAAACCGCACATTAATTATAACCTGATACCGGGTGTGGTTTATACCTGGCCAGAAGTGGCCAGCGTTGGCCAAACCGAAGAGCAGCTGAAAGAAAAAGGTGTTAAATACAAATCAGGATCGTTCCCGTTTAAAGCCAGTGGCCGCGCGCGCGCCAGTATGGATATTGACGGTTTTGTAAAAGTACTGGCCGATGCCACAACCGACGAAATTTTAGGCATGCACATGATTGGTCCGCGTGCGGCCGATATGATTGCCGAGGGTGTGGTTGCCATGGAGTTCCGTGCCAGTGCCGAGGATGTAACCCGTATGAGCCACGCTCACCCTACTTATACCGAAGCCATCCGCGAAGCTTGTTTAGCTGCTACCGAGAATAGGGCGATTCATATTTAATAATTGGTTACTGAGTTACTCAGTTAATTAATATAGAAAGTTGCAAGGTCGTTGATCTTGCAACTTTTTTGGTTTAGTACCTTTAAATCACTTTGTCATCTCGAACGTTAGTAAGAGATCATGTTGAAGTAACATTGTATTGCGTTTTGAAGTTGGGTTAGTGCTAATTAACTTCCTTCGTCTCCTCTTGGCCGGAGAGGCCAGTTCTTTTGTCATAGCCACAAAAGAACCAAAAAGGCCTATTGATGGCAATCCCTGCCTTTGCACACAAGGCCAGCTCCCGGCCGGGTGCCATCAATGCCCACGCTTCTTTTAACAGTAGCGGTTGCTTTCCCCGCCGCCGCTCGGCTCCAGCCGAGTGGCAACTATTATTCGGCCTCCGGCCGACGTAGGTTTGGAAAACAAGTTTTCGGCTATAGTTTCAGATTTACAAAAATTCTGTAAATTATTTAATTCAGCAAATTCCGGTCCAGGCAAGCTAAAAAAAGCGCATCCATAGCGCCCGGCCGGGAGTATAGCTTGTGTGAGGGCAGGGATCGCTATAGATAGGCCTTTTTGTTACTTTTGTGGCTATGACAAAAGTAATGGGCCTCTCGCGGTCAAGAGCAGACGAAGTAAGTGTATCTGCACAAAGCCAAAGTTCAAACGCACTGTCCTAAAATGAAGCACTTAGCACAAAATCATTCAAACTTTGTTGATATTTGATACAATGAATGTATTAATAAGCATCACTATTCTTTTACTTACCATCGCTACCATGGAAGCTTTTTCCTGGTTTATACATAAATACCTGTTTCATGGGCCGCTATGGTTTATCCACAAAACCCATCACCAGGAACGGCACGGCTGGTTGGAGCTGAATGATGTGTTTAGTTTGGGGTTTGCAGCTTTATCGATGTGGCTGATGTGGCAGGGACATGCAACGCTGAATTACGGCTTTTGGATAGGCGTGGGAATCAGCGTGTATGGTTTCATTTACTTTATTTTTCACGATTGGTTTATCCACAACCGTTTCAAATCGTTTAAAACCACCAATAAGTATTTGCTCAGCATCCGCAGGGCGCATAAGATTCATCATAAGTCCACGGAGAAAAATCCATCGGAAGAGTTTGGATTGCTGGTAGCGAGTAAGAAGTATTTTAAGCGGTAGAAACTGTTTGTTTTACCAATTAGTTACTCAAGCAATATCGAAATATCACCTATCAATAATTAATAAATTTCCAGTACGCCTGAATAACTATCCTCAATAAAACTAATAAGAGTTGTTTGCAATTGAACTAAACGTTGCGCAATTCCCTGTGTGGTCACATTACCCATTCTTAACCAAATAATTTTGGGCGGATAGCTATTGAGATTGTGCAATTCCACAAAAATCTTCATCAAAAGTTAAGATGGTATAATTATTTGTTTTAGCGTATTGCCAAATAGTGGTGTTAGTAATTTTGCTTGTACTTATTATTTCGTTAGCTGGAAGTATATCCCATTGGGGTAAAGATCGCTTTAATCGCCATGAAATATTTTCATCAATAAGCAGTCGCATTTTAGCTGACTTTTAATTTTCTTTCTTTATTGGCAGCATAAGCTAAGCATGCCAGTATATGTTCATCAGCCAGTTGCGGAAAATCTTCTAAAATTTCCTGATGCGACTGACCAGCCGCAAGCCATCCCAAAATATCGTATACGGTTATACGTGTACCTTTAATAACCGG
Organism: Mucilaginibacter terrae; assembly: GCF_042679325.1. Lineage (GTDB taxonomy): Bacteria > Bacteroidota > Bacteroidia > Sphingobacteriales > Sphingobacteriaceae > Mucilaginibacter > Mucilaginibacter terrae. The sequence goes on from NZ_JBHTMJ010000011.1 coordinate 380,241, forward strand.
CCGCCTAAAACGTATTTCGGGGTCTATTTCAATAAAGGCTGTAAAATCTACCTGCTGTGCCATATTCAAATATACATATATGTATAGGTAAAATAAAATTCCGAAATTTGCACTCCACTATCAGAACTGAATATCCCCATGCTACAGATCGAAGAAAACGTTTCACTTAAAAATTTTAACACGTTTGGTATTGAGGCCAAAGCCCGGTACTTTGTAGAGATTAGCAGGGAAGAAGAACTGGCCGAACTGTTTATAGACCCGCAATGGCATAAAACTGAACGGTTAATTTTAGGCGGCGGCAGCAACCTGTTATTGGTGACAGATTTTAGCGGATTGGTGATCCGCATGAACATTCGCGGTATTGAGCATCGCATTAACCACGATACCGTATTTGTGGAAGCTGGTGCCGGCGAGGTATGGAATGACCTGGTGAACTACTGTGTGGACCATAATTTTGCCGGCATGGAAAACCTGAGTCTAATTCCGGGTTCGGTAGGAGCATCGCCTATACAAAATATTGGCGCTTATGGTGTAGAACTGAAAGATGTATTTGAAAGTTGCCACGCGTTTGAAATAGCAACCGGGCAAATTAAGATCTTTAATAAAGACGGTTGCAAGTTTGGTTACCGCGAAAGTGTTTTTAAATCGGCTTTAAAGGGGCAGTATATTATTACCTCGGTTAAATTCAGGCTATCGGCCAGGCCTAAGTTGAATTTAAGCTACGGGGCCATTGAGCAGGAGTTAAACAGTCGTGGCATTAGTGCGCCTACTATTAAAGATGTATCACAAGTGGTATCGGCCATTAGGGTATCTAAACTGCCCGATCCGTCTACCATTGGTAATTCAGGGAGCTTTTTTAAAAACCCGGTGATTGCAGCTGCGCAATTTGAAGGTATTGTTAAAGATTATCTGGCTATTTCAAACTATCCGGCGGGAGAAGGGTTTATTAAATTAGCAGCAGGCTGGTTAATTGAACAATGTGGCTGGAAAGGTAAAACCGTAGGCCGCACAGGTACCTGGAAAAACCAGGCATTAGTACTGGTAAACCATGGCGGGGCCACCGGACAGGAAATTTATGACCTGTCGTCGCAAATCATAGACAGTGTGTACACTAAATTTGGTGTAACACTCGAGCGGGAAGTGAATATTATCAGGTAATACCTACACTTTAGCTGTATAATCCAAAAATGTGAACAATACGTAGGGTATTGTATTCAAACCTCACGACACTATTTATATTTTTATAGTTAATTTATTATCTTAATGTTTAATCAATATTAAATTACTGAACTACAGAATATTAACAAGTGCTATTTTGTTTTAAAAAACAGTGTTTTTATACCGATTGGCAATCGGTTATAGTGATAATTGTCATTAAAGTTTCAGGTTTGGCACAAAACGGTATCATGTTTGCCAAGGTATCAATACAAAACTTTAACTGATAACAGAATGACAAAGATTGAGTTTAACACCATGGTATTGCGCCAAGCCAGTTCACTACGTTCATACGCACTGCACTTCACTCATGACGCAGACGATGCTAACGACCTTGTTCAGGATACAATGTTGAAGGCTATAACTTACTACAACAAGTTTAAAGAAGGCACCAACTTAAAAGGATGGTTATATACCATCATGAAAAACACTTTTATTAATAACTACCGTCGCTTTGTGAAAATGAGTACGTTCGTTACTAAATCAGAAGAAATTTCTTCAGCTAACTTAGTATTCAGTTCAACTAAAAATCAGGGCGAATCTAAATTTATAATGGACGATATCCGCCGTGCTTTAGACCGCTTACCCGAAGATTATTACGTACCCTTCACCATGTACTTCGAGGGTCATAAATATCACGAAATTGCCGATCACTTGACTATCCCAATCGGTACGGTTAAAACACGCATCCACGTAGCACGCAAGTTGCTGAAGAAAAACCTGAAAGCTTATGATAATGGGGTTAAAAAACCAATGTTTGCCGAAGAAGAATAATTTGTTTAATTAAACTCAATAGATATAAAAACGGGTTCTGATGATTTCAGAATCCGTTTTTTTTGGTTATCCGTCTATAAATTTAAAATGCTGTTAATTCGAACGATAGTGAGAAAACTTGTTTGAACAGATATATAACTCACTTTGCAATTGAACAAGATTTCTCACTACCGTTTGCAATGACAATGTTGGATAATTAAGTTAGATAAGCATTTTAATTATTTACTTTGTACCCAAATTATGGGCACACTAACACTAATAATCCAGATCGTAGCCATTACAACTGGTGTATTAGCTATTGGCCTGTTAACAAAAGCCAACCTGGTGATCATGAAATTCAGGCAACTCTCCACCTGGGGCCTGCTCGAACTATGGACAGGCAGCATTAACACCCGTCAGCTTATCATTATGGACGGCAAGAATAACAAGGTGGTAGAAAAGGAAGTGGTGAAGGCTATAGTGCTTTATAAACGCGCCCGACTGATCGGTTACCTATGCTTAGGACTAAATGTGATAGCCTTACTATTGCACGCCTAATAGCGTTTAAGAATTATTTCTTAATAACTCCCATCTAAAAACTTCCTCCAAAGGCGTTACCCTGCGGGTCAGGCTTTCCGCTTATACTGCACGAGCCTTAGCCACGGGCCGGTATCCGCTGCAATCCTTAACGCAAAAAAAGTTGATTGCTTAGTGTTTGATTTGTTAAGTAGTTACAATTTTATAAAGCAAGCCACTCGGCATTTTCAGCGTTTCACCCATCACACAAAAATCTGCATAAAATGAAGAAAAATCTAACTTTATGTAATTATTTGAACTTTTATGAATTTTTTCGAACCTGTTTTCGAAGCAGTTTAATAGCCTCTTGAGCCGCTACCTGCCCCGATATTAACGCCGGTGGAACCCCTGGTCCGGGCACGGTTAATTGGCCGGTATATAGCATATTATCTATTTTTTTGGCCCGCATAGCCGGCTTAAAAAATGCCGTTTGCGAGAGGGTATTGGCCAGTCCATAAGCATTTCCTTTAAAGGAGTGATAATCGGCCTTAAAATCGTTCATGGCATAGCTACGTTTCAGCACAATATGGTCGCGGATGGGCTCACCGGTAACGCTTTCAAAGCGGTCGAGCATGATGTTAAAATACTTTTCGCGCAGGGCTTCGTCATCATGTAAACCCGGTGCCAGCGGCATTAAAAAGAAGAGGTTTTCGCAACCCTCGGGCGCAACACTATCGTCTGATTTTGAGGTACATGATACGTAAAATAAAGGCTTGGTTGGCCAGGCAGGCTCGGTATAAATTTCTTTGGCATGCAACTCAAAATCCTCATCAAAAAAGAGGTTATGATGCTCAATGTTATTCACCCGCTTATTCACCCCCACATAATACAACAAACTTGATGGTGACATGGTGCGGGTGTCCCAATATTTTGGGGTATAGTTCTGATGGTCCTCGTCAATCAAATGCTGGTCAACATGCTCATAATCAGCACCGGCAATAATGAAATCAGCTTTAAAAACTCCTTTATTAGTTTGGATATCTGTAACCGTTTTGTTTTGGATATTTATCTTAGTCGCTTCGGTATTCAGTTGAACATCAACCCCATAACCTTCAGCTACCTGTACCATGGCCTTAACAATTTGGTGCATACCACCCTGCGGATACCAGGTGCCTAATACCAGGTCGGCATAATTCATCATACTGTACATAGCCGGCGTGTTTTGCGGCGTAGCTCCTAAGAATAAAACCGGGAATTCCAGCAGCTTAATCAGCTTAGGGTTTTTAAAATACTGCCTTACATGCTTGCTCATGCTGGTGAGCAATTGTATGCCCAAACTTTTTTTGAGCAAGTTCAAACTCATATACTCTGTAACCGAGTGTGAAGGCTTAAACACATATTCGCGCATGCCCACGCGGTATTTATATTCGGCCTGATCCAAAAACTCCTGTAATCCTTTGCTGCTGCCGGGCTCAATTTGTTCAAATAGGGCTTTGAGTGCGTTTAAATTGGCAGGAACATCCAGCGTGTCGTTTTTACCATAATACACCCGGTAGCCGGGATCTAAACGGGTTAGGTTATAAAAATCAGCCGCTTGTTTCCCAAACAGTGCAAAGTAGTTTTCAAATACATCGGGCATCCAGTACCAGCTCGGGCCCATATCAAAGGTGAAGCCATCCTTTTCCCAAATGCGGGCACGGCCGCCGGGCTGGTCGTTTTTTTCGAGAACAGTAACCTGATAGCCTGCTTTAGCCAATACCGTTGCGGCTGCCAAACCGGCAAAGCCTGCCCCAATAATAATAACCTGTTGTTTATCCATGCGGTGTTTACGACGGCAAATTAAGTAAATGTTTGGCAGGTTCACTAAACAATAATGGTCTTTTATGTGTACTTTTGGTATAAAATTGCACTAACCGATGAATTTATTTGATGAAACCTGCTTTGAATGCAGTAAAGTGATCACCACTAAATACAGCACTTCATTCAGTAAAGGTATCATGGCGTTCGATAAGCGTTTTCGCTACCCCATATATGCCATTTACGGTTTTGTACGCTACGCCGATGAAATTGTAGATACCTTTCACGACTTTGATAAACAGGCACTTATAACAGATTTCAGCGCGCAAACCTTTGTGGCTATTCGTAAGGGGATCAGTTTAAACCCGGTATTGCAATCCTTCCAGCAGGTTGTAAATCATTATAAAATTGAAGACGAGTTAATAGAGGCCTTTTTGCATTCCATGGAGATGGACCTGGATAAAACGGCTTACGACAAAGCGGGATACGAAAAATATATTTATGGTTCGGCCGAAGTAGTAGGCCTCATGTGCCTGCGGGTATTTTGCGAGAACAGTGAAAAATTGTACCAGCAATTGGTACCTATGGCCCGTAGCCTGGGTGCAGCCTTTCAAAAGATCAACTTTTTGCGGGATGTGAAATCGGACTTTGAAGAACGCGGACGTACCTATTTTCCATCTATTGACTTTAATAGATTTAGTGAACAGGATAAGCAGGACATTGAAGCCGATATAGGGAAAGATTTTGACGATGCCTTTCAGGGTATTAAACTATTACCACGCGGCACACGTTTAGGTGTTTACATTGCATACATCTATTATCGTCAGTTATTTAAAAAAATTAGCAAAACCCCGGCTAATGTGATCATGCAAAAACGCATCCGGGTTTCCGATACTCGAAAAATGGCCTTATATTTCAAAGCTATTTTGCATCAAAAGTTAAAAGTGATTTAATGAAGTTAAGTTCCTTTATATTAGTATTGTTCTGCCTCCTGACAGGATTTGTAAATTATGTAAAAGCCGATATACCGGGACCTAAAGTACTACGCAAGCAGTTATTGATAGCACTCGAAAAGCGAAGCTTGACCGATTCTTTATACACCGCCCTTACTGCTGCACAAAACAAATCACCTATTAATGTTTGCTATTTAGGTGTAGTGCTAGCACTGAAAGCCAAGCATGCCTGGAACCCTTATTATAAAGTAAAATACTTAAACGATGCCGAAAATACGCTGCAAGTAGCCGTAAACCGTGAACCTGATAATATGGAGATTAGATTTATGCGATTTTCGATAGAGCACAATGTTCCTGGTTTTTTAGGGTATAACAAGCATTTGGTAACCGACCGTGAAGAGATGATTAAGCAGTTGGATAGAAAGCACTATACCACGGCCGATCATGAAGTAGTATTAACTATTATCAAATTTCTGCTTGATTCCAAACGCTGCACGGCCCAGGAAAACGAGAAACTTCACAAACAGTTAGCCACTTTAAAGTGAAATACACCTACCTGCTCATCAATTTTTTAACCATAGTGTTTCCGGTTATGCTCTCGTTCGATAAGCGGGTGGCTTTTTATAAAAGCTGGAAGTTTATTTGGCCTGGTTTGCTCATTACAGGGATTATGTTCTTGTTTTGGGATGTACTGTTTACCATAAAAGGCGTATGGTCATTTAATCCTACTTATATTACCGGCATCAAATTTTTTGAGCTTCCGCTCGAAGAGATCCTGTTTTTTTTAACGGTACCTTTCTCCTGTATTTTTATTTACGCCTGCTTAAACTACTATGTAAACTGGCATATACCGCACCGGGTAAACGAGTGGATTTCTAACTTGATTATTATCCTGAGTTTATTAATGCTCGCGATGTACCACAACAGGATATATACGCTGGTTACTTTTGGCTTGCTGCTGGCACTTATTTTAATATTACAATACGGTTTTAAAGCACAATGGCTTAACCGCTTTTATATGGCTTACGCGGTATCGCTATTACCGTTTTATATTGTGAATGGCATTTTAACGAGCATCCCTGTAGTTTTGTATAACAATGCCGAAAACATAGGCAAACGAATAGGAACCATACCCCTGGAAGATCATTTTTACTCGATGGCCCTATTAGTGATGAACGTGGGCTTTTTCGAATACTTTAGAAACAAACATAAAACTGCGAATTTATGAATGGTTTACCATCCTATACCCGTTCACAATTGGCTTTACGCAACGGGCAGGATAAACCCGAAATTTGGGTAGCCTATTTTGGAATTATTTATGACGTGACCGATAGCCGTTTATGGGTAAATGGCAAGCATTATGAACATTGGGCAGGGCAGGACTTAACCGAAGAAATATCGGAAGCGCCTCACACCGAAGATGTTTTTGAGCGCTTTAGTGCGGTTGGATTATTGAAATAAGCAAAAGCGCCTTTGCAAACCCAAATGCAAAGGCGCTTTTACGCAAAGCTTAAAGTTCTATTTCGAACTGGGCCAAACTAATGAATTGCTGTACGCGCTCAGAAACTTCGTCCTGACTTAAATTTCTGATTTTTTCGGTACCAAACCTTTCTACACAAAAAGAGGCCAGTGCCGAACCAAAGATGATTGCGTTTTTCATATTATTAAAGTTAACCGTACCTACTTTGGCCAGGTAGCCAATAAAGCCGCCTGCAAAGGTATCACCAGCACCTGTTGGATCAAAAACCTCGGCCAATGGCAATGCAGGTGCCGAAAACACTTTATCCTCGTGGAACAGTAACGCACCATGTTCTCCTTTTTTAATGATCAGGTATTTGGGACCCATACCTAAAATTTTACGCGCCGCCTTCACCAAAGAATACTCGCCACTTAACTGACGTGCTTCCTCATCATTAATGGTTACTACATCCACCAGCTTAATGGTTTCCAGCAGATCGTTCATAGCGATATCCATCCAGAAGTTCATAGTGTCCATTACAATGAGCTTAGGGCGGTTTTTAAGGCGTTCAATTACCGTTTGCTGTACTTGTGGTGTTAAATTGCCCAGCATCAGGTATTCGCAGTCCTGGTAGCTCTCAGGAATAATAGGGTCAAAATTGGCTAATACGTTTAGTTCGGTTGCCAATGTATCGCGGCTATTCATATCATTATGATAGCGTCCGCTCCAAAAAAAAGATTTTTCGCCTTGCTTAATCTGTAAGCCTTCGGTATTAATATGATGCTGGTTAAAGTCGGCAATTTCACTTTGAGGGAAGTCGTCGCCCACTACAGCTACTATTTTAACGTTGTTATAAAAGTACGAAGCGGCCAAACTTGCGTATGTTGCAGCCCCTCCAACAATTTTATCGGTTTTACCAAAGGGTGTTTCAATAGCGTCAAATGCCACAGTACCAATCACTAATAAACTCATGCGAAATTATTTAAAAATATTTTGCTGCAAATATTGTGAAATTAAGCGATAAATTATACTTTTGCACCACTCCAAAACGGAAAACACTCCTGAGTAGCTCAGCTGGTTAGAGCATCTGACTGTTAATCAGAGGGTCGCTGGTTCGAGCCCAGCCTCAGGAGCCTCAAAATCAATGATTTAACCCCACTCTGGCGAGTGGGGTTTTTTTATTTGCAGGGAATTTGCAGAAAAAGCGACAAAACAATAATCACCACTTTCTTTTTGTGAAAACTCGTTTTCACGCCGATAACACCCCCTCTTTGTTTAAAAAGCTCATCGACGTAATAGCTTTTTGGTTAGTTTTTATAACTCTCGAGCATTTTGCCTAACGACGTTTTAAACCTAGTAAACTCCACATTGTCAAGCAAATCGTCCGAAAGATTAGTCACAAACTGTTGTTCGGTAATGCCTCTCTTTTCTAAATCCTTTTTCAATCAGAAATAAAACTTCTTATCTGGGTTCTCTGGAATTATTGGATATTTAACAGCATGCTCCTGTAACAGCGTATTCAAAGAATTTATGGTAAAGTATTTATCATTTAGAAATTTTTTAATCTTATGATTAGGCTTTTATATGATTACGTCATATAAATATTTTTCCACACTTTTAATTGGCAAAAACAACTTTCTTAAATCTTTATATTCCTCATTTACTAAATCAACAATATCTCCATCCAAAATGCTAACAATCTGTTTTCCCAAACCCAAAACGTTCCACATTAGTAACTCTCGATGTAAATTTAAAACGTTTGTCCATCCACCGACAGGTACAATATGTATTAATTTGCTATTCTTTAAATGCTCCTGATTTAAAATTTTCTCTACCACTGTACGTGTTAATATATCTTCCACAAGCAATAAATAATCAAACCCATCATGGCTGTAAACATCCCTTATTAAATAACTGGGATAACAATTTGATTCAATTATTAATTGTCCGCTATTATTAGTCACCTTATACAGATTACTTGGCTTAATTTTTCTTATTACCTCGGGAGAGTGCGTGGTTAAAATAACAACTAAGTTTGCACTGTCTTTTATTAACTCTTTCAGTAAATCAAGTAATCTGCTTACCGCAATTGGATGAAGCGCTAATTCAATTTCGTCGATCAAGACAAGAATTTTTTTATTCGGCGGTAATGATTTTCTTACTATTGAATTATATACGAAATGTAGTAGAGAGATAAGTAGACATTCGCCCGAACTCATTCGGTATTGACTTATTAAAGTGGCCTTCACGCTATTGAAATACGGAGAATTAGACAAGCCTAATTTTTCAGTGATATATTTATTTCTTATGCGTTTAAGATTTGTATAATGAGAATAATCACCATGTAAGATGTAGCTTAACTTTTCCTTTATGTAAAGATCTGAATCTACAATATCCTTTTGTTGAATTTTACCAGTTGCTAAAAGGTTATCAATGGCTCTCGAATCGTTAAACCTGGTACCATAAAACAAGCTTTCTTCATACAAACCATTAAAACTTATGCTATTGGGGAAGATGTTTGACGACCACCAACCATCTTTTTCAGTCCATTTGTCGATTTTTCCATTATATTCAAATTCAATTGAAGAGGAAGAATCGTAATCTTCTTTCTTTAGAATGCTTAAATGATACCTTGAGATTAATTGAGCTAAAGCCAAGTATTGTGCTTTTTCCACATCCATTATTCCCAACAAAAGCATACACGCCGCTTTCTAATGGGATTTCTATTTTCGAATGCTCTATGTGTCTTATAGAGTTTAAACTCATTGTTAAAGTTTCCATGATTTGATTTAGGTGGATTATATTAGTATATATTTCTGATAGCCTTCAAGATAATATTATTTAGCTTACGTTATAAAAGTTTTGTCATTATTAATAAACGAACGCTTGGCGATATAAATCCTGATTAGTAACTAACGTTCATTAGCTGCATTTAGAGTGTGTGATTAAGTTGCGTTTTTTTACGGTGAATATATAATTGTTAAATTTGCAGTATAAATCTGCCCACCTATGCAGTACTTTAAAAAATTTCTGAACCGTATCCAAACATTTGATCTGCCCATCATCGAGGATGATATTCACATGGAATGGGGAGCGAACGAAAAGAAGCATGTTAAGGTTTATGATTTAACCTACCAAACTCAATACTATGATTCCTTTTCCTACAGGAGCGAATTAAGGGTGTTAAAGGATATGGCTTTTATTGACCTGATTGCGTTGGATAAAGAGCGCATTTAATAATTGATTATTAACCTGCAAGGGATTGTTTTACAAAAATTTGTAAATTTTTCAGTGGTTTAATAAAAACACAAAAAAGCCGACTATCAAATAGCCGGCTCTTTCAATAACTTAAAATCTTTTATTTCTTAGGCGAATAATTCTTCGGCTTCTTCACACTGAAATGTGATTTTCCGTTAGGGTTAATTTCGGGTGCGCCTACCATGCTCATGGCACAGCGGAAACCTACCTCGGCACTCGCCTCACCTTGGTCCATAAAACGGCGGGTTGCCGGGTTCATCCACATAGCCCTATCGTTCCATGACCCGCCTTTGTAAACCTTTGAGTGGTCATTAACCAGGGTGGTTATGCCATACAGGCTATTGTCGGTAGAATCGGCAAAACCTCTTTGATCGGCATTAAATGGCTTACCGCTTAATGCTGCGGTGGCTGCACCTGTGGGTACACCAGCTGGCGGTGCAATAGTAGTTGCAGGAGCGGCTTTTTGTCCTTGCTGCTGCGCTATAAACTCGTTCCAGGGCAGTTTCTTGTTTGATTTGGCTGCATCTTTAATGGGGCGGCCATATTTGTCTTTAGCGTAAATTCCTTTTTCAGGATCGGCCAAACGTTTATTGGTGTACTCGTTGCCACGGTAAGGGTTAAAATCTTCTACATCTTCAAAGCTCATTTGGCGGTAAACGTCGCTGGTCCACTCGTTTACGTTGCCAGCCATGTTATACAAGCCAAAATCGTTAGGTTCGTACGAACGTACAGGAGCGGTAATATCGGCCTTATCATTTAATGATCCGCCCACACCCATGTTGTCACCTGCGCCACGTTTAAAGTTGGCCAGTATCATACCACGGGTACGTTTTTTAGGCGAGCGTACGCCCATGCCGTTCCATGGGTAAATTTTACCGTCTTCAATGTTTTCAAACTCGGTATTGCCTGCTAAACCTAAGGCGGCATATTCCCACTCGGCCTCGGTAGGCAGGCGGTAAGCCGGTTTTAATATACCGTCTTCCATGCGCACAGTACGGGTTGCCTTACCGTTAGCGCCGGGTTTGGCGTTGGGGTTCAGGTCGGCCATCATTTTTTTACCGTCGAGGCCCTGGCCTTTATATTGGCCATTCAAATAAATATCGGTATCAAATGCTTCTTTGGTGCCAGCTACGGCAGGGGCTGCGCCCGGTGTTGCGCCATTCATATCTTTCCAGGCGGCCAGCTTGCCCGATTCGCGCAGCAAGTTTTCGTTGCTCTGGTTGGTACGGAAGGTACAGTAATCCTGAATCTGTTCCCAGGTTACACCTACAACCGGGTAATCCTGAAAGGCCGGATGCCTCAAATAATTATCTACATAAGGCTCATTGTACGATAAGGGGCGACGCCATACCAGGGTATCGGGCATGGCATTGTAATATAGCTCCCTGTCGCCGGTGTAATGAATGCTCAGGTAATGCAGGTATTCGAGCCAATCCTGGTTAGATACCTCAGTTTCATCCATATAAAACGAGCCTATGGTAACCCTGCGACGGGTATTATTATAATCGTAAGTAACGTCTTGATCGGCGCTTCCACCCAACACAAAAGTACCGCCCTCAATAGCTACCAGGCCTGGGCCGGGGGCAGGGTGGGTTTTTTGGAAACGCATGTAACCGCCATTGTATTTGTTATTGTAAACAATACCGGTTTTTTGCGACCGCATTGGTTTACTGCAACTGCCAAGCATCAATCCCACACAACCTAATAGTAAAGCAGATTTAGTAAAATGCTTAATCATGTTCTTTAAAAAATTAGAAAGTAAAACTACGAAATTCCTGTTAAAGGTATTATTTCAAAGTGATAAACATTAGGTTTTAAATCAGGCTTTTTTACGTTTAATAAAACTGTTTGGTTACACAAAAATAAAATTAGAGCGGTAATAACTTAATTTTAGTACTTTATAATAGTTATATGTAATTATCCGTAGTTTTTTAAGAAAATTTACAGCTAATTTGTAATAATGAAAATTTTTAAGTTTTGTGCTATTATTGGGGTATGTTACATGCTGCCGAGTATGCTATTGGCGCAGGGTACCGTAGGTAATACCGGTACTAATACCAATGGCAGTACTAATAACGGAATAGTTACGGCGGTACCTTTCCTAACCATATCGCCCGATTCGCGCTCGGGAGCAATGGGCGATGCCGGGGTGGCCCTTGCACCCGATGTGAACGCCAATTACTGGAACCCATCTAAACTGGCCTTTATTGAGGGACAGGATAATGCTTCCTTATCATACAGTCCGTGGTTGCGCAACCTGGTATCGGGCATTAACCTGGCTTATTTAAGTTATGCCCGCAAGCTGGACGAGCGGAATACAATAGGCCTTTCAATGCGTTACTTTAACCTGGGGAATATTCAGTTAATTGATGGAGGGCAAAACGACCAGGGTACTTACAGCCCAAATGAATTTTCTATCGACGGTTCATTTGCCCGTAAGTTCGGTCAAAACTTTTCATTGGGTTTAACCGCCCGTTATATTCACTCGGGCTTAACCAACGGCGCGGTAGTAAACGGTCAGCAAACCAAATCGGGCAATGCCATTGCGGCCGATGTATCTGCCTATTACACGATCCCTACACGCCAGTTCGGTAAAGACGCACAAATGTCGTTCGGGGCAAATTTTTCTAACTTAGGCACTAAAATGAGCTTTGCCAGTAACGGGCAGCAATATTTTTTACCGGCTAATTTCAGGATAGGCGCTGCCGATACCTGGTACCTGGACAATTCCAGCCAGTTTACACTAACGCTCGATTTGAATAAACTGATGGCCCCTACACCACCTATACGCGATGCCAACGGCAATGTGGTGAGTGGTTACGATGACGACCGCTCTATACCTGCCGGTATTTTTGGCTCCTTTGCCGATGCCCCCGGCGGTTTTAAAGAAGAACTGAAGGAAATAAGCTATGCCGCCGGTGCCGAATATGGCTATAACAAGCAGTTTTTTTTAAGAGCCGGGTACTTTTACGAAAACCCATCCAAGGGTAACCGCCAGTACGCCACCCTGGGTGCAGGCTTTAAGTACGATATTTTTAACCTCGATTTGGCTTACTTATTAGCTACCCAGCAAAAAAGTCCGCTGGCTAATACCTTGCGTTTTACGGTAAGTGCTAACTTTGGCGGTAAATAATGATGAGCAAGCTACGCGTAGGGTTTGGGTTTGATGTGCACCAACTAAAAGAAGGCCATCCGTTTGTAATGGGCGGTGTAACCCTGCCGCACCATGCCGGGGTCTTTGGCCATTCGGATGCCGATGTAATAGTACATGCCATTTGCGATGGCTTATTAGGCGCGGCCAACCTGCGCGACATCGGCTATCATTTTTCTAACACCGACGAACGCTGGCGCGGTATCAGCAGCCTCATCTTGCTGGAGCATGTGGTAGAACTCCTTAAAGAAAAAGGCTGGAGCATAGGCAACATCGATGCCATGATCTGTTTAGAAGCACCTAAAATAAACCCACATATACCGGCCATGAAAGCGCATATTGCCCAGGCAGCAGGTATTAGTGAAGAAGATATTTCTATTAAAGCCACCACCAACGAGCAAATGGGCTTTATAGGCCGTAAAGAAGGTGTGGTAGCTTACGCGGTTTGTTTAATTGAGAAGAACCCCTTCTAAATCTCCCCCGGGAGGGGAGACCTTAAAAAATGTTATTAATTAAGCCCTCCCTACTGAATAGGGCTCGGAGGGCTTACCTTCATTCTCGAAAACGGGTAACCATTACAACCCTTTCGTGGATTTTTGCGGTCGGCAATGGCTACGGCCTCGGCGGCGGCATCGGTTTTGGCATCGTACACGGTTAGGCAATAGCCCCAAAACCAGGGTGCCATACCGTTGAACTGCATCAGATCTATACGGGTGTATAATCCGCCTTCGCCTGGGTTTTTGACATCGTTGCGGGCAATAAGGTATTGCTCTTTTTTGTTCCACTTGATAATGTGGAAGCGGGTGCGTGGATGCTGGATCCATAAAGTATCGGTTATGGTATATTTGATGCCGTAATCGTCGGTGAAATTACCAGTGAATAAATTACTGGTGTCTGTATGCCTGGTAATTGCGTTTACTATCGGTAGGTGCACCGCATGATCCTTTGCCATAAAGGCTGATAGCAGGACAATAATAAAGCTGAGTATCTTCATAAGTCTGTTGTTTTAGTTGCTCTGCCTTTGATCTTCCATTTTTACGCTGCCCGTACGTTTCAAATTACCCCAGCCGCTATGCTGGCCTTTCACCGCCCTGCGTAACGATTTAAACAGGATATAGTACATCAACTGTCGCCATACAAAGCGCTGCGGAATAATATAGATCAGCTTTTTATAATCCTCTTTTTCCATTTTGAAGGCTATAATGGCTACCAACAAATCAATAAAGATAAAGGCCAGGTAAAAGGCAAAGATCTTTTCGGGGTGATCGCTAAAGAAACCTGCTATCATCATCAAATCGGCCAGGGGCGAAAACAATGGCAGTACAATTTGAAAAACCAGGATATTAGGCATACCTACCATCCCAAAAAACTTATACTTGCGGTTAAACAGCGCGTCGCGGTTTTTCCAGAAGCTTTGCATTACGCCAAAACTCCATCTAAAGCGCTGTTTAAGCAGCATCTCTATAGTTTCGGGAGCCTCCGTGTAGGCAATGGCTTCACCGGCGTTACGTACCACGTAGCCTTGCTTTAATATGCGCATGGTAAGGTCGCAATCCTCGGCCAGGGTATCGGTAGTGAAACCCCCAGCTTTAAATATGGCTTCTTTACGAAAAGCACCAATAGCACCCGGAACCACGGTGATACTGTTGATGAGATCAAATGCCCGGCGGTCCATGTTTTGGGCGGTAATGTACTCGATAGATTGCCAGCGGGTAATGATATTAGTTTCGTTACCTACCTTAACGGTACCGGCTACGGCACCAATTTCCTGGTCGGTAAAGTAAGCCATCATGTGTATAATGGCATCATCTTTTAGTAGAGTATCAGCATCAATACATACCACAAAATCGTGTTTGGCTTGCGCAATACCGAAGTTTAAGGCCGATGCCTTGCCTCCGTTTGGCTTGGTGAGCACCTTTACCAGTGGGTGGTTTTGGTAGGCTGAGTTAACTACTTCAAAAGTTTTGTCTTTCGATCCATCGTCTATAAACAGGATCTCCATTTGCGGGTACTCCAGTTTTAATAAACTTTGAATGGTGTTCATGGCCGTTACCTCCTCATTGTAAGCAGGCACAATGATGCTTACGGGCGGCAGGGTGCTCATGTTTACCTCATGATCGGGTGCTTTTTTATCGAGCGAAAACTGCCTTAAAGCCAGTATCCCAATTAAAATAATACGGCCTACAGCCAAAAATATAGCCGATAAAAACAGGTATAAAACAAACCAGTTACCATAAAATAAACCGGTGTTAAACATGTCGTAAAATGTGCCGGTAACCCCGCTGTTGGCGTCATCGGTTACGGGCGGCATGAGTTTATCTTTGCTGGTTTTTAGTACATCGGCAATGGTGGTGAACTCATATTTGTGTACTCCATCGTACGTATGGGTTTTAAAATACTGAATAATGCGCGGCAGGGCTTTAACGGTTTCTTCCCGGCTATCGCCACCGGCATCGTGCAGCAATATCATCGATCCGTTTTGTGCCTGTTTAATAGTGCGGGCTACTATACTGTCGGCTGTTACCCCAGGTTCCCAATCGTGCGGGTCAATAAACTCTCCAATATTGATGTAGTTTTCTTTACGGCTTTGCGCTACCGGGATAATTTCGGCCAGGGTTTGGGGCTCCGCATCGGCATTAAAAGGTGCACGAAACAATACCGTACTATGCCCGGTGACCGATTCGATAAGCTTACGGGTAGCATTCAGTTCCAGGCTTACACGCTGCAAACTAATTTCTGATATATCAGGGTGAAAAAAGGTATGGTTACCAATTTCGTAGCCCTCATCATATATGCGGCGCAAAATAGGGATATGTTTTTCCACCATTGATCCCACCACAAAAAACGAACCGGGTACTTTTTCTTTTTTCAGAATATCGAGTATGCGCGGTGTGTAGTTTGGGTCGGGGCCGTCATCAAATGTTAAAACCACTTTGCCTGGTGCATAACCGTAACGCCTGATCACATATTTGGTGGGTAGCTTAATGTATTTTTGATTGGTAAAGGTAAAGGTAACCGGGTCGAACTTTACATCAATTTCGCCAACCTTAGGTACAGATACCAGGTCCAGCACCTCGCCATCGCCGGCATAATCTATCCGGTTATTTAAACCTACCGTATTCATTTTTTTAATATCTATCCCGGTTTTGCGCAACGAATCGGTAGATAGGTTCTTTTGAAAGAACGACCATAGCCGCGGATCTTCGGAACCTAAGCGCCACAAGGCCACACCGCCGGTAGCCCAATCATCGGCCATACGGATGATGTTAAAATTAGTAGCCGCATCGGCAAAGTACACTTGGTGTTTAATACTATCGGTGCCTTTATAGCTAAAGCTCAAATTGGCCGACTCGGGGTTGAATGTAATAGGTGCTTTATGTTCTTGCGCGGTACTTACAGCCTGCTGGTAACCAACCGATTGCCCAAGGTTGTTCTCCGGCCAGTCGAACCCGCCGCCTGCCACCGTTAGGATGATCTTTTCGCTCGGCACCTGCTCGCAAACCTTATCCAGTATCTCTTCTACCCAATGCTGGTGCGAAACATCGCCTGCGTTACTGCCATCATTGTGCTGGTCAATGGCCATAATAAACAGGTAATCGTTCACCTTTTGAAGGTACTTCAGGTCAAACTCGTCATCTTCGGGCAGTACATTTTGCGTTACTAAAAATCCCCTGGCGTGCAGCGTGTTATATAATTCCTGCTGAAATGCTTTATAAGGTGCTTTGTTGCGCGCCCTAATATCGTCGAAATTTAAGTTCAGTCCCCGTAAATTGTATTTGGTTAAGTTGTAAGCAATATTATTAATAAAGCCGGTGCGTAGTTTTTTATTATTAATTATGCGTTTTACATCAATGGTGTCAAATTCACCGGTGGTATTACTTTTATTAATGTAGTTGGTGAGCGATATAATAATGGGTTTTTTATACCGTTTGTTCAAATTGGTTAAACCGGTATCCAGCCTTACGGTAATGGTATCTTTACCGGGTGTTATGGCAAAGCCTTCGCTCACTATCATGTCGAGTTTGCCAATATGATCTAACAGCGAGTAATAGGCCTGTGGCTCCCAGGCATGGTAAAAGCCGGCGTTAATGCGGTATTTGTTATTGGGATGTTTAAGCTGGTGCAAGCGCAAAGCTCTTTTGGTTTCCTCTATTTTAGCCTTTTGAATGGTAAAATCACGGTATTTGGTGGTGCGTTTAAGCCGGTTAAGTTCGGCAATGGTCAGCTTTTTTTGGGTAGGTATTAAATTAGGAAGATCGGGGTATTGCTTGGATGTTACGGTAATGGCAGCGCCTACTAAACCGCATATTAAAAAAACTACTAAAAGGCGGCTAAGCCATTTAAAACTATTCCAACGTTTAGGGTTATCAGCTTGAAAAATTTGTTTTTGGGCCATTAAAGGTTAGTAAGTTCTGCAATGCAAAACTAACGCTTTTATGCCAAATGTGGTATTGCAAACACCATCAGAGATTATGCGCGGGGCTTACCGGGTTCTATATCGGAAAAATCGACCCCGCATTTACAGTTAGAGCCGCAACCTTTTTTAACATACAGGCTTTTGTACACCAGGCGGCCTACGTAAAAAACCGCAGCGGCAAAAAGCAATACAATAGCTATAGTTTGAAAAATCATGACGCAAAAATAGGGATTGTTATATAATAACAAGGTAAAAAAAGCCCCTCCCAACCCTCCCCGGGAGTAACCCCTCTAAATCTCCCCCGGGAGGGGAGATTTTTAATGAGCTTGTTTATTTAAAGCCCTCCCTCCCGGGGAGGGTTGGGGAGGGGCTGCATCAGCGCCGTAGTGCCGCCCACCCAGTCAAAATCTTTATTATACCGCACGCCAATCATTTTACCACGACTTAAACGGGCCAGGTTAATAGCCATGGTTGGCTTGGCATCGCCATCGGGCCATAAATACAAAAGCCTGATCTCGGCTTTAACGCCGTCATCGGGGGCCTGTATCACGGGTTCGTAGTTAACCTTTTCCTGCAATATCCAGTTTTCGGGATCGGTAATGACTCCTAAATCGGCCGGGGTAACATCAATAATAACGCCCTGGCCGGCAAAGGAGAAAAGCGGTTTTAAAACATAATTTTCCAAATCGGCGGGTATGCTTTCCAATTCATGCAAAAAGTAGGTTTTGGGGATAGCGTCGCCCTTTAAAAACGGCATAGTGAACTTACTGATACGGTAAAACCAGTTAGGGTGCGATACCCACTCTACATCAAGCGGCTGCCTAACATCTACCCGGTTGTCAAACGGGTTGCCATCAGTATCAATTTCATTAAATATCAGCCGGTTGTAAATACGTTTAATCAAATGTTCTTCGCCGTTTACCTCGTAAAACAACTGGTTGCCTTTCTGCTTCAATTCATCTAACCCAACTATGGGTGTACCCAGGTATTGTTGGGTCACAAAAAAATCGATTGCTGTTTTTTGCTCGGTGGCGTTCACATCCATAATAACCACCTCGTGAGGCTGGTAAGGGCCAAGAATGGTTTTTTTAAGCAGATCAATATAACTGGCCTTATCCATGCCGCCATAGTAACCGGTCCAGCTTTCATCAATGTTATATACGCTGCGATATACATCCGCTAATAAGGACTGAAATGCATACAGCGATGGAAAGCCCTGCAACTCTATCAGCTTAGGTACAATGTTACCGGCTTCATCTTTACAAACGCCAAAATCGAGCGCAATACAGTGCGGATGATCGTTCTCTTTAGGCACACGCCATTTAGCAGGAATGGCACGTTCGGTAAGTTCTTTAAAGTCGGGCTGCAAAATAGTTTGCACAATATTGTTACCCGCTTGTATCAAGCGGTCGCAAAAACCAGCTGTTAAAAAGATAGGTGTTTCGGCCAAGCGAAAGGCAGTTTCTTTAGGCTGACCGGCGTTAAGCTCTTTTAGAAATTGAGCGTATTTTTCGGTAGTGAAGTTAGCGTTGAAGGTTTGGCGTGCTGATGGTTCCATTGGTGGTGGTACTTCTGTTATAAAAAACTACTATGTCATTGCCACGCTATTGCTCGTAATGACATGAAAGCTATAAAGCCGCCGCTCGGCTCCAGCCGAGTGGCAACTATTTCTCGGCCTCGGGCCGACACTTTACAGGCTCAAACTAAGAGCTCGGCGGCCGGCGACCGAATAATATGCTCACTCGGCTGGAGCCGAACGAGAGCGATACTAATCTCTTGCATCTATTAACTGCAAACTCAAAATTGCCTCCTTTAAAAAGTTAGGAATGATGGTGTTTTGCGTATGCATGATCTTGTCCGGGTCTTCCAGATGTTCTATCATGTCGTAGTACTTTTGCTCACCGTGCTCATCAATTACTTCTTTCTTCTTTTCGTCGGTTATTAAATAGGCTTTCATACCTATGGCATCGGCCTCGGGGTGAAATTGGGTGCCTACAAAATAGGGGTTGAAACGAATGGCCATCAGTGCGCGGGGCAAATCTATGTACGGGCGTTCTTTTTCTATTGCGATCAGCGTGGCGCCGGTAGCTTTAAACTGGTTCTCATCGGGATTAACTACTTGCCACGAGCGAGAATCGACCGTGTAAAAGGGTTCTTGCAGGCCTTCAAAAATGGGTTCCTGGTGACCACTGGGAGTCAAATGCACAGGCAGCGGACCAAATGATGGCGAACGGCGAAGATTTACTTCGCCCAAACGCATTCTCCGGCACATGAGCTGAAACGAATGGCACACAAAAAAGACGTGTTTTTTAGCACCATCGGTTGTATGGTTGTGCTCGTCTATCCGGTCTATCAAATTAAAATAGTTGTTTTCCCAGTCCGTATCTTCACTATCTATCGGGCTGCCCGGACCGCCGCTCGATAGGTATATATCAAAATCGGTACCCGGCACATGGTTGCTTTTACGGACGTCAAAAACCCGGTAGCTTAAATTTAAGCCGTTAGTGGTTTTATAACGCTCTAATATATCCTGAAAGCAACGCATACCCTGATTGGCTATTCCGTCGTACAGATCTAATATGGCTACTTTTATTTCCTGTTTATCTGTCATTATCTATCTGCTCAAATCCCTTTTAATGTTTGCGAGGTGATGAAATCTACCACATCTATCAAACTGTTCTTTTGATTGTAAACGGCTAACTGTCGGTCGGCCCCGGTGCCGTGTTCCAGTATCTGGTGAATGTATTTCAGATCCTCGCGGCAACCTAAATCATCTACTACATCATCCACAAAATCTAATAACTCTAAAATAAGCGCCCTGGTATTTACTTCCTGCTGTTTTCCAAAATCTATCAGTTTGCCATCGATACCATAACGGGCGGCGCGCCATTTGTTTTCGTTGATTAGGGCACGAGGGTAGGTAATAAACTTCATGTTTTGCTGACGAAGCTTGTACAGCTTGGCACAAAGGGCCTGGAAAATGGCGGTAAAAGCAATGGTTTCGTCTACCAGCATAGGGCAATCGCAAATTCGGAACTCTATGGTTTCGTAAAACGGATGTACGCGAATATCCCACCAGATCTTTTTGGCATTATCAATACAATTAGTTTTCACCAGCAGCTTAATGTAATTATCATACTCCTCAATGCTGCTAAAGGCATCAGGGATACCTGTACGCGGAAACTTATCGAACACCTTGGTGCGAAACGATTTATAACCCGTATTACGGCCTTCCCAAAACGGTGAATTGGCGCTCATGGCAAACACGTGCGGTAAAAAGTAGCGTACCTGGTTGGCAATATGTATAGCCATTTCGCGCGACTGGATGCCCACATGCACATGCAACCCGAAGATAAGGTTAGAGCGTGCGGCATCTTGCAGTTCGTCTACAATTTCGTCATACCTTGGGTGCTCAGTTATTAATTGATGTGCCCATTGCGAAAACGGGTGCGTACCAGCGGCGCCAATGCGCAGGCCCATATCACCGGCTAACTGGGCCACGGTAAGGCGTAATTTACCCACCTCTTTACGAGCCTCCTCGGTGTTACGGCAAATGTGGGTGCCTACCTCTACCACGGCCTGGTGCATTTCGGCCTTCACCTGGTCTTCGTGAATACGCTGTGCGCCATCCACAATTTTTTGCTCATGCGATTTCAACTCCCGGGTAACCGGGTCTATCACCATAAACTCTTCTTCAACCCCAATGGTAAACTCGTTCATCGTTTATTTATTTACTGGTCCTAATATTGGTTGTAAGTATTTAAAAGCATCTGGGCAATTTTCCTCCCATGAAAAAATGCCTTTTGAATTGGGATATAAAAGTTGCAATACAGGAAAGTCATTATTTTTATAATACCAATTGGCGTAACCCAGATAGGATCTATAGTTAGCCTTATCTACCGGAAGGAAATATGTTTGATAATTGTTCAAAATGTCATCTGAAAAAGTAAAGGCATCAAATTGTTTACCATCTTGTATGTCGAGTACAATATTATTTATAATAGTATGTGCTAAATCTTGAGTTAATCCAAGGATTATGATTTCAGGATGCTTGTAAGAATGATACAACCCAACTGAAAAACTAAAGCCGGGTCCTGCATCATCTTCAATAACATGTACAACATGAAAGCCATATTGCTCAATGTCGCTCAATACCTGTTTGTCGGCTTCGTTTAGTTCCTTGTCCATGTTGGTTGTTTATAAAACACTGGCGGCATACCGCCAGTGTTCAGGGGGTTTCATAAACTCATTAAACAGTCTACATTAAATGAGTGAAAATGAAGTTTAATGAAGAAATATCTAATTTTTTGAACTTTTACTTCTTTTTGGTAACCAGTTTTTTCGCTTTTTCCTTGGCAATAGGTTCTTTAGCGACAGCAGGTTCTTTCGCTGCTGCAGGTTTAGCGGCTTTGGTAGCTTTAGTTTCGGCAGTCGGTTGTTTAGCCGCTTTTGGTGCTTTGGCAACCTTAACTACTTCGCTAAGCTGACCCTCATCTGTAATAGGATGGTCTACCTGTGCTACGCTGACATCAGTACCTTTTGTTGCTTTAGCAGCCACCAGGGCTGTTTTACCCACCGATGATGCAACATATTGTCCCCAGGTAAGGTTATCCATATTTGGTTTTTGTGCCTGTGCACGTTCTATAGCGTAGTTGGCTGCGGTTTCAACCACCCAATCAAAGTTTTCCTGGCCTACGCTTTTGATGTCGGCATCGGGGGCGGGGTTGCAAAAGTCTATGGCGTATGGGATGCCATCGCGTATTGCAAATTCTACAGTGTTAAAATCGTAACCTAAATACTGGTTAAGCTTTAATACATAGTCGGTTATGGTGGCCAACAATTCTTTAGATGCCGGGGCCTTGCCATGCTCGTAACGCAGGTGATGCGGGTTACGCGGCTCGTACTGCATAATACGAACATGCTTGCCGCCAATGCAATAGCAACGGAAATAGTCGTCGAAAATAATTTCCTCCTGCAATAACATTACCAGTTGGTGGGTTTGGTCATACTTGGCCCAAAGGTCTTCCTTGTTCTCTATCTTGTAAACATCGCGCCAGCCGCCGCCGTCAAACGGTTTCATGTATGCCGGGAAGCCTACGTAATCAAAAATGCCATCCCAATCCAGCGGGTAAGCCAGGTTACGGAATGAAAGATCTGATGTGCCTGTTGGATGGTCTTTGGAGGGCAACAAAACCGTTTTTGGTACCGGGATGCCTAATTTTACGGCTAATGCATTATTAAAAAACTTTTCATCGGCACTCCACCAAAAGGGGTTATTGATTACTGCTGTGCCCGATATGGCAGCATTTTTTAAAGCTGCGCGATAAAAAGGTACATCCTGCGATATGCGGTCAACAATAACGGCATAATTCAATGGTTCGCCCTGTATTACCTTATCAATGCGCACAAATTCGGCCGTAATATCTTTTACTTTTTTCTCGTTAATGCGGTTTACAAAGGCCTGCGGAAACGTGTTTTCCTGCCCAAATAAGATGCCTATTTTTTTCATGGGGTAGTGGTTATAGTGTTATTAGTTGTTGTGCTCTGTTGTGCTCTGTTGTGCTCTGTTGTGCTCTGTTGTGTGAGGTCAGTTATCTGTATTTTCGGTTGTCTGGTCCTCGTCTTTACTCTATATTCTTGATTCTATACTCTTGTCTCTTATTTCTCGGCTCTTGTCTTTATCCCTTATTTAATCGTGGATAAATAATGCGGAAACATTTCTTTCCAGATTGGCCAATCATGCCTGGCATACGGCCTTACATCTAACCAATGATTAATATGTTTTTGATTTAAAATGTTTGACAATTGATGGTTATAACCTCTACAAATATCGTGCTCTGAAGTGCCTAACACAATGTTCATGTGCCATAGGTTGGGATTGTTGCTGCCAGGCAGGTAGTCTACCGGATTGTTATAAAAGATATTATCGTCGTAATAACCATCGGCAAACATTTTAATGTCGAAAGCGCCGCCCATGCTAAACAGGTGAGCTACCCGTTCGGGGTGTTTAAAGGCGTAATTGGCTGCATGGTAGCCGCCAAAGCTACAGCCTGCCATGGCTACCTTGCCCACGCCGGTTTCGTGCATAGCCCAGGGAACTACTTCGTCGTGCAGCATCCGGTCGTAAGCCATGTGGGTGCGTACCCTATCGGCCGGGTGAATGCCTTTGTTATACCAGCTTTGTGTGTCGATAGCATCGATACAGTAGATCTTAACCAGGCCATTATCTATAAACCAGCGTGCGCTATCAATAAGGCCGGCATCTTTATTTTGATAATAGCGGCCCATGGAGGTTGGAAACAGGATAACCGGATAGCCTCGAGTGCCATAAACCAGCATTTCCATGTCTCTGCTCAGGCTGTGGGAGTAAAAACGGTGATATTGTTCAGTCAAATTAGTCAGTTATATAGTTTGATAAGGGTAAGATAGCCGGTTTGTTTGATTTAGGCAACATTAAGGGCAATAATTGTGTATAAGTAGTAAAAGGACGTACTTTTGGACCTCTTATTAACTGAACATTAAATGCACACTGCCTGGCCCGAAACCGCTATGCCCGTTATAGAAAGCACAATCAATATTATATCGGCTTTGCTTAACCGCGAAGTTACATACACTATATATTTACCCGAAAGCACAACGCCTCAAAGCTTATTGTTATTGAACGACGGACAAGATGCCGAAGCCTTACAATTAAAAGCTACGCTCGAGCAGCAGTACGAGCGCTACGGCATCGACGCTTTAATGGTGGTAGCCATACATGCTGGCGAAGAACGCATACAGGAATATGGCGTAGCGGGCAAGCCCGACTTTAAACAGCGTGGTGACAAGGCCGGTTTGTACAGCCAGTTTATAACAGAAGAATTATTGCCGGCCGTTTATAAAGAGACAGGTTTTTCCAGTTTTAAAACTACGGCTTACGCAGGTTTTTCATTAGGAGGATTATCGGCGCTGGATATTGCCTGGAACCATTCGGGGATTTTCGATAAAGTAGGCATATTTTCCGGTTCGTTTTGGTGGAGAAGTAAGGATTTGACCGATGGTTATACCGATGCTGACCGTATTGCACACCGTTTAATTAGCGAGAGTGTAAGTAAGCCTGATCTGAAATTCTGGCTGCA
This sequence comes from Mucilaginibacter terrae, assembly GCF_042679325.1. GTDB lineage: Bacteria > Bacteroidota > Bacteroidia > Sphingobacteriales > Sphingobacteriaceae > Mucilaginibacter > Mucilaginibacter terrae. The sequence continues at coordinate 404,878 of NZ_JBHTMJ010000011.1, forward strand.
AACCGGCACTGCCGATGAAACGGCCGATCGTAACAAGAACGGCATCATCGATTCGATTGATGATGCTGTTGACTTTATTAAAGAACTGGAAGCTAAAGGCTACACCCGCCCGGCCGATATACAATATTTGGAAATGGTAGGTGGTGAACATAACCCGGCTACCTGGGCCAAGGCCATGCCTAAGTTTTTGTGCTGGGCTTTTGGTAGTTAGGTGCGGTTTTTGTAAATTAGCAAATATGAAACAGGTTACATTAGAAAAGAAAATAGCAATGCTGCCAACTTCATTACGGTTAAAGGCCGAAGGATATGTAGATGCTTTGTTAAATCAAAATAATATCAATGTAACTGTGGTCGATAAAGTCCTCCAAACTTATTTACCTGTCGATAGTAATACTGGAGTTTTTTCTGTCAAAGAACCCGATCATGCGTTCAAGCAAAAAAACAAAATGAAGCGAGAGTTTGGTGGACTTAAAGGTTTTGTAACCTATATGGCCGATGATTTTGATGCTCCTATGGATGATTTCAAAGCTTACATGTAAGCATGCAATTTTTGATTGATACACATGTTTTAATTTGGTATTTGGATGGAAGTGAAAAACTTCCTGATAGGATACGTAATATAATAAATGATACTGATAATGATATAATAGTTAGCATAGTGTCTTTATGGGAAGTAGTGATTAAAACCAGTAAGCATAAGAGATTATCTATTGATATAACATTTGCTGATGTGTATAATCATATCGTTGATAGAGATTACTTATTGCTTAATGTTTCATTACAACATCTGAATACGTTAGAAACCCTTACTCTTCACCACGGCGATCCATTTGATCGCATGCTTATTGCACAAGCACTTACCGAAGGTCTAACCATCATTTCGGCCGACCGGCAGTTCGATGCGTATCCCGCAAACGTTAGCTGGTAATAATCAACTAATTGTAAAAAGCAAACAACCCTTTAAAAAGCCAGTTATTAAGCGTATCTTTGCGCAAAATTAGCGGCATATTTCATGCAAAATCAAATTCGTAATATTGCTATTATAGCACACGTTGACCACGGTAAAACCACTTTGGTTGACAAAATTCTTCATAGCTGCGCCATTTTCCGCGATAATCAGGAAACAGGCGAGCTGATATTGGACAATAATGACCTGGAGCGTGAGCGAGGTATTACCATCGTATCTAAAAACGTATCAGTTCAATATAAAGGCATTAAAATTAACATTATCGATACTCCTGGTCACGCCGATTTTGGCGGTGAGGTTGAGCGTGTGTTAAAAATGGCCGATGGTGTATTGTTGTTATGTGATGCCTTTGAAGGCGCCATGCCTCAAACCCGTTTTGTAACTCAAAAGGCTTTGGCTTTAGGCTTAAAACCAATTGTGGTTGTAAACAAGGTAGATAAAGAAAACTGCCGCCCCGAAGAGGTTTACGAGCAAATTTTTGAATTGTTCTTCAACTTAGAGGCTACCGAAGATCAACTGGATTTTCCGGTTATTTACGGTTCATCTAAACAAGGTTGGATGAGCACCGACTATAAAGTTAAAACCGAAGACATTTTCCCTTTAATGGATGCTATCCTGGCTAACATTCCACCGGCTCCTATAAGCGAAGGTACTTTGCAAATGCAGATCACCTCGTTAGATTATTCATCTTTCGTAGGTCGTATTGCAGTGGGTCGTGTTGCACGTGGTACTATTAAAGAAAACCAGCCGGTATCTTTAGTAAAACGCGATGGTACTATCCAAAAATCAAGAATTAAAGAGCTTTATACTTTCGAAGGTTTAGGTAAAGTTAAAGTTCAACAAGTAAACTCTGGTGATATTTGTGCTGTTGTAGGTATCGAAGGTTTTGATATTGGCGATACCATTGCCGATTTTGATAAACCGGAACAACTGGAAGTTATTCATATTGATGAGCCTACTATGAACATGCTGTTCACCATTAACACTTCACCGTTTTTTGGTAAAGAAGGCAAGTTTGTAACATCACGCCACCTGCGCGATCGTTTATATAAAGAGATGGAGAAAAACCTGGCCCTGAAAATCGTGGAAACCGAATCTCCTGATTCGTACCTGGTTTACGGTCGTGGTATCCTTCACTTATCGGTACTGATCGAAACTATGCGTCGTGAAGGTTATGAGTTACAGGTTGGCCAGCCACAGGTAATTGTTAAAGAAATTGACGGTGCCAAATGTGAGCCAATTGAGGTTTTAACGGTTGATGTACCTGGAGAAGTTGCCGGTAAGGTAATTGAACTGGTAACCCAACGTAAAGGCGATTTGTTGGTAATGGAGCCTAAAGGCGATTTGCAACATTTAGAATTTGAAATACCAGCCCGCGGTATCATCGGTTTACGTAACAACGTATTAACCGCTACCGGTGGCGAGGCTATTATGGCTCACCGCTTTAAAGCTTACGAGCCTTGGAAAGGTACTATCCCTGGCCGTGCAAACGGTGTGTTGGTATCTATGGATACCGGTAAAACTACTGCTTTCGCTATTGATAAGTTGCAAGACCGTGGTCGTTTCCACATCGATCCGGGGGTTGATATTTACGAAGGTCAGATTTTGGGTGAGCACATCCGCGATAACGATTTGGTTATTAACTTAACTAAAGGTAAGCAGTTAACCAACATGCGTGCATCTGGTAGTGATACCAACGTGCGTATATCACCTGCTATTAAGTTTTCGTTAGAAGAATCGATGGAGTACATCCAGGCCGACGAGTACATTGAGGTAACTCCTCAAAGCATCCGTATGCGTAAGATCTATCTTAACGAAAACGAAAGAAAGATTAATGCTAAAAAGTTTGTGAACCAATAAGCTGATCTAACTTTATTATAACCAAGAGCCCTCTGTAAAAATTACAAAGGGCTCTTTGCTTTTTTATACCTTTGTACCCCAATATGCGCATACCCAATATTCCCGGATTTGACCAGCAGGCCCTTGAAAAGTATTTCAAAAATACGGGGATGTTGTTTGCGGGACGTATTGGCAGCCTGCTTATTAAAATGATGGTAGGCATACAGGTTGCCAATTACCTGGGCCGGGAGAGCAACGGCATTATTACGGGCGGTACGGTTTATATCTATTTCTTCTCTGCTGTGGCAACCCTGGGGCTCGATCAGTTTATAGTAAAAGAACTTCACCAATACCCCGAAAACCGCGATGCCATTTTGGGTACCTCCTTTTGGCTCAAAGTATTATCGGGCATCATTTGCATCCCGTTAATTTATGGGGCGTATATGATATACCCGGCCAAGGCCACGCCTTATAGCTACGTTTTCATTCTGTCGTTTATTGGCATTGCGCAGGCGTTTAACGTTATCGATAGTTATTTTCAATCGCAGGTACAATCCAAATACATTATGCAGGTACAGGTGGCGGGTAACCTGTTATCGGCCGGTGTAAAAATGACTTTGATATACCAACAAATGCCGCTGGTGTATTTTGCTTATGCTTTTTTGTTTGATGTGGTGCTGCTGAGTACCGGGTACTTTTTTACCTACCAGCGCAAGCAACGCAGTGTTTTTAACTGGAATTTTAACGGCATGCTTGCCCGCAAACTGCTTACTTATTCGTGGCCGTTAATTATATCGGGCATAATGGTGGCCCTGTATATGAAAATTGACCAGTTGATGTTGCAAAATATGGTAGGCGTTAAAGAGGCGGGAGCATACGCCACAGTAGCGCAATTGAGCGAAGCCTGGAACTTTGTGCCGGCCATCATCGTGTCGTCGCTTTTCCCCGCTATATTAAATGCCCGTAGGGACGACCCGGTACGTTACAAAAAGCGCATCCAGCATTTGTATGATTTGATGGTGTACCTGAGCGTACCGGCAGCTTTAATCATTAGCTTCGCATCGCCCTTAATTTATAAATTATATAAGCCCGAATATGCTTATGCTGCGCCGGTGTTATCGGTACATATCTGGTCGGGCGTGTTCGTGTTTTTAGGAGCGGCCAGCGGCCAATACCTCATTGCCGAAAACCTGAACAAGCTTACCTTTTTGCGTACCGGTTTCGGCGCTATTATAAACATTGTGCTCAATTTAATTTTAATCCCTAAAATGGGGATGATGGGATCTGCCATTGCCACTTTAATAGCTTATGCCAGTGCCGCGTTTATAATATTGGCTATTCCTAAAGTAAATAAGCAAGGAATAATGATGTTAAAATCTTTATTCTTATTTTCACTTTTTCAAAAAGCATTCAACCGTTGAGCAATATTTCGTTACTTATAGATCTGATTAAGCAACCCGAAAGGCTGCGTTCGCTACTTTCTTTCAACAGCAAAGGCTACCTGGATACTATTGGCTGGTTCAAGGCTTTCGATAGTAAGTCTCCCATAGATGAAAAAGAGAACCCAATACCCTGGGTAACATATTCATTTATAGATTTTATTAAGGACAGGTTGCGCCCCGAACATGCCGTGTTTGAATTTGGATCGGGTAACTCTACCATATTTTATGCGCAGCGTACGGGTATAGTGGTATCGGTGGAACACGATAAAGAATGGTTTGCTAAAATAAGCGCTACCAAGCCCGAAAATGCCGAAATGATATTTTGCGAACTGGAACGCGACGGTGACTACTGCCGTATGCCGGTTAAACTGGGTGAAGAGTTCGATATTATAATTGTAGATGGACGTGATAGGGTAAATTGCTGTATACAGGCTGTAGAAGCACTTTCGGCCAATGGTGTGATTGTGCTGGACGATTCGGAAAGGCCTGGCTACCGTGACGGGATTAATTACCTGCTGGATAAAGGCTTCAGGCAAATTCCTTTCAGCGGTATATCTCCGGGATTGTTCTACTACAAAACCACCACTGTATTTTACAAGGCCGATAATTGCTTAGGAATTTAACCCATGGCCGACGAAAAATTGAGCGGCAATGTTAAAACCGCTTACGACGAATTTTATAAAACACACGATGAGGCCTGGCGCATGCTGGGTGCCAAATACAAAGCGCAACATATTGTAGAAGTTTGCAAAGGCCGCACTTTTAGCAAGGTACTGGAAGTGGGTGCAGGCGATGGCAGTATTTTAAAGATGCTGGCCGAACAAAACTTTGCGCCCGAATACCATGCCGTTGAAATTTCGGATAGCGGGGTAAACTACATTAAATCGCGCAGTATCAAAGACCTAAAATCGGTGCAGATTTTTGATGGTTACCAGTTGCCTTTCGGCGACGATAGTTTTGATCTCATCATCCTTTCGCATGTATTAGAGCATGTGGAGCACGAACGCCTGTTGCTGCGCGAACTGAAACGTGTAGGTAAAATGTGTGTGATAGAGGTGCCGCGCGATTATAAAGCGAATGTTGACCATCGCATTAAGCATTTCCTGGCTTACGGACACATCAACGTGTACACGCCAACCTCTTTACGTTACCTGCTGCGCACAGAGGGCTTTGAAGTAGTGAGCGATTTGACTTCTATGATAGAACCTGAAGTAACCAAGTTTAACAGCTATATTAATCAAAAGAAAGCGAAAAGTTTGTTGACTGACCTAAAGATAACTGCTGAGTATGCGGTTAAGAATATCTTAGGCAGCATAATGGGTAAAAAGAAACAAGAGCAACTGGCCAACGCTTACACGGTATTGTGCAGCAAAACCAACCAGCAAACCGATATTTTTTAATCCTGTTTAACAGCATGCAAAATTTGGCGCCTATAGCTCTGTTTGTTTACAACCGGCCCGATCACATGCGCCGCACGCTCAGTTATTTGCAAAAAAACGAACTGGCGGCTGAGTCGTGTTTGTTTATATTTTCGGATGGTGCCAAAACCGGGCCCGATGAGGCCAAAATAGCAGAGATCAGGCAACAGGCTAAACTGGTGACCGGCTTTAAATTGGTAAAGGTTATTGAGCGCAAAGTTAACGTAGGCTTAGCCAATTCCATTATCAGTGGGGTTACACAACTGGTAAATGAATATGGTAAAGTGATAGTGTTTGAAGATGATCTGCTTTCGTCACCCTACACGCTCGAATATTTTAATGAGGCCTTAGGTCGTTACGCTAATCAGCCCGAAGTAATGCACATAGGCGCTTACATGTATGATTTAAAAACGCCGGGATTGCCGCAAACCTTTTTCTACCGTGCGGCCACCAGTTGGGGATGGGCTACCTGGGCACGTGCCTGGAAAAACTTTGAACCAGATATTGACGTGCTGATGCCACAGTTCGATAAGCGTAAAATTCACGAGTTTTCAATAGAAGGCACCATGAACTTCTGGAAGCAGATGCAGCAGTTTAAATCAGGGAAAAATAACTCCTGGGCTATTCGCTGGTATGCGTCTATCTTTCTTAAAAATGGTTTAACCCTAAACCCGGCAAAATCGCTGATACAAAACATTGGTCACGATGGCAGCGGCAGGCATTCTAATTTGGAAAATACTTATGATGTACAAATAGCCTGTGAGCCGGTAAAGGATTTTCCAACTGTGTTGCAGGAAAACATGCAAGCTTACAAAGCCATTCAGCAATTCCTCAAATACCGTAAAGGTACTTTATGGCAAAGAGGTATTAGGTTCCTGATCCAGATCAAGGAAAAGCACTTTTAGAGATTACGAAGTTCGAATGTTCAATTTCGAATCTGTATGTCCTTACTCTACTAAGGCAGCGGCCTGATCTTTAACCGCTAACTGACCGCAAGCGGCATCAATATCTTTACCACGACTGCGGCGCACATTGGTAATTACGCCCTGTTTGCGCAGGTAAGCCGCAAAAGCTTCTATTTTATCTTCACCAGCATTGGTAAAATCAGCAAAAGATATGGGGTTGTATTCAATTATGTTAACCTTGCAAGGAATGTGCTTGCAAAACTTAGCCAGTTCAACGGCATCCTGCAACTCATCGTTAAAGTTATTAAACACAATATACTCGTAAGTAACCGAGCTTTTAGTTTTGCTGTAAAAATATTTCAAAGCTTCGGCCAGGGCCTTTAATGAGTTTTGCTCGTTTATAGGCATTATTTCGTTACGCTTAATATCATTTGCAGCGTGCAGGGATAAAGCCAGGTTAAACCTCACTTCATCATCGCCTAATTTTTTAATCATTTTGGCAATACCCGCTGTAGATACGGTAATACGTTTGGCGGCCATGCCCAGGCCGTCTTCGGCGGTAATGCGCTCTATCGACTTTAATACGTTAGCATAATTAAGCAGGGGTTCGCCCATGCCCATATACACAATGTTGGTAAGCGGAATACCGTAATTTTGTTGTGCCTGCTGGCTCAGCAGTACAACCTGGTCGTAAATTTCATCGGGGTTCAGGTTACGTTTACGGTCCATATAACCGGTAGCGCAAAACTTACAGGTAAGGCTGCAACCCACTTGCGAGGATACACAGGCCGTCATACGCTCACTTGTAGGAATTAAAACACCCTCAATTAAATGCGTATCGTGCAACTTAAAAGAATTTTTTATAGTTTTATCCGCACTATACTGCGAGTTATTTATTGTTACGTTATTAATAGTAAATTTATCTTCGAGTTTGGTACGGAGTTCTTTTGAAATATTACTCATGTTCTCAAATGAAATACATGATTTTTGCCACAACCATTCATACACCTGTTTTGCTCTAAAGCTTTTTTCGCCCAAAGTAATAAAGTGTTGTTGCAGAGCTTCTAAGCTCAGGCTGCGGATATCAATCTTACTATTATTTGCGTTCACATTACAAATATAACTAAAAAATTGCCGGCTCTAATTGCGGCCGCGTTTTTGAAATGTAAAATTAAAAAACAACAACTAAAAGTTAATTGTAGTAAATAGTCATTGAAATATGATACCATAAAAGTGGTTTAAGATGAGTGTGGGTGATTGATACGATAAATTTCATTTAAATGAAAAGTTTTAGAGCCGATTACGTTTTTCCTATAATTGCCGATCCGATAAAAAATGGAATTGTTACCATTGACGATGACGGTAAAATTGTATCAGTAAGCGCTTTTGCACAACCCAATATTGAGGTTGAACAACTCAATGGTGTTATTTGCCCGGGATTTGTAAATACCCATTGCCATGTAGAACTTTCGCACTTACATAAGCAAACCCAACAGGGTATAGGTTTAGTAGATTTTATTACTGCCGTACAGCAATTGCGTAATAGCGATGATGCTGCCATAACCGATGCCGCCACCCGTGCCGATCAGCAGATGTACGATAATGGTATAGTTGCCGTTGGCGATATAGCAAACAGTGCAAATAGCCTGCACGTAAAAAAGAACAGCAAGCTGTTCTACCATACATTTATAGAGGTGTTCAGTTTTTTACCCGAACGGGCCGAACAGGCATTTGAGAGTGCGCTCGAACTGGTTAAACAGTTTAAGCCTTTGTCGGCATCGCTTACGCCGCATGCGCCATATTCGGTTTCTAAAGACTTATTCAAGCTCATTAAAAATTACAGCGATGCCAACCATAACTTGTTGAGCATGCATAACCAGGAGTGTGAGGACGAGAATAAGTTTTACCGTTACAAAAACGGAAAATTTATAGAAATGTACGAAACCTTTGGCTTAGATATCAGCTATTTTAAACCCCAGGCCCGTAACTCCATACAATCGGTTATCCCTTTACTAAGCAATAAGCAAAAATTTTTGCTGGTTCATAATACCTGTACCAATTTAAAAGACATTTACTTTGTTAAACGTTTTGACCGTGAAATTAACTGGTGTTTTTGCCCTAATGCCAATTTGTACATCGAAGGCCGGTTGCCCAAAGTTGATCTGTTTTTAGACGAAGGCTTCAACATCACCTTGGGTACCGATAGCCTGGCCTCAAACGATAAGCTTTGTATTTTAAGTGAAATGCGTACCCTGCAGCAAAACTTCCCGGCTTTAACTATTAACAAGCTACTGGAATGGGGAACCATTAACGGTGCGAAATTTTTAGGTATTGATGACGAGGTAGGTACGCTGGAACCTGGTAAAAAGCCAGGTTTGAATTTGCTGACCGGGTTAGACGGTTTTAAAATTACGGCCGATACCCAGGTAAAACGTTTACTTTAATCTCTTCTTAATTATATCATAAGCCGTATAATTGCATTTGATAATAACAGGCTAAATGATCAAGCATTTAAATATAACCGTACAAGGCAAGGTGCAGGGTGTATCGTATCGGGTAACTACTAAAGCCGTAGCCGATCAGTTGGGCGTGCGCGGTTTTATCAGGAACGAAGCTAACGGCGATGTGTACATAGAAGCTGAAGCCGAACAATCCCTCATGGAATTGTTTATGGAATGGTGCGAAGATGGCCCAGATCCGGCCCGCGTAACCGCCGTTACCACCACCGAGGGTGAAATTAAAAACTATCGTAACTTTGAAGTAGTAAAGAAGTAGGGGGAGAAGAGAGTCAAGAGTACAGAGTCAAGACGTAAAAGAGCGGGGGCGCGAGGAACGAAGCCAATCCATGCGATTGAACCATTTACTTATAATAGAAGCGGATACCGGCTAATGTCATTAAGTTAAGAATGATTAATGTGTAATAATATAGAATAATGAACTTCGAATGTCCAATATCAACTTTTACTTCATTATTGGATATTCAACATTTAATGTTCGATATTTATCTCCTTAACTTAACGACATTGGGCTAAGGCCTGCAAGCGTATGAGCAGATAGCCCGGCCCGAAAGGGAACACCTTCAATTTCATCGGTGTAATCAATATTAAGATCAGTAAATTATAGTCAAACTTGTCAACTGCTAAAAAATTTGCCGGGCAAACGGCGGTGTACGGTTTAACTACGGTAGCCGGCCGTACGTTAAACTTTTTTTTAACCTCATTATATACCCGGGCGTATGCACCCAATGTGTATGCCATATTCGGTAACATGTTTGCCTGGGCATCTATGCTTAACGCATTTTTAGCGTTTGGTATGGAAACCACCTATTTCAGGTACCTAAACAAGCATGCCGATAATAAGCAGCAGGTTTATAACAATTCGTTTGGTGCGGTATTCATGATCACCGTTCTGTTTTTGCTGGCTACACTTCCTTTTGTTGCTCCCATAACCAACTGGATTAGGATAGATGAGCAAACCACGGCTCATGATTATATGAATTACACCCGGTTATTTATAGCTATACTGGTAATTGATGCCTGGTGTGTTATTCCGTTTGCCAAGCTTCGTGCCGAGGGCAGGCCGGGCCGCTATGGTGTGTTAAAGCTGGTCAACATCTTTACGTTCATAGGGCTCAACCTTATATTTATTATTGTACTGCCCTATATAATCAGCCATCAATTACCGGGTGCGGCATGGCTGCAAAGCTGGTTTAGGCCAGGATGGTTAGGTTACGTTTTTTTATCGAACCTTGTTGCCAGCTTTATTACCTTTTTAATGCTGCTGCCCGAGCTGCTGAAAATAAAGCCAAATTTTGATAAGCACATGCTTAAAGAAATGCTGCGATACAGTTGGCCGGTTTTAATAGCTAATTTCTCTTTCATCCTGAACGAAAACCTGGATAAATTGTTGATTGCTAAATTGCTTCCCGAAAATATAGGCAGTACGCAATTGGGCATTTACACCGCCTGTGCCAAAATTGCGGTATTTTTAAATTTGTTTGTGCAGGCTTTTAGGTTGGGTGCCGAGCCGTTTTTTTTTAGTCAGGCTAAAAAGGAAAATGCTACACATACTTATGCGCAGATCATGAACTACTTTATAATCGCGGTCGCCATTATATTTGTAGGATTGGTAGCTAACATCGAACTGCTGAAATATTTTATAGGGCCATCTTACTGGGCTGGCTTAAACGTGGTGCCATTGCTGCTATTTGGCTATGTAAGTTTAGGTATTTATATGAACTTATCCATTTGGTATAAACTGTCTGATCAAACCAAATACGGGCTTTATATATCGGGCATAGGCGCGGTTTTAACCGTAATTTTAAACGTGTTGTTTATTCCTAAATTCAGTTATATGGCTTCGGCATGGGCATCTTTAGTAGCCTATTCTACCATGATGGTGCTCTCTTACCTGTGGGGACAAAAGAATTATCCTATCCCTTACAATATCAAAAAAAACCTGACGTACATTATAAGTTCAATCATTATCGTATTTTTATCATTCAGCATATTTCACCGCAATTTACTTATTGGCAACAGCCTGCTGGTTTTATTTGCAGGTGCTGCGTTTATGGCTGAACGAAAACAAATACTGGCTATAATTAAAAGATAAATGATCATCCGTATTATCAATAACTCAAAAAATAACCTGCCGGCTTATGAAACCTTACACGCCGCAGGTATGGACCTGCGCGCCGATGTGGAAGGCACCGTGGTGTTAAAACCGATGGAACGTAAGTTGATACCTACCGGCCTGCACATTGAACTGCCCGAAAGTTTTGAGGCGCAGATACGCCCACGCAGTGGTTTAGCGTTTAAGTATGGTATTGGCATTGTAAACTCTCCGGGCACGGTTGATGCCGATTACCGCGGAGAGATCAAAGTGCTGCTCATTAATTTTTCGGATACCGATTTTGAGATTAACGTCGGCGACCGTATAGCCCAGATGGTGGTAACCAAACATGAAAAAGTGGAGTGGGAACAGGTAGAAGTATTGAATGAAACATCGCGCGGTATGGGTGGTTACGGCCATACGGGTATAGTTTAAATAAAAATGAAGTTAGGTTACTTAGTTGTAGGTTTACTGCTGGTTACGGTTATGGCTGTTGCACAAAGCAATGGAGGTAACCTGCCTGCCCGGCCAATACGTACACCGGCAACTTCTACCGATAGTTTGTTAGTACAGCAAATTTACTTTGAAGCACTTCGTAAAAAAACCATTGAAGACCAAAAGGGTGCAGCCGAATTGTTTGCCCAGGTATTAAGGCTGGATGGTGGTAACGATGCTGCCATGTACGAGCTCTCTAACCTGCGCAAGCTGCAAAATAACCAGCCCGATGCGCAGCAACTGCTGGAAAAAGCGGTTACACTTAAACCCGATAATGAGTGGTATTGGGCAGCCCTGGCCGATAGCTACGAGAAAACCAACGACATAATAAAGCTACAGCGTGTTTTTGACCAGTTGCTGCGCTTAAAACCCGACAAGCCCGAGCACTACTTTGATAAAGCTAACGCACTCTTTATTGAGCAAAAGTATGATGCAGCCCTGGAAATATACGCTAAGCTGGAACAGCTGACAGGTTTAAATGATGATTTGGTAGCTAACCGTCAAAAAATATATTTAAAGCAAGGAAATATTGATAAGGCCGCCGCTGAGTTGGAGCAGTTATTGCAAGCGAACCCCGACCAGGTAAGATATTATCTTTTGCTGGGCGAGATTTATAATTCAAACAATTTGACCGATAAGGCACTCAAGGTTTTACAACGGGGCGAAAAGGTAAAACCCGATAACGGGATGCTGCACCTGGCACTGGCCGATACCTACCGTACCAAAAAAGATTTTGAGGCAAGTTATAAGCAATTGGAGCTGGCCTTTACAGCGCCTACTTTAGATATTGACCAGAAAGTGCGTATCATATTGGGTTACATTCCAAAGTTTCCCGATCCTAACGCTAAAGCCAGCGCCCTTGAACTGAGCCGTATTGCTACTAACGTACACCCTAACGATGCCAAAGCCCAAGCCATTTATGGCGATATGCTGGCGCAGAACAATAAATTGAAGGAAGCTAAAGAAGCTTACCGGAAATCGGTACAGATCAATCCCGAAATTTATGTGGTGCATGAGCAACTGGTACGGTTGGACCTGGGTGAAAATGCCCTGGATGAGGCCATTAAAGACGGAGAAAATGCCTTATCGCTTTTCCCTAACCAGGCCTGGATGAATTATTTGGTAGGTGTTGCCTATCTGCAAAAAAAGGCTTCTGCAAAAGCTTTAAGTTATTTGAAAAATGCAGTAGCGTTGGAACTGGAGGATAAAGACCTGTCGGCACAAAGCTACGCTGCCTTAGGCGATTGTTATCACGAGCTGAAAGATAACGCCAGATCGGATGCGGCTTACGATAAATCTTTGACCTATAACCCCGATAATTTTTACACATTAAACAACTACGCCTATTATCTGTCTATACGGGGTGAGCAACTGGAAAAGGCTGCGCAAATGTCTAAGCATAGTATCGATCTGCAGCCCAACACGGCATCGTTCGAGGATACCTATGCCTGGATCTTGTTCAGGCTTAAAAAATATGCTGATGCCAAACAATGGATAGAAAAAGCTTTGGCACATGGCAAAAGTTCAAGTGCCACACAAACCGAGCATTACGGTGATATTATGTTTCAGTTAGGCAATACCGAAGCCGCGGTACAAAACTGGAAAAAAGCAAAAGAATACGGCGCGCAATCACCTGTTTTAGATCGAAAAATTAATGAGAAGAAATATATTGAATAAGCTACTGATAGTTTTTTGCATAGCGGCCGTATTTGGCTGTAAGGCAAAAAAACAAGTAATAGTCCGCAAGGCCGATTCGGTTGCCGTAAAGCCCACCATTAACCCCGCATTGGCTAAGTTAGAAGCCATCCGGTCTAAACAGGTTACCTTCAATACGTTTTCGGGGAGGGCTAAAACCAAGTTGAATATTGATGGTAAGAGTAATGATGTTACGCTGAACATCCGCATACAGCAGGGTAAAAAAATATGGGTATCTATTACCGCCCTATTGGGTATTGAGGTTGCACGTGCCTTAATTACACCCGATAGTATTTTAGTGGTTAACCGCATTCAAAGCGTTTATTTAAGAAAACCTTTTAGCTTTATACACACTTACGCGGGCAAACAAGCTAATTTTCAAACGGTAGAATCGCTATTGGTGGGTAACGCCATTAAGGAGTTGCTGAACGAGAACGGCAAAGTAGAAACCTCAGCGAGTGGTAATACCACTATAAACGGCAACCTGCAAAGCCTGGTGTACAACCTGCTGGTAGGGCCCGATATGAAGGTGACTAAAACCAGTTTTGCCAACGCAGCGGCAAGGCAATCGTTACAGGTAACCAATAGTCAGTTTATAGAGGCCGAGGGTAGGATAGTGCCTTCACAAATAAATATTTTATCCAATGTGCAAAGCAATAGTGTACAGGCCGAACTGCAGTATAACCGTACCGAATTTAACCGTGCTTTAGAATTTCCTTTTAGTATTCCCGGCGGATTTGAACCTGCCAATTAAATTCGATATTTTTGGAGCGGATGAAACTTTTAAAATTTGTACTGTTTTTTATATGTGCGTTTGGCATATTTGAAGCACATGCGCAAAGCAGCGCCGAATTAAAGCGCCGCCGCCTGGAGCTTACCAACGAGCTGGAAAACCTGCGCCGCGAATTGCAGGAAACACAAAGCAATAAAAAATCGACCTTAAAACAGTTAAACATTATTAAAGCCCAGATAGGGCTTCGCGAAGAAAAAATCAGTACGGTAAATTCGGAAATAAGGTTGCTGAACAGCCAGATCAACGAAAACAGCAATACCGTACGCACCCTGCAACAGCAACTGGACGATCTGAAAAAGGAATATGCCGCTATGATCGTTTTCGCTTATCATAACCAGAGCGCTTATAATAAAATGATGTTCGTTTTTGCAGCTAAAGATTTTAACCAGGGATATAAACGGCTAAAATACCTGCAGCAGTTTGGTACCTACCGGGAGAGACAGGCACAATCCATACAAGGCACCCAGCAAGATCTTCACGTTAAAATAAATGAGCTCGACCGTACCAAGCACGAAAAGAGCGATCTATTACAAGAACAGAAAAAAGAAAAGGAAACGCTGGCTAAAGAAAAATCATCGCAAGACCAGGTGGTGGTAGGCCTATCCAAACAAGAGGTCGCATTACGTAAACAACAGCGGGAGATCCGTGCTAATATTGCCAAAGCTAATCGTGCTATTAATTCTGCTATTGCCCGCGAGATTGCCGAAGCCCGTCGTAAGGCAGAAGCCGAGGCACGTGCCGAAGCTGCCCGCCGGGCCGCATTGGCCGCCGAGAAAGCGAAGTCTGAAAATAAATCGGCTGCTGAAATTGCTGTTGCAGCCAAGCCGAAGGCCATTACCCGCAGCAGCGATGCGCAGGTACTATCGGCAACACCCGAGGCCGCTAAACTATCGAATGACTTTTTAGGGAACCGTGGCCGCCTGCCATGGCCCGTTGCTAACGGTCAAATAATACAGGGCTTTGGTGTTTATTACCAGGATGGTATCAAGAACGATAATACCGGTATAGATATACGCACCAGCAGTAATTCTCCGGTAAGGGCTATTTTTGAAGGCGAGGTTAGCAAGGTAGTTGATGTAAGCGGCACCTATCTGGTAATTATTCGCCACGGTGAGTATTTTACCGGCTATGTAAACTTAAAATCGGTTAGCGTGAGTGCCGGGCAAAAGGTAAGTACCCGTCAAACCATTGGCGTTGCCGCTACCGATCCGTCAACCGGCGAAACTTCCGTACACTTTGAGTTGAACCAGGGCCGTACCTCTGTAAACCCCAAAACATGGCTTGCGTCACAATAACTATAAACAATACCGAGTTATAATTGTATATATTTGTACCTTTAAATAAATTACTTATGTTCAGTTCGGTTTTCCTTTTTTTAAATATTGGTACACCCGAGTTAATACTAATTCTGTTTGTGGCCCTGTTGTTATTTGGCGGTAATAAACTGCCCGAGCTCGCACGTGGTTTAGGTAAGGGTATCCGCGATTTCAAAGATGCTTCAGATGGTGTTAAACGCGAGTTACACAATCAAATAAATAACTTCGATGAAAAACCATCTGAGCCTGTAGTTCGTAATTCAGTTACCGAAACAGAAACGCATACCGTAATTGCTGAAGACAATAACGATGCCGAACCGGTTGTTACTGAGCCGGATCACACTATTAAAAAAGAATATTAAAATATAAATTATCAAATCATGGGATTAGGTGCACCAGAAATTATTCTAATTATCGTTGCGATATTAATTTTATTCGGAGGACGCAAAATTCCTGAGCTTATGAAAGGATTAGGCCAGGGCGTTAAAGAATTTAAAGATGCATCGAACAAGGATCCGAAAGATTCGACGACAAGAACTACAACCACTGAAGAAAAAACCAACGTACACCCGTAATAGGGCGTATTAAATAGTAGTTTTTAATTTATTAAACTTATCAGCAGGTAATAATTTATTATCAACTGATAAGTTTTTTTATTTTAGCAGCCTATGGCTAAAAATTACGTAACCTTAACGGAAATACAGCAGGATTTGCAGGGTGGAAATACATCCGTTGAGGAACTGGTAAAAAACTACCTGGTTAATATTAAGCAGTATGCCCACCTTAATGCCTTCAACGAGGTGTTTGAACAAGAGGCACTGCAAAAGGCTACCGAACTGGATGCCCGTTTAAAAACAGGGAGTAGTGGCCGCCTTGCAGGTATGGTAATTGCCATTAAGGATAATATTTGTTATAAAGGCCACCAGGTAACGGCCTCCTCCAAAATACTCGAAAACTTTACTTCCATTTTTTCATCAACCGTAGTGGAGCGTTTGCTGGCTGAGGATGCCATTATTATTGGCCGTTGCAACTGCGATGAATTTGCCATGGGCGGCGCTAACGAAAACTCTTATTTTGGCCCGGTTAAAAACATGGCCGATGAAACCCGTGTTCCGGGTGGTTCGTCTGGCGGTTCGGCAGTGGCGGTACAGGCGGGTATGTGTCATGCCGCCATCGGTACCGATACCGGTGGTTCTATCCGTCAGCCCGCTTCTTTTTGCGGTGTGGTGGGTTTAAAACCTACCTACGGCAGGGTTTCACGTCATGGTATTATTGCTTATGCTTCTTCTTTCGATCAACCCGGGCCGTTAACCCGCTCGGTAGAAGATGCAGCATTGCTGCTGGAGGTAATAGCAGGACCGGATGCTTATGATAGCACGGCTTCGCAAGCCGCCGTTCCAGCTTATGCCCAACAATTACAGTCATCAACCGGTAAAAAGCGGATCGCCTATTTAGAAGAAGTTTTTGATAGCGAAGGGTTGGATGCTGAAGTTAAAGCTACGTTGCTGAAAGCGATTGAAGACTTAAAGGCCGATGGTCACACGGTGGAGCCGGTATCATTTGAGTACCTTGATTATGTGGTGCCCACTTACTATATCCTCACTATGGCCGAAGCTTCCTCTAACCTGGCCCGGTACGATGGTGTACATTACGGCTACCGCAGTCCTAACGCGGTAGATTTGGTTACTACCTACAAACGTTCACGGTCCGAAGGATTTGGCACCGAGGTTAAACGCCGCATTATGCTGGGCACATTTGTACTGAGCGCGGGTTATTATGATGCATACTACGCCAAAGCGCAAAAAGTACGTCGCTTAATTAAAGAACGCACCGACGAAATTTTGCAACAATATGATTTTATACTTACCCCAACCGCGCCTGAGCCGGCCTTTAAAATTGGGCGGCAGGATATAGACCCGATTGTTACTTACCTGGAAGATATATTCACCGTACAGGCTTCATTAGCGGGTGTACCGGCCATTTCTTTACCCGTTCAAAATAATAGTAAGGGTTTGCCGTTAGGGTTACAGTTAACTACCAAAGCCTTTGGAGAAGCCGAACTGTTAAATTTTGCAACTTATTTTGCTGGTTTGCGTAAAAGTTAATAAATTAGTGGCTGCAGAAAACTTCCCAAAATCCGCAAGTATAATAACCTGATAATGAAGAAACTATTTACGATCATTGTTTGTTTTATTGCATTCCAATCCTACAAAGCAATGGCGCAGGAGCCGGCTTACCAGGATACCTCCATGTACGAGCGGAGCTTCGGCCAGGTTTACAAGCGTACTGCCGGTGTTCCTGCCGCAGTAACTGCCCAAATTCAGCAAAATGCTTACGAAAACTCTGCTTTCCGTATCAGGTTAGATTCTATTCGTAAAGATGTGCCCTTAGATTATAACGAATTTGTACAAGCTTATATAAACACTTATACATCAGGTGGCCGCCGTACCGATATTGGCCGTATTATGGGCTTATCTAAATACTATTTTCCTATTTACGAAAAAGCCTTTCGCGATGCCGGTATCCCCGATGAGATCAAATACCTTTCGGTGGTAGAATCGGCGCTGGATCCTAATGCGGTATCAAGAGTAGGGGCTACAGGCCCTTGGCAGTTTATGTATGCCACCGCCAAAATTTACGGCCTCAACATGAACAATTATGTGGATGAGCGCCGCGATCCTATACAGGCCAGCTACGCTGCTGCCGCTTACTTAAAAGATGCCTACCAGGAATTTGGCGATTGGCTGCTGGCCATTGCTTCTTATAACTGTGGAAAAGGCAACGTAGAACGTGCTATGCAGCAAGCCAACGCAGTCGATTTTTGGTCGATACGCCAGTACCTGCCTGCCGAAACACGCGGTTACGTACCCGCCTTTATAGCCACCATGTATGTAATGAAATATGCCGATCAGCATGGTATCGTTCCGCAAACGTGCACTTTTACCTTAAATACCGATACGGTGCTGGTGAACAAGTTTGTGTCGTTAAACAATGTGGCCCGTGTATTAAATTTGGATGCCAATCAATTAGCCTTGCTAAACCCGGCCTATACACAGCGCATTATTAATGGAACTACCAAAGTCCCGCGGCGTATTGTAATCCCGCAGTTGGGTAAAGAAAAATATCCCTTACTTTACGCAGCCTTAAACGGCGAAGCTATACCGGTAAGTACAGCGCCTGTACAACCTGTTTACGCTTCCCTCCCCGATGATACATCGGGTTCAGGCAAAGCAAAATCGACTCATATCGTACGTAAAGGTGAAACCCTGAGCAGTATAGCCGCTCAATACGGCGTAGACCTGGAAGACCTACGCATTTGGAACAACATACGCGGCAACAAGGCCGTACCGGGCACTAAGCTCAAAGTAATTGCACCAGGTTTAGCTGCCGGTAAAACCTTGAAAGTTGATAAGGAACTGGCTACGCTGGGCACAGCATCTGGCGAAGCGGTAACGGCTAACTAAAAAAATTCATAATCAATTGTAAACTGGAGCCGTGATAACGTAGTTATTGCGGCTTTTTTTTTGAAAACTACACCGCTAATCATCGGTTATTCTTTTAGTATAATCTGTAAAACATTTAGCTTTCGCGATAGTTCAATCATTACATTTAGAACTAAGAAAATGAAAAGCAATCAAGAGATCGTTAGCGATTTAAAAGAAATATTATCATTAGTAAACGATGGTAAAGAAGGTTACAAGTCATCGGCTGAGGCAACTTCATCAAACGAATTGAAAGCATTGTTTTTGCAATGGGAAGGCGAAAGAATTGTATATGCTTCCGAACTGAAAGAGCATATTACCAAACATGGCGAAGAAGCTGAAAACGAAGCTGGTGGTATATTAGGCGGTGTACACCGTACCTGGTTAACCATTAAACAAGCGTTAAGCAGCAACAAGGATTCAGCTATTTTAGAAGCCATTGTAACCGGCGAACGTGCCGCCATTGCTAAATATGATGAATATATAGCCGATTACGTTGACCATGCCGATCACCTCAACCTGCTTACCGGCCAGCGCGATGGTATTAAGGAAGCGTTAGCTACTATTGAAAAACTGCAACTGCAGTATAAAGACTAAAAGTCTTTAATATATTTAAAGAGCCGCGGTAACGTTTCGTTATCGCGGCTCTTTTGTTTCTGGGCCAGCGTTAGGGATGGAAGCGGATACCGGCTTGTGGCTAAGGCCGGTGTAGTATTAGCGTACAGCCTGGGCCGTAGGCAACGCCCATAGATGAATACACCTACTCTGCCGCTGTAAACTTTAAACAACTCGGGCTATCTATTTCGGTATTGGTGCGCACAAACGTTAGCTTACCTGTAGTACGGTTAATTTTAAATACCACAATGTTATTGCTTTTTTGATTAGCCACCAGCAGGAAAGTTCCGCTTGGGTCAATTACAAAGTTGCGGGGATGGCTACCGCGGGTGGTTTGGCGCTCTATAAACGTTAACATGCCGGTTTCCTGATTTATAGCATAAACAATGATCTCATTAGCATCGCCACGGTTGGTAGCGTACAAAAATAAACCATCGGGCGATACATGAATATCGGCACCACCTACCTGTTTGTTGTAGCCGTCGGGTAGCATAGTAATACTTTGAATTTGCTTGGGCTGGCCATTATTGTAGTTGTAAGCAACTATGTTGCCACCCATTTCGGTTATGACATACAGGTATTTACGGTTAGCGCTAAAATCAATATGGCGTGGACCATCACCGGATGCAACCTTTACAAAATTTGGTGATGCAGGTGTTAGCGGTTGTGGTTGCGACGATTTATATTTATAAATGTTCAGCTTATCGGTACTCAGGTCGGTGTAAATCAGGTGTTTTTCATCGGGCGATAGCATGGCTATGTGTACGTGAGGTTTATCCTGGCGGGACTTATTAGGGCCCAAACCCTCCGGTTTGTCTTGAATAATTTGCGATGCCGGGTTAAGCGAACCATCTTTATTAACCGGGAAAACATACATGCTGCCTCCGGCATAATTAGCTGTGAACACATGCTTTTGATCCTTATCAACCGATATGTAACAAGGACCGGCCCCCGATACCTGTTTGTTGATAGGGTTAATGGTACCTACTTTCGGTTCGAACGAAAAAGCGGTGACGCTACCCTTCCGGTCATCGCCCACTTCGTTAACCGAGTACACAAATTTACCGTTTTTAGATACACACAGGTACGAGGGATTTTCAATGCTGGTAGTTCGGTTTAAATAAGCTAAACGGCCGCTTTCGGTATAAAAACGATATACATAGATACCCTCACTGCCATTGCCGGTATAAGTTCCAATCAGCAGATCGAACGTAGAAGGTGGCTTGGGCTGGGCCATAAGTAATGCCGGTAACATACTTAATAAAAACAATAGCTTCTTCATTGGTTTCGTATTTTTAGAATAACGCAAGGTAATAAAAAAGAAGCCCCTCCCAAACCCTCTCCGGGAGGGAGGGCATTATAAGTTAGCGGCAATGTACTGTTTCATCGCTTTGATGAGAGCAGTGTTTTCGTTTTGTGCGTTTTGAATCTTGTTTAGTGCTAATAAACTTACTTCGTCTCCTCTTGGCCGGAGAGGCCCTTGTTCTTTTTCTTGATAAAAAGAACCAAAAATCAAGTCACCTCCACTATGCTTCTTTGCCGCACGAGGCCTTTACCCTGCAAAGCGGGGCAGCACCACGGGCTGTTTATATTTTGCCCTTAGATTGTTTACCGCTTAGCTTATTTTTTAGGCAAAATCTAGAAGGCCCCTCCATGCGCATGGCCACCAAGTGCTGCCCCGCTTTCGCCCGAAGCTGGAAGATGACGAAAAATCCAACTCGGCCTTTCTCAAACAGAAGGTCAGATTGTTATCCTGTCACGCCGATGAATATCGGCATCCCATCAGAAAGGAAAACGCGTAACAACTTTAGGCTGACTACCTTGCAAGTGGGATGCCGATACACATCGGCATGACTGATTGATTTTTTAAAAAATATGTGGTTGCGTAGCAACCGCCACTGTTAAAAGAAGCGCGGGGCATTGATGGCACCCGGCCGGGAGTTGGCCTTGTATGCAGAGGCGGGGATTGCCATCAATAGGCCTTTTTGTTACTTTTGGGGCTATGCCAAAAGTAATGGGCCTCTGCGGCCAAGAGCAGACGGAACGCGTTTATTAGCATAAACTTAAGTTCAAACTGCACTAACTCAACTTAAACGCACGGAACAAGATTTCTCACTATCGTTCGAAATGACAATCGCTAAAAATAGCCTAACAAAAAATGTCATTTCAAACGCTCAGATTTCTCCTACCGCCGAAATGACATTAATATCTACAAACTCGGAACTCCCGGCTTTGTACTAAGCTTTGTTCACCTGCACCAAATGCTTTAACTGGATCACCTCTTTTTCATCAAGGTATCTCCAGCGGCCGCGGGGCAGGTCTTTTTTGGTTAATCCGGCGTAAATGGTACGATCAAGTTTAACTACATCATAACCTAAATGCTCAAAAATACGGCGTACAATGCGGTTTTTGCCGCTATGGATCTGTATGCCTATTTCACGTTTGGTACCGCCGGTAACATAAGCCACCAGGTCGGGCTTAATTACACCGTCTTCCAGTTCCAGGCCGTATTGTATTTTATTTAAATCGCCTTGGGTTAACGCCTTATCCAGTTCAACCTGGTAAAGTTTGGTAACACTGTTGCGCGGGTGCGAAAGCTTATCGGCCAAATCGCCATCGTTGGTCATTAATATTAAACCGGTAGTATTACGGTCTAAACGGCCAACGGGGTAAATACGCTCTTTGCTGGCTTTATCAACCAGGGCCATAATGGTACGGCGTTCCTGCGGATCTTCGGTTGTGGTGATGTAATCTTTAGGCTTGTTCAGCAGCACATACACCATCTTTTCACGTTTCAGCGTTTCGCCATTGTAACGGATCACATCTTGGCTCGGGTCAATTTTATGGCCCAGTTCAGATATCACCTCGCCATTTACCGAAACCACACCGGCAGCAATCAGCTCATCGGCCTTACGACGAGAGCAAATACCTGCGTTAGCTATGTATCGGTTTAAACGGATAAGGTGATCATCTGCTTTTTCAGCAGCTTTTTTATTACGACCTCTTATTACACGGGTAGGGCGTTCTTCTTCAAACTCGCTGCGATCGCGTTTAGGTGCGGCTTTTTCTTCTTCGGTACGGTTATCCCAGGTACGGCTGCTGCCTACTGCCTTATTGTATGGCTTTCTTTCTTCGCCACCTTCGGCATTATCTATATTGCGGGGCTTATGAGTCCTGCGTTTTTCACCACCAAAGCTGTCGTTCTTTTTGTATGACTTATCGGCATTGGGGTTAGGTACGTTATTGGTTTCAGGCGGACGACGGTTGCGTGGTTTATCTTCCGCGCTGCGTGGCGAAAATTTGCTGAAAGGCTTATCGGCACTGCTGCCACCGCGCGATCCTGCACTACGGCCGAATGGCTTGTCGGCTCCGCCACGTGATTCCTTATTAAAAGGTCTGTCGCTGCTGGTTCCTCTCGATGAATTTTCTTTGTTGAAATCCCGGTTAGTATTATCACCGCGTGATTCGAAGCTCTTTTTAAACGGACGATCACCGCTGGCACCTCTCGATGAAAACGGCTTTTTATCGGCCGATGCACCACCAAAACTTCTTTTGGGTTTTTCTTCGGCGTTAAAGCCCCCCGAAGAGGTTTTACGTGAAGACGAAAATGGTTTTTTATCACCACTTGAGGCGTCATCATTTCCGTATCTCTTTTTAGATTCGGATGAATCTGATTTTTTAAAGCCTGAGCCTGCGTTGCGGGTGCGTGGAGAAGAGCTGTTGCGTGGCTGGTCGCCACTGCCGGTACGCCTGCCGGTAGAATTGTTGGACTTGTCGTCGCGACTGTTCCCTTGTTTTTTAAACATGTTTTTTTAGTTATGCGCTTATAAAAAGCAGAGGGCAAAATTACGAAAATTTGCCAATAGTTAAAATTTTTTTCCACATTCAAAATCAGCCTGCACGGCGTTTAAAGCATTGTTTTAGTTATTTTTCAACATTCACCAAAACACTAAGTATGGCTAAGTGTTTGATTGTGTGCAATGTTTTGTACCTTTGCCCCACACACCTAAACCTGTATTGTTGAACTAAATTAAATTGAATGATTAAAAAACACTTAGTTACGTGCTCCGTAATTTGTGTGCTGTTTATCATTTCAAGGCTCTTTATTTTCAGTGTTCCTGACAGAAAGCCGTTGAAAAACAGTAGTGCTCTTACTAACTATTTTGCATGGAAAAATAGTGCAAATGAAAACTTAAACTTTGCCGATGAAGAGGTACCGGTGCATAATGCAAAGGTTAATAAAAAGATAAAAACCTCCATCTGGAAACACAGTCGTCAAGTTTTAAAAACCGATGAACTACAGCAACAAGCCAGCAAATGGTTCCCTGTAATAGAGCCCATACTCCGGCTTTACGGTATCCCCGAAGATTTTAAATATATTCCCTTGCTGGAATCGGGCTTCAATAAAAAAGCCAGATCGCCGCGCGGTGCTGTAGGTATATGGCAGTTTATGCCAGGCACGGCTCGCGAATACGGCCTCAAAGTTGGCCATGGTAAAGACGAACGCTTAAACACGCGAAGGTCGACCATTGCCGCCTGCAAGTACATCAAAGAACTTTACGGTGAATTTCATAGTTGGACCCTTGCAGCTGCCGCATACAATGCAGGTTCGCCACGGGTACACAAAGCTATAACCCGCAAAAACAAAGGCAATTATTTTTATATGCACCTCAACCGGGAAACCGACCGTTATGTATATAAGCTGGTTGCCATGAAAGAGGTGATAGATAAGCCTGTAGAAAACGGCTATGGCACAGTATGGGCAAATTTACAGCCAACAGAAACCTTAAGTATCAACTAAAAAAATTAGTATTTACGGAGCATTTAAGGCTGGTTTGCATTGTGCAAGCCGGCCTTTTTCGTATATTTGCGCCTCTTTATGAGATAATTACAGCTTACTAAAAACTTAGCGGCTTTTTACAAGTTAAGTATTTGTTTCTGGATATAATATATGAGCGAAAAAACAATTGACCTGGGTGAGCAACGCAATGTGGAAGTGTTTGGTGCCCGGGTACATAATTTAAAAAATATCGATATTTCTTTTCCGCGTAATCAACTGGTAGTAATTACCGGGTTGAGTGGCAGCGGTAAATCATCTTTGGCGTTCGATACTATTTATGCCGAAGGGCAGCGCCGTTATATGGAAACGTTTTCGGCCTACTCCCGCCAGTTTATGGGCGGCATGGAACGGCCCGATGTAGATAAGGTATCGGGCCTGAGTCCGGTTATTGCCATTGAACAAAAAACTACCAGTAAAAACCCGCGTTCTACCGTAGGTACCATTACCGAAATTTACGATTTTATGCGTTTGCTGTTCGCCCGTGCGGGTGAAGCTTACTCCTACGTAAGCGGCCAAAAAATGGAGCGTATGAGCGAAGATCAGATCTTACGCACCATTATGGAAAAGTTTGACGGGCAACCGGTAAATATTTTAGCCCCGGTGGTTAAAGGCCGTAAAGGACATTACCGCGAACTGTTTGAGCAGATTCGTAAACAGGGCTTTTTAAAGGTTTATGTTGATGGCGCTATTGTAGATGTGGAACCCAAAATGCAGGTAGACCGCTACAAGATCCATGATATTGATATAGTGGTGGACCGTTTGGTAGTAAGCGAAAAGGATAGCAAGCGTTTATATACCTCGGTGCAAGCGGCCTTAAAAACGGCTAAAGGCATTATCCGTATTGCCGATCAGGATAATAATGTATCCTATTTCAGTAAGTTTTTGATGGACCCGGTTTCGGGCATCTCTTACGATGAACCGCAGCCAAATACGTTTTCGTTCAACTCACCTTATGGTGCCTGCGAAAAGTGCGATGGCTTAGGATACATTTTTGTGGTGGATGAAGCATCGGTGATACCAAATCCTAAGCTGAGCATAACGGGTGGTGGTTTGGCCCCTATAGGCGAATACCGCGAAACCTGGATCTTCCACGTGCTGAAAGCGGTAGCAAAAAAATATGAGTTTTCGCTATCGGTACCGTTAGAGAAATTACCGCGTGAAACGCTGGACATTATCCTGAATGGTTCGCACGAAATTATTACCGTAGATGTAGAGTACAACAAATGGAATGTACAAAAATACCAGGTAACGTTCGATGGTATTATCCGCATGCTCGAAGAACAGCAGGAGCGCAAAAGCGAAGGCGTAAGCGATGACCTGGAAGCTTACCGTGTGCTGAAAACCTGCCCGGTTTGTGAAGGTGCCCGTTTAAAGAAAGAATCGCTGCATTTTAAAATTGACGAGAAAAGCATCTTTGAGCTGGCCAGCATGGATATTAAGACCTTGAAGGAGTTCTTCGAAAACCTGGAAGACCGCCTGGGCGAACGCCAGAACGTGATTGCCAAAGAGATCTTGAAAGAAATTCGTGCGCGTATTGTTTTCCTCCTGGATGTAGGCTTGAGTTATTTAACACTCGACCGGCAGGCACGAACCTTATCGGGTGGTGAGGCGCAGCGGATCCGTTTAGCTACGCAGATTGGTTCGCAGTTGATGAATGTGATGTACATTTTAGATGAGCCCAGCATTGGTTTGCACCAGCGTGATAACGACCGCTTGATTAAAGCCCTTAAAAACCTGCGCGATTTAGGCAATACCGTTTTAGTGGTAGAGCACGATAAGGACATGATTTTGGAAGCCGACTATGTAATTGACATGGGTCCGGCAGCAGGTGTACATGGTGGTACCGTAGTTGCCGAGGGTACACCCGCGCAGTTAATGGAAGTTAACACGCTGACTACCTCTTACTTAAATGGTAGCCGCGAAATTCCCGTACCTAAAAAGAGGAGGGAAGGTAATGGCAAGGTACTTACGCTCAAAAAAGCCACCGGCCATAATTTAAAGAAGGTTACGGTGCAATTTCCGTTGGGTAAACTGATCGGGATAACCGGCGTATCGGGCAGTGGTAAATCCAGTTTAATCACCGAAACGCTATACCCTATACTTAACCATCATTTCTTTAGGGCTAAAAAAGTGCCTTTGGCTTATGATAAAATTGAAGGACTTGAAAATATTGATAAGGTAATTGAAATAGACCAAACACCTATCGGCCGTACGCCACGCTCCAACCCGGCTACTTATACAGGCGTGTTCTCTGATATTCGTGCGTTGTATGTGCAATTACCCGAATCCAAAATCAGAGGATACAAGCCTGGTCGCTTCTCGTTCAACGTAAAAGGTGGCCGTTGCGAAACTTGCCAGGGTGCCGGACAAAAGGTGATAGAAATGAACTTTTTGCCCGATGTACAGGTGCCTTGCGAAGAGTGCGGTGGTAAACGCTACAACCGCGAAACTTTGGAAGTGCGCTACCGTGGCAAATCCATTAGCGATGTGCTGGATATGAGTATTGAAGACGCCACCGTATTTTTTGAAAATATGCCATCCATCTACCGTAAGGTAAAAACCTTGAACGATGTAGGTTTGGGCTATATTACGCTTGGACAATCTTCGTTAACCCTATCGGGTGGTGAAGCGCAGCGGGTTAAACTCTCTACCGAGCTTTCTAAAAAAGATACCGGCAACACTTTTTATATATTAGATGAGCCGACCACCGGTTTGCACTTTGAAGATATTAATGTACTGTTAGGCGTGTTGCACCAGTTAGTTGATAAAGGTAATACGGTGCTGGTAATTGAGCACAACCTGGATGTAATTAAAGTAGTTGACCACGTGATAGACCTGGGCCCCGAAGGTGGTTCGGGTGGTGGAAATATCCTTTATAAAGGCACCCCCGAAGGTTTATGTAAGGTAAAGGAAAGCTTTACAGGTGTATTTTTAGCTAAAGAAATGCACTTGTAAAGCATCAATACAACAAAGGCCGCCTTAAAAAAGACAGCCTTTTGCATTGTAAAATTTGGTTCAACTACTTTTCTTCGCCTTTACCTACTAACTTCTCAATTAATTTCGATCCCTTCAAAAGCGTTTTGCCTAATTTTTTAATGGAGGCGCTTTCTTTACCATCGGCTTTTTCAGCTGCTTTTACAGTTTCATCACCTAGTTTTTCTAATAGGGTGTAAATCTTTTTACCATCTTTATCGGCAATGGCTTCTTTTAATTTTTCAAGGTCATTTACAATGGTTTTAAAGCCTGTATGATCTGATAAGGTTTTGATCCAGCTATTAATACCCGTAGATGAACCGGTAGCCGTTTCGTTTTCAATACTGTTTTCTAAAGCATCAATCGTTTTTTCTAAATGTTGTGCTTCTGATTTTTCTTCTGACATAGTTGTAGTATTAGTTTGAATAAAGAACTGAATTGTAGTTTATTTGTTTAAGTATTAAGAAAAATAATTATTAACAAATTGTGGAGTAATTTTTAAAACAGTTCAACTTAGCTCAAGATATATTCAGTGGTGTAATAGCTGTTTTTGATCTAATTAATCACTAACTTAGGTTATTGATAGTTGTAATGGAGACATTTAAAGTAAAAGATTACAATAATGTTTATTGGTTAATTATTCCCATCTTTATTTTTCCTATAGTGTTTATGGCTATCGCCTCGATGGTTTCAAATGATTATCTGATTGCTTTTTTTATAACCTTTACTATCTATAGTATATACTTTATATTTCTTGTTAGATCTATGATGAGAGAGCAAGATGTTTATGTAATTATTGCTAATAACGAGAGCGTTACATTTTTGAAATTTGGAAAATATAATTGGGACGAAATAGATTCAATCGATACACACACACAAATTTCACCTTGGGGCAGTACAAGGCACGAAGAAAAGTACTTGTTATTAAACTTAATTAATGGTGAGAGCTTTTCAATTGAAGTTACAAATTGTGATTATCAACTTTATGAAATTGCAGATAAGTTAAAAAGAATAGGCAAACTGGTATAGAGTCTTTTTTTCATATCAAACAATCTTACTTCAATCTTCATTTAATCAAAACATGATACCCTTACTAACTGCCCTGCAAACCCGCAAAGTTGATGCTTATACCATAACGCATGAGCCGATCGCATCCATCAACTTAATGGAACGGGCCAGCAAAGCCTTTGTGAGTTGGTTCATCAATCATTTTCCCGATAAAAA
This sequence comes from Mucilaginibacter terrae, assembly GCF_042679325.1. Lineage (GTDB taxonomy): Bacteria > Bacteroidota > Bacteroidia > Sphingobacteriales > Sphingobacteriaceae > Mucilaginibacter > Mucilaginibacter terrae. The sequence goes on from NZ_JBHTMJ010000011.1 coordinate 433,493, forward strand.
AAGAAATATAAGTGTGTACTGCGGTACCGGCAATAACGGCGGCGATGGTTTAGCTATCGCCAGATTATTACACGAACACGGTTATGCGCAAATGAATGTAAAGGTGGTGCGTTTTTCGGAAAACGAGTCGGGTGACTTTAGTGAAAATTTACGGCGTTTGCAGCAGCTGCCTGTGGCACTAACCGAAATCAGTTCGCATGAGGTTACACCTATCGAAACTTGTAATATACTTATTGATGCCATACTGGGCAGCGGTTTAAATAAACCTTTAAGCGGGAGTTATAAGCAATTGGTGGATTACCTCAATAACTTGCATAAAACTGTAGTTGCTGTTGATATACCTACAGGTTTTGATGCCGATGGAGAGGTAGATAAAGATGCCACCGTTTTAAAAGCCAGCCTGGTTATTACCTTTCAGCAACCTAAAGTTAACTTTTTGTTGCCCGAATCGGAACCGTATATAGAATGCTGGGAAGCGGTAAACATTGGCTTGGATGAAGGCTTTATGGCAGGGCTTAAATCCCCTTACCAAATGGTGGAAGATAAAGACATTATAACCCTGTTAAAACCCCGCGCACGGTTTAGCCATAAAGGTACCTTTGGTCATGCGTTATTGATTGCCGGCCAGGCCGAAACAATGGGGGCGGCTCTGTTATGTTCATCGGCCTGTGTGTATGCCGGAGCGGGGTTAACCACGGCCTGCATCCCCGAAAGTGGACTTACTGCTTTAAATGGCTACCAGGCCGAGGTAATGGCTATTGTGCGTGGGCAAGGTAAACTTCCTCACCTGCAATTGGATCGGTTTAGTGTGGTGGCTATAGGCCCCGGTTTAGGTAAGGATGATGATGCCTTGCAACTACTGCGTTTTGTGCTGGCTAATTATAAAAAGCCTGTAGTGGTTGACGCCGACGGGCTCAACCTGTTATCGGCCAACCCGGAATTGTTAGAAATGTTACCGGCCGGCAGTATATTAACGCCGCACCTGAAAGAATTTGACCGCTTGTTTGGTAAGCATAACAACTGGTGGCAACGGCTGCAAACCTTGTGGAAAAAAGCTCAGGAACTGAAGATATGTATCGTATTAAAAAATGCTTACACCATAACCGGTACGCCGGATGGTATGCTGTATTTTAACTCATCGGGCAATGTGGCTATGGCAGTTGGGGGTATGGGCGATGTATTAACAGGTATTATTACCGCTTTGGTAGCACAAAAATATACACCGGAACAAGCTTGTATAATAGGTGTATATTTGCATGGTAAGGCTGGCGATGAATTGGTGCTAAATAACCGGTTACAGGTTGTATTGCCCGGGCAAGTAGCAGCGCGTGTACCGGCTACGGTTGCAAAAATGCTATAAAAGCATAAAAGGTTTGTTAGTATCCGAACAAACCTTTTACATTAACTGACCTTATAAAGAACAACAAATACTTTTAAAGTACTATTAAGACGCTTTGAACGGCAAAACGTTACGGCATTTTTGAAATAAATTGATAATTAACTCATTAGGATATGAATAATGCTTTAAACGAAATATTTGCAGATAGTTGGAACAAAATTACCGGGGAAGGAAACAGGGGAGGAAAAGTTACCCGCACTATTACGGTATGCAATTATGCACCAGACTATATTAATGCCTATACCGTTGTTTTAAGAGAGGCTTCGTACACCGAAGGAAGTTTGCTGTTTTATACCGACATCCGATCAGAAAAAGTTGCTGAAATTAAACGTGATAACCGCCTTACCTTAATTACCTATAACGAAGAGGATAAGCAGCAGCTTATTTTTAAAGGCACCGCATTTATTTATCACCAAAACGCAACCACACAGCAATATTGGAACAAGGATGGTTTTAAAGGCCGCCGTTCGTATATGGCTCAACCGGCACCATCATCTGTAATAAATGAGCCTGTAGACGGCCTGGAATACCTTGAAGGTAAAGACTTCGACGAAACCGACATGCAAGGTTATGAAAATTTTGCTGTAATAAAAGTACAGATAAACTTACTGGAGTGGTTAAAGTTAAGCAGGGATGGTAACCGAAGGGCAAAATTTAACTTATATAAAGATAGCGGTTGGCAGGGGCAATGGTTAATTCCTTGAAATATAAAATGGTGACAATTATTACAAGATTACCGCACTTTATACCATATTACTTACCTATCAGTGTTTGCGATATTATCAAGCAAATATCGCAAGCATTGTTGCAAAGTTTACTAACGCGTAATATTTTCTGGATAAAATATTAGTGTGAAACTTTGTTACGGCTATGAAACCGTTAATTCACCCCTAATATCCGTCTCTATCCATTTAACAATCTCTTTGGGGTCATTAAACTGGCTGAGCAGGAACATGGTTTTGGTAATAGCAGCTTCAAAGGTCATATCGTAACCGTTGGCTACGCCTATGTCTTTAAGCAGCTTACTGGTTTCGTAACGCCCTAATTCAACAGTACCTACTTTACATTGCGATATATCTACAATAACTTTACCGCTATCAATAGCGCCTTTAAGCAAATCTATAAACCAGGCATCGGTAGTAGTATTACCGGCACCAAATGTTTCCATAACAATACCTCGCACATCCGAATTAACAATCGTTTCAACAACTTTAGGGCTAATGCCGGGGTAAAGTTTTAATACGGCCACATCGTTTACCAGTTCTTTATGCACAATCAGTTCTCCATCTTCAGTGGGATGACGGATATCGTTAATGCTGAAACGCAAATGTACGCCCGACTCTGCCAAAACCGGGTAGTTAGGCGAACGGAAGGCTTCAAATTTAGAGGAATTGTATTTGAAAGAGCGGTTACCCCTAAACAGCTTGTAATCAAAATAGATACAAACCTCGGGCACACGTACCTTATCATTCTTTTTAGCTTTGGCCAATTCAATGGCGGTCATCAGGTTTTCCTTGGCATCGGTACGTATGGCGCTGATAGGCAATTGTGAACCGGTGAAAATAACGGGTTTACCCAAGTTTTCGAGCATAAAGCTGAGTGCCGATGCGGAGTATGACATGGTATCCGAACCGTGTAATATTACAAAGCCGTCTACATCGTGGTAATTTTTTTGAATTAAAACGGCCAGCCTGCTCCATATAGCCGGACTCATATTAGATGAATCGATAATATCTTCGAACGAATGCACTTTGATGCGGCAATTCAAACGTTCTAGTTCGGGAACGTTCTCCATAATCTGTTCAAAGTTAATAGGTACCAAAGTTTTAGTCTTTGGATCGCTCACCATACCTATTGTCCCACCGGTATAGATGATCAGTATTTGGCACATGAATAATTGGTTATGCTATAAAAATAAATATCATTAGTTAAATAAACGCTTATATACCAAAAATTATTTTCGAATTTTCGGTAGTAATGCGTGCAACTGTTTCCAGGGTGGTTTGATGCAGATCGGCTATTTTTTGCGCCACGTGTATCAAATACGAACTCTCATTGGGCTTGCCCCGGTATGGTACGGGTGTAAGATACGGAGAATCTGTTTCTAAAACGATACTGTTTAGTCCAATATGTTCTACCACTTTATCCAGCCCGGCATTTTTATAAGTAACCACGCCGCCAATCCCCAGCATAAAATTTAAGTCTATAATTTGCCGGGCTTGTTCTAACGTGCCCGAAAAGCAGTGGAATATGCCGCGCAGCTCTTGGTTATGTTCATCCTTTAAAATGGCATATACCTCATCAAACGCGTTACGGCAGTGAATATTTATAGGCAGTTTAGCCGCCTTTGCCCAACCAATTTGCTGCCGGAAGGCTTGCTGCTGTTCGGCTAAAAAAGTTTGGTCCCAGTACAAGTCTATCCCAATTTCGCCTATGGCATACACCTTGGTTTCCTTTATAGCGGCATATATAGTTTCCAGTTCTTGTTTCCAATTGGCCTTTACATCGCAAGGGTGCAGGCCCAGCATAGGGAAACAGTTATCGGGATAAGTATCGACCATATCCATTACCTGCGATATACTCGTGGAATCTACATTAGGCAAAAATAACCGGCTGATTCCGTTATCGAGGCAGCGCTGCATCAGCTCGGCCTTTTTTACCGGGTCGGTTTCGTAATATTGATGAGTATGCGTATCGGTTAGTACCATGCTGCGAAAGTAAAAAGCCCTGCGTGGTTAACAGGGCTTTTTAATAATATTTTATTTACGGGTGACTTTTTTCTTGACTACCGGTTTTTTTAGCGGGTTTTTTTTGCCCGCAGCTTTTTTTACAGCCGCCGCAGGTTTAACAAGTTTGGGTTTGCCCTTTATTACTTTAACCAATTCAATGTCGAATACTAATGGGCTATAAGGCTTAATATCTTCACCTGCACCACGTTCGCCATAGGCTAAAGCAGACGGGATGATAAACGTAGCTTTCGAACCTTCATTTAATAACAACAAGCCTTCATCCCAGCCCCTAATCACTTCGCTATTGCCTACTACAAACTTTAACGGCTCGTAAGTACGGCCCGGCTGTTGTAAGCCACTGGCTTTAGCAACCGTTTCAATGCTCGAATCGAACAATTTACCATCTAACGTTCGGCCTGCGTAGTTTACTACCAACGTATCCCCGGCTAACGGTTTGCGGCCGGTTGCGGGTGAGGTTATTACGTACTTTAAACCCGAAGCCGTTGTTTGTGGCGATATGCCCTTATCGGTAATATACTTGGCTGTAGAAGCGCTTTCGGCACCTTTCATCTTTGCAGCCAGGGCAGCTTGCTCAGTTTTAGCTTTTTCAGTGGCGGCGTTTCGCTCGGCCATCGCTTCATCTAAAGTTTGTGCACGCTCAATTTTAATGGCAAAGTTCAAAAAGCTTCCTTTAGGTAAAAACGGCGGACGAGCTTCTTCGTGCCCAACATAGGCCGAATCGGTTGGTATGCGTACCAATACGCTATCGTTCACGCTTAACAGGGTGAATACATCCATCAGGTCGGCCACATTGCGCGAGGGTTGTACCTGCACCATCTCGGGCCTGCCCCGTTGAAAAGTACTGCCTAATAAGGAGTCACGATCATTCTTGGTGGTGTAATTAAAGGTAATTACTTCGCCTTGTTTTACTTTGGAACCGTTGCCCGGTTTAATAATACAGTACTGTGCGCCTTGAGCTGTTTTGGTGAAAACAGGTTGAGCTAACGCCTGGCCAACAAAGGCTGCCGTAAAAATAAGATATAAAAAAGCCTTTTTCATTATTCAGGTAAAAGGCCTTCTTAGAAGCTAAGAAGGCCGTATAAAAATTATTGTTGAGGAGCTGGCTGCATAGCCGGTCCTTGTGGTATAGCTGGTTTGGGCGCGTTAGGGTTAGGATGCACAATATCAACCAGTTCAATTTCAAATACAATTGGTGTATAAGGTGCAACCTGCTGAAAACCACGCTCACCATAAGCCAGGCTCGATGGGATAACTAAGGTAGCTTTAGCGCCTTTGTTCAGCAATTGCAAACCTTGGTCCCAACCGGCTATAAAAGCGCCTACACCAATAGGAACACGCATAGGGGTGTAGGGGCGCATAGGGTTGTCAATTTTAGCTTTTTGGGCTTCGCTTTTAATATTGGTATCAAACACCTTATCGCTCATTAATTTAACTGCGTAGTTAACTACGGCAGTATCGCCTTTACCAATAACCGGGCCTGTACCCGGCTTGGTGATCTGGTAGTTTAAACCGGTTGCTGTTTTAGTAGCTTTAATGTTATGGCTGGCAATGTACTTGCTAATTTTTCCTGGCTCAGCATTTTTCATTTTGGCAGCTTCGGCTTTAAAGTATTCTTCTACACGTCCCTGAAATACAGGCTGGGTAAGTTTACCTTTCGATATTACCTTAACCACTTTCACTTCGTAAACCACGTATTTACCTTTAAGGTCTTTAGGTTTGCCCGATGCTTTGGCAATTGAATCTAAGTTAACCTTGATAGTAGCGCTATCACCTTCCGAAAGCAGGTTTAAACCGCTTTGAAAATCACCTTTAAATTGTGGTTTTGGCACCGGGAAAGTAAATGGCATGCCGTTATCGTATGAGTTGGCCATAACCGAATCGGCATCAGTTTTAACAATGAGGTTAATACTCACAAAATCGCTGTCTTTAACAGTAGCGCCGTCTTTATCCTCGTGCATTTCGTAAAGTAAGCCGCCTTCACCTTTTTTCTGGCCGCTGTTACAGCTGGCTAAACCAATAGCAGCTAAGGCTAAAAGCATTAAATTCTTTCTCATTTTTTATTGAATTAATAGTGTTTTGTATTCGGGTAATATTTGTTTAAATTTTTCGATTGTTTCTTCTAATGACAAGTCCGATTGTCCGCCTGAGGCATTGCGGTGACCACCGCCTTTGAAATACTTTTTGCAGATCTCGTTGGCCGGAAACTCCCCCTTTGACCGTAAAGACAGTTTAACCAGGTCGGTACGCTCCACAATAAAGGCGGCAAGTTTAATACCGCTAATGCCTAAGGCATAATTTACAATACCCTCGGTATCGCCGGTTATGGTATCGTACTGCTGCATTTCGGCGCGGGTAACACTAATAATGGCCGTATTATATTCGTGTAAAATTTCCAGCTTGTTAGCTAAACAATGGCCTAAAAAGCGTAAACGGTTTTCGGATGAATTACTGTACACCAACTCGTGGATATGCCAGTTAACCGCACCGGCTTCTATTAAGTGCGCCACAATACGATGTACGGCGGCCGTAGTTTTAGGTAAACGGAACGAAGCCGAATCGGTCATGATGCCGGTGTACAGGCAAGTAGCTACGTCTGCATTAATCAGATCGGGGCGTTGCAGTTCTTCGGCTATAAAGCTATATACTAACTGTGCGGCTGCGCAGGCGTTAATATCCCAGTAACGGTAATCATCAAAATCTTCGGGTTCCAGGTGATGGTCTATCATTACTTTAACCGCGCCGCTCTGGCGCACCAGTTCGCCCATTTCGTTAATGCGCGTCAAATTATTAAAATCGAGGCAAAATATGATGTCGGCACTGGCTATCAGTTGTGCCGAGCGTTCGGCATTTTCGGTATAGATCATTACCTCCTCGTTGCCGGGCATCCAGGCTAAAAATTCAGGATAATCGCTCGGCGCAATCACCTGGGTATGGTGGCCCAGCTGTATAAGGTAATTATACAGCCCAAGAGACGAGCCCATAGCATCACCATCGGGTTTATGATGTGTGGTGATAACAATCTTTTGAGGCTGGTTTAATAACTTGCTAAGCGCGGCTGTATCTAACATTAACTAAAAAAAGAAGACGCAAATTTATATAAATTAATGAAATACAAGCGATGTAAATTATACAAAAAGCTTTAATTTACCACAACAAAGCCTTACTTTTGCGGCAATTTTAAAATAAAAATGGAAAATAACAAAACTTTCACCATGATTAAGCCCGATGCTGTGCGCAACGGACATATCGGCGGTATATTAGATCAAATTATTAAAGGCGGCTTTAAAATAGTAGCCATGAAATACACTTCTTTAACCCCCGAAAAAGCTGGTGAGTTTTACGCAGTTCACAGTGAGCGTCCTTTTTACAAAGACCTGGTTAGCTTTATGTCATCGGGCCCTATTGTTGCCGCTATATTAGAAAAAAACAACGCCGTTGCCGATTTCCGTACGCTGATTGGTGCTACCGACCCTGCTAAAGCCGAAGCCGGTACTATCCGTAACCTGTTTGCCGAATCAATTGAAGCCAACGCGGTACATGGTTCCGATTCGGACGAGAACGCCGCTATTGAAGGCAGCTTCTACTTTTCAGCGTTCGAGAAATTTTAATTTTTAAGAGCCTTATATACGGGTTCACATTAATATGAATGATCAGATTTACCTGTTGAGCAACTTCGTTTTGCCCGATAGATAAATCTGATCTTTTTTATGCCTGTTTGGCATAATTATTTCTGCAAAACAGTTATATATATTATATTAGCCTTATGAAAACAGCATCAAAAGCCGCTATTTATTCAATATTTGTAGTTTTATTTATTATTGGTAGCTGGGAACTGGTTAAAGCACACCCCGAAGTGCAGTTTACTTTTTACATTCCTGCAGCCATCATGATCATTTATGCTGTCATCCGCGATGATTTGTTCTCTAAACCAGGACACAACATGCGTCACGCTAAAGGAAAATAATTTCCTCTATTAATAAGTCGCCCGCTTCGGTATTAATTTTTTCTATTATTTGCGAGCGCATCATCATCAGTTCGTTTTTAACCACCGACGATTCGATACGCAGAAACATCTTTTTATTATTGATAAACAGTTCTTTAGTGCGGTTAGCCATAGGTTTACCCACAATATTGGGCCATGCTGCAATTACCGCCGTTTCATCAAAACGGCGTTTTATTTTATATACGTTCAGCATTTGCGCTATCGCTTCTTTCATGGTTTTATCATTTGCCTTACGCATAGTTTTTTGAGTTGAAAGTATAAGGTTATATGTTAAAAGTATAAAATAATGGGTTAAAGAGTTAAGTACAAATCAATATATTAACTGACTTTTTTACTTTCAACCTTAAACTTTCAACACTCCAACACTTCCCCTTTGTTTACATTAAATAATTTCACGTCCACATTAATCTGGCTGAAAATGCGGGTAACCCGGCCCTCGCTGGCATCGGTAATAAAAACCTGCCCAAATTCCTGGTCCGATACCAGCTGCATTAACTTGGTAATGCGGTGTTCATCTAATTTGTCAAAAATATCGTCTAACAGCAACAAGGGCTTAAAACCTTTTTGCTGTTGCAGGTAACTATATTGTGCCAGTTTAAGCGCAATTAAAAAAGATTTTTGCTGCCCCTGCGATCCAAACTTTTTCAACTGCATTTGATGGATGCTGAACAACAGGTCGTCTTTATGAATGCCCGTGGTAGTACGTTCCAAAATACGGTCTTTTTCTGTACTCTTTTTTAATAAAGCAGCCAGGCCTTCGTTCAGCAATTGCGACTCGTAAACCAATTCTACCTGTTCGGCATCGCCACTTAAAAAAAGATAATACTGGTTAAACACCCCGGTAAATACTTCCATAAAAGCTTTGCGCTTATGAAATATACGGGTACCCGATGCCACCAGCTGGTCGTCTAATATCTCCAGCAAACTGGGGTCAAAACGGCCGGTATCGGCAATGGTTTTTAATAACGCGTTGCGGTTAGCCAGTATTTTATTGTAAACGATCAGCTCATCGAGGTAATGGTTATCGGTTTGCGATATCACATTGTCTATAAATTTGCGTCGCTCCTCGCTCCCCTCCATAATAATACTCACATCGTACGGAGATACCATTACCAGCGGAAAAAGGCCAATATGATCGGCCAGGCGCTGATAGTCTTTTTTATTGCGCTTAAAGATTTTTTTTTGATTGCGCTTTACGGAGCAAGCCACTGTTTCGGGCAGTTGGTCACGCTCAAATACGCCGTTCAAAATAAAAAAATCGCTGCCCTGTTTTACCTGCTGGCTATCAATTGCGTTAAAATAACTCTTGCATAACGATAGGTAATGTATAGCATCTAACAGGTTGGTTTTGCCTGCGCCGTTGTTACCCGTAAACGCGTTTACCCCCTCACTAAAGCTTAATTGGGCTTCGGTATAGTTTTTAAAGTTAAGCAAGGATAATTGTTGCAGGTACATAAATAGCCTCAAAGGTAGCAATAGAGCGGTGGTTTTGCCCGGTTTGCGGGTTAAAAATATGGTTGAAATTATTTAATGTATTTCGTATTGATAAAAATTTTTTAAAAACGTAGTTTTGCAAACTTAATTTTAGCATAGAAATGTCAAAAACGGATGTGAATGCCAGTGTTGCAACTGAACCAAAAACTTTTGCGCCAACAGGTGGCTTTGTAAAAGAGAACCAAAAGAGCCTAATATTTATTGGTGCAGCTATTGTTGCGTTAATTGCTGTATATATAGGCTACCAGAAATTATACCTGGCTCCTCGCGAAACCGAAGCAGCTAACCAAATGTACGTAGCGCAAGATTACTGGGCCAAAAAGGAGTGGGACAAAGCCTTAAAAGGTGATGCAAGCTACCCAGGTTTTGAAAAAATAATAGATAGCTACAGCAATACCAAAGCGGCTAACCTTGCTTACTATTATGCCGGTACAGCATATTTAAATAAAGGCCAGTACCGTAAGGCTATTGATAACCTGACCAATTACCATGGTGACGATAACATGATTGGTGCCGAAGCATTAGGTAACATTGGCGATGCCTATGTAGAGTTAAAAGAATACGATAAGGCAGAAAGCTATTTTAAAAAAGCTGCTGATAAAGCCAGCAATAAATTTTTGACCCCTTTTTACCTTAAAAAATTAGGATTGGTTAACGAAGCCCGCAAAGACAGTAAGGCAGCTACCGAAAACTATCAGAAAATTAAGACCGACTACCCAACCAGTGCCGAAGCTCAAAACATTGATGAGTATATAGCACGTGCCGAGGCCAAACAATAACAGGTCAACGCATTCTGCATTAACTTAAAACACAACACATGGCTACTCAGCTTAAAAATCTTTCCGATTTTTCAAACACTACCATACCAAATGCCGGTGCTTACCGCTTTGGCATTGTAGTGGCCGAGTGGAATGCAAAAATCACAGGTGCCTTATATGAGGGTGCTTACCAAAGTTTGCTGGACAACGGTACCTTAGATGAAAATATTTTTACCTACACTGTACCTGGCAGCTTTGAATTAACCTCGGGTGCCGACCTGTTATTACAGCATAAAAACCTCGACGCGGTTATTTGCCTGGGCTGTGTTATACAAGGCGAAACCAGGCATTTTGATTTTATTTGCGCCGCTGTAGCAAATGGCGTAACAAATGTTGCGGTAAAACACTTAAAACCTGTTATATTTGGTGTATTAACCACTGATAATGAGCAACAAGCCATTGACAGGGCCGGAGGTAAATACGGTAACAAAGGCGTTGAAGCTGCTGTAACTGCTATTAAGATGGCCGATTTAGCAAACCAATTAAAAAATTAATTGTCACTCTAAATATAGCGCAGTACAGATCATGAAAAAAATAATTTATATTGGCTTGTTAGCCGCTTTTTTGAGCACGTTTGCTTCATGTTCTAATAAATTGTGCCCGGCTTACGGTAACTCCAGCCGCCGGGGACGCTAACATCAAATTGTCATTTTACTAATAGGTTAAAACCTATGTCGCCGTTAAACGTACTTTTGTAGAAAATAATTTTAGTTTTCTATATGACATGGACAGCGTTAGATTCGGCAGATCAGTTGAATGACATTAAGCAACAACCGGGCTACAGTATCATCTTTAAACATAGCACCCGTTGCTCTATCAGCATGATGGCTAAACGCCGTTTTGAGCTGGATTGGGACCAACTTCCCGAAAATCTTCCCTTATATTTTCTCGACCTTATTAAACACCGCGATATTTCGGGCAAAATAGCCGAAGATTTCCAGGTACACCACGAATCGCCGCAGTTACTGCTGATCAAAGACGGCGAATGCATCCTCGACCAATCGCACGGCGGTATCTCGGTTGAAGAAGCATTGGTGATGGTGCAGTAAAGCTTCAGATTCAAGAAATAAGAGGCAAGAGCCAAGATTTTGGACTTGTCCACCAGTACAATTACTATCCTAAATTGGGCGGTTAACTACCATATTGTAAAAAAGCTTGTTTCTTGTCTCTTGGTTCTTGCTTCTATCCTAAAATCCCTAACTTTACATCATGATTGATTTGCCGGTAATTCCAGCCAACCAGGTGCAACGCAAGCCAGACTGGCTTAGGGTTAAGCTTCCTGTTGGTAAAGAATATGCTCACGTAAGAAGTTTAGTAGATACCCATAAACTGCATACCATTTGCGAGAGTGGTAATTGCCCCAATATGGGTGAATGCTGGGGAGCAGGTACAGCTACATTTATGATACTGGGTAATATATGTACCCGTTCATGTTCGTTTTGTGCGGTAGCCACCGGCAGGCCCTTGGCTGTTGATATGGATGAGCCAAACCGCGTTGCTACATCGGTAAAGCTAATGCAGGTTAAACATTGCGTAATTACTTCGGTAGACCGCGATGACCTGAAAGATGGTGGTTCTATCATCTGGGCCGAGACAATTAATGCCATTCGCCGCGAAAGTCCGCAAACTACTTTAGAAACCTTGCTGCCCGATTTCAGGGGTAACTGGGATAACCTGGCACGTGTGCTGGCGGTACGCCCCGAAGTGGTATCGCACAACCTGGAAACCGTACGCCGTTTAACCCGCGAAGTACGCATACAAGCCAAATACGATCGTAGCCTGGAATGTTTAAGGCATATAGCCGCTGCCGGGCTGCGCACCAAATCGGGCATTATGCTGGGCTTAGGTGAGCACGAAGAAGATGTACTGGAAGCCATGCACGATCTTTATAATGCAGGCGTTAACATTTTAACTTTAGGCCAGTATTTGCAACCAACCCGTACCCATCACCCGGTTATTGATTGGGTTACCCCCGAACAGTTTAAGTATTACAAAGAAGTGGGCCTGCAAATGGGCTTTAAATATGTGGAAAGTGGTCCATTGGTACGTTCTTCTTACCATGCGGAAAAACATCTGTTCGATATATAAGTTATAGTATATTATTATATATTTACAGCGTTTTGGCCAAAAAGCATAAACTTTCCCTTTCTGAAGAAGAACTCATACTTGCTTTGCAACGACGCGATAAAATTGGCGTTGAGGCATTGTATGATATGTATTCTTCGTCGTTGTATGGAGTTATAGTCCGTATAGTTGTAGACACGGCCACCGCCGAAGATGTACTACAGGAAGTTTTTGTAAAAATTTGGCATTCATCAGCCTCTTACAGTTCAGAGAAAGGACGTTTGTTTACCTGGATGGTAAACATAGCCCGTAATTTGTCTATCGATAAAATTCGGTCTAAGGATTTTAAGAATCAGTTTAAAAACCAGGAGCTTGAAAACAACGTAGGTTATATTGAAAAGCATAACAGTACAGAGTATAAGCCTGAACTGTTGGGTGTAAAAGATTTGATTAACACGCTAAGACCCGAGCAAAAATCAATACTTGATCTTATATATTTTAAAGGTTACACGCACACAGAAGCTGCGGATGAGCTTGGAATGCCGTTAGGCACTATCAAAACTCGTTTGCGCATGGCTATTCAGCAGTTACGTAAACATTTTAATTAACGTGGAAGAGATTAGGGCATATATAGAATCGGGAATATTGGAACTTTACGTTCTGGGCGATTTGAGCGCAGAAGAAAAGTTGCAAGTAGAAGATATGGCGCAACAGCATCCGCAGGTTAAAGCCGAACTGGATGAAATTGAGCGTTCGATGGAATTATATGCTGATTTACATGATATAGAACCGGCTCCAGAAATGCGTGACCGTGTGCTGAACAGCCTGCTTACTAACTTAGGCGATGATCGAAACCTGAAAACCGTTCAGCATGTTAATGGAAATAATGTTACCGCTCAAAATTTCAGACCTACTCAGCCAGAACACAACCGTGAAGCTCGTGTAGTGCCTATGGCGCAAACCAGTATTTCCAGTGGGTTTTATAAATATGCCTTTGCGGCAAGCGTGCTGCTTTTATGCGTTAGTGTGGCCGCCCTTGGTATTGTTTATAAACGTTTGCAATATTCGCAGCAGCAATTGGTAAGCCTGCGCCTGAGCGAGCAAAAGTTTACACGCCAGGTAAGCCAGATGGATACCGAACTTTCCGTATTCCGCGATCCTTCATACCAGTTCATCCGTTTAAAAGGAACGCCTAAAACTCCGGCTTCGGTATTAACCGTAGCCTGGAGTGCTAAAAAGCGAAAAGTAATGGTTGATATGCACGATGCTGAATTACCAGTTATAGATAAAGACCACCAATACCAGTTATGGGCCATTGCCGATAGCAAACCGGTTGACCTGGGTGTGTTTGACAGTGCCGTAGCCGATTCGGCAGATATGAAGCTGATGAAATCAATTAGCACCGCTCAAGCGTTTGCCGTTACTATTGAGCCACGAGGTGGCAGTATTAACCCAACCATGAATCAAATGGTGGTTATGGCCAGTTTGTAAGGTTTTCAACCGGTTTTACTTTAACCCTATCGTTAAACAACAGGTGTACCCAGTGTTGTATAGTGTAACTGCTTATTGTTATAAACGTAATAAATATAGCCACGTGGCGATGCTCATTCATTGCACTTAAATGGATGTTTTTTTACATGGCTAAATCCAAACTATTCAACCATTACATAACACTGCTGCGCAATTTCTAACTCCTCGTTAGTAGGAACTATTAATACTTTAACTTTAGATGATGCAGTGCTGATTTCTTTAATTCCTTTCGCTCTTATCTTGTTAACAGCCACATCCAGTTCAATGCCCAAATATTCCAGATCGCTGCAAACCAGTTCACGTACTTTAGCATCGTTTTCTCCCACACCAGCGGTAAAAATAATGGCATCCAACCCGTTTAAAACAGCAGTATAAGCACCAATATATTTTTTAATGCGATAGGCGTACAGGTTGTAAGCCAGTTTGGCATTTTCGTCGCCCGCTTCAATGGCTGCGGTAATATCGCGCATATCGCTTTGGCCGGTAAGGCCCAGCATTCCGCTTCGTTTATTGAGCAGGTTGCTTACCTGGTCAATATCATACCCTAACTGGTTCACCAAATAGAAAACAACCGTAGGGTCAATATCGCCCGAACGGGTACCCATAATTAAACCGCTCAGCGGACCAAAGCCCATACTCGTATCAACCGATTGCCCGTTGCTTACTGCGGCCATACTACAGCCATTACCCAAATGAATGCTAATAAATTTTGAATCGGTTTTACCCAAATAAGCTGCTGCCTGCTCCGTTACATATTTATGGCTGGTACCATGGAAACCGTAAGACCGTATATTAAAATCGGTATAGTAAGAATTAGGTATTGCAAAGCGATAAGCTTTAGGTGGCAGGGTTTGGTGAAAAGCGGTATCGAACACCCCAATTTGCGTGGCATTGGTAAAGATCTTTTCGGCCACCTCAATACCTAAATAACTGGCCGGGTTGTGTAAAGGCGCTAACTGGAAGGTTAGTTTCAACTCCTCCTTTACTTTAGCATCAATAACTGTGGTAGTGGTAAAACGTTCGCCGCCGTGCACAATGCGGTGACCCACCACTTGTATATCGGCCGGGTATTGTATCACGGCCAGTTCGCCTTCGGTAAGTAGTTTGTTCACCTCTTTCAATCCGGCCTCATGGTCGGGCAGTTCTTCGGGCGTAAGCTTAATTACTTTCTCCTCGCCGTTAATGTAAACCTTATGGGTAATGTTAGGATGATCTAACCCAATGCGTTCTACCAGGCCGCTGCAAACCGGGTTTTTAGCCGGCATTTTAAATAACTGATATTTAATAGAGCTACTGCCCGAATTGACTACGAAAATGTTCATGTGTTAAATTATGTTTATGCTTAATAACCGATTGTCAGTCTGAGCCTATCGAAGACTTAGCAAAGCGGCAAATGCTTCGATAGGCTCAGACTGATAGGTTAACTGCTACTGCCACTCACCACTGCTACTACTCAACCTCCTGCGCCTGTATAGCTGTAATAATTACCGTATTAAATATATCATCTACCGTACAACCACGGCTTAAATCATTTACCGGTTTGTTTAGTCCTTGTAACATTGGGCCAATGGCCAAGGCACCGGTTTCACGCTGAACAGCTTTGTAGGTGTTGTTACCCGTATTCAAATCCGGGAAAATCAATACACTGGCTTGCCCGGCAACTTCCGAACCCGGCAGTTTACTTTTACCCACAATAGGGTCAACCGCAGCATCGTATTGTATAGGGCCTTCTACCTTTAAATCGGGGCGTTTGGTTTTTACAATTTCTGTTGC
Organism: Mucilaginibacter terrae; assembly: GCF_042679325.1. Taxonomy (GTDB): domain Bacteria; phylum Bacteroidota; class Bacteroidia; order Sphingobacteriales; family Sphingobacteriaceae; genus Mucilaginibacter; species Mucilaginibacter terrae. The sequence goes on from NZ_JBHTMJ010000011.1 coordinate 449,324, forward strand.
GCGGCGTACTTTTTCTACATCCTCGCCTTCGCCCGATGTGCCCGAAGAGTAAGATAGCATGGCTATCCTCGGTTCAATGCCAAAGCGCTTGCTGCTCTCGGCAGAGGATATGGCAATTTCGGCAAGCTGCTCGGCAGTAGGGTTGGGGTTAACGGCGCAATCGCCAAAAACCGAAACCCTATCGGGCAAACACATGAAAAATACCGATGATACCACTGAGATACCCGGCTTGGTTTTTACGAACTGCAGAGCCGGACGAATAGTATGTTGCGTGGTATGCACCGCGCCCGATACCATGCCATCGGCATGGCCTTTAAACACCATCATGGTGCCGAAATAAGAAACATCGGTCATCATATCGGTAGCCATTTCCATGTTCACGTTCTTGGTTTTACGGAGTTCGTAAAGGGTATTCACGTAATCCTGGTAATCACCAGACGCGGCCGGATTAACAATGTTGATTTTGCCGGCATCCAGGTTTAAACCTAAACGCTTAATGTTAGCCATAATATCCTCCGGGTTCCCCAAAAGGGTTAAGGTTACAATATCCTGACTGATCAAGCGTGCAGCTGCTTTTAAGATCCGCTCATCGTTACCCTCGGGCAACACAATATGCTTTTTAGAGCTTTTTGCCCAATTGGTAATTTGGTACTGGAACATGCGCGGCGTAATGCCACCGCTGTGTTTGTAGGTCACAATGCGCTCATCTAACTTGGCTACATCCACATATTTATTAAATACATCAATAGCCAGCTGGATTTTCTTGGTATTATCGGCAGTGATTTTAGAGCGGATATTACCTACCTCAGTTGTGGTTTGAAAAGTCCCGGTTTTAACGGCAAGTATAGGCACTACCGTTTGCAAACCTTCAATCAGCCTGATGATGGGCTCTTCGGGCATAGTATCGGCCGTTAAAATGATACCAGCAATTTGCGGGTAACTGGTACTTAGGTTGGCTTGCAAGGCTGCGATGATGATATCGCCACGGTCGCCCGGAGTTATAATAAGTACGTTCTCTTTAATAAAGTTTAAAAAGTTAGGTACCTGCATAGCGCCGGTTACAAAGTTATCTACCTGGTTGCTCAGCCGTTCGGCACCAAACAAAAGCTTAGCATCCAGGCTTTCGCAAATTTCTTTCATAGTAGGAGCCTGCAAGCCACGCATGGCTGGTATAATGGTTACAATAACGGTTTCGGGCAGTTGTACCGATAGTAGTTCGCGCACATCATCAACCTGTTGTTCGCTTATTTTATTAGCCACCAGCGCCAGTACCTGGATCTCTCTCGATTCAAAATTGCGCACAATGGTTATAGCCGCATTAGTAATCTGAGCCGTGGTTTTGTTTTCGCCCGAGATTACCACAATAACCGGAGCGCCCAGATTTTTAGCGATAGAAGCATTTACCTCAAACTCAAATGCGGTGCCTTCGCCCTGGTAATCGCTGCCTTCAATAACGGTAAAATCATACTTGTCTTCCAGTTTTTTATACTTGCGGATAATGGTATCTATCATCTCGCCCTGGCTTTCATTTTCCGACTGGTGCATGGCCTCCTGCCAGGTAAAGGCATGTGCATCCTCATAACTCACGGGTAAATCAAAATAGCTGAGCACGGTTTTAATGTGGTCGCTTTTGCCTTCTTCGGCACTACGGCTCACAATAGGCTTAAAGTACCCTATTTTTTGCGCCTTGCCCACCAGCATATTTATTAAACCTAACGATACGATGGATTTGCCGCTGTACGGCTCGGTACTGGTAATAAAAACAGTTTTAATCATGCAGATAGAGGTATTGAGCATTGCAGGTAAACAGCAATTGCATATTGACAAATATAATGGCTAATAGTTCTGTTGCAATAGTAAAAAGGAAGTGAGTTTGCTTACATCAGTAACGTTGCAAACACCGCGTTACATTGGTATAAACAAGAAAACCCGCTTGTGTTGCGGGCTATCATTGTTTGCGGAGAGGGAGGGATTCAAACCCCCGGTACCTGTTACAGTACACCTGATTTCGAATCAGGCACATTCGATCACTCTGACACCTCTCCGGGTGAAGGGCCGCAAATATATTATCTCATGAGCGGTTTAAAAAATGAAAAATAAGAATGTCTTACAAATATTTCATAAACAAGCCTTCCTGAGATTTAGCTTACAGTTAGGCGAAGAAACTCTAATCGAACACCTTATACCATTTTTGATTTTTTTAGCGACTTTATAAACACCAAGTAAGAGGCCTTTTTTTGGTTAAATTTACCCGTTATAATTTGGGTCGAATTCCACAATCCATTCAATACCGTATTGATCTCTAAGCATTCCGGCGTATGTACCCCAGGGACTATCGCCAATAGGCCCTTCCATATTTCCACCAGCTGATAATCCGTTAAAAAGTCGGTCTGCTTCTTCACGGCTTTCTGCACTTATTGATATTTTAGACCTGTTTTCATTTTCGTTTACACGTCCCATAAAATCGGGAACATCATTGGCCATTAATACATGGTGCTTGCCAATGGGCAAAGCAATGGTCATTATCTTGTCTGCTTCGTTTTCGGCTACCGGAAATTCGTCGCTCGACAGGTCTTTGAAACGAACGATCTTGGTGAACTCTCCGCCAAAAACTGATTTGTAAAAAGTGAATGCTTCTTCGGCATTTCCGTTGAAGTTGATCCAGGGGTTAATTGTTCTCATTATTTTATTTTTTCAAGTGTTTGTAAATTTCTCTTTTATGCTTTTTACGATAATGTGGCTAAGAGTTCTTCCAGGTTTTTCAAAGTCATGGTGAAGCCTATTTTGAAGCCTTCCAGTAATTTTTCTAATCGCTCAAACGATTCATTAAAAATGGTAATATGTACTTTTGTTATACCATTTTGTTCGCTGAAATGGTAATCCCAATCAGATCCCGGCAGTTCTCGATTTTCATATTGATCTGCAAACGTGTTGTACATCTTGAAATTGGTCTTCGGAGTAATGGAAGTAAATTCCTGTACTGCCCAGCGCTCCTGCCCGTCGGGACTTATCATCGCATAAAACCTACGGCCTCCTACCTTAAAATCCATATACTTGGTTTTGGCGCGCATGGGCGCAGGTGCACCCCATTGGTCCAGTAGGTTTGGCTGAGTAAAAGCATCCCATACTAAAGAAACACCGGCATTAAATTCCCTGGTAATGTTTACCGTTTTCGCTGCTTTATCCACATTGAAATCAAATAGCAAATCGTTGTTCATTTTACTGTTCTTTAATTGTTGATAATAGTGCGTCGAGCTGGTTAAATTGAGTTTCCCAGTTTTGCCTGAATTGGGCTAACCAGTTATCAAACTCCTGCATTTTTTTGGCATTGAAGTGATAATAGATCTCCCTGCCGCTATGCTCAGGTTTAATTAATTCGCATTCGTGCAATACTTTAATATGTTTTGATACTGCCTGGCGGGTCATATCAAATTTTTCGGCCATTGCATTTGGCGTTAACGCCTGGATAGCAATCAACGTTAAAATAGCCCTGCGTGTTGGGTCAGCTATGGCCTGGAATATATCATGTTTCATTCTCAATAATAAATTACGCAACTCTTAGGTTGCAAATATATATGCAACTTTTTAGTTGCGCAAATTTTTTTGAATTTATTTCGGATGTATAAATGACGAGAGCAAATATTTTTTGAATAGAAGGGTTAAAAAAAGCCTGCTAAACATCGATGTTTAGCAGGCTTTTGTATGATACTGCGGAGAAGGAGAGATTCGAACTCTCGATACACTTTTGGCGTATACACACTTTCCAGGCGTGCTCTTTCGACCACTCAGACACTTCTCCATGGTAAATGGATTGCAAATGTATAATAATACGGCTGTTTAACCAACAAAAAAGCGAGGCCCTGTAAACAAGGCCCCGCAAGCAAAACTTCAACTAAATATAACCCTATGTTTAATCTGCAACCTTCAGATAAACACAAGTATGACTACGCTCGCTACTATTGGTTTAATTGCCTTGTAAAATAATTGCGGTAATTAGCCACATCATTTATTTTAGCTATGTTTGCGCCTGTATGCCTACAAGGGCAAAACACCGTATTTTACACAAACAGGTTGCTTAGTTTACATGCTGAACCTAAAAGAAATTAAAAAGCCCATTGCTGCCGAAATTGATGTGTTTGAGGAGAAGTTTAAAGCTTCGATGCAAAGCTCGGTTCCGTTACTGGATAGGATAACGCATTACATTGTAAAGCGTAAGGGAAAGCAAATAAGGCCTATGTTCGTGTTTTTTGCTGCCAGCCTATGCGGCGGTATTAATGAGTCTACCTACCGTGGCGCTGCCTTGGTAGAACTGGTACATACGGCATCTTTAGTGCACGACGATGTGGTGGATAACTCATACCAGCGCCGGGGTTTCTTTTCTATAAATGCCCTATGGAAAAACAAGATAGCCGTTTTGGTAGGCGATTTTTTGCTGACCAAGGGCATGCTGCTTTCCTTGGAAAACAATGATTACGAGCTGCTCCGCATCCTCTCTAACGCGGTAAAGCAAATGAGTGAGGGCGAATTGCTGCAAGTAGAAAAGGCCCGCAAAACCAATACCGACGAAAGTATTTACTATGAAGTGATCCGCCAAAAAACGGCTTCGTTAATTGCCTCCTGCTGTGCATGTGGTGCTTCATCGGCCGGGGCAAATGCCGGGGATATTGAGAAGATGCGTTTGTTTGGCGAGAAGATAGGGATCGCATTTCAAATCAAGGATGATATGTTCGACTTTGGTACCGATGATGTGGGCAAACCCCTGGGTATTGATATTAAAGAGAAAAAGATCACCCTGCCGTTAATTTACGCACTAAATAGCAGTCCTTCATCCGAGCGTAAACGCATAATCAGCCTGGTTAAAAACCATAACGACGACCCCGAAAAAATAGGGCAGATTATTAAGTTTGTGCAGCAAGCCGGTGGATTAACCTACGCCGAAACACAAATGCAAAAATACCAAAACGAGGCCTTTGCTATCCTCAATACCTTCCCCGAAGGTGAGGCCCGCACCGGCTTAGAACAGTTGGTGAGGTACACTACGGAGCGGAAAAAGTAATTGATAGAAACAAGAGACAAGAAGCAAGAGCCAAGAAAGGAGCAATGCTTTTTGATTTAAAATGTCGTTACTTGTTTCTTATCTCTTGCCTCTTGTTTCTGCAGTTCAACTATTCCTTCGGCGCATTCGCCGCGTTCCTGAAAGTATCTATAGTGGTGATTTTATCCAGTTTTACAGGTTTGCCGCTGCGGGCTGCTTCGTAAATGGCTTCCATTATTTTTTGGTCTTGCAGGCCTTCTTCGCCCGGAGTGTAGGGCTCTTTGTTTTCCATAATACACTGGGCAAAGTGGTCCATCTCCAAGGCAAACTGCTGCTTTTCGCCAACTATTACATTTTGTTTCATCTCCAGTTTGCCCTGAGCCTGTGAGGCTTCAATTTTTAAACCGTTATAGTTATAGCCCGGGTCCATGCCAAACCAGCCGCCGTTTGCGGCGTAGCAACGGTAATGCTTCGAGTCGTGTACGCTGTAAGCAGTAGTATTATTGGCTATAGTACCGCTTGGGAAAAACATTTGCCACATCACTTTATCTTCTACTTCTTTAAAGCGCGGGTCGGCAGCATCACTATGGATCACGGCCGATACCATGTAAGGTTCCTCACCGGTTAAAAACCGGTTGGTATTAATGCAGTACAAGCCAATATCGGGCAGGGAACCACCACCGGCCAATGCTCTCTTTAAGCGCCACTGGTTAGGGTCGCCTATGTTTTGCACATTAACCGAGTCAATTACCTTTACCTGCCCAAAATGCTTTTCGCGCGTCCACTTCATCATTAAGCGGTTGTTGGGTTCGTATTGTATGCGGTAAGCGATCATGAGTTTTTTACCCGCTTTCTTACACGCATCTATCATGTTCTGCGCTTCCTTACTCGAGTTAGCCATAGGCTTCTCGCAAAGTACGTGCTTACCCGCCTTGGCCGACCGGATCACAAATTCCTCGTGCATGCTATTAGGCAGCACAATATACACGGCATCTATATCCGGGTTGTTTTTGATCTCGTCGAAGTTCTGGTAGTTGTAGATATTTTTTTCGGGGATGCCGTGCTGGGCGGCTACCTTTTTAGCTTTGGCGGCATCACCGCTTACCAGGGCAACAGGCTTGGCATATTTACACGAACCAAACGCAGGCATAAGTTGCCCCATGGTTAGTTCGCCAATACCCACAATGGCGTAGCCTATACGGTTATCGGGGTTTAGCATTTTAGTGCTGTTTTCCTGCTGGCGTTCGCTGGTAGCATGCTGACTGGGAACATCTACGGTAATTACATTAGCCATTGATTTACCGCCACCTCCACCCGGGCTGCCGGTAGTTTGCGCCAGCGCAGCACCAGATGTTAAACCTCCTGTAACGGTAGCTGCAACTAAGCCCTTACCGGCAGTGCCAATAAAATCGCGGCGGTTTAATTCTGAATCCTGGCCCGAGAAAGATTGCAGGAGTTGATCTAAATTTTTCATATATGGCGATGTGTTTTACTATTAGTTATTTTAATTTCTTTTAAACACGGTTCAGATAGGCTTTTGTTTGATGAATTTTGAATTACCATGTTAATAAATTATAGTAGGAGCAAATCAATCAAGGCAATCACGCCGTCAATTCTTAAATGCTAATCCTAAAAGCAGATAGCCATAAATACTTCCAATCATTGAGTTATTGCTTATATCCTGTAAATTCATATCAAAACTTACCTTTACCTGCCTGGTAATTAAAATTCAGCTATTAATTCGTAATCTCACGTTTGCACTATAAATTTACCGCCATGAGCATTTGGGTTGAGGGGTTAACAAAACATTACGGCACGCAAAAGGCGGTAAACGGAATTAGCTTTACGGCAATGCCGGGTGTGCTGGGTTTTTTAGGCCCAAACGGCGCGGGCAAATCAACCACCATGAAAATGCTGACCGGCTTTATACCTCAAACGGCAGGAAAAGCCAGTATATGTGGTTTTGATACAGTTACACAAACACTGGATGTAAGGCGCCATATTGGTTACCTGCCCGAGAGCAACCCGCTTTATACCGATATGTATGTAAAGGAAGCCCTTGGTTTTGTGGCCGGCATTCATCAATTGCATAACCCGGCCCAGCGTATTGCCGAAGTAATAGCGCAAACCGGCCTGCAGCCCGAACAGCATAAGAAGATAGGGCAGCTTTCAAAAGGTTACCGGCAGCGGGTAGGTTTGGCGCAGGCTATTTTGCACGATCCGCAGGTACTGATACTGGATGAGCCTACCTCCGGGCTGGACCCTAATCAACTGGTAGGTATCCGGCAGCTCATCCGCAATTTGGGTGCTACTAAAACGGTTATTCTTTCTACCCATATTATGCAGGAGGTAGAGGCCACTTGCAGCCAGGTTATTATCATTAATAAAGGAAACATTGTAGCAAACGATAGTTTACAAGGCTTAAAAGAAAACCACAGCGGCAAAAGCCTGGAAGAGATTTTTATAAATTTAACCAATTGATATCAGATGGGTCAGTTGTGCAAAGAAAAATAACATTTATACAATATCCCTGTTGCAATTTAAAGCGGCAGGGACTTTTTGTTTTAACAGGATATAGCTTAATTTGAGCCCGATTAAATCTACTATTACATGATGATGAAAAAATACGGTTTACTGCTGCTTTTACTGCCTTTAATACATAGCACTTTAAAAGCACAGGAGCGTAACACCAAAGCCCTGAGCATTGGCCCCGAACTTAATTTGCTTCAACGGAGTGCATACAATATAGGCTATGGCGTATCGGGCAAGTTTGAACTACCGGTTAGCAGCACTATCAGCGCGGTAATTACGGCAGGTATCAACCAATTTCATCGTAAAAATTTTTTAATAGGCAGCGCTAGCCAGGGTAACGATACCTTTGTGCCGCTTAAAGCAGGTATTAAATATTATTTCGACCCCCGGTTTTATACCGAAGCTGAACTGGGTAGCGTAATAGACCATAACAACGGCTTTAATCAGAACCTGTTTGCTTATTCCATAGGTACCGGTTTCCTTATTCCTATTAATAAAAGCAGTACAAACATGATAGACTTAGGTTTGCGTTTTGAAGACTGGGCTAAAAATCGTGCGCAGCAATTTGGGATCAGGGTGGCGTACAGGTTTGGATGGTAAGCCCCTCCCCAGCCCTCCCCGGGAGAGAGGGAGCTAAGAAACAAACCATGCATTCAATTTTAAAGCCCTCCCTCCCGGGGAGGGTTTGGGAGGGGCTTTATGTTTAGTATATTTCAAAAAGAGATCAGTTCTTACCTCAGTTCACTGGTGGCGTATGTAACCATCGGGGTGTTTTTACTGGTGCTGGGTTTGTTTCTATGGGTGTTCCCCGAGTCGAGCATTTTGGAGTATGGTTATGCCAGTTTAGAAAGCTTGTTCAGCACTGCACCGTACCTGTTCATGTTTTTAATACCGGCCATCACCATGCGTTCCCTGGCCGAAGAACGCCGCGAGGGGACTTTAGAAATATTGGCTACCCGCCCGCTTACCGACTGGCAAATTGTTATGGGCAAGTACCTGGCCTGTTTGCTGTTGGTGGTGTTTGCGCTGGTGCCCACGTTGATATACGTGTACTCGGTATCGGTACTGGGTAATCCGCAGGGTAATTTGGATATGGGGGCCGTTATAGGTTCCTACATCGGTTTGTTTTTGCTGGGTGCCGCATTTGTGGCCATTGGCTTGTTCGCTTCATCAGTAAGTAAAAACCAGATCATCGCTTTTACCATTGCCGTTTTCATCAGCTACTTTTTTTATAGCGGGTTTAACTCTTTAAGCGGCCTGCTATCGTTGCAAACAAGCAACATAGAAAATGCTGGCATAGCCGAGCATTACGATGCCGTAGGCCGTGGCGTTTTAAACACGGGCGATCTGGCTTATTTCATTATACTATCGGGCATATTTATTGGCTTAACCTTACTGGTAATTGCTCGTCAGCGGGAAAAAAGTTTGAAATACACAGCACTGCCTATACTAATCGGTGCTTTGGTGTTTGTAGCACTATTATCGCACTTTACCTATACCCGGTTTGATTTTACGGCCGAAAAACGCTTTACCGTATCTGATGTGAGTCGTAATATATTAGATAGCCTGCCCAAGCCGGTAGTAGTGACCGTTTACCTGGAAGGCAAAGATTTGCCCGGCGGCATGAAACGTCTGCAGCAAGGAACGCGCGATATGCTGAACGATTTGCAGGCCTACAGCAATCATCGCCTTACTTTTAATTTTATTAATCCGCTGGAAGGCCTTAGTGAGCAGGAGCAGGAACAAACCATACAAGCCATGCAGCAGCAGGGTATTGAGCCTACCAACCTCAGTGTAAAAACAGATAATGGCGTATCGCAAAAAATTATTTTTCCGGCGGCAATTGTTACCTCGGGCGAACGGCAGATAGGGGTGAAGCTATTGCAAACCCGGATAGGTTTAAGCCCCGATGAAGTGCTGAACAATTCGATCCAAAACCTGGAATATGCCTTAACCTCAGCTATTAAAAAGGTAAGCAGTGGTGGCCGCCCGCGGATAGGTTTTACCGATGGGCATAAAGAACTGACAGACCTTCAACTCAACGACGCGCTAAAAAGCCTGGCCGATGGTTTTGAGGTAGGCCGGGTTAACCTGCAAACCATACCTTTCGCTAACTTAAAGAGCCTGAAGCTGCTGGTGATTCCTAAGCCCGAAAAGCCTTTTACCGAAGTAGAAAAGTTTAAGATAGACCAATACCTGATGCAGGGCGGCAGGGTGTTGTGGGCTATAGATCAGGTAAGCGCCGAGCTGGACAGTTTGCGCGGCCACGGCGGCGAGCAAATGGCTTTCCCCAAACAACTGAATATAGACGATCAGCTTTTTCGGTACGGAGTGCGCATTAATTACGACCTGATAGCTGATCTCAACTGTTCGCAAATTCCGGTGAGTACCGGCAACATGGGTGGGCAAGCGCAAATACAAATGCTGCCCTGGTTGTTTTACCCGGTGTTTATGCCGGTTACCAAACACCCGGTAGTTAAAAACCTCGAAGGCATCCGCAGTGAGTTTGCCAGTACGATAGATCTGCTGCCGGTAAAAGGGTTGAGACAAATCATCCTGTTGAGTTCATCGCCTTTTAATAAAAAGCTGACCGCGCCGCGTACCTTATCTTTACAGGCATTGGAGCAGGAGCCTAATCCGCGTGAGTTTCAAAGTCAGCCTAAAGCAGTAGGGGTATTGGTAGAAGGTAAGTTTACGTCCAATTTTAAAAACCGCCCGGTGCCCGAGGGTATTACGGAAAACATCCCGGTACTTAATACCAGCAAGCCTGCAAAAATGATCGTGTTAAGCGATGGTGATATATTTAAAAACCAGGTAGGCAGCGATGGCTCACCGTTTCCGCTCGGGTACGACAGGTACAGCCAGCAAACCTACGGCAACAAAAATTTACTGCTCAATATAGCCGATTATTTAACCGACGATTCGGGGCTAATTGCCCTACGTACTAAAGAAATAAAGCTGCGCCTGCTAAACCGGGCCCGCCTCCGTAACGAGAAAACATACTGGCAGGTGGTGAACGCCGTAGTGCCGCTGGCAGCGGTGTTGATATTTGCTATTTTTCAACATTATTACCGCAAAAGGAAGTATGCCCACTAAATTTTTATACTTTTGGGTTGATTAAAATTTGTTTATGAGATTCATTGTTTCGACGTTAACCTTACTGAAGCAATTGCAGGCGGTGAGTGGTGCTTTAAGCAGCAGTACTGTTTTGCCTATACTGGAAAACTTTTTGTTTGAGATCAAAGACGGTATATTAACCATATCGGCTACCGATCTGCAAACCAGCATGACCACTTCCTTATCGGTTGAGGCTAAAGAGAATGGCCGCATTGCTATCCCTTCACGTATTTTATTGGATACTTTAAAATCGTTACCCGAGCAGCCTATAGCTTTTTCGGTGGATGATAAAACTTTCGCCATTGAAATTAGCGCCGGAGACGGTAAATACAAACTGAGCGGCGAAAACGGTGAGGATTTCCCTAAAATACCGGTTGTAGAAAATGCATCGTCGGTTAACCTGCCGGCATCGGTACTGGCCGAGGCTATTAACAAAACCATATTTGCCGTTAGTAACGATGAGTTGCGCCCGGCCATGACGGGTGTTTACTGCCAGCTGTCCAACCAATACTTAACCTTCGTATCAACCGATGCGCATAAGTTAGTGCGCTACCGCCGTTTAGATGCCAAGGCCGAAACCAATACTTCGTTCATTTTACCTAAAAAGGCGCTGAACCTGTTAAAATCGGCGTTGCCATCTGATGATGTGAACGTTTCGGTAGAGTATAACAATACCAGCGCGTTCTTTAAATTCGGTAACATTAACCTGGTTTGCCGTTTAATTGACGAGCGTTACCCCGATTACGAAGCCGTTATCCCGCAAAGTAATCCTAATAAAATGACTATCGATCGCCAGGCGTTTTTAGGCACCTTGCAGCGTGTGGCTATCTACGCGAACAAAACCACGCACCAGGTTCGCCTAAAGGTTAGCGGTAGCGAGTTGAACATCTCCTCAGAAGATATTGATTTTGCTAACGAGGCCCACGAGCGCCTGAGTTGCCAGTACGAAGGTGAGGACCTGGAGATAGGCTTTAACGCCCGTTTCCTGATAGAAATGCTGAAAAACCTGAGCAGCGAAGAAGTGGCCCTGCACATGAGCACGCCAAACCGTGCCGGCTTATTACTGCCACAAGGCGGCGATGAAAATGAAGATGTGCTGATGCTGGTGATGCCGGTGATGCTGAATACCTACGCTTAAGTTGTAAACTTAATTATAAATCCAAAAATGAAAGTCCGGTTGCAAAACCGGACTTTTTAGTTAAGTATAAGATAACAAACTTTGAAAAAAGCAGTTATAAATTTGGCTATGATCAAAAACTTACGTGTAAACGCTTTACTAACCCTGTTACTGTTTACAATGGCAGCTTGTGTGAAGAATGATCCGGCACCAACTATAGTTGGCCTGGAAGTTAACGTTAACGTCATAAATGCCAGCGATGACATCCTGAACTTTTACCTGAACGGAACCCGTCAAAACAGCACTACGGGTATTTTTCCGTTAGCGGCCAGCGGTTATACTGATGTTCCTTATGCCAGCCAGCTTGCCTTTCGGCGATTGTTTAATAACCAAACTTTTGATAATTCAGAGATTTTGTTTACTGTACCTGTTACTGTTGACACCACCGGTACAGATAACCGCAGGTATTCTTTATTTACGGCCGGCCCTACCGCTAATACCGCGTTTATACTCAGGGATACTATAGTAAGCGATACCGGAAATGCTAAGCTGCGGTTTGTGGTGGCATCGCCCGAGACAACCAAGCTAAAAGTTACTTTAAATGATACATTGTATTTTACCACTACTGCTTTTAAATCAGCCAGTGTATTTAAACCCGTAGGGGGTACAGGTGTTAAAGCTGTTGAAATACGCGATGCAGATACTAATACGCTATTATATAGCACCAGGTTAACACTTAATGTTGGTAATAACTATACGTTGTTTAGCCAGGGCCGGGTTACCGACAGAACGTTTAAGGCAGGTTTAACCACTAACCAGTAATACCTCTATATGCTAAAGAGACTCAATTTATTTAACGTGTTGTTACTGCTTAATATGGCGGTACTGGTGTTGCCCTTGCTTACCTCCTGCGGTACCAGCGATACGGTTACGCCAACTAACTCTAATGTGCAGTTGCAGGTGCTTAACCTCAGCCCCGATTCGTACCCCATTGAGTTGTATATGAGTACTGATAAAATAAACAACGCTTACAGGTATAGTTTAACACCTGCCTACTTTTACCTTAATAAAACCGATATACCATTGCAGGTTCGGTCTACCCGTTCGGGCGATTCTACGATGATATTTTATACATACACCGGAGGTTTTTTACCTAATACGCGGTACAGCTTATTTTTTACAGGTTTATATTCCAATAACTCTCTTAAAACAATTGTAACTGTTGACGATACCACCTCATTGCCGCCTGTTGGTAAGGGAGGGAAAATCCGTTTTGTAAATGCATCACTACGCAGTGAAAATGTAGATATATGGGTGAACGGAACTGTAGCTATAAAAAATACGGCTTTTGCTACCGTGTCAAACTACATTACACTGTCGCCGGGTAATTATACGTTCAGGGTGTACCCTGCCGGAACTTCTGCCAGCAGTATAGCCGAGCTGCCGAACGTTACCGTACAGGATGGCCGTTTATATACGCTATACTCTCGCGGCATCGTGGGCAAAGCTACAACCGATACCGCCGCCTTCGGGCTTGGGGTGCTGGCTAATAATCCGCCGGTTACCAGATAAATCTTTAGCCACATCATAAATATGATTACTTTTGCCCAAACTTTTGAGCTTTGGAAACAATTCAATATCTAATACATTTCATTTTACACATTGACAAGGAATTAAAGGATATAACCCGTGATTACCAGGCCTGGACCTATCTCATCCTGTTCATCATCATTTTTGCTGAAACCGGTTTTGTGGTTACCCCGTTTTTACCTGGTGACTCCTTGCTATTTGCCGCAGGTGCATTAATTGCTCCTGGTAATTCAGGTTTGAATATATACCTGCTGGCCTTAATTTTAATAATTGCCGCCTTTTTAGGTAATACGGTCAATTACATGTTGGGAAATTATTTGGGAGTCAAAGTTTTTAAGGCCGAAAATAAAGTGCTCAAGCTCGATTATTATTTAAAAACCAAAGCATTTTTCGATAAACATGGCGGTAAGGCGGTAATTTTCAGCAGGTTTATGCCTATCATCCGTACCATAGCGCCGTTTGTGGCCGGTGTGGGCCGTATGCCATTTGGCCGTTATAGTTTATATAACATTGTAGGCGGCATAGCCTGGATCGTGATTTTCCTGTTTTTAGGTTACCTGCTGGGTAAAGTACCTTTCTTTGAAAAGAATTTTTCGCTTATTGCCTTAGGTATAGTAGTGGTATCTTTATTGCCACCCATAGTAGCCGCTTTACGGAGCCGGTTTAGCCGTACGGCTGCTTAATGGCAGCGGAAGCAAGGGTTTGTTCACTACACCAAAGTTAGGTAGCGGAACTATCTTCCCCATTTTATACAAAGCCGCCTCATGGGCGGTTTTTTGCTGTTCGGCTAAATCGGGTATAGTGTCTATCAGTTTGTTCAAGCTGGGCTGGCCAGCATCAACCCAGGCCGAGTACCAATAACTGCCGGTATTAAGCACCGCAACGCGTAGGCGGCGTTCTACCATTCCTTTAAGTAAAGTATGATAAGCCCGGCAGTATGCCGCCGAATAATCTTTGATCTTACGCTTGCCCCGCAATATGGTTTCATACTTTTTATCGGCCGGGAAAGTTTTATCCAGCTGCCGTTGCAGGCGTAAAACCGAATCGGCGCTTTTAAACGAGCCGCGGCATAATATAAAAGCCTGCCATAATGGATTTTCAATATAACGGGCTTTGCCTGCATAATAATTATAGGTGTTGCCAAATTGCTCGGGCAGGCGACTCTCCCAAAGGGCATGTACGCCATCCTGGTGGGTAAGTTGCCCATCGTGGTTTTGCGTGGTATGCAGCGGCACACAGGCATCGGCCACATAATGGCCCAGGTAGGCCGAGTAATGCCTTATGGCGCTGGTGTCATGGTTTTTAAAGGCATCTACCAGCTGGTAGTAGTTATATTGAATGGTCCAGGGCAGGGTGCCGTATTTGTGCAGGGTATCGGCGGTGTACTTTAGCACGGCATCGGTCCATTTTTGCGGTACAGTATGAAAAGGATTTTTACCGTAGCGGTCGGCGTCAAAAAAGTGGCGTGGTATCTCGGCCGAGTCTACATAACGTCGCCTGTCGGCACTAATAGCATGCTCGGTAAGGTATTTAATATTGGCCTGGTAAAAACCGCTCATGGCCTTAGGTAAGGTGAATATAGCCAGGCGGTTAACGCGGTAATGTGCATAAAATCCCCACGATGCAAACAGGCATACAAAAAAACAACCCAGTAAAAACCGAACAAAAAATTTCAATTTCGTAGTTATTGATTAATAGGTTATTAAGCTATTATTTATGTGGCTACAGTACCCTTTAGGCAGCAAGGTACAAAAAAACAAATACTACCACTTTCGGTTTTACGTTTACACATACTAACACACGGCCTTTTTAAGGTCAATTTTTACGAAAATGCTTTCTATGAAAAAAGTTACTCTTACCATAAAACAAACGTTGCGCTATGCATTTGTTGGTTTGTTAGGCCTTACGTTATTGTCATCGTGCAAAAAAGATGACCCTTACAATTTTGAAGATACCATTGGTGCCGAAGTTAATTTTATTAATGCCAGCCCCGATGCCGGCTCTGCCAGGTTATATGTGGAGGATATTTTAAGAACTACAACGGGTATCAATTACGGCGAGGCTTCGGGATACCAAAAAACTTACCTCGGCGATCAGGATGTCGACATCAGATCTACCACCGGCGAATCCACGCTAACCTCATCGCAGGTGCAGTTTGATGCCAATAACAGATATACCTTTTTACTGGTTGGGCAAAACAGCAGCTTAGGTTTATTGTATTTTACCGACGATTTAACCGTTCCGGGTGCAGGTAAAGCTAAGGTTCGTTTTGTAAACGCGGCACCTAACGCTACTGCAGCTACGCTGAATTCGGCTACCGGAATAGTAGTTGCCCAGCAAAATTTCAGGGGCATAGCACCTTCAACCGAAGTTAATGCCGGAGCTTATGTATTATCGGTAGTTAGTGGTACAACCCGTTCTGCCACAGCAACGGTTAATTTAGAGAGCGGCAAAATTTATACGGTATATGCTAAGGGATTAGTAGGCGGAACCGGTAACGCTGCTTTTGGCGTTGGCGTAGTTGCTGTTAATTAGTTATTTAAGGCATTTTAGTTTTACATAAAGGCCATTATTATATTGTTTAACTGTTACCGAAAAATATTTTTATTAGATACTTGATAGTTATATTTTTTAGCGATATATTTGCAATCCGAAAAATAAAAAGATAATTAGCTCAAATGGCAAATCATAAATCATCAATAAAAAGAATCAGGGCCAACGCTACTAAGCGTCTGCGTAACAGATACCAGGCTAAAACAACCAGAAACGCTATCAAAAAATTAAGAGGTGCTACTTCTAAAACTGAAGCCGCTCCTTTATTGACCACCGTAATTTCGATGCTTGACCGTTTGGCTAAGAAAAACGTTATACACAAAAACAAAGCTTCTAACAACAAGTCGAAACTGACTAAGTTTGTTAACGGCTTAGCTTAACATATTCATTTCAAAAATGAGGATCAGGGTTGCATAACTATGCAGCCCTTTTTTTGTTTTGTACTGATTTTTGAATAGCTTAACGGCGTGGAAGCGTATGAAAATAAAATAAGCATTAAAGCCTGGGCCGAAGAGGATCGTCCGCGCGAAAAGCTGAATGCACAGGGCCGCCGGGCATTAAGCGATGCCGAACTTATAGCCATACTCATAGGCTCGGGCAGTCGCGATGAATCGGCGGTGGAGCTGAGCAAGCGCATACTCCACTACTACGATAACGATCTGCAACGATTGGGCAAGGCATCGGTAGCCGAACTTTCTAAATTTAAAGGAATAGGCGAAGCCAAGGCTATATCTATTATTG
Organism: Mucilaginibacter terrae; assembly: GCF_042679325.1. GTDB lineage: Bacteria > Bacteroidota > Bacteroidia > Sphingobacteriales > Sphingobacteriaceae > Mucilaginibacter > Mucilaginibacter terrae. The sequence continues at coordinate 466,009 of NZ_JBHTMJ010000011.1, forward strand.
CCGCCCTCGAATTAGGCCGCCGCCGCGGCGATACCGAAGTTAAAGCACCTGAAGTTATTAACGGTAGCCGCAGCGTATATCATGTATTGCGCCGTCATTTGGTAGATTTGAACCACGAAGAGTTCTGGATATTGCTGTTGAGCCGCAGCTGCAAAATTATTGCCAAAGAACTGATTAGCAAGGGAGGCCTATCGGGCACGGTGGCCGATCCTAAGATCATCTTTCATATTGCCCTGCAACACCAGGCATCGTCTATTATTTTGGCGCATAACCACCCCTCGGGCAATTTAAAACCGAGCCAGCAGGATATTGACCTCACCCGCAAAATTCATGCAGCAGGCCGTATCCTGGACATTGGCGTACTCGATCATCTGATTATTACCGACGGTGGCTTTTTCAGCTTTGCCGATGAAGAGTTGTTGTAGAGATAATGAGTACATTACTCGCTTAAGTTTTAAAAACGATACGCTACTAATAATTTCTCCCGGAGCTGAAGTGGCTAAATTCTGGAGATTCAGAAATTAATATATCGTCAACTTTACTTTTAGGTGATAGCACCCGCTATATGCTAATACTGTACGTTGTATTTATTAGGCCATTTTTGGGTTCGATGCTGTATTGTATCTATTAGTATGCAGCACCTCACAAGCTTCGTTATAAAAGGAAATTGGTGCGAGTTTAACTAAAGCCACCTCTTAACGATAATGAGTGCATCATGCAGTGCATACAGAAAATGCAAGTAAAATGATTTTGATGAAGTACTTTCTGTGTATATTTAAATATGAATAGTTAAATGATATGACTACCATGACACTCCAGATTCCAGATGCTCTTGAAAAAGAGCATGACGAAACCGTGCAGTTAATAGCTGCAAAATTATACGAAGCTCAAAAATTATCGTTAGCACAGGCGGCTGAAATGTGTGGTATGAAGAAATGGGATTTTTCGGCTGTATTGGCTCAATATGATGTTGCTTATTTTCAGTATTGCGCAGAGGATGTAATTGCAGAAATTGAACAATTTGGAAAAGAGTAACACTATTTATAAGTGGTGCAGTGATAACACCGACCATAAGCTAAATACCCCATTTTTGTATGTCAAATGTTATCTATAAAAAAGCTGGTATAAATAACTCTATCGTTAGGTTTAACAGCTGCTTTTACTTGCTGATTTTTATACTAACTTTCTCTTGCAAACAAAGTACTAATACCAATAAACCTATATTAGGTGTAAGGCAAACTGCTCTAATGTTAAATGCCTATCCTAAAAAAGTGCTAAAAGTCGATACCATACTTAATTCAATTACTGGTAATGTCGATGACCAACGTTTTACAATAACCTGCAACAGTGCATATAGCCTTTTTATTCTAAATCAAAAAAGAGACACGATATACCAGGATAGCGTATATTCTCCACATCAACAATTTGTTGATTTTAATAATGATGGTTATAAAGATATCTTAATTGAATACATGACCAATGTACCCGGAATTACAGATGTGTTAATTTACGATAAGGACAATCATACCTTCAAGAAAGTAATAGATTTACAAAAATTTCCCGGTTCAAAGCGAATCCCTCATTCAAATTATTACTATTCGTATCATCGTAGTGGATGTGCAGATATGAACTGGGATAGTGATTTATTCTATATCAAAAATTATAGAACAATAAGAATTGGAAACATAAGTGGGAGGCAATGCCATGATGAACGTTTTAAAGACGGTATTTATATTAATCAGATTGTTGGTGATAAGAAAATTAAAATTGTTGAGCTCCCTATAAATACTATTAAAAATTATAAAGACTATAAATGGGGGTTTATAAATCAGTATTGGAAGAGAAATTACAGGGAATTTTTATAAATGTTTCTATGCTTAGTGTATTATCTATAGGGAAAATCAAGGATTTCGTCTATTCCTTTATAAGGCATCAAAGCACCGTCTTTAGCTTGTTGTAACGATTTTTCAACACCTTTAATAACTTCATCAGGATAAGTATCGCTCTTTTGCTCAAAAGCAATTTTCATGGCTTTCATAACGGCTTTCAAAGCAACAAGCTGGTCTTTATTTTCCGGGTAAACAATGAGTGCGTCCATATACAAATATAAAAAGTATAAGGCAATTCATGCCATAAACTTATTCTTGTAAATACGCATTGTGCAATAGGATTCACAACTCCTTACAAACCAACGTTCCCTCATAGTGCAACACTCCGTCCCTAAAATCACCGTCCGCAGTAAAACCGGTATCATCCACATAGTCTATATGGTTACCGGTTAGGATATAACGGCCCTGGTAAGCGCTTTTTCGGTCACCGCGGGCTTCATCGTAACGGCCATTGGGTAGTAAGTTGTGGCGTATGTAGCCGTCTTTCGTTACCCACATGCCGGTGTAGTCGGTTTTGGTTTCCATTGTTGTTGACTTGTTATCCTTTGTTTATAGTGTAAAACTGGTTAACCATGTAATAGCTGACTGTAACGGCCAGTGCTAAACGAAATATGTTCAGCATGATATAGCAAATTTCCATAAGTGTTATTTTGGGTGATTGGTAATTAAAAACCATGTCATTGCGAGGAGCAATAGCGACGTGGCAACCGCACGCGTTTAGATAGGCATGCGTGCGGTTGCTACGCTATCGCTCGTAATGACATGATGCGATAAACGCTATATGAGGGGTATTATTCCGAAAAGTTAGTACCAACAGTTACCGCTTTCCAGGTTTCTAAGTCATTTTTTAAGGCATCTATTTTGGCATAGGCTACGTTATAAGCATCTTCGCCTAAAAACAAATGAAGGGGCGGGTTTTCGGCATTACTAAGTTCTATCATTGCATCGGCCGCTTTGTCGGGGTCGCCGGGCTGGTTACCGTTGATTTCCTCCTGGTGAGTTTTTTGCGATTGGCGAACGGCTTCATAAGCGTCAATTGGATTTTGGGGCACTACTGCCGAATCGGCTTCGAGGAAGTTGGTACGGAAATAACCTGGAGAAACTACCGTAGCATGCACACCAAAGGCTTTAGCCTCAGCCGCCAGCGATTCGGTAAAACCATGCACCGCAAATTTAGTAGCGCAATAAATACCAAACCCAGGAAAATTACCGCTGAAACCACCAATAGAGGCAATATTGATGATATGTCCCGATCGTTGTTCGCGCAAATAAGGCATAGCCTTACGAATCACATTCAAAGAACCAAATACGTTCACTTCAAAATTCTCGCGTGCTTCGGCATCGGTTAACTCTTCTAAAGCACCTAATATACCGTAACCGGCGTTATTTACCACCACATCAATACGGCCAAAACGGTTCAGGGTTTGATTAATAGCCCCGCCTACACTATCTTCCGATTTTAAGTCCATCACAAATGGTAAAAACCGTCCCTGAGCTGCCTGGCCCACGGCCGCGCTCAAATCTTCTACCTTGCGCGATGTGGCGGCTACCCTATATCCCTGTGCCAATAATGTTTTAACTAAACTTAAACCCAGCCCTTTAGAGGCACCGGTTACAAACCATACTTTTTGTTGATTGCTCATGATCGGTATTTGCTTATTGTATGATTGACTTTGTGTGATTAACCTTGATAAGCCATTGATTTGGACAGCTCTTTGTTCAGGCGAAACTCCTTATCCAGGTACTCCAGTTTATGCATGGCACGCTCGTAAGCATCCGTGCCCAACAGTAAGTACAAGGGTGCATATTGTTCGTTAGCTATATCTATCATAGCATTGGCTGCTTTTTCGGGGTCGCTGTCCTGGTTGCCGTCTATTTGCAGGTAACGGGTGTGGCTGTCACGTACATCGCTGTATTCGTTTGCAGAATTTTCAGTCATTATGAGTGAATGGGGGGTTAATAAATTGTTACGGAAAGCACCGGGAGCAACCACGGTAACCTTAATGCCAAACTGCCGTACATCGTTGGCCAATACTTCCGACAAGCCTATTACCGCAAACTTGGAAGCGGTATAAATGGCCCACCCGCTACCCGGTGCTATGCCGGCAATGCTCGACAGGTTAATGATATGGCCCGACTGCTGTTTACGCAGGTAGGGCATTACCTTGCGGATTACGTTGAGCGTGCCAAACACGTTCACGTCGAAACTATTGCGGTTTTCTTCGTCGGTGAGTTCTTCTATACTGCCGCCTATGCCGTAACCTGCATTGTTTACTACCACATCTATTCTGCCAAACAGTTCGTTGGTTTCGTAAATAGCAGCGGCCACACTGGCCTCGTTGGCCAGGTTTGCCTGCAAGGGTAAAAAGTGAGCAGGGCTACTGCCAACAGCCTTAACAAGTTCATCTATATTGCGGGAGGTAGCGGCAACTGGCTGGCCAGACCTTAGCAGCTGCTTCACCAGGCTAAGCCCGAATCCTTTGGATGCGCCTGTTATAAACCATACTTTTTTTGCTTTCATGGTGCTGATGTTTTGATGATTCAAAGGTACTGCAAACACCAGGCAAGCGTTTGCGCAAATCAATCCAATGATTGCAAAATTCAAACAATCCTATAAAATTATCATAAAGATCAGGTTAAGCCGGTGGGCCACACTACATGAACTTTTATGAAGAAATAACGTGGTTTTATGTAATTATATGAGGTTTTGTGAACTTTTATGAAGTGAAAAATTGCAGGAATACTGCCACGTAGTATAAGCTTGCCGAAGACCTATACAATTTGCTAAGTCATCAAGTAGCTTAAACTGGCAGGTTTTGTAGTCCTGTAAATTATTACCTATACGCCAGTACGTAGCGGCCTTTGGCCTGTCCGTGCAGTACCTCGTTTAGTTTGGCGGGGAGGTCATGGAGGGTAATTTCGGTAATCATCTGGTTTAAGTTAGCCGGCCTCCAGCCGGTTGCCAGCAGGTTCCACACCTGGCTCCGCAGTGGCATGGGTGCTTGTACCGAATCGATGCCGGCAAGGCAAATGCCACGTAAAATAAATGGAAAAATACTGGTATTCAATTCGTTAGCCGATACCATGCCGCAACTGGCAACGGTGGCACCATACTTCATGGCTTTTAACATACCCGACAGGGTTGGCCCGCCTACCGTATCTATCCCGGCTGCAAATGTCGGCGTGGATACAGATTTGCTATCATATTCGGCTATAAAGTCTTCCCGGGTTATAATTCGTTTGGCGCCAAGTGTACCCAGTAAATAACCATCGTCTTTTTTGCCCGAAACCGCAGCTATATTAAAACCCAGTTTGGCTAATATTGCGGTAGCAATGCTGCCAACCCCGCCCGTTGCACCGCTTACTACCACCTCGCCTTTATCGGGGTTTAGTCCTGCGTTAATTAATTGATAAACAGATAGTCCGGCAGTTAAGCCGGCAGTACCGAAAGCCATAGCATCTCTTAACAACAGCTTTTTGGGGAGCTTTAAAACCCAAGCGGCAGGTACGCTGATATATTCGCCAAAACCTCCCCAGGTGTTCATACCCAGGTCGAAACCGGTAACCAGCACCTTATCGCCCACGCTAAAAATATTTGTATTTGAGCGTACTATAATACCCGAAGCATCTATCCCTGGTACGTGCGGAAATTTGCGGGTTACCCCTTTATTGCCCGAAGCCGAAAGCGCGTCTTTATAATTGATAGAAGAATAGCTTACTTTAATGAGCAGATCATTTTCAGGTAACTGATCTACAGTTACTTGGTTAATCTCTTTTACATATTCACCTTCTTTTTCGGTAACCAGCAGGGCATTAAATAAGGGATCCATAATTTGGGCATTTAATGTAATTTGTATATTACATAACAAGCCGCAAAGTTTTTGTTTGCGCAAAGCTTCAACTTAACCTAAGCCGCTATCCTGAATCCTGTGGGGGTTAGCTGAGTTTGCTTTTTAAAGAAGTTGTTAAAATGTGCAGGTTCCTCAAAACCAAGGCAATAACCAATTTCCGATACGTTCCAATCGGTATGGCGCAACAACGATTTAGCCTCGGCTACAATGCGTTCGGCAATTAAATCGGTAGTGGTTTTGCCGGTAGTTTCTTTAATGGCCCGATTTAAATGGTTTACATGTACAGCCAACTGTGAGGCAAAGTCTTTAGCCGAACGCATGGTAAACCGCTGCGATGGCGTTTCTATAGGAAATTGCCGCTCTAACAGCTCGGTAAACACGGCCGTAATGCGCGATTTGGCATCCGGGTGCTGGTATAAACTCTCCGAAGGGCGAGATTTTAAAGCAAAATGGGTAAGCTCGGTTACGTAGTTGCGCAGCAGGTCGTACTTAAAGGCATAATCCGAACCTATTTCGCCCAGCATGCGTTCAAACACGTTTGCTACCTGGCCATATTGCTCATTATTAAGCGAATAAGCTGGCTTTCCACCCGGTGCAAACATGGGCAGGTCGCTTATGCCCCCACGTACTTTATCGGTAAAAAACGACTTTGAAAAAATACAGAAAAAACCCCTTCGGTCATCCGAAAAGGATTCGAAAGTATAAGGCACCTGCGGATTGAAAAACATAAGCGTAGTGCCCTCAATTTCAATACTTTTATCGGCATAATGTATTCGTCCGCTGCCGCTCATAAGGCTGATTTTGTAAAAATCGCGACGGCTATAAGTTACCGGTTTGGCAGCAGGATCATAACAATCCTCCAAACGGAATACGTTGAAATGGCCAATGTCCTGCTGCAGGTTGGTGGGCAGGTAATTAAACTTTTGCTGATAAAAATCCTCTAAGGTTTCCGGCTTTCCCATGGCTAAAAATTATAGTCAAAAGTATTTATTGTATGTGATATACTTATTACGAATATAACACATTTTATTACAAAATTCAAACATGGCTTTTAAAAAGTTGCTCAATTTCAGTGCGTTTTTACTTCATAAAAGTTCATAAAACCTTCAATAAACTTCATTTTTCCGCAAAAAATCATCAATTATCATGTTAACGAGTAAGTAACCATGATTAAAACACTATCCCAAACTGAAAACTAATTGTATAGCTTGTAGGCATATTGTTACCAAAGCGTACGGGTAAGGGTAAGCTGCAAAATAGCCATAATCCTTTTTGTGACCAGTGCTTTATTAAACACCTGGTTTTACACCGTACCTGCCCAACGTTTAAAATGGAGCACGGCCGGCAATGGTGTAACCATGCTCGAGAGCTATCAGCACTCCGGTATGAAATAAAAAGTTATTCATTTTACTGATGCCGTTTTCGGCCCTCTTACATATATTAATGCCTGTTGGTATGCCTACGGTATAGCTGCCGCTGAAATTAACATGAGTGCCATAGCTGCCGAAGGTAATTAAAGGTTGCAAAATACCTACGTAGGCAGCTATTTTAGGATAGGTTGGCGAAACCGTTTGTGCCGAAAGCGGGGCAAGGTTGAACAAAAAGTAAGCGGTAAGCATTGCGGTTACGGCCCGGTTTAATGATTGAACAGGTAAAAGCAGGAGAATATATGACAGCATTTTTTATCATACAATGCAATGAACTGTGTTTTGGGATAAATAGAAAGTTTTTAAAGCTGTTGGTGAAATTTTTTTTTAAAATCATGAACCTATACTAAATCCAACCCCGCAAAATTTTTATTCAAAATCTTACTGTTATCCACGTCCAGCCATTTGTTGAGCAGCGTGGCATACACTTCCCTAAAATCTACCTGGTATTTCAGGTCACCGTTTTCGAGGTTAGCCAGGTCGGGGGCTGCATTATAAATACCCGGTTTAGCCAGTTTACCGCCAAACAGGAAAACGTTATTGGCCGTGCCATGGTCGGTACCATTACTGGCGTTTTGCTCAACCCGGCGGCCGAACTCAGAAAACGTCATAATCATGGTATCATCCAATTTACCGGTTTGCTTTAAATCCTTTACAAATGCGGCTACGGCATCGGCATAAATTTTTAACTGGCGGCCCTGCTGTGCCTGCTGGCCCACATGCGTATCAAAACCACTGAGCGATACGTAGTAAATGCGTGTTTGTAAACCCGCATTAATAAACTTCGATACATTTTTCAGTTGGTAACCTAAACCGGAGGTGGGGTAGGTAGCCGTTACATTATAGGTTTTAGAGGTCTTCTGTATATAATCGGCCGATGAATAGGTTTCAATCATGGTCTTATATAAATAGCCCAGGTTGTCTTCGTGCAGGTGATCGTTTTTAGGAGCATTCACCAGGTCTTTAAAAAACGGTTCCCGCGTGGTTTGAAACAGTTTGTTTGGGTCTTGCACGGCTATGCCTTTCATTTTGGCGCCTTTAAGAGCTAATGATAATGTATCGTCTACCTCAACAGCGGTATATGGGTTTTGGCAGGTTTGGCAGTTGGAATCCAGGTAACGGCCTATCCACCCGGTGCTTAAAAACTGGTCGGCATCACTGGCGGTTTGCCATATATCCATAGAACGGAAATGCGAGCGGTCGGGGTTAGGGTAGCCCACCGAATTAACGATGCTCATCCAGCCCTGGTCGTATATTTCCTGCAAGGCAGCCAGGTTAGGGTTAAGGCCCTGCATATCGGTTAGTTTAATGATCTCCGATTGATTAATAGCCACCGTTTTACGTTTTTGATAATATACATCGCTGCCAAAAGGTACAATAGTATTCAAACCATCGTTACCGCCCGAAAGCTGGATAATCACCAGGTTTTTATACCCGCTCACGGCATCCATAGCCAACGATTCGAACGGCTTTAAAAAAGCCGGTATTAAAAACGCCCCCGATGCCAGGGTACTGCTCTTTAAGAAATCTCTGCGTCTCATAATTAATGACTGATTTTTGAATGAGTGATTGCTTTGATTTTTCGCTACCCATCAGTTCATTCAAGTCCTGTAATTTAATTCATTAACTCACACCCTCACTAACTCACTCATTGGCTTAACAAAGCTGATACTCCGGTGTAGAAACCACCTGTATTACCATCGATTTAATGTCGGGTGCTTTATTCACCTCCGCTATAATACGGTCGTTCAACATGGGTTCGAGTAAATACTGGGCCACTTCCTGGTGCGGAACCTTGAGGGGGATGCCCTGCAAAAACTTATTCCAGTCGGGCGAAGCCTGCACACGTTTAATAACATTTAACTGCTGCTTACGCTGCGATGCCAGGTAGGCTTCATCTTCGGGCGTGGCCTTGCCTGCAAAGTCAATTAGCCCGGCATTTAGTATGGTTGATGGTATTTTAATACGGTACATGAGCGACGAACTGTCTATCCAATTTCTTCCGCCCGGCCAGCCGGCTACATTAGGCGGCCGGAACAATACCTGCCCCAATGTACGTTGAAACTGGATCAGCACATCGGGGTTTTGGTAACTGATGTGAAACCGGCGTGTTAAATCTACCAACAGCTCCACCGGCGATTTAATCAGGTTACCCGTATTTTTATCCTCGTAAAACCAATCGGCAGTAAATACATGTTCCAGCAGGGGTTGAATTTCATAGTTGGCGTTGTAAAATACGTCTGCCATCTCACTGATGTGAGCATCGTCGGGCATTTCGTTCACCAAATATTTGTATAGCTTGGTGCTGATGTAACGAGCAGTTTGCTTGTTATTCAAAATGATATCTATAATATCTTCACCACAAAAATTATCGGTTTTGCCCATAAAGGTTTTGGGCTGCGTATCGTGGCTGCCGGGCTTAAAGGTGTACTCGCTGTTTTTGCCGTTGTAAGCCCATCCGGTAAACGCCCTGGCCGATTCTTTAATGTCCTGCTCGGTATAATGGCCTCGGCCGAGCGTGAACAATTCCATCAATTCGCGGGCGAAGTTCTCGTTAGGGTGGCCTTTATAATTTTGCTGATTATTTAAAAATTGCAGCATAGCGGGCGATTGCGATACCGCCGTGAGCAAAGTTTTAAAGTTGCCCAAGGCGTGCGTACGCTGTATGTTGTTTAACTGCTGCTGATAGTAATAATTACCAATATTGCAGGCAAAGTGGTTGTGCCAAAACAGGGTCATTTTTTCGCGCAACTGGGCTCGGGTAGTTCCCATTTGCGTCATCCAGGCCATGTTCAGGGCTTTTTCCTGCTGGTTGCGTTTCTCCTGCAAAGCCTTTCGCTGCTCCTCATTAGCATCTTTAGCCAAAGGCATGAGGTCAAGGTTTTCGGTTACGGCTGTAATTGGTTTGGCGTGTTCCGAATCTTTAAAAAGATTTTTAACCGATTTTTTTGGTCCCCAGTTACGCTGATTGTGCAGGGTGGCATAATCTATACCAAAAGCCGCTCGTGCATATAAATGTTTAACCTGTTTTAAATTATCCATGCCAGCTGTACATTAAAACTGTGATTTAAGCGTATGGTAGCAATATTTTTTAGATGTAAATATTAACTTAAAGTTAGTATTAATATAGTGATTATAGTAAAAAACTTATAAACTATTTAAACAATAGTTTACTCAGGGCTTTTTATTGATTTTATGGGGCTTTAAGCTGAATTATAACCCTATATGATTTTTTACAAACGGCTTTAAATAATGTTTTTAATATTTTTTTTTAATACCTTTTATATTTATTTTGGTGCCATAAACCTTATACATGAAAAAAATATTTACTACCATTTTACTGTTTATTGGTGCCCTTACACTGCATGCACAAAAGTTTACAACTGAGGGGCAGGCATTTGGTAAAATTGATAAAGCCGACCTGGAGCTTAAAGAATGTGAGTTTGAAAAAGATGCCGCCGCCATGGTGTTATTTAATAAAGGCGAGCTTTATTATGATGATAACCTCAATATAGTTATCCAGCATCATAAGCGGGTTAAAATATTTAACGAAAGCGGCAAAAAGCAAGCCGATGTTCGTATTGAGTATTATGGTGGTAACCGGTTTGAGTATATAACCGGGCTGCAAGGGCAGATCTATAACCTGGCCGATGGCAAGGTAGAAGCCGTAAAACTGGATAAGAAACAGATTTTTACCGAAAACGTAGATAAAAGCCGTATGGCCCTGGTGTTTTCGTTCCCTAATGTAAAATCGGGGTCGGTTATCGAATATAAATATCAGCAAACCATAAATTCCCTGAGTGACATTCCCGACTGGTTTTTTCAAGAGGAGATCCCGATAAAATACAGTGAATTAGTAACCACTATACCCGATTGGTTCGATTTTACTACGCAGCAGCGCCATTACAGGCCGTTCACTAAATATGCAACCCAAACCGAATCGCGGTCCATTAGCAGTGGCACCAGCACACCCTTAATGTTTTTAGAAAATAAGACCCAGTGGGCAATGGCTAATGTGCCTGCCATGGTTAGGGAGCCTTACATGACCTCTGAAGTGGATAATTTGCAATGTTTGTACTTTCACCTAACCTCGTTTAGGCCGCCGGTTGGCTTTACCCAGTCGTTTTCAAATACCTGGGCTAAAGTAGGGGGCAGGCTTGCAGATGATGAAGATTTTGGATTGCAGTTAAAAAAGAAACTGTTGGGAGAAAATATCATCATTGATAAAGCAAAAACCTTGAAAACCGATGAAGAGAAAATTGCTTATGTATTTAACGAGGTGAAAAATACCATGAAGTGGAACAACGTTGACCGTTGGTACACTAACGACGGTACCAGTAAAGCATGGGAAAAAAAGACAGGTAACTCAACCGAAATAAATCTGATTTTATATCATTTGCTTAAACAATCGGGCGTTAAGGCTTACCCCATGGTAGTAAGTACCCGTGAGCACGGCAAGGTGAACCCCGTATATTCTTTTTTATACCAGTTTAACCGCTCTGTGGTATATGTGCCGGTTGATAGCACTACCAATTATGTGCTGGACGCCACCAGTAAATACAACTGTTATTTAGAAACACCGGCCAATTTACTGGGCTCGCATGGTTTATATATTGATAAAGACAATAAAAAGTACGACCTGGTGTACCTCACCCGCGAAAACCCGGTAAGGCGCGTAGTACTGATTAATGCCCAGATACAGCCCGGTGGTATGATGGATGGCACGGCCCAGGTAAGCAGCTTTAGCTTTGATAGGGCAAGCAACGTTGAAAAATACAAGGTAAATGGCGAAAAAAAGTATATTGATTACCTGCGCGATAATAACAATAGTTTGAGCATTACCTCGCTCAAAATGGAAAACCTGGATGAGGACAATATGCCTTTAAACCAACACATTAATTTTAAGCAAGAGCTAACCGGATCGGACAAGGACTATATATATTTTAACGCCAATTTGTTTTCTTCGCTGCGGAGCAACCCGTTTTTGAGCGAGAACCGGGTAAGCGATATAGATTTTGGACATTGCAGCAGTTACAACTTAACCGGTATGTACAAAATACCGGCAGGCTTTAAATCCGACGCGCTTCCTAAAAGCATGAACCTGGTAATGCCCGATAAAAATATAACCTGCAACCGCATGGTGGTTGAACAAGACGGTACCATATTAATAAGGTATGTGATTACATATAAAAAAACACTTTATTTTAAAGATGATTACCCACAGATATATGCTTTTTATAAAAAAATGCATGAGTTGCTTAATGAGCAGGTCGTATTAAAAAAATCATCGTAACGTATGTTTTCCAGGCAATTTAAAAGCGCGTTTATTTTAGCGGCTATTGTATTGATGAATTATGTAAGTGTTTTTGGTCAGGATAAAACCCTGCCTAAAGAACTGTACACGGCTGCCGCCATACCCGATAGTTTGAAGCAGGATGCGCATAGTGTGATCAGGTATTCGATGGAAGATATTAAAGTTGCGGGCCCGGGCAGGGTTCAGTCTAAAACCCACGAAATTATCACCATTTTAGATGACAAGGGGGATGATGCCGCAACCCTGTTTTTATATTACGATAAAAAGTACAGCAGCATAAATTTGGCCCAGATGCAGGTGTACAATGCCGAAGGCAAGCTATTGAAAAAATATACCAAAAGCGATATGTATGACCGCGCCGCGGCCGATGGCATGTCGCTTATTACCGATAGCCGCTTTATGGTGGTATCGCACGATGTAGGCACGTATCCTCTCACTATCGAAAAAATTTATGAACAAACGCAGAACAGTTACATAGATCTTTCGGAATGGCGTATTCAAAAAAAGGAAACGGCCGTTCAAAATGCTACTTACAAAATTTCGGTGGTGCCGGCTATCAATTTCAGGTATAAAAATAAGAACACCAATCTTAAACCTACCAAAGAAACCCAGGGTGCTTATGAGGTTTACACCTGGCAGGTTAAAAATTTAAAAGCCTTAACCCCCGAAGATGAAGTACCCGGCTGGACGGTTGAACCAAAAATTGTGTTTGCCGCCAACAAGTTCGAATATTTCGGCATCCCCGGTGATATCAGCAGCTGGCAAAATTTTGGTCAATGGCAAATGGCCCTTAATGCCAATGTATGCAGCCTGAGCCCTGAGCGCGAGGCCGAGATTAAACAAATGACCGCAAGTTTAAAAACCGACCCCGAAAAAGCCCGCTTTTTGTATAATTACATGCAGCAAAACATGCGCTATGTAGGCGTACAGTTGGGTATAGGCGGTTTAAAGCCCTTCCCGGCATCGTATGTAGATAAGAACAAATACGGCGATTGCAAGGCGCTATCCAACTATATGTACGCGCTGCTTAAAGCCGTGGGTATCCGCTCGCATTATGCTATTATTAACGCTGGGGTAAACGATGAACCTGCCGATACCGATTTTCCGGCCTCACCGTTTAACCATGTGATATTGTGTATCCCTTTTAAAGGAGATACTACCTGGCTGGAATGTACCAGCACCACCAAACCCTATGGCAAGTTAGGGGCGTTTACTGAAAACCGGCGCGCGTTAATAGTTACCGAAGAGGGTGGTAAACTGGTAAATACTCCAAAAAGTACCAGTGCCGATAACCAGTTTAACAGCCGGGTACTGGTAAAACTTACCGACGATGGCGGCGCCATTGCCCAGGTAAAAATATTAAGTACAGGCGGCTACCGCGATTTGTTTGTGAGCGAATTGCCCACCATTAGCCAGGATAAGCAAAAGCAGTATCTTATACGCAACCTCAATTTTAAACAACCCTCTTTTTTTGATTTTAAACAGGCGGCCGATAGTGCGGGGGTAAAAGAAGTGAACTTTGAGCTGGAGTACGACAATTTTACCGAGATAGCGGCAGGTAGCAAAAAATTTTACCGTCCGCGGGTGTTTGATTTGTGGGGAACCACTTTGCCCGTAGTAGAGAAGCGCCGGGGCGATTATTACTTTGAGCACCCTATGCAAAAAACGTGCACCACGGTCATAAGCCTGCCCGCAGGTTATGAGGCCGATTCGCTCCCCGAAAACGTAAACCTGAAGTTCAGCTATGGCACCTATGAGGCCAGTTATAAATACGATGCGGCCAAAAACGAAGTGGTAAGCACTGTTAAGTTTAACATGGACCGCCATGTAATACCTGCGGCCAAATACGCCGAAATGCAGCAATACATGGATAACATTGCCAAAGCGCAGAACAAAAAACTGGTGATCCACAAAAAAGTGTAACTACGGCTGATTTTATGGCTTGTGTTAATATCTTATTAATATGAATAACGCATTTTTACAGCCATGAACAACCTGTTTAAATTCCTTATCATTTTTGTTTTTATTGGCCTCCAGGCAGCAAATGTTACAGCGCAAGATAGCCCGGTGCAGGTAAGCTATAAAGTGAACAGTAATAAAACCGTTGATTTTAGCTTTACAAAACCCGACCCAGGCACATTTACTGTGGTACTTGCTTTTACCAACCTCACTAATAGTTATGATGCCGAACAGTCGACTTTAACCGCTAAGGATTACTCCGGTAACCTGAAAACCTTAACCCCTTCCAACAAAGAGCAGGGCATTGGTTTTTCGTACAAATATTCCTACATCCGTGGTAAACTGAACCCAAAGTACAATGCCGATTTTGTGTACCTGTTGCCCTTTAAAAAAGGTACCAAGGTAAAAGCCGTTGAATCAAGCTTTGTGAACGCAACCTACTTTGGCAGCACTACCCCTGATGATTGGAAAGTGTACCGCTTTTTTACCCAGGCCGAAGATACCGTTACCGCCGTACGAAAGGGATTAGTGGTGAGTATAAAGGACCTTTACGAAACCAATACCAATGCCGAGGTAGCCTACACCAGCCAAACCAACGAATTAATGATTGAACACGCCGATGGAACGCTGGCTACTTACCGCGGCTTTAAAAAAGGAAGCTTAGCTGTAAAATTAGGGCAAACGGTTTTTCCGGGTACGCCGTTAGCTGTAGCCGCCAAGGCTGGTGCAAGTGGCCGGTCGAGCATTGCGCTATTAATTACTTATCTTAAAAGTGCTGAATTTGGTACTGCCGACAATCAATCGTTTAAGACCTCTAAAAGCTATTACGGCTTTATAACTCCTAAATTTTGTACTACCGAAAATGCGGCTGTGGTATTGGTGCCACAGCAGGAATATACCGCGGCCGATTCACCCGAGATCATCAGGAAAGAATTTACTAAAAAGGAGTTGAAATTGGCGGCTAAATAATCACATCGTCCCCTCTTCATGTGGGTGCCTCGGTTGCCAGATCAAATAATAATACAGCAAGCAAAGCAAACCTGTTAAAAAAGGGATAAGTGATAGGTGTTTGTAGGTAATACTACCATAAACCTTCAACGCATCAAACCCTAAAAACTCGCTGATCATCCAGTAAGAGTTGGCTGTTATCCAAAAGGTAATGGCCAGGTTATGGCATAGCTCGGAGGCCATATCGCGTGTGCGGTAAGCAATGATGATAGAGAACAGCAGGGTAGGGAAGATCATAATGATGCCCAGCGGTTTCCAGAACAAGCACCAGCCAATATCCTTTAACAGCCAAAAAACAATGTGCAGGTTTTCCATTTTCCGGTATTTGAGGGGGATGCGGTATTCGGCCATAAGGCTAAAATAAAAAACAATGGTTAAAACGGTAAGTACTTTTAAACATTTACCGGCATTATTCAAACCACTATACTATACTGCTAAATGTTAAACAGAAAGAGGAACTGATAATATTTTTAAGCATAAAAAAAGAGCCGTATCCAACAAAGGAACGGCTCTTTTAGTAAAAGAATTTACAACTTATTTTTTACCACCGGCAGCAGCTTCTTGTTCAGCCTGACGCAGGGCACGTGAAGTAGTGATAGATAAGATCGTATCTTCGGGTGTGTTGGTGATAGTTAAGCCTTCGAAGCTAATATCTCTAACACGAACTGAATTACCAACCTCTAAGCCTTCGATGCTTACTTCAATACTATCTAAATGAGCTTTAGGTAATGCTTTAATACGTAGCTTACGTAATTTTTGCACTAATTTACCACCCATTTTAACACCTGGCGAAGTACCGGTTAACAGGATTGGAACTTCGATAGTTACTTCTTTGTTCTCATCCAATAGTAAAAAGTCAACGTGCAGGATCTCGTCGGTTAACGGGTGAAACTGCATGTCTTTTAGGATAGCTTGTGAAGCAACACCAGCAATGGTTAAATCGATGAATTGAACAACGGGTGTGTAAATAACCGGTTTCAAATCAGCTGCAGACACTGAAAAGTGGGTTTGTGTAGCACCACCGTAAAGTACTGCAGGCACCTGACCTTGATAACGCAGTTCCTTAGCGTCGCGTTTCCCTACGTTCTCTCTTGGAGAACCGCTAATAGCAATTGATTTCATTTTTTTTTACCTCTCCCCAACCCTCTCCAAAAGAGAGGGGGTTTGAAGCCTCGTTTTTATGGTTAACTATTTAATTAATTCACTTTTTCCCGTATTTCCAATGGAAGTTAAAACTCCCTCTCCTTTGGGGAGGGCCGGGGTGGGTTTCAATCTATTTTAAACAACTGGCTGATAGAACCATGCTCATTTACATTAGCAATGGCTTTACCAAATAATTCGGCAGTTGATAATACTCTTATTTTACTGCATTCCTTTTTTAGGGGAATGGTATCGGTTACAATCAGCTCGGTTAAAGCCGAGTTTTGGATGGTTTCGTACGCGTTGCCCGATAATACCGGGTGTGTACATACCGCCCTTACACTGTTGGCGCCACGCTCCATAATTAAGCCGGCTGCTTTGGCCAGCGTACCGGCGGTATCGCAAATATCATCTATCAGTACAATATCCTGACCGGTTACATCACCAATAATGGTCATGCTTTCAATTTCGTTGGCGCGTTTACGGCGCTTATCGCAAATAACCACCTCAGCGTTAAAAAACTTGGCAAAGGTGCGCGCCCTGTACGATCCGCCCATGTCTGGCGAAGCGATAGTCAGGTTAGGCAAATTCAAACTTTTAATGTAAGGCACAAAAATGATCGATGCATCTAAGTGGTCTACCGGTATGTCAAAAAACGCCTGTATTTGGGCTGCATGCAAATCCATGGTCATTACCCGGTTGGCACCTGCCGCAGTTAACAGGTTTGCTACTAACTTAGCGCCAATGGCTACACGTGGCTTGTCTTTACGGTCTTGCCGGGCCAGCCCAAAATAGGGGATAACCGCGGTTACATAATGGGCCGATGCGCGACGGGCGGCATCTATCATCATCAGCAGTTCCATCAGGTTATCGGTTGGCGGATTGGTAGATTGTATAAAGAATACATCACAACCCCTTACCGATTCGTTAATGTGCGGCTGAAACTCACCATCACTAAAGCGCGAAATTGACATATCGCCCAGTACCCGGCCGTCATACGATTTCGCAATCTTAACGCCGAGGTCTTGCGCCCCCGAGCCTGCAAATACTTTAACCGAATTGAACTGTAATGGCATATATTTGATTTCGATTTAGCTGCCCGAACCGGAATTTAAAGAATTTATAAGATTACCTGAATTCATAACACGTGTTACTCAATTTGTATTTTCTATAAATTCTTCAAATTCCGGTTCAGACGATTCCCAACCACTTAAAATAAAAAATTCGAATTTCGATATTCCGAAATTCGAATTTCTCTTTCGTTGTCCGACCAGGATTCGAACCTAGACAAACGGTACCAAAAACCGTCGTACTACCTTTATACTATCGGACAATCCTTTTTCAGAATTGTTATCCTCTTCCGAAATCGAATGCAAATGTAAGGCGAAAATGTGAAGCTTCAAAAATATATTTTAAAAAAATGAAAAAGTAGCCCCTCCCCGGCAATGTCATTAAGTTAAGGTTTGTGCCCATTAGGGGCTACCTGTTTGTAGTAATTTGTATTAATGAATATTTTGCGCCGTAGGTGCTACCCCTAAATAGCTATTAAGGGTAACCTCTACGAGGTATAAAAACACGCTTACCTCTTTGCTATAAACAGGTAGCTCCTACAGCGCATTCTTTAGAGTTTCCGCAGGGTCTCTCGGAGGGGACCCTGCGTTACCAAGCGGTTGCAATTATTTCAGCATTGCAGGGTCCTCTATCGAGAGGTCTGCGCGGACGTATTTTATTAAAAGACCTCCCTCCCGGGGAGGATTTAGGAGGGGCTCTGTTAATTTATGTTAAAGCATAACTATTTAACCTAACCTACGCATAGTTTTATTAATTTCGTCATCTTAAAATAAAACTGCAGAATCGTAATATTTGGACATGAACTATACCAAAATTAATAACCTGTTTGGGTGGCTGGCCTTTGCAATTGCCGCTATTACTTACACTTTAACCCTCGAGCCCTCTACCAGTTTTTGGGATTGCGGAGAGTTTATTGCCTGCGCTTACCGTTTACAGGTGGCCCACCAGCCCGGTGCGCCGCTATTTACCATGATAGGTAAGGCGTTTTCGTTACTCTCGTTTGGCGATGTAACCAAGGTTGCTTACTGGACTAATATGGCATCGGCCCTGGCCAGTGCAGCCACTATTTTGTTCCTGTTTTGGAGCATAACCATGTTGGCCAAAAAAATCCTCATTAAAAAAGCGGAAGACATGAGCACTACCAATATGATCCTCATTATGGGGTCGGGACTGGTAGGCGCGCTGGCTTACACTTTTTCCGATACGTTTTGGTTTTCGGCCGTGGAATCGGAAGTTTATGCACAATCGTCTTTATGCACGGCCATTGTATTCTGGGCCATCCTTAAATTCGATGCCCACTCCAACGAACCTTATGCCGATAGGTGGATCATATTTATAGCCTATGTAATGGGCCTTTCCATTGGTATTCACTTGCTGAACTTGCTGGTAATACCGGTTATTGCATTAATCATTTATTTCCGCAGGGCTAAAAACGTGACCGCATCGGGCACTATATGGTCGTTCATTATAGGTACCGTAGTTTTAGGTTTAGTGCTTTGGGGCATTATACAGTTTACCGTTAAAGGCGCGGCATTTGCCGATCTGCTTTTTGTAAATTCATTCGGCTTCAGCTTTAATAGCGGAGCTATCATATTTTACCTGCTAATTATTGTTACCCTGGTTGCAGGTATCTACTATTCGGTTAACCTATCGGCAGTAGCTTTAATAACAGCCGCTGTTAGCTTTGTGCTGGCTTTAACCATTAGTGGCGGTATTGTAGGCTTTATTGCCGCTGTTGCGGTATTAGCTTTATTAGAATACGTGTTAAAAGTACGCCAAAAACGCTATACTTTAAACATGGTGATGATATGTACCATGTTCTTACTGCTGGGATATAGCTCGTTTGTGATGATCATTGTGCGTGCTAAAGCAGGTACCAACTTAAACAACAGCGACCCGCAGGATGCCTTTGCATTAAACGGTTATCTTAACCGCGACCAGTATGGCGAAACCCCGTTAATTTACGGACAGTATTTCGATTCAAAACCCATTGAATCCAAAGAAGGTGCTACTATTTACCGTCGTGGTGCTACCAAATACGAAGTTGCCGGTAAAAAATCGAGCACGGTGTATGACCGTAACGTACTGTTCCCGCGCATATTCGATGCCGATGGAAATAAATCGGCATTCTACCGCGAATGGCTGCAAATGGGTGCCGAAGATCAGCCTAATATGGTAGAGAACTTAAAATTCTTTTTTAGCTGGCAGGTTCAGCAAATGTATAACCGTTACTTTTTATGGAACTTTGCCGGCCGTACCAACGATATGGACGGGCAAAACGATAGCAACGGTACCGATGGTAACTGGATTGGTCCGTTGGATTGGTTTAAGCAGTACCCAAGTTCGGTTACCGATAGTAACTCGTATAACCGCCTGTATTGCCTGCCGCTTATTATAGGCATTATGGGGCTCATCTATCATTTCCGCCGTAACCAGCGCGATGCCGGTGTGGTTGCCGCCCTGTTCTTTCTAACAGGCTTGGCTATTGTGTTATACCTGAACCAGAACCCGCTGCAACCCCGCGAGCGCGATTATGCGTATGTAGGTTCGTTTTATGTATTTACCATTTGGATTGGTTTAGGCGTATTGTTTTTAGCCGAACTGCTTACCAAGCTTGTAAGCCCTAAAGCGGGTGCCGCAATTGCCACCATAATTTGCTTATTGGCCGCGCCGGTATTAATGGCCAGCCAGGAATGGGACGACCACGATCGCTCTACCAAAACCACCCCGCATGATATGGCCAGCAACTACCTGAACTCTTGTGAGCCTAACGCCATTTTATTTACCTACGGCGATAACGATACCTACCCACTATGGTACGCCCAGGAAGTGGAAGGAATTCGCCCCGATGTGCGTATTGTAAACCTGAGCTTGCTGGGTACCGATTGGTACATACGCCAAATGAAGCAACAGATGAACCAATCGGCACCGTTGCCTATTACCATGCCTAACGAAAAGTTTGCCGCCGGTGTGCGCGATGTGGTTTATTATAACGACCAGATGAACGTGACCGATACTACCGAACTGAAGGACGTGTTCGACTTTATTACCTCGGACAACCCGGAAACTAAAGTGCAGTACGAAAGTGGTGTAACCATGAATTACCTGCCTACCAAAAACTTTAAGATCACGGTTAACCCCAATGATGTGGTAAAAACAGGTACGGTAAAAGCCAATCAAAAAGACCAGATAGTACCTGCCGTTGAGTGGAAGTTTAACGCCAATTATGTTACTAAAGATAACCTGGCCTTAATGGATATACTGGCGCACAACCAATGGAAACGCCCGGTTTATTTTGCTATTACCGTGGGTAACGATAACATGATGGGCCTGGATAAGTACATGCACGACGAAGGCTTTGCCTACCACTTACAGCCCTTAAAGCCCGATACGGCTGCCAACGCGCCCGAGCCGGTTAACACCATGGTAATGTATAACAACATGATGACCAAGTTTAAATGGGGCAATATGAAAACCGCCCGTTATTTGGATCATGAGTCTATCACCATGTTTTACCCTATCATCATGAAACAGTTTAATAGCCTGGTTAGCAATTTGATGAAGGAAGGCCATAATGATTTGGCTGTTAAAGCCCTTAAACGCTACGAAGAGGTAATGCCTGCTAAGATCCCTTACGGCGAGGTGGCATTACGTAAGTTTTATATGAACGGCAATGCTTACCAGTTAGGCCAAACGCAAATAGCTAACAAATGGACGGAAGAACTGGATGCCTACATTACTAACTCGTTAGATTATAACTATGCCCAAACCCAAAAAGGCGGTTCGGTTAACCAGCGCGATGTACAGTTGGGCGTTTACATATTGAACGGCCTGGTTGAACTGACCGGCAAATACCAGCAAAAGGCCCTGTTTACCAAGTTAAGTGCCCAATACAAAGGCTACGAAGCCAAATTTGGTAATGTGCTTGGTGGTGGCCAGTAAGCGTTAGTAATCATATTTCATGAAAAAGCCGGCGTTGAAGGATGCCGGCTTTTTTGTTGATGGCGCATTAATGCGGGCATTCCCTTATGGCCGGGAGCATTTGCGCATACTATAAATGCAAAGTTATTTAAACAAAAAAACACCCGTTCATTACATAGAGTGAACAGGTGTTTTTTCAACAGGCTAAATGAATAACCTTTAAGCTTTTTTAGCAACGGCAGCCGGGGCTTTTTTCGCTGTTGCTTTAACTTCTTTTTTACAGCAGTCGCTGCTTCCGCATTTCTTTTTGCCTTTGTCCTTATCATGGGCAAATGATTGGGCAGCCGATAAAACGATAGCCGCAGCCAAAATTAATACTGATTTTTTCATGGTTGTAGGGTTTATATTTAATTAACTGTATTTCAACTGCATTATTATCAAGTATCCCCTTTTGTGGGTGCCGTTTACAGGGGATTGGTTAACTCGGCCAGTATGGTTCGTCCACCTTTAACCTTATCGCCCAGGGCTACATTAATTTGGGTACCTATAGGTAAAAATATATCCACCCGCGAGCCAAACTTAATAAACCCGAACTGCTCGCCCTGCTCAACTTCCTGTCCTTCTTTAACATACCATACAATACGGCGGGCCAAGGCCCCGGCAATTTGGCGGAACAATACGGTCACGCCCTCGGGGTTTTCAATAGCAATGGTGGTACGCTCGTTTTCGGTAGATGATTTGGGGTGCCAGGCCACCAGGTATTTACCGGGGTGATATTTGAAGTACTTCACCACACCGGCAATAGGGTTGCGGTTAACATGCACGTTTATAGGCGACATAAATACCGAAACCTGGATGCGTTTATCTTTCAGGTATTCGGTCTCTTCCACTTCCTCAATAACCACTACCTTACCATCGGCAGGGCATATTACATGCTGGTTATGCGTGGTAACAGCAAATTTAGGACTGCGAAAAAACTGCAGGATAATAATAAATAACAGGAACGATAGGATGTACACGATCCACCTTAAAATAAGGGCATCGGGCAAAAAAAAGTGTACCAGCGCATTCAGTATAAAAATAAACAAAATGCACAGGGCCATGGAGGTGTATCCTTCTTTATGAAAAGTCATAACTTGTAAATATAAAATGCAAAATTACTAATTAAATATGAGGTATAAATAGGCAAATACAACCGGGGCCGATAGTAGCAAACCATCAAACCTATCCAGCAAGCCACCGTGGCCGGGCAATATGCCGCCGCTATCCTTAATATTAATACTCCGTTTGAACATCGATTCTACTAAATCGCCCGCGGTGCCCACTACGCCTATCATAATAGCTACAGATACCCATTGGCGCCAGGCCAGTTCGGTAAAGTAAATGCTGATGATGTAGCCCACTAAAGCAGCTATTAAAATGCCACCAATAAAGCCTTCCCAGGTTTTTTTAGGCGAGTGCCGTTCAAAAAGCTTGGTACGGCCCAGCCATTGGCCGGTTAAATAAGCCCCGGTATCGTTGGCCCAAAGCATCAGCAAAAAAGCCATAGGAAAATGGATATTATAGCCGGTATTTACATAAGCCAGCGCATGAAAAAAGCAGAACGGCGCAACCGCCAAAATGATCCCGAAAAGCGTGTAAGCTATATTGGTAAAAGGATTGGGCAAGTCGCGGTAAAGTTCGAGCACTAAAACGCAGCCTAAGGTTACCGGTAATAAAAAAACATACTTGTATAGCGGAAAGCTAAACGCGGCATCGGGCGTGACTAATATATTGCGGTAGCAAATGGCTCCAAAGTAAAAAAATACCAGGGTGCCATTAATTAACCCGGCTGGTACATTGGGTTTTATGCCGGCATGTTTAATTAACCGGTAAAATTCCTGTAAACAAATAAGGCTCAGTAAAAGGTAAAACAAGCCATAAACTACCGCACCGGCAAAAAAAGAGCCCAGCATTACAGCCACAAAAAATATTCCGGTTATAGCACGTGTTTTCATAAACTAATTTGATTCATGACCATAATCTCGATGGCATGGCTGAAGTTATCCTGGTGAATATAAACTTCGATATTGCCAAAATTGCGGTGTGATGATGATTGCCGGTTAAACAGCACAGCGCCTATCTCGTGTTCAATAAGTACCTGCTTAATTATTTCGGCCTGATAGTAATCGGTAGAAGTATAAATTTTAACCCAGTTTTTTTCCATTAATGCCGTTGAAGGTCGTTTTTTTGAAGCGCCGCGTTACGGTAACTCCAAAACAAAGCTACGGTAATTAAAATACTTAAAATATATAAACTATAATTAAACGAGTACGCTTCATCGGGGTTTATATTGATCTGCTTATGCTGAAACAGGTAGGTCATTACCACGGCGGTGCCGTTATTTAAAAAATGCGCCCAAACCGCAGGCCATACACTACCGCTCCAGGCCGTAAAATATCCAAAGAAAACCCCTAACATCAGCCTCGGTAAAAAGCCGAAGAATTCCATGTGGAAAGCACTGAACAATGCAGCTGTTATCCAAATGGCTACATGCGTATTCTGTGTCCAGCGGGTAAAAATGGTTTGCAGGCAACCTCTAAACATCAGTTCCTCGGCAATGGCGGTAACCAGTCCCACCAGTAATACAGCTTTTACGAGGTCTATCCAGTCATTCATTTTCAACAAGGCTGTAGTGGCTTTTTGAGCCGCCTGTTCCGATGCACGCATCCATCTTTCAACACCCTTCAAAAAATCGGGCAGTACCATTTTTTGGTTTAATGCTATCAGTACCTCCATAATGGGCGCGCTCATCATCATTACCGAAAAAACGATCATCAATAATATTAATGGAAATTTAAAGCTCGTCCTGGTGTAAGCCTCGGTGTCGCGCATCACAAACTTGCCAAACAGTATAGGAGTAAGCAAAATAGGTATGGTTGTACTGGTTATTTGCATGATCCACATACCGTTGATAGATTGTAGCGAGGTAAGGTTAAATAAGTTCACCTGTTTAAATACCTTTGCCCCATATACCAGCGTTACAATGCCTTGTCCAATAAAATATCCGGTGAATAATAGTATGATTAAAACGGCGAAAAAAATGGCAAGTTGAATTGGCGGTGTTAAATGCGGCTCATATTGTGGTTTTTCGGTGATCATAGAGTTGTTGCAAATTCGTATTTTTGCAGCGGTTAAAGATAAGCCATGTCTGTACAAATAGGAAATATTGATTTGGGTGAATTCCCGTTGTTGCTGGCACCCATGGAGGATGTGAGCGATCCGCCGTTCCGTTATGTGTGTAAACAGCACGGGGCCGATATGATGTACACGGAGTTCATCTCATCGGAGGGATTAATACGCGATGCCGCCAAAAGCCGCCAAAAGCTTGATATATTTGAGTATGAAAGGCCTATAGGTATCCAAATTTTTGGCAGCGATATTAACAGCATGCGCACCGCTACCGAAATTGCCACACTGGCAGGGCCCGACCTTATGGATATCAACTATGGCTGCCCGGTTAAAAATGTGGCCTGCCGTGGTGCCGGTGCCAGTTTACTGCAAGATATAGACAAGATGGTAGCTATGACCAAGGCGGTTGTAGAAGCTACCCATTTGCCCGTAACCGTTAAAACCCGCTTAGGCTGGGACGATAACACCAAAAACGTTTATGAAGTGGCCGAACGCCTGCAGGATGTAGGTATTAAAGCCTTAACTATTCACGGCCGTACCCGTGCCCAAATGTATAAAGGAGAAGCCGACTGGACGCTCATCCGGGAAATTAAGAAGAACCCAAGGGTGCAGATACCTATTTTTGGAAACGGTGATATCGATTCGCCGGAGAAGGCTGCTAACTGGCGTTTAGAGTATGGTACCGATGGTATGATGATTGGCCGTGCGGCCATAGGTTATCCATGGATTTTTCGCGAGATCAAGCATTTTTTTGCTACCGGCGAGCATCGCGAAAAGCCTACCATTGCCGAACGTATAGATGCCTGCAAAACCCACCTGCAAAAATCTATAGAATGGAAAGGCCCTAAAACCGGTATATTTGAAATGCGCAGGCATTATTCTAACTACTTTAAGGGGATAGAAAACTTTAAGGAGTTTAGGATGAGAATGGTATCTACCGAGAATATAGAAGAGCTGTACGAAATTCTATGGCAGATAAATGAACGTTACACACCCGAACTGGCTTGATTATTGATTTGATTACCACACAATACTGAACAATGGCAACAACTACTACAATAACAGATGGCGTAAAAATCTCTGTTGAAATACAATACCAACCCGAATACTCAAACCCGGCAAGTGAACATTACATGTATGCCTATAAAATTAACATTGAAAACCTGAGTGATTATACCGTGCAGTTATTGCGCCGCCGTTGGGATATTTTCGATTCAAACGGTAGTCACCGCGAGGTAGAAGGAGAAGGTGTTGTAGGGCAGCAGCCGATTATAGAACCCGGCGAATCGCACGAATACATATCGGGTTGTAATTTAAAAACCGATATGGGCAGCATGAAAGGTGAATACCAGATGCTGCGTCTGATAGACAATACCTTGTTCGATGCGCAGATCCCGGAGTTTTACCTGATAGCACCGTTTAAAATGAATTAACAGCGTTTGTTAAGCTTATCAATATAGAAAGCCCTGGTTTTAAACCGGGGCTTTTTGGTTACCGGCTAATTTACTTTTAACCAGCCCGTAATACTTAGCCTGGGTTTATGGGTAAGCAGCACCTCGTGTTCAATTTCGCTGCTTTTAAAAAACACGCTTTTGCCGTTGGTTGGTGCAATGCACTGAATGCTATGGGTATGATGCATGCAAAGCTGGCCGCCATCGGCTATTACCCAATCTTCGTTTAAGTACATAATCATGGAATATTGCCGGCTGCTATTATTTTTAAACTGATCGAGGTGCCGGGTATAATAGCTGCCGGTTTCGTAACGGGTATAATGAAACTCGTAGCCTGTAATGCCTGTGTAACAGGTAAGGTTGAGGTAGGCCACAAATTGATCCATCAGGTCAAAAAAAGTATTTTCAGATAAGTCATTGTGTTTGCGGTCCAGCCAGTAGATCTGGTCGCCGCGTACCATGGTATTTTGAATAACTAAGGTTTGGTTGCCGGTGCCCGCGGCATACAAAAGGTCGTTGGCAAACAGCCGGTTTAAATTGTTGTGCAACTGCATAGCGAGGGTTTCGCTTAAAAAATTATGGGCTATGCCTACCTTATCGTTTATAAAACTATTTATCAGGCAATCAAAAATCTTTTCCAAATGAGTATGCACTATCACAATAGGTAACCCATGCCTGGTAAATGTACTCTTAATTGGCGGTTAAGCCTAATTAACTATCGGGTAATCAGTGAAATCGTGTTTTAAAATTTATTCCCCCTTTGGAGAGCATGGCTGTTGCATTCTGACCTTAGATCTTCTAAACATAGCCGGGTCAAGTATCCATGGTTAAATGTTAGCTTTATTTGAGCGTATTTGCTCCAAATAATACAATTCAAACGAAAGGCTTGAACTTGCGAAAGGGTCTGTTAAGCCATAACTTTTTTAAGTTATAGAGATTTTTACACTTTTTTTCAACAACTCGACCAGCTATAGTATCGATCATGTTAACGGTGAGTTCGTCTTGCTTACTTTAAATATAACTGTATGATGCGCAAATGAAAGGGATTCCATAAATGGCATAAATTATTTATTTCAGCCCAATCCTGATATGCAAATGCAAGGTCATAATAAACCTGCCATATCGTGCTGCCGTATAATTGTACCGTCTTGATAATAGGTAAATTGTCGATTCTAAGGTGCAGTTAAGAAAAACTTATATAATTAATTTAAAGCTTTTTTTCTATAAATCCAAGGCTTAGCTTTGACATACATCCACTAATAAACTAGGTATGAAAAATTTTGAGCAACTGTCTCGTCGAGGGTTTGTACGCACCGTGTCTGTAGGCATTGGGGCCTTAACATTAGGCTCGCTGTGGCCGTTTAAAGCAGCAGCACAACCCAGTAAAAAATTAGGTATCGCGTTAGTTGGTTTAGGTGGTTACAGCGGTGGGCAGCTGGCCCCGGCTTTGCAGCAAACACAGCATTGCTATTTGGCGGGGTTAGTAACCGGTACGCCTGCCAAGGCTACCGAATGGGGCGAAAAGTATAAAATCCCTGGCAAAAACATTTACAATTATCAAAACTTCGATAGCATAAAAGATAATCCCGATATTGATATTGTGTATGTAGTGCTACCGGTATCCATGCACAAAGAGTTTACCATTAGGGCAGCCAATGCGGGTAAGCATGTGATTTGTGAAAAGCCGATGGCGCTTAACGTGGCCGACTGCCGGGAAATGATAGATGCCTGTAAAAAAGCCGATCGCCTGCTGTCTATCGGCTATCGTTTGCATTTCGATCCTTATCACCAGGAAGTTATGCGGCTTGGTCAAAAGCAGATATTTGGCGCTTTAACCAGCTTTGAAGCTGCTAACGGCTTTAAATGGGGTAACAACCCCGATGCCTGGCGTTTGAAAAAAGCCTTATCGGGCGGCGGCGGTTTAATGGATATGGGCGTTTACACTATACAGGCGGCGCGTTATACTACCGGACAAGAGCCCATAGCTGTAACCGCCCGACAGGAGAAAACACGGCCCGACTTATTTAAAGAGGTAGACGAAACCGTGTTTTTTGAACTGGAGTTTCCTGGCGGATTAAAAGCCCAGTGCAAAAGCAGTTACAACAATAACTGGAGCAGTTTAAAGGCTACCGCACAAAGAGGCGGTTTTGAGCTAAACCCGGGCTTTCCGTATAATGGCATACAGGGTAAATCTTCCAACGGTGCCATCAGCTACCCACGTATGAACCAGCAAGCCGCTCAAATGGACGATTTTGCACAGTGTGTTATACAGGGTAAAGCCACTCGTGTACCTGGCCAAGAAGGATTGAAAGACATGAAAGTAGTGGAAGCCATTTACCGCAGCCTGGCCAATAGCGGCAGAAGGGAACTGGTTTAGTGGGGTATTAAAGCGGGAAAATAATTTTCAGTTATAATATAAGCAAAGTTTATTACCTTGATGAAAATGTAAATGCTTTGCAGCCTGTATTTTACATACCTAACCCGGCATTGAGCGGCTACATCAGCCACATCATGATCATGCAAGCGCGCTTCCCCGCCGGCATGGAGCATTTAGTGTACCCGTTTCCGCCAACGCCGCAGCATAGCATACATTTTTACCCGCGAGATGCCTTGCAAACGCAAATGCTCAACCGCGACTTTGTCTTTACACCCAATTGTATTGTGGTAGGTCCGCAGGTTACTAAGGTTAATTTAAAAATGGGCCGCAACCATTGTATTGTATCGGTGGTATTTCATCCTGGCGGCCTGCACCGCTTGCTTAAAATGCCTTTGTACGAACTGTTCGACGAGCCGTATGATGCCGCCTGGTTATTAGGCAGTGGTATTAACCAGGTTGTTGAGCAACTCAATGCAGCAGCTAATACCTGGGATATGAAAACTATCGTGGAACAGTTTTTTTTAACCAAAGCAGTAGGTGAGCAAATTGCAGGCTTTGATTTAGCCCTTAAACAAATGGTTAAAAGCGAGGGTTTGCTGCCTATTGAGTTAGCAGCCTCGTTAGCCTGCCTAAGCTTGCGACAATTTGAGCGTAGGTTTAAAGAGTCTATGGGTTATTCGCCCAAAGTGTTTTCGCGGCTCATTAGGTTCTCTAAAGCTTACCGGTTAAAAGAAAAACAGCAGGGCCTGAGCTGGACCGATATTGCGCATACCTGCGGTTACTTCGACCAGATGCACCTCATCCGCGATTTTAAAGAGTTTACCGATGCCGTGCCCGGCACCATTGCGCTCGAAATTAAAAATGTACCGATGGGTTTACAGGCCGGTATGAAATTTTAAGATGTCGTTTTTGTACTATTTGGCTTGTTGTAGCAGTGGTAGTTTTACCGGTATAAAAAAACAAAAACCATGAAAACGACCATCATTTTATTAGCCGCTGTACTTTGCAGCTTTACCACTCTGGCACAAAACAGAAAAGCAGACGCCCAGGCCATCGAAAAACAAGTAGATGCCATGGTAACCAGTTGGAACAATCACGATCACAGTGATATGAAAAACTATACTACCGTCGATTGCGACTGGGTGAACATTGTAGGCATGTGGTGGAAAAACCGCAAAGAAGTTGAATTTAGCACTCAATTTTACCACGATAGAATGTTTAAGAAAACACCTATGCAAAAAAAGGGGGTGGCGGTACGTTTTGTTAGTCCTACCGTTGCTTTGGTGCATTTTACCAGCCATGTAGGTTCGTTTGTTACACCCGATGGTCATCAACTGCCGGCGGCTGATGACCTGGCCTTACTGGTTTACGTAAAGCAAAATGGTAAATGGCTCATGACCGCCGGAGAAAATGTAGTCATTGATCTTGTGGCTCAAAAAAATAATCCTGTAAATTTTATGCCTAAGTAAGTTTAAAGCAACTTAATTAGCATATCTATCAAACAAACAGGTCCGGTTACGCTAAGTAACCGGACCTGTTTCGTTTCATAAAACAATCTTAACCTCTGCGGCTATTAAGCAACTGCACATAGTAAAGCAAGGTAGCCAGCGAACCTAAAGCGGCAACCACATACGTCATGGCGGCCCACCAAAGGGCATCCTTAGCTTCGTCGTGCTCCTGGCGGGTTTGCATTACGCTATGGTTATTATCCAGCCAGGCCAATGCGCGGCGGCTGGCATCAAACTCAACCGGCAGGGTAATAAAGCTAAACGTGGTTACTATACCCAATGCTACTACGCCAATAAACAATACCAGCTTATTACCCGAAAAGATGAGCAGCATTACACCTATCATCAGCGTCCATTGAGTTAAGGTAGATGCCGTGCTCACAATAGGCACCATAGCCGAGCGAAAGGTTAACCAGCTGTAAGCCTTGGCATGTTGAACGGCGTGCCCGCACTCGTGCGCGGCCACGGCAGCCGCGGCCACACTACGGCTGTGATACACATCCGGGCTTAAATTTACCGTACGGTTTTCGGGGTTGTAATGGTCGGTCAGTTCGCCCTCAACCGATATTACCTGTACGTTAGCAATCCCATGGTCGCGCAGCATACGCTGTGCGATTTCGGCCCCCGATAGGCCCGATGCCAGGCCAATTTCGGCATATTGTTTAAATTTGCTTTTAAAACGCCATTGTACCGCCAGGCTTACGAGGCCTATGCCTATCATCAGTAACCAGCCCGAATTTATTCCGCCGCCGCCAACGTAGCCTAATATAATGAGTATGTTATTCATGTGTATTTGATATGTTTACACTAATGGGTATCAAAAAGTATTCCGCAGCTGCTATTAAGGTATGGGCAACCATGGTAAACATTTGCCGTTAATTAAAACGTGTCAATAATGCAGATGTATTATGTTAAAATGTCTTGATTATTAAACAGGAAGAGTAAGTAAATTATTATAGGTAGTTTCAACAATACCTTGGTAGCGCTTATAAATGTTTGATATGAGCATGGGAAGAGATTTTATTCAACGTATTGAATGAGAGCATATTAACAGATAGAATTTTGATAAAATCATTTTGTAACTAAATGCCTTTTATAATGTTTAAATATCATTAATGCATATAGGTTTTGTAGTTAGTTGGTTAATGTGTAAATTACCGGTGTTATGGGCAGTAGCAATTTGTTAACTGGGAAAGTATTATGGTGTTATGATAATGAACTACAGCAGGCTAATTTGGCCGATGAGTTCAGAGGCATGATGTCGTTTACAATGCCGTTACATTACCATGTGGGCGAAATAACGCTTACCGATAACTCGATCGTAATTAACGGGGATGCCGACCTGCGAATTCCTTTAGATAATTTGCAACAGCTTTACATGGGTTTTGATGACCAGTACAGAAGAACTTTTGCAAAAAACGGAGGTCTTTTTTGGCAGCCACTTAAATTAAGCTATGCCGATAATGCCCAAATGAGATCAGTTTACCTTATTATTGACCTCGATTGGTTTAGCGTAAAGAACAAGCTTTGGTTTGAAACCCTTAAAGCTATGTTTAATGAGGAAAGCTAAGCTCAGTGTTAAATTACAGCTTTCTGTTTTGCATTAAAATAATATAACCCATACTGCCCGCTAAAAGCGAAGCCAGCAATATTCCATATTTGGCTTGGGTAATCATTTCGGCATTTTTAAACGCCAGTGCCGAAACAAATACCGACATGGTAAAGCCAATGCCTGCCAATGCGGCAACTCCGGCCATTTGCCGCCAGGTAGCATTTTTGGGCAATGCTGCAAACCCGGTTTTAACCATGAGCCAGGTAAACAGTAATACACCTATAAACTTACCGGCTATTAATCCTGTAATTACGCCAATACTTACCGGGTTTATTACCGATAAAAAGAAATCACCGCCAATAACAATACCCGCATTAGCCAGGGCAAATAACGGCATAATTAAAAAAGCCACCCATGGATGCAAAACGTATTCAATTTTTTGTAGCGGGGTTTCGGCGGCCAGGCTTAACCGTTTTATAGCCTCAATGGTTTCATGCTGTTCGGGTGTGGTTAAGGTGCTGTTATTAGGGATATCTTCCTCAAATTCGTATGAAAGCTTGCGTAGCTTTTCTGAGTAAACCTTTTCATCAATAATGGTACGTGCCGGTATGGTAAACGCTACCAATACCCCGGCAATAGTTGCATGCACACCCGATAGCAGGAAGCCCACCCAAACTCCGAAGCCGATAATGAGGTAGAAGGCGCTATTGCGCACACCTAATATATTGCCGGTTACCAAAACCAGTAAAAAGCCGCAGGCTATTGTTAAAGGCACAAATTGCAGGTTACTACTGTAAAAAAAAGCAATTACTAAAACCGCGCCTAAATCATCTGCTACGGCAAGGGCCGATAAAAATACTTTGACCGATGAAGGGATGTTTTTGCCCGCAACAGACAATAAGGCCAGGGCGAAAGCAATATCGGTAGCCATAGGTATGCCCCAGCCATGCGCGGCTTCGGTACCCCGGTTTATAATATAATAAATTAAAGCGGGTACCAGCATGCCGCCTAATGCAGCAATCATAGGTAAGGCTGCTTTGCGTAAACTGGAAAGTTCACCGGCCATAAATTCACGCTTTAACTCCAAACCAATTACAAAAAAGAAAACGGACATTAAGCCGTCGTTTATCCATACGTGTAAAGGGTTACTAAGTACGCTTCCAGCAAAACCCAGCGAAAAATTGATCTCCCACAAATGATGATAGCTCTCCTGAAAAGGCGAATTAACCCATATAATAGCTGTTAGCACACTTAAAAACAAAATAATACCACTGGTGTGTTCCTGCTGAATAAAGCGGCTTACCGGCTGCAAAACGTAATCTATAGGTGCCTTTTGTTGTATCATGTTTTCATTATTTAAGGAAATAGCTTAGCGGGATGAGTTACAAATAAGCAACTAACCGCTCCAGTGCCATTCCGCGCGATCCTTTAATAAGCACTGTTGAACCAATAATGGATTTTGATTGCAGCTCGGCAACAACATCTTCGGCTGTTTTATAAAAAGTAGCAGGGTACTTAGCCCTATGCAGGTAAAACTCGCCACCTACAAAAATGTGCTCATCTGCTTTAACACACAAGGCTATTTTAATAACGGCTTCGTGTTCGGCGGCGGCCTGCGGGCCCATCTCAAACATATCGCCCAGTATCATTATTTTATGATCGGCCTGTATTTTATCCAGGTTAGCAATGGCCACTGCCATGCTGCTGGGGTTGGCGTTATAATAATCGCAAATTAGGGTATTGGTAGCCGTCGTCACAATTTGTGAACGGTTATTTTTAGGCTGATAGCCCTCAATTCCGGCATTAATAAGGGTTTTGCCCAGGTTAAAATAATGACCTATGCAAATGGCGGCGAGTATATTATCCAGGTTGTATTCACCTGTTAACTGCGAGTTAACGTGCTGGTCTTTTTCTGTTGAACCGGCAACGTTCCATTGCAAGGCCAGGTAGGGTGCATTTTCAGTTAGGCTGCCGCTAATGGTATTTAGCAACGAATGGCGGCCGTAATATACTACCCTATCCAGGTGGCGGTCTTCCTGCATTTTTACCAATTCGGGGCTATTCGAATTTACAAAGGCTGTTCCGCTGGTGGCTTTCAGGTAATCATACAGTTCGCCTTTGCCTTTTTTAACACCTTCTAACCCACCAAAACCCTCTAAATGGGCTTTGCCTACGTTGGTAATTAATCCGTAAGTAGGCTGAGCTATTGTACAAAGCAGTTCAATTTCTTTTTGATGATTAGCCCCCATTTCTATTACGGCCACCTGGTGTAAAGTATTAATAGAAAGTATAGTAAGCGGTACGCCAATATGGTTATTTAAGTTACCCTGTGTTGCCAGTACGTTAAACTGCTGCGAAAGTACCGCGTTTACCAATTCTTTAGTGGTGGTTTTGCCATTGCTGCCGGTTAACCCAATAACAGGTATTTGTAATTGCTTACGGTGATAGCGGGCCAGGTTTTGCAGGGTAGTCAGCACATCATCAACCAAAATAGTTTTGTCGGACAAGCGATATTCAGCGTTATCAATAATGGCATAAACGGCACCGGCTTCCAATGCCTGGGCAGCGAATGTGTTGGCATCAAACTTATCGCCCTTTAGGGCAAAAAATAAACTGCCAGGCGAAATTTTTCGGGTATCGGTACTAATAACCGGGTGCTGCAAATAAAGTTGGTAAATTTCTTCGATAGGCATGCGCAAATATAAAAGAGTTAATCAATAATATTGAACACAACCATTGTGCTGATTGTGCGGAAGCATAATCCGTAAGTAAGGCTCATCATAAATTCATGCTGATGTGAATATCAACTGAACGATGCCCCAAAACCAGCCACAATTGCTTGGCTACATGGTATAATGCAAATCCAAAGAATAATATCGCTATACTGGTATTAATTACCTGGTTGCTCAATGCAAATTTGCTTTGAATGTACCGTGCCGACCGGGCATAAATGTATAGGCATACAAACGAGCCGGCTGCCGATCCTAAACTGAAAACGCCCAGGGCAAATAACCCCGGTAAGATCCATTGGTGAGCCAGCAGGTAGGTTCCGGCTATCATCCAAAAAGGGATTTGCATGGGGTTAATAATGCCCAGCAATATGCCGTAACGGATGCTTTCGCGGTCGGAGTAGTTTGATTTAGGTGGTTTATTACGGTTAAGCCAGGTAATGGTGCCCAGGGTTCCAAACAGGGCTACCATAACCCAATCAATAATGGTTTCTATATGGGGTTGCACCGCCAACCATTTGGCCGCCTGCATAATAAAGAAGGTGAAAAAGAACTCCACACACGAAAAAGCCGTTATAAAACGCAACGCCTGCCGCATGCCCCGATTGATAGCTATTTGCGTTAAAGTGAGGTTGATATTACCTGGCGGAACATAACCGGTGAAGTTGACAATTAGTCCCAGGAAAAAGGTTAGGAAAATCATTACCTCAAAAGTAATCCGTTTTTTGAGATTACTACGACCATTTTTTTTTCAGTTAGCCCCTAAATTAAACTTTCTTTGTACTTTATAAGATTGAAGACTGAATGCCTGCCGAAAGAACTATTACCCTGCTGCCTGCCGCCACCGAAATTGTTTGCGCCTTAGGGCTCGAAAGTCAGCTGGTTGGCCGCTCGCACGAGTGCGATTATCCCGAAAGCGTGAAGCAATTACCCGTATGTTCGTACGACCGTATTGGCACCAACCTGAGTAGCTTAGCTATAGATAGGCAGGTAAAACAGTTGCTTACCAGTGCACTTTCGGTTTATGAGGTAAATGCCGAACAGATTAAACAGTTGCAGCCTGATGTGATCATTACCCAAGACCAGTGTGCAGCCTGTGCGGTGTCTTTGCCCGATGTAGAACAAGCCCTGGCTAACGAGTTACAGAAACCTGCCCGCATTATTTCTTTAAAGCCCAACAGCCTGGCCGACGTTATGGGCAACATTTCCGAAATAGCCAGCGCCTTAAGTGCCATGCCAGCCGCCAACATCTTGATAGAAGATTTGCAGGAGCGGGTAGACCTTATTCGGCATAAACTAAAATTTGTAGAAAATAAACCTACCGTAGCCTGTATAGAATGGCTGGAGCCGCTGATGGTATCGGGTAATTGGGTGCCCGAGCTGGTGAGCATTGCAGGCGGCATCCCGGTTATGGCTGAAGCCGGTAAACATTCGCCTTACGTGCAATGGGAAGACCTGCGCCTGCAAGACCCGGAAGTAATTGTGGTAATGGCTTGCGGCTTTTCGATAGAACGTACTCTAAAGGAAATTGACCTGTTGCTTCAACTTCCTAACTTTACCGATCTGCAGGCTGTTAAAAATAAACGCCTATACCTAACCGATGGTAATCAATATTTTAATCGCCCTGGTCCGCGAATAGTAGATTCGATAGAAATACTGGCGGAAATTATCTATCCAAAACAGTTCATATTTGGGTACGAAGGTGAAGGGTGGATTAAGTTTGATATATAGAATCAAGAGTACAGAATCAGGAATCAAGATAATATATCCGCCGCCGCTCGGCTCCAGCCGGGTGGCAACTATTACCCGGCCTCCGGCCAAAATCAATATTATATGCAGCGTTTAAGATTGATTAACCTTATACCTGTATTTGTAAATCTTTAAAACTTTTTGCAGCCTGTCTGCGCTGATTTT
Source organism: Mucilaginibacter terrae (assembly GCF_042679325.1). Taxonomy (GTDB): domain Bacteria; phylum Bacteroidota; class Bacteroidia; order Sphingobacteriales; family Sphingobacteriaceae; genus Mucilaginibacter; species Mucilaginibacter terrae. The sequence goes on from NZ_JBHTMJ010000011.1 coordinate 502,291, forward strand.
AAGCGGCGTTAATTCAACTTTGATAAACCTGGTTGAAAAACGATAACTTAAATACCAGCCTTCGTCTCTGCGCGAACTGCCGGGCTTTACTTCTTCGTTAAATATATCGTTCCAGCCATGTAAACCATATAAAGGCGATTGAATACCATGGTCACTGATAATAAGCTGTGGTTTATGTTCAATGAGTACTTTAGCTTTCCTGAAGATCAGATACAAAAACAGGGCCGCCACAGCTATACCGCACATGGTGTAGAAATCGGAACGGCCGCTTATATAAATTTGATAGGTTATATACAGGCTGGCACCGGTAAGAAGTAAATAGAAGACAATAATAGCTATAGCATAGCTTGTCCATAAATATATCTTAGTTTGTATGGGTATTGATGGATCGTCTGTTTCCGGGTCGGGTATGCGATACCGGATTTGTAACAGGCTCCATTCTTCCCGCTCCCTGGCCGATTGTATTTGCAGTCTGTCTATCAAACTGCCGTAATCAAAAAGCAAAGCTGCACGTTTAGCCCTGTGCCTTAGTTCATGCACGTTTTGCACGTTCTTTAAAGCCCATAGCTTCCATTTGGTGGTTTGCTTACTCCAATATAAGTAGGGCAAAAAGCCTACTATGAATAAGCTGATCAGCCAGGCCTCACCAAAGCACAACACAAGGTTAATAGCATTAGGTGATGCATTTTTACACACCATAAAAAATATCCACCCTATAAACAGCGTAACCCATAATCCAAAAAGCAGCAAAACGCGGGGCAGCAACAACATGCTCTTGCCTTTTTGAAGTGCTTCGTCAACCGATACAGGTGAGTTTACCATTAGTTTCGAGTGAATTTGATTGATAAACCTCTGTATAACCCACATCGTCTTTCAGTTGTTTTAAATGCATCCACTCAACATAATTTGCAGCCGCCCGGCTGCAGCCGAGTGGCAACTATTACCCGGCCTCCGGCCGGTGTTAACGTATGCAAAGTGTGTGAGATAGAGTGGCGGCCAGAGGCCGAATAATAGTGCTCACTCGAGCCGAGCGAGGGCGAAAGAGCCGAAGCTTTCTGCTCCCCTTTAGGGGCTGGGGGCTCTATATCCCTACGCTCAACCCAGCATAATAATTCCTCAATGGCGCCGGGTTGTAATACCGGTTGCCTACCGCGTTCAAATCGTTACCTAAGCTGTAGGTTTTGTTCAGCAAATTATCGGCCCCGGCAAACAGGTTTACCCGTGCTTTGGCACCTGCTTTAAATTGCAAGCCGGCTTTAGCCTGTAACAAGTGATAGCTTTTGGCATAAACCGTATTGGCATCATTCACCGGAATGCGGGCTGTGTAATTATGCTGCACAAACAGGTAAACATCTTGCGGCAGCCTGAACTGCAAGCTGCTTACGGCTACTTGTTTAGGTACGCCTGTTAAACGGTTGCCCGAGTAGTTTACATTGTTAATGCTGTAATTGCGAAAGTTGAAACGGCTGAGCGTGTATCCTTCGTTAAACTGTATGCCACGAATGATGCCGCTGGTTCTTGGGCTTATGATCCACCCGGTGAAGTTAAGCTCGAAACCTAATTGCTTGGTGCCGCCGGCATTAATGAAGTAATCGGTTTCGTTAGGCAGGCGCTGGTTAACAATGGTATTGTTTAAACGATAATAAAATACTGAAGCATCCAGCATCAGGCTTTCATCTCGGTTACGTAAGCGGAAACCTGTTTCGTAGTTCCAGCCGCTTTCGGGTTGCAGACCAGTGTTAATTATATTGTTGGTAGGCCTTACCTCGGCAATGGTTGGCGTAGAGTATCCCCGGCTAACCGATGCCCGCCATATAAAGTTGCTTAATACCTGGTATGATAATGCCAGCCGTGGCATCAGTTGCGGGGTAAAGCTTTTGGTATTGAGGTTAGTTTGGTCAAGCGGAAATACGTTTCTGAATTTATACTGGTAATAGTTTAAACTTAAAGCCGCTTCTAAATTCAATCGGCGGTAAAGCGTGGCCGCATAACGGGTGAAAAAAAAATGCTGATTAGTGTTTACTACATCTAATGCCTGTGGTTTACCCCTTTCGCCTTGCAAATTGTCGTAATTGTTGATGTCGGCATTGGTTTGCTGCCACTCGGCCCCCAGGTTCAGTTTCCATTCCAGGTTGATTGAGGATAAACTGTTTAGTTCAAAATAGGTGCGGCCACCCAAAGTGCTTTCTTCCCTTTGCTCGTAATTGGTAATGAACGGGTTATTGAAATTAACATGTGTACCGAATACAGTAGCCACATTACGGATACGATCGGTTAGCCGGGCTTCATTCACTAATCCTCCAAATAAGGTTTTAGTAGTAATGCCGATGTTTTGCTGAATGGCGCCATGTAGTGTAGCCGTTGCCGGTCTTGATGCGCGCGGATTTGCCTCAAACTGTGCCAGGTTTAAACCGCCCGGTGTTTGGTATTGCAGATCGGAGTAAAAACCTATGGCTTTCAATTGGTTGCTATTGCTATACTTATACCTATCTACTATCTGCACATAATGTCGCTGCATATAACTATGATCGCGGTAGCCATCATAGCTTTGGTAACCTTGGTTAATGTTTAGTTCGTTACTGCTCCATTTTTGGTGAACGGCTGCATTTTCATGCAATAAACCATAAGATCCTCCCGTAAAGCTAAGGGATGCTAAGCTACTATCTACGCCACGGTTAACCGGATTGATGAGTAATACGCCGCCTGAGTTAGCGCCAAACAAGCTTCCATCGGGCCCTTTCAGTACTTCTAAACTGTGCAAACTGCTACCATCTAAAGCATTCAAATAGGTATTGCCTCCGGCATCGGTTAAAGGGATCTCATCAAAGTAGATCTTCACATTGCGTACCCCAAACGGCGACCGCAGCAAACTCCCCCTAATAGATAAGCGATAACTGCCAGGGGTACGTTCTTCCATGCGGATACCCGGAATGGTGTTCATGGCACTTACTAAAGAGTTGTTAGGCTGTAAGCTTAATTGTTTAGCCGTTAAAATACCCACCGAAGCCGGTACCTGCAATACCTGCTGCTCCGACAAATAACCGCGAACAGTTACCGGCTGTAACTTACGGGTGCTATCGGTTTTTAATGTATCGCGCTGCTGGGCACTAACCGTTGAGCCACAAAATAGTGAAGCAATAAATAGTAAAGTAGATGTTTTAACCATTGACAGGAGTAGAAAAGCCCCTCCCAAACCCTCCCCGGGAGGGAGGGCTTAAGATAGAGGCTTGGCTTATTAAAATAAAAAGTCTCCCCCTCCCGGGGGGAGATTTAGAAGGGGGGCTTATTTCTCCGCACTAACACGCCATATTTTATTTCCCGAATCATCAGCCACCAACAAACTGCCGTCTTTATTTGTGGCTATACCCACCGGGCGACCGTAAACTTCATTTTTTGCGGCATTGGCTACAAAGCCGGTCAGGAAGTCTTCGGGTTTGCCGGGTTTGGTGCCGCTAAACGGTATAGCTACTACTTTGTAACCTACCAGTTTACTACTGTTCCATGAACCATGCTGACCAATAAAGGCTGCATTTTTATATTTGGCTCCAAAGCCATCACCTTCGTAAAAATCTAAACCTAAAGAGGCCGTATGTGGACCTAAAGCTACATCGGGAACCAAAGTAGTTTTAACTAAATCGGGGCGTTCACCTTTGCGGCGCGGATCTTCGTGAGTGCCAAAATAGGCATAAGGCCAGCCGTAAAAACCACCTTGTTTAACACTGGTTAAATAATCGGGAACGAGTTCGTCTCCTAATTCATCACGCTCGTTAACGGCGGTCCATATGGTATTAGTTCCCGGGAAAAAGCGTACACCTACCGGGTTACGCAAACCGCTGGCATAAATTTTTTCATTACGGCCATCTAAATCTACCTCCAAAATATTAGCACGACGGGCCTCGTTGGCAATACCATGTTCGGCCACGTTACTGCCCGATCCTACCGTGATATAGATCTTCGTACTATCTTTACTTACCAATAAGTTACGGGTCCAGTGGTTGTTGTAACCACCTGCCGGTAATTTTAAGATGCGGGTGCCCGGTTTGGTAATTCGGGTATCACCGGGTGAGTAAGGGAACTTCCATAAACCATCGGTATTGCCTACATAAAAGTAACGGCCTACAACCGCCATACCAAAAGGACGGTTTAAGTCGCTCAAAAACACACCTTTATTATCTACAACACCATCGCCGTCTTTATCTCTGAAAATTACAATGCTGTTGGGGCTGTCGCCCATGTTTTGCGACTTGTCTTTTCCAACCAGTTTCGATTGCATTTTCTTTAATCCTTTGGCTTCCGTGGTAGCCTGAGCGGCAAAAACATCGCCGTTAGGTGCTACGTAAAGGTTGCGTGGGTTGTTTAAATCTTTGGCATATAAGCTTACTTTAAAGCCGGCAGGGGCGGTAGGCATTTTACCCTTAGGCCATGCAATAACGGTACAAAATACCTGTGCCGATTTGGTTTCGAACGGTGCCGGAAGATCAACCTGCTGGCCAACATTATCGGCAACGGTGTCGGCTTTACTGGGGTCGGGTTTTTGCTTTTGCTGGCAACCGGTAAAAATTGCAGCTGCTAAAGCTAAAGCATAGAGGGAGTTTATACTTTTCATAATTAAATCACTTGCTAATGGTAAGAGATTTAACCTTTTAGATAATTATTTGTTTTTGAAGGATAAAAATAGCTGTATAAACGTTTATGCTGGAAATATACTTCTATAAATATTTTATGCATACTAAACATCATAATTGCAAATTTGGATATTAAGTATTACAAGTATGGAATGGATCGTATTAGAAGTGGATGATGCTGTTGGTAAAATTTACTATGGGTTTAGTGATGAGGCGAAAGTCAGGTTTAAGGAAACGATCAGCCTGATGTTGAAAAAGTCGATTAATGATGCCTCTTTAGATGCTTACAAGTTTGAATTAGATAAAAATAGATCAAATGGCTATTGCAAATGGTTTAACTGAAGAAAAGCTAAACGATATATTAGCTGTTTCTTATTAAATTTTTGAAGCCCTCTCTCCCGGGGAGGGTTTGGGAGGGGCTAAAACTTAACAAACTTTTCCACCTGCTCCTCCACAAACTTTACCGTCTTTTCTTCAAATAACTCGTTCTCAGCGTTCATCTCTTTACGGATAAGCGGGATGTGTAAACGTAGCGGCAAAACCGTTAAATGCAGGTAACTGCATACTCCTGCAAAATGATCTATACCACGTACGTTGCCATACGTACCCGATGCCAGGCCCACCAGTGCGGCTTTTTTATCATAAAAACTATCGGGGAAAGTACAAGCATCAACAAAGGCCTTTAATACTCCGGGGAAACTTCCATTGTACTCGGGTATAACAAACAGGAATTTTTGCGTGGCGGTAATCAATTGCTGAATGGGTTCAAACTCCGCACTGCGGCTTCCAAACATATCGGTTTGTATAAAGTTGGCGGGCAAATCCATTAACGATAGCACGTTTGCCTTCAAACCTCTATTTAACAGGAGCTTTTGATAATATTTAGCTAATTTTAGAGTTGAACTTCCAGGACGATTAGTAGAGGCAACAATGGTGATCATTTAAAAAGTGTTTATAAGTAAGCTGAACATGCCAGGCTGCCGAATTGTTTAAATTCGTATATTTAGCCCCTGGTTAAAGCAAAGCGAAAGTATAAAATTTTAGCTTTATTTGGGGCTAACCGGCCAGGATGTTGTGTTATAATATTTGAGGTATAAAAAATGAGTAAAATAATTGCTTTAGCTAATCAGAAAGGCGGTGTGGGTAAAACCACGTCTTCCATTAATTTGGCTGCAAGTTTGGCTGTGTTAGAGTACAAAACTTTGTTGGTAGATGCCGATCCGCAGGCCAACTCCACCTCGGGCATAGGCTTTGATCCGCGTACGATAAAAAACAGCATATACGAGTGTATTATTAACCAGATCGATCCGTCGGAAGCTATTCAAAAAACCGAAACCCCCAACCTCGATCTGTTACCCGCGCATATTGACCTGGTGGGTGCCGAGATTGAGATGATCAACCTTACCGACCGGGAATACAAAATGCGGGCCATACTCAATAGCATCCGCGACCAGTACGATTTCATTATTATCGACTGCTCACCATCGTTAGGTTTAATTACTATTAACGCCCTTACCGCCGCCGACTCGGTTATTATACCCGTGCAATGCGAATATTTTGCATTGGAAGGTTTAGGTAAATTGCTGAATACCATAAAAATTGTACAAAACCGCTTAAATCCCGAACTGGATATTGAAGGTATTTTGCTCACCATGTATGATGTGCGCCTGCGCCTGTCTAACCAGGTGGTAGAAGAAGTTCGCACACATTTTGAGGACCTGGTTTTTGATACCATTATACAGCGCAATACCCGTTTGAGCGAAGCACCGAGCTTTGGCGTATCGGTTATTATGCATGATGCCACCTGTAAGGGTGCGGTAAATTATTTGAACCTGGCACGCGAGATCATCCGTAAAAACGGGTTAGTTCATTCAACGGGAAAGGCAACCCCTGCAGTAGTTTAATTAAATGAGCGTAGACAGAAAGAAAGCATTAGGCAAGGGGCTAAGTGCCCTGCTGGATGATACATCGAGCTTAAAATCGCAGCGGAACTTTACCAGTGCCGAAACCGATGGCGGGGGGCGTAATAATAGTGGTAACGATGGCAGCTTAGGTTCGGTTAACGAGATCCGTATTGCCGAAATTGAGATTAACCCGTTTCAACCCCGTACCGATTTTGATGAACAGGCACTTATTGAACTGGCCGAATCCATTAAAGTTCAGGGACTAATACAACCCATAACCGTTAGGCGGGTAAATTCGCACTCATACCAGCTCATATCGGGCGAACGCCGTTTACGTGCCTGCAAACGTGCCGGGTTAAACACAATACCTGCCTATATACGTACCGCCAACGACCAGCAAATGCTGGAAATGGCCCTAATAGAAAACATACAGCGCGAAAACCTGAACGCCATGGAGGTAGCGCTAAGCTTTCAGCGCATGCTGGATGAGTGCGGTTTAAAGCAAGAGCAGTTGGGCGAGCGCGTAAGCAAGAACCGCAGCACGGTAAACAATTACCTGCGCTTGTTAAAACTGCCGCCAAGCATCCAGGCATCCATCCGCGATGGTGACATCAGCATGGGTCATGCCCGCGCTTTAATTACGGTAGAAGATCCTGTTAAGCAAATACACCTGCACCAGTTGATCTTACAGCAAGGCCTCTCGGTGCGTAAGGTAGAAGAGATGGTACGTGCGCTGCAAAACGGTTTTATTAAAAAGGAAGGCAAAAAGCCCGAACCGGTACCATTCCAGATCCAGAAGATACAGGATGGTTTGGCCTCTAAATTTAGTACAAAAGTAAAACTAAAGGTAGGTAACAAAGGGTCGGGCAGTATCGAGATCCCTTTTTTATCGCAGGATGACCTGGGCCGTATTTTGCAAATGCTGGATTGGTGAAAATGAACAGGTTACTCCTAATTTGCATACTGGCTTTATTTTCCTTTACCGCAAGTGCCCAAAAGCCCGATACGGTAAAGAACAAAAGCGTTAACGATAGCCTTACCCGCGTACGCGATTCGGTGGTGTCCAAACCGGTAATCCCTGTAATTCTCAGTAAAAAAAATAAAAAGCAGTACAACCCCGATAGTACACATAGCCCGGGTTTAGCATTTAAACGCTCGGGTTTTGTGCCGGGCTGGGGGCAGTTATATAACCACCGCTGGTGGAAAGTACCGCTTGTTTACGGAGGTTTAGTTTCGTTAGGGCTGGCCGTAGAATTTAACCAGCGTTATTATAAGCAATACCTTCGGGTGTACCGCCTCAAGCAAAATGCCGAGCAGCCCGGAGATGGCGATTCGCAGGACGTTAAAACATTGTATAACAATGTAAGCGGTGTAAGTATTACAGCTATTGAGGGCGCGGTAACCGGCTATCAGCGTAATATGCAACTAAGTATATTAGGAATGGTAGGTTTTTGGGGTATTCAAATGGTCGACGCTTATATTGATGCCAAGTTCATCCACTCTTACACTATGGATAGGGATTTGAGTTTTAAGATCAGTCCGGGTGTAATAACCGGGCCCGTATATGCCTCCAGTAATATTCCTTCGGTTATGCCGGTTTTAAAACTTACCTTTACCTTAAAGTAAACCTTAAATCTGTTGGTAATTATACAGAACCCTACATTTTTTAATACATGAAAATCGCATTATTCGGTTATGGTAAAATGGGCAAAATTATTGAAAAAATTGCCTTGGGCCGCCAACACGAAGTTGTACTGAAAATAGATAAAGATAACCTGCACGAGGCCACTCCCGAAAACCTGCAACAAGCCGATGTAATTATCGAGTTTACCACCCCGGCATCGGCTATTGATAATATTAACCGTTGTTTTGATGCGGGTGTACCTGTAGTGGTAGGTACCACAGGTTGGTACGAACAATTGGACGAAGTAAAAGAAAAATGCCTGGCCGGTAACAAAACGCTCCTGTATGGCTCTAACTATAGTGTGGGCGTAAATATATTCTTTCATGTGAATAAGGTGCTGGCCGGTATCATGAACAAGTACCCGTACTATGATGTACAGGTTGAGGAGATCCACCATACGCAAAAGCTGGATTCGCCAAGCGGCACTGCTATTACTATTGCCGAAGGTATTTTAGAAAGCATGGACGACAAAATTCATTGGAAGAATATACTGGTAAGCGATACCGGCCTGGTTGAGGATGAGACTTTAACAGCAGATCAGCTACTGATAGAATCGCACCGGATAGAGAACGTACCCGGTACACATACCGTAATGTACGATTCGGAAGTGGATAGTATTGAATTTAAACACACGGCACACAACCGCAACGGTTTCGCCTTAGGCGCTGTATTAGCGGCCGAGTGGTTAAAAGATAAAAAGGGATTTTACCCGGTAACAGATATGTTTACCTTTAATGCCTGATTAATTAGGGCTTAGCTTATATAAGATAATATGAATTGGAAATTCTGGGATAAGAAGAATACAACCGAACCCAAAAAGAAAAAAAGTGCCGCACGCGAGTGGGCCGATGCCATTTTGTTTGCTGTAGTGGCAGCCACGCTTATCCGTACGTTATTTATAGAAGCGTACACCATTCCCACCGAATCTATGGAGCGATCGCTTTTAGTAGGCGACTTTTTATTTGTGAGTAAAGTGAATTACGGCGCCCGTACGCCCATGACGCCTATTGCGTTCCCATTTGCGCACCATACCATGCCTATTATTAATACCAAAGCTTATTGGGATGGTGTTAAATTGCCCTATTACCGTTTGCCTGGTTTAAGTAATATTAAAAAAGGTGATGTAGTGGTGTTTAATTGGCCTATGGAGGCCGATAGCCCTTTATACCGCCCGGTTGATAAACGCGAAAATTATATTAAACGTTGCCAGGGTACCCCGGGCGATACCCTGTCTATTGTTGATGCGCAGGTGTTTGTGAACGGTAGAGCCAACCCTAACCCGCCCGAAAGCCAGATTAATTACGAGGTGCAAACCAATGGTACACAGGTAAACCCTATGCTGCTGGATAAACTGCACATCAGTATGTCGGAGTATAGCCCGTATTTTACCATGACCAAAGAATCGGCTACCAAACTCAAAGGTTTCGGTAACATCACCATTATGAAACCGCATATTACCCCTAAAAACGAAATGGGCGATGGCGGCGAAGTGTTCCCGATGGATAAGCATTATATTAAATGGAACCAGGATAATTTCGGGCCTATTATTATTCCTAAAAAAGGGTGGACCGTAAAGCTGGATAGCCTGTCGTTGCCGTTTTATAAACGCGCCATCACCGTTTACGAAGGTAACAAGCTGGAAATGAAAGGTAACGATATATACATTAACGGTACCAAAACGGATACCTACACCTTTAAATTGAATTATTACTGGATGATGGGCGATAACCGTCATAACTCCCTCGATTCCCGCTTTTGGGGCTTTGTACCCGAAGATCATATAGTGGGCAAAGCCTTATTTGTATGGATGAGCTGGGACACTAACGGTACCTTCCTCAACAAAATACGCTGGAACCGGTTGTTTATGGGCATCCATTAATAAAAATAGTAAAACCTACCAAAAGCTTGCCTATGGCAGGCTTTTTTGGTTTATAACCGGTTGATGGTGCCATGAGCAGAATAACCCCTGCCCCCTAAAGGGGGAGTAGAAGTTTTTCGATTCATAGTTTTTTGGCCTATGTACAGTGTTATCAACGCACCATTCGCCAGCGGGGAAATTCGATCATAGCTGTCCTCGCTTTGCTTATTGATTAGTGGTGCGGTGAAAATACCAGTTATAATCTGGTAATATTTTACAAAATTTTGTAAAATAATTCCCTTGCAGGTTAATAATCAATCACTTATCTTGCCTGTGGGTTAAACAACCAGCCTTATTGCAATTTACATGAAACACACTCACCC
>NZ_JBHTMJ010000012.1:0-435695 GCF_042679325.1 Mucilaginibacter terrae
GTGGTATACCGAGCTCTGATACAAAAAACTTAATTTTGTAAACTGTCTAACTTTTTGGGGTCACACCAATTTTTGATGAGACAGCCTCTTTTTTATATTAAAAACTCATTTATATTAAGCTATTAACAATTGCTGACAAACTGATTATAAGTCAAACCTATCCAGTTCCATCACTTTGCTCCAGGTAGCTACAAAGTCTTTTACAAATTTGCTTTGTGCATCTGAACTTGCATACACTTCGGCAATGGCCCTCAATTCGGAGTTGGAACCAAAAACCAGGTCGGCACGGGTGGCCGTCCATTTTACCTCACCGGTTGCACGGCTGCTGCCTTCGTAAAGTTCTATATCGCCGTTCACTGCTTTCCACGCGGTGCCCATGTCGAGCAGGTTCACAAAGAAATCGTTGGTAAGCTGACCCGTACGCGAGGTGAACACCCCATGTTTTGAACCATCAAAATTAGTATTCAATGCACGCAGCCCACCTATTAATACGGTTAATTCAGGGGCGGTTAGGGTAAGCAGTTGTGCCCTGTCAATTAACATATCTTCGGTAGATACCGGAGGCTGTGATTTACCGTAATTGCGGAAACCATCGGCAGCAGGTTCCAGGTACCCGAATGATTCTACATCGGTTTGCTCCTGCGAAGCATCCATACGGCCTGCCGTAAACGGAACAGCAATGGTATGGCCTGCATCTGCAGCAGCTTTTTCAACACCGGCAGCACCAGCTAAAACAATCAAATCTGCCAGCGATACCTTTTTACCGGCTAACTGTGTACTATTAAACTCGTGCGTAATACTTTCCAATACACCCAATACCTTTTGTAACTGTGCCGGGTTGTTTACTTGCCAGTCTTTTTGCGGAGCCAGGCGAATACGTGCACCATTAGCACCACCGCGTTTATCAGAACCGCGGAAGGTAGATGCCGAAGCCCATGCAGTAGAAACCAGTTCGGATACAGTTAAACCTGACGCTAATACTTTTTCTTTTAGCACTGCAATGTCGGCATCGTCTATTAATTGATGATTTACTGCTGGGATAGGATCTTGCCAAAGCAATTCTTCGGGTGGAACATCCGGGCCAAGGTAACGTGCTACGGGACCCATATCGCGATGAGTTAACTTATACCAGGCGCGGGCGAAGGCATCTGCAAAAGCATCAAAATCTTCTAAAAAGTGTCTCGATACTTTTTCGTAAGCCGGATCCATCCTCAGCGCAATATCGGTGGTGAGCATGGTTGGCAAATGCATTTTCTCATTATCGTAAGCATCAGGAATAATGGCCTCGGCATTTTTAGCAACCCATTGATGTGCACCTGCGGGGCTCTTAGTCAGCTCCCATTCAAAACCAAAGAGGTTTTCAAAATAATTATTGCTCCATTGCGTAGGAGTTTTGGTCCAGGTTACTTCCAAACCGCTGGTTATAGTATCGGCACCTTTACCCGAGCCGTAGCTATTGCTCCAGCCAAATCCCTGCAGTTCAATTTCGGATGCTTCCGGCTCTTTATCTACATGATCGGATGAGGCGGCACCGTGGGTTTTACCAAAGCTGTGGCCACCGGCTATCAAGGCCACTGTTTCTTCATCGTTCATAGCCATTCTACCAAATGTATCACGAATGTCTTTGGCAGACAATAGCGGATCTGGGTTACCGTCCGGTCCTTCTGGGTTTACGTAAATCAATCCCATTTGTACAGCAGCAAGTGGTTTTTCCAAATTGCGAGAATGGATTTCGCCATCGGCATCATCGTCTGATACTAATACCCCGTGGCCTTCCTGTACACCGGGAGAGCCTTTTGCATATCGAGCATCGCCACCCAGCCAGGTAGTTTCAGATCCCCAGTAAACAGATTCATCGGCTTCCCATACATCCGGGCGCCCACCGGCAAAACCAAATGTTTTAAAGCCCATTGATTCGAGCGCTATATTACCGCTAAGGATCATCAGATCGGCCCAGGAAATTTTGTTGCCGTATTTTTGTTTAATAGGCCAAAGCAGCCTGCGGGCCTTATCAAGGCTTACATTATCGGGCCAGCTGTTTAGTGGTGCAAAACGCTGCAACCCGGCACCTGCCCCTCCGCGTCCGTCGCCTACCCGATAAGTTCCTGCACTATGCCAGGCCAAGCGTATAAATAAGCCGCCGTAATGACCAAAATCTGCCGGCCACCAATCTTGCGAATCGGTCATAAGTGCATGGAGGTCCTGCTTTACTGCTTCCAGGTCAAGGCTTTTAAAAGCTTCGGCATAATTAAAATCTTTATCCATTGGGTTTGATAAAGAAGATTGCTGACGAAGGATATTCAATTTTAATTGGTTGGGCCACCAATCGGTATTACGAGTGCCGCCGCCACCAACATTATGTTTCATGCTGCCGTTAAAAAACGGGCATTGGCTAATATCATTTGATCCATTATCCATAATAAAATTTAATTGGTTAAATGATTGAATTATTTCTGATCATTGTTTAATGGCCTAAAATTATGGTATTAAAAACAACATTCCCAATCGATTAATTCTATATACAATAGCCTGAGTTTATATCCGCAAAATTTCATCATTAATATATTGATTATAATTTTTGCCGCACCATCCTTGTATAATGGCAGCAGCTACAATGCATTAGTTATTTATACGCTCCTTTTATATATAGAATTTGAATTTTTTAGGGCTGTAAAAAGCCGCTAAACTTAAAACCCCGATAAATTGTTAGTGTAATTTTTGAGCCGGAAATATATTTTGAACGATTTAAGACCCTATTTATTTATGATACGCACCCTTGGTTTACAACCTGCTTTCTGACATTTGAACAACCAATTTTTACTGATTACCGCTTGTTTGTTTCAATAAATATAATGCATACATAGCCGTGTGATCTGATGTGATCCTGTATCTAATTCAGCTTGTTTTAAGGTGATTTTTGAAAACAAAATCCATAGAGCTTATTTAATTGTTGCCGGGCTGGATGCAGGTTTTAAACAAAACTTGAAAGTTTATAATACCAAAACAGTAACTCAATATTATTAAACCAACTAACTAAAATATAATATGATAATGAAACTTACACCATGCCCGGCAATAATACAAGTGCGCAGGCTTGTAAAAAAGGTGTTAATAAAAGATATGTGGCCGCACCTTATGGCTATAAAATGCAAATTTATAATGGTATTAGTTTTTATGGCTTGCTCGTTGTATGCTAATAAAACCAACGCCAATACGCTTATAACAAATGCGTCGGTTAGGCTTTATTATCAACAAACAGAAACTATAATTAAAGGTAAAGTAACTGATGCAAAAGGTGAAGTATTACCTGGCGTAACTGTTAAGCTTACGGGGCCAACAACACAAACGCAAATAACCGATGTTAATGGTGCTTACACCTTTACCAAGGTACTTGCAGGTAATTATACATTAACATTTAGTTATATTGGTTTTGCTGCGCTTAGCAAATCCATAAGCGTTAGTAACGGTACCGAAAATTTGCAAAATGTAGTATTAACCGAAGAGAGCAACAAGCTAAACGAGGTGTTGGTAATTGGTTACGGTACGGTGCGTAAAAGCGACCTTACCGGTTCGGTAGCACGCGTATCGGCCGATGATGTGAACGCAACCCCCATAGTAGCGTTGGACAGGGCATTGCAGGGAAGGGTAAGCGGAGTTAACGTAACCACTAATTCGGGCAGGCCGGGTGGTGGTACCACCATACGTATAAGGGGTACCGGTTCGGTAACTTCCAGCAATAACCCCTTGTATGTGGTTGATGGTTTTCCGGTTACCGAAATTAACAGTATCAATCCTTCTGATATAGAAAGCATCGACATTTTGAAAGATGCTTCATCTACCGCTATATATGGCTCGCGTGGCAATAACGGCGTGGTAATAGTAACCACCAAACGTGGTAAAACCGGAAAAGTGCAGCTTGCTTACGATGGATATTACGGTACACAGAAAGCGATCCGTAAAATACCTTTACTAAACGGGCAGCAATTTGCCGAAATGGTGAACGAGGCCCGTGTTAACTCAGGAAGCGCCATATACTTCGACGGTTCTGCACCCGACAGGCCAGTACCTGCCAATGCGGGAGTAGGTACCAACTGGCAAAACGAGGTGTTACAAAATGCCCCGATACAAAATCACCAGTTAACTGCCAGCGGTGGTAGTGAAACTATGCATTATGCCATTTCGGGAGGTTACTATAACCAGGAAGGCATCATCAAAAGATCAGGCTTTAAGCGTTATTCGCTCAGGGCTAATGTGGATGGCACTATCAAACCTTGGTTAAAAACTGGTTTAAACCTGGTTACCTCCTATAGCACAGGTAACAACGCACGCACTGAAGTTGATGGAAACGCCGGTGGTGGTGTTATCAGCTCGGCTTTAAGTTATTCACCAACTTTTCCGGTTTACAATCCATCGGGCACTTACTATGTAAACCTGGGTGTGGTAAACGGTTTGCTGGTTGATAACCCTGTGGCGTTGGTGAACGAGTTGACCGACATTAACAAAAACATACGCATACTGGGTAACGCTTTCCTGGAGTTTAAAATAATGGAAGGACTAACGTTTAAAACTACTTTGGGCGGCGACGTGTCTACCTTGAAATCGAATAATTATGCCACACGCCTGTCGCAGCAGGGCTTATCCAGTAACGGGATAGCAGCGGTATCCAATAACGAGGTATTGAGCTGGTTGAACGAGAATACGCTGAGCTACATCAAAACTTTCAACAAAAAACATGCCTTTAACGCGGTTATAGGTTTTACAAGCCAGGCCTGGGAGCGTGAAAACGTAACAGCCAACGCACGTACCTTTAATACCGACTTTCCGCTTTATAACAATTTAGGCGCAGGGTCTGCTTTGGTAGCGCCCTCATCTGGAGCATCTGAAACCTCATTGCTATCGTACCTGGCAAGGGTAAATTACACATTCGATAACAAATATCTGTTCACGTTTTCGGGCCGGGCCGATGGCTCATCGCGTTTTGCGCCCAATAATAAGTATGGCTATTTCCCATCAGGAGCTTTTGCCTGGCGGGTAAGCGAAGAGACTTTTATGAAGAAGCAAAGCATTGTATCGGATGCTAAATTAAGGGCAAGCTACGGGTTAGGCGGTAACCAGGAAATAGGTGAGTATGTATATATTCCCTCATTAACCAATAACACTTATGTGTTAAATAATACCGTTTATACCGGCACTACCAATGGTTCGCTGCAAAACAACAATTTAAGCTGGGAAGAAAGCAAGCAATTTGATTTGGGTGTTGATGTGGGGTTTTTGAATAACAAACTGCGCTTTACGGTTGATTATTATTACAAAAAAACGTCGGACCTGCTATTTTCTGTTGGATTGCCAGCTATATCAGGCTACACATCGTCTACTCAAAATATTGGCAATATAGAAAACAGGGGTTTGGAGATAGAAGTGGTTGCCAATCTGGGTAATAAAACCTTTGGATGGGAATCGCAGCTTACCTATTCGTTAAACAGGAACAAGGTGCTGAAGCTCAATAACAATAATGAAATTTTTACCGGCTCCGATGTGCGTTTATACGGCTCGGCACTAAACCCTATCTTACTTAGGGTGGGCGATCCGTTAGGGCAGTTTTACGGAAGGGTATTTGATGGTATATTTCAAACCGGCGATAACATAACCGCATCGGCACAGCCAACAGCCAAACCCGGTGATGTACGTTATAAAGATATCAATGGCGATAACCAGATCAACGATGTTGACCGCGCGGTGATCGGCAATTCTAATCCGAAGTTCTTTGGAGGCTTTAACAACACCTTTACTTATAAGAATTTCGATTTGAATGTGTTTGTACAGGGATCTTATGGTAATGATATCTTAAACCTGTCGCGTTTCGATCTGTTTAGCTTAAACGGTGGTAACAACAACAGTGCCGAGGTGCTTAACCGCTGGACACCCACTAACCCCAGCAATACCATACCAAGGGCAAATTTACTTTCCGGTTCTCGCGTATTATCTTCCTTTCAAATTGAAGACGGCAGCTATCTGCGTTTCAAAAACGTGGCGTTGGGATACCGTTTTGGCGCGGATTTACTTAAATCGGCAGGCATAGGTTCGGTGCGGGTATATGTATCGGCACAAAACCTGTTCACTATTACCAACTACACCGGGTTCGATCCAGAGGTTAACCGCTTTGGCAACGGCTCTATCAGTCAGGGTGTAGATTATGGTACTTACCCTTCGGCTAAAACGTTTTTAGCCGGATTA
Source organism: Mucilaginibacter terrae (assembly GCF_042679325.1). Classification (GTDB taxonomy): domain Bacteria; phylum Bacteroidota; class Bacteroidia; order Sphingobacteriales; family Sphingobacteriaceae; genus Mucilaginibacter; species Mucilaginibacter terrae. The sequence goes on from NZ_JBHTMJ010000012.1 coordinate 6,235, forward strand.
AACTTAACTTTTTAAGCATTAAGCACATGAAAAAATTATTCATAATCATTATAGGTGTTATAGCACTGGGCAGCTGTAAAAAACTGGACCTGGCCCCCGAAAGCAACTTAACGGCAGCTACCTATTACAAAACCCCTGCCGACGCACAGGCTGCCATTGGCGCGTGTTACGGACAGATAACCACAATTTACGGCGCGTCAGACGGGTTTATGTTTATTGATCTGGCTACTACCGATGATGGTGTTCCGTTCCTGTCGGGTGTGGGCGATAGGGTACCGCTTTGGCAGTATAAAATAACGCCGTCTAACACTTTCATTAATATGTTCAGTAATTCGTATGCGGCCATTCAAAAATCCAACATCGTAATTGCACGTGTACCATTAATTGAAATGGATGCCAATTTAAAACAACAATATGTGGCTGAGGCTAAATACCTACGTGCGCTTCACTATTTTAACCTGCTAAGGTTATATGGCGGTGTGCCGGTGGTAACCGACGAATCGCTCAGCCTGGAAGGTTTAGACAAACCTAAAAATACCGTTGATGAAGTATATAATCAAATAGAGCAAGACCTGAAAGATGCCGAGGTATTACCGGTTACCTACGCCGCCGCCGATAAGGGCCGTGCCACAAGGGGTGCCGCTAAAGGGCTGCTGGCTAAGGTTTATTTAACCCGTGCGGGCACTACCGTAGGCTCACCTTATTGGGCATTGGCCGCTGCCAAAGCTAAAGAAGTAATAGATATTGGCACGACCGGTGTGTACGATTTATGGGCTAACTATGCCGATGCGTTTTCGCTGGCAAATAAGGGCGGTAAGGAATACGTTTTTGAGATACAATACAAAACCGATATTTTGGGCAACGGCCTGGGCCGTTTATATGGTGTGCGTTCGGCACCAATTTATATTGGTGGCGGTGCGGGTACCGCACGGGTTTCGGCTACGTTATACAATTCGTTTGTAACCGGCGATAGGCGTAGGGATGTCAATTTTTTAAGCTCGTACACTTTTGGGGGAACGGTTTTCCCGCTTTCGGTTACCGATGCCGACCCTACCAAAGCTGTGGCCTTTAATAAACTTTGGGACCAAACCGCTACCCTGGGTACCGGTAACGGCAAGAGCTTTCCATACATGCGTTACTCCGAAATTTTGCTCATTTACGCCGAAGCGTTGAACGAGGCTGGCAACGGCCCTAATGCCGAAGCTTATAATGCCTTTAAAAGGGTGCATGATAGGGCCGGGCTTACCACACCTGCTTTAGGTGTTTATAATTATCTCTCATTTAAACAGGCCGTTTGGCTCGAAAGAAGGCTGGAGTTCCCGTTTGAAATGCAGCGCAGGTTCGACCTGGTGAGAACAGGCCGATTGATAGACGCAGTAAAATCGGAAGTGGCATTTGGGCGTGCCCCCGAGATACAGCCGTACCATTACTTGTTGCCTATTCCGCAAGGTGTGCTTACAGCAAGCCCGGCATTGGTGCAAAATCCGGGTTATTAATTAACGTATAAACCGGGCATAAAATATCATAAAATTTATTGTCCGGTTTATGCATTTTGTTAGTAACCTTTTATTCAGAAACCTTTTTTATTAACCAATAAAACCAATAGTATGATGAGAAAATTAACAGCAACTGTATTAGTGGCGGCTTTTGCCCTGCTGATATCTTCCTGTAAAAAGAACCCTTTGGCCGAGGATATTAGCGCGGCAGAGGTAAACAACCAAAATTATGGCAAAACAACCATCGACAATGGCGTGCCGCAACACACTTTAGCGCTTCAATCTGCAGCCGATGTGTTGCAGGGGGCACTAAACGGCTCCCCTACTTTTTTCGGCACCCAAGCTATAGGCGTATCTTCCGCTATGGCCACATTGGCAGTAGATGTTGCAAATAATCCAAGTTCGCCATATCGTACATTATTATATGACGCTGTTAAGAAAACGATGAATGATCCTGCCAATCAATTTGTTGTAACAGGTAATGACAATCACCGGGAGGGCTACGGTGCTTATTTCGCTGTAGCATTAGCATGGAAATATGCTAATGCTAATGATTTTTCAGCGGCAGAGGAAGAGAAGATTATGCTTACCATGAAAGCTGCATTGGTAGCCGGTGCTTATGTAATGACCGATTATACATTTGATGGTAACCTCCGTCAAAATGAGCGGCTGGATATGCGGGGCAATGTTCTTTACACATCTCCTAATTATGCCGAAGGTTACGCAGGCAGCTTTTTGGCGGCTATGACAGTTATCGGTAAAAATAATGTTTATACATTTTTAAAAAATTATGACCATAGTGATTTTATAAGCAGCCTCAATACTGCCGGCTTAACCCGGATCGCTGATATTTTTTCTGCTACTTTTAATAAAACAGTAACCAGTGGACAAATAACAACAGTTTATGATGCCAGTACAGATGCTAAAAAAGAAACTTTAATAAAAAACTATGTGCGTTATATAGATGATAACGAAACTGATGGATTGCCTTTTTTTAAGACGGTTACCTTAACCAGTATTGTTACTGATCCTATATATCTTACATCAAAACTTAACACGGAATGCTTTAACAAAATTGCCAGAGAAGGCGACTATATTAATTCTCCAGGTATGGCTACAGAGTTTAATACTGTAGATAATGGCGGCAGCGTACGAGATGCGCTGTATTACTCTGCATCAGGAGTAGTTAATGATCTGTACAGCAGGTTTTTAGTAGAAAAATACGGCTATTGGTTAAGTTCAACTCAAACTATAAAAAAGGACTCTATCGACCAAAACTTGAAAGTGGGCTTTAGCGATATCATCTCAAAAGCATGGAACGGTTATATTACTTATAAAATAGGAAGTTATGAGCCCTACAACTCACTTGTACCCTACACAACAGGTTTAAGCTGGTGGCAGCGTGTTCATGACATAGCACATACGATGGGGGTGGCCAAAGAGTATTATTTAAATGACTCTTTTGAGGATTCAAATTATACTGCATATCCGGTATGGACTGCAAGCGGTACCTGGTCTTTTGCCTCGGTAACCTCTTTTACAGGCTATCAACCGCAAAATACAGCTCCCGAACCCGTTATAAAAACTTCGGCTACGGTTGTAAGTTCGAGGCTTATCAGTGCCTATAGCGGAACAAACTATGATGTAACCGTACAATGTAAGATCAATAGCTATGGAACCGGTAATATTCCACTGATTGGGTTAATAGGCCGATATGTAGATGCCAACAATTACTACTTGCTCCGTTATAACCAGGATAATAAAAGATGTGAGGTCACCAGATTTCAGGCAGGCGCAACAACTGTTTTAGCTTATTTAGAAATCCCTGAACTGACCACGAACACGCTTTATATTTTGAGGGCTTCTTTTAATGGCAACCAAATAAAGTTTTATATCAACGGCAGTCTTAAGGTCCAAGCAACCGATAGCCAATTTACAGCAGGTAAAATAGGTTTATTTGCCCGTTATACCGATGTTAGTTATGATGATGTATTTGTAAATAAGCCAACATTAAATTGATTAAGCTTTATATTTAAACAGATACTTTAGGTATAAGAGCATATAGCCGTTAAATATTTAATTAGCGAATTTGATAGGGCTGTTTGTTTAGATTTGGATACTATATTCGTACTTATCAAAAGGAGAGTAATTATTTGCTCTCCTTTTGATATTAATAATAAAAACAAAATATTAGCCACAATTTAAGGCGAAATAAGATTGATGTGCCTTTTATAAAAATGGAATATGTTTTTGACTAAAAATGCTGCACAAGGCGTTGTTAGTATCTGAATTTAAGAAACCAAAACTTATAGTAATATTTACAATACTACACTAAGTGTAAAACATTTTACTAATTTTAATAATTGAATAAAAGCCTTTTTGTTCAGTTATTATAAACCTGTTGTTAATGTTTAATTCGTGCAAAAAAGTTTTTAGCACTTGTGCCTTACTGTTATGTTTGCTTATTGGGCAGCAGTTGGCTTATTGCAGGGATGTGCCTATGCGCTTCATGCATTTTTCATTAAATGAAGGACTTTCACAAAGCCCTATATTTTCTATAAAACAGGATAAACAAGGTTTTATATGGATTGGTAGCCGAGATGGGCTTACCCGTTTCGACGGCTATGAGTTTAAAATTTATAAAAACTACAGCTTCGATAAAAAATCTACAAACCACCGAGACATTAATGCGATACATGAAGATGCTCATGGCAATATTTGGATAGGGGCTTCAAGCGGCTTGTATGTTTTTAATAAAAACAAGGAGCAATACAACCATATACCAGTTAATGGAGTTGGGTTTATTTCATGCTTTATGGCCTTACCCAATAACCGTTTGCTTATAGGTACCAACAGAGGTATCAAATTGTTAAATTGTGCTACAAGGCAAATAAAAAGTTATTCTTCATTTGTTACCGGTAATGTATATTCTTTGTTTCAGGAAAGATCGGGCAAAGTATGGGTAGGGCTTAATACAGGGGTAATTTGCTTAAATTCATCTTTAAAAAATAAAGAGGTGTTGCCTCCACAAATAAAAAACAATATCGAGCTTTTTAATGCTAAAGTAGTGGCCATTAAGCAAGACCTGGATGGCGATTTATGGTTTGGTACCGAAGATGCCGGATTATTCTGGTACAAGTATGCTACTAAAAACATCATCAATTTCACGCATAAATATCACACTTCAGCATCTTTGGCATCGGATTTTATACGCGATGTATATGTACATAATCAAGGGCAGATTTGGATTGCTACTCGAAACGGTTTGAGCATTTTCAATAAGCAAAGCCAAACTTTCACTAACCATCAGCACCATAGCGATGATCAAAAGAGTTTAAGCAATAATACGATCTGGAATATTATGAAGGATGCAGCAGGAAGCATCTGGCTTACTACTTATGCCGGCGGTTTAAATATATACAACCCCGCCAATGCCAATTTTATTAATATAGGTGAGCGGATAGGGGGGAGCATTGGCTTAAACCAGCCTGTTGTAAACGCCATAGTAAAAGATGAAAATGGAGGTTTGTGGGCAGGCACTGATGGTGGAGGGCTTAATTTTATAGATAATGCGCATCAAATGAGCAGTTATTTTTCTGTACAAGATTTGGCCCAGCGTAAAAACAGTAATATTATTAAAGCCTTGGCACCTAACGGCAAAGATAAGTTATGGGTAGGTACTCTTGATGGTTTAGCCAGTATTAATAAAAGTGGTGGAAAAATATCATATTTAAGTTTTGATGGGTTTAATGTTGGCTTAAAAAATACACGCATAAATGCTTTGCTTACTACACCTCAAGGCATTTGGGTTGCTGCCGATGTTGATGGCTTAAAATGGCTCAGTACCACTGGGCAAAAAAAGGAATTTTATGTTCATCAAAATAAAAATAGCATTAGCAGCAACCATACAAATGCTTTAATGCATGATGCCAACACCGGGATATGGATCGGTACAAATAATGGGCTTAACCATTATGATCTGAAAAAACAAAAATTTGATCATTATTTAAATGACCCTGCCCGTTATGGATATAACAGTAATGTAGTACTTTCCTTGTTTACAGATAGGTATAAACGTGTATGGGTAGGTACACGCGCTGGCCTGCAACTTTTTAATCCCCGAAACAAACAGGTTTATTTTATTACAGAACAGCATGGGCTTACTAATAATGTGATACAGGCTATAGCTGAAGATAAACAGGGTAACCTTTGGGTGAGCACTAATAACGGTCTATCCAAGATCAGTTTCCTACGTTACAACCCTGTGCTGAAACAGGTCGACTATAAAATATTCAATTATACTTCAACAGATGGTTTGGCAAGTAACCAATTTATGCCCAATGCCGTTTGCAGCAACAAAGATGGTGAATTGTTATTTGGTGGCGTTAACGGTATTACGGCATTTTATCCTGAGCATATAATTAAAAATACGCACCAGCCAAATGTTATAATTACCGAATTTATGATTCATAACCAGGTGATAAATATAAGTTCGCCTAAATCGCCTCTTAAACAACCTATCGAAAACACCCGTTCAATTACGCTTAAACATCATCAAAACTTTATATCGTTTAAGTTTTCGGCACTAAACTTTGTTAATACAAACAAAAACGTATATGCCTATAAATTACAGGGATTACGTTACAACAATACCTGGCATTACGTAAACCATCAGCGTTTAGCAAGTTATACAGGCCTGGCGCCCGGTACTTATACGTTTAGTGTAAAAGCTGCTAATAATGATGGGGTTTGGAATAACAATGGCGTAAGTGTAGATATTGAAATTTTACCGCCATTTTGGTTAACCTGGTGGGCGTATGTGTTATATACCTTATTATTTGTTGGTGTACTTTTCGCGGTTATACGTTTTTTCAGACGGCAGGCTCAGTTGGAAAGAGACCTTTATTATGAGCATTTGCAGTACGAGCGTCAGCAGGAACTACACCAGATGAAGCTTGATTTTTTTACAAATATATCACATGAGCTGCGAACACCCCTAACCCTACTATCGGGCCCGGTAGAAAAGCTGATTGCCGAAACCCAAAATAATGAATTGATAAATAAGCAATTATATAGCATTCAAAACAATACAAACCGACTTTTAAGGCTCATTAATGAGTTAATGGATTTTAGAAAGGCCGAATCGGGTAAAATTAAGTTACAAGTTAAAGCCTGGAAAGTTGCCGATTTTACCGAAACTGTTTGTCAAACCTTTAATCAGGTTGCCGATGCTAAGCACATCACTTACTCTTTTAATAACTTTGCTGGAGATACTGCTTTGTATTTTGATAGTTTACAAATGGAAAAAGTGTTTTTCAACCTTTTATCTAACGCGTTTAAATTTACGCATGAGGGTGGAGTGATAAATGTTGAAGTAAAGGATGAGGGTAGGGAAGTGGGCATTTACATAACCGATAATGGTCAGGGTATTCCATTCCATCATCAGGAAAAGCTGTTTACCAATTTTTATCAGGCCGGTGAACATCACCAACAAAATTCAGGATCGGGTGTAGGGCTGGCATTCTCAAAAAGCATTGTTGAGTTGCACCATGGTGCCATATCTTTTGAAAGTCTGCCTGAAGAACACGGTCGTAATGGAAGCACATGTTTTAAGGTTTCATTGTTAAAAGGAAGCAGCCATTTTGAACCAGATGAACTCGTGGTTGATGCCAATGAAATATATGAGCCATTTGAAACCGAAACCCGGTATTTACCTGAAACCGCAAGATTCCCCGATTTGGAAATTATTAATAATTCAGAAAGTAAATACACCGTTCTTATTGTAGAAGATAACAACGAGGTGCGCGAGTTTTTAGTAGAATCATTAAAAGAAACTTATACAGTACAGGGTTGTGAAAACGGGTCAACTGGTTTTATTACGGCCATAAATAGCATACCCGACTTGGTGATAAGCGATGTAATGATGCCCGAAATGGACGGCATGGAGTTATGCGGTAAGCTTAAAGCCGATGAGCGCACCAGCCACATACCAGTTATTTTATTAACTGCTCGTGCAACAACCATACACCAGGTAAGTGGGTTAACAACCGGAGCCGATGCTTACATAACCAAGCCCTTTAGTCTTCAGTTACTGAAATTAAACGTGCACAATTTGTTAGCAGCCCGCAAGGTAATGCAAAATAAATTTAGTCAGCAGGTAACACTACAGCCTAAGGATGTTGTAATTAATAACGTAGATGAAGCCTTTTTGTCTAAATTAATGAAGATTGTGGAAGATAAGATGGAGGATTCGGAATTTGATGTTATGGCCCTATCGGTCGAAATAGGTATGAGCCGCCCGGTTTTGTACCGCAAAATCAAAGGCCTTACCGATCTGTCTGTAGCCGATTTTTTAAAGGTTACCCGTCTTAAAAGAGCCGCAACTCTGCTGGTTCAAAATAAAATGGGTATAGCTGATATTGCTTTTTCGGTAGGTTTTAGTAACCGAAAACATTTTAGCAAAGAGTTTCGCAAACAATTTGGATGCGCGCCAACAGCCTACGCAGCCACTTATGAAAATACAGCTACAGCCTCTATGGTAACCCACATATAAATTAAACTCTCATTTAATGATAGTGGTTAATTAATAAAAATATTTTAATTGAACGTTAAGGGACCCCAAACACTGATTTTTAATGCCCCTGTTGCCTTGGTGGTATAGTTACTTTTGTATCGTAGCATCCGGTAATAAACCAAACCGTTCTCAGTACGGTAAACCAGCGGATGCCAATTCTGGCCTATTATCAGTATTAACCTTCAACATATCAATTATAAATTTTTTAACCAATTATGATGATGATGAATTATTTTAAAAAAAACACATTGCTAATATTATGCTGCGGCTTAATTTTAGCGGCAAGCTGTCAAAAAGGACAGGTTAAACCTCAAGAAGTTATTGATGAAGCCATTGGTAATCAAACATCGAAGGAAACATTGGCAAATGTACCTCAATATGGTACAGGTTGGGTACAAAAAACTTATACCTATGTATTACACAAGCCCTATAACTTAGATACCAATGCCCGCCATAGTTATAACGGCACTTTTGAGGAGCATACCTTTTGGATCTATAATACAGATAGTGCATTCCAGGCAGGCAGTAATACATCTCCACGTAGTGAAATGCGTATGAAGCATAATTCAACTAACCCAGGGTACGATTACTACACAGTTGGCAACCATCAGTTCGAAGCTGATATGAAAGTAGATTCGGGTAGTGCCAATCCTATAATTATGCAGGTATTTGGCACAGCTGTAGCAAACGACAAGCCTGCTTTCAACATAAAGGTATATCCGTATAATGGAGGAGAGCTACGGTTTTTTGACGGTAGGGTGCTTGCTACAAACATATATGGTACATGGGTACATATTAACGTTGTTCATGCTACCGCCGAACGTAAATTTCATGTTTTTATAAATGGTACAGAAGTGACTAATGGAAATGGTAAATATTACTTTGAAGATAAAGGTGCCGGTCAGCACTATTTTAAATGTGGTGTATATACCTCCCAATCTGCTATAAGCAAAGTAAAAATCAAACACATTAGGTACTATTACAAACCTTAATTAATTACGTATCGTGTTAATTTGTTGAAGGTTTAACAGGGGTATGTTTTCGTATCCCTGTTTTTTTGTGTTATACAAAGTTTGAATCATTGAAGCACATTTTATAGGTGATTTTGAACTATTACACACCCCATTTCTTTACTTTTCAACCCCTTGGTTTAATCTCTACTTCACATATTTGCAATAACCAATTATTAATGTCTTAACAAATACCGTTTGTTGACGCGTAAAAAAATTAACTCTAATTAATAACTCAAATTACAGATGAAGAAAATTTTACTTGTAGCTATGTACATGTGCATGGTAATGGGTTTGGGGTACGCCCAAAACCGGCAGGTAGCCGGCACTATTATCGATGCAGGTAATAAAGACCCGTTAGTTGGTGCCAACATTACTGTAAAAGGTACCAAACTGGGTACAACAACCGATGTTAGGGGCAACTTTAAGCTAACGTTAGTGCAAACACAAAAAATTGTGTTGGTAGTTACTTATTTAGGTTACACCACGCAAGAAGTAAGCGTTGAAAACAACCAGCCTCTAAACATAAACCTGCAACCCAATGCCACCGCGCTTGATGAGGTAGTGGCTATAGGTTATGCCAATGTTCAACGACGTGACCTAACCGGCTCAGTATCATCAATTAATGCTAAACAACTTAAAGATATTCCAATAAACTCTGCAGAGCAGGCTTTGGCCGGGCGTTTGGCTGGTGTGCAAATAGTAGCCTCTGAGGGATCGCCCAATGCCGAGGTAAAGATACGTGTGCGTGGAGGCGGCTCTATTACACAAGATAATTCACCGCTTTATATTATTGATGGAATACAGGTAGAAGACGGCCTTCTTTCGCTTTCGCCTCAAGACATTGAATCTATTGATGTTTTAAAGGATGCCTCATCTACATCTATTTACGGTTCGCGCGGTGCCAACGGGGTAATTATTGTTACAACCAAAGGAGGTAAAGAGGGTGCTACTACGGTAAATTACAACAATATATTCGGGATCAATAAGCTGTCTAAAAAACTGAAGGTAATGGATCCTTATAATTTTGTAGAGTATCAATATGAGCGCAGCCGTGGTAACGCAACCGATAGTACCACCTTTGCAACCCGCTATGGTAATGATTTTCCTGCGCTATCACGCTTTAAAAACGAAGAGGGTTTAGATTGGCAGGAGCGTATGCTGGGCCGCAATGCATTTATGCAAACACACAATGTAAGTATATCGGGCGGCACAAAAACCATTAAGTTTAACACCAGTTACTCGTTTAATAAACAGCAGGGTATTTTGGTAAATTCCGATTATCAGCGCCATGTGCTCAATTCCAAATTCGATCATAACGTTAGCAGCAAGTTTCGGGTAGCTGTAAATGTACGTTATACCGATATTACCTCAAACGGATCGGGTACGTCTGACCCAGAGGGTGCTTCTTTAAACACTTTGCGTAATATAGTAAAGTATCGTCCTATTGTGCCCGCTGCCTTATCTCCCGATGAAGAAGACGAAGATTATTTTGAAGAAACCAATGTAGGTAACGGCTTGGGTATTATTAACCCGGTAGTATTGCAAAACGCAAGGTACCGCCAGGGCAAAACTACCATTACCAACTACAATGGCTACGCAAATTATAATTTTACACCCGCTCTATCTTTACGCTCTACGATAGGATTCAACTTTAACAGTGCTGAAACCCGGGGTTTTAACGAGCCGGTTACTTTAGGGGCCGTTTCCAGTGCCAGTATCAGTACCCTTAAAACCAATACGCTAAATCAATCAAATGTTTTAACGTATGATAACAGTAAAGTTAAAACGGCTTTCAATAAAAAAAACAGTATTAATGTTCTTTTAGGACAGGAGATTTTTACATCGAGCAGGGAAGGTCTTCAAAATCAGTTTAGGGAGTTCCCGGCAGGTACCACTTCCGAAATCGCTTTTAATCAATTAAACCTGGGTGTATTGGCTGCCACTTTTCCCCGGGTCACTGTGTTAAGAGAAAAGTTGCTGTCTTTTTTTACAAGGGCCAATTATACTTATGATAACCGTTATTTGGCCACCTTTACCATGCGCGCCGATGCCTCTTCCAAATTTGCCGACGGTTATCGCTGGGGTTATTTTCCTTCCGGGTCTTTAGCCTGGCGGGTAACGGAAGAAAAATTTCTCAAAAATAAATTCGATGCCTTATCTAATTTAAAACTTCGCTTGAGCTATGGTACTTCGGGTAATAATCGTATTGCTCCGTATAGCTACCTAACCGTATTTCAGGCAACCGCTTTGTACCCGCTTAACGAAAACCTCACCAGCATAGGCTACGCGCCCGATAGGTTGGCCAATCCTACATTACAATGGGAAACCACGGTGGCCCGTAATATTGGGTTGGATTTAGGTTTGTTTAATGACCGTATCCAGGTTACTATGGATGCCTATCAAAACACCATAAACGATGCTTTAATTGCAGCGCCGGTGTCTGTTGTATCAGGCTATACCTCACAATTTCAAAATATTGGGGCTACAGAAAATAAAGGTTTAGAATTACAGATCAATGCTTCGATCATACAAAAGAAAAATTTTACCTGGAGCACTAATTTCAATATATCTACCAATAGCAATAAAATAAAAAAATTAGCCAGCGGACAAGAGTCTTATCTTCAAAACTCAGGCTGGGCCATTTCGGGTACCCCGGCAGATTTTATAGTGCAGGTAGGTAAGCCGGTAGGAAGTATATACGGCTATGTAAATGAAGGCTATTATACCCTAAACGACTTTGATTATAATGCCACTAATAACCGTTATACTTTAAAGGAGGGCATTCCAAACCCGGTTGGCCTTAGCGGTTTACCACAGCCGGGCAGCATCAGGTTTGCCGATGTGAACGGCGATGGGGTTTTAACTACTAATGATCGCAGTATAATTGGTAATGCCAATCCAGATTTTTACGGCGGCTTAAACCAGATGTTTACCTACAAAAACTTTGATGCCAGTGTTTTTGTGAATTTTCAGCTGGGTAACGATATTTTAAATGCTAACAAAATAGAATTTACCAACGGTTATGCACCTTCAACAAACATGATTGCCATAATGGAAAACAGGTGGCGTACGGTTGATGCCAATGGTGTTGTGCTGCAAAAGGTAGTTACTTCGGGTGGCACCTCCTATGTAGTTGGTGCGCCTCCTGAGCAAATTGCAGCTGCAAACGCAAATGCTAATATATGGATGCCTTTACGTGGTAGCACAAGTTATTATATCAGTTCATGGGCGGTTGAAAACGGTTCATTTTTGCGCATAAACAATATTACTTTGGGATACACATTTAGTAATACTTTAATTAAAAAGGCTAATATAAAGCGGCTGCGTTTATACGCCACTTTAAACAACTTGGCGGTTATTACTAAATACACCGGCTACGACCCCGAAGTAGATACGCGCCGTACGAGCCCGTTAACGCCAGGCGTTGATTATTCGGCGTATCCGCGCAGCCGCAATTACATATTCGGTTTAAATGTTTCTTTTTAATGTTCACTTGTTAATTCTAAAAGTCATGTTTAACATACAAATTTCAAAACATCATATATCCTTAAAAGTAGCTTTAATAATATGTTCAGGAGTTATACTTTTTTCTTCCTGCAAAAAATTTTTAAATGAAGAACCGGTAACCGGGTTTTCTCCAACGGTGGCCTTTAGCAACTCGGTTCAGGCGCGCAACACGGTATTGGGCGTTTATAACCAACTTGCCGGTGATTTTGGCTTTGGTAACCGGTTAAGTACTATGTATCCGTACGATACGGATGAGATGATAAGCGGTGCCAATATAAACACACCCGATAATGCCAGTCGCGATTTGGCCCGTTATGCAATAACTGCAGATAATTCAGTAATCAACACACCTTTTACTCAATTATATCGCGGTATAGACCGGGCAAACGTTTGTATTAAAAGCATACCGCTTATGGCTCAATACAATGGTGGTGGTGAGCAGGCCGAAGTTAGGCGCCTGCATGGCGAAGCATTAACGTTGAGGGCGATTTTTTTTACAGAACTTATTAAGCATTGGGGCGATGTACCAGCCCCGTTTGAACCATCGACCGATCGGGAAGATCAAAACCTGCCGAAAGTAGATCGCGATACCATTTATGATCGTTTATTAAAAGATTTGGAACTGGCTTCAACCCTGGTGCCATGGCGCGGAGATCCTGGAGTTACAGAGGATGAAAGAATAACCAAAGGGGCGGTGAAAGCCTTGCGCGCACGTATAGCTTTGTTTAGAGGTGGTTACTCGCTACGGCGCTCCAAGCAAATGGAGCGGCCGGCCAACTACAAGGATTTTTATGAAATAGCCCGTAAGGAATGTGCCGAAATTATGATGCGGCCAGATAAGCATACGCTAAACCCAAGCTTTCAGGCGGTATTTAAAGATAATATACTTGCCCATAAAATTGAGCCCAATGGCGAAGTGATGATGGAGGTAGCTATGGCCGGTATAAATGCCGCATCAGATAGCCGCCTGGGTGCCTGGAACGGCCCGCGCATTAATGGTAACGGTAACTTGCGCATATTTTTGTTGCCTACCTATTTTTATGCCTTTAACCAGTTAGATACCCGGCGCGATGTAACCGCCGCCCCATATTCAATAAGTGCTACCGGTTTCCGGGTAGGTGCTACCCTGGCTGCCATGCCCGATGGCAAGTTTAGAAGGGATTGGATCACACCGGCCATACCTATAAACGAGGGTGGTTCTTACTTTGGAGTTAACTGGCCTATCATTCGTTTTTCAGATGTATTGCTCATGTTTGCCGAAGCCCAGAACGAAATTGGCGGGCCTACTGCCGAAGCCATAAACGCTGTAAACACGGTTAGGCGCCGAAGTTGGGCACGAGGGGTTAAAACTATTACAATTACCAATGGCGGCGCGGGTTATACATCGGCACCAACCTTAACATTTACCGGTGGCGGCGGCAGCGGTGCCACAGCTGTAGCCACGGTAACAAGCGGCGTGGTAACGGCCATTAACATTATCGAAACCGGGAATAATTATACTGGCAACCCTACGGTTGTGTTTACCGGTGGAGGTGCCACGGCGGCGGCAACAGCCACAACAACCGTTTCTTCAGTTGCCGAAGCTGATTTAACCCCTGCACAAGTAGCTTCACCAGTAGCGTTTTTACAAGCCATACAAAATGAAAGGCTGCTGGAGTTTGGCAGCGAGGGCATACGTAAATACGATCTGATACGCTGGAACTTATTATATACAAAGATATTGGAAGCCCGCCAAAATCTTACCTTATTGGGGGCCAGGCTGGCACCTTACACTTATGTACCTCAATATGTATTTTTCAGAACCAACGCTATCGATCTGGTTGCGGCCAACAGTTATTATGCCCCATCACCGGCGGCTACAACCATAACAGGTTTTACCAGGCTTAATTGGGCGGTATCCATAGGCGCAACTTTAATTAATAAAGTAGCAGGCGATTTTGTACCCAATAAAAGTGAACTGTATCCCATACCGCAAACATCTTTAGAAAGTAACCGCAATTTAAAACAGGATTATGGGTATTAAAAAATCCTCACTAAATACATACAATTTCAGCATAGTTGCTTTTGCACTACTACTGATGTTGGCAATAGGTATGCCGGTGGCTTATGGTCAAACTACTCAGCGTAATGTATTACGATCATTAACCGAGGCTAAAATCCTTGCTACTTTACCGGCACCCGGTAAGTGGCACCCTTTTCCGCAAAAGCCGGAAGAATGGAAGCAGCAATACCCTGCTAATTTATTGCAACGGATGGTAAAAGACGGAGAAGCAGCCCTTAAAGAAGACTACCCGGTAGTTACTGCCACTATGAGCCTTGACTATGTACGTACGGGAGACAGTAAAGCCAGGTACGAAAAATTGTTTTTTAGAAAAAGGGAAATATTATGGACGCTTGCTTTAGCCGAATCCGTTGAAGGCAAGGGCCGTTTTACGGATAAGGTTATGGATGGTATATGGTCGGTTTGTGAGGAAACCTTTTGGGGCAGTACTTCTATTTTGCATATGCAAAAAGCTGGGACCGGTTTGCCCGATGCTGAAGAGCCGGTGGTTGACCTATACGCCGCTGAAACTGCTGCACAATTAGCCTGGATTGACTACTTTAACGGGGATGCCTTGGATAAAAACTCTAAAATGGTACGTAAACGGCTCAGGTACGAGGTAAACCGCAGGGTATTTACCCCCTTGCTTACGGCCCAGTATTTTTACATGACCAGTGCCAAGCCTAACAACTGGGCTCCCTGGATCATGTCTAACTATATAAATGCCCAGCTACTGCTCGAAACCGACGTTACCAAAAGGTCGAAAGCTATTAACTATGGCTTACGCCTAACCGATAAGTACATTAACGGCCTGGGTGCCGATGGTAGTGTGGATGAAGGCCCTGGTTACTGGTCGCAAGCGGTAGGTTGTGTTTATGATGAATTAAATTTGCTGTATGAGGCATCAAACGGAAAGCTGAATGTATTTAATGATCCTTACGTCCAAAAAATGGGTGTTTATATATACCGGATGCATATTGGTGGTCAAAATTATATCAACGTTGGCGATGCCGTACCACACAGCACGCCAAGCGCCCTGTTGCTATTTCGTTACGGCCAGTCTACGGGTGATAAAACTATGATGAATTTTGCAAGCTGGCTATATCATAAATATAATGATGCGCAAAAAGCACCATATATTAACAATTCGCGTAATTCACGTTCACGTAGCCTTTATAATATGGCTGCCATTAAAGCTTGCGAGGCATATCCGTTTAAAGAACCCCATATTGAGGATGCATGGGCATCCGACATTGAGATCATGTCGTCGCGGTCGGCAAATAATATGTTTGTAGCGGCATACGGCGGGCACAATGGCAAGAGCCATAACCACAATGATGTGGGCAATGTACTGGTTTATGCAGATGATGAACCGGTAATAATTGATCTGGGTCCGGGTGCTTATACGTCTAATACGTTTTCCGACAAAAGATATACACTGTGGTTCAATACATCTCCTTACCATAATATTCCTACTGTTAACGGCTTAGGTGAAGCAGCCGGGGCCAATTATGGGGCAACCAATGTAAAGTATGTAAAGGGCGATACCCAAAGTTCCATAACCATGAACCTTGCTAAAGCCTATCCTGTGGAAGCGGGTGTAAAAAGGTGGGACCGCACGGTCAGCATGGATAAAGTAAATGGGATAGCATCTGTAATTGACAATTACGAAGTTACTGCCCCGGTAAAAAGCATTACCCAAACTTTTATGACGGTTTGCACTACCGAAACCGGTACACCCGGCAAGGTTGTATTTAATATGCCGGGTAACAAAAAAGTAGTGATGGATTATGATGCGGCAATAAGTGAAGTTGTAAAAGAAAAAATGAACCTGGAATCCCCCGAAGCCAAAAAATTTAAGGAAACCTGGAAAGGTATGGATATATGGCGCATACTGCTGGTAAACAAAGCTAAGCTCCCCGCAGCCACAGTTGCCTATTCATTTCACAAGTAATATTTAGTTGTAACCAGGATAAAGATGTTTAAAAAGAGTAGCATATTAAGAGTGAAGATAATAGGTATAACGCTGTTTGTAGGGGTACGCATAGCTGCTGCCCAGGGTAATGCCGGTCAAATAGCTGTTAGTTATACTAAAATGCCGGGTGCATTTCCGTTATCATCGCCAGGAATAGGTGTAAAATTAATTACCGATAAGGCAGATGCCGAAGTGTTGCATATAGCTGCCAAATGCTTCAGCGAAGATTTACAACGGGTAACTGGTAAACCTGTTGATGCTTCAGCTGAAACTATAGGTGCAAGCCAATATGTGATTATTGCCGGAACTTTAGGTAAAAGTAAACTGACTGATGAATTGGCTGAAAAAAACCCAACAATAAAGGCGATAAGCGGAAAATGGGAAACCTTTCATATTGCTATCATCAATAATCCTTATAAAGGGGTAAAGCAGGCATTGGTAGTTGCCGGCAGCGACAGGCGCGGAACAGCATTCGGACTTTTTGAATTATCGCGCATGATTGGGGTACAGCCGTTTTATTGGTGGGCCGATATTAAGCCTGCACATCATGGCAGCTTATACCTTACTGCGGGCAAGCCTATACAACAAAGTCCCTCTGTACAATATCGCGGCATATTTTTGAATGATGAAGATTTTGGGCTGCAACCCTGGGCCGCAAATAATATGGATAAAGATGTAAAAGATATAGGGCCTAAAACCTACGCCCGTATTTTTGAACTGCTGCTCCGTTTAAAGGCTAATTATATATGGCCGGCCATGCATTCTTGTACAAAGGCCTTTTGGTATTACAAACAAAACCCCATAGTAGCCGAAAAGTACGCCATTGTTTTAGGTGCCAGCCATTGCGAGCCTATGCTCAGGAACAATGTATTTGAGTGGACCGAAAATTACGAGAACGAATATAAGACCGGGCCCGGGCACTGGCGCTACGACGAAAACAAAAACCAGATATTTACTTATTGGAACGACCGTGTAAAGGAATCAAAGGGCAATGATGCGGTTTACACCGTAGGTATGCGTGGTATTCATGATGGTAGTATGCCGGGGCCTCCCTCTATTGAGGCTAAAACAAAGCTGCTTGAAGAAGTGATCGCCGACCAACGCTCGATGTTAAAAAACGTGTTACCCACCACAGATCATACCGCCCCGCAAATTTTTTGCCCTTATAAAGAAGTGCTTGATATATATCAGGCAGGGTTAAACCTACCCGATGACATTACCATTGCCTGGGCTGATGACAATCATGGCTACATCCGTCAGTTATCCAGCCCCGATGAGCAAAAGCGCAGTGGCAAGAGCGGTATTTATTACCATCTGTCGTACTGGGGCAGTCCTGAAGATTACCTATGGTTATCATCTGTATCACCAGCTTTAATATCCCATGAAATGAGTAAAGCTTACCAATTTGGGGCTAATAAATTATGGGTGTTTAACGTAGGCGATATTAAACCGGCCGAGCTGGAAACACAATTTGCTATGGATTTGGCCTGGAATGTGAACCAATGGCCGCCGCAAAAAGCACAGCAATATTTAAAAAAATGGGCTTCCGAAACTTTCGGTCAGCAATTTGCAGGTGCAATAAGCCGCATCAAAGCAGAATACTACAGGCTGGCCGCATCGGCAAAGCCCGAACATTTGCATAAAATAAAATTTACTACAACAGAGGCTGATCAACGGCTTAAAGATTACGAGGCCATTGCCCTGCAGGCGGCTGCTATAAAAAAACGGATACCTGCAAATCTGCAAAACGCATACTTTGAACTGATCTATTATCCTGTTACAGGTGCTTACCTCATGAACAAAAAGTTTTTGTGCGCACGTAAAAGTATAGCACTGGCCAATACGGGGAATACGCAAGCACTATATTATGGCCAAATTGCAAAAGATGCCTATAAGCAGATACAAAATATTACAGTTACTTATAATAAAATGATTGCCGGCGGCAAGTGGAATGGAATGATGGATTGGCAACCCCGTAAGCAAGACGCGTTTATAATGCCTGAGGTAGCTACTAAGGCTATGTTAAAAACAGCAGTTGCTAAACCTGCCGCCAGCACAATGCCCAAAGCTAATGTACAACTTGATATAACTAAAAGTTATATAATTAAAAATACCGACAGTACAAAAATTACAATTGTACCTGGGTTGGGCATCAATGGAAATGGGTTAACGGTTTTGCCGTATGCCATAAAACAATACGCCGTAAGTGATATACAACAGGCCCCGTATGTAGAATATAAAATAAAGTTAGATGCGGGTAAGCATAATATATGGATAAAATGCCTGCCTACATTTCGTATATACAAAGGCCTAAATCTCCGTTACGCCATCTCGGTAAATAACAGTGATCCGCAAATTATCAATATTGGTACTGATGCAGATACACCTGTTTGGGCCGAAAATGTATTGCGGGGTTATGCTCAGGGCATGTCAACACACCAGATAATTAAAGATACCGAAAGTACTATCCGCATATATATGCCAGATGCAGGCTTGGTCATTAATCAAATCGAAGTTAATTAAAGCAATATCTCATGGCAAAAAATCACCAGCCTGGTAAATATATAAAACATTTAAAGCGGCAACTGATCAATTTCGTAAACCCTAATACTACTTTTATATGCAAATTGTTGTGCCTGTAAACCTATCGTCGGCTTTAAAAGTAACAATTGTGGTATTGCTATTTATGTTATGCGATCCGCTATTGGCTAACGATAATGTTCCTGTTTATTTAAATAAGAATAAGCCTGTAAAAGACCGCGTAACAGACTTGCTTAAACGGATGACATTGGCCGAAAAAGTTGCCCAGATGTGCCAGTATGTAGGCCTGGAGCACATTAAAGCTGCTGAAAAGAACATCAGTTTAAAGCAGCTTAAAAACAATGATGCCGCCTCTTTTTATCCGGGTTTAAAAATTAGTGATGTACAACAGATGGTAAAAACAGGCATGATCGGATCTTTTTTACATGTGGTTACCGCTAAAGAAGCAAATGAATTACAAGCCCTGGCACAGCAAAGCCGGTTAAAAATTCCCTTGCTTATTGGCATAGATGCCATACATGGCAATGGCATGGTGGCCGGCAATACTATTTATCCCTCACCAATCGGTATGTCGAGCACCTGGGATACGGCATTGGTAAAACAGGTATCGCGCTATACGGCTGTTGAAATGCGGGCAACCGGATCGCACTGGGCTTTTTCGCCTAATTTGGATGTTTCCCGCGATGCCCGCTGGGGCCGTGTAGGCGAAACATTTGGCGAAGACCCTTTCCTGGTATCGGCTTTTGGGGTAGCTACAATAAAGGGTTTGCAAGGGAATGATTTTACCGGCAGTGATAAAGTAATAGCCTGCGCCAAACATCTTATTGCGGGCAGCGAACCGATAAATGGACTCAACAAAGCACCTGCCGATTTATCAGAACGTACTTTAAACGAAATTTATCTGCCGCCTTTTAAAGCAGCTACCGATGCCGGCGTATTTAGTATAATGCCCGCCCATAACGAAATAAATGGTATTCCCTGCCATGCTAACGGATATTTGATGGAAAACTTACTGCGTAAGCAATGGGGCTTTAATGGCTTTTATATCAGCGATTTTATGGATATAGAGCGTTTGGCCGAAGTGCACCGTATAGCTCCGAGTCAAAAAGAAGCAGTATATCAAACCGTAATAGCTGGCATGGATATGCACATGCACGGCCCCGATTTTTTAGAACCTTTGCTGCAACTGATCAAAGAAGGACGGATAAACGAACAACGCATAGATTCATCGGTTAGCAGGATACTCGAAGCTAAATTTAAGTTAGGCTTGTTTGAAGATCCGTTTGTTGGAGAATATGAAAGCAAGATTTTTACTAAAAAACATACAGATGCCTCACTTGAAGCAGCGCAAAAATCTATTGTATTGCTGAAAAACAACGGCATATTACCGCTCAATAGAGGTTTATATAAAAAAATACTGGTTACCGGCCCTAACGCAGCAAATCAGGCTATTTTGGGCGATTGGAGTTTAAAGCAACCCGATAATAATATTACTACAGTATTGAGTGGGATTAGGCAGCAAGCCGGCCCTACTTGTGAGGTAAGCTATTTCGATTCTGGAAAATCAATTTTGGAAATGAATATGGCAACGGTGTTGCAGGCTGCACAAAAAGCCAAAGAAGCCGATCTGGTAATTGTTGTAGCCGGAGATAACTCACTCCGTTTTGAAAAGAACCGTACTGCTGGAGAAAATGTAGACCGGGATGATACCGGCTTACCGGGGCTACAGCAACAACTGATCGAGCAACTTCAAAAATCGGGTAAGCCTGTCATTGTGGTACTAGTTAATGGCAGGCCTTTGAGCATACCATGGATCGAAAAAAATATTTCTGCTATAGTGGAAGCCTGGGAACCAGGTTGCTTGGGTGGAAAAGCCATTGCCGATGTATTGTTTGGCAAAGTTAACCCCAGCGGTAAATTAACAGTTAGCGTACCTCGCAATGCCGGGCAGATCCGTAATTTTTATAATCATAAACCTTCACAGTTTATCCGGGAATATATTGATAGCGAAACAGGCCCTTTATACCCTTTTGGATACGGATTAAGCTATACCTCGTTCAGTTACGGGTCGCCGGTTATAAACAGGGCAAGTATTACTGCTGGCGAGTACACAGAAGTATCGTTGGAGATAACCAACACAGGCAAGCAGGCAGGCGAAGAGATTGTACAGCTTTACATCAACGGAACGATCAGTAGTATTACGAAGCCCGTTAAAGAACTAAAAGGGTTCAAAAGGATAAGCCTCAAACCCGGCGAAAAGCAAAAGGTCACCTTTAGTATAAGTCCCGATCTGCTTACCTGTTACAAGGCAGACAATACTTACGGGATAGAGCCCGGTGATTTTAAGATCATGACCGGTGGGTCATCGGCCGATAAAGATTTGAAAGCTGTTAAGCTGAATGTAACAAGCCCTAACAAACAAAGCAAGCTATAAAATACATGAAATACTTTCAGTTCATAATTTTTAGTGCCATCAGCATAATAACTGGTTACGGTCATCATGTAAATGATAATGAATTACCTGCACAACCACACTATACCGCTGAAATTTTACTAGGTAATAAACAGGCATTCGACCCTACCAGCGGGTGGACCGAACAGCAGTACACCTTTACTTTTCACAAACCCTGGAACGTAAACCTGAATGAGCGCCACCGCTTTGATAAAGCAACCAATACGCACACCTTTCTGCTTTTGAAAGGCGATGCGTCTTTTCAGCAAAACAGCACTACTTCACCACGCTGCGAAATGCGTGTACAAAATGATTATACCTCGGGAATGAACCAGTTTGAGGCCGATTATAAAGTTTATAAAGGCAGTCAGCATCCCATTATTATGCAGGTATTTGGCGGCACCACATCGGCAACGGCATTTAATATGAAAGCTTACGATGAAAATGAAGGCTCATTTAAACATTACGACAGCAAAGTATTGCAAACCGGCATTTACGATAAGTGGCAGCATGTTAACGTTATTCATAATGCGGATAGTGGTAAGGTAATGGTATATATCAACAAGGTATTAAAAGGCACGTTTAATGATAAAGGAGATGCTACACACTACTTTAAATGTGGTATTTATACTACCCGAAGCGATACCAGTAAGGTAGAGATCAGAAACATAAGATTTTGGGTAAAAAAGTAACATTTTGAAAGAAATAAAATAACAGAAATGAATATAACTAAGAATTATTTTTTGCAAGGGCTGCTGGTTATTACAGCTTTGTTTGCAGAATCGGGCTGTTATGCTCAAAACAAAAAGGGCGGCAGTTCCAAAAATGATTTAAATGTACTTATTGATCAAAACTTAAAGGAAGCAGCCGAACAATATCAATATTTCAGCACTCAAATTCCGGCTGATAAACTGCCCAAAACACTGGATGATAAAGGGGGGCTGGTAACCAGCGGATCAGATTGGTGGTGTAGCGGGTTTTACCCCGGAACATTGCTTTACCTGCACGAAGCGAAAAATAATGAGGCACTATACAGCGAGGCTTTAAAAAAGCTGACCTTGCTTGAAAAAGAACAATACAATAAAGGTACCCATGATTTAGGTTTTATGATGTATTGCAGCTTCGGCAATGCCAACCGTTTGCAAGCCAAGCCTGCTTATAAAGATATTTTAGTCAACAGCGCGCGCTCTTTATCAACGAGGTTTAGCCCCGTAGTAGGTTGCATCCGATCATGGGATAAAGGCCCGAACCAGTATATTGTAATTATTGATAACATGATGAACCTGGAACTGCTTTTTTATGCTACCCGTGTTACCGGCGATTCTTCTTACTATAAAATAGCGGTATCGCATGCCAACACAACCATGAAAAATCATTTCAGGCCCGATTATAGCTCCTACCATGTTGTTGATTATAATCCGCAAACCGGAGGCGTAACCCTCAAGAGAACTCATCAGGGCGCCGCTGATAGCTCTGCTTGGGCACGTGGGCAAGGTTGGGGATTATATGGATATACTTTAATGTACCGCGAAACCAAAGACAGAAAATATTTAAACCAGGCTAATCACATCGCGCAATTTATTTTGAATCATCCTAATTTACCAGCCGATAAGGTGCCTTACTGGGATTTTAATGCCCCGGGTATCCCCAATGCTTCCCGGGATGTATCGGCAGCAGCTTTAATTGCTTCCGCATTAATTGAACTTTCTACCTACACCAGTGGTAAAACCTCCCAAAATTACCTTTCAATTGCCCAAACCATTATACGTTCCTTATCAACACCCGAATATAGGGCAGCAAAAGGAGAGAATGGTGGGTTTCTATTAAAAAAAAGTGTAGGTAGCTTACCACACAAATCTGAAGTTGATAAGCCGCTAACTTATGCCGATTACTATTTTGTTGAAGCTATGGTGAGATATAAGGACCTGAGCAAAAATAATTTCAAATCCTTAAACATCACTACATATTAGTAAGGCTATTATTACACAGTTATTTAATTTACAATTTGATATGAATAACCACAGACGCGAGTTTATAAAAAAAGCATCCATACTATCGGCTATACCTCTTATAACACCCATTACGGATGCATTGGCTGCAGAAGGAGCTAAAACCAAGCATAAGGTTTTGATCCGCTCCGCCTGGCAAACCGTTAATATAGGCGATATAGGACATACCTTCGGGATACTGGCATTGTTTAAACAATACTTGCCGGAAGTTGAAGTAGTGCTTTGGCCAAAGTTAATAGACAGGGGGGTTGATGCGCTTTTAGCCAAAACCTTTCCTAAAGTAAAAATATTACCCAGCAGTACAGGCTTTGGGCCTAATTCGCCCGAATTGCGAAAGGCTTTTAATGAATGTTCATTTATGGTTCATGGCTCGGGGCCCTATGTAACCGCTTACAAAGACCTGCAAAGTTGGTGGAATGAAACCAAAAAGCCCTATGGTATTTACGGAGTATCGTTGGATGAAGTAAGCCCAGAAGTAAGCGAGCTTATTGATAAAGCATCTTTTATCCACTGCAGAGATACAGAATCATTAAAATATTTAAAAACGCTCAATCTGAAATGTCCGGTGCAGGAGTTCGGGCCCGATGCTACTTTTGCCATAGATGTACTTAATGAACCTAAGGCCGAAGCTTACCTGCAAAGCGTTGGGCTAAAACAAGGTGAATTTATTTGTGTAATACCACGCTTGCGTTACACACCTTACTGGCAAATGAAGGGTATTGAACCTAATGAAGAAGATAAAAGAAGATATGCCATATCCCTTCAACATAAACAAATTGATGCGGAGAAGCTACGTCAGGTGGTAACAGATTGGGTTCAAAAAACGGGCTTGAAAGTACTGATTTGTGCGGAGGTTACCTACCAGGTTGATTTGGGCAAAGAGGTAATTTATGATCCGCTGCCCGATGATATTAAAAAAAATGTAGTTTGGCGCGATAGCTTTTGGCTGCCCGATGAAGCTACTTCGGTTTACAAGCGCTCAAAAGCTTTGGTTGCCTTTGAGCCACATTCGCCAATTATGGCTTTTCATCAGGGTATTCCCAGCATACACTTAAAGCAACCTACCGATACCCGTAAAGGGCAAATGTGGCGCGATGTGGGTTTGGGCGATTGGTATTTTTTAATTGATGAAACACCGGCATCACAAATATCAACCGCATTACTGAAGCTGCATAACAATTATGCCGAATCTTTAAAAACCATGGAAAAGGCAAAAGCCTATGTAATTAAGGTTCAAAAAGATAATATGAGCGTAATTAAACGATCGCTCCCTACAATTTAAATTGTTAAATATGCATAGCCTAAAATATCTGTTATTAATGATTGCTTGCAGTTTAACGGCGCATGCCAGTAAGGGGTACAAACCTATAGTTAAACACACGTGCGCCATATATAGCAAAGATTCAAACATGGTTAATTTTGATGCTTTGCGTAACCGCTGGTACAATTTTTTAACCGGGGATGGCTTGCCTGGCAAGGTTGATGCGCGTACGCAGGTAACAGATATAAATACAACTGCAAATACAAACTGGGAGTCCATGATTAAGGCCGATACCCGAACTACCCACCTGTGGCCCGATCTGCGCTTTACATCATCGGCCGATATTACAAGTAGTTATAAGCGTTTACAGGAAATGGCACTGGCTTACTGCACAAGTCCTTCGTCTTTGTATCATAATGCCAATTTAAAAGCAGATATTATTGCAGCGCTTGACTGGCTGTACCAAAACCAGTACAACGAACAAATAAACGTACCTTCAACGGGTGGCATCAATAATTGGTGGGACTACCGCATAGGTGTTCCTAACAGACTAAATAACATCCTGATCCTTTTTTATAATGAACTAACCCCTGCACAGCGCCAAAACTACATCAAAGTTATAGATCACTGTACACCCGAGCTCAAAAGATATACAGGAGCCAACCTCGTATGGGTTTGCCGGGTAAGTATCTTGAGCGGTATAATATCAAAAAGCGAGAGCAAGATTACCCGGGCTGTAGAAGCACTGCCTTTAGTGTTTGATTATGTAACCGTAGGTGATGGTTTTTATACCGATGGTTCCTTTATCCAACATAGTAAACATCCATACACAGGTGCTTATGGTGCATCGTTATTAATCTCTTTGTCCGAATTGCTTTACTTGTTTTCGGCACAGCATGAAATACAGATACCTTTAAGTAACAACCTTTTTGAGTGGATAGATATTGCTTTCAAACCTATTATTTATAGGGGAGGGTTCATGAGTATGACGATGGGGCGTGAGATAGCCAGGCCCGTTGCCACAGAACATTTTAAAGGCAAAGCCATGTTAGAAGCTATGCTCTTGTTGGCACAGGTTGCACCGGCTAACCAGGCAGGCAAGCTTAAATCCTTGATCAAGTATTACGTTCAGAGCGACAATACCTACCCTGATTATAAGACAGCATTATCGGGTATTGTTCAGTTAAAGCTTCTCAGTGCCATTATGGATGATAAACGCGTTCGTCCATCCGGCAGTTACCAGATCTACCGGCAATTTGCTAATATGGATAGGGTAGTACAGCATACGGCAAAATATGCTTTTGGCGTTAGTATGCATTCCAGCCGTATCCTTAATTATGAATCTATAAACCAGGAAAATTTAAAAGCTTGGAACACCAGTAGCGGGATGACTTATTTGTACAACGCCGACCAGCAGCAGTATAATGATAATTTTTGGCCGACTGTCAATTTTCATCATTTACCGGGTACAACAGTAGTGGAAGGAGCAACTGCAAGTCCTGGCAAAACCAGTACGCAAAGTTGGGTTGGTGGAGCCGGCATATATGGCAAATACGGTGTTACAGGTATGCATCTGGCACCATTTGGTACGGTATTATCTGCAAAAAAATCGTGGTTTATGTTCGATAATGAGGTAGTTGCCCTTGGTGCCTCCATTACTAATGGCAACACTAAGCCGGTTTACACTTACATAGAGCAACGAAAACTACTACCTGATAATAGTAATACAGTTACGGTTAATGGCAAACCTATAACACAGCTAACCGATACAACCGCAAAAGAAGTTAATGTGAACTGGGCCCATATAACCGGAAACGTAAAGGGGGCCGATGTTGGTTATTATTTTCCGGGAAGCACAGCTATCAAGGTTACACGTCAGCTGCAAACCGGGAGATGGAGCGATATTAATAAGATCGAAGGATCGGACAGTGTTCTAAGATCAGCATACTATTTAACAATTTCAAAAAGCCATAATCAAGCTAATACACTTACTAAAGATGCACAATATGCGTATGTGATTTTACCTGGTTTTTTACCCGAGCAGGTAAAAGCGTATTCGGTAAAGCCCGATATTACGATTTTAAGCAATACCGCTAACCTGCAGGCTGTAAAAGAAAATAAACTTAATATAATAGCTGCTAACTTTTGGACAGACAGTTTAACAACACTTGCTATTTCCAACAACAAAGCCTACATCACCTGTAATAAAAAAGCAGCGGTATTGGTGGGCGAAACCGAAGAGGTCATCACTATTTCACTGGCCGACCCAACAATGGAAAACAACGGTACTGTTGAGGTTTATATACACAACAATAAAGCTGTAAAAGTTATACTGGCAAATAAACAAATTAAGGTAAAACAAATAAAACCAGTTATACAATTAGTTTTTGATGTAAATGGTGCTAAAGGCAAAACCAATAGCATAACACTGTCCAAAAAATAATAGCCGCACCTTACATGCGGCGTTATAATTATGAAATACACATGAGTAACTCAATAAAACCTGTCATCGGTTCTGAACATGCTAACATTACATTTCCGGTTGCCGCCATTATCGTGGCGTCGCTTGGTTACTTTGTAGATATTTATGATCTGCTTTTATTTAGCATAGTTCGTTTGCCAAGCTTGCTATCCATAGGCTTAAAAGGCGATGAATTGACCAATAGCGGAATTTTGCTGCTGAATGTACAAATGATAGGCTTATTGGTAGGCGGAATATTTTGGGGTGTACTGGGCGATAAAAAAGGGCGGCTTTCTGTACTGTTCGGCTCTATTTTTATTTATTCGATAGCTAATTTGGCCAATGGTTTTGTCTCAACTGTACATTGGTACGCTATATGGCGCTTTGTAGCAGGTTTTGGCTTGGCGGGTGAATTAGGTGCCGGCATTACCCTCGTAGCCGAATTAATGCCTAAAGAAAAGCGTGGTCAGGCCACAACAATTGTAGCATCCATAGGTGTTAGCGGTGCGGTGGCGGCGTATTTTATAGCTCAATATTTCAGCTGGCGTATATCATTTTTTATAGGCGGTGGTTTAGGACTTTGCCTGTTGCTGCTTCGCGTAGGTGTAGCTGAGTCGGGCATTTTTGGAAAGGCAAAAGAAGAAAATGTAAAACGGGGTAACTTTTTTGCACTATTTACCAATTGGGACAGGTTTATAAAATACCTACGGTGTATATTAATTGGTGTACCCTTATGGTTTGTTGTAGGTATCCTCATTACCTTCTCGCCCGAGTTTGGTAAAGTGCTTCACATCAAAGGCGAGGTAAGTGCCGGGGCGGCGGTAGCCTGTTGTTATGGCGGCTTAGTACTGGGCGATATTGCAAGTGGAATTTTAAGCCAGTATTTAAAAAGCAGGCTCAAGGTGGTTTATACTTATTTGTTTTTATCGCTTATATCTATTTCTTGCTACTTTTTATTTAAAGATATAAGCTTGACGGCCTTTTATATCATTTGCTTGTTTATGGGTTTTTCGGTTGGTTACTGGGTTATTTTTATGACTATTGCCACCGAGCAGTTTGGTACCAATATAAGGGCAACGGTAACCACCACTGTACCCAACTTTGTTCGAGGTGCTGTGGTGCCACTTACTATATTGTTTCAATACCTGCGTACGCAGTTCGGCGGCTCCCTGGTTTACGCTGGTATTGTGGTAGGTATATTATGCCTGACACTTGCTTTTTGGTCGCTTAGTAAAATGCAGGATACTTTTTCTAAAAATCTCGATTATAATGAAGAAATATGACTTGTTGGTTTTAAAGTGATATCTATATTTGTCCGCTTATCGGATGACAGATACATTTCACAGAAACTATTACCGGGTGCCTCAAACGCAAGGGTAAAAATTATAAACCATGTCTTTTTTACTAAAAATCATTCTTAATTGTACTATACTATTAAGTATAGGGTTTATAGCAACAGCTCAAATCAAAACACCACCAACATACGTAGATGCCAAAGGGGTGTTTAGGTGGAGCAAGGATAAGTCGCCCATTTATCTGTTCGGGGTCAATTACACAATTCCGTTCGCCTATGGTTACCGCTCGGTAAAATCATTAAATTTAAACATTGAAAAAGAAATAGATAAAGATGTTTATCATCTGGCCCGTATGGGCGTGGATGCCTTCAGGGTGCATGTTTGGGATACGGAAATCAGCGATTCGTTAGGTAATCTTAAAGAGAATGAACATTTACGTTTGTTCGATTATCTGGTTTCTAAGTTGGAAGAGCGTAATATGAGGATTATAATTACGCCCATTGCATTTTGGGGAAATGGTTATCCAGAAAAAGATGAACATACCGGCAGCTTTAGCGATAAATATGGTAAAAACGGGGCATTGGTAAACGAAAAGGCTTTTAAAGCACAGGAACGGTACTTACAGCAATTTTTTAAGCATGTTAATTGTTACACAAAAAAGACGTACACCGCCGATGACTTTGTGATAGCGACCGAAATAAATAATGAGCCACATCACAGCGGACCCAAACTACGTGCGACAGAATATATTAACCGGATGAAAGCTGCCATCAATAGTACAGGCTGGAACAAACCTGTATTTTATAACATCAGCGAATCGCCCTGGTATGCCGATGCGGTTGCTAAATCAAAAGCCGATGGCTTTAGCTTTCAATGGTATCCCATTGGCTTGGTAGCCGGTCACGAACAAAAAGGAAATTTTTTACCTAATATAGATAAATACACTTTCCCCTTTGATACCATACCTGAGTTTAAGAACAAAGCCCGGATCATCTATGAGTTCGATGCTGCCGATCTGCTTCAATCATATTTATACCCCGCTGTAGCACGCAGTTTCAAGCAAGCAGGTTTTCAATGGGTTACCCAGTTTGCTTACGATCCTTTGGCCACGGCTTACGGTAATACCGAATATCAAACCCATTATTTAAACTTAGCATATACACCGGCAAAGGCTATCAGTTTTCTGATAGCTAACCGCGCTTTTCATATGCTACCAGCCGGTAAATCTTATGGTGGCTATCCGGCTGATAGTGTTTTTGAGGCCTACCAGGTAAGCTACAAACAAGGCATGAGTCAAATGAACACGGCCAAAGAATTCTATTATTCGGGTACAACCGCTACCGGCCCTGTTTACGGTAAAAAGTTAGCACATATTGCAGGCGTAGGCAGTTCGGGCATAATTAAATACGATGGTTACGGCGCATACTTTTTAGATAAACTGGAAAGCGGCATTTGGCGGTTGGAGGTTATGCCGGATGCTATTGTAATGCGCGACCCGTTTGAGCGGCCATCGCCATTGCGTGAAGCTGTGCATATAGAATGGCATACACAATTTATGCAAATTAAGCTGGAAGATATAGGGGACACATTTCAAATTAAGGGCATCAATACCGGCAATACGAATTTGACCACTGCCAATGGCGGACGATTTTTGGTAAGCCCCGGTACTTATATCATCACTAAAAAAGGCATAAGCCTTGGCAAACAGTTTAACACCGCTAAAATTAATAACACCATAGGACTGTATGAATTTGTAGCTCCTCAACCATTAAGCCACGAAACTAATTTAACGCATACACCGCCGGCAGAAATAACTGCGGGCAAGCCATACACGGTTAACGTAAAGGTCATCAATCTCGATTCTACAGCTAAAGTATCTTTGCATGTTAACCAGTATATAGGTAGGCCATTAAGTATTGAAATGAAGAAAGTTACACCTTATGATTATACAGCTATTATACCAGCCACAGCAGTAGTAACGGGCCATTTGCAATACCACATTATTGTGGATAAAGGGAGCGGAAATTATATCGTTTACCCGGGTGCACATCAGGGTGATCCACAAAAGTGGGATTACTTAAATAATGATTACTGGAAAACTTACATAGCAGCAGCTAAAGGATACATTACCTTATTCAATCCTTTAACCGATCAAGCGGCAGTAAATCCATACTTTCCAAATTATAACCGCAATGCTGGCTTACGGTGGGTAAGCGGATATGGTACGGGAAATATAATTTCCCGTATGGTTGCCCCTGCTTTAGGTAACGATGAAGTAATGGGCTTGCAACTTTACATAGGAGATAAATTAAAAAGCCGTTTAACAGAAATTAGCGGGTTTACTAAATTAGTAATCAGAGCAAGGGTTACAAACGGAGATTCGGCTAAAATACGTTTGGCTTTAACGCAAACAGATGCCTCCTGCTATGCTGCATACACTCATTTAAACGCCGAATGTAAAACCATTGAAATACCGTTGTCTCAACTTAAACCCGATTCAAGTTTAATACTGCCACGTCCATATCCCGGTTTTTTACCGCTATGGTTTAAGGTAAGTAGCTTTATGGGTTTTAAAATTGCCGATGCCGATAAATTAGAGATTACTGCAAGTCATTTAGCTATGGGCACTGATAAGAAGCCGTTAACGGTAGATATTGAATCGGTTTCTCTACAGTATTAATTTAGGTATGAGCGAGAATTAATGTAATTTATTTAAAAGCCGTCTTCTTTAATTTGCTTCTCGGTTACCTTGCCATATTTTTCGGCAATAGGTTTAACTTCGGCAGCTTTTCCTATCATTACAAACTGCAATTTATCTTTTGGATAGTACTTTGCAATAATGGCTTTAGCACCGGCCAGGTCTAATTTATCTACATTTGCCTGAAAATTGTTAATGAACGACTCGTTAAAGCCATACCAAAACATTTGGGTAAGCAAACCGGCTAATTGGCCGGATGTTTCGTAACCCGGAGGGAACTGGCCCTTTACATAGTTTTTAGCTGATGCCAGGCTTTGCTCATCAATGCCATCTTTATGAAGCTTATTCAATACTTCAATGGCTTTCTCTAATGTAGGAGCAGTTGTTTTGTTAGCGGTAAAGGTGGTAATGTAGAAGGTTCCCGAATTTTTAAGCGGTGCGAACCTGCTGCTGGCACCATAAGTTAAACCCGAATTTACCCGAAGTTCATCATTCAACATCGAAGTAAATCGGCCGCCAAATAAAGTGTTTACTACATCAATTGCTACAAAATCGGGGTTGTTGCGTTGAATGCCTAAACCGCCAATGTAAAACGTGGTTTCGCGGGCATCTTCTTTATTAACTAATAACACACGCGCTTCTGTTGGCGCTGCTACAGTAACAGCAGCAGATGCTTTTTGAGCAATACCGCTTTTTTTCCAGGTGCTGAACATGCGGCCCAGTTTTAGCTTCATTAGCTTAGGATCAAAATCACCAGCTATAGCAATGGCCGAACCTTCGGGTGCGTAATTAGCTTGATAAAAAGCTTTCAAATCGGCAGCGGTTAGTTTACCAACCGTAGCCGGACTACCGCTTATGCTGTTACCATAAGCCTGATCGCCGTAAATGAAATGATCCCAGTACGAGCCAATAACCCTGCGCGGACTTTGCTTGTCCTGCTCTAATAAGGCCAGAGTACGAGTTTTTTCCTTTTCAAATTCCGTAGCCGGAAAGGTAGGGGCCGACATTACTTCGCCTATAATAGGTAAGGCTTTGTCAATATCCTTAGTAGCAAACTTGGCCGATATAGCTGTAAATTCTTTGGTCGCACGGGTGCTCAAATCGGCACCTATGTAATCCAACTGCTCTTCGATTTGCGCTTTGGTATAGCTGCGCGTTCCGTACTGTAACCCGGACGCGGTTAGTGAGGCCAGGCCATGTTTGCTGCCATCGTTAATAGCACCTGCCGGTAATATGGCCGAAAAGCTGATCAACGGAACCTCATGCTGTTCCATCAGGTAAACGGTTAGTCCATTGGGTAGTTGGTATTTTTCGTAAGCGGGGAGTTTAAATGCTGTTTGTGCAACAGCAGCCACAGTAAGGGTTAAACCCGAAACCAGCAAGCCTATGTTTTTTATAGAGAAAATTTTCATTAGTCTAATTCGGTTTTAGCTACACCAATGGTGCGGTTGTTTTTGGTAAAGTACTTGTTGGCTACGCGTTGTATATCGGCTACGGTAACTTTATTAAAAGCGGCCGGGGCGTCGAACATTTTTTTGTAATCGCCAAAATATACCTCGTAAGTACCCAGTGAGTTGGCTTTGCCGTTAATGGTTTCTAACTGTTTGTAAAGCTGTACCAATTTCTGGTTCTTTATTTTTTGCAGTTCGCGCAGGGTAACGCCATCTTTCTTAATTTTTTCTATCTCGGTATCAATAGCCTTTTCCACATCGGCTTCCTTAGCAGTTTTAGCTACCGAGCCATAGATCATGAACAGGGTAGGGTCGAAGCTTTCACTGTAGTCGGAAGAAACCATGGTGGCTATCTGTTTCTGATCTACCAGTGAGGTGTACAGGCGCGAAGAATTTCCGCTCGATAATACATCACTTAAAATGCTCAGCGCATAGTAATCGTCGCTTTTAGCTTCGGGTACATGGTAGCCCATTAGCAGGTTAGGGGCAGGGAGTTGTTTCTTCAACATTACCCGGCGCTCGCCAACTTGCTCGGGTTCTTTGAGGTGAACAGGTGGGGGTGGGGTTTGAGCCGGAATGGGTGCCATGTATTTATCGGCCAAGCGTTTAACATCGGCCAGCTTTACATTGCCGCTTACCACCACTACGCAATTGTTGGGTGCATAATAAGTTTTAAAATAACGTTCCAGGTCTTCTTTGGTCCAGTTGTCAATATCGGTTTGATAACCTACTACCGGCCAGTGGTACGAGTGTTCGGTAAACGCGGTTGCTGATATTAATTCGCTCAGCTGTTCCCAGGGGCTGTTCTCCAGGCCGGTGCTTTTTTCGGACGATACCACGCCGCGCTCGCTTTGCACCATTTTAGGATCGATGCTCAGGCTGGCTATCCGGTCGGCCTCCAGATCGAAAATAGTTTCCATAGCGCTGGCAGGAAACCAGTCGGTGTACACGGTTACATTTTGGGTAGTGTAAGCGTTATTTGATCCACCGTTAAACTCCATTGTACGGTCGAACAGTTTAGGACCAAACTTTTTAGCGCCGTTGAACATCATGTGCTCAAAAAAGTGCGAAAGACCGGTAATGCCGGGATATTCATTACGCGATCCTACCTTATAAAAAAGGTACATGTTGGCGTTTGGTATTGAGCCGTCTTCCAGCACCAGGAATTTCATCCCATTGGCCAGAGTGAAAGTTTTAACGTCTTCAGGCTTGGTTTGTGCCCCAACAGAGGTACTAATAGCCAGTAAACCTACAAGTAATAGTTTTCTCATGTATATCACTGAATTGTATGGCAATATAATTAATTTAGGGCAGGTAAAAACAAACTCTTTTATCATACTTTCAAACAAAATATAATGAACCGATTAAAAATATTAGCTGTTTTATTGTTAGCCACATTAACAGTTAATGCCCAGCAAAAAAAATATGTAATGGTAATACACGGTGGTGCTGGCACTATCCTTAAAAAGAATATGACCGCCGAAAAGGAAGCCGCCTACATAGCTGCATTAACCAAAGCTTTGCAAGAGGGGTACAAACAAATACAAGCTGGTAAAAGCAGTTTGGACGCGGTTGAGGCAACCATTCATGTAATGGAAGATTCACCGCTGTTTAACGCGGGTAAGGGTGCGGTATTTACACATGATGGTCGCAACGAACTGGATGCCGCCATTATGAACGGTAAAACGCTGCAAGCCGGTGCAATTGCTGGGGTTACTACCATTAAAAATCCAATTAGTGCCGCAAGGGCGGTTATGGAAAAATCGGAACATGTGATGATGGTGGGTGACGGGGCCGACAAATTTGCTAAAGAAGTAGGTTTGGAAATTGTGGATCCTAAATACTTTTGGACGCCCGAGCGCTGGAACGGTTTGCAAAAGGCATTGAAAGAAGATTCGGCCAAAGCAGTGCTGGATCATGGTAATAAAAAATCGATGCTGTTGGGTACAAAAAACCACGATTATAAGTTTGGTACCGTAGGTTGTGTAGCTTTAGATAAGGCAGGTAACCTGTCCGCCGGTACCTCCACCGGCGGCATGACCAACAAAAAATACGGTCGCGTTGGCGATGCGCCCATTATTGGTGCCGGAACCTATTGCAATAACGAAACCGCAGGCATTTCTTGCACCGGTTGGGGCGAGTATTACATTCGTAATGTTGTAGCCAAAACCATATCAGACCTGATGGAATATAAAGGTTTAAGCGTTGCCGAAGCTGCCAAAATAGTGCAGGACAAAGTAGCTAAAATGGGCGGCGACGGCGGCCTGATAGCTTTAGACCGCAAAGGAAACGTAACCATGCCCTTTAATACCGAAGGCATGTACCGTGGTTGTATTACTGCTGATGGTAAGGTGGAGGTGTATATTTATAAGTAATAGTACTACTAAAAAACTTATGTCATTGCGAGGAGCGATAGCGACGTGGCAACCGCACGCACGCTTGTATATCTAAACGCGTGCGATTGCCACGCTACGCTCGCAATGATATGGTTTTTTAAATATCTTTAACCCGGCTCAATTGCTTGTTAAGCTCTACAGCCGCGCTAATTAATGCCAGATGCGTAAACGCCTGCGGAAAGTTTCCCAGGTGCTCACCTTTGTTTCCTAATTCTTCGCTGAACAGGTTGAGGTGGTTGGCGTAGCCTATCATTTTCTCGAAGTTTTCTACCGCCCGGTCTAATTCACCGCTTTTAGCAAGAGCTTCGATATACCAAAACGAGCACATATTAAAGGTGCCTTCCTCACCATCTAAGCCATCAATATTTTCCAGGTGATTTTGGTAACGATAAATCAGTACGTCGAGGCTTAGCTCCTGGTCAATTGCTTTCATAGTGGAAAGCCATCTTGGCTCTAATGGCGATATATAATGCGTTAAGGGCATCAGCAATACACTTGCATCTACATTTTTAGCGCCTTTATATTGCACCCACGCTTGCAGATCTTCGTTCCAAAAGTTGTGATATATATCGGTGTAGATTGCGTCTCTCACTTCATACCAATGGGCTTTAGGATAGGGGAAAGAACGGTCTTCGGCAATCTTAATAGCACGGTCCATAGCTACCCAGCACATCAGCCGGGAGTGCAGAAATTCTTTCTTCATGTTCCTGATCTCCCAAATTCCATGATCTGGATTTTTCCACTCACTCACCACGCACTCTACCTGTTTTTCTATCAGCGTCCAAAATTGATAAGTGATAGGTTTGTGGTTTTTATTGTAAATGTATATCGTATCAATCAGTTCGCCGTAAATATCTATTTGTAACTGGCTGGCTGCGCCGTTGCCCACTCGTACCGGCTTTGATCCTTTGTAGCCATCTAAATGCCCTAACTCGGTTTCTTTCTTACATTTAGTTCCATCAACGCAATACAATAACTGCAACTTGTTATCGGTACATAAACCCGAAATCCAGTTCATAAAGGCAGTAGCCTCATCATAAAAACCCAGCGTAATAAAGGCATACATGGTAAAAGCTGCATCGCGGATCCAGGTGAAACGGTAGTCCCAGTTACGGTCGCCGCCCAAAGTTTCGGGGATGCCAAACGTAGGCGCCGCCACAACCGAACCATGTTCAATGGAAGTAAGCAATTTAAGTGTAATGGCCGAGCGGTGTATCAACTCACTGTAATGACCTTTGTAAGTAGATTTACTCAACCATTTACGCCAGGAGCTAATAGTTTCCTGGTAGGTATTATGAATGTAATGCTCAATATTGGTAGTGGGTTTATCGTCTTCCTGTTCAACAGCTTCCAGTACAATGTGCGCCGTTTCGGATTCCTTTAGGGTGAATTCGGCGTAACCATCTTTTCGCCTGATCTGCAACGGAACATCGGCAATTAACCTTAATTGCGCGTTACCATCGTTAATGGAAGTAAAGGTGATCTCATTATTATTAAGCACGGCTTTATGGTCTGCCGCAGCGTAATCAAAACGCGGTACACAATTAACCCGGAAAGCAATATCGCCCCTGATGGGTTTGATTTTGCGTACAATGGCGCAAACCGATTTGCCATCTTCGTTTGGATAAGGCATGTAATCTGTTAACTCGGCAATACCATCATCCGAAAAAAAGCGTGTTAGCAGCACCGCGGTGCCTGGTATATATAATTGCTTGGAAGTGTAATCTTTAAGTTGAGGTTCAACTGAAAAGTAGCCCCCTTTTTTAGAGTCGAGCATGGACAGGAATATGGTAGGCGAATCGAACCGGGGAAAGGACATAAAATCTATCGATCCGGTTAACGATACCAAAGCCGTAGTGCGCAGGTTACCTATTATGCCATAGTTTTCAATAGGCTGGTAAGGCCTTTCTTCGTGTTCCATGCCGGGTATAACATTATTTTTAGCATGTTGTTCATTCAACACTATCTACGTAATAACCTTCAGCAATATCATGACGGTATTAGTTCGGTCACCTGCCTGCCATATATAAATAACAGACAGCCGGAAATTGTTAAAATGAATAGTTTTGCGCTTATTAAGCACTATAACTATTCTGCAACATGTGTTATGATGATGTAGAGAGTACTTTGAATCAACCTGTATGTTATTGAATATAACTTCGCCTAAGCCCATTAAAGAGGAGCACAAAGGTATTGCAACATTGCTGGCATTTGCCCTCATACCCTTATCTGGTTTTGCTACCGATATTTATATTCCGTCGTTACCTTCTATGGCCCGTACGCTTCACGTAAGCGATATCCAGGTACAATTTACGCTGACATTATTCCTGATCAGCTATGGGGTATCGCAATTGTTTATTGGTAGTGTGCTGGATAGTTTTGGCCGTTATAAGCTAAGCCTGGTTTGTTTAGTGCTGTTTGCCATAGCCAGCGTTATTATTGCCAACACGCAGAATATCTACCTCATTTATATTATGCGAATTTTGCATGGTTTTACGGTAGGTGCAATTGTAGTAGCCAAGAGGGCTTATTTCATCGATCTGTTTTCGGGCGAAAAGTTAAAGCATTATCTCAGTCTATTCTCTATCATCTGGTCAACCGGGCCTATCATAGCCCCGTTTATTGGTGGTTACCTGCAAATTGCTTTCGGCTGGAAATCCAACTTTTATTTTCTGGCCGGGTTTGCCGTGGTACTGGCCGTTTTGGAGCTTATATATAGTGGCGAATCTATCAAGCATTATTCTGAATTCACGCTCAAAAAAATTATAGAAGTGTATGTAAGCATGATTAAAACGGTAAGCTTTACCCTGGGCATTGTAATGCTGGGTTTGGCGTACAGCATGGTAATGATCTACAACATGACCGGCCCTTTCATAATTGAACATAACCTGCACCTATCTCCCGTTATAGCGGGCTATAGCTCGCTGGTGTTGGGTTTGGCCTGGATGACGGGCGGCTTTATCGGTAAAGCCACTATTAACAAGCCATTTTTCAGTCGCACGGCGGCCAATATAGGTTTGCAGGTGCTATTTGCCATTGCCATGCTGGTGAGTGTGAAGTATGTGAGTAACTTGTATTCGCTCATCTTTTTTGCCTTTATTATACACGCGGCGGCGGGGTTTACTTTCAATAATTTCTTTACTTACTGTTTGAGTCGTTTCCCCAAAAACGCGGGGATTGCCAGCGGTTTAACGGGCGGTATCAACTATGTGATCGTCTCGTTTTTAAGCTATGGCATCATTAATGTTTTCCCGGCTAAGGATGAATATAACCTCTGTTTTAGTTACTTTGTATTAATTGCGCTTTCAGTTTTAGTAATGTGGATACTGAAGTTAAAAAAGGATAGGATAAGCGCATCTGCCTGATGATTATTGTATTTACAATACAACCCATAATTGAAATTTGTACACTGCAACTGCAAAACAACGCCCATATTAACTTCCGCTATGTCTGAAACCACACTTAAACGCCGGCTTACCCTGTTGCAAGCAACCGCCATTAACATGACCGATATGGTGGGTATCGGGCCTTTTATAACCCTGCCTATGGTCATTAGTATGATGAACGGTCCGTACTTTTTGTATGCCTGGCTGGCTGGTGCGGTGTTATCTATAGTTGATGCCATGGTATGGAGCGAATTGGGCGCAGCTTTTCCTAAGGCCGGTGGCTCATATAATTTTTTGAAAGAAACTTACGGTAAAGAAGGCTTGGGTAAAATGATGAGCTTTCTATTCGTATGGCAAACCATGATACAGGCACCGCTGGTTATTGCCTCGGCTGCTATTGGCTTCGCGGCTTATTTTTCGTATCTCATACCGGTAAGCCCCGTAATGGCTAAGGCTATTAGTGGAGGAGTGGTGATTGCTATTGTGCTGTTGCTTTATCGTAAAATAGAAGATATAGGCAAAATAAGCGTGTTGCTGTGGGGAGCAGTATTGCTTACACTGTTCTTTATCATTAGCGGAGGGATTTCGCATGGTAACTTTTTAGCACCCATTAAACATATTAACGACGGGCTAACGATGAACTACACCTTTATTGCGGCTATAGGTTTTGCCAGCGTTAAAAGCGTGTACAGTTATTTGGGTTATTATAACGTTTGCCATTTAGGTGGCGAAATTATAAACCCATCCAAAAATATTCCGCGCAGCATGTTCTTGTCTATTGCCGGTATTGCGGTTCTGTATTTGATGATGAACATCAGCGTGGTAAGCGTGGTGCCCTGGCAAGTGGCTAAAGACAGTCAGTTTGTGATCAGCGTATTTATGCAGCAACTGGCCGGACCTATGGCCGCAAAAATTATAACCTGCCTCATTTTGCTGGTCGCTTTTGCATCAGTGTTTTCGGCTACGTTGGGTTACAGCCGTATTCCGTATGCAGCAGCAGCAGATGGTGCCTTTTTCAAAGTGTTTGCCAAACTGCATCCTACCGGCAACTTTCCTTACGTTTCTTTATTGGTTTTAGGCGGAATAGCCTTTGTGTTTAGCCTTCTGTTTAAGTTAAGCGACGTTATCAGTGCTATACTAGCCATGCGGATACTCATCCAGTTTATATCGCAAGCCATTGGGTTGCTGATTTTGCGAAAGGCCCGCAGCGAACAAGACTTCCCCTATAAAATGCCATTGTTCCCTTTACCGGTTTACCTGGCGATAATCATGTGGGCCGGAATTTTAATTTCTACCGGATTAACTATGGTACTTGGCGGATTAATTGCCATAGCTACAGGTACCGTAGTCTATTTCATTAAAGCTAAAGTGAATACCGAGTGGCCGTTTAAAGGTAAGGCAACCAATATATTATCCTGATCGTTTATGTTACGCTAAATTAATTAACTGAATAAAAGGAACAGCTTACTGCATCACGGCATCAGCTCCTTCAGTTTTTTATCCAGTGCAGCGTCGCGCAGGTTGCGGGCAATTATTTTTCCGCTTTCATCAATCAGGAAATTGTTGGGAATAGCGTTAATGCCATAAATTAAGCCGGCCTTATTTTTATCACCGTTCAATTCGCTTACGTTTGCCCAGGGTAAACCGTCGTCTTTAATGGCTTTTAGCCAACTGACTTTGTTATCATCTAACGATACGCCTAAAATGGCGAAGCCTTTATCTTTATATTGGTTATAGGTTTTTACCAATGCGGGGTTGCTTTCGCGGCAGGGCCCGCACCATGATGCCCAAAACTCCAGCAATACATACTTCCCTTTAATGTCCGACAGCTTTATTTTTTTGCCCCCAGCTGTAGCCTGTTCAAAGTCGGCATATTGATCACCCAATTTAAGATTTTTATTTAATGTCAAAAATTCGTTAACGCTTATACCAAACTCCGATTTTTTAAGAGCAGGATTGAGGTTGGCATACAAAGCCTTGACCGTTTCCTTATCCCAGGTAGAGCAATACACGGATAAAATATAGGCTGATATGATTGAGTTAGGATGGGCCTTTACATAATTAATATCAAATTTTCTATCTTGTAACTGCACGGTAAGCAACTGGCTCCGCAAAAGTTTTTTAGCTTCAGCATTGGTCTCTTTGTCCAATAGTTTCGAGAGGCTGTCGTTTTTAACCGTGATGGGACTCTTGGCTTTTTCAAATGAGTGATCTTCATCCTCCGTAACCGATCCTTTGATCACCCCCTTTTTAAAAGCGCCGTTTTCTAAAATGATCTCCATCGGTTTACTTTCGGCCCAAAAAAATACATAATTGGTGTACCTGGCGGTATGGATCACAGCCTGTTCAACAGGGCCATTCAGTTTACCAGCCAGTTTAAATTTACCACCCATAACCATACACGAATCCAGCATACGCTTGGGCGATTGGGCCTGCAAGTAGATCCATGTACTGTCTTTAAGACCAATGGCTGTACCTTTGATCTGCAAGCCCGGCGCTGTAGCTATAAATGTTAGCAGGTAAGCCGTTAAGGTGGCTAAAATGGTCTTTAATATGGTCATTACTGGTTTTTTTAATGCCTTGCTACCCTGCGTTTGAGTACACCACCGGTTGCTTCTTTAATAGTACTGGTAAATACAAAGGCTTTAGGGTCAATATCGTGGATGAGGTTACGCATGCGCCTGATCTCTAACCGGGTAACTACGGTAAAAACAATATCAACCGGTTGGCTTATATCAAAGCTTTGTTTTAAAAAGCCACGTTCGCCTTTATAAATAGTAATACCACGGCCCAATTGCATAACCAGGCGCTCTTTAATGGTTTCGCTTTCCCCCGATATAATAGTAACACCGGTGTATTCTTCCAAACCTTCAATAACAAAACTAATGGTGCGCGATGCCGTGTAATAAGTCAGTATAGAATATAATGCCGTAGGCAAACCCAGCTCAATACCGGCAATTAAAAATATTACAATGTTAATGCCTAAAATAATCTCGCTTATGGTAAAGCTGATGCGTTTACCCGTGTAAAGGGCTAATACCTCAATACCATCAAGCGCACAGCCGCCGCGCATGGCCATACCAACACCAATACCCATAAATACACCGCCAAATATCGATACCAGCAGCTTATCTGAGGTAATTAATGGATAAGGTACGTATGATATACAAAGCCCTAAGCCTATAACTGCAACCAGAGTTTTAATGGCAAATGTGCGGTTAACCTGGAACATACCCATTATTATGAAAGGCAGGTTAACTAAAACTATCACATAGGCAATATCAAAATGATAAAGTTCGTGCAGTAGCAAGGAGATACCGGTAACGCCACCATCAAAAAATTGGTTAGGTATTAAAAATCCTTTTAGCGCAAACCCGCAAAAAAGGATGCCGATAACGGTATAGCAAATGTCTTTTATCCAATGGGGTATCAGTAGGTAATTCATCCAGTTTATTAAGGTAATATAGTATTTGCTTTAATCTGTTTTAAGTTTTCTTCTTTTTTTTGTCGTCGCAAATTTATAGCTGTCGGTGTAAAATAGTGATGCTTTTCCATAAAATCTATTTGCACTTGCTGCCAGTCTTGCTCACTGCAAATAACGCCGGTGTTTGTTAACTCCTGGTAAAGTTTATAACTTGTTGTAAAATAATCGTCGCGGCCTAAATAATCCAGGTCGGCATCGGCCATAATTTGTTCCAGGTGGTTTTGGGGCGACTGGGGTATGCGTGTAGCCATAATCAGTCCGCAAATTTGTTCAATTTCATACGCCGTATAATTGTAACGGGGCAAAACTTCCGCTGCAATCCTGCACGATTCTTCTTCGTGCCCGTTTGCCTGTAGTATAAATCCGGCATCATGGTACCAGGCCGCCGTAAGTAGCAAGTTCATTTCATGAGCGGTTATATTTTCCAGTTTGCCAATGTTGCGGGCGGCGTCAAATACATCTTCTACATGCTCAATGCAGTGATAAACAAGATGTTGCGGTAATTCTTTACGCATCTTATTAGTTATATAATCCCCGGCTTGTTTAAATTGCATGCAGCATTACATTTTGCCGCCTAATATATCAAATGTTTCCCGCTCATAAGTGGTACAAATAGGTTTTTAGTAGGTAAATGGTATTTGTTACCGATTAAAAATAGTGCAATTTTAAAATTTGCTTCTTATTAAAATTTATAGTTACTTAACATGCGGTTTTACAGCACGCTATCCTGCATATAGGTTAATAGTTTACAGTTGTTGGTATATGCTCCGTAAAAAGAAGTAACGCCCTATTTCACAATTTAAAACAATCAAAAAAACATGCATGTTTTTCCCCTTATTGCGGCCTTTATATTAATAAGACGTGTACAAAAAGCAGTTAAGTTTACTAATATTGGTTTAAAGTGGAACACTATGTTCACTGTTGCAAGCATATCTGTAGGGTTGTTGTTTTTTTCATTAATGGCAATTAAGGATACATCAATAGCCGGGTTTTTAGGGGCGGGTGCGTTGAGTTATGTGTTATATGTAATTAGTAAAGAAGAAGATTTTAAATCGTTTAGAGGGGCTATCAATAATCATATTCCTCTAATTATTGCTACTGTTATAAATGCGTTAGTTAATTTGATAGCCAACAATTTTTATGATGACTATCATACGTACTTTGGTTTCTCTATACTTGCTGGTTTTATATGGGCACTATCCCGGCAGGCCACTTCCAAGAAACAGGATGAAGCTCTGCGCATTGCTGCTGAGCGTAAAGCCGAACTGGAGGCAGTGGTTGCCCAGCGTACCTTAGAATTAACTAGGCAAAAGAACGAACTGGAAGAAATTGTTGAAGAATTGAAGACCACCCAGGCGCAACTGATCCAGTCGGAGAAAATGGCCTCATTGGGCGAGCTTACCGCCGGTATTGCGCATGAAATACAAAACCCGTTAAACTTTGTAAATAATTTTTCGGAAGTGAGCATGGAACTGTTGGATGAAATGGCCGAAGAGATGGCCCGCGGCGACCAGGAAGAAGCATTAGCTATAGCCAACGATATAAAACAGAACCTGGAAAAAATAGGCTACCATGGCAAACGAGCCGATAGTATTGTGAAAGGCATGCTTCAACATAGCCGCGTGAGTAACGGGCAAAAGGAGCTAACCGATATTAATGCACTGGCCGATGAGTATTTAAGGCTATCGTATCATGGACTTCGGGCTAAGGATAAATCGTTCAACGCCGAACTGGGTACCAATCTCGATCCTAACATTCCGCAAGTTGAGGTATTGCCGCAGGATTTGGGCAGGGTAGTGCTCAACCTATTTAATAACGCATTTTATGCCGTGCAGC
Organism: Mucilaginibacter terrae; assembly: GCF_042679325.1. Classification (GTDB taxonomy): domain Bacteria; phylum Bacteroidota; class Bacteroidia; order Sphingobacteriales; family Sphingobacteriaceae; genus Mucilaginibacter; species Mucilaginibacter terrae. The sequence goes on from NZ_JBHTMJ010000012.1 coordinate 50,111, forward strand.
AAAAGCAAAAAAACAGCGGCCCCGATTTTAAACCCAGGGTAGAGATCAGTACCTCGTTAATAAATAGCTGGATTCAGATCAAGATTAAAGACAACGGCACTGGGATACCCGAGGCTATTAAGGAGAAAATTATGCAGCCCTTTTTTACCACTAAGCCAACAGGTGAGGGCACAGGGCTGGGTTTATCTTTAAGTTATGACATTATTGTAAAGGGGCATGGCGGAAAAATTGATATAAATACACAGGAAGGTGAATTTACAGAGTTTGTAATTTCGATACCGGCTTAACTTTTAATTATATTTGAAGCGTACTTATGAAAATATTAGTAGTTGATGATGAGGCGGACGTTCAGCCGCTTTTTTTACAGCGTTTTCGCAAAGAGATCCGTAATCACGAGCTGGAATTTGACTTTGCTTTGTCGGGTGAAGATGCATTAGCCTATTTAAAGAAAAAACATTCTGAGGTGGTATTGATCCTGTCGGACATTAATATGCCCGGCATGAGCGGTATTGATCTGTTATCGAGAATAAGGCACGATTACGACGGGCCTCCTCCGCCAGTGGTGATGATGATAACGGCTTACGGCGATGAAGAAAATCACCGCCAGGCTATGGAGAACGGCGCTAACGACTTTTTGACCAAGCCGTTAGATTTTAATTTACTCAAAGAAAAACTTAAACCCTTAATTGCATAATGGCTAAAATACTGGTAGTGGATGATGAAGCCGACCTGGAACTGCTGGTAAAACAAAAGTTTCGCCGCAAGATCAGGGAAAATGTATATGAATTTGTTTTCGCGCAAAACGGTGAAGAAGCACTTCAACGGGTTAGAGAACATCCCGATATTGATATTGTATTAAGTGATATAAACATGCCTGTAATGGATGGCTTAACCCTGTTAAGCCATTTGCCCGAAGCTAACCCTATGTTAAAAGCGGTGGTAGTTTCGGCCTACGGAGATATGCAAAACATCCGTATGGCCATGAACCGCGGCGCATTCGATTTTGTGTTTAAACCTGTGGATTTTGCCGACCTGGACCTTACTATGGAAAAAACCATTTTGCATGTTAAGCAGTTACAGGAAACCATTAAAGCTATTAAAGAGAACAACATCCTGAAGATGTATGTAGACGAAAATGTGCTGAATTTTATGACGCACAAGGAGTTTGAAAATAGTTTATTAAAGAATGAGATACTCAACGGAACCGTAGTGTTCTTTGATGTTTGCGGCTTTACCGCTATTACCGAGCAGGTATCGGCCAATACGGTGGTAACTTTGCTTAACGGCTTGTTTGATAAAATTGTAAAAGAAATTATTGCACAAGGCGGCCATGTAGATAAGTTTATGGGCGATGCCGTAATGGCTGTTTTTAAAGGTGATTTTCACCTGGACCGTGCTATTGACGCTGCCTTGGCCATTAAAGAACAGATAAGCCATGAACCCGAAATTGCGGCTGGCGATAAAATGTATAAGCCCGAAATGTCGATAGGTATAAACTCGGGCGAAATGGTGACGGGTAACATTGGTTCGGCATCCTTAAAACGTTTGGACTATACTGTGATCGGCGATGTGGTTAACGTATCACAACGGTTGCAATCAGCCGCTAAGCCTGGTCAAATTGTGATTAGTGAAGAAATTTACGAAAAAGCTAAAGAATCTTTTAGTTGCGAAAGAATTGGCGAAGTTGTATTAAAGAACAAATCGAAGCCTGTTACCATATATCAAGTGCTGGCTTAGTCAGCACTTATCACCACAAGGCATCCTGATTTGCTTTATTATTAAAGTCCGAAATTGTAAAGGGTATGTTTTTGAATGGTCACAACTATTTGAACATACTCGAATAAATGAGGCCCATGTTATAAATACCTGCGAATCTATGCAGCAGGGCGACTTGCAAAAGGTTGCTAATACGGTGGCTTGAGCTGGCAAATCAACCAACGTTTAGATGCCGGTTTTAATACAACTGAAAATTACAGGCCAGTTAAGCAATTAACCCTGATCGGTTATAAATTGCTGATACGGGTGGCAGTGGTTACGTGCTCATGTTTGCAAAAGATGTCATAGCTGCAATATGCATTAGAAAAATATTAATTTAAAATTCCTTCAATAACCCTACAAGGTTTATAGAGTAGGAATATCAACGCATGGCTTTAAAGTTACCCGTAGTTAGGCTGTTTTATTGTTTTTCCACTTTTCACCTAAATTCATAATATATAAGGTTAATTCTTTAGTAAAAGTATCCAAGTTTTCGGCCGATTCTTTTATATATCCTATAGAGGTCAGTAATTCGGCTTTGGAATTGATAAGATGTTGTAAAACGTTAGCTATGCCTAATATATTGGCAACCGGTTGTCTAACCTTATGCGAGGTCATAAACATCATTTCTTCTAATCCTGCTATATATTCTTTCAGATAGGCCTCTGCGTCTTCCAACTCTTTATTAGTCACAATTAGCTCGGCTGCGCGGTTCTCTTTTTCCTGATTTTGATAAGTAAGTTCTGCATTAGCTATAATTAATTCGGCAGCACGCTTCTCCCTTTCTCGGTTTTGGTAAATTAACTCTTCGTTAGCTATATATAATTCGGCAGCACGATTGGCTTTTTCAGTATTTTGATACGCTAATTCTAAATTAGCTATCACTAATTCAGCTGCTCTTTTCTCCTTCTCTAAATTTTGATAGGCCAACTCAATGTTAGCAATGACTAACTCGGCTGCCCTTTTCTCTTTCTCATTGTTTTGAAAAGTAAGTTCTTCGTTGGCGATAATTAGCTCGGCAGCCCTGTTCTCTTTCTCAATATTCTGATAGATCAGTTCCTGATTGGCTGTGTATAACTCGGCCGCTCTTTTTTCTTTCTCTTGGTTTTGAAATGCTAACTCCTCATTGGCAATTACTAATTCCGCTGCGCGTAATTCCTTTTCATTTTTTTGAATAGCTAACTGATTAAGTGCTGAAAGCAATTCAGCCTCCCGGTTTTCTTTTTCCTGGTTTTGATATAACAGTTGTTTATTAGATATAAGTAGTTCGTACGATCTTTTTCTGTAGTCCATTACAATGCATTATTATTTGAAAAAGAATTTATAATATAATACCATATATGGTTTTTATAAAGTTATAATATGCTTTTAATATAGTTTAAAAGTTTAACTATTTAAAGCAGGCAGGCAATAGCAAAATAGCTATTAGTACAATATTTTACAGCAAGATGTATATTTTTGCCATAATGACTAAATTAAGTATTTATTGAAACATTGAAAATTTGCATATACCAATATACGTTGCTTAGGCGCAAAAAGTTATAATTGTTAACTACAGCATATTATTTAAAGCTGTTTAAATAATAACTAAAAAATAAACAGATATAGCTATATAAGCATACAAGGTAATTCCTTAATCTCAGGCATTTCTTTAGATCTTCAAAAAGTAACACCTTTATTTGTGTGCTTAAAAGCTACTGATTCCTGCTTCATTCTCTTCAGTTTCATTATCCTGTAGCATCAGAGCATGATGCTACAGGATAGTGATTGCATAAATAATTTCTACGTTCGCATTACCAATTATTTAAACTGTTTTTGCATTTAAATCAAAATCTTTACTTATTAAACCTTTGCCTTATTACTGTTTTGTCCGCTCAAAGCATTGGTATAGCGTTTATGTAATGGTTATGGTAAATGCTCAGTATTATAAACCTCGTAAGTTAACACATGCCTGATTTAAAAGAACTGACCGATATACAGTTGCTTGACTTAATAAAAACAAACCAGGAACCAGCCTTTAAAGAGGTGTATAACCGTTACTGGAAACATTTGTACGCTTTTGCGTATAAGCGTGTAAAAAGCCGCGAAGTGGCCGAAGAAATTGTTCAGGATTTTTTAACTAATTTTTGGGCCAACCGCGCCAAACTTCATATTCAAACTTCATTTGAGGGTTATATATATACTTCGGTAAAACACTTGGTGTTAAATCATTTTGCAAAAGAGGCCCGTAAATTAGTATTGTTTGAAAACTTGAGTATGGTAGGAAATGCTCAGGATAATTCTACCGAAGAGGTGATACAATTGCGCGAATTGCGTACCGTTATTGCCCGGGAGGTTAGTTACTTGCCTGTAAAGTGCCGCTCTGTTTTTGAATTGAGCCGCATGCAATACAAAACCAACAAAGAAATTGCAAATGTGCTGGGCATTTCCGAAAAAACTGTGGAAGGTCATTTAAGCAAAGCCATTAAACGCCTAAAAGTTAGTATTAGCCTCTTGGTAATAGCTATTGTAGCTTTTTGTATCTAAAAAATATCCCTCAGCAAAATCTATCATATTTTAAATCGAATACCATCCGTTTGGAAAAATATTTTTTCCAAAGCAAGGGTTGTGTCTTTTTCGGGTGTCATGTTTTATACCAATTCATAAAAACCAACATTCCTAAAGCTAAATTATGGTATGAAAATTACTCCTGAAATTATTGAAAAGTACTTAAATAATACCTGCTCGTGGGAAGAGAAAAGGGAGGTTGATGATTGGTATAGAAGTTTTGATGATAACCCCGACTCTTTAAGATTAATGAACGAAGTAGAACAGGATAGCTTAAAAAGGTCAATGTATAACCGTTTTAAAAATGGTATTGCAGGTAAATTAAATTCTGGTACGCAAAATGGTACCAACAATAAGATATATACATTGGTTTGCGTAGTAAGTGGTATAGCCGCATTGCTGCTTTTAATATTTAAAACCGGCGTTACCGATCAGCCATCGGTTTATAGTAAAGAACATAACCAAAGCCAGAAAGTAGCTTTTAGCAATTCGGGTTTTGGCATTTACAAAAAAATGCTGCCCGACGGCAGTTTGGTTTGGCTGAGCCCTAATAGCACAATAACATATCCTCAAAAATTTACAGGCAATTATCGTGAAGTAACATTAGCAGGAGAGGCTTTTTTTGAAGTTAGCAAAGATATAAAGCACCCCTTTATTATAAGCAGTAATGAATTAACCACCAAAGTTTGGGGTACCAGTTTCAGGGTAAAGGCCTATAATAATTTACCAGCCGAAGTATCGGTACTTACGGGTAAGGTTTCGGTTAATAAAAACAGCTCAAACGCACAGGTCATGCTATCCCCGGGTGAAAAAGCTACGTTGGTAAATCATCAGCAATTAGTGAAAAATAGTAATGCAAGGGTTAAAGCTGAGATGCGGATCTGGAAAAAAGTATCACTTTCTTTCGATAACGTGAAGATCAAACAAATTTTCCCTGAGCTCAATAAAAATTTTGGGATCAATATTTACAGTGCCGATCCTAAGCTGAACGACTTGGTTTTCACAGGCGATTTTACCGACCAAAGCCTACCTGCCATATTAGATATGATCAAAGAATCCATCAATGCCAATTATAGCATGGAAGATGAGAGAACGTTTTTATTTAAAACAAATAATTGAATTACATAGAAGCTCAATTAATTACAAACCACATGAGACAAATATTGAAGCAAACAAGTGAAGCACCGTAAGTAGCAGCCTTTAAACGCATCCTTACAGCCGATTCATAAAATGTGTGCTATTTAAAATAATTAAAAACCAATTAATGTATGCAATATTATCTACTCAATCCTGGTAACTGCCTCAAGATCATGAAAATCACATTCAGCCAGTTACTCATTGCATTAATACTTTCCAGTGTATCCTACTCCAAAAGTACTAATGCCCAAATTCTCGATAAAATAGTAAGTGTTACTATAAAGCAACCTAATTTAGAAGGTGCGCTTAAAGTAATTGAAAAAACCGCCGGTGTAAAATTTGTTTACAGCAAAAGCATCATTAAAACCGATAAGCAGGTTAGTTATACCGGTACCGCGCAAAGGCTTGATGTGGTGCTGAACAGTATTTTGCCAAGCGAAATATCTTACCAGCTTATTAATGACCGCATTGTGTTGAGCAACAAAAAAACAGTAGCAGCCGATATACAACCGGTAACCCCAACCGCAGCACAACAAGCACCCATAAAAGGCAAAGTAGTGAGCGATAAAGGCGAAGAACTGATTGGCGTAAGTATTACCGTTAAAGGCACAACCACCGGTACCGTTACCGATGTGAACGGAAATTTTACTCTGCCTAATGTTGAACCTACCACCGTACTGGTATTTAAATATGTAGGTTTTGCAACTCAGGAAGTTACGGTAGGTGCGCAAACCGAGTTGAAAATTACGTTGGTTACTCAGTCAAGCAGCCTTAACGAGGTGGTTGTTGTAGGTTACAACGTGGTAAGAAAAAGCGATGTTACTGGTTCGGTGGTTAGTGTAAATGCCGAAGAGATACGCTCCAGACCTGTTCAAAATGCCATACAAGCACTACAGGGTAAAGCTGCCGGTGTGGATGTTACCTCAAACGAGCGCCCGGGCGAAGTTGGCCGTGTACTTATTAGGGGTGTACGTTCACTTAGTGCAACAAGTAATCCTTTGTACGTGGTTGATAATATTCCATTATCTGCTGGTGGTATCGAATCATTAAACCCGAACGACATTGAGACAATGGACGTGCTGAAAGATGCGTCGGCTACGGCAATTTACGGATCTCGTGGTGCAAATGGTGTAATTATAATTACCACTAAAAAAGGTAAGGCAGGTCGTTTAGCACTCGATTATGTGGGTACTACCACTGTTGAGAATATTGTAGACCGTACAGATATGATGAACTCGGCCGAGTATATAGAGTTTCGTCGCAATGCTTACCGCAGGGTTGGTTATTTAAACCCAGCTGCAACACCTGCTACCACTTACCCCGCAGTGCCAACCCTGGCCGATGATCTTCGTATTTTTGGTAATGATACTTATGCGCGTGCCAACATTACACAAGGATGGCAAAATGGCGTATTTGATGGTAACCTGGTGCCAACCACCAATTGGACGGATTTGGTAAAAAAGACAGGTGTAACAAGTGATCATATTTTAAGTGTGAGCGGCGGTACCGATAAAGTGACCGGTTATGGCTCATTTGGATACCTGCAACAACAAGGTACACAGTTAGGTCAGGATTATAAGCGATATACCGGAAAGGCAAATGTAAATATCACGCCTACCAAATGGTTATCCATGGGTGTTAACCTTAACGCAACCTATAGTTTTCAAAACTATGGTTTTGCAACAAGTAATGCTACCGGCCCGGGTACATTGTATTTTGCAGCACAAGGCATGTTGCCTTATGCTGTTCCTTTTGATAATAATGGCAACCGAATTAATTTGCCTGGAGGAGACATCACTATTTTAAACCCGATAGGAGAAGATCAGTATAATATTAACCTGCGAAAAGTAATGCGTGTATTAGGTTCATTTTATACAGAGGTTACTTTAATGAAAGGATTAAAATACCGTTTGAACTTCGGCCCCGATTTTAACAATAACTATAACGGCCGCTGGCAAGATCAAAACTCTATAAACCGTGGTGGTGGCGAGCCGGGCTCAACTAATTATGCCCAATTAAATCAAAGCAACAGGTTTTCATACACGTTAGATCATTTACTGTATTATAATAAGAGTATTGGAAAGCATGATTTTGGTGCCACATTGCTATACAGCAGTTTATATAACCGTACCGAAACGTCAACAATGTTGGCCACTAAGCTTCCATATAACAAACAATTATGGTACCAGCTAAATTCGGTATCAGCATTGGATGCATTTGGAACTAACTTTGTTGAAAACTCGCTATTATCGTATATGGGCCGTATCAACTATAGTTACGATAATAAATATTTGCTTACGGCATCTGCTCGTTGGGACGGGGCCTCACAATTGGCACCTGGCAATAAATGGCAATTTTTCCCCTCAACAGCTTTAGCCTGGCGTTTAGATCAGGAAGAGTTTATTAAAGATGTACCGTGGATAAACCAGTTAAAGTTGAGACTCGGTTATGGTGTTACCGGTAATGCCGCAGTTACCGAATATAGTACTGTTGGTGTGCTACAAACTTTATATTATACATTTGGTGCAAGCGTACAGCCCGGTTATGTTGCATCTGATGCATCATTGGCTAACCCAATTGGCTTGCCTAACCCCCTGTTAGGATGGGAACGTACCACCCAATATAACCTGGGTATCGATTTCGGATTCTTTAAAGGCCGCATCAGTGGTACTTTAGATATGTATAAATCGCGTACTAACGAATTGTTATATAATACTCCTGTTAACCCCGTATTAGGCTATACACGTAGTTTGGCAAATGTGGGTATAACTGCCAACAGAGGTTTGGAGTTAACATTAAATACAGAAAATATACAAAACCAAAACTTTAAATGGTCGAGTACATTAAATTTTGGTATTAATAAAGATAAAGTCGAATCATTACCGGCCGGTAACGATTATAACTTTGTTCCTGCTTTAGTAATTGGCTCACGCATACAAAGTTATTATGATTATAAAAAGATCGGCATATGGCAAAACACCCCGGAAGATTTAGCAGAAATGGCAAAGTTTAATGCCAATATAGCCAGTGCTAACAGCCAGTTCAGACCAGGTTCTATCAAAGTAGCCGATCTGAACAACGATTATCGTATTGATGCCAATAATGATCGTACGGTAGTTGGTTTTGGTACCCCAAGCTGGAATGCCGGTATTACCAATACATTTACCTACAAAAACTTCGATTTATCTGCATTTATATTCTCACGCTGGAACTTTACCATACTAACCGGTTCAGAGGCGTTACAGGGCCGTTATGCACAACGTTTGGTTGATTACTGGACACCCACTAATCCAACAAATGATTATCCGGCCCCAAACTACGGCAGCGCAAATGGCGATACTTACCGTAGTTCTATGAACTATCAGGATGGTTCGTTTGTAAAGGTCCGTAACATTACACTTGGCTATGTACTCCCTAACTTGGTTGCTAAAAAATTAACCTTATCGCGCGTAAGGGTTTATTTACAGGCTTTAAACCCAGGCTTGATCTACTCTAAAGTTGATTGGGTTGATCCAGATTTGGGAGGTTCAACCTTTAACAGGGGCTTTGTACTGGGATTAAATGTTGGATTTTAATTGTTTACGATAATACGATACAAAACATGAAAAATATATCAAAACTTATATATGGTGCCGCCTTGGCTTCAAGCTTAATGGTTTTACCAACTTCATGCAAGAAAAGTTTCTTGGATGAAAATCAAATTACGTTACTAAATACAGAAGATTTTAAAACAACCACAGGAATAGATGGATTAGTGATCGGTATGTACCAGAGTTTAAAATTTCACTTTAATTACACCTGGGCTTATACCACTACCAATTATGGTGTTGATGAATTTACAGCCGGTGGCGATCGTACCGAGCAAATGTGGAACTCGTACGATGGTAACCTTAATTCATTCTCACCCGATGCTGCAAGCGTTTGGGATAATATGTATGGTAACATTAACTCCGCAAACATTGTGATAGAGAATGTGCCTTTGTATTATACTGGCGCAGCTAAAGACACTCGTTTGGGCGAAGGTTATTTTATGCGGGCTTTTGATTATTTTAAATTAGTTAAGCAATTTGGTGGAGTGCCTTTAAGACTAACCCAATCAACAGGTATTGAGTATAATTTTACGCGTGCAACAGCTAAAGAAATTTATGCGCAGGTAATAAGCGATTTTGAAAAAGCGTATCCACTTTTACCTGCAACACCGGGTGAAACCGGCCGTATCACCAAGTGGGCAGCTGCACACTTTTTAGCTAAAGCATACTTGTACCGTGCAAGTGAGTTAAATAATGATTTTAATGCCGATACTAAAGAAGCCGATTTAAATAATGCTATTAAATATGCCGACTTGGTAATTAATACCAGCGGACACACCCTTGCTACCAATTTTAGCGACCTGTGGAACTTTACCACCTTAGATGGTGCAAACGAAACCAATAAGGAGATTATTTTATCTGCCCAGTTTTCTGGTAATACGGCAACACAAGGGCGTTACGGAAACCAAATACACTTATATTACCCATCAGTTTATCAAAATTTACCGGGTATGCAGCGTGATATACCAGGTGACCGTGAATTTCAGCGCATGCGATCAACAGATTATGCATTGGATGTGTACGATCGAGTGAACGATTCGCGTTTTTGGAAAAGTTTTAAAACTCGTTACCTGTGTAACCGTCCTGCAGGTGCCCCTGTTTGGACCGCAGCCAATGCGCCAACACCTGCACAAGTAGGCCAGCCAAGGTTTACCGGCGGGCAAGAGTCTATATTGTATATTGTAAATAATGCAGGTGATACCCGTTATACATCGGCTAATATAGCCCTGCGGGCACCGTCAATGTATGTAAGGTACTTTGCAGGCCAACCCGAAAACTTATTAGGTGGTCATGGTAATTATGGTGTAAGCCAGTATGTAGCATTATCTAAATTTATGGATGGCTCACGTAACGCTGTAGCGTCGCAATTTGGCCAGCGCGATGGTATTTTAGGCCGCTTGGCCGAAACTTACCTCATAGCTGCCGAAGCATACGGTCGTTTAGGACAATATAGTGCTGCCATTCCGTATTTAAACAAAGTGAGAGACCGCGCCGCTTATAAAGATGGTGAAGATCGTGCTGCCTATGTAGATGGCGGTGTAGCATACAAAAACAATGCATCTGCTGCTGCTGCATTTGTATCTTACTCGGATAGAAATACTTATTACGAATCAAACAACATTGCTACCACAACAGCGAATACCTTGAATGGTGTACATTTAAATAGCGAAGCTGATATTTTTAACTCTACCAGGGAGTTTTATAGCCGTTTGAGTGCAGGTTCAAATGCTGATAAATTTTTAGCCTTCATATTAAATGAGCGTTCACGTGAGCTAATGGGTGAGTTGATGCGCTGGGAAGATCTGGCTCGTACGCGTACCCTTATCTCCAGAACAACAGCCTTTAGCGATGAAGCGCGTCCAATAGCAACAAAGCACTACCTGCGTCCCGTTCCTCAAACATTTTTAGATGTTAACCGGAAAGACAACCAGCCTTTAACCCCTGCCGAAAAAGCAGCTATGCAAAACCCGGGCTGGTAATAAATACCATTTTGTTTAAACAGACAAAGCCCCGCTACATTGGCGGGGCTTTGTCTGTTTAATGAGTTTTATTATAGCAACTAATAGATTAATAACAACAGTTTAGTATTTACAGATCTTCTATTCGCACCCCATCTCCAATATTAATAATTCCGCCCTTTATAATACGCGCTGTGATACCTCCATGCCCCCGTACAGCATTATAACCACCCGGGCCTAAAACTTCTTCCATGCGCGAGCAGGGGTGGCATTCGCCGGTGTACTCCAAAAGTACGTTACCTACGTAAAAGCGGCGGTCTTTAAATGCGTAAAGATTAATGCCTTTCACTACTATATTGCGGCGTAACATGCCGGGTGTTAAACCAGGGATCTGCATTACCGAGGCTATCAAATCCAAGTGTTCTTGCTGAATTAAGGTTATCTGCCTTTTGCTGCTGGCCGCCCCCGAAAAGTGATCGCCGGCTAAACCTTTCAAAGTTATAGCCTCAACCTCGTTTAGTGAAACCAATGGTTCTCTGCGCCCGGGCCTGATGCCTATCCAGGTTACCGTGCCTTGCTGGGGCATAGTATCCATTAATGTTTGCAGCGGCGAATTTGGAGATAACTTCATGACAATTATTTATAGAACCAGCTGGGCATGTAACCGCTGTAATGTTGCCGGGGCATTGGCTGTAAAGCCCGGGTGTACTTTAGATGCCTGTACCACCGTACTGCGGGTAGCAGTTAACCACCTGAAACGAGATGCAGCATCCAATTTGCCAATAGGACCACCTTGTAGGGTACCCAGGCAAATTTGCTCAAAGGAATGTAAGTTAGCAGCCAAATCGGGTAAATGCAGTTGTTTGCAAAAGGTTTGCAACCGCTGCTCATCAATTGTATATATACATTGCAAAAATTTAAGCCTGGAGCAATACAATATTACGCCTATGTTTAAAAACTCCTCGCGCTCCACCCTGGGTACGGCGCGTATTACGGCGTACTCAAATAATTGATGCTCTGGCATGTTGTGCTTCGTTTATAAAGTTTATTGATGCGGATAAACGCGTGGTTAAAAACTGGTAATAAACCTCACGTCGCTGTTCGGCCAAGTCTTCTGAGCAAGCATCAATCAGCCAGTCGTCTGGCAGCAGGTTAACAATGGCACGGATACGTTCACTGGTGAGTATGGCTTTAAACTCAGTGTCTACTGTTTCCAGTTCATCGGCCCAGGGAAGTAACACATGGTCTTTCACCTGTGCAAAAGGGCGCTTGGCCTGTTCTTCCCAGTTATGCCACGAGTGATGAAAGTATAGGGCAGCTCCATGATCTATCAGCCAAAGCTCTTGATGCCACATCAGCATGTTGGTGTTGCGTGGTGTACGGTCTACATTGGTTAACAGGCAATCCAGCCATACAATTTGCGAAGATAGCTTACCGCTTAAACGGTTGACGGTAGGGTCGTATGTAATAGCACCCGACAGGTAGTGAAGCGCCAGGTTTAAACCCGTGCTGGCTTTCAGCAGGTCTTGTATTTCTTCATCAGGCTCGGTGCGTCCAAAAGCGGTATCCAGGTTGGCAAATACCAGCTCGGGTATTTTAAAACCCAGGGTGCGCGCAATTTCACCGCCCAATAATTCGGCAACCAGTGCTTTTACACCCTGGCCGGCCCCTCTAAATTTAAGCACGTACAAAAACTCATCGTCGGCCTCGGCAATTGCAGGGAGTGAACCACCTTCGCGCAACGGGGTAACGTAGCGCATTACGTTAACTGTGCGTAACTGACCTTTATGAATATCCATCCCCATTAAGTTTCCTTAGGTAATTACAAAATATATGATGTAGTGGGCAAATATAAGCATAGACCGTATTTTTTGTAGGTTTTGCTTTTGATGATTAATTGAATAGATATGTAATGTAGGAATTATTTTTTGTAATAAATTAACACCTAATTGTGGTTACTTATTTGTGAAAATAGAATAAGCGAGCCGTAACTTCCTCCAATTAATATTTATATAGTTTCAAAATATATTCGGTTTTCTTCATAAAACCTCATATTTCTTCATTTTTCATAAGCACGTGAAAAATTAAATAAAACTCGTATTTATTATAAATATAGGCACAAAAAAAGCGGACTATAAATAATGCCCGCTAATGTTTGTGATGCTGTATGGTTACTGATCCAGCCCGCCGCGACGGGTAGCCTTCACCTGTACAGGCCAAACCATAGGCTGGCCGGTACGTGGGTTATTACCTAACGGGGCTCTTTCGGTTGATGTTCTTTGCGGATCTTCGCAGGCCATGTAAACCAGTATGGCGGTTAAAATAGCGTTGTTACGCACATCATCGAAAACAATTTTATCATAGGTATCGCGGTTGGTGTGCCAGGTATAATTGCCATAGCTCCAGCCTAACGAGCTTAACGAGAAACCAGGTGCGCCCACAGCTACAAAGGAAGCAAAATCGGATCCACCCGCACCTGGCACGCCAGGGAAATTGGTTTTAATAGAATCGCGGATATTTGATGGTACTGCAGCCAACCAGCGTGTTATGTATTCGCTGGCTTTGGCATAACCCTGACCTCCAATGTTTACCACACGGCCGGTTCCGTTATCCTGGTTGAACAGGGCCTGCAGGTTTTTTACGATTTCTGGGTGGTCTTCCACAAACGCGCGGGAGCCATTCAGTCCTTGTTCTTCACTGCCCCAGTGACCTACCAAAATGGTGCGTTTAGGGTTAGGATAGATTTTTTTCAAGATGCGCATAGCCTCCATCATGGTTAAGGTGCCGGTACCGTTATCGGTTGCGCCGGTTCCGCCATCCCACGAATCAAAGTGGGCCGATAGCATAACGTATTCATCGGGTTTTTGCTTGCCTTTGATCTCGGCAATGGTGTTGAAGGTTGGTACTACACCCAGTTCTTTCGATTCGGTATGTACGCTAATACGGGGCTTAACGCCCGACTCGGTTAAGCGGTATAGTAAGCCATAATCTTCCAAGGCTATATCAACGGTAGGTACTTTTTTGGTATAAGCACTGAAGATCTTATCTACACCAAAACCCGCCGACCAGTTACTGGTGATGATACCTGCAGCCCCGGCATTTTCTAAAGCTACAGGCAGGGTACGGGCGTTAAAACCGGTTTTGGTAATACGTTTACGCCATGCATCAGTTTGGGCGGTACGGTCTGTCTTCATGCTTTCAAATGATGCCTTGGTGGCATATTGCTGCCAGTTATCATCAGGGCGGCCGGTTGGCTGAGCCATGGAAATCATTATAAACTTACCTTTAACTATAGGGAGCCATTTTTGAAAAGCGGCAGAATCGGCCAGGTCGGGGAGTATCACCATTTCGGCGGTAACGGTTTTATCGCCCATGCCCGGGCTCCAGGCCAGTTGTGTACCCTCTAATGATTTTACCCTTGGGTAAACCATGTCCAGGTGTGAAATGCCTCTTTCCCAGCCGCGCCATTCACCCCATTTTTCGTTGCGTGCAGTTACACCCCAGCTTTTGTATTTAGCTACAGCCCATTCATTTGCTTTAAGCATTTGAGGGGTGCCTACCAAGCGCGGTCCTACGCCGTCAATCAGTTCATGCGCAAGTTTTTGCAACTGAGAGTTTTCGCTGCCTTCTTTAACAATTTGGTCTACCACAGCGTTTTGCGCCTGTACCAAACCCGAAGAAAGCATGAGTACGATAGCCGGTACAAGGGTTAATGAGTTGAGTTTGCATTTCATAAGGCCAATATAATAAAATAATGAGTTTTTACAGAGTCACGCTGTTGTTACATAATTTGCTTTACAAATACGCTCATGAGTTATGTAGGAAACAATCAAATTGTTAACTTTAAAATTACCAATTATGAAAATACTGACTATACAATTCGCTTTCATGTTTTTATGCTCCTTAGCCCATGCACAAAATAAAGTTTCCGGCTATTTGATAGATACCCGCGCGTTTGATAGTAATGCCGGTCACTGGTATGGTATTAGGGATAAGCACAATGTGATTAATCCTAAAAAGAATCAGCCTAAATATAAAACAAGCGACCTCGTTGCAGTAGGCGATAATATAGTGCTCTATCAAAAAAACAACGGAGGCTGGCCCAAAAATTATGATGTGATGGCTGTGCTAACTTCCGATCAAAAAGATAGTCTTTTCAAAGATAAAGCTAACCTGAACACCACTTTTGATAATGGTACCAGCTATACCCATGTGGCTTGCCTTGCTGGCATTTACCAGGCCACCAAAATTAAAAAGTATGCCACCGCTGCCACTGACGGTTTAAATTACATTATGGCTGCTCAGTATAATAATGGAGGGTGGCCTCAGTATTTTCCGTTGCAAAATAATTATAGCCGGCATATTACCTATAATGATGATGTATTTGCAGGGATTATGGAATTGCTTAAAGAGGTTAAGGATAACAAGAAGCTGTACAGCTTTTTAAATAACGCTGTAAAAAAGAAAGTGGAAGTAGCTTATCAAAAGGGGATAGGCTGCATTTTAAACACCCAAATTAACGATTTTGGTGAGATAACAGCCTGGTGCCAGCAGCATGATGAAGTTACCCTGAAACCTGCCTGGGCCCGCGCCTTTGAACCACCGGCTATTTGCAACGGCGAAAGTGCCGGTATTGTATTGTTACTGATGGATATTGATAACCCTTCGGAAGAGGTAAAAACGTCGGTTAAGCATGCAATTGACTGGTTTAACGAGTCGGCCATACAAGGGATCAGGGTAAAGGTAATACCTGCTGCCCCCGATACCAGCCAGTACACCGTTTCAAATATTGATAGGGTAGTGGTGCAAGATTTAACCGCGCCAACTATATGGACACGCTATTATGAATTACAAACCCATCGTCCTTTGTTTTGTAACCGCGATAGCAAGGTAGTATATGCTCTTAAAGAAGTAGAGCGTGAGCGGCGGTCGGGATATGCCTGGTACACCTATAATCCGCAAAAGGTGTTAAACCAATACCCGGTATGGGCAAAAAAATGGGGCGTAGATAAGTAGACGGCTTGCCTTACTGATATATTTATAGGGGGCTGCTCTCACTATACTTCAAAACAATAAATCCGTTTTTTACCAGATTTATATTAAAACAATGTATTGTTGGTCGATAAAAATTTTGGCCGTGCAATGTTTAAATGTAATTCCTGGTTAAGGCGTTGTATCAGGTAATCGCATAATATGGGTGCCGCCAATTCATCGGGCTGGTGCATACCAAAGTAAAGCGATTGTAAACCTGCATTGCTCCATTGCTTAACCCGGTGTACCCATTCATCTATTCTTACATAATCGGTAGGGTGCAGGGCGTTGCCTACAAAACGTATAAAGGCATGTGGTGTGGTAAGGGTCATGTGCACCACATCGCGCCTTCCGGCGGTGTCGGTTATAATGGCACCTACATTCAGTCGCTCCATCAGTTCAAAAGCAGCATTGCGGTTAACCGATTGCGAAAACCATTCGCGGTGCCTGAGTTCGGCAAAAAATGGCAGGTCGCGAGGCAGGCTCTCGAGGTAAGCTTTAAACTCAGGAAAGTTTTTGGGTAAATAACTATCGCTTACCTGTAAAAATATAGGTCCCAGCTTATCTTCAAAAGCCAGCATACTTTCTAAAAAGCTGGTGGTTATTTCATCAGTACCTTTCAGCTTTTTAAGGTGGCTTATGAGTTGATTAACCTTGGGACAAAACTTAAATCCGGGATTTACGGCTGCTTTATCTTTCCACTTACTTATGGTAGCCGAATCATACATACGGTAATGTGTAGTATTGAGTTCAATCATATTAAACTGCCTGGCATACTCCTGCAAAAAGTCGGTATCTTTAGTTTTAGCCGGATACAAATTACCTTTCCAAACTTTTTGTGCCCAACTGGAACAGCCTACATAAACCTGCAGGGTTTTACCGTTTTTTGCCTTACCCAGCACACTGGTGGTTATATCGGCATCAGGGGGCAAAGTAAAATCTATTTCGGCTAATTGTGGTATAGCTACTTTACCAAATTCCATAGGATAGTTAATGTATAATTGTTTAAAAAGTGTTTGCCGCTTTATAAAATTAACTTTTCAAGCATTTTAATGTATAATTCAATTCCTTCGCGTATCTCATGTGTGTAAACAAATTCATCGGCTGTATGTGAGCGTGCCGAATTACCCGGACCCATTTTAAGCGAGGGTATGTCCAGCAGTGCCTGGTCTGATGTGGTAGGCGACCCATAAGTGCTGCGACCTAAAGCTATGCCGGCTTGTACTATAGGATGATTTTTATCAATGGACGAGGGTTTGAGCCTAACCGATCGGGGTATTACCTGGCAACTCACCTGCTGCTGAATAATGTTCAGCACTTCTTCGTTGCGGTATGCATCGGTTACCCGTACATCAACCGTAAAATTGCACGTAGCTGGTACCACGTTATGCTGCGAACCTGCGTTGATGATGGTCACCGACATTTTTATAGGCCCGAAAAGTTCCGACTCTATGGCAAAACGGTAATTGCGAAACCATTCAATATCATTCAGCGCTTTGTAAATGGCATTTTCCCCTTCTTCGCGGGCAGCATGACCCGATTTGCCGTAGGCTACACAATCCAGTACCATTAAGCCGCGTTCGGCAACAGCTAACTGCATTTGAGTTGGTTCGCCTACTATGGCAAATTCCAGCGCACCCAAATCAGGTATAATGAGCTCCAGTCCGTTCACGCCTGAAATTTCTTCTTCGGCAGTCGTGGCTATGCAGATGTTATATTTCAGATTTGGTTGATCATAAAAATGCAGAAATGTAGCTATTAGCGATACCAGGCACCCACCGGCATCATTACTGCCTAAACCATATAACTTGCCATCTTCTATAGCAGGATCAAGTGGGTTTCGGGTATAGCCCGAGTTGGGTTTTACCGTATCGTGGTGTGAGTTAAGTAATATTGTTGGCTTTGCTGCATCAAAATGCAGGTTATAAGCCCATATATTGTTAAGCTTGCGTAGTGTAGTTACGCCTTGCTTGTTAAAAAAATCTTCAATTAGAGCGGCTGTCAGGTCTTCTTCTTTACTGAAAGATTGTGTTGCGATCAGTTGTTTTAAAAGTTGCAGGGCGTTATGATATAGCGTATCGGTATTTGCCATAGGTTTTAGGCTTGCATGCCTGAAGTTATACCTGCAAATGTAGATGATTTTAAATTAGTACTTGAAAAAAGATTTATTATTAGCGCCCGAAATGAACTTTAGATAAGCCATGCGAAAATTCCTACAAAACACAACGCAGGCCGTATAAAGTGATGCGGCCTCATTCTGTGTATATCAGGGCTGGGAATATATACAATTACCTGCTGGCCAAAACTTGCTGATTTATATCTTGTAAATAGTTTATATTATTGCTGGCAAAAATTACACCTTCGGTATAAACATGGCCCTTAATGGTTAGCATACAGCGGTTTTAAACACAAAGCCGCCTTCTGCAAACAGAGGCGGCTTTGTGTTTAATTAACTAAACTTATTGTTTTAGCTCTTCGGATTTAATGTTTCGCTAATGCGTTCGGAAAGATCCTGTAAATGGTAAGTGCTCATGGAATCAGAGATATTTGCTGATTTGATCATGGCGTTAATAGCTCGCAGTTGTGCTTTGGCTACCGATATGGCATCAGTTTGCTCCAGCTCGCGGGCAGGGGCACCACGGCCACCTAAAGCCACTTGTACTAATGCGTTGGGTGCAGGTGGTTTAACCATATCAATTAACTTATCAACATACAGTTTTTGCAGGTTACGACGGTAAACGTCAATAGCCTGGTTGCTTTTGATCTCACGGAAAATTATATTTTGCATATCGGCCATAAAGTCGGTGACTTTGTAAGCCTTTGCACCGTCAACAGCCTCAAAGGCAACTAACTTGTTTAGCACGCGTGGAGTAACCAAGCGGCTCAAAGCAGCATCCTGGCGGGTATAAATAACTTGTAACGGGTTGGTACCAATATCGCTTAACACTGCTTGGTTTAATAACCAGGTTGGTGTAGTAAATAATTGCTTATCTAAAAATGCCATAGCTTCTCGCTGGGTTGCGGCTGGTGTGTACTCATACACAGTACCGGCCTGGTCGGTAGTTTTGGGGTTTTCGTAAATACCACCTACGTTTTTGGCTACGTGGCCCATGTAGCGGCCAAATTGGGTAACCAGCTGGTTGTACATGTTTTCCAGGTCGTCATATCCTTCGCCTTTTTCTTTGGTCCATTCAGGTAGTTTAACTACAATACGTTGCAGATTTTTAATACCGTATGCGCTGGCTACCATAGCATTATCGCTTAAATCCTCATTTTGCGAGTGCGGATCATCGGGATTAGTTTCCGTACCAAACCATAAACGACGATTTTTGGCGCTTTCGATAGTCATCTTATTAAGCTCCTCTTTCTCTCCATCGGCACCTTTATCGCCTAAATATTTGTAACCCCATTCAATAGCCCATTTATCGTAATCGCCAATGCGAGGGTATAAACCTTTTGCCGAAATGTTATCCTCCGGCTGAGCTACATAGTTAAAACGAGCATAATCCATAATAGATGGGGTGTGACCGTTAGCCTCTACATAAGCCTTATCGCGCAATTTTTCAACCGGAACGGTAGAACTTGAACCATAGTTATGACGCAAACCTAAGGTATGGCCAACTTCGTGCGATGATACGAAGCGGATCAGGTCGCCCATCAGTTTATCATCGAAAGTCATTTTGCGGGCGCGCGGGTCAACAGCAGCCGTT
The DNA here is from genome assembly GCF_042679325.1 of Mucilaginibacter terrae. GTDB lineage: Bacteria > Bacteroidota > Bacteroidia > Sphingobacteriales > Sphingobacteriaceae > Mucilaginibacter > Mucilaginibacter terrae. The sequence continues at coordinate 69,839 of NZ_JBHTMJ010000012.1, forward strand.
TGGGTAAAGTACCAATCGTGTACCAGTTTCATAACGTTGTGGTACCAGTTGATATGCGTTTCCAGGATCTCGCCGCTGCGTGGATCGGAGATGTGCGGACCACTGGCATTTTCTGTTTCAGATGGTTTGTAAACAATAACCGAGTGGCTGGCATCGTCTAAACTCCAGGTTGAATCCTGTTTGCTGGTTGGGGCAACTTTGGCTACAATGGCGTTTTTAAAACCGGCTTTTTCAAAAGCGGCCTGCCAATCGTTAACACCGGCTATTAAATACGGTACCCATTTTTTAGGCGTTGTTGGGTCTATGTAATAAATAATTTGTTTTTTAGGTTCAACTAATTCACCTCGTTTGTATTTGGCCATATCGGCAGCTTTGGGCTCCAGTCTCCAACGGGCAATTAACTGCACATCTTTAACTCCCTGCGGGTTCAGGTCAAAATCGGTATAGTTGCTGGTAAAGTAACCAACACGGGGGTCGAAGTAACGGCCTTTCATAGGTACTTTTGGCAATATTACTATGGAGGTGTTTAGTTCAACCGTTACCGAACCATTTGCAGCACCAGCAGTAGGGGCAGGGGCACCACCACCACGGCCAAACGGCGAAGCAGCCGCCAAAAGGCCATAGGTTTTTACAGTACTAATTTCTACGTTATTATAGTAGCTGCGTACATTTTCAATATAACTGCGATCGGCCACGAGGTTACCTAAGCGGATGCGTTGCTTTGCTTGTGGCGAACTGAAAAAGAAGATCTCGTTATCACCGTTAATGTAATCGGTCATATCAATAACGCTGCCCTTCGAGTCGGGCGAGTAGGCTGCCACATTAAAGGCGGCAGCAATAGCCTGTATGTTAGAGCGTTGTACAGCCTGGTACATTGATTTTGTACTATCGGGGCTGTAAACACTGTAGGATACCTTGCGTAAAAAAATACGGTTATTAGGTCCTTTTTCAAACTTAATAACGGTACTGCCAATTTGGTCACCGGCGTAACCATCGGCCGCACGTACTTCGGCACCTGCGCGGGCAATGCGGTTTACCACTAATATATCGCGGTTAAGTACACTATCACCAATCTCAAAATAGTATTTATCATCTATTTTGTGGGTTTTAAATAACCCCTTACGGCTAACAGCCTTTTCGGTGATCACGCTTTTGTAGGGGCGAGGCTGTGCTCGGGGGGCTGCTGCGGCATTACCGGCAAAGCCACCGGGTATGGCGGCCCGTCGGGCAGCACTATCGGGCCTTCCTTGTGCAAAGGAACCGGTAGCAACCGCGGCAAATACCAATGTTAGTAATAGTTTATTCATTTTAGGAAGTTAAAATTTTATCAACTAAATGTAAAGCAAAGAAGCTTAATTGCATAAATATAACTTAAATGTTACAGTATTTATTTGGATACGAACTTATGCCTAAAGCATCTTGTGGGTCTGCACTTTTTATTTAATTTAGTTGATGCTTTTCAACGAAGACTTTTTGCATCACATCTGGAAATTTAAGCTGTACGATTTTCGGGATCTGCAAACTACCGATGGAGAGGCATTAGAAGTAATTTCGGCTGGGGTGCATAATCACCATGCCGGGCCCGATTTTCAGGATGTGCGCATCCGTATAGGCGATACGCTTTGGGCAGGACATGCCGAAATTCACATTAATGCGGGCGACTGGCATAAGCACAATCATACCCATAATGATGCTTACAGCAATGTGGTGCTACATGTAGTGTACCATAATAATGAGCCAGTTTTATTGCCCGATGGCAATGCCATACCTACTTTAGAATTATTTGACCGCATACCCGAAAGCCTGTATTTACGCTACCATCAACTGGTGTACGGTAACCAGAAAATTATACCTTGCGAAGGCAGCATTAAAACCGTTAATGGTATTACCATACGCAACTGGCTAACACGGGTACTGGTTGAGCGGCTTCAAAAGAAATCAGAAGTGGTTATAAATAGCCTGCAACATAACCGGGGCAATTGGGAAGAAACATTTTACCAGTTTTTAGCAGCCAATTTCGGGTTTAAAATTAATGCTTTGCCGTTTGAACTGCTGGCCAAATCGTTACCGCAAACTATATTGGCCAAACATAAAAACAGCGCTTTTCAAATTGAAGCCCTGATTTTTGGGCAAGCAGGTTTTTTGGAAGGCAGCCTGACCGATGCCTACCCGGTTGAATTGAGGGGAGAATACCATTTTTTGCAGAAAAAATACGGTTTAGTACCTGTTGAAAAACACTTGTGGAAGTTTATGCGTTTACGCCCTTCTAATTTTCCAACTGTCAGGCTTGCACAATTTGCCGCGCTAAGTTTTCAATCAAACCATTTATTTTCTAAAATATTAGAGACCGATAGTGTAGTGCAATTACGCAAACTTTTTAGTAATATTGTAGTTAACGAGTATTGGAGAGATCATTACCGGTTTGATGTGGGATCGAAACCCTTTATAAAAAACTTTGGTGATATTTCTATTGATCTGCTATTGTTAAATACGGTGGCTTTGTTTTTGTACAGCTATGGAAGTTATTTGAAAATACCTGCTTATGTTGACAGGTGTTTGGAACTGCTGGAAAATTTGCCGGTTGAAAATAATTTTATAATCAACGAATTTAAAGAACTGGGTGTTAAAGCTGACAGTGCATTTGAATCGCAGGCATTGCTGGAATTAAGGAGCAGCTATTGCGATCACAAAAAATGTTTGCAGTGTGGAGTAGGGAATCAAATATTAAATTTAAGCAATATATGATGCAGCGTATTTTAACCTTTTTTGAAAGATATTCGTTTGGGGTATGTACCTATCTGGGCGAACGCTTTAATATTTCCATAGCCAAAATCAGATTGTTTTTTATTTACTCTTCTTTTTTAGCGGTGGGGTTTCCAATTATGTTCTATTTTTTTGCTGGCATAGTTTTAGATATCCGTCATTATATTAAACGCATGCGTACCCGGGTTATGGATTGGTAGTTTGAAAGAGCTTAACAAGCCAGTTTTAATTCAATATCTTTAAGTAAAGCGTATATATCGGCGGTTTTAATTTTGCTTAAATTTAAATTTTCCGATTGACGGAACGCATAGGTGTAATTATTATAATCTTTTCCTGATATCATCATTAACGGAATATCTTTTACCGTATCAATAGCTTTTAACGCGCGACTTACCGTCATACTATCAACTTCAGAAAGCATACTATCCATTAATATCAAATCAGGGTGGCATCTGGATATTTCGCTAAATACTTTGTAAGAGCGGTATAAGGGGCAAACATCATATCCCTGGCAACCCAATATTTGCGATAACCTGTTGAGTTCCATTACGTCTTCATCAATAATCATTATCCGCTTGCTCATAATTGTATATTTATGTTAATTAGTGTTCAATTAACATGCCACAACCTATACAATTCCAGTTCACTTAAATTAGCGGTCAGTCAATATTCAATTGTTACAAGCAAAAACAATTTCCATACAAATAGGGGTTACGGGCTGGCAGCTTGTTTTATTATTTTTGGCTTACACCATATTTTCAACCGTGTTACACGGAAAGCTTGCAGAACTTTTGCAGGTTTTTTAAATTTCAATATCTACCAACCTTCAGGATGTGTTAGTATTTAATGTTTTTATTATGGCAATTATTTTAATTATTAATTATAAACTGAGATTGATGTCATCTCAAATATAAATAGTAAAGTGTTGCCCAACTATATACTATGGCAAATATACCTTCCAGCATTGTGTATTATACAATACACAAAATAGTTAAAAACACATTTAAAGTAAAGTTAAAAACCTTATTAAATAAGGGGATCAGTTGCTGGCGGTAAGAAGAGTTACTTTCTCTATCAGTTCGGTAAGATCAAAGGGTTTGGATATAACAGCCTCGCAACCGAACGATGGATAATCAACATCACGGTTAATGTATGCTGAAAAAATAATTACTGGTATGTGGCTTAATTTATCGTCAGCTTTAAATTGCTTGCAAATTTCACCGCCGTTTGCGTCACCAAGTAAAAAATCGAGTATAACCAAATCGGGGTTATAGGCATGCGCTACCTGTAAAATATTTTCACTTGTGGAGGTGGTATGTACATCAAAATTTTCGTAAGAAAGCACCTCATTCACCACTTCCAAAATATCCTGATTATCATCCAACACTAATATACGCTTCAACATCAATAGAAAATTAGGGGTCAAGTTGCAAATGCAATTCACTGCATAAAGCCTGGGTGCAAATATACCTTAACTAAAATGATGTACAAATATTATAGTATTTACTTATGTAAAAATATTGTAACTTATAATTTAAACAGGTATATTAATAAGTTATAATTTTTATTTTCATTAGGTTATAATAGGATAGATAAAAATTACTGAATGTATGATTGTTAATTAAATTTTTACCACAATTAATTTTGTGCTATTAACCCCGAAATAACATTAATACTTAAAGCTACAATGGCAGTATTAAAGGCAAAAGCTATAAGTGCATGCAACAAGGCCAAACGGCGTATCTTCCTGGAAGATATTTCCACATCAGATACCTGGAAGGTCATCCCTATAACAAAGGAAAAATATACAAAATCGAGGTAATCGGGCTCCTGCTCATTGGCAGGAAATTGTAATCCTCCCGTAGGTTTGGTAGCATCGTCGCCATCCGAAATGTAAAATAAGTGTGCATAACGCATCGTAAAAACGGTATGCACCAGCCACCACGAGGTAAAAACCGAACCGGTTGCCAGTAATACATGCTGGGTGATCTCTGCCGGCAATAGGTGTTTGTTCGATTTCAATAAAAAGATAATTGCTCCTAAGCTCACTAACGACGCGAAGATGACAAAAAGGAATATAAATGTGCGGCTGGAGTCTTCGAGCTTAGCTATTTTTTTTACGTCTTTAGGATGGGCAGTAAAAATAACAAACCATTGCGGAACGATCAAACTAAATGCAAAGCAGATCCATGTGAGCAGGATAAGTTCAGGGCCTGATAATTTTTTGTAAAAAACGCTTGTTATTACAACTGCTACAACCAAAGCAATCAGCAAACGATGGTGCGCATCCATGTAATACTGCATGTTTTTTTGGATTTTATGTGTTTTGGAAATAGCCATTGGTTTAGTTCTCCTCTACAATGTGCGCAACCCGCCCAACCTGTCCATCCTCCAGCCTAACCTTAATTCCACGGGAGTGATAGGCCGAACTGGTAAGCAAGCGCTCCACAATTCCACGCGTTAAGTTACCGCTGCGCTGGTCTTTTTTAAGTATAACATCAACTTCCAGGCCGGCATAGATGTCTTTACGGTTTTGTCCGTTCATTGGGTTAGTTATTAGTTGTTAAGTATGTTTAGCATTGCAAATGCCTGAATAAGGTGCTGTGGTTAAAAATTGTTAGTTTGAGATAAAAATTCCTGGCCTCTGAAGGTGCAATATCAAATGTCTGAATTGTTATGCTGAACCTGTCGAAGCATTCGCCGCTTTGCAAAGTCTTTCACAAGCTCACACTAATAATCATAACTATTATTTCACCAGTTTATCAATAGCTTCTGCCGTTTTATCAAAATTAAAATTTTGTAAAAGGCTATTCATGGCCTGTGTAATTTCGGCGTTCATTAAATTTCCAATACTACCCTCATGGGTATGATTAATTGTTTTTTCTGGTTTGAAATTGCCTTGCTCTATGGCCAATCCTACTTGTTTATATGCATCACGAAAGGGTACGCCATCCAGTACCTGCCGGTTTACTTCTTCTACGCTAAAAAGGTATGCATACTTGGCCTCATCTAAAATATTGGTTTTTACGGTAATGTTTTGTAGCATAAAGTTAGCCATTTGTAAACAGCTTTTAAGCTCGGTAAATGCCGGGAACAGTAACTCTTTCAATAGCTGCATTTCGCGGTGATAACCCGATGGCAGGTTGGTGGTTATAAGGGCAATATCGTTGGGCAGGGCTTGCAGGCGGTTGCTTTTACCACGCATAATTTCCCAAACATCGGGGTTCTTTTTATGCGGCATAATGCTGCTGCCGGTGGTTAAACTTTCGGGATAGCTTACAAATGCAAAGTTCTGGCTCAGATACAGAGTTTGGTCCATTGCCATACGGGCCAGCGTAGCCGCCACGGCCGATAGCGCCTGTGCTATAATACGTTCGGTTTTGCCACGCCCCATTTGTGCGTAAACAACGTTATAGTTTAAGCTATCAAAACCTAATAACTGGGTAGTTAAGGTGCGGTTAAGTGGAAAAGATGAGCCATATCCTGCTGCCGAACCCAAAGGGTTTTTATTGGTGATTTTGTAAGCGGCCAGTACAAGTTCCAGGTCATCGGCCAGGCTTTCGGCATAAGCGCCAAACCACAACCCGAATGATGACGGCATAGCTACTTGTAAATGTGTGTAACCAGGCAGTAATACGGCTTTATATTTTTCGCTTAGTTGTATCAGTAAAGTAAATAACTGCTCCACTTCCTCAACAACCTGCTGTAATTGGTGGCGGAAAAAGAGTTTCAGGTCAACCAAAACCTGATCGTTACGGGAGCGGCCACTATGAATTTTTTTACCGGCATCGCCAATGCGGCGGGTGAGCAACATTTCTACCTGTGAGTGTACATCTTCTACACCGGTTTCAATTTCAAAGTCACCAGCCTGTATATCTTTGTAAATACTCTTCAATTGGGCCTGTACCAGTTGAAGGTCATCGGTGCTCATCAATCCAATGGTTTGCAGCATTTGTGTGTGTGCCAGGGAGCCTAATACGTCAAAAGCGGCCATTTGCCGGTCAAACTCGCGGTCGCGGCCAACGGTGAAGTTTTCAACCAATTCATTAACGTTTGTAGTTTTTTGCCACAGCTTACTCATGCTGCAAAGATGTGTAATTTTATGTATTGCTGAAAGGATGTAAAAAGGATGCACTATACTGATTACCTCACTTTTATAAGAAATAAAATAATTTGCGCTCAAGTCAGCAATTAAATCTTTTCATTTGCCAATTATTACTTTGTATGATGATCTTTAAATACTCGCTTGCTTATATTATCATTTGTTCATTTATCATATCGTGCAATGCCAATAAAGCCGATAGTGCTTATATGAAGGATGAGGACTACAAAGAATACAGCCGTACCTACTCGCCCGGTAAGACCAAATTACTGATAGATTATGCCAGCCATAAAGGTCCGTTCGATTACCATGTGAGCGGTACGGCCATCATCAATACTAAAGACACTGCTGGTAATTTAGCGCATTATACCTTACCACGGGTGCTTACCCATTTAAAATGGACCGGTGAAAATAGTGTAACTGCCATGTATGATGTAATACCCTCCATACGTAAAGGAAGAAAAGTTACAGTTAAAGATACCATCATTAACGGGGTTTATGTTAAAGCCCTGGCTAATGACTTTATTGAGCAAGGTGATAGTTTGAAGCTTAATTATAGAGAAACCTCTCCTGACAGGAAGCATGAACTGGTTGTTTACCGCTATGGAAAGGGTAAAAAAGCAGGATTTATGCATTTATCCATCATACCGGCAAAAGGTGCCATCCCTAAATATGGTAACTACTTTATAGCCAACCCACAGGCCGATTATATTTATTATGCCCGTTGGAGCCGTACCAATAAACTCATATTTTTTACAGATAACATAGGCAAAGACCTCATATACTACGGATTGGTAAAGAACAGGCCGGCCATGGAGTACCAGCTTGTGGCCGATGATGACCGGTATAAAGGTAAAATAAGGTGGGTAGGGTGGTAGGGTAGTTGATTATAGGTTTGATAGCGTTTATTGGTGCGGTGCCAATGAAACCCATACTGCGTATTACCTAAACCTCTACAAATCTGTATTAAACGTATCGATATAATGATCGGTGTCCTCTATTTTAGAATGCTTATGCGTATCGCGCATAAAAATGTAAATAAACAGAGATATGGCTATGCAGCCGGTTACATAATAGTAAAACCATTGTGCATGCCCGGCTTGTTTAAACCAAAGAGCGATATATTCGGCCGTACCCCCAAATAACGATACTGCTATGGCGTAAGGAAAGCCTACGCCCAAAGCCCGCACTTCGGCCGGGAATAGCTCGGCCTTTACCACGGCATTAATTGAAGTATAGCCGCTAACTATAATCAAGGCCATTAAAATTAGTGCGAAAGCTATCCATTTATCGGTAGCATGGCTCAAATTATTAAGTAACGGAATGGTGCACAACGTACCCAACACACCAAATGATATAAGCAGCGGTCTACGGCCAATACGGTCGGAGAGGGCTCCAAATAAAGGCTGCAATAACATAAATATTACGAGTGTAAGGGTTGATATCAGCGTAGCATCGGTTTTGGAAAACCCCGATGTGTTCACCAGAAATTTTTGCATATAGGTAGTAAAGGTGTAAAAGGCAACCGTGCCGCCCAACGTTAAGCCAATTACAGTTAGCACCGCTCGCGGGTGCTGCATTAAAGCTTTGATAGTTCCACGGGCTGCATTATGCGCTCGCTCATCTTTAAACGAGGCCGATTCATGCAAAGTGCGCCGTAAAAACATAACGCTAATGGCCAGTACCGCGCCAATACCAAACGGAATACGCCAGCCCCAATCGTGCAGTTGTTGTTCATTTAAAAAAAAATGTTGCAGTAATATCAGTACACCAAGGGCTATCAATTGCCCCATAATTAGTGTTACATACTGAAAGCTGGAGTAAAAGCCACGATTGTGTTTAGCGGCCATTTCGCTCAGGTAGGTGGCGCTGGTACCGTATTCTCCACCCACGCTCAAGCCCTGTATAATACGCGCCAATACCAGTAATATAGGCGCAGCTATACCTATTTGATGATAGCCGGGCACGAAAGTGATGATGAGAGACCCCAAGCTCATGAGCAGGATAGATGCGGTAAGTGCTTTTTTGCGGCCGTGCCTGTCGGCGTAAGTTCCCATTAACCAGCCGCCTACCGGCCGCATTAAAAAACCTATGGCAAAAATGCCGGCAGTATTAAGCAATTGCGCCGTATTATTAGCCGAGGGAAAAAAAGAAGCGGCGAAATATAAGGAGAAAGCGGAATACACATACCAATCGTACCATTCTACCAAATTACCCAGTGAACCTCCTATAATTGATTTGAGGCGCTGTGCAACTGTTATTTCGTAAAGGCTTTGTGTTTGCTTCATTGTTTGTTTTAAAGTTAAACAAACATAGTAATAATGTACTGTGGTAAATACGGTTTGTTAAAAGGTGTAATTTTCGGGAAATGGGTCTTGTTCGGTTTGGGTTTCGGTGCTTTTTACAATGTGGTGTATGGTTTCATCAAGTTCCAGCACGGCCTTTTCCATCATTTGCAATATTTGCGATTTAGGACCGGTCTCTTCAAGCTTCAGCAAATGCATTAAACCTAATATGGAAGCAACGGGTTTTCGTAATTCATGCGATTGCAGGTAAGCTATTTTACGAAGCGCTTGGTTTTGAGAAATTATTTTTTCTTCATTTCTTTTCCGTTCGGTTATATCGGTACTATTAAAAGAAACCCCTATAATCCGGCCTTCACCATTATAAGTTGGATTATAAGTTATTTTAGCCCAACGGGGTTCTAATCCGTCAAATTTAACAAGGCGTTCGTGCTGTACGGTTTCGCCGTTGAGTGCTGTTTTTACATGACGGATGAAATCATCAACATAGCTGCCATATATAAAATCTACCGCATTAACACCAGCAACTATTTCTCTACCAAAAATGGCAAATGAAATATCTCTGAATGTTTTGTTAAAAGTAATGACCTCCATATTGAGGCCTATAAGCAAATGGCTAGATTTTGAACTTTCAAAGAACGAACGCAATTTGTTTTCCGAGTTTTTGGCTTCAGCAAACTGTTCTTTTAGGATCTTCAGGCTTGATTCAAATTCGATCATATTTACGGCTTGCTGCGAGAGCAAATGCAGCATGTTTTTACGCCGTTCGGATAATATTTTGGCCTCCTGGCCTAAAACGTATAAACTGCCAATGTTCTGTTTATCATGAGTAATAAGTGGCACACCGGCGTAAAAGCGCAGGTGGGGGGCACTTAGTACTAAAGGATGTTGCGCAAACTCGGTACTTTTAGTAAGATCGTTAATAATGCGTACCTGAGTATCCTGTAAATCTATATTCCAAAAGGACATATCCTTTGGTATAACATCAGCTACAAAACCATACCTAAACTGATGTTTTAATTTGCCCTCATCTAAAAAAACAAGGAAAGCGGCCCGGGTTTGGCATGCTTCTGCTGCGAGGGTCACAATGTTCTGCAGCTCATTTTCCCGGCTTACGTTCAGGTTCAAAAACCTTTCCATCGACCGAATTTTATAAAATTCGTTAAAGGGCATATTTGCTGTGGAGTTATTTACAGTAGGAACAGCAATATACGATAAAAGTACACGTAATGTTACGTTAGTTATTATTATGTAATATATATATTACAATTATAAGTTGTAAGATATTGATAACTAATTGTATAAAATTTTTAATTATTTAACATAAAAACATCCTGCTCAAATCAATTTAGAAATTTGTGGTTATCATTACCTGTATAACGTTGCGGCGATAATCATTATCCATCTCTTTTTGATACCAATATTGGTAGCCAATTTCTGTATCTATCTTCTTATTCCACCGGTAACCTATGGAAAAAAACGATCGGTTTTGGTCGAAGAAGTGATTGTTAACCCGCTCTTTATGCTGTACATTTAAAAAAATTTCGTTTTGTAAACCCATGTACAATCCTTTGGTAAACGCAGTATCGGCAATTAGCGGAATTTGCGCACTAATGAATGCTCTCGAACGCTGTGAAAATTTAACCATATCCTCGTTTATCCAGCGCTGTTCCAGGCGGGCACGTAAGGTAATTTCGGTACTATGATACTTAAAATTGTATAAGTATTGTTCATAAACCCTGTTCTCCAACTTTATAATTATTCCTGCGGGTTCGTGCTCCCAGTCGCGTTTGTAGGCGTAACCTATGGCTGCCGAGTGCTTTTTGTTGAAGTTATAATTAATAGCACTGCGTAGTAGCATCGTATTAAAATAATTGAAACGGTTGGCCGATCGTATCTGTGCATCTGCAAGCAGGTCAAACTTCTTGTTAAGTGTTTGCGTGTGCGTAATAAATACCCATCCCTGCGTTTCGGTTAATTGCGCGTAACTTTTACAGCCGGTAATGCATAATATCAGCGTTATCAGTTTTTTATTGAAGTTCATAATTTAGTGTTGAAGTTTAAACTTATAAAGCTTCTATTTGTTCATCAATTTTATATAAACACAATATGAAAACTACCAGAATTGGATGGGCAGGTTTAGGCAACATGGGCGTACCCATGGTTAACAATTTGCTTAAAGCAGGTTACCCGGTACAGGTGTATAACCGCACCCGCAATAAAGAAAGCGATGTTGTAAAAGCCGGAGCCCAATCGGCGGCAGGTTTACAGGCTTTGGCTACCGATAATGAAGTGATCTTTGTAATGGTATCTGATGATGAGGCCGCAAAGCAATTGTTTAACACCCGGGACGGCTTGCTGTCTGGAAATGCGGAAGGCAAACTGTTTATCCACGTAAGTACCGTATCCCCAAAAACATCACTTTATTTGGATGAGTGTTGCCAAAAGCAAGGTGCTTTATTTTTAGAAACACCCGTATCGGGCAGTGTAAAACCTGCTCAGGATGGTACACTGATCATATTGGCAGGTGGTACTCTTGAGGCTTATGAAAAGGCTCAGCCGCTGCTGGACGTGCTTGGCAAAATGAGCATCCATACCGGGCCGGTAGGGGTAGGTGCTGCCGCCAAATTAGCTATCAATTACTTTTTAGCAATAAACATTCAAAGCCTGGCCGAAACGGTATTATTTGCCAAAGCCAATGGCGTTAAAACCGAAGACATGCTCACCATAATTAACGAAGGCGCGGTGGGGAGCGGCATCACTAAACTCAAATCACCCGCTATATTAAAAGGAGAGTTTCCGGCGGCATTTGCGTTAAAGCATATTGTAAAAGACCTGCGCCTTGCTAAAGAACAAGGTTTAGAAGCTCCGCTGAGTACGCCTTTGTTCGATACTTTTAAGGAAGCTCAGGCATCTGGTTTGGGCGAAGAAGACTTGATGGCTATTTTTAAATATTTAGATAAATAAGCTGGACCGTTTGTAACAATACAGTAATGAGGCACTATTTTAATGTGCCTCTTTTTGCTTACCGGCTTTTTTTAAATATCTTCCCGCTAAGTTTTTACAACTAACGCTTATGAAGATATTTTACTCGTTAACAGCGGCTACATTATTATACGTACAGGTGTATTCACAGGTGCCTGTAAATAATATGTTGGCTGTTCCGTATGCAAAAGGCAATTATCAGCTCGCTGCCAGGTTTTCCCCTGCCAAAATTAAAAAGATGGTGTTCAGTACCTCGGTAGATCCGCATTGGTTAAAAGGCTCCAACAGGTTTTGGTATATGTACGAAACCGGCAATGGTAAACAATGGTATATAGTAGACCCTTCATCACGAAGTAAAAAGCCATTGTTCAACCCCGAAAAGCTGGCGGCTGCCATTACGCTAATTGTAAAAGACCCATTTGATGCGCAGCATTTGCCTATCGAAAACCTGAAATTTACCAAGGATGAAAAGCTGATCCAGTTTGAGCTTAAAAGCACAATAGATCAGCTAAAGAAAGACCGCAAGGATAAAAAAGCGGCCGACTCGCTGGAAAAGAAAACTTTTTATTTTCAATACGATCTTCAAAACCAAAATTTGATTGAACTGAAGAACTACGAAAAAGTAAAGCCGAAACCCACGTGGGCATCCATTGCCCCCGATAGTTCGGCGATAATATTCGCCCGTAAGTTTAACCTATACTGGATGGATAAGGCCAACTATAAAAAGGCCTTAAAGAATGAAGACGATAGCACCATTGTGGAGCACCAGCTTACTAAGGATGGTGTTGAGTTTTACGATTATGGGAGTGGCTTTGGCAACGAGACTAACGTAGAGCGCGAGAAGAATGCTAAAAAGAGAAAAGGGACACAAGTGTTGTGGTCGCCCGATTCAAAACACTTTGTGATGTCGCGCACCGATTCGCGCAGGGTGAAAGATCTTTGGGTAATTAACAGCATAGCTATGCCACGCCCAACTATTGAAACTTATAAATACCAAATGCCAGGCGAAAAGGAAGCACCTGTACGTGAGCTCTTATTGTTTGATTTTACTGCTAAAACTTCAAAAAAGCTCAACGTTTCGTTATTTAAAGATCAGGAATTATCTACCTGGCCGGCACCGGTACTGCAAAAGAACCGTGATGATGAGTTTCGCCCTTCGGTATGGTTAGGTACTAACAGCAAGTTTTATTTCTATCGCACGGGCCGCGATCTGAAAAGGATTGACGTTTGTACAGTTGAGATTAATACTGGTGCAGTTAAGGTACTTACAGAGGAGCGTATGAATACTTATGTGGAAATTACCCGCCCCGGCTTAGTGAATGATGGCAAAGAATTGATTGAATGGTCGGAACGTGACGGCTGGGCGCATTTTTATTTATACGATGAAAATGGTAAATTGAAAAATCAGATCACTTCTGGTTCTTTCCATTGCGAGGATATAGTAAATATCGACCAAAAGAACCGTGTGTTATACTTTACGGCATCCGGCCGCGAGGCGCAAGATCCTTATTACATGCATTTGTACCGCATCAATTTTGACGGAAGTCGCCTGGAATTATTGAATGCGGGTAATTTCGATAATGTAATCAGTATGAGCGATGATAGCCACTATTTTGTAAATACGGCTTCAAGAGTTAATGCCGCACCAAAATCGGTATTGTTCGATAATTCGGGCCATAAGTTAATGGATCTCGAAGCTACCGATTTAAGCGGATTAATGGCTTCAGGCTATAAATTTCCCGAGCCGTTTAATGTTAAGGCCGATGATGGCGTGACCGACTTATATGGGGTAATGTACAAACCGTTTGATTTTGATGCCACTAAGAAATATCCCGTTATAGAATACGTATATCCGGGTCCGCAAACGGAGGCAGTAAATAAGGCTTTCAGTTTGAGCATGAACAACGTGGACAGGTTAGCGCAATTAGGCTTTATTGTGGTAACGGTGGGTAACCGGGGTGGTAATCCGGGCCGTAGTAAATGGTATCATACTTACGGTTATGGTAACCTGCGCGATTATGGTTTAGCTGATAAAAAAGCTACGGTTGAACAATTAGCCGATAAGTATGCTTTTATTGATATTAACCGCGTGGGTATTACCGGGCACTCGGGTGGCGGCTTTATGTCTACCGCTGCTATACTGGTTTACCCGGATTTTTATAAAGTGGCCGTGTCCGAATCGGGTAATCATGATAACAGTATTTATAACCGCTGGTGGAGCGAAAAGCACCATGGCGTAAAAGAAACGATTACCCCGAAAGGCGATACTACCTTTCAGTATGCTATTGATAAAAACCAGGATTTGGCTAAAAATTTGAAAGGTCGCCTGATGTTGTCTACAGGAGAGATAGATAATAACGTAAATCCTTCCGGTACGGTACGGGTAATTAACGCGCTTATAAAAGCCAATAAGCGGTTTGATTATGTGCTGTTACCCGGTCAGCGCCATGCTTATGGCGATATGACGGAGTATTTCTTTTGGCAAAAGAGTGACTATTTTGTAAAGTATTTACTGGGTGATTTTTCGCAACCGGTAGATATATTAGAAATAGAACGAGATACCGAGCATAACAATAAGCGCCCGGCTGCTACAAGCGGCGAAATAAGCAGTCAGTAAGTGAGAAAGAAAATCCTGGGTGTAAATGCCTCGGATTTTCTTTTTTAACGTATTTTGATGGAACAAGTACTGTGAATTGAAGGATAATATTATTAATGCCTATCGGATTAAATTTGATCTATTCACCTGAAATTTAGTATTAGTAATTAATAAGCACTGCTGGAACCACCACCAGCCGAATTTCCACCGCCAAACGGACTTTCGGGACCTGCCGGTGTATTGCTTGTATTGGCAAAGGTCTCACCAATAACAAGTGATTCTACGTTTAAATGATCTAATAAGTTTTTACGGTTAATTGCTGTATAGGTAAAACCGTGTTTGGGAGTTTTTAAATATTTAATTATTGCATAGCTTATGGCCAGCAACGCACATCCACCTATAGCAAATGCAACTTCAAGCGGTAGCACATGGTAGTAATTCCTGAAAGTAAATATGGCACCTGCTATTAACAACAGGCCTGTGCGTATAAGTATTAAATTTTTGTTTTTAAGGCCAATATATAGGTACGCAAATGGAAACAGCATGGTACATGCCCAAAATATATAGCCAAATGGTACCGGTGTGCCGGGTGGAGCCCCGGTAAGTTCGGTACTTAACGCTTGCACTACATAGTAATTACCGCTCAGGTAAAGCGTAATTAGAGTTAAAATTTGTGCTATACTAAGGCACCTATCGTAGTGTATAGCTTCAGGTATCTCGCTTAATTTGATTGCAGCATAGTATATAGCAGCCGATGCTATCATCATAATAAATGGCATGGTTGCCATACCAAAAGAACCGAATTTGTTCCAAATAAAAAATACCAACGCCAGGGATGACAGGCATGCAATGGCGCTCATCAGCAAATCGGCGAAACGCAGGGTTAAGTAGCTGCTTAGCACCAATACAAAAGCACTGATAGGTATATGATAGCTTTGCTTATCATCTATAGTGAAAAGCATCCAGTTAAAACCGCCGGTTAGCAGTCCGGCGGTTATCCAGAGCAAAGCCTCATCCACACCCGATTGATAATAACGATTTTGTTTAACCATGTATTCCAACAAAAAATATCCGGCCACGCCTAACACTAACGGCCATCCAAAATTATCTATTACACGGGCTTCGGCTAAAAATAAGCTTACTAACCCAACTGAAAATGTGACAATAATTACCGTAAGAATAAATAGCCCAATACGTATCACAATACCCGGCATGTAAAAACCGACCGGGTATTTTTCCTTTAATAGTTTAACTTCAGCTTCGGTAAGGCAACCCGTATCTTCGTCTTTCTCAAATTGGTTGTGCAGTTGCAAATTATTAAGCCATGTTTTGTTGTAAATGATCATGCGGATTTGATTTTTTTATTAAGGTGGATCAATAGGAATATAAGCCCAATGGCCGACCCAATAAAGTACATGAATAACAGGTAATATGCGCCGATATCATTCAATGCAACAAGTCCGCGTACTAATATGCAGCTTACAGCAAAGTAGCTGTATAGCACTGCTAATAGTAAAAAATAAAAGGATTTTTCTTTAAAAGCATCGTAATATAAGGCTGTGGCTAATACAAACAATCCAAGAAGCCATAACATGGAAGCTGCGCTCTCATAATTGAAAAAGTATCCAGCCAAAAGCGATACAAAACTTACATGAATGCCATAATGCTGATAGCTGAATTTAAAATGCTTTTTAATGATTAACTTTTGGCTTAGCCACGCAAAAAGTAGAAGCAAAAGTCCGAAACTTAAGTAAGTGCCGATGATGCTTTGGCTATTAAAGTTGCCTGCTGAAAGCAGTTGTTTTGGTGTTACCGTTACGCCCATCCAAACACCTAAGTTGGCGATAGCCATGTTGAGGATACCTACATGATCGAAACTGTAAGCAATATAAAATAAGGCCAGCATGGGTATAAAAGTTGCCATGCCGTAGTTATTGCCAAATACATTATACTGGTACTGTATGTAACCTACAAAAGTCACCAGGCTAATGGTGCCTAATAGTAGTACGTAATCAAAAAAAGTATTTGGCGTTTGAACTTTGGCTGTGCTGAACGGCTTTTTGTGTTTAAAGCAGTAGCTGATACAGCCACCGCTTAACAAGGCAATAAACAGTAAAATTACCTGGTGCCCAATGGTATCGATGTTTTTATAAACCAGGATACCTATGCCGCCGGTAAGCAATAATATACCCAGGTATATAATAGTCTTTATTTCCCAGTGTACAGAAAAAAGCGGGTTTGATTTTTGTTGCTTGATTTGGGCAAAAGACGTATTGCTAATAAATCCATCGGCATATAATTGCCGGTAAAAATCGTCATAATTGTTTTTATTCATTCAGGTATCATAGGATAATTACCAATGATACTAAAATTTCATAGGATTAGTAACACAATTGAGAAGTGCTTACTTCTTCAGGATCTTATGCGCTAAGCGCTTGGTGCCATCAACCGGCTGTGTAATTTTTAAGCCCAGCAACTGCGTTACCACCGGATAGATCTCCACGTTTTGGAAAGTAGGTATTGTTAAATTGCTTTTAAACCCAGGTCCCCATGATAAAAAAGTAGCATGCATATCCTTAACCAGTGCAGGGTCGTAACCATGTGCACCAGGATTAGGTTTACGCGAACCGGATGTGAAGATTTTAGGATGCTGAGGTATCAATAAAATATCTGCAATACGGTTATAGCGGTCGTTAGCGGTATTGTAGTGCCAGCTTAACGGCGTATTAGCGCGTAAATAAACGCTATAATCTTTGGCTTGTTTTTTCAGTTCCTGATAGGTAGCCAGTGTGGCAGAAGTGTCTTTGGCGTAAATTTGTACCAGTTCTCCCTCGTTTAATATTTTAAACTTAGCGGTATCTATTGATGCCGGTACCGATAAGGTATGATTGCCATCAATGTTGGTCATGCCGTGGTCGGCTACTAATATAAAGTTTACTTTAAGTCCTGTTGCTTTCACGGCTTTGTTCAACTGGTTAACAGCCGAATCTATAAACAACACGGCATCGCGTGTTTCGGGGGCGTTGGGTCCAAACTTATGGCCGGCATGGTCAACCTCCGGGAAATAAAATGTTATAAAATGCGGACGGCTTGCCGGTGGTAATTTTAACCAGTTAACAACCGTTTTAATACGGTCGTTAATCCCGATTTTTTCGTTATACTTATAATAATAGGTAGGGTAAATTCCTTTGATGGGGGCTTCGGAGCCTACCCAGTAGAAGCTGGCCGTAAGCATTTGCTGCTGCTCGGCTAAAACCCAGAGTGGAGTGCCGCCATACCATTTGCCTTCTACAACAGGTTTGCCCCGCGTGGTGTAAATTTCTTTGAACTTACGGTCGTAATACCTGTTGCCAACCATACCGTGATGTGAAGGGTAAAGCCCGGTAACTAATGTATAATGGTTGGGGAAGGTTACCGAAGGGTAAGAGGGGATCATTGATGTAGCCATAGTACCCGTTCGTCCTAAAGCTAATAAGTTTTTTGCCTGGTATTTTTTGGCATAATCATAACGCATACCATCAACCGATATCATGATCACATAGGGCTTCTTTTGTTGCAATAAGCTATTCTTACGGCCTTTGATGATTTGCTGGGTGGTATCAACCTGGCTTAAAGCGGTAAACCACACTACGCTTAACAATAAAGTAAAATATCTCTTCATTAACTCAAATTAATTGTCAAATGTAATTAAACCGTGCTACCGAAAATACAATAAAGGGTAATATTATGATTACTCAATATGCGGTGATACAGGTAACATCATTAAAAGCTAACTCATGTACACGCCGCCGTTCACGTTAATGGTTTGTCCACTTACATAGCCGTTACAAGCCAGTAAAAGTGCTACATCAGCCACTTCTTCGGGTTGGCCAAAACGTTTTATGGGAATTACATCGGGAGTGATTTTATCGTTATCAGCAATCATACCGGTTTCCAATAACGCAGGGGCGATAGCATTTACCGTGATACCATACCCGGCCAGTAAAGCGGCATAAGAATGGGTAAGGCCAAGCATACCTGCTTTTGAAGCTGCGTAATGAGGGCCAATTACGCCACCTGTTTGCGCCGCAACCGACGAAATATTGATAATGCGACCATAATTTTTTTGTTTCATGGCTGGTACGGCTGCTTGTATGGTTAAAAAAGCCGAGGTAAGGTTAATATTCAATACCTCCGACCAATCATCGATACGAATGCTTTCGGAGGGTTGGGGCTTTGCCATACCTGCGTTATTAATCAAAATATCAATATCGCCAATTTGGTTATGGATCTGTTTAAATAAGTCGGTAACTTCTTGAGCATTAGAAAGATCGGCTTTTATAGCTATCGCTTTACCGCCTGACAGATTTATTTCACGGGCAAGGTTTTCGGCACTCTCTTTACTGTTATTATAATTAATAATAACTGTTGCGCCTGCCCCGGCCAAACTTCGTGCTATGCTTTTACCAATGCCCTTGCCGGCACCGGTAACTAAAGCATTTTTTCCGGTAAGCTTTCGAATTTCCATATACTTGTAAGGTATTTAGCAAGGTAGTACATTTATGCCGGGAAGTTTGCCGTGTTTGTTTATACTATGTAACTATGTTATTACAAGTTTATTTATTGTAGTTAAGCCAAAAAACACGCATGCATGTTGTACAATATTTGTATATTATTCTAAATAATATACATACTTGTATATTTTATTTTGTTACGCTTCAAACTCAATTCGTACCTGTACAAAATTATCATCTGTTACTTTAGCAAACTGTTTAGGATTGCGGGTGAAATCAGGGTCGGTATCCAGGTAAATTTCTGTGATTTTTACAATATCTGGATTATTGTTTGTACCGGTATTGTACTCATAATAAGGTTGGTTTTCCAGGTTAAGCTTAATATCCTGGTATTGTTTACCGGTAAGCATTACCATTTTTTCTGCTTTCATAATTCTCCGTTTATAATTATACACCCAGCGTGATAATTGATTGGTTATTGCGTGCAAAGATAACCCAGTACTTTAATGAGAGATATATATTTTAATAAAAAATATGACGGTTCTCTTTATCGCTGCACTTAAACCGTAAACAGCAATATTTTTGCATATAAACAAATATAAAAGTAATAAAACTACAAAGCCCTTAACCAAAACGGTTAAAGGCTTCACCAATTTTTATAAACTTAAATTATAGTTATCTTAAAATATCAGCAATTTCGGGATAACCGCTTTGCATGGCCAGGTCAGCCGCAACTGAGCCATCTTCCATAGGTAAATTAACATCAGCACCATCTTCCAGTAACGCGATCAGCATTTCAGTATTACCCTGTTTGGCGGCATAGTGTAATGGTGTAATACCTGTGTGGTGTTGTATATTAATCTGCACATTGTGCTCAATTAACATGCGCACTACATCTATATGGTTTTGTGCCGAGGCTAAGTGTATCGGGCGGATACCCGAATTACCGTTGAGAGGCTGGTTAACATCAGCGCCTTTAAATAGGAGGTAACGCGCTGCTTCATATTGCCCAAAATAGCAGGCCAATGCCAAAGGAGTAAATCCGTCATCATTATACTGATGAATTAATTCGGGGTTTGTATAAACCAAATAAGCCAAAATATCGAATTTACCCGCTGCGGCTGCTTCAAAAATGTCTATTTTATCCAGGTACTTTAATAACAGTGAAGTTGCATCGGGCTTTTTGTAATAGCATGACAGCATCAGTGGCGATACATCTTCGCTCATTGAATTTTTTGCTAAAGACGGATTTTGCGCCAATAATTGGTTTAATGAATTTAAATCTCCGGTGGTAATTAAATATTCTAACTGTCCCATAGTCAAGTCGTTCTTGTTAACATTAAATTAAAAACCGTGCCAAATAAAATGTTATTAATAACTTTATATTTGTACTTTAACTGTAGATGAAGATGCCGCCAAAAGGAAACCAGTTTAAATCAAATACTTTAAGGGACGATAATCGTCCGCGCCAGGGCAATGATACCCGCCCGGAGCGTGAGCGTGTCGTAAAGCAAAAACTGGAAAACTTGCCTTCATTTAATTTGGGTAACGGTAGGGTTTTTAAAATTGCCGGTTTGTTGTGCCTTGTTATTTCGGTATTTTTTTTAATTGCTTTTACATCGTACCTTTTTACCTGGGAGAGCGACCAGAGCTACGTGCTTAAAGCAAACGGCGGCTGGGGCAACTTATTTAAAACCCAGCAAGAACTTTTAGATAACGGCATAACCGACCCTGTGGTTGATAATTGGTTGGGTAAGCTTGGCGCTTTAATGGCTAACCAGTTTGTTTATGAGTGGTTTGGTATCGCCTCGTTTTTGTTTGTAGTGGTATTTTTTGTAATTGGTTACCGCCTGCTATTTAAGGTAAGGTTATTTTCGGTTAGTAAACTGCTGGGCTATTCTTTTTTCGGATTAATCTTCATATCGGTTGCTATTGGCTTTTTGCATGGCTTTATAAATGATTACGCGCACTTTTTAGAAGGCGAGTTTGGCTATTGGAGTACCCGTTTACTCAACGCCCAGATAGGGCAGGCAGGTACCGGTTGCTTGCTGATTTTTGCGGCGCTTACCGTATTAATTATTGCTTACAATATAGATTTTAAACTGCCCGAACGACCAAAAAGAACTTTGGTTACACCTAATGCCGTATCCGGTGTAAGCCCCGAGAGTGTTGAACTGGAAGACGAGACCCCATCAGAACCTATTGAATGGCCAAAGGGAAACAATCGTATTCGCGAAAGCACTATAGCCATGCAAACGCCAGTACAATCTGCGCCTGGCGAGAGATTAAAGCAGGAGCCATTGACTAAAACACTTTTAGTTGAACCGATGATACCCGAACCTGTTGTGCCGCATTCGGTTACACAAGCTGCTATGTTGGGTAATACGCTGGCTCACGAAAGTATTGTGCTTAGCCCAACAAATACTAATGTCAACGATTTTGACGATGAAAACGTTCCTGAACTGGACGATATACCCCTTACGGTAGAAGAAAGCAGGCCATTGCCTGAACTAAGCATTGAAAAGGCACCCGAAGTTACCGCTAATGAACTGGTGGATAAATTTGGTGCTTACGATCCCAAATTAGATCTTCCTAAATATGAGTACCCACCTTTAGACCTGCTGGAAAATTATGGGTCGAACAAAATAAGTGTTGATACCACAGAACTGGAAGCCAACAAGAACAAGATTGTTGAAACGCTTAATCATTATAACATCGAAATTGATAAAATCAAAGCTACCATTGGGCCAACAGTAACTTTGTATGAAATAATACCGGCACCGGGCGTACGGATCTCCAAAATTAAAAACCTGGAAGACGATATTGCGTTAAGTTTAGCCGCATTGGGTATCCGTATTATTGCACCCATGCCGGGCAAAGGTACTATTGGTATAGAGGTGCCCAACCGTAATCCCGAAATGGTTTCCATGCGTTCGGTACTGGCAACCGAAAAATTCCAGACCACTACCATGGATCTGCCTATTGCTTTGGGTAAAACCATCTCCAACGAGGTCTTTATTGCCGATTTAGCCAAGATGCCTCACTTACTGGTAGCTGGTGCTACTGGTCAGGGTAAATCGGTGGGTATTAATGCAATTTTGGTTTCGCTATTATACAAACGTCACCCGGCCGAGTTAAAGTTTGTAATGGTCGACCCTAAAAAGGTGGAGCTAACCTTATTTCGTACTATTGAAAGGCACTTTTTAGCTAAGCTACCCGATGAGGCCGATGCTATTATAACCGATACCAAAAAAGTAATTAATACGCTTAACTCATTATGTATTGAGATGGATCAGCGTTATGATCTGTTAAAAGATGCGCAAGTACGTAACCTGAAAGAGTATAACGCCAAATTTGTGAACCGTAGGCTCAACCCGGAGAACGGTCACCACTTTATGCCTTTCATCGTATTAGTGGTTGATGAGTTTGCCGATTTAATGATGACGGCTGGTAAAGAGGTAGAAATGCCCATTGCCCGTTTGGCTCAGCTGGCCCGTGCGGTGGGTATTCACCTGGTTATTGCTACTCAGCGTCCATCGGTTAACATTATAACAGGTACCATTAAAGCCAACTTTCCGGCACGTTTGGCTTTCAGGGTGTTGTCTAAAATCGATTCGCGCACCATTTTAGATGCAGGTGGTGCCGATCAGTTGATAGGTAGAGGGGATATGCTGCTGGCAACCGGCAGCGACCTCATCCGTTTGCAGTGTGCGTTTGTAGACACACCCGAGGTTGAAAAGATTTCTAACTGGATAGGTAACCAGCGGGGCTACCCAACGGCAATGCTGCTACCTGAGTATGCGGGCGAAGGCGAAGCGAACAGTCCGAAAGAATTTGACCCTAATGACCGGGATGCCATGTTTGAAGATGCTGCCCGTTTAATTGTGCTGCATCAGCAGGGTTCAACATCGCTTATTCAGCGTAAACTTAAACTGGGTTACAATCGCGCAGGCCGTATTATAGATCAGCTGGAGGCCGCAGGTATTGTGGGCCCGTTTGAAGGCAGTAAAGCCCGGGAAGTACTTTACCCCGATGAGTATAGCCTGGAGCGTTACCTCGAAGAACTCCAAAAATAATGTTGCCGTTAAACTATGCTCACTTTTTTTGTTCTAACTAAACAATCCTATTAATAGGATTGTTTATTAATATGAGCTTATCGAACACTTGTATTAGTGCTAAGTGTTAGACAGGCTCAGATTGGCATAATTGTTAATCTTAATTTTGTTAGCTAAAAATTGCTACCTACCATGAAAAAAATATTCGTATATTTTATATTATTAACCGCTGCAACCGGTACTGCCTTTGCACAAAAGTATGCCGAAGCTAAAGCCATTTTAGGACAGGTGAGTCAAAAATACCGCACGTACAATACTGTTAAAAGCGACTTCATAATCACCATTCAAAACCCACAGTCGGGTGTTAACGAGGTGCAGAACGGATCGTTGTTAACGCAGCCTAAAAGTAACAAATACAAGTTCAGCCTATATACCTCCGCTGCAAAAACGGCCATAACGCAGGAAATTACCAGCGACGGTAAAACCCAGTGGACTTACATGCCTAAAGAAAAAGAGGTACAGGTGAACGATGTGAACAACAATGCCGAAGGCATGAATCCCGCACAATTGTTCACCCTATATGAAAAAGGATATAAATATATTTATACCGGCCTGCAAAAACAGGCGGGTAAAAGCTACCAGGTGGTTGAGCTTACACCAACCGATGCAAAGCAAGCCATTTTTAAGATCAAATTGCTGATTGATAAAGTAAAAAAGCAGATCTACAGTGCACAACTTTTTGATAAGAATGGCAATCGCTATAATTATACTATTAAAACTTTTACGCCCAATCCTGCAGTTACAGCCGGCACTTTTATATTTAATCCCAAAACATACCCTGGTGTTGAAGTAGTAGATTTGCGGTAAAATTTTAAGAAAGCAAAAGAGCGATGTTTATTAATAAAAGAATTCTTTTTGCTTGTATAAATTTTTATAGTTCGTGTTCCAATAACTTTATACTCTCCGTGTTACCTTTCAAGCGGGCATAATCTATAGCACTTTTACCGAAATTATCGCAATGATTTCTATCGGCACCATGTTGCAGCAGGAGTTTGATCATATCGGTATGGCCAAAAGTTGCGGCAAATATGAGCGCAGTAGAACCATTGGTATTACGCGCATCAACAGCAGCACCATGGTCAAGTAATATTTTGCCAATTTGCAGGTAACCTTTAAAGCATATTCCCATGAGGGCGGTATTGCCCATGCCATCCTGAAAACCAGTATCGGCACCTGCATCCAGTAATACCTTTACCGCTTCGCTATTATTGTAGTAGGCCGCAATAGTCAGTGCGGTAGACCCGCGGTTGTCGGTACCATTGATATTGGTACCATTTATGGCACTCTTTAATTCTTCGGATTTATTGTTGCGGGCCAGTTCAAAAATATCGGCAGTAGATAAATTTGTTTCCATAATTACAGTTGATGTTAAACATTTACAAGGTAAATGATTTATAGGTTTAGTTTAAAATTGATAATTTCTATGAGCTATAGATTTTGATTAAATTTAACCTGATTAAGTGCTAATTTATCAAAACAAAGTATTCAGTTCAATAATTTAACCTTTAACCTTTAACCTTTAACCTTTAACCTTTAACCTTTAACCTTTAACCTTTAACCTAACCTATAACCTTTAACCAAAATGACTCCTTACGAACAGCAAGCACATATCCAGCTACAATTCTGGCAATATAAAATGCAGAAGAAACCATCGTTTACCGACAAGCTTTCTAAAACCGTACAAACCAAAATTAACGATCTGATACCCGATAAAGTACATAAGGCTATTACCGTTACCATCGAAAAAATGATTAAAGCGGTGCTATTTGGTTCCAAGTATTTAACCGGGAGTTCGCCCGAAAAGGGTATGTCTCTGCAAATGCGCGAATCGTTAATACAACAAAAGATAGATAACTACCAAAAAACCGCAACGGTTGAGGGCGCCGTAACCGGTGCCGGAGGCATATTACTGGGACTGGCGGACTTTCCGATCCTGATAGGTATCAAAATGAAAATGCTGTTTGACATTGCTGCCTTGTATGGCTACGATGTAAAGGATTACAAGGAGAGGTTATACATCCTTTATATCTTTCAGTTGGCTTTTTCGAGCCAGGAAAGGCGCAACGAAATTTATGAACTAATGGCCGGCTGGCAGGGTTATAGCGGCACCTTGCCCGATAGTGTAGACGAGTTCGACTGGCGCATATTTCAGCAGGAATACCGCGATTATATTGACTTGGCTAAAATGGCGCAGCTGCTGCCAGTTATTGGTGCTGCGGTAGGGGCTATAGCCAACTATAAACTAATAACTCAGTTAGGCGAAACCGCCATAAACTGTTATCGCATGCGCCGCATAAGTCCTTTACAAATAGTACAGGCGAACGCGCAGGAAAAATTGGATTGACGTGGACATGGCCTGACCATATAATTCGTTTTGCGTTGTTACTAACAATTCGCACTTATAATGGTTAAATATTGAGTAGCCAGTTGTAATCCACATCTTTATGAAAACTTTAATTAGCCTAATAGCCGCTTTCGGTATCCTAATTATGACCACTTGCAAAAAGAGTTCTTCTGATGGTGATACAGAGGAACAAGCAGGCGATACCGAGCTTACCACGCAGGTGCTAACCCAACAGCTGGTCTTCCCCTGGGAAATTTTATGGGGAGCAGATAATATGCTTTGGATAACCGAGCGTGGCGGCAAAATAAGCCGGGTGAATCCCAATAACGGGCAAATCAATCCTTTGCTGACTATTGCTGATGTGAAATCGCAAGGCGAAGGTGGTTTACTGGGCATGGCCTTACACCCCGATTTTGCTAATACACCACAACTTTTTGTGGCATACAACTACGATAAAAGCGGCATTTATACCGAAAAAATAGTGCGTTACACTTATAACGGAACGGCATTAGTTAACCCGGTGACATTACTGGATAACGTGCCTGCGGCCAATAACCACAATGGTTGCCGTTTGGCTATATCGCCAGATCTGAAGTTGTATATAACCACCGGCGATGCAACGGTAGCTTCTCAGGCACAAAACTTGAACAGTCTGTCGGGCAAAATCTTACGCATTAACCTGGATGGCAGCATCCCGGCCGATAATCCAACAGCAGGCAGCCCGGTATGGAGTTATGGACACCGCAATGCACAAGGATTGGTGTTCGCCAATAACCGCCTGTACAGTTCGGAGCATGGCAACACTACCGATGATGAAGTTAACATGATCCAAAAAGGACGCAATTTCGGCTGGCCTAATGTAGAAGGTTTCTGCAGCACCGGTACCGAACCTGCATTTTGCAATACTAACAATGTAGCGGAGCCCATCCAGGCATGGTCGCCGACTATAGCACCATCAGGAATGGATTATTATAACAGCGATGCCATACCGCAATGGAAAAACTCTTTATTGCTGGCTATTTTAAAAGGTACCGAACTGCTGCAACTGAAGCTGAATACAGCCGGTGATAAGGTAGAAACCGTAAATACATTTTACAAAAGTACTTACGGTCGCCTACGGGATGTTTGCGTATCGCCCGATGGTAAAGTGTACATGATAACCAGTAATGGCACTGCCGATAAGATTATAGTGGTAAGTAAGAAGTAAGCGCTCATCACACCGCTACTAAATTTTCAACACCTGCCGTCAAATCCTTTGTAAACCGCTAAATTTACCAGCTTAACTAAAAAGGATAACGCTTGGGCAAAATTGCTACCAAAGAAACGCCGCTTATGCAGCAGTATAACCAAATTAAGGCCAAGTACCCTGGTGCCTTATTGTTGTTCCGCGTTGGCGATTTTTATGAAACCTTTGGCGAGGATGCCGTAAAGGCATCGGGGATATTGGGTATTGTGCTTACTAAACGGGCAAACGGCGCCGCCACGCATATTGAACTGGCCGGTTTTCCACATCATTCTTTAGATACTTATCTGCCTAAACTGGTACGTGCCGGTCAGCGGGTAGCTATCTGTGATCAGCTGGAAGATCCGAAGATGACCAAAACCATTGTCAAAAGAGGCGTAACGGAATTAGTAACTCCCGGCGTGGCTACCAGCGATAATATCCTAAATCAAAAGAATAACAACTATCTGGCTTCATTATATTTTGAGAAAAATAGTATAGGAATAGCCCTAATCGATATTTCAACCGGCGAGTTTTTAACCGCGCAGGGCAACACCGATTATTTAGATAAACTCCTGCAATCTTTTAGCCCAAGCGAGGTGATCTACCCTAAAAGCTACAAGCGAGACTTCAGTGAAAAGTTTGGTGATCGTTATTATACCTACACCTTAGATGAATGGCCGTACAGTGGCGATTACGCTTACGAAACGCTCACCAAGCACTTTGGCGTAAAATCGCTTAAAGGCTTTGGTATAGAAAAGCTGAACCTGGGCATAATTGCGGCCGGTGTAGCACTGCATTATCTCAACGAAACCGAGCACCGCAACCTGCAGCATATCAGCGCTATCAGCCGGATAGAAGAAGACCGTTATCTATGGCTTGATCGTTTCAGCATCCGCAACCTCGAATTAGTAGGCTCGAGCAACGATAACGCATTGACATTGGTCGACGTGCTCGATCATACCTGCTCACCTATGGGTGCACGCTTGCTGCGTCGCTGGATCGTGATGCCGTTAAAGGAATTAAAGCCCATTAACGACCGCCTGAATGTAGTGCAGCACCTGATTAAACAGGAAGACTTACGCAACGAATTGCAGGCCTGCATTCGCCAGGTAGGCGATTTGGAAAGATTAATTAGCAAGATAGGATTACAAAAAGCTAATCCGCGCGAAGTTTGCCAGTTGCGTAAAGCCTTACAAGCTATTAGCAGTATAAAAAATATGTGTAATGTGGCGGGGGGCGAGCAGTTGGGTACGAGGAGCGAGGTGCCGGGAGCGGGTGTTAATGAAGCCTTACTGGCTATAGGTAATCAATTGAATCCATGCGATTATATCTGTGATAAAATAGGGCGTGAAATGAATGCTGAGCCACCCATACAGTTGGTAAAAGGCGGCGTTATGGCCGAAGGTATTGATGCTGAACTGGACCGCTTACGAAAAATTGCATTTGGCGGTAAAGGCTATTTGCTGGAGATCCAAAAACGCGAGGCTGAACAAACTGCTATTCCGTCGTTAAAAGTGGCGTTTAATAATGTATTTGGTTATTACCTGGAAGTTACCCATTCGCACCGGGATAAGGTACCAACCGACTGGATTCGTAAGCAAACGCTGGTAAATGCGGAGCGTTACATTACTCCCGAACTTAAAGAATATGAAGAGCAGATTTTAGGTGCCGAGGAAAAGATCCTGGCGTTAGAGACTCGTTTATATAACGACCTGCTTTATTCGCTTGCCGAGTATATTAAACCTATACAGCTTAATGCACAGTTAGTGGCACGTTTGGATGTATTACTGAACTTCGCCACCGTATCTATCAAAAACTATTATGTAAAGCCGCAAATGAACGATGGGCTGGTCATTGATATTAAAGGTGGCCGCCACCCGGTGATAGAAAAGAACTTGCCGCCGGGTGAGGAGTACATTACGAATGATGTTTACCTCGATTCGGATAGTCAGCAGATCATTATCATCACAGGACCTAACATGGCTGGTAAATCGGCATTATTACGGCAAACCGGTTTAATTGTTTTGCTGGCGCAGATGGGTTGTTTTGTGCCTGCCAAAGAGGCACAGATAGGATTAGTAGATAAGATCTTTACCCGTGTGGGAGCATCGGATAACTTGTCATCAGGCGAATCTACCTTTATGGTGGAAATGAACGAAACGGCCAGCATCCTTAACAACCTGAGCAATCGCAGTTTGATCTTGCTGGACGAAATTGGCCGCGGTACCAGTACTTACGATGGTATTTCTATAGCCTGGGCTATAGCCGAATATTTACATAATCATCCATCGGCTAAAGCCAAAACGCTGTTTGCCACACACTATCATGAGTTAAACGAACTCACCAACATGTTTGGCCGAGTTAAAAACTATAACGTAACGGTCAAGGAAGTGGGCAACCAAATCATCTTCCTGCGTAAACTGGTTCCAGGTGGCAGCGAGCATAGCTTTGGTATACACGTAGCCAAACTGGCCGGCATGCCGCCTAAGGTACTGGCACGTGCCCATGAGATACTCAAAAAGCTGGAAGCCGAACGTACCGGTGGCGAGAATATTAAGGAAAGCATTAAGAAGGTACAAAAGCAAGCCCTGCAATTACAAATGTTTTCCATAGACGACCCGGTGCTGGTCAAGATCCGGGATATGTTAAATAATTTGGATGTAAACACCTTAACCCCGGTAGAAGCTTTGATGAAATTGGATGAGATTCAGCGGGTGATAAAAAGTTAAGTAGGTAGTATAGCAACTCGTCTTTGCGAGCGTAGCGTGGCAATCCCTGCTTAGAAAGGTAGCCGTTGTACCTGTCGTGCAGAGATTGCTTCGTTCCTCGCAATGACGGTTTAAGCCAAACTGAAAAGGCCACAGCTGCAATCACAACTATGGCCTTTTTCTATTTCAATCAATGAACAATTAACTAATCAACTATTCACCATTCAACCACTCACTACTTATTTTTAGCTTGTTGTTGCTGGCGCATCATTTCTTCTAACTTGGCCTGGAAACCGGTTTTCTTCTTTTTAGGGTCTTCCGGTTTCTTTTTGTTTTCCTGGATCTGCGCATGAATCTTTTTATCATCTACCCAAAAGCGAATGAGGTATTGCTGTAAAAAGGTTAACATATTAGCCAGGAAGTAGTAATAGTTCAAACCTGATGGGTAGCTGTTTAAGAAACCCAGGAACATGATCGGACTTATATAGCCAATATACTTCATTTGACCTGTAGCACCCGATACCTGGTTGTTAAAGTAGGTGTACACGATAGTCGAAATGGTCATCAATACACACATTAAACTTAAGTGATCGCCTATGAAGGGTATGGTAAAGCCAAAATTGATAAAAGCATCATAGGTTGAAAGGTCATGCATCCATAAAAAGCTTTGTCCACGCAGCTCAAATAAACTTGGGAAGAAGCGCAAAAAAGCAAATATGATAGGCATTTGCAGCACCAGAGGCAAGCAGCCACCCAACGGGTTTACACCCGCTTTGCGGTATAATTTCATGTATTCCTGTTGTAGCAGGGTGGGATTGTCTTCACCAACTTTAGCTTTAATTTCATCCATTTCCGGCTTCAAAACTTTCATTTTGGCCATGCTGAGGTATGATTTATAGGTAAGCGGCGATAGCACCAACTTTAACAGAACGGTTAAGGCTAATATTACAAAACCCATGTTCCAGTTAAAGTGCTGTAAGAAGTTAAACACTGGTATTACGGCGTAACGGTTAATCAGTTTTAAAGGTCCCCAACCCAGGTCAATCTGTTTTTCCAAATCGTAACCTTGTTTTTGTAGGGTACTAAAGCGGTTAGTGCCAAAGTAAAACTCCATTGGATAGGTGTTTTCGGCATTGCTGCTTAACGTTAAAGCAGCTTTCATTTGCTTAACGTCGGTAGAACCAACATTGGTGCTTACGGCTAAATCAGCTTTTTGAAAACCTTGTTTAGCTATCAGCACATTGGAGAAAAAGTGTTGTTTAAAAGATACCCATTGCAGTTTTTTATCGGCAATTTGTTTGCTTTCGTCTTTACTAAGGCTCAAATAATCTACATCATTCTCTGTATTTTTATAATACACGGTAGAGTAGAGGCGTTCTTGTATTACATCTTTTTCCTGTTTGTGCAAACTTGCCGCCCAGTTTAATGTAATGGTTTTGTTATTGGCCAGCACATTATCTAAACCGGTTAATTTAACAATATAACCTACTTTAAAACCAGTAGCACCTAAGGTATATATATAATCAATATACTGAGTTGGGCTATAGCTTAAACGTAAGGTTACGCTGCTGCTATCGCTACCGGCCACTTTAACATCAGTGCTGGTAGGGGTAAAATAACGGTCATTGGTATTAATAGCTGTACTGCCCGCCGTAAAACGAAAACCAAACTGATTATCGTTGCCATCAAATAAAATGAGCGGTTTTTTATCGAAAGTCTTGAAATCTTTCAACTCTACGCTATAAACGCGGCCGCCACGACTGCTCAACTTTACTTTAACGTCTTTGTTTTCTAAAGTAATCAATTGCTCGCTGCCAACAGTTGAAGCACCAAACGGCGCTTTTAATGCGGCTGAATCAACAGGAGCTTTTATTGTTGCGGTATCGGTTTTTGCAACAGTCGGAGCCTTCTTTAAAAGACCGGCTTTTTTCAGGGAATCCTGGTGCTCAATAAGGCGCGCTTTTTTTACTTCTTCCTCGTTAGGTTTTAAAAAAAAGAACGAGCCTACCAGTATCACGGCAATCAGGAATAACCCTGTGAACGTATTTCTATCCATTATTATCTATCGTACAATTAAATCAGTTCTTGCGGGCGTAAGCCAGCGAAGCGGCCACAAAGTTAACAAAAAGTGGATGCGGATTAGCAACTGTTGATTTTAATTCGGGGTGGAACTGCGAGCCAACAAAAAACGGGTGATTTTTAAGCTCAACTATCTCTACCAAACCATTTTGCGGGTTAATGCCCGACGGGATCATACCTGCTTCTTCGTACTGTTTTAGGTATTCGTTATTAAACTCGTAACGATGGCGGTGACGCTCGATAATATGTGGTTTGCCATATATAGATGCTGCTTTACTGCCCTTTTTTAAATCGCACGGGTAGGCGCCCAAACGCATGGTGCCGCCCTTATTGGTAATATTTTTCTGATCTTCCATCATACTTATTACCGGGTAAGTGGTATGTCCATCCATTTCTACACTGTTGGCCGCATCAAGGTTTAATACGTGGCGACCGAATTCAACTACGGCACACTGCATACCTAAACAAATACCGAAAAACGGGATATTGCTTTCGCGTACATAGCGAATAGCCTCAATTTTACCTTCAAAACCACGTTGACCGAACCCTGGTGCAACCAGTACTCCATGCAAACCACGCAACTTTTCAATGGCATTTTCAGGTGTCAGTTGTTCCGATTGAATATAAGTCACCCTTACCTTACACTCATTTTTGGCACCGGCATGTATAAAAGCTTCGGCAATAGATTTATAGGCATCGGGCAATTCCACATATTTACCTACTACACCAATACGTATTTCGGATGTTGGGTTTTTTAAGCGGCCTAAGAAGTCTTTCCAGCTTTCCAGATCAGGCTCATTTTTAGTAGGTAATTTCAACTTGGTTAGCACCGTTTTATCAAGCTGCTCTTTTAGCATCAGCAACGGCACATCATATATACTTGAAGCATCAATAGACTCAATAACCGCGTTAATGTTCACATTACAGAAAAGCGCTATCTTTTTACGGATATCCATATTGAGGTGATGCTCTGTACGACATACCAAAATATCAGGTTGAATACCGTACTCTAACAACATTTTAACAGAGTGCTGTGTAGGTTTAGTTTTTAATTCGCCTGCGGCAGCAAGGAAAGGGACCAGGGTTAAGTGGATGACCAGCGAGTTACCCGAACCGCTTTCCCAGCGAAACTGGCGTACGGCCTCTACAAAAGGAAGTGATTCAATATCGCCCACGGTACCACCAATTTCGGTGATCACAATATCGTAATTGCCTGTGTCTCCTAATATTCTGAAATTCCGTTTGATCTCGTCGGTAATGTGGGGAACCACTTGTACGGTTTTACCTAAAAATGCACCTTCACGCTCGCGGTTAATTACATTTTGGTAGATACGACCAGTAGTTATATTGTTAGACTGTGAAGTAGGGATATTCAAAAAACGCTCATAATGACCTAAGTCCAAGTCGGTTTCGGCACCGTCTTCTGTAACATAACATTCACCATGCTCATACGGATTCAGTGTTCCCGGATCAATGTTGATATAAGGGTCGAATTTTTGGATAGTAACGCGGTAACCGCGCGATTGTAGGAGTTTAGCCAGTGAAGCCGAAATAATACCTTTCCCTAACGATGAGGTAACGCCGCCCGTAACAAATATATATTTAGTCATGATCTTGATGAAACCGGCCAGGCAAAAACGTGTCTGAACCGTAGTATGTGTACGGGATACAAAAGTAAGAAAATTTCTGGCTATGCCCGATGTTTCTGAAAATAGCTTAGCGCAAAAAGGTTATAGCAAGGTAAGTTCATCATTGCCATACTAATACAGGAAACAAGAATGTAAAATAAATTAGTGTACTTCTATCCAGCCGGTATTATCATACTGATCGGTTACCAGGTAGTAATTACGAAAGGAGCCTTTAATGTTTACTTGGTCACCAATTACTAAAAGTGTTTTACGGGCAGCATTCAAGCTATCGGGCGCATCAAGCAAGGCTTGCTGCTGTTTAAGGTTAAGTTTGCGTAATGTACTGGTGGTATTTACATCGCGACTGTTAATATAACCTTGTGTGCCATCGGGCAGGGTTGCCTTATACCAGCCCTCGGTAGCGGCTATAATATTTAATACAGTACTTACAGGCAGCGTTTGACGGATGTGGGCGTCTTTATCAGGCTCTATATAGAGCCGGTTGGTTTTGCTGGTAGTGCGGGCAGTGGCGTTTAAGAGTTGCAATGACGCAGTGATAGCTTTGGGTGATTGTACCGTGCGGTTCACAAAAGGATAAGGATCGATAGCTCCACCATTGGTATAGATGCCGAAGTGGAGATGTGAAGGTGTACTGCGCGCATTACCGGTATTGCCTACCAAACCCAAAGTGTCACCTATGTGCACGGTTTGTCCGTTTTGTGCCAGTTGCTGATCCAGGTGGGCATAATACAGGGTGTAGTCGCGGTCGGTTGGGCGCATGAAAACGACCAGTCCGCCCAACTCGTTGGTGCTTACACTGGTTACCACACCATCTGCCGCGGCTATGGCCGGCGTGCGTTTAGGTGCAAATATATCGATGCCTTCATGCTTGCGACCGCCATTATCGCGTCCATCGCCCCAAAAGCTGCCAACATTAGGCTTTCCTGTTGATGATACCGGGAAACTGAGCGATGGTCCGGAAGTAATGGTCAAGGTATATTCGCCGCTTCGCAACAATTCGGGTTGCAGGCGGAGAATGTACTTGCCGTTCTGTTTAACTTCATGATCGAGTGTAGCGCCGGTGGTATCGGCCGATGCAATGAGCTTTTGCTCGGTTGAACTAATTTCCTCCAACAAGTCCATGTAAATGGCAAAGTTGAGTAGTGGTCTTTTGCTGAGGGTGATGTGCAATTTTTGTCCGCGTTTGACATCGAAGCGCAGGGTAGCCGACGGGATTTTTTCAGCCGAGAAGTAGCCGGTTTCTTTATAAGGTATGCTAACGTTAAGTGCGTTAGTAATACTGGCCTGTCCTTTTTGTATCCAGGCGCTGCCCATGGCGGTTTTATCCAAACCGGCATCTTTAAGGCGTTGACCGTACGCGTCGTGCGGCGATAATTTATTGAAGATAGCCAGCGGACCAGTATTTTTGCTACAAGAAAATAATACAATGCTCACTAAAAGCACACAACTAAAGTATTTCAAATCAAAAGGCATGAGGAATTATAAACTGTAAAACCAACCTTTTGAAGTGTGATAATGTTTTAGCGGTTACCAAACATTATAAATCAGTTGGTTTGTTTTCTTCTATGAGTTTACCTGTGTTGTAATAATGAACAGTATTCTGCAGCGTTTTGAAACTAAAATTATCAGCCTCTTCATACTGCTTAAGTACTTCAGGATTATCGGCTATCATTTCGGAAAAAATATTTTGGCGGCTCTTTTTAGAGCTATTACCGAAAAGCGCTTTGGTTTTTAATTCCTGCAACTCCCCATTGTCTTTACTCACATACCAGGTTGTGTTGGTGTAGGTTGCACCCATATACCCATAGCTGGTTACTGTGTAAGTGTATAAAGTGATCTTACCATCTTCAACCAGCTGTAAAAAAACAAGCTTTTTACTTTTAGGCAAATGGGTTGCACGATAAACACGTTTTAAATCATCTGTGCGGTAGTAGCTTACATCTTTTACATTAAATTTTTTGAAGTCTTCCATTTCAGCAGTTTTGTATTTGTCTGCTCCAATAAAGGGAAACTTCATTTCGCACTTAACAGTATCGCCATTAAGATTAACTATAATACCTGTTTGTTGGGCATGAGCAACAAAGCTGATGATGGTACTTGTAAGGATAACAATCAGTAGAAATTTTATTTTCATGTGTGAGTTTGTTTGGGTTCCATAAAGATAAAAACTTTTATGACCTTTTAAAATTGAGGAATAGGCTTATTTATAGGAAAGAGGTCCCTTGATTGTCTAACCAATTTACAGTGAAATTTGCGTTAGCCATTGTAGAGGATAGCCCGGAATGCAGCGATAGCGAAATAAGGACTTGAACGGAAAGCGCGGGCCGGAGGCAACGCCCATATTAGTTATTGGGTTGTTATGTTATTGTTTCGCTGTTAGGTTTTTCATACTGCCTTAATACCCAACAAGAAAGAAAACAATGGAAAGTTATACCGGTAGTCTTTGCAAATCTTCAGGCGTATCTACCGCTTGGGTTTCTAATTCGGTTTCAGCCACTTTAATGCGATAACCGTTCTCAATCCAGCGCAGTTGTTCCAGGTTTTCAGCTTTCTCTAAGGAAGAAATAGGCAAGCGGGTTACGGCTTGTAAAATTTCTGACCGGAAGCCGTAGATACCAATGTGTTTAAAGTAAGTAAAGTGCTGCAGCCATTGTTCAGATTCTTGTCCGCGTTGGTAGGGGATGGGCGTGCGGGAAAAGTAGATGGCTTCACCTAATTTATTGATGATAACCTTTGGCGAGTTGATATTGTGCAGATCATCGGCCACGGTTATTTTTTTGATGAGCGTAGCAATTTGGGTATCGGCTGTGGTAAAGCAGGCCGCTACTTTGCTAATCTGCACCGGGTCAATATAAGGTTCATCACCCTGTATGTTGATGACCACTTCGTATTCGGGATAATTGGCTGCTACCTCGGCGCAGCGGTCGGTACCGCTTTGATGGTCGGGCGAGGTCATTACGGCCTTGCCGCCGAAATCGTGGATATGGTTCAGGATGCGCTCATCATCGGTAGCTATGATCACATCATCCAGGCTCTGGCATTTCACGCACTGCTCATACACGCGCTGTATCATCACCTTACCGGTAATATCTACCAGCGGCTTCCCCGGGAACCGGGTAGATGCGTAACGTGCAGGAATAATGCCGAGGATTTTACCCCTCCCAACCCTCCCCGGGAGGGAGTGCTTAGTATGTTTTTCGTTCATAACCAGTTATCTTTGATGTGGTATTTAAAAGCCCTCCCTCCCGGGGAGGGTTGGGAGGAGTTCTTAAAACAGTCCGTGTATCTCTCTTTCTATCAAATTGATAATGGTACCCAGATCTTCTGTGTTATTGGCGAAGTCGAGATTGTCCATATCTACAATCAACAATTTGCCGAGGTTGTAACCGGCTATCCATTTTTCGTACTTTTCATTAAGTTTGGAAAGGTAATCTAACCGGATGCCTATCTCATAATCGCGGCCGCGGCGGTGTATGTTGCTTACCAGTTTAGGTACCGAAGCTTTGAGGTAAACGAGCAGATCGGGCGGGTTGATGAACGAGGTAATGTTATCGAATATCGACTGGTAATTATCGTAATCGCGGGTGCTCATCAGCTCCATATCGTGCAGGTTTTCGGCAAAAATATAAGCATCCTCATATATGGTACGGTCCTGAACAATGTCTTTATCGCTGGCTTGTATTTCCCTTATTTGTCGGAAACGGCTGTTTAAAAAATAAATCTGCAGGTTAAAACTCCAGCGTTTCATGTCGCTGTAAAAGTCTTCAAGGTATGGGTTATTATCCACCGCCTCATACTGCGGTTCCCAGCCATAGTTTTTGGCCAGCAAACCGGTTAAGGTAGTTTTACCGGCGCCTATATTTCCAACAATTGCAATGTGCATAGCCCCTCCTAAACGGCGTAGCCCTCATGAGCACCGTCAATATTTAATATATGTAGCGAATAATCCTCCCCGGGAGGGAGGACCTTATTTTTTAATTTGTGCTAAGATAGGCTTTTTATTCATAAGCCCTCCCTCCCAGGGAGGGTTTGGAAGGAGCTTTAAAAATTCCTGAACCCAATGATCTCTCTAACCTCTTTAATGGTGCGTGATGCACTTTCGCGGGCTTTGGCGGCACCGTAGCGGGCAACCTGCCGCAGATAAGCTTCATCGTTAGCTATGTCGTTAATTTTATCGCGGATGGGTGCGGTAGCAATAATCATATCCTCGGCCAATTGTTTTTTAAAATCTCCGTATCGGATCTGCATTTTATTGTACAGGCCGTCAAAATATTCATAAGTGTCGGCAGTTGATACCACTTTCATCAAATCGAACAGGTTTTGGATTTCTTGCGGTTTTTGTTGGTTTTCTACGGTAGGACCAGCATCGGTAACTGCTTTCAATACTTTTTTGCGGATGGTCTCTGGGCTATCGGACAAGTAAACGGCATTGGCTTCACCTTCCGATTTTCCCATTTTACCTTTACCATCCAGTCCGGGTATTTTAACCAACTGACTGCTGTAATTAAACGCATAAGGCTCAGGGAAGTATTCGGTGTTATACAACCGGTTAAAGCGGTTACCGAAAGTGCGTGCCATTTCCAGGTGTTGTTCCTGATCTTTACCCACAGGCACTTTGGTAGCTTTATGAATAATGATATCGGCAGCCATTAATACCGGGTACGTTAATAAGCCGGCGTTTACATTATCGGGGTTGGCGCGAACCTTATCTTTAAATGAGGTGGCGCGTTCCAACTCGCCCAGGTAAGCGTTCATGTTCAAATACAGGTAGAGCTCGGCTACTTCGGGCACATCGCTTTGTATATAAATGGTGGCTTGCTCAGGGTCAATACCGGCGGCCAGGTATTCTACCAGCACTTGTTTTACGTTACCGTGCAAATCGCCGGGCGTAGGGTGGGTGGTGAGTGAGTGTAAGTCGGCAATAAAAAAATAACAGTTGTATTCGTGCTGCATTTTTATAAAATTTTGGATAGCACCATAATAGTTACCCAAATGCAAATTACCGGTTGAACGAATACCACTAACAACAGTTTCCATAATGGCGCGAAAGTAAGGAAATTTTATATTTTTGACGCGGATGAAAAAACTATTGAGAAAAGTACACAGCCGTTATTACCGTTATGGTGTGGCTTTTTTCTATTTTTTGTTGTGGCCCTTCCTTTATCACTTTTCGCGTAAACCAAGCAGGTATGCTGTCATGAACAAATTCAGGCAAGTATGGGGTTTTTGCAGTTCGGCCACAGCGGGTATATTTTACCATTATAATTACGAGCAGCCTATCGACTGGAGCCGCACTTACATTATTTGCTCCAACCATACATCTAATCTCGACATAACCGCCATGAGTTTGCTCATTAAAAACAACTATTGTTTTATTGGCAAAGAGGAACTATTAAAAAATATGGTAACCCGGATCTTTTTTAAAACGGTGGATATACCTGTAAACCGCGATAGCAAGATGTCGTCGTTCCGGGCATTTAAAAGCGCTGCCGAACGATTGCAGCATGGGGTTACCATGATTATTTTTCCCGAAGGAAAGATCCCGGACGATTACCCGCCGCAATTACATGAATTTAAGAACGGCCCGTTCCGGTTGGCTATTGAGCATAAAGTGCCTATTATCCCGGTTACTTCTTTAAATACCTGGAAGGTGTTGTGGGATACCGGTTTGGAATTAGGAAGCCGCCCGGGCGTATGCGACATATACGTACATGCGCCTATTGAAACTGCCCATTTAACGGTTGATGATGCCGACGCCCTGCGCGATGAGGTTTATAGGCTAATAAATGATAAATTTGAAAGCTATGCAGATAGATAAAGATACCGTTGCCAAAATTGCTCACCTGGCCCGCCTGGAAGTCACAGAGCAGGAAAGCCAGGAACTGGTTGGCGATATGAATAAGATCCTCGATTTTATGGCCAAGCTGAACGAGGTGAATACCGATAATGTGGAACCCTTAGTTTACATGACCAACGAAGTAAACGTTTTACGCGAAGACGTAGTAAGGCAGGAAATTACCCACGAAGAAGCCCTTTCTAACGCACCTGAAGAGGATGGGAAACACTTTTTGGTGGCTAAGGTTATTGAGCGAAAGTAGGAGTAATGTGCGGAGGTGCTGATTATGGATGGGTAAATGAGCAAAAAGTGGACTTGCCTTATCAACCAATCAACCAACATTTGTTTGTCAGAATGTCAGGCTGCTATTGTGGCAAGCTATTTGAATAGTATATATTTGTTAAACATAAATAATAAAGATCATGGCTTTAGAAATTACAGACGCTAACTTCGAGGAATTAGTGTTGAAATCAGATAAACCGGTATTGGTTGACTTTTGGGCAGAATGGTGTGGCCCTTGTCGTATGGTTGGACCGGTAGTTGAAGAAATTGCGAAAGAATATGACGGTAAAGCTGTTGTAGGAAAAGTGAATGTGGACAATAACCCGGGCATATCCACGAAATTCGGTATCCGTAATATCCCTGCCCTGTTGTTTTTCAAAGGTGGCGAAATTGTTGACAAACAAATAGGCGCCGTTCCTAAATCGGTATTAACCGAAAAGTTAGCTAAACAACTGGCTTAACACTTTTCGTAATAAATTATATAAAAAAAGCGTTTCCATAATTGGTAAACGCTTTTTTTATTTACTTTAGTTGCAATGGCCGAGTTAAATACCAATCAGGAGATCCGTCAGTTAGTCAACCTCGAATTACTGGCAAAGCAGGTTGTAGAAGGGTTTATTACCGGCCTGCATCAAAGTCCTTTTCATGGTTTTTCTGTAGAGTTTGCCGAACACCGTTTGTATAACAATGGCGAATCGGTTAAAAATATAGACTGGAAGCTTTTTGCCAAAACCGATAAATTATTTGTAAAGCAGTTTGAAGAAGAAACCAACCTTCGTTGCTATCTACTTTTAGATACGTCATCGAGCATGAATTATCCGCAAAAAGGATTAAGCAAGTTACAATTTTCGGTTTACGGAATAGCCTCGCTCATGTACCTGTTTAAAAAGCAGCGCGATGCCTTTGGTTTAGGGATCTTCTCGTCACAAATTGATTGGCTGAGCGCGGCAAGGTCAACTTCTACACACCTGTTTTATTTGTTTGCCGAGTTAGAGAAGGCATACAATCAGCCCAAAGTTTCTGCACAAACCGATCTTACCAATGTGATTCATCACATTGCCGAAGAGGTACATCAGCGATCCATGATCATTATTTTTAGTGATATGCTGGAAAATAGCCTGAATCCAGAAAAAAGTCGGGCTTTGTTTGCCGCCCTGCAACATCTCAAATATAACAAGCACGAGGTTATTATATTTAATGTGAACGATAAACAGCACGAAGTTGATTTTAGCTTTGATAACCGCCCGCATCACTTTGTAGATATGGAAAGCGGTGAAGAAGTTAAAGTGCATCCCGGCAAAGTGCGCGAAAGTTACCGATCAGCATTAAAAAATCACCACCACCAACTGGAACTTAAATGTGCCCAATACCAGGTAGAGCTGGTGGATGCTAACATTCACGAAGGGTATAATCACCTGTTAAAATCTTACCTGGTAGTAAGAAATAAAACTATTTAATTATCAGATAATAATTGTAAATATTACTATCAAATATTCATCTTGGTAGTAATATTCTAAAAAATGTAAAACTATAATTTCTATAAATTGTGTACAGTAAAATTCAATTGATAAAGGTTGATTAGTAGTGTTAAACTCTTTCAGAATTAAGCAATCAAATAACTGTAAATACTATTAAAACAATATATAATTCCCTATATGAGACTTTCTATCGAGCGTAAGGCTGTAAAAGTAAACCCCGATCCCAAGCGTGTTATTGCCCGTTTCTTTTTTAATGGTAACGAACGTTCAAAAGACGTAATACAACGTGTAATGGCCGTTGATGAAGATAGGGTTTTCAGCCTTATTTCGCCGCTTTTACAAGAGTATTCTACCCGTCATCGTAATATTACCAGGGTACTTAACCGCCATTGCGCCAAAT
Organism: Mucilaginibacter terrae; assembly: GCF_042679325.1. Classification (GTDB taxonomy): domain Bacteria; phylum Bacteroidota; class Bacteroidia; order Sphingobacteriales; family Sphingobacteriaceae; genus Mucilaginibacter; species Mucilaginibacter terrae. The sequence continues at coordinate 111,197 of NZ_JBHTMJ010000012.1, forward strand.
TAAAAAATTTATTCAGTGAGCTTAGTATCGATTTTGATTCACTGAGCGTTTATCGCAAATTGCTCATTGGTTCATACTTTACGCACGAATATTCTATTGAATCGGCGGCGTTTTTTAATCCCTCAATAGTTGACGACCCCGACCAAAGCGATCTGGAAGAAGGCGAGAGAAGGGTTATTATCAGTTTCAGGGCAGTGGGAGAGGGGCACATTTCATCAATTACTTTCCGTAGGGCCTTGTTCGACAAGAATAATAACATTACCGTATTACCTGCCGGTAATTATATTGATGAAGCCGAAATTGTGCGTAATGCCGTTTACAATAAAAAGCTATTTTTTGATAAAGCGGTAACCACACAAATTAATATAGATGTGTTGAAAGAGCTGGAAGGTAAGCTCGACCATCACTTCGAATATTCTAATTTGCGCCGTTTGATCCTCGATTCGCAAAAGCTTCAGGCAAATGATATGCGCAAGCTGGAATACGACAAAATCTTATGGCTGGCCGATTCTTATTATGAGATTGTTTTTTCACTGGATACCGATATTTCTGACCGCGTGATCTTCCCTATTTCGGAGTATGAGCGCAAGGGTATTGAAGATGCCCGTTTTGTAAAGTTTATTAATGATGATGGAAGCTGGTCATATTACGCAACCTATACCGCATACGATGGCGCGCTGATTATGCCTAAACTGCTACAAACTACCGATTTTATTAATTTCCGTATTATGCCGTTATATGGTGCTGGCTCGCAAAATAAAAACCTGGCACTGTTCCCGCGTAAAATCAATGGCAAATATGTAATGATGTCGCGTATTGATGGTTGCAATAATTACATCATGTATTCCGACAAGATCAACATCTGGGAAAATCCGGTAATTTTACAGAAGCCAAAGTTTACCTGGGAATTTGTTCAGATAGGTAATTGCGGATCGCCTATTGAAACTGAAGATGGCTGGTTAATGATTACACACGGTGTTGGCCCAATGCGTAAATATGTTTTAGGCGCCAGTTTATTAAAGTTAGACGATCCGGGAGTGGAAATAGGCCGTTTAAAAGAGCCTTTGCTTATGCCAAACAGTGAAGAACGTGAAGGTTATGTACCTAATGTAATATATTCTTGTGGATCGATAGTACATAACGGTAAACTTATATTACCTTACGGTTTGTCGGATTACTCTTCATCATTTGCTGAAGTTGATTTAAAAACACTATTGAATAAGTTAAAAGAGGATGGAGTTTAAGCACCTGCACTATCTACAAGAAAAGCTTACCAAAGTGTAAGCTTTTCTTGTAGATAGATTACCTTGTATAAATGGTTAAAAACCGAAATCTTATCGTAATATCTGCTGATATAATTTATAATAATCATCCACCATTTTCTCGCTGGAAAATTGGGATGTAGCCCAATCCCTGCAAGCTTCTCGGCTAATAGTTGGTAATTGTGAAACAGCCTCAACCGCTTCATGTATAGTATTTACCAAAAAGCCGGTTTCCTGATCTTTAATCAACTCTGGCATCGAACCTTTGTTGAAAGCAATTACCGGAGTGCCGCATAACATGGCTTCGGCTACGCTCATGCCAAAAGGTTCGTTAAAATTAATAGGGTGAAGCAGGGCTGATGCTTTGCCTAACAGATCCTTGCGCTTATCGGGCCCGGCATGACCTGCGTAAATGATCTGCTCATTATCAATATACGGTTCAACGCGTTCGCGATAATAATTGGCATCTTGAATTATACCTGCTATCAGCAATTTTTTCTTGCTCTTTTGGGCAATTTCAATAGCCTCGGCAGTACCCTTGTCATGATGGATGCGGCCAAAATACAACAGGTAATCATCCGGCTCGCTGTTAAAGCTAAAATCGCGAGAATCCAGTCCATTGTAAACCGTGGCCAGGTAATCTAATTCCGGGCTGCGGTCTGCATTGCTGATAGATACATAATGAGAGGTAGCATTGTACTTTTTATATACAGGAACAATGCGTGTTGACGAAAAACCATGAATGGTAGTAATTACCGGCGTTTTAATTAATCCCGAGTACGTAAGCGGTAAAAAGTCGAAATTGTTATGGATCAGGTCAAACCGGGAGGCTTTTTCCATCAGGTTACTAATGTGTAAACATTCTAACACTTTGGCATCCTGGTTACGGTCTTCTTCGTAACCTGTAGCGCAAACAGCATCCAGTTTTCCACCCGTAATAGAATCCCCGGTAGCAAACAGCGTAACCTCAACCCCTTTTTTAACCAAACCTTCGGCTATGTTGGAGGCCACTTGTTCCCACGGGCCGTAGTGCCTGGGCGGTGTGCGCCAGGCAACGGGAGCTAAAACAGCAACTCTCATTAACAAGCTTCTATCTTCTGTCCGTACTTGTTATATTCGTACTCCAGCTCAAAGGCTTTTAATACCGTGAGGTGCGAGATCATATAAGCCAAGGTACTTTCGGCACCTTGATTACGGTTAATACCTGTCGGCATTAATCCATCGCAGCAGCCTTTGGTTTCGTGGTCATAAAGGGGCGCACGCAAGGTGTTTTCACCAAGGAACCATTTATAACTCAAGAACATTTTCTCGATATACTCTGGCTGACGTAAGGTTTCATAAGCTTGAAAATGCATCAGTACCATAGCCATAGTTTCAATAGCCTGCTGATCGAAAGTTGGGAACGTACCACCGCGATAATACCAACCATCGTTACCTATCGGGCTTAAATACCCGTTTGAAAGCGTTAGTTTATCTAAGAAGGCCATAGACTCTAAGGCTATCTTTTTTACTTTTTCGTTGCTGGTAATTTCGCATGAGTGTAATAGAGCTAAAGGTAAAATGGCGTTATCGTACGTCATTACCTCTTCAAACCATTGCCAATCAGGTGATGATGTTTTTTCGTAGGCCTCAACCAAAGGTGTGGTTAAGCGTACCAGTTCCTGCATCATACCTTCATCTGTAGGGATGGCTTTCAGGTAAAGCGAGATGCCGATAATAGTGTTGGCCATACCCCGTATGTGCTCTAACTTTCTGAAATGCGGAAACGAGCGGTGAAACAATTCCATCGCAAATTCGCGATAGGAGTTATGCGCAGCACAGCCAATTAAATGGCCTAATGCCCAAATAGTACGACCAAACGAATCCTCAGAACCAACTTCATCTAAATAACGGCGGTCGAAGCTCAGAAAGTTACGAAAATTACCGTCATCGGTTTGCATATAATGAATATAGCTCAAGTAAACCGGCAGTAGTTCAAATGCTTCGGGGCTTTTGTTACGCTGGTAAGCCATTAGCGCCATTATTAATGCCCGGGCATTGTCATCCAAACAATAGCCTTCTTTTAGGTTAGGTATGCCATATTTAGCATGTTGCACAATACCGGTATCATCGGTTAAACGCAATACGTGAGCCAGGTTAAAGGCAGGCATAATTTCGGGATCAACAATACTGTTGCGTAAAATTTTATCTCTGAAATCATGACGGCTTGCTGCTTCTTGTGCCACTTTAATATACTCGGCACCAACTACAGGCCAGCGCAGGTGCAAACCATACGAGTAGGCATTTTGTTTAATTTCGTTCATGGTATGCTGGTTATCCAGCAGGTCGTTCACATTATCGGCCAAGGCATCAGCATCTTTAAAATCGAACAAACGGCCCCGGTTGCTATCTAATAATTCGGTAGCATGCCAGTAAGGCGTAGATACTACAGCTGCACCAGCACCAACAGCGTAGGATAAGGTTCCGCTGGTTATTTGAGCCTCATTATGATATGGAGTAACATATATGGTTGCAGCCGTAAGGTAATTAATCAGCTCTTCTTCGGTAACAAACTTATTAATGAAAGCCAGGTGGTTTGATACTTTAAGCTGTGCAGCTAATGACTTCAAGTAATCGCGGTATTCTTCGCCCGAGTGTTTAACTACGCCCGGGTGCGTATTACCCAATACCACATACGTCACATCGGGGTGTTTGGCTGCTATTTTAGGCAGGGCTTTAATAACCACCTCTAAACCTTTATTACGGCTAATTAACCCAAAGGTTAACATTACTTTTTTGTCTTTGAACGAACTGATGTTTAAAACCGGATTGTTTTCCGGTTCTTCCAAGTCGGGCACTCCATGTTCGATGATTTGGATCTTTTCAACCGGAATTTCGTAAATAGTAGTTAAAAACTCCACCGCACGGTTGCTCATCACAATAATTTTTGATGATTGCTCGGCAATTTCCCTTACAATAATTTTTTGTACATAACTAGGCTCACGTAATACGGTGTGTAAAATTGAGATCAATGGTTTTTCTAAACGGTTGAGCAAAGGCAAAATGTATATGCCGCTTTCGCCGCCATAAATGCCAAATTCATGCTCCATAATGCATACATCCGCAGTACTGGTATTGATGTAATTTGCTGCACGTATATAATCTTTCTGATGATTTTGCCTAATAATGTACTTTACTTCCTGTGGATATTCGTATTCCTGCAAATTCTCAGAGTCGTTAACGGCTACAACAAAACCACCTTGCGACAACGATTTTCTTTCGGGAAAATTAGCGCTAATGGCGCGCATTAAGTTTTGATTAAATGTTGCAATTCCGCACTCGCGGGGAGGGTAGGTGGAGATGTAGGCTATTTTCATTTTTGTAATATAGTATCAAGTAAAATTGTAATGTTATAATTAAAATTCAACAAGTAAAGCAGATTGTGTACACTGTTGACTAAAAAAAAGGGCAAATGCTTTTAAAGTACGCAGTTAATGTTATATAAATCCGTACTGAATTATCATACGTATATATGTGCATAAATTGTACCAAATTGCAAGCTAAATGGTGTGCTGTTTACACTAAGTATGAAAAGAATAAATAGGGAATAGTACGCTGTTATAACGTTTTAGCCAATATAGATCATTCAGCCTGTAATATACAACAAATAAGTTAAACACTTTGAAGCTATCTTTAACACTAACTTATTAGCTGTAATGAGTGTGCACAATCACTAAAACAAAACCAACTGTCGGAAAAAACAAAATCTGCAACTTGGCAATTGAAATGATGATTTAGATATTCCTGTGTTAACTACAGCTTAATACCTCTCAAAAATTCCTCTATTCCCATACGTTTTTTGCCTTCTAACTGTACATCGCTTACGGTTATAAAGCCGTTGCTGCAGGCAAATTTAAGGTAAGTTTTATTGTCGGTTAAATAAGTCCCCGGTTCACTGGCTGGTTGAGCTACTTGTTTTTCACCTTTGTATATTTTGAATGTTTTACCATTGAGTTCGGTAAAGGCCGCCGGATGAGGGCTTAGTCCGCGTATTAAGTTATACACTTTTTCAACCGGCTGGTTCCAGTAAATGCGACAGTCTTCTTTAAATATTTTGGGGGCATGTTTAAGTTCCAGTTCATCGGTTAGTTGTTGTTGTGGCTGCTCGGTGTAACGGCCGCTTTCAATAGCTTTAACAGTTTTTACTAATAAGCCCGCGCCTTTGTTCATCAGCCTGTCGTGGTATTCGCCAGCAGTAACATCGTCGTTTATGGTTATTTTTTCCATAAATAGCACATCGCCGGTATCAATTTCCTGTTTTAAAAAGAAGGTAGTTACACCGCTTTCCTTTTCTCCATTAATAATGGCCCAGTTAATAGGGGCAGCACCACGGTATTGCGGCAACAATGAGGCATGCAGGTTAATGGTGCCTTTGGCGGGCATGCTCCAAACCGCTTCGGGCAACATTCTAAAGGCTACAACCACCTGTAGGTCGGCGTTCATGGATTTCAGTTCAATTAAAAATTCGGGGTTTTTTAATTTTTCGGGTTGTAATACTTTAAGCCCACGCGAAACAGCATACTGTTTCACAGCCGATTCACTCATTTTTTGGCCACGGCCTGCAGGTTTATCAGGGGCTGTAATAACAGCCACTATTTCACTTCCTGCTTCCAACAAAGCTTCCAGTGATGCAACAGCAAATTCGGGCGTACCCATAAAAACGATTTTCATAGTAGTTAGATGTGTGGTCTGATGTCGGTTGTCTGTTATCTGAAATGAGGGTTGGAAAAATCCTTTAACTGTCAACCGAAAACTGACAACTAATTATACAATAAATATTTCTTCCTTACTGTTTTAAACTTGCTTAAAGCCGGTTCCCAGCTTAGACGGATCTGCCCTTCGGTTTGGCCGCCTTCTATTTGCTTGCGCAATTGTTCGCTACCGGCAAGTTTGGTAAAGTAGGCATTAAAGAACTTCGATTTATCGGGAAAGTTTTGATAAAATGTTAATAACCAGGATAAATTAAGTTTACCTTCTTTTTTAAGTAAATCAGTATCGTATTTACGCAGGTCGATACCAAAACACTCCATATTCTTTTGCGGCGGATTATCGCTCATGCCCGGAATACTTACTGGTATGAAAGAAAAATCATATTTTCCTTTTAACCCCGGGTGCCCCACTACGGTAAAGGGAAACTGCGTACCCCGGCCCAAGCTTAGCGTAGTGCCTTCAAACCAGCAAATATGCGGGTATAGTATAATGGATTGCTGCGTATTCAAATTAGGCGAGGGGTTAACCGGTAACTTATAATCCATATTACGGTTGTAGTTCGCTACCTTAATTATTTTCAACTTGCATTGTATGCGGTTCTTTAGCCATCCTTCGCCGTTTATCATCCGGGCATATTCGGCAATGGTCATGCCGTGTACGGCTGGTATAGGGTGCATGCCAATGAATGAGCGGTAGGCTGTGTCTAACACGGGCCCGTCAACAAAGTAGCCGTTGGGGTTAGGACGGTCCAGTATCATCAGTTCTACATTGTTTTCGGCGCAGGCTTCCATAACGTAGTGCAGCGTGGATATATAAGTGTAAAAGCGGGCACCCACATCCTGTATATCAAATACCAATAAGTTTACACCTTTCAAATCGGCTGCGGTAGGTTTAAACTTACCGCCATATAACGATACTATGGGTATGCCAGTACGTTTGTCTACACTATTAGTTACCGTGGCGCCGTCGCTGGCATCGCCCCTGAAACCGTGTTCAGGACCATAGATCTTTTTGATAGCCACGCCGCGCTTCAGCAGGCTGTCTACCAGTGTGGTTTTGCCATTACCAATAATGGAGGTTGGGTTAACCACCATTCCTACGTTTTTACCTTTAAGGTAGGGTATGTATAATTGCGTTTGGTTGGCCGCCGTAGTTATCAGTAAAGTTGATGTAGGTGAGGTAGCATATTTATTTTTGTTTACCGTTTGTTGAGGAGGGCGAGATTCCGAAGCGGCATCTTTAGGTAATTGTTGCCCGCAAGCTGCTGTAATATTTAATAACAACAGGTAAATACCTAAGCCAAGCTTATTCATATATGGTTTATTAAGAGGTAATTTAATGCAAATTTACGCCGGTGCTAAACATTCGGCATGAAATCTGCATATTTGCGAAAGTACAAAAAAACTGTTTGCCTTGAATTTTTCTTCCTTTATTGCTTCGCGGCTTACTTTTCAAAGCAAGCGCACCTTCTCTAAACTGATTGTGCGTATCGCTATTGTAGGTATTATGCTGGGTTTAAGTGTTATGATACTGGCATTAGCTATTGTAAAAGGCTTTAAACGCGAGATCACTGAAAAGATAAGGGGTTTTGCAGGCGATATTCAGATCACCAAGTTCGATAACAATTTTTCGTACGAGAACTCACCCTTTATGATTGATACCGGCTTTGTAGCGAAGGCCAAAGCCAACCCGTTAATAAAGCAAATAATGCCTTACGCTACCAAGCCGGCTATTATTAAAGCTAATAACGAAATTGAAGGCGTAGTTTTGAAAGGAGTAGACAAAACATACGATTGGGGGATTTTCAAGCGTGCGCTCATCACGGGTAATGTAATTGACTTTGCCGATTCGGTTGCGGCTCAAAAGCAGATCATGGTATCGAGCCATACAGCCGGTAGGTTAAAGCTGAAGGTTGGTGATGATTTTTTGATGTACTTTATTCAGGAGCCCATGCGTAAGCGAAAGTTTACTATTGTGGGTATTTTTAACATAGGGGTGGAGGATGTTGACAAAACCTTCGTTATCGGCAACTTATCGATCATACAACGGCTAAACGACTGGACCTACCGTGAAGCGGGAGGATATGAGGTTCAGGTGGTGGATTTTAAGCAACTGCAACCCGCTACCCAGCAATTGAATGAGTTTTTACCCACCTACCTGCGTTCGTTCAGGGTCGACGAAACTTACCCAACCATATTTGAGTGGCTTAAACTGCTTGATGTAAATACCCAGGTGATGCTAATTTTGATGCTGATAGTGGCTGTAATTAATATGATATCGGCCCTGCTTATTATGATACTGGAGCGCACTTCAATGATTGGTATGCTTAAAGCCATGGGGGCCACCAATTGGAGTATTCAAAAAATATTTTTATATAATGCTACCTATTTAATAGGAATGGGCCTGTTATGGGGGAACATTTTAGGTTTGGGTTTAAGCTACATACAAGAGCGTACACACTTGTTTAGGCTCGATCAGGAATCATATTATATGAACTTTGTGCCCATTGAGTTAAGTTTAACCGATGTATTATTGCTTAATGCAGGTACATTGGTTATTTGTTTAATAGTGCTGCTGATCCCCTCTATGCTGGTAAGTAAAATAACGCCGGTGAGGGCTATACGTTTTAAATAACGAGCTATTTTTTAACACTCTGAAATTTTAGCCTGAGGTTTACCCCTCCTGCGCCAAAGCGTATTTGCTGTGAACCTAAACCACTTAACGGGTACTTTAAAAATGGTTCTATCACCAGCCTGTTGTTCTTGGTGATTTGGTAACCCATTCCTAAAGATAAGTTTAACGTGCGGGCAAAATCGAACTTGGTAAAGCTTTTGCGCGTTGTAGCATCGGGGATGGCCGGAGTTGAAATTAATGAATTGATATTGTTTTCGTACCGGTAATTATAAGTTTCGTTGATGAACGTACCCGAACTTAAACCCGCCGAAATATAGCTGTCGCTTTTTTGAGGATTGAACTCATATTTGATATTAACTGGTACATCCAGCCCGGTTAGGCTTACATTGTAACCGGCCACTACCGGGTTAACCACCACTCTCGACGATACAAAGCCCAAGGTAGGTGTAGTATTGTATGCTGTAGCGTCATTGGCTTTTATACTGCTAACGCCTATAGCTTCTTGTAAAATACCGGCCAGGGTTGGCTGTTTGGCATAGTTAAGTGTATTTTTGGCTATGGCTACCCCGGTTGATAATTTAAAGTGACTAAATAATTTAATATCAGTACCAAAACCCGCACCGGTATTCATCTGGCTTTTGCTGCCTTCGGCATAATTAAAATAAGTAGCCGCGTAAACACTGTATAAAATGCGCTTATCGGCTGAGGCCTTTTCATTTTTCGTTTTTTTGCCGACTTCCTTTTTTCGCTCGTTAGCCAAAAATATGCTCATGCGCGATTTGCTTTCGTCGGCCAAAGAATCGGTTGGATTTACAGCCTCTGCCTTTTGCTGAGGTTTTACCGTTTGTTGCGCAAGTATGCTTTTGTTGGTGAGGGCAGTACTATCGGGTTTAGCGTTATTAGTTGCTGGCAGCAATGCTTTACCATCAGGCGTTGATGCTGGTGCTGTAGTGTTGTTGGTGCCTGCCAACTGCTGGTATTTAATAGGCAACACGTTTGCTGGTATTTTTTTTGCTGGTGGCAAACTTAATTTGATGCCTCTATCAACCGAAAGGTCCGTTGCGATCCCTACGGGCTTATTACCTGTGCCTGCAAACTCTTGCTCATGATTGTCCACAGGGTTTTTATACGGCGTTTGTAAAGGTACCCGTTGCGGTACAACAGCTGAATTGTTGGGTTTTAATATTTTACCAGCAGGTTTCACTGCTACTTGTTCCGTTTTTTGTGGCCGGTTATAAAACCACAAACCAAATAGGCTAAGCACTAATAATGTAGCCGCAACACTCCACCATAACGGTGCTATAGGGCGCTGTTTTTTGGCAGGGAATTTTTTACGCAGCAGCTCCCAGCCCTCCTGGGCAGAGGCGGTATCTTCATACTGCTCAAATACCTCGCTTATGCGTTTTCTTAGTTCATTATCCAGCTCTTCACTCATGGCTTTGTGCTTCTGTGGTTAATGCCTTACGTAATTTTTCTTTAGCCCGGCTTAAATACACCCTGCTCGAACTGGCGGGTATATTCAACATTTCGGCAATTTCGTCGTGGTTATAACCATCAATTTCATATAGGTTAAAAATAGCGCGCTGCATAGTGGGCAGGTTGTCCATCAATTTTAAAATATCTTTAGCGTTTAATTGCTGCACCGCGGTGTTGTTATGGCCAATGTGATTGGCATATTCCATATCCGTATGCAGTTGGTACTTCAAATCTTTGCGCCGCCGGTCTATAGAAGTATTAATGATGATGCGTCGCATCCATGCATTAAAAGAACGATCGGCATTATAGCTCTGTATGGTATTAAATATCTTAATAAATGAATCGTTAACCACCTCCAATGCATCGTCCCTGTTATCACAATAACGCAGCCCTATACCCATGGCATAGCCATAGAACCGCTTATACAGCTGTTCCTGGTATTTAATAGCGCCTGTTTTGCAATGCTGTATTAGTTCGTATTCAGCATTGCTTTTGGATTCAAGCATTCAGGAGGGTAGTATTTATCAAATATTTTATATTCGGTTAACTTACTTCTTTAATTTATAGATGTATATCAGCGTATCTATGGGGTAAGTACTGGCTGCAAACTCTAAACTACTGCCATTATAAACATATTGATATAGCCCGTGCAGGTGGTACTTAGGTAAATCCAGGCTGTTAGTTCCCACCGGAACAGTACTGTCAATCCATTCTATGTATGATTGGTTGTAGTTAAATGTACCCTTACTACCCGCATGTTTACTGGTGTCGCCTGTTATTGTAAAAGTATTACTTGTAAGATCCAATGTTAAGTTGGCCTTTATAGTGTCTTTTACCTGGGTAGTATTATTACGGTGTACCCTGTAATACTGGCCTGTAAATTTGCCTTGCGGCTGTATCACCGGTGTAGCATCGTCATTCCCTTTAATACACCCCGATAATGCTGCTGCAATGCCCAATAAAAAATATAGTAGTCTCCTTTTCATTATCCTGAAACTGTATGATGTAACCGATACGAAAAATAATTACCAAGTGTAACAGTTCCGGTTTAAAAATTACAGATTCTTTGCCTCGTTCCAATACACGTCCATTTGCGCAAGGGTCATGTCCTGTAATTTCTCACCGTTTTCTGTCGCTCGGGCTTCGAGATGCTGAAAGCGTTTGATGAATTTTCGGTTGGTTTTTTCCAGTGCATTTTCAGGATTTATGCCTACAAAACGTGCATAGTTGATCAGTGAAAACAGCAGGTCGCCAAACTCGCCCTCGGCACGTTCCTGATCTATTACGGTATCATCCTCGGCGTTATATTCCTGGCGAAATTCCTGCATTTCTTCTTCTACTTTTTCCCAAACCTGGCTTTTGTTCTCCCAATCGAAACCAATACCACGGGCTTTTTCCTGAATACGCGAGGCTTTCACCAAAGCCGGTAATGAGGAGGGAACCCCACCCAACACTGATTTGTTGCCTTCTTTGAGCTTGATCTGTTCCCAATTGCGCTTCACATCCTCCTCGTTATTTACATCGGTATCGCTATAAATATGCGGGTGACGATTGATCAGTTTATCGCAAATACTATTTAGTACATCGGTTATGGTAAAATCGTTGGTTTCTGATGCAATGCGGGCGTAAAAAACCAGGTGCAGCATCACATCGCCCAGTTCTTTTTTAATCTCTTGCATATCGTTGCCCAAAATGGCATCCGATAGTTCGTAGGTTTCTTCAATGGTGAGGTGGCGCAGGCTTTCCAATGTTTGTTTTTTATCCCAAGGGCAATTCTCCCGCAGGTCGTTCATAATGGTAAGCAGTCGGTCGAACGCTGTTAATGGATCAAGACCGGTATTTGGAGGGGTTAAAGGCATAGTTATGTTTTTTACAAAAGTAAGTATTGCTACATTGTTGATGTGGAAAATGATTGAATGAGCAAGGCGAATATTTTAGGCAATATGATTATTTCAAATTTAAGCATAGTGTCATGCTGAGCCTGTTGAAGCATTGGTCGTATTGCCAAGTTTTCTACAGGCTCAAACAGACAAAACAAATGAGATTTCCAGGTTATTGCTCGTAATAGTTTTTTTGTTAAAGCGCCTTAGTGGCCCGCAACATTTCGCGTTTACCGGGGGCGCCGGGGGCTTTTTCCACTTTAAAGCCTGCTGCTTTAAGCTGCCGTTTTAAGTTGCCGGTAATAGCGTAGGTTACAAACACACCGCCCGGTTTCAAGAATTTGATGGTATGCGCTATTGCTTGTTCGCTCCACATTGCGGGCTGGTGAAGGGCTGCGAAGGCATCGAAATAGATAATGTTAAATAGTTGATCTGTTGAATAGTTGAGCAGTTGTAAGTGTGCTGTGTGCAGTTGAACGTGCGTATTAAGCTGCACTGGTTGCTGTAATGATAGGGGATAGTTATCCAAAAAAGTTTGCCAAATTGTTGCCGGTACATAATCGTGGTAACCGGTTTGTGCAATCATCTCATCAGAAAGGGGATAGGCCTCTATTCCGGTATAAGTTAAAGCGATCTCCTTAGACGTGCAAAAATCTGCAGTTAACAAAAAGTTTAAACCGGTCCCTAAACCAACTTCCAATACCGATACTTCAGTAATTTCAGTACCCGCCAAAAAATAGCGTAACCCTGAGTTTAAAAACACATGCTGACTTTCTTGTAAGGCACCATGTTTAGAGTGATAGTTTTCGCCTATCTCGGCATTATAAATGGTTTTGGAACCATCGGCGGTGGGTACTATGGATAATATACTCATAAGCCCCGCTTAAATCCTCCCTGGGAGGGGGGACTTTAAATAATCTGTTTTGCCACCCTCCATACCGGTGAGGGAAGGGGTGGAATTGTTGAACTCCACTACCACATCACTTAAATCATACACTGGAACGTTGACAATTCGCTGCACAATAATACTCCTTGCTGCAGCAGAGCGGTAACCGGCGGCACAGTGTACCACAATGGGCTTATCGGTTGGTATTTCGTTTAGGCGTTTGCGTAGTTCTGGCAAAGGTATAGTAAGCGCATTGCTGAACAGTAAGCCTGCGTTAATTTCGTTCCAGTTACGGGCATCAATAATGGTGTAGCTTTCAGGATGGGCTTTAAATGCATCCAGGTCTAACTCGGCCGATGTTTCGGTAGCGTTTGTTGGCGATTGCAACACACCTTTGATTTGCTGTTCGTATCCAATTTTGGCAGAGCGGCTCAAGGCCAGTTCTAATTTTTCGTGATCGGCAGCTATGAGGTAATATGGTTCGCTGGGTTCCACCACAGTACCTAACCAAGTTTCAAATTTGCCTTGCAGTTGCAGGTTAATGGCATTCTTAATATGTCCTTGGTTAAAGGCAGCTTTTGTGCGGGTATCTATTACTAATGTGCCTTCATTAAGTTGGGCATCAGTATTTAAATGCGGTATATTGGCTATACTTTGGGCATAATCAGGAGCACCTTGTTTATTGAGTTCTACATCGTAACCAAAATATTGCGGTGCAAATGGCTGATCTGCGGTAAGTTCGTTTACAAAGGTTTGCTCATCCATGAGCTGTAGGGCGTAATTTTCGCGCAGTTCGCGGCCAATAGTGCTTTGCAGATCGGGGCTTATATTTTTGCCACAAAGTGTACCGGGACCATGCGCCGGATAAACCACCACATTTTGGGGCAAAGTCATTAACTTTTGACGGGTACTGTTATACATTTGCCTGGCCAGGTCTTCTTTTTTGGCGGTAATATTACCGGCTTCTTCCCGTAAATCGGGTCTGCCAACATCACCCACAAACAGGGTGTCGCCGCTAAATAGGGTAGTGGTTTGGCCGTTTTCATCTTCCACTAAAACACATATCGAATCGGGGGAATGGCCGGGTGTGTTAATAGCTTTCAGCTTCATATCGGCCAGGGTAATTTCGTCGCCATCATCGAAAGTTTGATGCGGATAGGTAGCGCCCAGCAGGTGGCTCACGTAAATAGTAGCACCAGTGGTTTGGTGTATTTCGAGGTGCGAACTTACAAAATCGGCATGGGGGTGGGTTTCAATCACGCCGGTAATATCGGCTTCGTGCTGCAGGGCAAATTCGTAGTAAGGCTGCGGGTTACGCGCCGGATCTATCACTATAATCTGGCCTGCCCGTAATATAGCATAAGAAGCATGAGCCAGATCGGTATCGTAAAATTGATGTATGAGCATGTAGCGCAAAGATAGAGAAAGCGCATAAGATGTAAAATTTTTAGAGACGTAGTTAATTGCAATATAACATTACTAAAACAATTAATAAGATAATACTACTGATTTTGGATCATCGATCTCCTTAAAACCTTTATCCATAGTGAACAAAGGTATGTCATAATAAATTGCGGTGGCCGCTATAACAGCATCAGGCAACTTTGTTTTGTATTTAGCCCTAATGTTAATAGTAATATCATTAATTGGACTATCTAAATTTATAAGATAACAATTTCCTGAAAAATCTTTTAGCAAGGATTTGTCATGCTTGGTTAAATTAGGGAAGCTCAAAACCTCAATTTCGGAAATAACAGAAACATATAGATTTCGGCTGGTGATTAACGGTAATATTTGTTCAATCCCATTAAACAAATTGATGACTAATAAAGTATCTATAACAATATTATCTCCACTTATCACGTACCTTTAGCTGATAGTCCAGGCCATTAGTTTAAAATCTATTTTCCCGAAATATTTTTTTAAGTCAATAGTTTGACGGTTACTTTTTAGCTTATCCAGTTCGTTCCTGCTAATGCTGGTATTAACTTCTATAATTTGCCCATAATCAAATATTTATCAAATTGATTTGAATTGTTTAAGATACTACAATTCATAGTTTAATTGGTTAACAAATGCCATAAAATTATAAGTATTTAACAACACAAACGCTTTTAAAAGCGTTTATACTTGTATTAAAAGCCAATCTTTGTGCTATAATGACCGGCTTAAACAATGCTAACCTGATATGATCAGATATACTGCAATTTTATTCAGCCTTGCCGCGTTTATGTTTGCCTCGTGCAGCCAGCAAATGAAAATGGTTAAAACTCCGAAAACGGATTCGTTAGCTGTAGCGCGCGTTTGGAAACAATATGTTAAAGGCCTGTCTACTAAAAACGTCCGCGTACTAAAAAAACTGTCGTTAACACAAGTATATTGCCAGCCTTGCGCCATACAAGCTGGTACCGGCGATTTGGTTACCGTGGATGCCTTCATCAAGAACATGATCGTAAACCTGCCAAAAACCAGTTTATGGCAAGCCGTTAAAAACGGCAAATACATCATGTTTACCGAAAAAATTAAAAACTACAAGCCCCTTAACCTGGATGTGAACAATGATGTACTGCATGTTTACGATATATGGTATGTAACCAAACAGCCCGGCAAAATTAAAGGGTTTGAAGGCCAGCGTTATGCTTTTCAATTTGTAAAGGAAAAAGGGCAGTACAAGTTTTTTGGTTTAACGGCAGTGCAGTAGTTTACCCATCAAAATATCAATAGTTATAAAGACCAAAAAAAACCCGACCAAATGGCCGGGCTCGGGATTTAAAATTAAGACAGGAATGCTCTTGCAGCTTACCAGATCCTAATGCGGTTTTCGGGCTTTTTGTATATTTTATCGCCCGGTTTTATGTTTTTTATCGATAGGATACCCATAGCGCTGGCATACAAAATCGCCAACACGCTATTGAAGGCTACCCTTAGGGGCCGAGGCAGGTTTGGCGCTCACTTCCTGAACAATACCCCGAATTTTTTTCTTGTTATCATCATTCAGGATGTTAAAGTTATCCCAGCGGGTTTCTTTGGCCGGAATGGCGTTGTTTTTCATCCAGCCACCGTTTGCAGCTAAGGCTTTAGCCGAAAGGCAAACTGTAGTTGCAAACATCAAATTTCCAAAATTCAATCTCCTATTCAAATTAAAGTTAACGCTAAATGTAATGAAATATAACATTATAAAACATTTACATGAGGTTTGTTACAAATGTAAATGCTTACTGATACAAAGTTTAAAGGTGTGAATTAACTCACAGATTAGGAATCGGTATTAGGTGTTTGTTATGCTAAATTATTGCTTACTATTATTTAATTAATTGTGAGAGAGAACCATTAAAATTCAGCCATTACCCTCTCCAAAACTTTACACTTAAAATAACTTATAAATATTTTAGTTCATCTATTCACAATTATGTAATAAATTACTATATTTGCACCTCTTTTGAAAGGAAAGTATATATAATGAAAAAAGACCTGCATCCATCAAACTATAGATTAGTTGTTTTTAAAGATATGTCTAACGAGTATTCTTTTATGACTAAATCATGCATTGATACCCGTGAAACCGTTAAATGGGAAGACGGCAATGAATATCCATTAGTGAAATTAGAAATTTCGCACACCTCGCATCCGTTCTATACCGGTAAAATGAAACTGGTAGATACTGCAGGTCGTATCGATAAGTTCCGTACCCGTTACAACAAAAAGTAATTGTACTAAACAAATATTTAAAAGTCTCCCCATACCGGGAGACTTTTTTTATTTTTGGCCATGGCTATCATTCTGTTCGACGATAACGCGCATCAAACTTTACTGCCCCTAACTTATACCCGGCCTGTAGCCAACCTGCGTATAGGTATTTTAACTATTGCCGAAAAGTGGGCTAAACACCTTCAAGCTAATTATTCGTTCCATACACAGGCTTACCTACAGGGTAAGTTCCCGTTGCACTTGTCGACACATAATTGGTTCATTAATGGTTCGGTTTGCCCTGATGAGCATTTGCTGGAAGCCATTGATAAGCTGCCTACCGGCGAAGCATTATATAGTAATAGCAATTTGCTGGCCGTAAAATTGACTGAAAGTGATGCCCGAAGTTTTTCACCCGATCAGAAATTTGACCGCGAACACCAATACGAACCTGCTATAATGAGCATTCGTTATCCCGAGGATATTTTTAAAAAAAACGATATTGAATTGCGCCGAGATTTTGCCTTGTTAACCAAAGGGCGAAGCAGCACGACTTTAAGCGCTTCCAACACGATTATAGGCGATGATTTTTTTGCTGAAGATGATGCCGTAGCTGAATGCTCTACTTTTAATACTCGCAACGGGCCTATATATTTAGGTAAAAACAGTGAGGTTTGGGAGGGTACGCATATACGTGGCGGCTTAGCCCTTTGCAACGATTCGCAGATTAAAATGGGCGCGAAAATTTATGGCGCTACCACCATTGGCCCTAAATGCAGGGTGGGTGGGGAGATTAATAATGCGGTACTGTGGGGGCACTCATCTAAAGGACACGAAGGCTATTTAGGTAATGCCGTGCTGGGCGAGTGGTGCAATATGGGTGCCGACAGCAATAACTCTAACTTGAAAAACAATTACACTGAAGTAAAGCTTTGGGATTATTCTACTCGGCATTTTCGCAAAACAGGTTTGCAATTTTGCGGCTTAATTATGGCCGACCATGCCAAATGTGGCATAAATACCATGTTTAATACCGGCACGGTAGTTGGAGTGAGTGCCAATGTTTTCGGCGCAGGCTATCCGCATAATTATATCCCCGATTTTTCCTGGGGCGGGGCCAATCACATGGAATTGTACAGGCTGAATAAAGTATTTGAAACTATTGAGCGGGTTTATGCCCGACGTAATATGCAGTTACACGAAACGGAGAAGCAATTGTTACAAGAAGTATTTAATTTAACCCAACCATACAGAAGATTTTAATATTATTATGAGAAAGAAAATAGTTGCCGGAAACTGGAAAATGAATTTGGATTATGCCGAGGGTATGTCGCTTTTTTCGGAGATTGCCAATATGGTAAAAGATGAAATTACCGGTCAGCAGTTAGCTGTAATATGCTCTCCTTTTATACACTTGAGCAGTTTAGTACAATTGGCCAAAAGTTATGATAAGGTAGCCGTTGGTGCACAAAATGCCCATCAATATGAGTCGGGTGCTTACACGGGCGAAATTTCGGCTAAAATGGTAAAATCGACTGGTGCGGCTTATGTAATATTGGGTCACTCAGAACGTCGTCAGTATTTTGGCGAGGATAACCAGTTATTAGCTCAAAAAACGCTTACTGCTTTAAACAATGGCTTAAAACCTATTTTCTGCATCGGCGAAACATTAAATGAGCGCGAAAGCGAGCAGCACTTTGAGGTGATCAAAACACAACTGGAAGAAGGCGTTTTTAGCCTAAGCACCGAACAATTTGAGCAATTGGTATTAGCTTATGAACCGGTTTGGGCCATAGGTACCGGCAAAACGGCAAGTTCGGAGCAGGCGCAGGAAATCCATGCGTTTATACGTGAACAAATTGCCAATAACTATACACAGGAAGTGGCCGATAACACCACCATTTTATATGGTGGTAGCTGCAATCCAAAAAATGCGGCTGATCTTTTTGCTCAGCCCGATATCGACGGCGGCCTGATAGGTGGTGCATCGTTAAAGTCTCGCGACTTTTTAGATATTGTAAAGGTGTTTAATTAATTATTAGCTGCCAGTTGCGGGTGATGGTGTTGCGTGAAAGCACATCTCTCGCAACCGATAACTCAAAACCCGTAACCAATCATGAATTATTACGAACTGATTTTTACCATTATGAGTGCAGAAAGCCATCATCAGGACCTGCTGATTAATGAGCTTGCTCAACTGGGTTTTGATACGTTTGAGGAAACTGATTTTGGGTTTAAGGCCTATATCCCGTCCGAAGATTTTGATAAAGGGCAGGTGGACGGTTGCCTGGAGCTTTATAGCGATATGATCTCGTTTTCGTATGAGGTTAACCTCATACCTCAAAAGAACTGGAATGAGGTATGGGAAAGCAACTTTAACCCGATTAGGGTGGGTAACCAGATCTATGTGCGGGCCACTTTTCATGAACCTAAGCCCGAGTTTCCGCATGAGATTGTCATCGACCCTAAAATGGCTTTCGGTACAGGTCACCATGATACTACCTGCCTGATGATGAGCAGTATGCTGGATACGAACCTGCATGGCAAAAATGTTTTGGATATGGGTTGTGGTACTGGCATTTTAGCTATACTGGCATCTAAATTAGGGGCCACAAACTTAACCGCCATTGATTACGATATGCTTTGCTACAAAAGTACATTTGAAAACACGGCACTTAACCGGGTAAAGGGTGTGCAGATCATTTGCGGCTCTAAAGAGGATATACCGGATGAAGAGTTTGATGTAATTTTAGCCAACATTAACCGCAATATTTTAACCGACCAAATGCCCCGCTACAGCGAGGTATTAAAACCCGGCGGCGAGATCTATCTTAGCGGCTTTTATGAGCATACCGATCTGGATATTATCAAAGAAGAAGCTCAAAAGCATGGACTGAATTATATTAGCCATAAAACCAGCAACCATTGGGTGGCTGCTAAGTTTGTAAAGGTATAACTCATCCCCAGCTCTCCCCAAGGGGGAGTGAGTTAGGAAAGGTTTTAAAGTCCTCCCTTTTGGGGAGGATTAGGAGGGTTAATATCCCAGCGTAAACCGCTGTTTAATAAATTGGCCTTTCTCCAGTTCATCAATTAACGCAACAACCAGATCTTCAACCGAAATATCATTTTCACCAGCTTCGTTAAATACAGGTTGATTGGTGCCTAAGCGAAAAATACCGGTACGCTGCCCAGGATGTAAGTTTATGGCCGGACTCAAAAATGTCCAGTCCAGCTCATTTTCCATGCGTAGCTCGTTCAAGTAATCTCGGGCAGCGGTAGCGCCAGGTTTGTAAGCCGCAGGAAAATCGGGCGTATCTACCAATTGCACATCGGGTTTAATTTCCAGGCTACCGGCACCACCTACGGTTATGTAGCGTTTAATACCTGCTTGTTTGGTAGCCGCTTGTATAGATTTACAGCCTTTTAAAAAATCATTATATAAGTTAGGGTTTGTCCAGCCGGCATTAAAGGTGCTTATTACTGCATCGTGACCCACCAGTAACGTGGCCAATATTTCGGTATCACACACATCGACTGATTGCTTTATTAGCCTCTCATTCTCAATGTCCAATTTTTCGGGTTTACGGGCAAATGCGGTTACCTCGTAACCCCGGTTTAACGCCTCTTCTACTACCTTAGGGCCTACAAAACCAGTTGCACCTATTATTGCTAATTTCATCATTAATGTAATGTTAAATATTACAGTTTGTATTAAAAAATTTTAATTGAATTGATTATTAAATTGAGCCAGGGTTTGTAGCCTTAA
Source organism: Mucilaginibacter terrae (assembly GCF_042679325.1). Classification (GTDB taxonomy): domain Bacteria; phylum Bacteroidota; class Bacteroidia; order Sphingobacteriales; family Sphingobacteriaceae; genus Mucilaginibacter; species Mucilaginibacter terrae. Next base: position 131,537 of record NZ_JBHTMJ010000012.1, read on the forward strand.
TTTTTCAGTGATTAGCCCGATCATTTCGTGTTCCATAAAATTAAAATGATCGTTTATTTGCTTTCCAATAGGGCAGGCCGGGTTAGGTGTATTACGGGCTTTGCCTAAAATGGATTTTGCCTGAACAGCTTCATAAATATCGGCCAGTGTAATTTCGGTAGCAGGTTTGCCTAACATGTATCCGCCACTTTTACCCTCTTTACTGTCTACTAATCCAAATTTATTGAGGCTGCTAATTTCTTTGCGAATAAGCACAGGATTAATATTTACGCTCTCAGCTATAAAGTCGGACGAGATCACTTCATCGCCCGCGGCATGAAGCAACGTCATTATGTGAATTGCTATATGAAATCTTCCACTCATCTGTAACTATTATAATTACAGTACAAATATAATATATACTGCATTATTGTAATATAATTTGCCAACTATAACGTATATATTATAATTCTCATAATATGTTGTGAAATATATTGATAATTAAAGCAAAATATCTTAATTTCATTACGAGTATATTTGATGGCTTAGCAGTTTTTCGCTTTATTTGCAGGTAATTGCTCAATAGCTAATTGTTTTAAATGAAAGTACATTTTATAGCCATTGGCGGCAGCGCTATGCATAACCTGGCTATTGCGTTACATAAAAAAGGTTTTGAAGTCACCGGCTCCGATGATGTGCTGTTTGAGCCGTCAATTTCACGCTTATCAAGGTATGCTTTGTTACCTGATAAAAATGGCTGGTATCCCGAAAAAATTACTGATGACCTGGATGCCATTATATTAGGGATGCATGCCCGGGTTGATAATTCAGAGCTTTTAGCAGCACAGCGTCAAAACATTAAGATCTACTCATATCCTGAATATATATATGAGCAATCGAAAGAAAAGCTGCGTGTTGTAATTGGCGGCAGCCATGGTAAAACCACAATTACCTCTATGATCCTGCATGCTTTGCAGGCAGCCGGAAAGCAGTTCGATTACCTGGTGGGGGCGCAGCTAGAAGGTTTTGATACCATGGTGCAGTTGAGTGATGCCCCGCTTATTATTATTGAAGGGGATGAGTACCTGTCGTCGCCTATTGACCTCAGGCCTAAGTTTCACTTATACAAAGCAAACATTGCCGTTATAAGCGGTATAGCCTGGGACCATATAAACGTGTTTCCTACGTTTGAAAATTACACCGAGCAGTTTGAGATTTTTATACAAACCATACAGCCCAAGGGTACCCTGTATTATGCCGGTAATGATAGGATATTGCAACAGCTAATTGCCGATAACCGATCAGCCGTTGTTAAAACAGCTTACCAGTTACCACATTACGAAGCAGTTAACGGTATAACATCCATTATTAGTGAGCATAATAAGTACCCGCTACAGGTATTTGGTGAGCATAACCTGCTCAATTTAGAAGCCGCCCGATCTGTTTGTAATGAGTTGGGCATTAAGGCCAATGATTTTTACAGCAGCATGGTTACATTTAAAGGTGCCGCACGCAGGTTGGAGTTGTTAGGAAAAAGTGAAACCACCAATATTTATAAAGATTTTGCCCATTCGCCGTCTAAGTTAAAAGCTACCATACATGCGGTTAAATCACAATTTCCGCATCGAAAGTTGATTGCCTGTATGGAACTGCATACCTTCAGTAGTTTGAATAAGGAGTTTTTAAGCGAATATAACGGCTGCATGGATGAAGCCGACGAGGCTGTAGTATTTATTGATGCAAAAACCTTTGCTCAAAAAAAATTAAAACCCTATGATGATGCAGCCGTAAAAGCAGCTTTTAACATGGATGATCTTTTGTTTTTTGATAAGCCCCAAAATTTAAAGACATACGTAGAAGAGCAAGACTTAACTGGTAAAAATTTATTGTTAATGAGTTCGGGTAATTTCGGCGGCATTAATTTAAGTGAATTAACAGGAAATATATTAAATAAATGAAAAATTTATTTTTGATATTAAAATATTATTGTAACTTTATTAACTATTGAGAAACCCTTATCCTAAATTTAAAAATGAAAACACTGGGCAAAAAAATCAGATTATTAAGACATCAAAAAAGTTGGAGTCAGGAAGATGTAGCTAAAAGACTGGATATTTCTATACCTGCATTTTCAAAAATTGAAACGGGTATTACCGACATCAACTTATCGAGATTAGAGCAAATTGCTAATCTGTTTGAAATGTCAGTGGTTCAATTACTTACATTTAACGATGCCGAATACGAGCAAAAATATGTAAACGAGCTGGAGAACGTCAATAAAAAGCTAATGGATAGGGAGACCGAAGTTATTGACCTTCAAAAGAAAGTTATTGAATTGTTTGAAGAACTTAGACAAACTAAAGCAACCGCCTAAAGTTGCCACAGCCAGTAAATTAATTCTTTTACTGGCTGTTATATTTTTTAGCTTTATTTATTTTAATGCTTTTGCTCAAAAAATAACCATTAATGCTATTGGTTATAAATTAGCCGAAGCCGATACTGTTGCCCTTAACCGCTTGGTTAAGCAGGAAGCCAATTTGTATAACGGATTGTTTGATAATGCCATCCCCGATAGTTTACCGGTTGTAATAAACATTTATAAAAACCGTAAAGAGTTTTTACAAGAGTGGAATGATAATAAGGAAATTATGTTGCCAGGTGGATATTACAAGCCGACGAACCAGCAATGTTATGTTTACAAAGACGGCAATTATTTTTCGGTGATCTTACACGAAGTGAGCCATCGCTTTATGCACTATAATAACTATTCGGGCGTACCTAAATGGATAAATGAGGGTTTATCTGAGTTTTTTGAGGCTTTATATATTGCTGATAATAAAGGCATTTATGTGGATGAGCAAACACCCCGGTTGAAACGTGTTAAGGATTACCTGAAAGACAATCGATTGAATTTAAAAGAGTTTTTAAGTATAGATACACAACAGGCCTGGAATAAAAAGGATGATGTTACCCTGCGCTTTGATGTGGCCTACAGTATTCTATTTTTCATCATTAAAACTCATCCCGAATTTATTAAGCAAATTTTTGCTGCACTAAAGCAAGGCAAAGACTCATACACGGCATTGGGATTTGTTTATGGATCATATCAACTGTTTGAAACCCGCTTTAAGCAGTTTTATCGTTAAGTTGCGGTTAAAACATGCAGCGCATAGTAGCATGTTTTTTACCGAATACTCCACCCATGGCTTCGTGCAGGGCTATCATTTTTTCATTAAAATCGCCCACCCACGATAGTTCCATTTCATCATATTGCTTTAAAGGCAATACATACTCTTTAAGCTTAATAAATAGTACCGATTCTAACCCGTGTTTTTGATATTTGGTTTTAGTGCCCATTACAATAGCCCGCATGCGATGCACGCCTTTCCAGCGGTAATACAAAAATTTCATTTTACCAATTATATCAAGTTTGCCATTTAATGTTTTAATCATTTGGTTGGCATCGGGCAGTACTACTACAAAGGCTGCAGGTTCGTTGTCTACGTAGGCGAACCAAATCAGGTTTTCATCCATAATAGCTTTCATTTTTCTGAAAGTTTCATAGATAGTAGCCTTTTGTATCGGAACAAAATTTTCAAACCCACTCCAGGCATCATTATAAACTTCCATGAAATCGGCAGCGAATAACTCAATATGCGAAGTTTTTAAATGCTTAAAGCTGTATCCCGGTTTTTGAGCTACCCAACCAGCAATTTTGGTAAATCGCTCGGGGAAAGGTTGGTGTGCACTTATATGATTAGTGATCTGCTCGTATTGGGTTTTAAAACCGTAATCGTTAAAAAACTTTTTGTAGTAAGGATGATTATAATTCATACCGTATGATTGTGGTACAAAACCTTCTATGAGTAATCCCCAAAACATGTCGTTTTCGCCAAAATTAATAGGGCCATCCATAGCTTCCATTCCGTTCATTTGCAACCATGCTTTGGCCGTATCAAATAATAAATTAGCGGCCTGATTATTATCAATACATTCAAAAAAACCCATTCCGCCGGTAGGTTGTTCATAATTGTAAGCTTTTTTTTCGTTAATGAATGCCGCTACCCGGCCAATAAGTTCTCCATTTTCGTTAGTAAGGATCCAACGGATGGCTTTGCCAAATTCAAAAAAAATGTTTTTCGATGGGTCAAATACCGCCTCAATATCATTATCCAGCGGACAGATCCAATTACTGTCGTGCTTATAAATTAAACGCGCTGTGTCTAAAAATGCTTTTCTTGTTGCTCTTGTATTAACTTCGGTTATAGTCATTTAATAAATTCATATCAATAAAAAAGCATCCGGGAAAAACCGGATGCTGGGCAAATTTATAGTTTTATATCATTAAAAATCATCATCGTCTTCATCATCATACCGGTTTATGCCGTCATAATCCAGGTCATTTAACGTGTCATCATCAAAGTCGTTCTCAAAATCATCGTCTTCGTTAAAATTTTTACCGTTTTGCTCAGCCGGCTGGTTGGCGGCTTGGTTAGAAGCTGTGCTCTTACTTTCAGTTTTTTTTGGCATTTGCATGATGAATATTTTTAGGTTAATGTTACGCGGATAGTTAAAATTATTGTTTTAAATGTTATTGTATTTCAAAAATAGTGAAAAAACAAATTTTGTGAAAATGTCTGTAAAATTATTCTTGCTCATTTCCAATACTGTTAGCCATGCTGTTAAGTTCGGTTATGGCGGGTAGTTCGCTAATACTGTTAATGCCCATATAGTCGGCAAATTGTGTGCTGGTGGCATACAATAGAGGCTTGCCTACAGTTTGGGCCTTACCTACAATACTTATCAGTTCCTTATCCAACAATTTTTGTACGGAGTAATCGCAATTTACACCTCTTATTTGTTCTACCTCCAGTTTTGTAACCGGTTGCTTATAGGCTATAATGGCCAGTGTTTCTAAGGCGGCCTGACTTAATTTCTTTTTAGACCGCTGTAATTGCAGTTGACTGATAACCGAATGATATTTTTTTTTTGTTAAAAACTGGTACCCGTTATTAATATTCACCAACTCCATTGCAAACGCCGGATCGTTATACTTATTGTAGATTTTTTCAATGTATTTATTTACTTCAATTCCCTCAATATCAGTGCCTAATGCTGCCTGGAGGCAATAAATGATCTCTTCTATACGTATGCTCTGATCTGATGCAAATATGAGCGCTTCTATATGTTGTTCGATAGGTGTCACTTAACAAATATAGCAGTAAAACAGCAGGTTGTTGAAACATTATAAAACCGTGAAACTTAAATGAGCGTATATTGTAGTAAGTATAATCTAATAATCAACATTTATTTACTTATGAAAACAACAACACAAGAAAACATTGTTGCCAATGAGGGAATGGCCAGAAGGTCTTTCCTGAAATTTGCCGGTGCCGGAGCCATTGCAGCGGGAGTTTTAGCAACAGCCGCATCGTGCCAAAAGCATGGTGGAGTAGTAGGCGACCCTACAAACATTGATTTAGGTACTGGTGATATAGCGGTATTAAATTATGCGTATGCGTTAGAGCAACTCGAAGCAGCTTTTTACATTCAGGTTATTGCTACACCATACACAGGTATGACCGCTACTGAACGTGCCATGCTAACAGACATTAGAGATCATGAAGTTATTCACCGTGATTTTTTTAAAACAGCTTTAGCGGGTAATGCTATCCCGGGTTTAACTCCAAATTTTTCCAAAATCAATTTTGCTGATAAAGCATCAGTTTTAGGAGCTGCCAAAGCTTTTGAAGATTTAGGCGTTGCAGCTTACAATGGTGTTGGTTATCGTATTCAAACACTTGATTACTTGGTGCTTGCGGGTAAAATAGTTTCCGTTGAAGCTCGTCATGCTGCTTATATACGTTTCTTATTAGGCCAACCATTTTTAGATTCAACTGTAGTTACTACTACAACCAGTATCGAGATCTCAATGACACCTGCACAGGTGCTACCGGTAGCAAATTCATTTTTATCGGGCTTACCATTAGTGGCTCCAGCTTTAGGTGCTTAATTTATCAACTTATTAAAAATAGAAAACATGAATCTTCTTAATCTTGTATCAGATATACAGACGGCTGACCCAGAATTTGCTGACAGAATCAGTCCTCGCCGTGCTGCCATAAAAAACATAACCAGCTTTGGTTCAAAAGTAGCTGTTGCTGCTTTACCATTTGCTTTTAGCACATTATTCAAAAAAGCTTATGGTCAAACCGCAACCCGTTCGGTAGCCGATGTATTAAACCTTGCTTTAACTGCAGAATTACTTGAGGCTGGTTTTTACAGAACAGGTTTAGCCACTACTAACTTAATTGCATCAGCAGATAGAGCTAATTTTCAAATTATTTCTAACGATGAAAACAATCACGTTACATTTTTGAAAAGTTTACTTGGTTCGGGTGTTAGCGCAACCAATGCTACATTGGGTAATACTGCAAACACTGCTGCCCCAACATTGGTTTTTGACTTTGCCGGTAATAAAGGAAATCCTGTAAATGCACCATTTCCTACAGTATTCACCGATTATCAAATATTTTTAGCAGTTGCTTCAACTTTTGAAGATTTTGGTGTACGTGCTTATAAAGGCCAGGCAGGTTTCTTAAAAGGTTTGCAAACAGAGTTAACAGTTGCTTTAAATATTCATTCTGTTGAGGCTCGTCATGCGTCTTTTTTACGTAGGTTACGTGCCAGTTATGCTACTGGTGCCACTACGCTTAAACCTTGGATTACTGCCGATGGTAATACTGCAACTGGTTTAACCGGTACTGGTTTAGCCGCAACAACCGCAGCTGCCGTTTATTCAGGTGAAGCTAATACTACTCAAGCAGGTGTTAACTTAACTGCAATTGGTACAGCTGCAGCAGTTCAGGAGTCATTTGATGAGCCTATTGATACTGTTACAGCACAAACAATTGTAGGTTTGTTCGTTAGAGCATAACATACACGCGAAGTATAAAATAAAGCAGACTGTAAACAGTTCTGCTTTTTTTATGCTTATATATTTGCAGCGTTAGTAATTAATTACCTGCTCTTCCAATTGTTGGGGTACATCACGCCATTCGTATTTCTGATTGCGCAATTGCGGTTGAAAGCCAGCCTCGGCAATAGAATTTTGAATGCCTTGCGCAGTAAAGCGGTGGGGGGCCCCCGCAGCCGAAACTACATTTTCTTCAATCATGATAGAACCAAAATCATTGGCTCCCGCATGCAGGCATAACTGGGCAACCTGCTTACCAACTGTAAGCCACGAAGCCTGAATGTTTTTAATATTAGGAAGCATAATACGGCTCAAAGCTATCATGCGTAAGTATTCATCGCCGGTAACGTTATTGGTTATACCACGCACTTTTCTTAATAAAGTTCCATCATCCTGAAAAGGCCACGGAATAAATGCCGTAAAGCCGTAATGGGCTTCGGGTTTTTCAGATTGAACCTCACGGATCCAAACCAGGTGTTCAAAGCGCTCCTCAATGGTTTCCACGTGGCCAAACATCATGGTGGCCGACGTGGGTAAATTAATCTGATGAGCGGCACGCATTACATCAAGCCACTCTTTACCACCACATTTCCCCTTAGATATTAAACGGCGTACACGGTCGTTCAAAATTTCGGCACCTGCTCCCGGTAATGAATCTAAACCTGCTGCTTTCATGGCGGTAAGCACATCAATATGGCTCATGCCTTCCAACTTGCTTACGTGTGCAATTTCGGGTGGACCTAAAGAGTGCAATTTGAGGGCGGGGTACAATTCTTTAAGCTGTTTAAACAGATCGGTATAAAAAGAAAGGCCCAGATCGGGGTGATGTCCGCCTTGTAATAACAACTGGTCGCCACCCAACCGAAAAGTTTCTTCTATCTTTTGCTTGTAGGTTTCAATATCAGTAATGTAGCTGTCTTCATGGCCGGGTCTGCGAAAAAAGTTGCAAAACTTACAGTTAGCTATACAAACATTGGTGGTATTAACATTACGGTCTATTTGCCAAGTAACTTTACCATGCGGAACCTGTATTTTACGTAACTCGTTAGCCACGTACATCAATTCGGGGGTTGATGCGTTGTGATACAGGTAAACGCCTTCATCCATATTCAAAAAGTTGAATTGGAGTGCGCGTTGAAGCAGGTTGGCAGTGTTCATGTACAAAGATAAGCCCTAAACCTGGTAATGACAATTGTTGCCCCGGTTTAGCCTTAATATGATAATTTACTGATAGAAACGTAAATTGAAATATACAGAATAATATGAAATGGACTATGTTATAACACATCGGGGGCTATTACATTCGCCTGATAAAATTATTCTCCATAATATAACCGAAAAATAAAAGAAGAAGCTGATCATCACTAATGATACAGCCTCCTCTTGTTAAGCGGCAACTACTCACTACGTACCTAATTTATTACTCAATACCCTTTACTTATTTCCATCGCTCAAGGCCAGTCCCCAGTCTTTGCCTTTATCAACTGCGGGAACGCCTTTATCCATCCATACAGGCATAGGGGCACCTTTCAGGAAGTGGTCAAAAAACTGCGCTTCGCGGATGGTAATGTCTTTACGGTTACGGCGTTGTACCAGGTTATGGGCTTCATCGTTGTATTGTAGCAGCCAAACCGGTTTGCCTAAACGGCGCAGGGCGGTAAACATCTCAATGCCCTGGTACCAAGGCACGGCACCATCGGCATCGTTACTCATAACAGCAACAGGTGTATGCACTTTAGGGAATTGGAAAATAGGAGAGTTCTCCATATATAATTCGGGTTTATCCCAAAGGGTGGCACCAATACGGCTTTGCGTTTTTTCGTACTGAAACTGGCGATTTACACCACTTTCCCAACGGATACCCCCATAAGCCGAGGTCATGTTCGCTACCGGGGCACCGGCCCAGGCTGCGGCATACATATCAGTTTGGGTAATTAAGTACGCTACTTGGTAACCGCCCCAACTCTGTCCTTGTATACCAATGTGCTTCCCATCTACCCAAGCGTTTTTCTTTAAGGCTTCCACACCTGAGTTAACAAACTCAACAGCAGATGGACCGGGGTGACCTATTTCGTAACTAATGTCGGGTGTAAACACCAAATAACCATTACTGGTAAAGTAGGTGATAGGCAAGCGCGAAGGTGTAGGCGCGGGCGATTGGTATCCGTATAAAGTTTCCGATACCTTCTCATAAAAATATACCAGCATCGGGTACTTCTTAGTTGGGTCAAAGTCTTCCGGCTTATATAATATGCCTTTTGATTTGTAACCTTTAGGTGTGGTCCATTCTACCAGTTCGGCGGTCAGCCAGTTGTATTGCAACTGCTGCGGATTGATAGCGCTTAGCTTAACCTCTTTTTTAAGATCAGCCGATACATACAGATCGGGCGATTTATCGAAGCTTTGTTTGGTATAAATATAAACATCGGCATTTTTAGCTTTTTGCAGGATGCCATAGCTGTAAGGTGCCGAAATAATTTTTTCGGGGGCATTGCTTGAACCAAATGCTTGTTTGTAGTAACCCCATTGCTTGTTATCCTCGTTTTGCGTTAATAACCAAAGCGGTTTTTTTGTGGAAATATATTTATCTTCATCGTCACCGCTTCCACCAGATAAGGCCGCAAAACGACCGCCGCCAGGCATAGGGTAACGGAAAATAAGGTGATTTTTGCGGCCAGCGCCGTCGGTGAAGTTTTTAGCGATGCCAGTTGCGGGGTCAATGCTCCAAATATCATAACGGTCATATATCAGCACGTTCTTATCATCGGCTGTCCAGCCGGCAATTCCGTAGGCGTTCGCATCGTCGGGAACATCGTTATCTTCTTCGCCCAATTTAACGCCGGTAGCTTTGGTGAGATTTACTTTTTTACCGGTTTCCATACTATAGCTATAATAGTTTTGGTCTTTGGCATCAAACCATATCACATATTTACCTCCTGTACTAAATTGGAAACGTGCTTTGGTACGGGGTATAATCTTTTTGCGTTCGCCGGTTTTGGTGTCAACCAAATAAGCTTCCTGGTTGCCTCCGCCTTCCCATTGAGCTTGCACACGGGTACCGGTATCGGTTGTAGCCAATACATAGCGCGAATCATTACCCATCGGTTGCGATATGTTCTCAATATATTTATTGGCCAGCTGTATTACTTTTTTATCTGTCTCTGCAGGATGTATAACCGCCAGGTAGCTGCGGCGCAGGTCGCGTTGCAAAGTTTTCAACTGCTGTGGTTGCAGGTACTCGTCTTTATAGTTCCATATGTCCAGCTTAGCGGTCTCAAAATCTACTAACGTGGTATCGGCTGGTTTAGGTATTGGTGCGGTACCAAAAAACAAGTTGCTACCGCTTTTGCTGAAATAAACACGACCATCGCCACTTACCGCCCATTGAGGGGTGATGCCTGCCATGGCCGGACCGGCAATAGCAGTTGCGCTATCTTTACCCAAAGTATAATAATACAGTTTAAACGGTTTTACAGGCGCACGCTCCGGGTTTTTTTCGGCCACAAAGGCCAGCTGTTTGCCAGTTTCATCAAAAACTAAGTTACGATAAGTTCCACGTCCGCTGCTAATCGGTTTTACCAGGTCTTTCTCCACATCATAAACATATACACCCGATTGTGCTTCTTTGGAACGACGTGGAGCGGTTACCGCGTAAACCATCATTTTACCATCTTTGCTCAGCTGATATTCAGATACAAATTTGAAAGTACGCTGTTTGCCGCTTACCAGTTGTTTCAGGGTAAGGTCGGCACCTTCGCGTGTTGGCGGGGCAATGGTGGTAGCAACTGCGCGACGGGAGGTATCAGCCGCAACAGGTTTTTTAACCGTATCAGAAGGAGCCAGGTAAGCTATAACCGGAGCTTTTTCGGCTATCTTAAATGAGCGTACACCCGGTACTTTTGTGATAACGGTACTGCCTAATGTTATTAACCCCAAAGTATCCTTAGGCATTTCATCAGGTTTTTTCTTTTTAATGCGCGCCATTCGCGTAGCTGCATAAAACGGCCTGATGAGGAATACGGCATATTTAGAATCGTTGGTGAAACGGGCAGTATCGGCACGCGGAACGATGATCTTGCCGGTGTTTTGTGCTGTGGTTAGTACCATATTGGCATCGCCCTGCTGTGGTTTAACTACATAAACCACCCATTTGCCATCGTTGGTAATATTTTGATTAGAAACGGCTTGCCAGGTATCATAAACAGAGTGATCGAGCGGCTTTTTACCCGTTTTTTGAGCAAAAACGTTAAATCCTGCTGCCGAAAATAAACTTATCAGTAAAATTTTATGCATTATTTATCAGTTTGAAATTAAATCAATTAAAAATGCATAAAAAAACAATGCAAATGTAGCTAAGTTATGAAAAAGTTACATTGTTGGCATTTAATAAGCGATGAATAATTGATTGGTTGAATAGTTAATAGTATAAACTTTTTGGAATAATGAAGCGGGGTGCTACCAATCACTCACTACTTATGCCATTCCCTTATTTAATGCGATAACAGCTGTATCAAAATCTTCGCGGTTAACAACAAATTGTATATTTACCTGGCGTAATGCAAAGCCCGCGCTTTTGATGTTGATGCCGGCGGTAGCTAAGGCCTGTGCGGCTTTAGCTAATAAACCGGGCTGATCCATGTTAGAACTGATCAAACATACCATTGCCACTTTTTCAACGGTTACTTTTTCAAATTTGGATTGCAGTTCGTAGAACAGGGGATCGGTATAATCTTTTTCCCAAATTACAATAGAGATACTGTTGGCACTGGTAGCTTTAAAGTTATAACTCACGTTGTGGTGCGCAAATATCTGCATGATCTGCAAATCGGTACCTACGTTGCCCACCATAAGCGGGTCGTAAATATCAACCATTACCAGCTTATTGGTACCGGTAATCACCTCTACCTTTTTTTCGGGCGATACATATTCCCGGGTAATTAAAGTACCAGGATGCTCCGGCTCGAAGGTGTTTTTAATACGTAAATTTATACTATTAATTTCCAACGGTTTAGATGCCTTTGGGTGAATGGCTTCCATGCCCACATCGGCCAGTTGGTCGGCCACGTCGTAATTGGTAAAACCAACCGGGCTGCAATGGTTTACACCCACCAGCATCGGGTCGGCCGAGCATAAGTGGTATTCTTTATGGATGATAGCCTCCTGGGGTTTCACCGCAACAGCGATCTTACTGAAAGTGACCTCGGAGTACCCGCGGTCAAACTCGCGCATAATACCTTCGGTACCTTTGGTATAACCGGTAGTTATGCATATCGTATCAGCAAAATCAATATCTTTAAAAGCCTGTTTAATCCGCTGATCTATAGTATAAGGTTCATGGTCATGAAAGCCGCTCAGGTCAACCAGGGTAGCGTTAATACCTTTGTTCTGCAAAATATTGGTAAACACATAAGCCGAATGAGTTTCACCAATAGAAGCTAAAATTTCGCGTGCGGCTTGTAAAATCCCTTCGGTGCTCACGTAACCCGAAGCTAAAATACCAGTCAGGTTTATCAGAAAACCTTCGGCATGCCTAATATGCTTTTCTATAAAAGCGTTTGCGGCCACCACATCCAAACCCAGTATTTCGTACTGTTTATTAAGTTGTTTAAGTTTAATAATAAGATCGTTAAGGGCATCTTTAAAATCCAACTGTTTAGCCACTAAGTGATAAACACCCGGTTCGCCGGTCTTTTTATTCTCTAATAAAATATTAGTTACGCCCGAAAACGCCGATACCACAAATATGCGGTTATAAAGCTCTTTACCGGTGCGGTTATATTGAATGATATTTTTAATTACATCGCTCAGGGCACTCATAGAGGTGCCGCCAATTTTTTCTACAGTTAACATGAATAAGTTTGTATGTTATAGAGTCCGTTAGTCAATAAGTAAAACTTACAGCAAACGGCTCTTAAATTGATATTTTAAAACCCAACAAATATAAAAGTTTGTTCCGATTAACGGACTTACGACTCCCAACTACTCCGACTTCTTATATAGCACACCTGCTTTTTCGGCAGATAGCTTGATGCCCTTAATCATGGCCGAACTGAAGCCATGATGTTCCATTTCGTTTAAACCCGCAATGGTACAGCCTTTAGGCGAGGTTACTTTATCAATTTCCTGCTCGGGGTGAGAGGCTAATTGCAGTAAAAGATCTGCAGCACCTTTGGCCGTTTGAGCCGCCATTTTAAGGGCATCGTGCGCATGGAAACCAATTTCGGTACCACCTTGCGATGCGGCACGAATGGAGCGTAAAAAGAAAGCTATACCACAGGCACATAATGCCGTGGCCGAAGTCATGAGTTCTTCGTTGATTTGCACGGTAATACCCACCGTATCGAACAATGATTTTACAACGTTTATGTTTTCGGCAGTTGCTTTGTCGGTACCAATGCAGGTCATGGATTGGCCTATGGCAATAGCGGTATTAGGCATAGCCCTCACCACTTGTATATCTAACCCTAAATACTTACGTATATCCTCGCAATTTACGCCCGATACTACTGATATAAACAGCTGTTTATGAATATTAATAGCTGGTTTTATCTCATCTAAAAGTTTATTTAATTGTTGTGGTAAAATAGCCAAAACTATAATATCGGCTTCGCTTACGGCTGCAGCATTATCAGATGTGGTAACTGACCCTGCTTCGGCCAGACCGGCCAGTGCGGCCACATTACGACGGGTTAAAATAACCTGCTTTGGTTGATATTTGTTGGCTTTAATTAACCCTTTAGCTAATGACAGGCCAATGTTGCCGCTGCCCAATATGGCAATTTTATTACTCATGGTCTATTTACTTAATCGTGTTCCAAATATTTGGTTTTGCTGTAATTTGCTTAATTCGTCCGATTTGCCTATAACCACCGCTTTAACGCCACAGGCTATGGCCTTAAAGGCGTTGTCAAGCTTAGGCAACATACCGCTATGAATGATCTGCTCTTTTTTAAGCACTTCGTAACTTGCCGGATCTATATCCTGTATCAGCGACTCATCATCGTCAATATTCTTTAGGACGCCTTTCTTTTCAAAACAATAAATGAGGATGGTTTCGTATTGCCCGGATAAGGCAACAGCCAGGGCAGAGGCAATGGTGTCGGCATTAGTATTAAGCATTTGTCCATGGCCATCGTGCGTTAAGGCACAAAAAGCAGGGGTGAAACCGGCTTCTATAAGGTTGCTAATATTTACAGCGTTAACCGATGTTTCATCAAGATCGCCCACAAAGCCGTAATCAATAGTTTTAACAGGGCGTTTAACCGCTTTTATAAAATTACCATCGGCACCGGTAAGCCCAATGGCGTTGGTGCCGAAACGTTGTAACTGGGCAACAATGTTTTTGTTGATCAAACCTGCATACACCATCGTAACCACACGCAGGGTTTCAATATCGGTTATGCGACGGCCATCAACCAGGTTGGATTCGATACCCATCTGCTCCGAAATTTGAGTGGCAATTTTACCACCGCCGTGTACCAGGATCTTGTGGCCATCGAGCGCGGTAAAATCTTTTAAAAAATGATACAGGTTTTCAGAATTATCGATGACGTTGCCGCCTATTTTTATAACGTAAAGAGGTTTCATGATGTATAGGGATAAAAGTACTATTTTCGGCTAAAATATCTACTGTTTTTATAGTCTTTCAAACATAAGATATGGCAACGGGTTCTATTGATAATTTAAATTGGGATAATGGCAGAAATGTATTTAGGTAAAACGTCCAACAAACCACGGGTGGTTATTATAGGCGGTGGATTTGGCGGCATTAATTTAGCTAAGCAATTAAAAAATAAAGAAGTTGAAATTGTGATGGTTGATAAACACAACTACCACACTTTTCAGCCTTTATTGTACCAGGTAGCTATGGGCGCTATAGAAAGCGATGCTGTTGGCTTTCCTATCCGCCGTACATTTACCGGTCAAAAGAACTTTAGCTTTCACATGGCCGAAGCGCAAAAGATCAACCCGGTTTCTAATACCATTAGTACCAGTTTAGGCGATATTCATTATGATTACCTGGTTGTGGCCACTGGAGCCAGTACCAATTTTTTCGGAAATAAAGAAATTGAGCATTTCACTATGCCAATGAAGAATATTCCTGAGGCTTTAAATATCCGCAGCATGATCCTGCAAAACCTGGAGAAGGCAGCCGTTACTACAAATTTGGCAGAGCGTGACGCTTTGCTAACCTTTGTTATAGTAGGTGGTGGACCAACCGGTGTGGAACTGGCCGGGTCTTTAGCCGAAATGCGCTTACATATGCTGTGCAAGGATTATCCTGATTTGAAGGCCGATGATATGAAAGTATATATAGCCGAGGGTAAGCCACAGTTAATAGCTGCAATGAGTGACCAGGCATCAGCAAAATCAAAAGACTTTTTGACCGAAATGGGAGTAATTATTTATAATGATGTACATGTAACCAGCTACAACGGATACGACTTAACGATAGATAACGGCATTAATATAAAAACACGTAATGTATTTTGGGCGGCGGGTGTTAAGGGCGAAGTACCCGAAGGTATATCACAGGAAGCCGTTGTACGGGGTGGTCGCATACAAACTGACGAAATTAGCCGTGTTAAGGGTTACCAGAATGTTTTTGCCATTGGAGATGTAGCTGCTATGTTAACAACCGAGTTTCCAAACGGGCATCCGGGTGTGGCACCAGCAGCAATACAACAGGGTGGTCATTTAGCTAAAAACATAATTCATTTAATTAAAGGCGAACCTACGGTGCCTTTTAAATATCGCGACAAAGGTTCGTTAGCTACTATTGGCCGTAATAAAGCCGTAGCAGATTTGGGTAAACTGCATTTTCAGGGATTTTTTGCCTGGCTAATTTGGATGTTCGTTCATGTGATGTCGTTAGCCGGTTTTAGTAATAAGCTGGTGGTTTTTTGTAACTGGATCTTCAATTATTTTACCAAGAACACCGACAACAGGCTTATCATCCGTTATTTTGATACTGAAACCATGATGACAGATCCAAAAGCGAAATAGTTATTGTTTAATTAAATACACTGTTAATTAAATTTATTTAACAATAGTTGTTTGGTTGTTAATAAAGAAATAAACAACTAAAACAAACTAAATTATGCCGACAAATTCAAATCCGCAACATAGCGAAGGGCCATTGGCTAAAGCTATTGAACAACAAATAGCCAAATTGCCATCCGACCTATTTCTATGGGCAGCAGTGGGTGCAATAGCAGCTTCTGCAGTATTAAAAAATTATGAAAAAAGACACAGACGCTTTGTTTGTAGGCCAATGGCCTGCACCATTCCTGCTACTTGGCTTGTATAATAAATTAGTTAAGTTAGAAGGTAGCGAGTAAGACACACTGCTAAAAACAAATAAGCCGGTTAATGTTGAATTAACCGGCTTATTATTTTACTGATTTTCCAAATTTTCCAACAATTGCTTTAATACTGCCTGTGCAGCCCATACCCGGTTTCCTGCTTCATGTATCACTATAGAATGAGGGCCGTTTAAAATCTCGTCGGATAGTTCGAGGTTGCGACGTACAGGTAGGCAATGCATTACTTTGGCATTGTTGCTACTTATTAATTTATCGTTAGTGAGCATCCAGTTATTGTAATTATCCAAACCGGGCATTTCGCCATAAGGCTCGTAAGCCGACCAGTTTTTTACATACACAAAGTCTGCAGTGGCCAGGGCTTCATCCTGGTTATGAGTTATGGTAGCACCTAAAGTAAACTCTTTGCTCAACTCATAACCTTCAGGATGTGTAATCACAAAATCAACATCGGCACGGCACATCCACTCTGCAAAAGAATTAGGCACGGCTTGGGGTAAAGGCTTAATATGCGGAGCCCAGGTTAATACAACTTTAGGGCGGGCAACGGTTTTTAGCTCGGTTATGGTAATAAGATCGGCCAGGCTTTGCAACGGATGGCGGGTTGCGGATTCTAAACTAATTACAGGTACGCCGCAATATTCTACAAATTTATTAAAGATAGCTTCGCTGTAATCCTCTTCACGGTCTGTCAATCCAGGGAAAGAGCGCACCCCTAACAGGTCCACATACTGACCCAATACTGCAGCAGCCTCACGCACGTGTTCTACACTGGTACCATTCATCACAGCACCATCTTGTAGTTCTAATGCCCAGCCTTCTTTATCAATATTAAGCACCATAGCGTTCATGCCCAGGTTGAGTGCTGCCTTTTGCGTACTCATGCGGGTACGTAAGCTTGGGTTCAAAAAAACGAGACCTATGGTTTTGTTTTTTCCCAATTGCAGAAAAGCATAAGGGTCTTGCTTGAGTTGCAAGGCTTCAGCTACCAGTGCATTAATATCGGTAACGTCGTGTACGGAGGTGAATTGCTTCATTGATGTTATTTGGTTCGCCCTAATGGATGGTAATGAATTTTAATTATGCTATAACTGCTGTAGCTTTTAAAGTTTGTGCAAAAGCTTCCAAAAACTGGTTAGCATGAGCCTTGGTTAAATTTAATGCTGGTAATAACCTGATGACGTTTGGTTTGGCTTCACCTGTAAATATGTGATGTTTATATAAAAGATTTTTGCGCACACTGCTTAACTCTTCGGGGAGTTCAATACCTATCATTAAGCCACGGCCACGTACCTCTTTAACTTGTTCAAACTTTTTTAGTTCATCAATAAGGTATTGACCAATTTCGGCTGCGTTTAGCATGAGGTTGTATTGCTCTATTTCTTCCAATACGGCTAAAGCAGCGGCGCAAGCTAAATGGTTACCGCCAAAGGTGGTACCAAGCATGCCATACGATGCTTTAAATTTGGGAGCAATGCTAATGGCACCGATAGGGAAACCATTACCCATACCTTTAGCCATGCTATAGATATCGGCATCAACACCGCCAAAATCATGCGCGTAAAATTTGCCGGTACGGCCATAACCACATTGTACCGCATCGGCAATGTAAACGGCGTTATACTGGTCGCACAGCGAGCGAACTTTTTGCAGAAAATCCACAGTAGCAACTTGTATTCCACCTACACCTTGTATGCCTTCAATTATTACCGACGAAATTTCATTACTGGCAAAGGCCTGCTCTAAAGCAGCTTCATCGCACCAGGGTAAAAAGATCACGTTATCGGTTTCATTTATCGGTGCAACAATTTTAGGATTATCAGTAACGGCAACAGCTAATGAAGTACGGCCATGAAAAGCTTTGCGAAAAGCAATCACTTTCTTTTTACCATTGTAAAACGAAGCCAGTTTTAAAGCATTCTCATTAGCTTCGGCCCCTGAGTTACATAAAAACAACTGGTAATCGGTTTTGCCCGATACCTGCCCTAACTTTTCGGCCAGTTCTTTTTGCAAGGGAATTTCTATCGAATTGGAGTAAAAGCCTATCTGATGCAACTGATCTTCTAATCGCTTTACATATCGTGGATTGGTATGACCAATAGAAATTACGGCATGACCGCCATACAAGTCAAGGTACTCGGTACCTTTGTCGTCATAAACCAAACTGCCAACACCTTTTACGATATTGATGGGATTAATAGGGTAAACGTCGAATAGTTGCATTTTTATTAAGGTTAATTAAGAGCCTGTTTTTATTTAAAATAGCTTATCACGAGAGACACAAAGTATTGTGCCTCTACATTTGATTTTTTTAATAACGCATTTATATGTCATAGAGGCACAATACTTTGTGCCTCATTTTTTGTTGAGCGTAATTTAAAATGCGGCAGCTTTTAAACGCAAGCCCATTGTTTCATCAAGTCCAAAAATTAAGTTCATATTTTGCACAGCTTGACCGGATGCTCCTTTAAGTAAGTTATCCATTATGCTGATAATGAATATTTTATTATATTTTTTCTGCACTTGTATAAAGCATTTGTTGGTATTAACTACTTGCTTTAAGTCGATATTACGATTGGTAACATGCGTAAAGGGATGAGCAGCGTAATAGTCGGTATATAATTTAATCGCTTCTTCTTCCAACAAGTCACTGTTTAAATAAATGGAAGCAATAATACCCCGTGTAAAATCACCACGGTAAGGAATGAAGTTTACTGGTTTATCAAAACCGGGTTGTAATTGCGTAAGCGATTCGCCGATCTCGTTCAGATGCTGGTGATCGAAAGCTTTATAAACCGACGCATTGTTATTACGCCAGGTAAAGTGCGAAGTAGCCGCCAAACTCTGACCCGCACCTGTTGAACCCGTAGTGGCTGTAATATGAACCTCGCTGTTTAAATTGCCGCTGGCTGCCAATGGTAGTAAGCCCAATTGTAAGCAAGTGGCAAAACAACCAGGATTCGCAATGTTATCAGCTTGCTTAATAGCTTCGCGGTTTAATTCGGGTAAGCCGTACACGAAGTTGCGAGGTGTGGGGTTTTGGGTTGCGGGATAAGAAATGGAGGATTTATCTTTCAGCCTGAAATCCTGGCTCAGATCAATGATCTTCACGCTTGCAGGGAAGGGGTTAGCCTCTAAAAACTTGCGGGCATCGCCGTGACCAACGCATAAAAACAAAACATCAATATCGTAAGATAACTTGCCGGTAAATTGCAGGTTGGTGTCGCCGAAAAGATCGGTATGTACCTCGTATATATAATTACCCGCATTACTGTTGCTGTGTACAAAGGCGATCTCTATTGCCGGGTGATTAACCAATATGCGCAACATTTCGCCACCTGTATAACCGGCACCGCCAATAATACCTGCACGTACCACAGTTACAGCCCCCCGGCCCCCTGAAGGGGGAGTAGAAGTTGTGGCTTGATTTTTAGATTCGTCCATTTAATTTCTTACTAATGAGTATAATCTTAAAATTTCTGTCATTTCGAGTGATAACGAGAAATCTTGTTTAAAGAGCATAGGTCGCCTACTTTGCATATTTAACAGGATCTCTCTCTATCGTTCGAGATGACAAACGGCTTTTAGATGTAGCTAAGCTTTACCGTTAACTTTATTATAAATCATTACCTGGTTACCAAATATTTTAGAAAAACCTTTAACGTCTTCACCACTCCACGCATTGTTCATTTCGCCGTAGGTGCCAAATTTGTTCGACATCAGGTCATGGTCCGATTCAATACCGGTAACCATAAAGCGGTAAGGGTGCAGTTCAACAAAAACTTTACCGCTCACAGTTTGCTGAGCATCCGTTAAAAAGGCCTCAATGTTACGCATAATTGGGTCATGAAACTGACCTTCGTGTAACCAGTTGCCGTAAAAAGAAGATAACTGGTCTTTCCATGATAATTGCCATTTAGTTAACACATGTTTTTCTAATGTGTGGTGTGCCTTAATAATAATCATTGGTGCTGCGGCTTCAAAACCCACACGGCCTTTAATACCTATAATGGTATCACCCACATGAATATCGCGGCCTATGCCGTAAGGTTGAGCAATAGACTGCAACGCTTGTATAGCTTTAGCCGGATGATCGTAGTTAGTACCATCAATAGCAACTAATTCACCTTTTTCAAATACCAGTTCTAAGTTTTTAGGTTCAGTTGAGGTAACCGGCGTAGGCCAGGCATCTTCAGGTAAACCCAGGTTTGAAGTCAGGGTTTCTTTACCACCAACCGATGTTCCCCAAATACCTTTATTAATAGAGTACTTGTTCTTTTCAAAGTTCATTTCCACACCGTGATCTTTCAGGTACTGAATCTCTTCTTCACGGCTCAATTTCAAATCACGGATAGGGGTCATGATCTGTACATTCGGCACCAGGATATTAAAGATCATATCGAAACGAACCTGGTCATTACCGGCACCGGTGCTGCCATGGGCTACGTATTCGGCACCAATTTGCTTGGCATAGTTAGCAATAGCCGTAGCCTGGCTCACACGCTCGGCACTAACAGAAAGTGGATAGGTATTATTTTTTAATACATTACCATAGATCAGGAAGCGAACGCAGGTGTTATAAAAGTTTTCGGTTTCGTCGACCAAATGGTGTGAAGTTACGCCCATTTTGTAAGCGCGTTCTTCTACCTGTTTTAGTTCTTCATCGCTAAAACCACCGGTATTTACAATAACCGAGTGTACTTCCAGGCCTAAATCCTGCGTTAAGTAGATGCAGCAAAATGAGGTATCTAATCCGCCGCTATAGGCTAAAACTACTTTTTTCTTCATGGAGTTTGGGTTAACCAAATGTGTGTGACTGGTAAATTAAAATATAACTATTTTCACGCTGTTCTTAATAGCGTTCTCTATTCGCTCCAGCAATGTAGCCTTGTGCGATAATTTTTTCATTCTTTCTTCGTAATCCTTTTGTTTTTCTGCCGGGTCCCAAAGCATGGCAGTACACATGCAATTCTTACGCTCCTTCATGGTTAAAATATCGTAGTTCACACAACTGCGGCAGCCTTTCCAAAAATCTTCATCCTGTGTTAGTTCCGAGTAGGTAACCGGCTCATAACCGAGTTCCGAATTGATTTTCATGACGGCCAAACCGGTAGTTAAACCAAATATTTTTGCGTTGGGATATTTTTTGCGTGAAAGATCGAAAACGGCGAATTTAATGGCCTTCGCTAAACCCACTTTCCTAAATTCGGGGTTAACAATAAGGCCTGAGTTAGCTACAAAATCGCCGTGGCTCCAGGTTTCTATATAAACAAAGCCGGCCCAGGTGCCATCCTTATGCAGGGCGATAACGGCTTTGCCCTCCAGTATTTTATTGGCCACATACTCGGGCGAACGCTGGGCAATACCGGTACCACGCGCTTTAGCCGATGCTGCCATTTCATCGCATATTTGCGTGGCATAATCAACATGTTGTTCGGTGGCAACTATTATATTAAAATCTTGTAAGGTCATGAGTGTTAAAACGTACTAACGTTAAACTATTGGCTTACAGCCTCTATGTAGTTAATGGAATTTGTTAAAAGAAGTTTGAAATAACTTCAGTTGGGTTGCAGTGAATGGCTATTACCTAATTCAAACCCGGGGGATATACAATCGTCGTCGAGACGGTGAGCAAACAAATACAACAGCGTTAAAAGCAGCGGCAAACCTGGCAGTAAGTACTGCAGTTAAGGGTTTGTTGATGCTTTGTATATTCATTTCTATGTTATTGTTTTTGAATGCGCTAAAATTTTTTGCAAAGTATTCAAATAAATTTTATTTATGCAAGTAAAAAGAATAATATAAAGTTATCCTATTGTAAAGAAACGAAAGATGAGTGCCCTAATCAATGATAAGTATAATTGGCATGTTAAATTAAGTAATAATAATTCCTATGCATTGTTTCTTTATTATTTGCTTTGAAATACAGCTAAACAGTTGTCCCTAATTAGCGTTGTAAACGAATGCCCAATGCACCTTTGATCCTGACGTTGATGCTGGATGCCAACAGTCAATTTTTTTTTAATACGCTCCGTAAGCAACATTTTCCACCCGAACGCAATTACCTGGATGCGCACCTGACCTTGTTTCATCATTTGCCGGCCAACGAGCCTCAACTTATTGAAGATATAGCGATAGCTTCGCAAAACTATACCGCCATGCAGCTTAACGTAACCGAAATTAAAAGTATTGGCAATGGCGTAGCTTATAAAATTAAATGTGATAAACTGCTGAATTTACATCAAAAAATGCAACAGCAATGGGCAAAATGGCTGATTCCGCAAGACAGACAAAAGCTTTGGCCGCACATCACCATACAAAATAAGGTAGAGCCTAATCTGGCTAAATCACTTAAAGAAGAATTGGAGCAGTCGTTTGAACCTTTTACTGCTACCGGTACTGGTTTAAGCTTGTATGAGTATGTGGGTGGTCCATGGAATTTTATACATAATTATAAGTTTGCTCATTGATGAAGATACCTGTAAGGTTGCAAGTGAAATGATACAATGATGTAAGCTGTACTTGTTGTAATATATTTCAAATGCGTTGATGTTATCGTTACTTATTATTCCTAATAATCCATATTGGGTTTGTCATAACCAACAATTGGCCTTCTTCGTTTTTTATTTCCAGCCTTATGTAACTTAGGTTTTCTGCATCAATCAGCCATTCTTGATTTTGCTCCGTAGCTTTAACTGATTTAACAACACCTTGCGACCCAATTATAGATATAACCGAATTGGGCAGGGGAGATACCGATAAATTTAACGTCACTTGTTCATCGCTAATAACCGTTAACTCATCCCCAATACCGGCTACCTTATTTCTGCATTTAGCAGTCATTGAAAACTTTAGATCGGGCACTATGGTTATGTAAGCCTTCCCACTCTTTAACCCTTGCAAAATTCCCTTTTGTGATAAGGATGGTGCATATACCACCGTTTGCGGCGTACCCAGGTTATTTGGTGATCCGCTGCTTTTGTGCGTATCACTCGCGCCAATGGCCAGCATGCGTTTCCCGGTTTTTAAAATACTGTCCCACCACTTTAACGCAAGCGCATCCAAAATGTCCCAGTTACCATTCCAAATTTCAATGCCATCGAAAAGGTTAGGATCAAAACCAAATCCATTAGTAAGGTTCTTGGTGTAGAACGGATGATTAATGATACACAAGCCTCCGTTATTATGTACCTGATCAATATATTTCTTAATCACATTATCCTTTGGATTATATCTCCACTCTATCCAGCTTTGAGGTTTCAATCCAATGGCGTTCCAGTGGCCGTAAGTTGTGGTGGTAACCTCTTCGCCGTTGATAATTAAAAGGTCTTTCTTTTCATATTTACCCCACATTAGGTTAGCGCTATTAGTGTTGTGTTCAGTAGAGATGATGTAATCAAGGCGTTTGCTTGATGCCTCATCAGTCAGTTCCTGCTGTGTTCGTTTACCGTCCGAGTGCAGGGTGTGCATGTGCAAGTCGCCTTTATACCATCCGGCTTTATTATTGATTTGCTCATTGGCTGTAACCATTTTAAAAGGTCGTTTATGTTGACCCGAAACCAGTTCAACTTCTAAGGTCCAATCAATTCCTTCCTTAATAATACTCGACGGGTAAATCAAAATATTCCAGGTGCCTTTATAAATATTGCCAGGAATATAGCCGGTTGAAGCTTCTTCTTCATTAATGAAAAATGAGGTTTTTGCACCACCAGACCATCCCCGGAAACCAGCTGCATTACCTAAATCATAACCTTGCGGCCCGAATACCCCAAGGTTTAAAACGTTTTTACCTTCATTAGAATACTTCTCTTCAACCTTAATTTCGGTTATGCCGGCCGGAATGTTAACGGAGACATAACATAATTTAAAGATATCAGCCGAGTCTATATGCCCCGACATTTTAATGACCCTGGTTTTTTGGGCTAACAAACTGAATGATTGAAGGATAAGTAATAAAGCAAAGGCCAGTCGAAATATTTTCATCGGAATGATTTAATGCGGGGCAATATATAGGATATGTATCCTACACAGACTGTATTACTGTTAAGCTTATATGAATTATGTATTATCCTACAAAATTAATAGAAATGAATTGATATTTTACATAATATATTGATTTTCAAATATTTATGTATTTAATTATATCAATTTTTATAAAAAATTATTTTTAAAATTTGTAAATAATGTAATAGATCATTGATGATTTGATAATAACAGTTCGGTTGATTTGCAGAATTATTAATTGCTATTAATTCACTCCAAACAACAACAACACAATTAAATTTTATGAAAAAACTCTACAATGATTTTTTCAAGCCACTATGTAAGCATCGTTTATGTGGTGTGCTGCTATTATTACTCATTAGCGCTGTGCCCGCGTTTGCACAAGAGCGTACAGTAACAGGTACGGTTACTGATGAAACCAGGCAAGCACTTCCGGGTGTTACGGTTACTGCCAAAAACAGTGGACGCGGTACAATTACCGACGCTAACGGAAATTTCAGCATCCGTGTTAGCGGCGGAACAGATAGCGTAAAATTTGCTATGATCAGCTTTACATCACAATCTTTAGTGGTGGGTGGCAACAGCACTTTAAACGTTAGCTTACAGCCCGACTTAAAACAACTGAAAGATGTGGTAGTAATTGGTTACGGAACTTCAACCAAGAAAGATCTGACCGGTGCTATTACAACTGTAAAAGCCGAAGAATTTAACGTTGGTGTACTTACCACGCCCGCACAGTTGTTACAAGGTAAGGTTGCTGGTTTAAACGTAACCAAAAGCGGCGACCCCAATGCTCAGCCAACCGTATTGTTAAGAGGCCCATCAACATTGCGTACGGGTGCACAAACGCCGTTTTATGTAATTGATGGTGTACCAGGCGCATCTATCGACTTGCTTGCACCTGCCGATATTGAAAGCATTGATGTGTTAAAGGACGCATCGGCTACTGCAATTTACGGTTCGCGTGCGGCTAATGGGGTAATTATAGTTACCACCCGCAGGTCAAAAGCGGGCCAAAGCCGTTTAAATTACAGCGCTTATGCTGCTACCGAAAATGTATCAAAACAAATTGATATGCTTAGCGGCGATGAACTGCGTGAATACCTGCGAAGTAACGGGCAAACGCTGATACCTGTACTCAACGATGACGGTTCAAATACCAACTGGCAAAAACTGGCGTTGAAACGCAGCTATTCGCAAAATCATAACCTATCTTATGGTGGTGCAAGCGCAACAGCCGAATATGGTGCCAGTGCTAATTTTTTAAAAAATGATGGGATCTTAAAAAATACTTCACTGGAGCGCACTATATTAAAGGGGTATATTAACCAGCGCTTTTTTGATAATCGCTTAAAATTAAATATCACCTTAACCAATAGCCAAACTACCAACAAAGATGTGGTGCAGCAGGCAATATTACCTGCTATACTTTTTTACTTGCCAACAGTTAGTCCGTTTAACCCAGATGGTACTTACAAAGAATTCTATAATAGAACGGGTAGTGGTACTTTAAACCCATTGTCGCTTATTGATAATAACTTTATAAAGGTTGATAACAATAAAACCTTGATCAACGGTTCGGCCCAGGTTGACATTTTAAGAGGTCTTAAATTTACCTTGAACGGATCTGTACAGCGCGATCAAAACAATTACAACCGTTATTATAATAGCGCTTCGGGGTTGGCAGTTAATTTTAATGGTCAGGCTAACCGTTCCTCAAATTTAGATAAAAGTACGGTTGTGGAGTCGTTTTTAAATTATGACCGCGAATTCGGTTCACATGATATTAAATTACTTGCAGGTTATTCTTTTCAGGAAAACCGTACAAGTGATGGGTTTGGTGTAACCACCCAAAATTTCTCTAATGATTATTTAACTTATAATAATCTTTTCCTCTCTAACCCATCGTTGCTTTCACAAATATCTTTTAACGATAATCCTATTTCCACATTGCGCATATTGTCATACTACGGACGGGCACAGTATCAGTATAAAAAGAGGTATTTGTTACAGGCGTCTTTAAGAAACGACGGATCATCGGCCTTCGGTATTAACAACCGCTGGGGATTATTTCCTGCCGTATCTGGAGGCTGGCAAATTATTGAAGAAGATTTCATGAAAAAACTACCCGTATTCAGTGATCTGAAATTGCGGGTTGGTTATGGTGTTTCGGGTAATAGTGAGGGCTTCAATGCGTTTTCATCGTTATTGGTATACGGAACACAGATTGTAAACGGCAGTAGCTCTAAGTTTATTTATAACGGTAATGTTACCAATGCCATTGGTCCTGTACGTAACGATAATCCAAACCTTAAATGGGAAAGTACGGCTACAACCAACTTTGGTTTAGACTTTGGTTTTTTTAAAGATCGTTTAACAGGTTCGGTTGATTACTACATCAAAAAAACATCCGATCTGATCACCAGTTACAATGTTTCTACAACGCAGTTTTTTACCAATACTATTAATGCTAACGTTGGGGATATTAAAAACTCGGGTATAGAGGTTACCTTAAATGCTAAGGCTGTAGCTACAAAAGATTTCAGATGGACCACAAGTTTGAATTTTTCTCACAATAAAAACGTTGTAGAGAGATTATCAGATGAGATCTATGCGCTTAACTTCATTCAAACATCACAGTTAGGTGGTAAAGGCCAATCGGGTAACTACAGCCAAATTATTCAGCCGGGTTATCCTATTGGTACATTTAATTTATGGCACTATTTAGGTAAAAATGAAAGAGGTGTTAGTACCTATCAAAAGGCTGATGGTTCTACAACAGCGGCACAGCCTTTGACAACCGATGCCATGATTGCAGGTAACGCTCAGCCTAAATTAGTTTATGGTTTCAGCAATACCTTCAACTATAAAAACTTTGATCTTAACTTTTTAGTACGTGGTGTGCTGGGCAACAAAATACTAAATGCCACCTTAGCCAACCTGAACAACCCGGTGGATTCAAAAATTCAAAACATACCACGCTTTACTTTAAACGAATCATATAATGATATTAACGGCTACCTGATATCAGACCGTTTTCTGGAAAGCGGCTCTTACCTGCGTTTAGATAATGCTACTTTGGGTTATTCTATTAAGCCTAAGGTTCAGTCAATTAAAAATATTCGCCTATACCTTACCGCCAACAACCTGTTTGTTATTACCAAATACCGTGGTATCGATCCCGAGATCAACGCCGGTGGAGATATCCCTGGTGTTGATAACAATAATTTTTATCCTAAAACACGCACTTTCATTTTTGGTTTAAACGCTTCATTTTAATATTCATAATTATTACAGATATGAAAAAAATACAAACATTATTATCAGCAATGGTGATATTGATGGCTATAAGCTCTTGCACAAAGCTGGATGTGCCGGTTGAGTCGCAATATGTAAAGGAAAATTTCCCCACAACCAATGCCGATTATGCCGCTTTGTTCGGTACCATGTACTCCAACTTATCTTCGCGCTATGCGATAGATTACTGGCGTATGCAGGAACTCTCTACCGATGAAGCCATTATCCCTGCTCGCGACGGTAACTTTGACGATGGTGGCCAATACCGCCAGTTGCATTACCATACCTGGACCATTGACCACCCCAATGTACGGAGCATTTGGGAGTGGGGTTTCGGTGGTATTAATAACTGTAACCGGCTAATCGTTTTAACTAACGCTTCCCCGGCTACCGACGCCAGCAAGGCTTCCAGTATTGCCGAGGTAAGAGCAATGCGCGCATTGTATTACTTTTTTATGATGGAAACTTATGGTAATGTGCCTATCATTTCCCAGTTCCCGGTAAATGAATTGCCAGCTACGCAGCCTCGTGCCAAGGTTTTTGAATTTATTGAAAGCGAATTAAAAGCTGTTACACAGCAATTGCCTGCAAAATCAACTGCAGCAGCCACCAATATACAGCAGTACGGGCGCCCTACCAAGGGCATGGCATTTGCACTATTAGCAAAAATGTATTTAAATGCTGGTGTGTACACCGGAACAACCCGTTACAATGACGTAGTTGCCATGGCCGATAGTGTACAAAAGAATCCTACCTATACGCTCGATGCCCGTTTCCGCGACATCTTTTTACCTAACAACGGCCCTGCAATTAATGAGACTATTTTCGCCGTACCTTATGATCAGCAAATACCCGGCAACCAGTTTACCCGTTTCGGTTTCTTCCCGGCTTTGGCACCATCTTACGGCTTTAGTGTGGGGTTAAGTATTGCTATGAGCACTACGCCAGAGTTTTATAACCGCTTTAATCTTACCAATGATGTGCGTAAAAACACATGGCTGGTAGGCCCGCAATTTATACCCGATGGTAACGGGGGTTTTACATCGCAACCGGCCAATTACCCCGGCACAACCAGGCAAATTGTACTTACGCCTAACCTTGTATTAATTACTACCAAGCCAATGGACGTGGGTAATACCGAAGCCAGCCAGGCTATGGGTGTACGTTCTATCAAATATTACCCCGATGTAAATACTATACAAGCTACACGCTTAAACAGCAACGATGTGCCGGTGTTTCGTTTGGCTGATGTGTACTTGATGAAGGCCGAAGCTATATTAAGAGGTGCAACCGCAACCACCGTTGGAGGCGTTTTACAAACACCCGACTTTTTGGTTAACCGACTGCGCGTCCGTGCCAATGCTACACCCTTAGCCAGCAATATTACGCTTGATGAATTGTTGGACGAACGCGCCCGTGAATTATCGTGGGAAGGATGGAGACGTAACGACTTGATCCGTTATGGTTTATTTGAAAGGGAGTATCCGCTTCCTAACGATAACTTGACCATGAATAAAGACGTTACCCGCAGGTTATTCCCGGTACCAATCTCAGAGATCAGGTTAAACTCTAAACTGGTTCAAAATCCAGGCTATTAAATAACAATCAAACAATCCCTTTACTTCAAAAACGACCGGACAGTGTAACAGCTACCGGTCGTTTATTTAATTTAAACAAGTATGAAAATTCTTTTTGGTGTACTGCTGCTGCTGGCCGCGCCATTATTAAAGCAAGGTAACATTGATGATTTACCGATCAATAAAATCCAGGTGATAGGCTCACATAATAGTTACAAGCAGGCCATTGCGCCATCGTTGTTTAAGGCCTTTCAAAAAATGGATTCGGTATCGGCCAGTAAGATCGATTATGAGCACATCAGCCTTACCGATCAGCTGAACATGGGCTTGCTTAACCTGGAAATAGATGTATATGCTGATGCAAAAGGAGGTAAATACGCCCATCCTAAAGGGCTCGACTGGGCAAAAGAACAGCCCGCTTATGACCTTAAAGGCGAAATGAAAGAGCCGGGCTTTAAAGTATTTCACGTAGTAGATTTGGATTTTAGGAGCCATGCTTTAACTTTTAAAGACTGCCTTCAGCAGTTAAGGTCATGGTCTGATGCTCACCCAAACCATCATCCCATTTTTATAACCCTCGAAGCTAAAGACCAGCCTTCTAAAAACCCAATGTTAACCGTCCCCGAAGTATTTACACAGGAAACCTTTACCGAACTGGATAAGGCCATTATGGATGGCCTTGGCAAGAAACATCTGATAACTCCCGATGCAGTACGTGGAAAATATAAAACGCTTGAAGAAGCCGTGTTACACAATAACTGGCCTACATTAAAGCAGGCAAAGGGCAAATTCCTGTTTGTGTTAGATGATGTTAAAGAGAAAAGAGCTTTGTATATAGCCGGTCATACATCGTTAAAGGAGCGTGTATTATTCGCTAATGCCGAACCGGGTACACCTGAAGCCGCTATGATGATCAGAAACGACCCAAAGGATGCTGCCATACCAAACCTGGTTAAAAAAGGATATATCATACGTACCCGTGCCGATGGCGACACCCAACAGGCGCGTGTAAACGACAGATCTGGCTTAATAGCTGCTTTTAATTCGGGCGCACAAATTATTACCACCGATTACTATTTGAAAAGCACGCACTTTAAATCGGATTATGTAGTAAGCTTCGAGGGTGATAATAAATACTTCCGGGTTAATCCGTTATTTACCACTTCAAAAGTTAGCCAATAATTACACCTCAATATCAAATAAAGCAGGTATGGATCGTAGGAAATTTGTTAAAAACACGGCACTAAGCGCAATCGGCGCTTCTTTGTTAGCACCGCTGGAAAGCCTTGCCGACAATCAGGCCACCCATCTAAAAAGCGAAGATCTGTCTTCAACAACTCATGCAGACCCAACATACAATCTGCATTTTATTGCCCTGGGAGATTGGGGCCGCAATGGTGAATACCTGCAAACGGAGGTAGCCAAACAAATGGGTCAATGGGCAGCATCGCATCCCAATAATTTTGTGATATCGGTAGGCGATAACTTTTACCCGAAAGGCGTAGTAAGCGAGCATGATCCATTGTTGAATTTTTCATTTGAGAACGTGTACACGGCTCATTCGCTGCAATGCGATTGGTACCCTATTTTAGGAAATCATGATTACGGTTCGGAACCCGATGCGCAGATCCGCTACAGCAAAGTAAGCCGCCGCTGGAATATGCCCTCACGGTATTATTCTAAAGAGGTTTCATTAGGTGCCGATAATGGAAAGGTGCTGTTCGTTTTTATTGATACACAGCCTATTGTGTATGATATAAAAGACCAGGAACCTCAAAAGCAGTTGGAATGGATCAGGCAAACATTGAAACAGGTATCGGCCGATGTCAAATGGAAGGTAGTGGTAGGCCATCATCCGCATTATACGGTTGGGCCGCGTATTAAAAATTATGATACGCTGGAGATTAGGAAAGCCTTATCGGTGATTTTAGAAGAAAATAAAGTAGATATTTATTTAACCGGCCACGAACATTCCCTGCAGCACATTAAGCCTGAAGGGCATACGCATTTGTTTATTTCGGGAGCAGGATCGGAACTTACACCGGTAACCAGCGGCGTAAATTACAGTCGTTTTGCAGCATCAGAGAACGGCTATATGTATTTTGCCGTTAACGCAAAGCAGTTTAACATGAAAGCGGTAAGCTACAAAGGCAATGTTTTATACGAAACTACGCTGAGTAAATAAGCTACTCACAAAGTGATTTAATATTAACGGGTATTCATCAAGAAAATGAATACCCATTTTGTTTTGTTAGAATTTAGGATCGAAGTTGAAATAGATAGGATTGGATAAGCCCACCATATTACCGTTCAGCGTAGCGGCTTGAGGAACCTGCGGATAAGCAGTAGGAGGGCCTTCTACCACAACACGATAGTAGGTACGTCCGGTTGTTGCCGGTGTATCGGTGAACTCGTAGTAAGGCGTTTTGCCGGCAGTAGCCTGGAAGGTACCAAACGTGCCACCATTCTTTATCACTTTAATGGTATAAGCAGCGGTATCTGCAATATTGCCTGTGAGTTGCACTCTAAACTTTACCGGTTTACCAGTTGATTTTACGTTGTCGCCCATCATCATATCCATTTTATTATCCTGGTTAAGGTCGGCGTAAAACTCCACGCGTGGCGCGTAAGGGTTGGAGCTGATAGAAACCCGGCCATTGGTAAGCGCGTTTATCACCGCTTGCGAAGTACGTGCCGATGCAAATACCCAGGTAGTTGGGGTGCCTACGTAATTAGCTTGTGCCTGTTTGCTGTTTGGCGTTGCCTGTTCAGGGGTTTCGGGCACGCCGTGATGTGCGTCGCTGCCGCCTCTGCCGGTCAGCTTACGACCCGATGACAGCATATCGTCCCAGATCATGATCGCTTCTGCATTTTTAGACCAAAGAACCGAGTTCCATACTTCAAGTGATTGGATAATATCATAAGAATAGCCGAAATGATCTTTGCCGCTGGGATGGTTGGCAGATAGGTGAATTCCTAACTTGTTTTTCACCC
Source organism: Mucilaginibacter terrae (assembly GCF_042679325.1). Taxonomy (GTDB): domain Bacteria; phylum Bacteroidota; class Bacteroidia; order Sphingobacteriales; family Sphingobacteriaceae; genus Mucilaginibacter; species Mucilaginibacter terrae. The sequence goes on from NZ_JBHTMJ010000012.1 coordinate 163,687, forward strand.
TTCCAATTAGCGTATCACGCTGATCGCGCACATCATATAGTTGCTGATGATCATAAGGCTTTGCCGAAAATACATTCCCATGCCCACGGGTAGTGGTCCACTCCGCACCATAGAGTAATAGTACCGATTCCGACTTAAAGTCGGGATCGGCCCAGGTGTTGTGCGCTACATCGCCATCCACATGATTATCATGGTCGGTAATACACAAATAATCCATGCCTACCGACTTGGAAAAAGCGACGATTTTAGCCACCGGGTTGTTAGATGACTCTTTACTGTGCCTCGAGTGAACATGCAGATCACCTTTAAGCCATACGCCATTGATAATGCTGGCCGCTGTTATAGGTGTATTTGCATTAGAAGGAGCCCAGGGATTAACGCGAGCAACCTGACCGAATGCAGCGCCGCTAATGCAAATGGCTACTGCAGCTAACAGCTTACCTAAATGCTGGCGCTTAGGCGTCGAAATTGTTGCAGCATGATCCTGATGTATAATATGGATACTTTGTGGCTTACTACCATGTTGTTGTTTCATAAAAAATTTGCATTACTGCTAATAAAAGGGAATTGTTTGAAGCTGTAAAGCTATAATACAGGTGTTACGGCAATGTTCGGAACCTGTTAACTTACAGCATAAATGCATTAAATAGTAACTTGTTCAACATCAAACTATTTTCAATATGAATAACCAAATCACCTTAAATGCTATTTTGATTTTGAGATAAGCTGCAGAATTTTGTGGTAGATCTCGGTGTTTTGATAGGTGCCTTTGAAGTTTTGTGAACCCGGACCATAAGCATATACCGGCACATTTATACTGGTATGATCGTTTGTACTAAAGTTGCCTAACACCATACCCTGTTCGGTAGAAGCATCAAGCAAGGTAAGGCCCCCGGTTTCATGATCGGCTGTAATGATAACAATCGTTTCACCATCTTAATCGGCAAATTTTAAAGCCTCTGCTATAGTTTTGTCAAAATCGTGTAATTCGGTAACAACGTAAGGCAGGTCATTGGCATGGCCGCCATGATCGATCTGCGCACCTTCGGCCATTATAAAAAAGCCTTTTTTATTGGCATATAATTTTTTAATTGTTTGTTGCAGTGATACTTGAAGCATATCACCTCTACCGTTTGTAATTGAACTTGTACGCAAATCGTTCAGTAAAACCAAATGCTTGCCTTGATCAGCTTTGGCAAAATCGGTCAATGTGGTATCTACGTGGTATTGCTCTCTTTGTAATTTAGCTATCAATTCCTGATCGCTATTGCCGAAGAAGCTTTTTTGATTAGAGCCAATCAATATATCTACGTGGCTTTTTAGTAAATCGATTGCTATGGCTTGTGTAGAAGTACGCTCTGCCTCATGAGCATAAAAAGCCGCAGGGGTAGCGTCGGTAATATCACCGCAACTGATGATGCCGCTTTTAATACCATAGTGCGCCAGCGTATCGGGTAAATTTTTCAAAGGCATACCTTGCGGGTCAACTCCTACAAAGCGGTTATTGGTTTTAATACCACAAGCCATTGCGGTTGCACCAGCTGCGGAGTCGGTGTTATCCGTATTAGCCGCACGGGTTTGTGATGAACCTACGTTACGGCATTGCAGCATATTCAACTGGCCATAGTTAGCCGTTAACCCGGCCTGAATTTGCGCGGGACCCATACCATCACCAATTAACAGAATTACATTTTTAACTTTTTTGGTACTTCCATCGCTTTTATAGGTGGGCTTATATACGTTATATGGGGACGGATTAATAAATAGAAGTTTTGCCCTGTTCAGGTAAAAGTCATGCACTTGCTGCGGGTGATCGGTGTTCATCCAGTCGACCCCAAGTTTTTCTAACTGGATCCAGGTGTTCGGACTGTCCTGCGTTGCCCAAAAGCGAAACGGTTTTTGATAAGCATGCGCTGCAATAATTACGGTTTTGACCTTTAGTGAGTCTACCTTAGTTAGCGCCCCTTTACCATTCCATGTGGTGTAATTAGCTAAATTATCGCTTATCATTCCTATATGTTTCAATTCATCAGGCTGATAGGAAATGTTAGGGCGGCCATCAAAATAAATGTAATCAGGATAATCGGAAAAATGGGCGGGAGAGGGCATGTTACCACTAAGAACTATTTTTACGGCATGCTTATTAGCCGGATAATTAAAAATGTTCAGGTACGGTTTTAGATCTTTAATTAATTGCGGTATCACATGTATATGGTCTTCCTTAATATCAACAACCAGTTGCAGTGTTTGCAAAGAGTCGGCATAAGGTCTTTTACCATTTTTGTTATACAGCGCGGCTAAAGGCTTCAGGTACAACTCTGCTAATGTACGGTCTTCAGCAATTTCCTTTTTTTCATGCGCTACATACAGCTTGCCGTTTAACAAGTAAACATCGGCCTCAATTGAACCGGCTCCGGCATAATAAGCCTGCAAAAAAGGTATATTTTGTTTATAATCGTTATGGCTATGTAAGCGGATGGTGCTGGTTGACTGTGCATGTCCGTTTGTAAACAGTATGCAAAAAATAAGCGTACAACAATTGGAGGTAAACTTCAAGAAACGGTCTTTAAACATTCAATAACTTTTGGAAGCTAAAATATGGTCGTAATGTAAACTGAACGTTAGCACGGTATCAATTACAACGCAAATTATTTATAATAAAAACTATACCACCGTCTTTAAATAAAAAAGGCCTGTATGCGAATCATACAGGCCTTTCTATTATTGTTTTATAAAACTATGCTACTAATGCTTCGTTGTTAAGTGGTTTGGCAACAGGGGCACTAATTTTGCCACGATTGGTTCTTGCTGTACGTGAGAAAACTGAAAGTTCGCGGTTGAATAAAAATTCAAATAGCAAGCGAGTGTACGAAGTATGATAACCCAAAGTATCATAATGCTGACCGGCAATAGCCTTAATTTTAGGCAGGTTATTCCATGGTACTGATGGAAAATCATGGTGCTCATTGTGGTAACCTACGTTAAGGTTGGTTACGTTTAAGCGACCGTAATAACTTTTGGTTTCTTGTTCGCCGTGAGTTAAGAAGTGCTCCTGAACCCAACGTGCGCCCAGTGGGTGTAAACCAACTGAGAAAAAGAAGCTTAATGCCAGATATAATATGGCTTTAGGGCCTAAAAATATAACCACTGCTGCTGTAAAAGAAATTTGAACAGCCCAATTAACCAGCGTCCAGCTATCAAATAAATTAATTTCTTTTAAGCGGAAAGGGCGTAGAGCCTGAAACACCGGGTAAAATAATAACCACATGGCTTTACCGAATGAAGAGTTGTTGATCAACTTAGCTTCCCATACAAATGGCATATCAGCATCTAACGCCTCCACACCCTGAAATGAGTGGTGTTTTAAGTGATATTTTTGGAATGATACCGAACTTGGCAACAGAGTAGGCAAGTTAGCAAATATACCTGCCCAGGTATTGGCAACACGATTTTTAAAGATGAGGTTATGTGCACATTCGTGTATGCAAACAAATAACGAATGGCAGGCAAAGGCACCAATGCCATAAGCAGCCAGGGCAACCCAGTACCAAGCCGCGTCTTTAAGCAAATAAGCAGTCACCAATTGCACACCCACACAAAAAGCAATAACCAAAATAGTATAGGGGTTACGGCCAATCAATTCCCTTATTTCGGGATGTTGTTTAATGATAGTTCTTGTTCTTAATTTATGCGGCTCAATTTCGTCGCTCCATCTGAAACTTTTTTTCTTCATACGTTGTGTATAGCTTAATTACAGTAAATATAAAGGTAAGATATTTATATAAATAATCAGAATATTTATCTTTACAATGCAGTTACCAATCATAAATAAATTCGTGAATTATCCTATAACGAAATTCACAAGGTAAAATTACAGATCGGAATTATTATAATTAATTAATTTTGATAGGAGTGGTATCAAAAGCAGGTGCATTTTCTTTTTGTTCAATCCAGTTTGCTACAAAGCTTAACACTTCTTCATATCCCGGTTCATAGCATATAAAATGACTGCGGTTGTTAAAGGTACGGTGGTCAACAAAGCTTATCTCGTCGGTATAGGCTTCGGCATTCTTTTCGCAAAGTTCATAAGGTATAATCTCGTCCTTTTCACCGGCAACAAATAATAGGGGAACATGTGGCAGGTCCAAATCAACCTTGCCGTCATCGCCCAGGCAGTCGCGCAGCACATTGCGGCTATCGTGCGTGGCGGTTTGTTCAAACGGTACTTTTGCGGCTTCTAACGTTAAAGTATTGGCAAAGGCACCCTGAAAACCTTCCAAATCCATAGTAAATATTTCGTCGCCTTTAAGCGGGTTCATGATCATAGCGCTATTTTTAGCAAAACCCCAGTCTAACGAGATCATGCCATTTGGCGCAACTGAACTAATGGGTACGCCTAATTTGGCCAAGCCTTCATTAACCAATATTTGGGTAATTAAACCGCCTACAGAGTGACCTATAATAATAGGCTTTTCGGTTTGGCTGGCAGCTAACTCCCGGTATTTTTGAGTAATTGTAGCCAGGCGCAATTCGCCTAAACCCACTGGTGGATTAGCGCGCAGGTCGGCTGGTTCACCTTCGTGCAACGGCCACGATTCGGCAATGCAATTATAGCCTTTTGCTGTAAAGTATTCTACCCACTTGCCCCAGCTTTTTGCGTTCTGGAACATACCATGGATGAAGATGATGGTGCTTTTCATAGGGTCTGTTTTAATTTTTGGTAAATTGTTTACACTTCAAGTTACAATCAGCATGATAGTTTTGTTGAAATTTGTTTACAATGGCAGGTTGTAGAAAGATAACATACTTAGAAAACTTCGTTGCAGTAGATTATTGGCGTCCCTTATTAAGGTGAACACACATACTACTACAGTTAATTCAAATTAGTATTAACTTGCAAATAGTGTAAACTTTTTTAGGACGGGACACGACATGACATAGCAAAAAGCGTTTACAAACCTGTTCATGAGTGAACACTTTTTCAATAATTTCTACCCGAAATTCTCATTCTCTCTTCTACAAAAATCTAATTAAATGAAGAAAAATGAAGTTTTTTGAAGTTATTAGATATTACTGAGCACTTTAAACCTGAACAATTTAGCTAAGAATTGTAGCCGTTGACAGGTAAGTAAACCAATTTATTAAGCCTTATAAAACTCCCGGAACCAGCTTACAAACCTGTCTATCCCGCTTTGAATATCGGTTTTCGGGTGGTACTGAAACTCCGTTTCCAAATCGCTCATATCGGCGTCGGTAGAGAGCACATCGCCTGCCTGCATAGGCAGCAGGTTAATCACCGCTTTTTTACCTATAGCGTTTTCCAGCGCCTCAATAAAGTTCATGAGCTTAACCGGCGATGAATTACCGATGTTATACAACCTGTACGGTGCGCTTGAGGTAGCAGGGTCGGGGTTATTGCTATTCCAGTTTGTGTTGGGTGTAGCAGGACGGCCGAGCACACGAATAATACCTTCTACAATATCGTCAACGTAAGTAAAGTCACGCTGCATTTCGCCATTATTATATACATCTATAGGGGTACCTTTAATAATAGCATCAGCAAACTTAAAGTAAGCCATATCGGGCCGTCCCCACGGACCATAAACCGTAAAAAAGCGCAAACCAGTGGTGGGTATATTATATAAATGGCTATAACTATGTGCCATCATTTCGTTGCTCTTTTTGCTGGCCGCATACAAACTTACCGGGTGATCGGCTCCCTGGTGTACCGAAAACGGTGTATTGCTGTTCAACCCATACACACTCGAACTGCTGGCATAAACCAAATGCTTCACCTGTATGGTGCGGCATCCCTCCAAAATATTTAAAAAGCCGGAGAGGTTACTCAGGGCATAATCATGCGGATTGGTAATGGAATAACGCACACCAGCCTGTGCAGCCAAATGGCAAACAGCATCGAACTGGTAAGTGCTAAACAAGTTCTCCATTTGGGCACGGTCGGCAATATCCAGTTTTATGAAACAGTAATTAGGGTGCAGCGTACTGCAAACCGGTTGGTTATCCTGCAAGTTGGCGGTATTAATGCCCGATGCTTCTAAGCGGCCATATTTTAAGGCGGTATCATAGTAGGTGTTAATATTATCTACCCCTACAATATCGAACCCCAATTTAGCCAGCTTTTCAGCTACAAAAAATCCAATAAAACCAGCTGTGCCTGTAACTAAAATCTTCATAAACTATATACTGCCAGCCTTACGGCCGCAAGCGTGCAAAGGTAAATTATTTTTCATGATTTAACAGGCCACTAACTACTAACGCCAATTGCAGGCTTAAAACATATTTTGTAAACATTAAGGCATAAAAAACATATATTAGGCTTGATAATCAGTGTGAAAAAATGAAAAAAATTGTCATCATTAACTTGTTTTTAGGCGCAGCATTGCAGGGTTATAGCCAGGCAAAATTACAGGTAATTAATCCGCCGGCTTTGGCATCCATAAAAGAAACCGATTTAAAGCGGGATATATTTGAGTTGGCCGGCGATGCTTTCAGGGGCAGGCGGGCTGGGTCTGTTGATGAAATGAGGGCAGCGGCTTGGGTAGCGCAAAAAGCACAGGAAGCCGGCCTGAAACCTGCCGGAGACGATGGTACTTACTTTCAGTACTTTAATTTGCGTCGTACACGTACTGCCGATAGGAGCCTGTTAGAAATAGGTGGCCGCCCCTTAAAAATGGGTGAAGATTTTTGGCTGACTCAACCTGTTGACGCACATTTGAATGGAACCATTATTTCTTTAAATTCCATGGCCGATACCGCTACCGCCGATTTAACCGGTAAAATTGTGGCCCTTAAAATTGAAGCGCCCAAACCGCTGCCAGCAGCAGGTATGAGCCTATGGGAATTTCGTTACACTTCATCAGCTATTCGGCAGCAAAGCACGGTATTACGGCGTAAGGGTGTAGCTGCCGTTATATTTATAGCAAACGATATCACCGAAAAAGGCATCGCTTTTATTGGTCATAATTATGAAGATGGCTCTTATCAAAACGTAGGTTTAGCAACGGCAAACCGTAATAACAACCGAAACACTATAAGTAAACCAATTCCAATCATATTGATACGTTCGGGATTGGAAATACCGGGCAAGCAAGCGGTAAGTTTAAAGGCCGACATTTATATGGAGACTTACCTGTATCCATCGGTTAATGTAATTGCGAAAGCGCCGGGGGGTGATTTAGTATTGCGCAACGAATATGTGCTGTTTAGCGGGCACCACGATCATGATGGTATTGGCAACCCGGTAGGTCTGGATTCGATATGGAATGGTGCCGATGATAACGCGTCGGTAACAGTAGGCATGTTAGCCATTGGCCGTGCATGGGTAGAAAAGCCTGGCAAACGTTCGGCATTATTTGTATGGCATGGTGCCGAGGAGCGTGGCCTGCTGGGTTCGCGCTGGTATGCTGTTAACCCAACGGTTAAAAAGGAAAGTATTGTGGCCGTTTTAAATGGCGATATGATTGGCCGTAACAGTATAGATTCGGCCGCGTTGCTGGGTTCTATCGCACCGCACCGAAACTCAATTGCACTGGTAGATATGGCCATGCAAGCCAATAAGCAGCTCACCAAATTTACCATTGATACCTCATGGGATGTGGCCTCACACCCCGAAAACTGGTATTTTCGCAGCGATCATGCACCTTATGCACAGGCCGGTATGCCGGCTATATTTTTCACCAGTTTACTACACCCCGATTACCATACACCAAAAGATGAGCCGGAACGTATCAGTATTCCTAAGCTCACTAAAATGACGCGCTGGATGTATGCCACAGGCTGGCTGGTATCGCAAACGGTAATGAAGCCTGCGTTGGATGTAAAGCCACTTTAAAAGCACAAAAGCTCACGGGCAGCATTAAAATTAAAATATGGTTAATCTCACTTGCAAAATTAGATCCTTCTGAATTAAACCACTATTGCCTAAAAAGCAATAGTGGTTTAATTATTTTAAGTGATTTAAAGCAAGAGTAAACATACTATTACAGACTATGCCAATTCTAATACTTTGCTTGTATGTGCTCGCGTTTCGTTAGCCAACTGGGCGTTTTTAGAAAGCGACTGACCGTAAGAAGGGATCATGATTTTTAGTTTGGCTTGCCATTCGGGTGTTTTGGCTTGCGCTTTAAAACAGCGCTCTATAAGCTGCACCATAATAGGTACCGATGTTGAGGCACCCGGCGAAGCGCCCAGCAGGGCAGCAATGCTTCCATCGGCAGCCGTTACCACTTCAGTACCAAACTCCAGCACACCACCGCGTTTAGGGTCTTTTTTAATAACCTGCACACGCTGGCCTGCAATGTCCAGGTCCCAGTCCTCTTTTTTAGCGTTAGGAAAGTAATCGCGTAGAGCGGCCAAACGGTCATCTTGCGATTGAGTAACCTGACTAATAAGGTACTTGGTTAGCGGAATATTATCTACACCAGCTTTCATCATAGGAAAAATGTTGCCGGGCTTAATAGAAGTGAACAGATCTAACAGGGAACCGTTCTTTAAAAACCGGGTTGAAAAACCGGCATAGGGTCCAAATAACAATGATTTTTTTCCATTGATCATCCGGGTATCCAAATGTGGAACCGACATTGGCGGCGAACCAACAGATGCCTTACCATAAACTTTTGCCTGGTGACGCTCAATAACAGCCGGGTTATTACAAACCAGCCATTGCCCGCTCACAGGGAAACCACCAAAGCCTTTACTTTCGGGTATGTCGGATTTTTGCAGCAAATGCAAAGCGCCGCCACCAGCACCCACAAATACAAACTTAGCTTTGAGTTTACGCTTACCGCCATTGGCCAGGTCCTTAACCCGTATGCGCCAGCTTTGGTCCTTATCACGCGTTAAGCCGCGAACCTCGTGATTGAGGTGCAGGCTAACGCCGGGTTGTTGTTTTAAATAGTTGAACAAGCTATTGGTGAGTGTACCGAAGTTAACATCTGTACCCAAATCCATGCGGTTAGCCGATACTTTTTCGCTCTTATCGCGGCCTTCCATCACCAGCGGGATCCAGCTTTGCAGAGTTTCCGTATTGTCCGAATACTCCATGGCCGAAAAAAAATGGTGCTTTACCAGCGCTTCGTAACGTTTTTGCAGGTACGATACATTTTCATCGCCCCAAACAAAACTCATGTGAGATACCGGCGTTATAAAAGATTTTGGCGGTGGTATAATCTTTTGTTCAATTAAAAACGACCAAAATTCTTTCGACACCTCAAATTGTTCGGCAATTTTAATAGCCTTTGAGATATCAACGGTACCATCCTGTAATTGCGGCGTATAATTTAATTCGCAAAAAGCAGAGTGGCCGGTGCCTGCATTATTCATGGCATCTGAGCTTTCGCCAGCCATTAAATCCAGTCTTTCAAAAATTTCGATAGTAAGATTAGGCTGAAGTTCTTTCAGCATTACTCCCAAAGTGGCGCTCATTATACCGGCGCCAATAAGTACTACATCAGTTTCAAGGTTCTGAGTATATTCGTTGTTAGTCATTTTAGATTTGAGCGGTACAAATGTTTCGCAATTTACGTTGTACCTATTTAAAAAACGGGTGATATTACCATTTTCATCAGAAAATTTACAATTCATTAAAATTAATAATCATTCTAAAAAAGAAAATAATTCAGGCAGAATTGTTTTTTGACACTGGCCCGAATTTAAATATGATATGAATAATACTGTATAAACATATTAGCATTCGCTTCCATCTGAATTTACTTTATATTATCTCTTCGTTAAATTTAAATTCTATACTACGTGCTATTACCAAAAACCACTATTTTTACCAGTGTAATATTTCAACTATTATAAATATTAAGCGTTTTGTTATATCTTTAGCAACTAACCTCTTATGAATTTATGAATACAAAAATCTTTAATTCTTTAGTGCTGGCGGTATGCGGCATATTGTTTTGCCTAATTACGGCAGATATTAATGGTAAGTGGAGTGGGAGTATTGATTATAACGGCAGCACTGTGCCATTAAATTATAATTTTAAAAGCGAAGGTGATAAGTTTATCGGAACTTCCGAAACGCCATTAGGCACCAATGAAATTATGGAAGGAAAAATTGAGAAAGATGTAATTACTTTTAAAGTTGACCTTAATGGAGAGTTAGCCACACATACTGGTAAAATTTATGCCGATTCTATCAACCTTAAAATTAACTATCAGGGCAATGAATTTATGACTACCCTAAAACGTAGTAAAGCGCAGTAACTTCATTAATACAGAAATCTCATTCTAAAGGGTTAATAAATCTAAATTAATCCTTATTACAATCATGGACAGCGTTATAAGAGCTTTTTTATTAGATAAGAGTTTCAAGCCTTCAACCCCCTGAAAAATCGGCTTTAAAGTTGGGGGATGTGCGGTTCCATCTTGGAGTAGTATGTCTTCCTCTTACGGATATTGTCGATTTATAAATTGATCAATAACACACCCTATACAACGCTCAATTCAGCCTTGCCTCTCTGGGAGGGAAATAAAATTGTAAAAGCAATTTCACCAGCAAAGCCCGTATTATTTATCATAAATTTATAATTACTACTTGCTAACTACAAAACCGCTACAAATCAAAATATTGTACGGGCTTTCGACGCATTTTTCTAATTTTGCGCTTTCATCCATCAAAACATCTCATTGTGGAGCAAATAGAACTTACTACCGTAGATACGGCCAAAGATTTAGGCTTACTACCCGAAGAATACGACCGCATTATAGAAATAATGGGACGCGTCCCTAACTTTACCGAGCTTTCCATTTTCTCTGTAATGTGGAGCGAACACTGCTCTTACAAAAACTCTATTAAATGGTTAAAAACTCTGCCACGTGATGGCGCACGTATGCTGGCCAAAGCTGGTGAAGAAAATGCGGGTGTGGTTGACCTTGGCGATGGTATAGGCTGTGCTTTCAAAATTGAATCGCACAACCACCCTTCGGCACTGGAACCTTATCAAGGGGCTGCAACCGGTGTTGGTGGTATTAACCGCGATATTTTTACGATGGGAGCACGCCCCATAGCGCAGTTAAACTCGTTGCGTTTTGGCGATCTTGGTCTTGACCGTACCAAATGGTTAATTAAAGGTGTAGTAAAGGGTATTGGTGATTATGGCAATGCTTTTGGTATCCCAACCGTAGGCGGCGAGCTGTTTTTTGATGAATCTTATAACGTAAACCCCTTGGTTAACGCCATGTCGGCCGGTATTTTAATGGCCGGAGATATGGTTTCGGCTACTTCGTATGGTGTGGGTAACCCGGTTTACATTGTGGGTTCATCAACCGGTAAAGACGGAATACACGGGGCAGCGTTTGCCTCCAAAAATATTACTGAAGATTCGGTGAACGATTTGCCGGCCGTACAGGTAGGCGATCCTTTCCAGGAAAAATTGTTGCTTGAAGCTTCGTTAGAGGTGATAAAGACTGGGGCGGTTGTGGGTATGCAGGATATGGGCGCTGCCGGTATTATCTGCTCCAACTCCGAAATGTCGGCCAAGGGCGAGCATGGTATGGTAATTTGGTTAGATAAAGTACCAACCCGCCAGGATAACATGAAGCCGTTTGAGATCCTGCTGTCAGAATCACAAGAGCGGATGCTGATTGTAGTACATAAAAGCCGTGAGGCTGAGGTGCAAGCTGTTTTCGATAAATGGGATCTGAACTGCGTACAGATAGGCGAGGTAACCGATACCAAACGCCTGGAGTACTTTATGAATGGCGAAAAAGTAGCCGATGTACCTGCCGATGATTTAGTATTAGGTGGTGGTGCACCGGTTTACGAACGCGAATACCACGAGCCTGCTTACTACCAGGAATATCAAAAATTTAATATTAACGACGTTTCCATACCGGAAAACCTGGTTGACGTAGCCGAACATTTAATAGCTCATCCAAATATTGCATCCAAACGTTGGGTAACCGATCAGTATGATAGTATGGTGGGCATTGCCACTATGACCACCAACCGCCCGAGCGATGCTGCCGTAGTTGCTGTAAAAGGCACCGATAAAGCCATTGCCTTAACGGTGGACTGTAATTCGCGCTATGTAAACGCCGATCCGCAAAAAGGTTGTGCTATTGCTGTGGCCGAGGCTGCCCGTAACATTACCTGTTCGGGTGGGGAGCCGGTGGCTATTACCAATTGCTTAAACTTTGGTAACCCTTATGTGCCCGAAGTGTTCTGGCAGTTTGTTGGCGCCATTAAAGGTATGGGCGAAGCCTGCCGCAAGTTTGAAACCCCGGTAACCGGTGGTAACGTAAGTTTTTATAACCAAAGCACCGATGATGGTCCGGTTTTTCCTACGCCAACTATTGGTATGTTAGGTGTGCTGGATAATATCGATAACATCATGACCGCCGACTTTAAACAGCCCGGCGATTTTATCTACCTGATCGGCGAATCGCAAAACGATATTGCTTCGTCTCAATACCTGGCTTCATACCACAAAATATCGGCCTCGCCTGCCCCGTATTTTGATTTGGATAAGGAGTATGATATGCAGCAGGTCATCAAAGAATTGATCAAAAGCAAGGTGATCGCTTCGGCCCATGATGTGGCCGATGGTGGTTTGTACATTGCCTTGTTAGAGTCTTCGATGCATTTGGGGTTGGGCTTCGATATTGCTACCGATGCCGAAATTCGCAAGGATGCTTTCCTCTTCGGCGAAGCACAGGGCAGGGTAGTGGTAAGTGTTTCTCCAGAAGAGCAGGATCGCTTTACCGAACTAATGGCTACCAGCGGAGTGGAATACACTATGCTGGGTACCGTAACCAACGGTTTTTTAAATGTTGACGAGGAACTTTACGGTCATGTTACTGATATAAAACTGGTGTACGACAACGTATTGCACGTAACCTTGGGCGAGTAAATGCTGGGGTTACAACGCATACATCACATAGCCATTATCTGTTCCAACTACGAGCAGAGCAAACGATTTTATGTGGAGGTATTGGGCTTAACCATTTTGCAGGAAGTTTACCGCGCCGAAAGACAATCCTATAAACTCGATCTGGAAATTGCTGGGCAATACCAGATCGAGCTTTTTTCGTTCCCCAACCCACCAGTACGGCCATCGAGACCCGAAAGTGCCGGTCTGCGGCATTTAGCTTTTGCGGTAGATGATATTGAGAAGGCTGTAGCGCACTTGCAAAGTCACGGCGTAATTACAGAATCTATCCGCGTAGATGAATACACCCAAAAACGCTTCACCTTTTTTGCTGACCCCGACGGTTTGCCGCTGGAGTTGTACGAGGGATAAATTACTAATTAAACTACACCTGCACTGTTGTGCTTAGCTTGTCGAAGCAATTAACCACGCGATAAGGTCTTCGACAGGCTTACAACCGGCAACTGAAAACTGACAACCCCTACGCTATGTCTATTTTCCGCTTTAAACAATTCAGCATAGATCAAACCGGATGTGCCATGAAGGTGAATACAGATGGTGTATTGCTTGGCGCTTTAGCCGATGCAAAACATGCGGAAAGCATTTTAGATATAGGTACGGGTACCGGTGTTATAGCCCTTATGCTGGCACAGCGATTTGCAACTGCTCAAATTGATGCCGTTGAACTTGATGAAACAGCAGCGCAAACCGCACTTAATAATTTTCAAAATTCTCCTTTTAATAGCAGGCTACAAATACATACCCAAAGCTTTCAGTATTATTTTAAGTTGCATTCTGATAAAAAATATGACTTCATCGTATCTAATCCGCCATTTTATATCCAATCGCTTCAATCGCCGCAGGCTGGAAAGAATATGGCCAAGCATGCGGATAGTGATTTTTTTGAGCAATTGATTAAATTCTGTGCTCAGCAATTATTACCCTGTGGTAAGGTGTGGCTTATTTTGCCATTGAGCACATCAGCATTAGTAAAGCAGCTGGCTATTGCGCAGCGCCTCTGTGTGCAGCAAACCATCAGCATTCTGTCGTACCCGCAATCAGCACCTCACCGCCAAATATTGGTTTTGGGATTTCATCAAACAGAAACGGAGGAGCAGCGTTTAATTATCTATAGCGAACCAAAGATTTATACCGATACTTATCGTAGTGTTTTAAAGGACTTCCTGACCATATTTTAAGTTATTTTTAATCGGTAATCTTTTTTCCTGATTCTATAATCTATACTCTAAATTTTTTCTTTATGACCCGTATTGGCCTGCTCTCAGATACGCACAGCTACCTGGATGATGCCGTTTTTAAACATTTTGCCGATTGTGATGAAATATGGCATGCCGGAGATTTTGGTACCCTGGAACTGGCCGATCAGTTAGCAGCATTTAAACCATTACGTGGGGTGTACGGAAACATTGATGGTGCAGATATCCGGCAGACTTACCCGGAAAACCTGCGTTTCAGGTGTGAAGATATAGATATATGGATGACCCATATTGGTGGTTATCCTGACAAATATAGTCCGGCTGTAAAGCGTATAATTTACACTAAGCCGCCGGGTTTATTTATTAGCGGTCATTCGCATATCCTGAAAGTTATGTTCGATAAAAAAATTAATTGTTTGCATTTAAACCCCGGCGCAGCTGGTAAACAGGGATGGCACAAGGTAAAAACATTGATGAAATTTTGTGTTTCTGAAAAAAAAATTCATAACTTGGAAGTCGTGGAACTCGTTAATAATATGTAATTAATACACTAAGCCTATGAAAGCAGTAAAAACTTTAGGACAATTCATCATTGAAAAACAAGCCGATTTTCCTTATGCCAAAGGAGAACTGTCGCGTTTGTTGCGTGATATTGGTATAGCATCTAAAATAGTAAACCGTGAAATTAATAAGGCCGGACTGGCCGATATTATAGGCGAAGCCGGTACCACCAATATACAGGGCGAAGGTCAGAAAAAACTGGACGTGTATGCCAATGAGCAATTTATTGCGGCGTTGCAAAGCGGCGGCGAGTGCTGCATAGTAGTATCCGAAGAAAATGACGAGTACATTTATATTGATTCGGAGATCTCAAAAAACGCTAAATATATAGTAGCTATCGACCCCTTAGACGGTTCATCGAACATTGATGTAAACGTGGGTGTGGGAACTATTTTCTCTATATTCCGACGTAAATCGGTAGAAGGTAAGGCTACTTTAGAAGATGTTTTACAAAAAGGTACCGAGCAAATAGGGGCGGGTTATGTGATATACGGGTCGTCGACCATGTTGGTTTACACAACCGGAAAAGGCGTAAATGGCTTTACTTTAGATCCTTCTATCGGCGAGTTTTGCCTGTCGTACCCCGATATGCAGATCCCCAAAGATGGTTACATATACTCTATTAATGAAGGTTATTACATGCACTTTCCAGATGGTATTAAGAAATATATTAAATATTGCCAGGTTGAGGATGAAAAAACGCATCGCCCTTACACTTCGCGTTATACCGGTTCTATGGTGGCCGATCTGCACCGAAGCTTAATTAAAGGGGGTATATTTATGTATCCTATAACCGCGCATGCACCTAATGGTAAATTGCGTTTGGTGTACGAATGTAATCCTATGGCTTACATAGTAGAGCAAGCAGGCGGTAAGGCATCAAACGGGTACGACCGTATATTAGAACTGGAAGTTACCGAATTGCACCAGCGATCGGCCATTATGATCGGATCGACTAATATGGTTGAGAAGGCCGAAGAAATGCTGGCTTGCTTTTCACCCCAGGTTACCAAGCGTAACTGTGAAGGTGTGGTAACTATCCAATAAGATATATTTCCACGTATTTTCAATAATAATAATGTTTGCATTACTCGGCTTGATTATCCATGGTTAAATCTAAAATCTTCTTTGCCTTTTGTAATAAGCCAGAGTTAATTTAATCATGCGGTTGTAGGTGCGCAAACCTTCGGGTTGTTTATTTACTTTTAAAAATTGGTCATAAAACAACCCGGTAACATAGCCCGCCTTGCTTTGATAATATAGCCAATATTTTTGATCGGCTTTCATGTCTTGCTTAACATGTTGCGTTATGCGGGTTTTCAGTTGGTGAAATAATACCGTATCGCGTTGGCGCACCTGGTGTAAAAATTCTTCCATAGCTAAATAGTATGCAGAATATTGCAACAAACGATCAGTTGAATTGATACCTGCCAAAAATCCTATAAAGTTTGCTTCATCTTCCCTTGCAAACCCCATTTGATGTGCCATTTCATGACAGGCCGTAACCGGTTGGTTCACCAGGGGCATGCTATAGTTTACCTGTGCTTCCCCTGTAAATGGATTAAAGTATCCGGCCGTACCCATATAATTTAGTAAAGGCGTAAATAAAGATGGTTTAGCGGTTGGATGATAGCTCTGTAGTGCCTGGTGCTTATTACCAATATGTTTAACTGCTTTTATTGCCGAGGTGTAAATACTACTATTGGTAGCCTGCTGGTATGCGGTTTGTAAATTAGCCCGTTTAGCGTTAGTACTATCTATAAGCAAACTGGTTGTGGCTGTTAGTTGGGCAAGCGTATAAGGAAATTCGGTTAAATTTAAGAGAACAGAGGCCGGAGGTCTGGAATAGTTCATTCCCCAAAGCAAATAAAAGGCACTGATAAACACCTGTAAACCAATAACAAGTTTCAATAAACTTACCCCAAGTTGCCTGCATTTTTTGCAAATAATTTTATAGATAAGCCGCCCTGTAAAATACAGCAAGTACAGCACAATTATTACATACAATATGTCGCCCAGACTAATAGGAAACCATCCCAGTAAACTATGAAAAAGATGGCTTATATATGGATATAAACCTCGGGCATACCATTTTTCAACAAAGTAAGGATGATTGCCGATTGTAAACAGCGTAAGTAATAATAAGGTTAAACTTAGTATGACAAGTAAATATGGTTTCACAGAAAGTGCTTTGTTGGCACCGGATATAATCATAGGGCAAAGTAATACGCAATAAATAATGTTAAAAATATAATAGTGCTTAATTACTAATAATTTTTAATCCTCGTCTTTAATTTCTTCCCAATAAACAGTATCTAAAAAAACCCCGTTTGTTACGGCAACCTGTGCTTTAATTATGTTGAGTTTTTCTTTGATCTGCTCAGGATTTAAATTACCCTCAACCGTGTAATAGTATATCACATTTTCTGTTCTACTATTAATGAACTTGTAGTGTTTTACCGGCGTTTCCATAATTCAAGTATTATAGTGCATCTAATAAATAGTTAACGCTTAAATAGGCTACAAGTTTCTAATTGCAACACTTTGTAAAGTTATTAATGCAAACATCAATATATTGTAAATTAGTTTAATATAAAATGTGTTAATATTATGAGGTAAAGATTATTATAATTGTAATAAATTTAATTTAATGATAGAAAATATTTATTAATATACGTTCTTTGCGTATTACATGCTCAATAAATTTAAAAAAAGATGGATTGTATGGCCAATACTCATATTGATATTGGAACTCGCTGCATATGCCCAAAATAAAGCCGACGATAAAAATTATATTTCAGGTCATTTACAAAGTCCGCTAAATGATGAGACATCGGGAATTGCATCATCAGCAGTTCAAAATGACATATACTATATAAACAATGATAGTGGAGATACCAGTCGGTTCTTTGCTATTACTCCCCAGGGAAAATTAAAAGGAGTATTTTACTTTAACGGTGTGGGAGAAGGTAAACTTGGAGTTAAAGATTGTGAAGATATAGCTGTTGGGCCTGGTCCGCAGGATGGAATAAGTTATGTATATATAGCCGATATAGGTGATAACGATTCATCTAAACCGTTTATAACCATTTACCGGGTTCCCGAACCCACTATGAAAAAAGTTACCGATAGTATATATCATGTTAATAGCACTCCGTTATATATTAAGTATCCTGATGGGCCGAGGGATGCCGAAACGCTAATGATAGACCCCTTGGAAAAATTATTTTATATAATAACCAAGCGTGGTAAAACAGTTGAAGTGTACACGGCACCTTTACAATTCAATTTAAATGATACAACCATATTAACCAAACGCACTCAATTGAAATTTAATGGTTTACAACCCTTTAAATGGATAGTAAGCGGCGATATATCAAAAGATGGCACGCAGGTGGTTTTGAAAAGTTACAGCCGTGTTTATTACTGGAGGCGTAATGGTGCCGAACCAATTTGGCAAACGCTGCAGCGCAAGCCGCAACAACCGGCCTACGAACAGGAAAGACTTGGCGAGGCCATTGGCTTTGCACCCAACGGAAAAAGTTATTACACGGTTAGCGAAGGGAATAAACAGCCTATTTACCATTATGGTGTACCTAAGCCTTAAAGTTGCTGTAATTATCGCACAAGTTTATACCTACATTTGTAAGAAGTATTGTAGTTATGAAAATACAAATCTGGTCGGATGTGATGTGTCCTTTCTGTTATATAGGTAAACGCCGTTTTGAGGAAGCTTTAAACCTATTTGAATTTAAAGATAAAGTGCAGGTAGAGTGGAAGAGTTTTCAGCTTAACCCGGCATTAATAACCGATACCAGCATTGGTATAGATGAATATTTGGCCGATGCAAAGGGCTGGCAATTGGATTATGCCCAACAGTTAAATAAGCAGGTAACCGAAATGGCCGCTCAAGTAGGTTTAACTTATAACCTTGACCGGGCTGTAGTCGCCAACAGTTTCAATGCACACCGTTTTACACATTTGGCTAAACAGCATAATCTTGGTGAAGCTGCAGAAGAGCAGCTGTTTAAGGCTTACTTTACCAACGGTAAAAACATTGATGATATTAATATTCTGACTCAAATAGGATTAGAAGTTGGTTTGGATGCCGCCGAATTAAATGAGACATTAAATAACCCCGACGCTTACGCCAATAATGTGCATGCCGATGTGCAGGAAGCACAAGCATTAGGCATTAGTAGCGTGCCCTTTTTTGTAATGAACAACCAGTATGCGGTGTGTGGCGCGCAACCTATGGAGGTATTTACCAATACACTTTACAGTGCTTATGCAGAATGACAGCAACAACCGTAAGTTTAAAGGCAAGCGTAAGGCAACTATCTTAATACAGATTTGCATAAAGCTTAAATAAATTTTAGTGTTAGTACTTATCTCCATAAATATAGCTCAAGAGGGAGGGGAATTCATTTGAAAACTTTTTAACTTTTGTTATATTCAGTTACTCATCACACATCATCATCTATACCTTTAAAATTCATCAGCACTTAACATTATAACCTTAATTTTGATTAATATAGGTTAAATGATATGGGAAAATTTACCACTTCAGTGTTTAAAAAGGATCAGCCAAAGGATAATCACAAGTTTCAGCCTTTGCCAGAACCCTCTGGCTCTTATCCTTATCACTTGGAATTGACATCTGTAAGGCCGGTATCAGGTGACCAAAAAATAGTGTTTCATATGGTAGGAGATACCGGCAGTGTTCTCAACCCTGGTTTTCAGCAACTGGTAGCGATTGCTATGCAAGGTCAATTTCAGCAGCCCGATACAACAAATGAGCCTATGTTTCTTTACCACCTGGGCGATCTGGTTTATCACCATGGGGAGGCAGACAGGTATGACAGGCAATTTTTTAAACCTTACCAAAATTACCCGGCCCCCATATTTGCCATTGCCGGTAACCACGATAGTGATGTAAACCCCGAAGCTGCTGTACCTTATAAAAGTTTAGAAGCCTTTAAACAAGTTTTTTGCGATACCGTTTCCCGCCCTGTTGCTTTTAGTGCTAATGGTAACAGGTTAAGTATGATTCAGCCTCATATTTACTGGGTGCTGCATACACCCCTGGCTACCATTATTGGCCTGCATAGCAATGTGCCTAAATATGGTATTATAACAGAGGAACAAAAGGAATGGTTTATGGAGGAATTAACTGCCGCCGGGCAACAAAGGCCCGATAAAGCCATTATTGTTTGCCTGCACCATGCTCCATACTCGGCCGATACTAATCATGGTTCGAGCCAGCCTATGATCGAATTTTTAGAACAAGCGTTCAGGCATACTGGAGTTAGGCCGGATATTGTTTTTAGCGGACATGTACACAATTACCAACGTTTTAACAAGCAATACGCTGATGGAGTTGTGCCTTATATTGTGGCGGGCTCGGGAGGTTTTGATGAACTACATACCATAGCCAGCATTGATGATGAGCAATATAGCAACAACAGCCATTTGTTTAATGGTGTAACGTTACAAAGTTACTGCGATACGCAACATGGCTTTTTAAGAATCACCCTTGAAAAAGGCACCCGAGGATTGATCCTGACAGGCGAGTATTATACCATACCACATCAGGAAAACACAATCAACCCTCCTGATGCATTGCTGTATGATCGTTTTGAAATTGCTATTTAATTATTTGTAACTCATCGAAAATATAATAGGCGGTTTTGATATCCATCTATTTTGTATTTACCGATGATGAGGATTTCTAATTTGCTTTTAATTTTAGCTGCTTGCCAGCAATGTCTTCCCAACGGTAATAATGGAAAGTTTTATCATCACTCATTACAACAAATAGACCATGTTTAAAAATACTGTTTAACGGCTTTGCTGTTACATCCGAACCATCACTTTGGCGTGCTGCTACGGGTGCAATTTTAAGAAGTTTATGCTCAAATGCATTGGAAGCCGTACCCTCACGGCTAAAGATCTGAAAACGGTTACCACCCTGATCGGATACTAAAATATAACCTGTAGTATCGGTAAGTTTATAAATGGAAATCCCTTCATGATCAACCTTGAAGCCTGTTGTGCCAAATAAGGCTAACTGCTGGTTACCCTTTGCAGGATCGGCGTAATACTGGCGTACGCCGGTTTGCTCATCAGAATAGTACACATAACCTAACTCATTATCTACCGCTATAGATTCAATTTCCTTTTTACCGCTGTATTGTCCAAACTTGCGTACCAGCGTGGCTTTAACCAGGCCGGTGCCATCATCGGTCAATAAATACTGCCATAAATAACCGCCATTTTTAGGGCCGTTTTTACGACCGGCAATAGCATATATATTACCGTTTTTAGCGGTATATATGGCAATACCCATCAAATCGCGATATTCGAATCCGGTTTCGCCTTCAAAAACAGGAATGCCGCCATGGTCAACCGCTTTCATATCTGGTAACGAAAACATGCGTAACTTATGGGTCATACGTTCGGTGGTAATGGCAATGTCGGTTGGTTTACCATTAAGTGTTAAACCGTAAGCAATATCAATATTGTTTGGTCTTTTCAAACCGCTCACCACTTTGTTTTTAATAATTTTCCCGTTAAGGTCGAACACATACAAGGCACCATCCTCGTTTTTATCGGTACCAATGATAAGGCTTTGAGTGTTATCTTTAGGATTAACCCAAATAGCAGGATCGTCGGTGTCAAACAAAACTGGTTCGGTAACAACAGCAGGCTTTATATCGGGCATATTTGCACCTAACGCGTTTTCTGAAGCTTGTTCGGCAGTAGAGGTTTGTTGGCATGCATTAACCAGTAGCATAACAGCAACTGATGCAGTGATTAAAAAAATTCCTTTATTCATTGATAATCTTAAAGCTCTTCGGATGGCAATAAGCCACCCGAAGAATAACACAATATAATTAGCTTATTACTTTGTACCAAATGCACCCACAAACGCCGATGGAGCAGGAGAGGTATAGGTGATACCATTGGCCGTAATACCGGCGGCATGGTGGCGGGTAAAGTTTGTTTTACCTTTGTTTAAAGCAGGCGAACTGGTTTGCAAGTGAAAATCCCAACCGGTATTGAAAACTGCATTGCTGGTTGATGTGCTTAAGGGATAATTTACAAATTTGGGATCATTTGCGCCTATGGTAGTGCTTATTATATCATTTACCCCACCTACAATCTCGGAGTTAGGCTGAAACTGCGTTACCGTAGTTTGATCGTATCCATAATACCAGTTATTGCTGTATATGGAGCGGCTATCCTCCGGCTTTTTGGTATCTCTTTTTACCCCGAAACGTGTGTTGGCAAATAGGTTATTGTACAATTCGGCACGTACGGTAGCTTCAACCCAAACCGAACCGCCTTTTGCACTTGGCCTGCGCCAGCCGGTATTAACCATGGTATTATTGTAGGCTATAATGTAGGCCTGTGGTGTACGATCACCGCTGTTTGATAGTTTTAATGCATTGGTATTGGTGCTGTAAACCAGGTTATAGGCCACATCGGCCAAACAGCCCGATTTAAAGTTCATGGCTTCGCCACCGCTTACACCGGTGGTGTAAAATACGTTATTGGCAAATATAATTTTACCGCCTTCTATGTAAGTACAATCTTCTTGGAAGTTACGGAACACACTATTTTGAACAATTAGTTTACCATTAGCATTAGAGAACCAGAGTGCGGGCAGGTTTTCGCCGGCAACGGCTTTATACAAGCCTTGTTTCACCGATGTGGAAGCATCGGATGTGGTAGAACCGCCATACTCAATTATAGTATGGTCAAGTACCAGTTCGGCACAGGTAGGAGCAGCCAGTATGCCGCCCCAAAGCTTACCAAACTTTTTGGCGTCGGTTTTATAAAACTCGTTCACGGTAAAGCGAACCGGGTTTTGCTCGGTACCCAATGAGTATAAATTACCTTTTACTATAAATTCGGGCTTGGCTATAGTATCCATTAAAACGGTAACACCTTCTTCAATGGTAAGCGATTTTCCAGCAGGTATAATCACATCACCTTTAATAACCTGAGTGCTTCCCTTTGCCCAAACACCCGAAACTTCACCAATAGCAGATCCATCGGCAGGGGTGGTATCCACATCAATATTAGCCTTTTCACATCCCGTAAAAATAATGGCTAAAACAGCTAAAGCTGCAAGGGGTTTTTTAAAATTTTTCATATACTTTAAATATTATAATTTGTAACGTAAACCTATAAGGTAGCTTTGTTTGTAATAATCGTTGCGAATAAGTGTTTGTCCGTTTGATACCACATTCTCGTAAATTTTATCATTTTCGGGGTTAGTACCTTTAATAAAAAGCTTTAATGGCGTGTTTAATATGTTACCAGCTTTAACAAATACGCTTAAGCCATGCTTGAATCTTTTTTCGGCCGAGGCATCCATTTGTATAAAGGCCTTTTGCCACAGATCGTTATTCAGAAATTGCGATACGGTATTGATACGTTCGCCGGTATAAGCTGCAGCTAATTGGGCATCCCAACCTCTTTTAGTGTCCTTATACAATAATGATACGTTAGCCACATGTTCAGACTGGCCAAAAAGCGGACGGGTTTGATCAACCAGGAATGGTTCCAGATCGCCGGTTGTAGCATTTATCCTTCTTGAGGTTTTTGGGGTTGTAATACGTGAATGGGTATAAGTGTAATTTGCTTTGATACCAACTTTGTTAAAGAACTTAATATAGTCTAACTCGGCACCAAAGTTATTAGCCGTACCAAAGTTACCCGGACTGTAATAAGTATCCTGTCCGCGGGTGGCATCGGGTTGAAAAGTATATTCAATAGGGTCTTTGATTCTTTTATAAAACACACCGGCAAGTAATTGTTCGGAAGCATTTGGAAATAGCTCATAACGCAGGTCGAAATTATCGGCAATGGCACGTTTCAAATCGGGGTTACCGCGTTCCTGGTAATCTTCGTTAACCACTTTGCTGGGTACTATCTCATAAAAGCCCGGGCGGTTAAGTGCCCTGAAATATGACGCGTGTAGCTGATCTTTATCACTTAATTTATATTTTAATGTAAGGCTTGGCAATACATCGGTATAAATCTGGCTGCCTTTAGGCCTTGGCTCTCCTGCCGGAAAAAGCAGGTTATAACCTTGATTGGTGTGCTCAACCCGGGCTCCACCAACTACTTGCAGATCATTAACCGCAAACTTGACCATACCGTAACCAGCGGTTATTTTTTCGGAAGCATCGTATGTTAAAGAGTTATTAACTCCGCCACCAGGATTATTTACCGTAAAAGAAAGATCTGTATAGTTTTGAAAATCGGTACCAAATTTTGGCGCACTTCCGTCTGCCTTCGCTATGGCGCTGAAATTGTAATTATTAAAAAATCCACTTCTTTGTTTATCACGATATAAACCGCCAACCGTAAAATCAACATTGTTGTTGGCTTTATAAGTCAAATCCAGGTAACCTGCTTTATCTTCATCGGTATTGCGCTCCCAACGGCGTGTAACCGGTGAGGTATTCACTAAAGTGGTACGGTACTCTACAGGGCCGGTACGTGTACCGTTCAAGCTGATGGTCGTATTATCGGGCACATCGTTTTTAGCTGAAGAATATACGCCAGACCAGTGAATAATGAACTTATCGTTAAATAATTTATGATCTCCCTGTAAGGTACTATTGTAAATTTGCTGCTCGGTTAAACGGCTGCGGGTAGAAAATACCGGTTGCCCGTTTTGCCCGGCCGATGAGGTGTACGTGCCATCGAAAGCAGTGGTAATGGCATTACGTACCTGTATGTTATCTAATCTTAAATAAACATTGTACAGGCTAATTTTATTTTTGTTGTTAAACACGTAGTCGGCCTTAGCATTTAAACCGTAGCGTTTTTGGTGCTCAGAAAATTCACGGTAGCTTTTGTTGGTTAATGTAGCGTAAGTATCGGTACTGTTAACCGACGAGCCGTATAATGTACTGTTGCTACCACGATAGGTGTTTTGGTAACTACCGGCTAATATAATACCCAGTTTATTGTTAATAAAACGCTGACCTAAGGATAGGCTACCTACCATATTTGGAGGAGGCACCTTATTACTGTAATTAAACACACCTTTAGGGAAATCGTTTTGTGTGGCATTATAGGTACGGCCATTTAAATCGTAAGGCGACTTGTGATTTACTGAACCATAATCGTAGCTCATAAACTTGCGGTCGAAGTATAGCTGGTTATAACCGCCGGCTATGTTTGCTGTGACCTGGAAACGTTCTGGTGCATCTTTCATCACCATGTTTACAGCACCACCAATGGCGTCGCCTTCCATATTCGGGGTAAGTGTTTTGTAGATCTCCAAACGTTCTAAAATATCGGCCGGAAAAATATCAAGCGGTACATATCGGTACTGGTTATCGGGGCTTGGTATTTTAACGCCGTTAACCAGCGTATAGTTGTAGCGCTTATCCATACCCCGTATAATAGCATACTGGGCATCGCCGTTGCTGTTACGTTCAACCGATACGCCCGACACCCGTTGAATTACGTTGGCAACGGTTAAATCTGGTGATATTTCAATAGCGCGGGCCGATACCACGTTCATCACCTGTACGGCTTGCTGTTCAATGCGGCGGGCCTCACGTTCGGTTGACCCTTTTTTTGATGATGTAATGGTTACTTCCTGTAGCTCTTTACCCGCGGGTTCCATATAAATAGTAAGCTTAGGATTGTCCTCCTTTAAAATTTGGATGGCTTGGGTTACTGTTTTGTATGATATGTAGGAAACGCGCAAAGCAAAAGAGCCCTGTGGAACATCTTTGATCTCGAAAGATCCGTCTAAGCCCGTTGAAGTGCCTTTATTTGTTTTTTCAATGAGTACAGTAGCGCCAACAATGGGCTCACCAGTTTTTTGATCATACACATGACCTTTAAGTTTGGTAGCATTTGCCGCTGTAACGAAGATAAGGAGACATAACAGTGTCTGTAAAACTTTATTCATTTTCGGGAATGATTAGATACAAATTGTGAATTAAATTTTGATAGCACAAATGTGAGCTAAGTGTTTGTATCTAATGAAATAATGAGTGTTACAAAAAAGAAACACCGTTACATACACCGTATATCAAAGAGCAACATCAATTTATAAATAACTAATATTCAAAAGTTTATACTTAATTAATATCTCCGTTATCATATTATTACCGTTACATTAAGGTAATATTAAGACATTAAAAGCAGGGTGTTAATTACAAAGCCTGAATAAAGGTGGTCAAATTATCACCTTGCTCCATGTTTAGTTTTTTTCGTAAACGGTAGCGGGCAACCCGTAAGCTATCCATAGAAATTCCCAGCAAGCTGGCAATATCTTTGGAGTTGAGGTTTACTTTTAATAGAGCTATTAAGCGGATATCGGTAGAGGTAAGGTCGGTGCTGTGCTGTTTTAAATTATCAAAAAAGCTTTGATGTACCTGCTCAAACGCGGTGGTAAACTCTTTCCAGTGCTGCTCGTGATTAAAGCTTTGGTTAATCTGGTGAACAATTTGCTGCATCTGCTTTTTTTGATCACGCTTATCTTCCTTCACCATATCTTGCAGGGTGTTTCGCATGCCCTCGAGCAATTGATTGTTTTTTATTAAGTTAAGGGTATGTGTAGATAGTTCTTTTCCTTTTAGCTCCAATTGATGTTTAAGGCTTTCTTCTTCCAGCTCTTTATTTTTAAGCTCCAGTTCCATTAGGTCTCGTTGGGCCTCAAAAATAGATCTGTTTTGCTCAGCTAATATTTTCTGATCTCTGATTTTTAAACGCTGTCTGCTAAAAATAATTAAGCTCATCACAATCAGTAAAATTACAACCGTAACTACAGCCACTGTAATTATCCTGTTGGTTTTACGTATGGTATTTAACCTGTTGATCTCGTCGCTCTTTTTATTGATATCGTACAGCACTTGTAAAAAAGCCGTTTGATTAAGCCCTTCTTTAGAGTACACATCCAGAGAGTATCTGCGGCTTAGTTCTACATAATGGTAAGCGCTATCCATTTGCTTTAAAAGCTGAAATGCCTTACCCAAATCGCGACTGGAGGAGGCTAACTGGTATAAATTATTTGTTTGCAGCGCCAGGTTAAAAGCTTTGCGTGTTTGCTTAATGCTTTCGGCATAGCGGCCTGTTTTACGCAGAACATCTCCTATGTTGTTAATTACTTCAATACCCGCTACCGTATTTCCGTCATCATCGTACAACTGTTTCGATAGGTTAAAACATACGTAAGCAGAATCATATTTAGCCAGATCTTCATATATACTGCCTAAGTTTTCATAAATTTTTGCAGAGCCTTGCCTGTAATTAATTTGATCAAAACGGCTCAACGCCATACGCTGATAATAAAAAGCACTATCATACCGACGAGATTTTTCAAACAAGTGACCTATATCGCCAAATACTTCGGCTTGGCCTTTAAGGTTCCCCGTTTGCCTGTAAATAGCCAGGGCTTTTGTGTACAATACGCGCGCCCTGTTAAGCTGTTTATTATAATAAAACAGAATGCCCATTTTACTCAGGTTAGCGGCAAGCAGATCTTTGTTTTTTTGCTGGTTAAAAAGCTTATCGGCATGCTGGTAAAAATCTAATGCCTGGGCATAATGACCTTGGTTAAAACAAATTTGCCCCATTTGCTGCAAACTGTTACCGGCCACAACCATATCATTATTTTTTAAAGCTGTAGCATGAACTTTTTTAAGAACAATAAGTGCAGAATCGGGGTGATGCTGACTTATAATCAATGCCTGGTTAAGTTGTTGG
The DNA here is from genome assembly GCF_042679325.1 of Mucilaginibacter terrae. GTDB lineage: Bacteria > Bacteroidota > Bacteroidia > Sphingobacteriales > Sphingobacteriaceae > Mucilaginibacter > Mucilaginibacter terrae. The sequence goes on from NZ_JBHTMJ010000012.1 coordinate 191,111, forward strand.
CTTTGATTTGTTTGCGCTTTTAGCGTAGTGTAATGAATGCTAAAAGCTATTAGTAAAATAAAATGTAAAAGCAGTATATTTTTATTTACCATAATATTAGGCAACAAAAGCTTAATTCTGCATTTAAAATAATTTTAACTTTTTGTGTTACCGCAAATAACGTATTCTAATGTTATATAAATGTTAAAACGGGTGTATAAAAAGTTTTTATTGTTTTACCGGTGTTAAACATAATTATACTAAACTAAAAGTAAAATGGGATTTTATTCGTGCAATACCAGGATAGCTTTAACTGACCGGTTCATGATTTGGTTAACCGTACTACGGTTAAATAGGCGGTAAATAATATTATGATGATGTTTTACCAGGCACAAAATATCTGTTTCGTTTTTTTCAATGAAATCCATTATACCGCTAATGGGGCTACTATCCTGTAAATAATTAAATTGTAATTCAATATCAGGGATAATTGTTTTAATCCGGTCTTCACCAGTTTGGATATGTTTGGAATCAGATTTTTCTTCCACATACAAAACCTGCATTTTTTGGGACCGAAAAGCCTTAATCAATTCATTAAGAGCGGTTACGTCTGTTGCCGATAATTTAGTATCATAATCAGTAGCCAGGGTAATGGCGGGTGTATTCGGGAAACTACTTTCGAGCGGTATAATCAGTGTTGGGATTTTGACTTTGGTGACCATCATACTGGCATTACTACCCACTATGCCGGTTAAACCGGTTGCGCCGGTAATACCCATTACCATCAGTTCGACCGCATGGTTGTTTATATGACTTGTAATTACTGTTTTTAGGAAACCCACTTCGCACAAAGTGCTCACTTTTATCTCTTTAAATATATCTTTTGCGGTATAAGCAGCAGCCCATTCCTTCAACGCCTCTCTTTTATTACGATAGTAATCTTCAATAAAAATGGCATTGTACGTACTGTTGTTAATTCCTTCGGTAGGATGAATGGCATGAATGGCGCATATTTCCAGTTTAAGCAGCGCGGCCAAACCCATGGCATATTCCATTGCATTGGCTGCACTTGGCGAAAAGTCGGTTGCAACAAGAATTTGTTTCACTTTCATAAAACTACTATATAAATAGATGAAATAACATAAAGAGCAATACCGCTAAGGTAATTGCAACCGGTAACGTTAATACCCAGGCCAGTGCAATACTTTTAAGTGTTTTACTATTAAGATTGTTTTTACCGCCAGATGCAACCATAGCGCCAGCTATGCCGCTTGATAATACATGGGTGGTACTAACCGGAAGACCAAATGCCGTACTAAGCCCGATGGTTGATGCCGCTACAATTTCGGAGGTTGCTCCTTGTGCATAGTTAAGGTGTTGATTGCCTATTTTTTCTCCTATGGTCACCACAATTCTTTTCCAGCCAATCATGGTACCCAAACCTAATGAAAGGGAGATAATAAAAATTACCCACACAGGTGCAAAATCGGTCACTAGTTGAAGCACGGCTACTGTTTTTATAAGGGTTTCCCTATTGGTTTTTGATAAGTTTATTTGATGATTACTGGTTACGGCCTTAATATCCTTTACAATGCTTTCTACCTGTTTACGGTAACTGTATGTTTTTGCAACGTCTATCTCGTTCTTTGCGGCAAGTAAAGCTTTGGTTTTGTTAATGTCATTGTTCAGTTTCAACAATACATCTTGCTGTGTAGTATTGGTAGTAATTGCTTTAGTAATTACCTGTTCTGTTTGCCTCAGGTTGTTTAAAACCTGGGCATTAGGTATCTGGTGATTTACAGCAAAACGGGCTGGCAAAAAAGCGATTAGTATCAGCATAAATAATCCTACCCCTTTTTGCCCGTCGTTACTACCATGAAAAAAACTTACCAGTGTACAAGTAGTAATTAGCAATAAACGGATATGGATAGGTGGCCGGTCGTTTTCGCCCGAAGGGATGTGAAACAGCGAATGCGATTTAGTAACATGCTTTAAAAACAGCATAAGTAACGCAGCGGCACCAAAACCAATAATGGGCGATAAAATAAGAGATAAGCCTATTTCCTCTGCCTTTTCCCAGTTAACACCCGGCCCGTTGTAGTACCAGGTGAAGGCCAAACCAGCCCCAATCATAGCACCTATCATGGTATGGGAGCTGGAGCATGGAATGCCGAGGTACCAGGTTCCTAAATTCCATATAATGGAGGCCAGCAATACTGATAATACCAGGCAAGCACCTACACTAACCGGAAGGGTCATTAATTTATCTAAGGGAACCAATTTAAGAATACCCATAGCAACCGTAACACCGCCAAAAAACACACCCAAAAAATTCCAGATCCCCGACCAGGGGATAGCATAAACAGGTTTTAACGCTTTCGTGTAAATTACGGTTGCTACTGCGTTCGCCGTATCGTGAAAGCCGTTAACGAATTCAAAACCTATCACTGCAAGGATACACAAAATAAAAACGAACAGCAGATAACCGCTTAAATTGACCTGACCCAGAAATGGAAGAACAATCGAGATGATTGAGTGATGCATATTTACCAAATAACCACTTCTTATGTTGCTTTTAAGTAATCTTAATATGAACGAATGGTTATATTATTATGAGAGCGGCTAACTTATTTGTATTTTAAATAACTTATAATGATGTGAAATTACCATACAAAATATTTACATTTTAACACTTGCAATAATGCGTACCTGTAACTAAGTAGCACTACTTGTTTTATCAGCATAAAAATATAAAATTTGGTAACAGGTTGTTACCTCAACCTAACAATCGGTCAATAGATTTATATTGAAATGAAGTCTGCAGTATTCTACAAAGTGATACGAAAAGTTTTTAAAATGCTCAGTTAAGATTGATAGGGAGCCTTCAACGGAATTTCATTAAAGGCACTGGAACAAACTTTATGTTTATACAGCATGCAGTATTATCAGCCCCGAGCAAAACGTGGGAAATTTTAGATCAATGTTTCAGACATTGATAAATAATAGGCAACATAAAACGTTTATAATGAAATAACTGAACTGTTTTATAACATAATTAGATTTATTTAAAAGGGACAAGCTGGCTTATAAACCGGCTTGTCCCTTTTTATGTTTTCCTTTATTTGAAAATTGACGATGAAGCATATAATCGGGTGATTTTTACGGCCAATGTTAATTAGATATACTGAATATCTAAATTTTAATATTGGGATAAAGTTGTGTTTATAGCATCTTAATTATAACATAACCCACGCTTAGCATTATTTAAAGGTTGCAGTTTTACTTTTAACTCATGATAATGACCTATAGTGATGTGGTATTAATTCAACAAGAAATTTTCAATTCATCCTTACGCTACCACAATGCCCCTGCCGCTGCATGTAACCAGTTAATAGCCATTACCGGGCAGGAAACAGGTTACAAAAATAAATATAACGGCCCTGAGGTAACCTCACCTGGTGCGTATGTAAAAAGTAAAAAATTCTAAATTTATAATAATTATACCGTATGCAAAAAATACTGTTTATGACAGGTTCTATGAACCAAACATTACAGATGCATAGCATAGCCACTAAATTAGCTGAATTTGATTGTTGGTTTAGCCAGTTGTTTACAGATTCGTTTTTGATGAACAGTGTATTTAATAAAACGAATTTGCTTAATAGCACTGTAATGGCCGATCAGTTTCGTAAAAATTCTGAAAAGTATTTGCGAGGTCACGGATTGCAAATTGATTACGGGGCAAAGCTTAACCACTATGACCTGATTGTGTACTGTTCAGATATGATCATTCCCGAACGTACCCGTAATACCAAAACCATTTGGGTTCAGGAGGGCATGGTAGATAGGTACACTATAAAGAGCCTGTTGGTAAACAAACTTAAATTACCCCGGTATTTTTGTGGTGATACCTCACTTAACGGGTCTTCAAACGTGTGCGATATTTATTGTACCGCATCGGCCGGTTATAAAGAATATTTCGCCTCCAAGGGCACTCAAGCCAATAAAATCGCAGTTACAGGAATTCCAAACTATGATAACCTACAAGTTAACCTGTATAACGACTTTCCTCATCATAACTATGTAATGGTGGCTACCACCGATTTGCGCGAGACCTTTAGGTTTGAGAACCGCCCGGCTTTTATTAAAAAAGCTGTTAAAATAGCAGCAGGACGTCAGTTGTTATTCAAGCTTCATCCCAACGAAAATACCGGGCGCGCCAAAGCCGAAATTGCACGGTATGCCCCTGAAAATGCATTGGTTTTTACATCTGGTAATACCAACCACATGATAGCCAATTGCTGCGAACTGATTACCCAGTACTCTACAGTTGTTTACACCGGGATCATATTAGGCAAAAAAGTACATTCCTGGTTCAATATCGATGAACTAAAACGGCTTGCCCCTGTACAAAACGGAGGCTCGTCAGCTCTGAATATAGCTCAAATTTGTCGTAGTTATATTCACTATAAAGGCAATAAGCAACAGTTTAACCCACAAGCCGTGCTGGCATCCCAAACCGAAGAGGTTATTGCCCATGAGGAGATTTACGTATGACTGATAAAAAGGCAAACAAAATATTAATTGTAGTACAGGCACGTATGGCATCGGGCCGTTTACCCGGCAAGGTAATGATGACCATAATGGGTAAAACTCTGCTTGCGCTTATGATAGAACGCCTAAACTCAATAGGCCATTGGGCTACCGTTGTTATAGCCACATCAAATAATGCCGAAGATAATGTAATTGTAAGCGAAGCGGAAGAACTGGATGTTCCCTGCTACCGCGGTAGTATGAATAATTTACTTGACCGCCATTACCAGGCTGCAAAACGTTTTGAGGCTGATGTGGTACTCAAAATACCGTCCGATTGTCCGTTGATAGACCCAAAAGTAATTGATCAGGCGCTGGATTTTTTCTTTGCTAATCCTGGCGCGTATGATTATGTGAGCAATCTGCATCCGGCTACTTACCCGGATGGTAACGATGTAGAGATCATGACCATGGAGTGTTTGGAAAGAGTATGGAAAGAAGCTACCCTGAACCTGGAACTTGAGCATACCACACCCTACATCTGGGAAAATCCACAATTATTTCGCATAAGTAATATTAGTTGGGAAACCGGATTGGATTATTCCATGTCGCATCGTTTCACTATTGATTACCAGGAAGACTTTGAATTTATTAAACGTGTTTTTGAAGAACTGTATCCTGAAAAAGAGGATTTCAGCTGTCAGGATATTATCGACCTGCTAAACCGTAAACCGGAGATATACCAGATCAATGCTATGTACGCGGGTGTAAACTGGTATCGCCATCATTTAAACGAATTAAAAACCATTCAGCCGGGCCAAACCAAACTAATTACGGTATAAGCTTAGGTTACATAGTTAAAAGTTATCAAAGTGGAAGTTAGCACAGTAAAAGAATTACAAGATATTTCCCTGAAGGTACGTGAACACATTGTGCGCATGTCTACCAAAGGAGGCTGTTTCACAGGCGCATCTTTATCGGCTGTCGATTTGATCGTTTACCTTTACAGTGAGTTTTTAAATGTAAACACGTTAAACTTATATCAACCCGAGCGTGATTACCTGTTTCTTTCTAAAGGCCATGATGTGCCGGCCTTATATGGTACACTTGCCGAACTGGGCATGCTGCAAAAAGAAAGGCTGAACAATCACTTGTCTTTAAACGATTACATTTACTGGCACCCTAACACCCGCATTCCGGGCATAGAGTTTCACTCGGGTTCACTGGGTCATTTACCCTCGGTGGCAGTGGGTGTGGCCATGGATATTAAAATAAGCGGAGGCCATAATAAAGTTGTTTGCATTTTAGGTGATGGCGAACTGAACGAAGGTACCTGCTGGGAGGCTTTACTGATAGCCAACGCTTACAAGCTCGATAATCTTATTTTTGTGGTAGACCGTAACCAATTTCAAGCCAATGTACGTACCGAGGAATTGATACCGCTTGAGCCGCTTACCGATAAATTTGCAGCTTTTGGTGCCGCGGTAAAGCGCATAAACGGGCATAATTTTACTGCCTTACATGAAGCTTTTAGTGCGTATCCCTTTGAGCAGGGAAAAGTAAATGTGGTAATAGCCGATACTGTTCGCGGTAAAGGGCTTCCCAGCATTGAAGAACGGGCGGACAGATGGTTCTGTAATTTCTCATCAAACGAAGTAGAACAGCTTTTGCTTGAACTTCACGGCCATCACAGCACATTATTAACCTCCGAAACCTTAGTGGTACGCTAACCATTACACCATGACTTACGAAGAACTACTTACCCAAACCGCCTTAGCCGACGAGCAGGTGATAGTGATGACAGCCGAAAACCGTGCACTTGTACGCAACCTGCCGGGTATTTTAGGCAAACGCTTTATTGATACCGGTATAACCGAGCAAACCATGATAGGCGCTGCCGCGGGCTTAGCCTTGCGTGGTCGTACACCAATAGTACATGCGCTTGCTGCGTTTTTAACCATGCGAGCTTTTGAATTTGTACGAACCGATTTAGGTATAGCGAGTTTACCTGTTAAATTAAGCGGATTTATTCCCGGCTTTCTGTCTGATGCCAATGGGCCTACACACCAGGCCATTGAAGATGTTTCCATTATGCGTGGAATACCCAATATGACCGTGTTTGCACCTGCCGATGAAGACGATCTGGTAAAAATGCTGCCCTTGATATGGCAATCGTCCGAGCCGGCTTACACCAGGATCAATACCCGTAAAACAGGCCACGAGCATACTCCGTTTGAAATAGGCAAAGCCGAAATAATTGCTGTTGGAAAAGATGTAACCATACTTACCTACGGTTTATTATTTGAACAGGCACTAATAGCCACAGAGATGTTGAAAAATGAAGGTCTTTCGGTGGGTTTAATTAATATGCGTAGCCTTAAACCTGTAGATGAGCAGGCCATATTGAATGCCGCCGCGCAAAGCCAGTTATTGGTAACGCTCGAAGATCATTTTATAACAGGCGGACTTTACACCATAGTGGCCGAAGTGATGTTAAAGCATCAGGCTTCGGCAAAAGTATTACCTATGGCGTTAAACGACAGGTGGTTTAGGCCGGCGCTGCTGCCCGATGTATTACAGCACGAGGGTTTTACCGGCAAGCAAATAGCCGAAACCCTGTTAGGTTACCAAACTACCCATCATCAGCCCGAAATTTTGAAACCTCAATTTGCTGAATAAGCTATTTAAGATATATGTCAAATACAGTAAGTTTTAATAACAATTACCCCGATATTACTCAGTCGGAGAAGTTATATCAGCGTGCCTTAAAAGTACAGAAACCGGTTACTCAAACCCTGGCAAAAGGCCCCGGCCAGTTTACTGAAGGGATAGCGCCAAAGTACCTGGTAAAAGGCAAAGGATCGCGTGTTTGGGATGTTGATGGCAATGAATACATTGATTTCAATGCTGCTATTGGTCCGTTGTCATTAGGATATGCTTACCCCGCGGTTGACGAAGCTATTAAACAGCAACTCCATGATGGGATTACTTTCTCGTTAATGCACCCGCTGGAAGTTGAATTATCTGAACTGATACAGGAGATAATTCCCAATGCTGAGGCGGTAAAAATTGCTAAGACAGGTGCCGATGTATGTTCGGCCGCTATACGTGTAGCCCGTGCGTTTACTGGTCGCGATAAGGTTTTTTGTTGTGGTTACCACGGCTGGCACGATTGGTATATAGGTATAACGAGCCGTAACGCCGGTATTCCAGAAGTCATTCAGGACATGACTTACACATTCGGGTATAATGATATAACTTCGATTAAAGCAGCGTTGGATGAAACCGTTGCTGCCGTTATCCTTGAGCCATTTATTTTTGAAGCACCGGCTCCCGGGTTTTTACACAAACTGGCCGATGTATGCAAAGAGAATGGTACACTACTTATTTTTGATGAAATGTGGACCGGCTTTCGCATTGCTATAGGCGGTGCTCAGGAATATTTCAACGTAAAGGCAGATTTGGCCGTGTACTCAAAAGCATGTGCTAACGGTATGCCTATAGCACTTTTAACGGGCCGAGCCGATGTAATGCAATTGTTTAACTCACAAGTGTTCAGTTACACCACATTTGGCGGCGAAGCATTATCACTGGCCGCATGTATAGCTACCATTAACGAACTTATCGATAAAAACGTTCCCCAATACCTTGATGAAAAAGGCGCGTTACTAAAAGATGGTTATAACCAGCTGGCTATAGAATTGGGTATGGACCAATATACAGGTTGTATAGGTTTCAATTGCCGTACCATGGTAACCTTTACACCGGAAGCCGGTGATGCTTTAGAAGTAAAAACCCTTATGCAGCAGGAAATGATAAAACGAGGTGTGCTTTGGGCCGGTTTTCATAATATGTGTTACAGCCATACCGATGAAGATATTTCATATACCATGCAGGCATATAGGGATGTATTACCTCTCGTGAAAGAAGCTATTTTAAGCGGTAATGTAAAAAGCTATTTAAAAGGTGAGGTTTTAGAAGCCGTTTTCCGAAAGGTAAGTAACTATAATATTAAACCGAAAACAACAGCCATTCTGTAAATGACAAATATGTTTTCGTTACAAGGAAAAACAGCTATTGTAACCGGTGCGTTAGGTCTTATCGGCAAAAAGCACTGCGAGGCACTGTCTGGTGCCGGTGCTAACGTAGTTGTGGCCGATAGGGATGAACAAAGTGTTAAACTATTTGCCCGCCAATTAGGGCCACAGCATTCAGGTATGGCAATCGATGTTACCGATAAGGAGTCTGTTGTGGTGGCTTGCGAAAGCATACTCAAACAGTACCATACCATTGATGTACTGGTTAACAACGCGGCTATTAACGATATGTTTGAAAACCCGGCAATGGCAAAAGAGCTCTCGGCGTTTGAAAATTATCCTTTAGAAGCTTTTCAACAATCGCTTAATGTGAATGTTACCGGTGTGTTTTTATGTTCGCAAGTGTTTGGTTCTGTAATGGCAGGGCAGGGCAGTGGCAGTATTATTAATATAGCCTCAACTTACGGCATGGTTGGCCCCGATCAGCGTATTTATCAGAACGAGTGCGGCGAGCAAACTTTTTACAAATCGGCAGCTTACCCCGTAACCAAAGGGGCGGTTATAAACTTTACCCGTTTTTTAGCAGCTTACTGGGGCAATAAAGGTGTACGTGTAAATACACTATCGCCAGGTGGCGTAGAGAACGGTCAAAACGAAATATTCATACAAAACTACTCCGCTAAAACAGTATTGGGCCGCATGGCGCAGGCAAATGATTATCAAGGTGCACTAATATACCTGGCAAGCGATGCTTCTGCTTACATGACAGGTGCCAACCTGGTGGTTGATGGTGGATGGACAGCAATATAACCCTAACAAAACTATGAACGAGATTTTAAAACAAAAAGCAACCGATATTAAGTTGTTGCTGACCGATTGCGATGGTGTACTAACCGATGCCGGAGTTTATTATGGCAATAATGGCGAAAACCTTAAAAAATTTAACATGCGCGATGGAATGGGTGTTGAACGATTACGCAAGTATGCTGGTATTGAAACAGGCATTATAACTGGCGAACATTCTCCATCGGTAATTAAACGTGCCGAAAAACTAAACATTACCGAATTACACTTAGGCGCTAAAAACAAACCGGTTATATTTAACGAAATTATTGACCGCCTGGGGCTGCAGCCACATGAAGTAGCTTATATAGGCGACGATCATAACGATCTGGAAATAATGAAACTGGCGTCTATAACCGCTTGCCCTGCCGATGCACTTCCCCAGGTACAAGCTCAGGCTGATATGGTTTGCAACCTTAAAGGTGGCGAAGGCTGTTTCAGGGAATTTGCCGAATGGCTGATCGAAGCTAAGAACGAAGCATCGATGTACCCGACAGGTAAAGGTTATATAACGTTAACCAACGGCCGAAAAATAGGTAAAAACCAGCCCGCCTATATAATAGCCGAAATTGGTATTAATCATAATGGCTCTTTAGAAACAGCCAAGCTGCTAATTGATGAAGCCGTGGCCGCTAAGGCAGATGCTGTTAAATTTCAAAAGCGTACACCGGAAATTTGTGTACCTAAGGATCAATGGGAAATTATGCGCGATACGCCATGGGGTCGTATTTCCTACATTGATTATAAACGCAAAACCGAATTTGGTATAGCCGAATATGCAGCAATTGATCAGTATTGTAAAAAATTAGGGATAGATTGGTTCGTATCGCCATGGGATATTAATGCGGTTGATTTCATGGAACATTTTGATACCGTAATTTATAAACTGGCATCGGCTTCGTTAACTGATCTTACTTTAATACAACGCATACTCCAAACTGGTAAACCGCTGATGTTGTCTACCGGAATGTCTACCATTAAAGAGATAGAAGCAACGATGGCTTACATTAGGGCTTACAACGAAAATTATCCGCTTTGTATTGCTCATTCAACATCTGCATATCCATGCCCACCTCACGAACTGAATCTCAGAATGATACAAACTTTAGAAGCTAAATACCCGGGCATACCTGTAGGATATTCTGGTCATGAAACAGGTTTAGCTACAACGGTTGCTGCGGTGGCCATGGGGGCAACTTTTGTGGAAAGACACTTTACGCTTGACCGTGCCATGTGGGGATCGGATCATGCTGCTTCGGTTGAGCCACAAGGCCTTCAACGTTTAGTACGCGACATCCGTGATACCGAAATTTCAGCCGGTGATGGTGTAAAAAGGGTTTATGAATCGGAACTTGCACCAATGAAACGGTTGCGTGTAAATATTAGCGACGAATATAAGGAGAAACCTGTTTCATAAATTATGCCACCGGATAAACTGCTTACCATTACTACTACCATACTCATTTGCTGGATAATATTGATTATTAGCTGGGAACGTATTTTGCCTTATCGCAAGGGTTTAGCTTTATTTAGGGAGGGTTTTTGGGTAGACCTGGTATGGTACACGCTTATTCAGAGCTATTTTTTAAAAATCATCATCTTTGATTATATAATAGCACCTGTACAACATCGTGTTGATTGGACCAACTGGCAGTTTGTTAGAGACTGGCCTCTGCCTGTACAGGTGCTGTTTTTCGTTATAACGCACGACTTATACATTTACCTGTTCCATCGTTTCCAACATCGTAATAAAACTTTTTGGCGCATACATGAGGCCCATCACTCGGGCAAGGAAGTCGATTTTTTAGCCGGGTCGCGCTCCCATATACTCGAGATAATCATCAACCAAACCATAGAGTTTGCACCCATCATATTTTTAGGTGCCGATCCTGCGGTAATTCTTATTAAAGCACTGATCGACGCCGTATTCGGTATGTTTATCCACGCCAATATTAAGGTTAATTTGGGGAAGTTTAAATATATTGTAAATACTCCCGAACTTCATTTATGGCATCATGCTAATTACCAGGAGGTTTTCCATGCCAACTTCTCTACAAAATTCTCATTTTGGGATTACCTGTTCGGCACTGCATACGATCCGGGACATACCCCAAGCAACAGCTCCGAAAGCTGGGGCTTGGGGTATTCGTATCCTAAAGACTATTTTTTACAGCATGCTTACTCTTTTAAACGTTTTGATGAATATGATCTGCTGAAGTACAACTGGTTTAAACGATATTACAATTTACGTCCTCATTTAATAAAGTGGCTCGTTAAACTTTGGAGTAAACCCGTAAATGACCGTAAGCATACTTCAAAACTACAACAAGAGAAGAGTATTTATTAATATGGCCTGGTTATATCTCATTATTGCAGCCCTGTTTGAAACAGCATGGACCTTTTCTGTAAAGTATTTTAAGTTTAGCAGCTTTAGGCTTTTAAACACGACCAATATTTATAAAGCAGAGGGTATTTATATTGTTGCACCCCTTTTAGGATATATTATTTTTGGAATAGCTAACGTGTACTTTTTTTCATTGGCTATTAAACAAGTTCCAACTGCTATGGCTTTTGCCGTATGGACAGCCTCAACTCTTGTTTTTATAAAGCTTGTTGATGTGTTTTTCTTCAGGCAACATATTTCGTGGGCAGAAACATTCTTTCTGATGCTTATTATGATAGGTATCATTGGAATGAGAATTTATTCGGTTAGTCCAGATAAATAACTCAGGATCAAAGTTTAAACTGTGGGCTGTAAAGTACACCTAAATAAATTGGAATATTTGAAACCAAAATACAACAGGGTTAAAAATATTTGGTGTAAGCTGAATGCAATGGGCATTACTAAACTACTGTTGCTACCTAATCAAATTAATAATATGATATACTTAACCGTTATTCAGTTATTGTATGAAATTTAGCTGGGCTATTTTTTGTAGATTTTAATAAAAAAAGAGGCTGAATGATAAATAACCAAGGATTAAGCCGACGAAGGTCGGCCTGGTGCATTAGGTAATATTAATAAGGGTGAGATAGGCATCATGGTAAGAGACGTAACAATTTGTTTGTGTTAGCGAAGCCTTCCCACTTTTTAGCCAATGTACCGTCGCTATTAAAATATAATAAGGTGGGAGTTGCCCTTATCGGGTACAGGCCGTTTAGTTTTTTCCCTTCTTCGCTGTCTACATCAATGGCTACATTAATCAATTGGGCATTGTAAACATCGCCGATTTGCTTTTCGACTAATATTTCGTGTTCCATTTTTTTACAGGTAGGGCACCAACTGGCGTGAGCGAAAACAAATAAAGGTTTGCCCGCTGCTTTAGCGGTTGCCTTTGCCTCATTCAAGGATATCATTTTAAATTGCACACCGCTTTCTGAAGTTAACAAAGGTTTGAATTTAGAACGGCAGGCACCGAACAACAGGCTAATGATAAGCAGCAATGCATATTTATTTTTCATTTCAGGAAATGGTTAGGTTCACATATTGAGTATTATTTTTGATCATGTCCATACCTTGACGATAGGTCATGTGGGCCAGCCCGCGCTTTTTACGGTTAAGTTTGCTAATATGATATAAAATAGCCCAGTGCCGGATAATCTCTTTCCATGCAAAAAAGATGGAATGTTTAGGGTCGTACATGTGGGCAGGTTCGCTGGCGGCACCATTCACCTCGATGATCTTAAATTTTCCGGCGCAGAGTTCTGCCCAGCTATCATATTTAACATCCAACCGGCCATAGTAAAAACCCGGAATCTGCGCGCATACCGCATGTATATTTTTAACTAATTCGGACGTAACCTGCGGGCTGAGGTCAATAAATTTGGCACCGCGGCTATGATTGCCATACGGCGCAGGTAGGCAGGCCTCGCCGTATGGCAACACTTTTTGTAAAGCCAGGCCATACGCTTTTTTCAAGGCTGGTATTTGCAGTAGGTATCTCGGATTGGCAGCAAGCAATTCTTGCAAAGTTGCCTTTCCATCTCCCGTAACCATCATCAATTCTTTACCCACAACACCGGTAATTGTACCCGTACGGCTTCCTGGCCTACTAAAATAAAAAATCCCGGCTTCGTAAGGGTGGCTAATATACTCTTGTAACAGGAAATCAACTTTACTGTTGGTCGCATAATCGGCTAGGTCTTGTTTTGATTGAAGTAATTTGACCTGCAAGCCGCGCTGCCCTATATCGGGCTTAGCAATCAAGGGCAATTTTATCCCAGGGTTTTCTATTGAATATCCTGCTTTAACCAATATAGTTTGCGGGCAATATTGCGCCGGTATATGCGCATAAATATCGTTTTTACTATCCATCGCGAATCCGCCGTTTTTCATTCCGGGGTTAGCCGTATTGAAAAAAAATATTGCACGCGATTTAAGGCTGAGCCAAAACCAGTAAAACATCACCGGGATATAAATCATATAGTATGGCCAATACTCCCAATTAAATAGTTTGACCATGAAAATTCGTAAACTTAGCCATGGTATTTGCGATGTTGTTATTGCCAAATGTTGTACCTGCATCGTAGTCGATTTCAGGTCATCGTAGGTCATTATAATGGCTTGGCCAAATACAATCTTAACATGTGTAATGCTTACCGTCCCGATTGTTCCTGCCAAACGTTCGGTTTGGTGAAAATTGATGATTGACCTGCTATCTGATAAGATAGTACTTTTAAACCGGTCTTTTTTTACAGTTTGAGCAGTTTCATCATAAAGCGTGGCCGAACTCCAAATATGCGATGAATGCTGATCAAGCGGCAAAGTATATTTTGCCGTGCCATCCCAGCGGCATTCGTAGAGCATCCCATTCATACAAATAATTAAAGTAAATGGCTCAATGTTGTTGAGATCAACCGAATTAAAATAGGCAAGAGGCTTACTGGCAGCTAAAACGTTAAGCAACAACACACCCCGGCTAATGCGATAGGGCGGTTGAGCAAAATGCTTAACAAATGCGCCGTTTAACAGCACTGCCATATCTCCATTGGCTTTAGCTGCTATCCAGCTTCCGCTCATATCCGGGTCCTTAGGATAAAGCATGTCTTGGTACACCGAAGGTGATAATGCCGAACCCCTGTTGCAATGTTCATCACGGTTGGAGGTAAGGTAAAAGCCGTCTTGAGTGGGTATATAAGTTACTGTGCACATGCCTGTCTAAATTTTAAGGTAGATGCAGCGATACCGAACCCTGCCGGTATTGCGATACCAGCAACCGTGTTAACACCAATACGGATTAAGGCCAGATGATGCACAGTATGCTCCAGATTATAAATCAGTTCTCGATAATAATTGGTGGTTACACTGACAGAATTTGTTTCCGCATCGTCGTAGTTCACCAACAATGTAAGTGCCCTGTCTGGTCTATCTAAGCCTGTAATAATTTCCTTCAACTCACCAATGGCCACAAATTTACTGCTTTCTATCGCATGGTTTCTTTTGCGTTGGTCATAATCTACCTTACCGCTATCGTAACCTTTATTAAGCTCTATATAAAACTCCAGGATATGGCGGGTATGTTCGCCAATGGTAGCACCAGATAAAACACTTACCGGAAGGATAAATTGATCATTGGTTAATAACTCAAGCACTTCGCCTAATTGCTCTAATAACTTACTGATGGGTTTTGTTAGCGGCATCATTATACTACAGTTTAAAAGGAATAAAACTGATCAGCTGTCTTCTTAACAGTAATAGTAAAGCCGTACAGCTACTAAAAACCAGCATAGCCAGGATAAATAGTTTGCCACCGTCGTTTTGCACCACCAACCCTAATTGCGTAATATGGAAAAATATGGCTCCGGCCATTATACCCAAGCCTAAAAGTGCGCCTAAACTGGTGGTTTTGGGGATCAGCGTCAATATAGATGCAATAAGTTCAAAGCAGCCGATACCAATTCGGCCCCAGGGTTCCATATTCAGTTTGGTGAAAATATAAACCGATTCTGGCGCGGCGGTAAATTTAAAGAACAGGGTTTGCAACATAATTGCCGCAGCCACCAGGCGTAAGATCCAGGTAACTATGTTGAATGTTTTAGTTGTCATGATGTTACGGCGTTTTATTGAACTTTAACTGCAGGCCATTGCTGGTCAGCTTTAATAATCAAATTAGGTTGATCCTTCGTCCAAATTTCTTTTACTTTAGAATTGTAGTTGAAATAAAGCTTATCGTTTACAATGGTCCATGTATCGGTTTGTGTTGGGGCTTTGTGGCCTTCGGCAGTACCATAGGCACAGTAACCGCCATATTGTGGGGCGTATTTTTCAGGCGCTGCTTTAAAGGCGTTCATGTCTTCCGTGCTGGCAAACAACCAAGTGGCATTATTCCATTGATAGGACAGGCTGTCCGCGCCTTTAACGGCTTTGGATTGTTTAAAAAAAGCAACCGGGTCATAACCTTTGATAGCTTTACCGCCGCTGATGAATACTTCTGATTTTTGTGCACTGGCACTTAATGTAAAAATGGACAGGGCTGCAATGATGAGTGTACGTTTCATATTTATTTTTTGTGATTAATTTTGATTAAATTTTGTCCAGTTAGCATCCGCTTTGGTTTTCAGGTTGCTTTCATCCTTATCCCAAGATTTTTTGGTGTTGTTAAAAAACTTGTTGTAAAACAGGTAAAGCTTGCCGTTCACCAGTTTGAAGGTTTCCGGGTCAACAGCTACCTTAGTGCCGTTGGCTCCCATCGCGTAAGCACACCAACCGCCATATTGAGGTTGATACTTTGCGGGATTCGCTTTAAACAGGTCGCGGTTTTGGGTACTGGCAAAATGATAAGTTACGTCCTGATTTAATAGCGCAATTTCTTTTCGTCCTTCTACCGCTTTTTGTTGGGTGAAATAGGCAACTGGATCGTAACCTGCCAGCGCCAGGCCTGATCCGTCCAGGTTAAATTGTTTTTGAGCCTGAACATTGGTCAGCGTGCCAACCATAAATAATAAAAAAAATAAGTATTTGTACATCGTGTTTCGGTGTTGTTTATTGCTTTGTCGCAGCTTACAACCAAACCTTACAATAAATTTATTTGTAAGGAAAGCTGTTGCGGCGCGACCAAACCGTAAAACCTAATAATTGAGATCATGAAACATTTAATTTATTTAAGCGCTGTAATTGCACTTGCAGTGAGTTTTACCGGCTGTAAAAAAGAAACTACCCCTATGGTAGCGCTCAATGAAAAAGTGGACGTTACTATATCTAAACCCGAAACCAGCAGCAGCAGTTTCAGGAACGGTGCTTACGGCTCTGTAACCGGTACCGCCCGCGTATATGAAACGAATGGTAAATACCAATTAGCATTGGAAAACTTTACCAGCAGCAATGGGCCCGATCTTAAAGTGTATATCAGCAAAGAGCAGCAACCTGTTAACTTTGTGAATTTGGGTTCCTTAAAATCTACCGCAGGCAACCAATTGTACGATATACCGGTTAGCATCAATGTTAAAGAATATACGTACGCGCTGATTTATTGCCAGCAATACAGTCATTTATTCGGTTATACCCAATTCACTTATTAAGTATGAAAAAGATATACCTTACTTGCATTGCCCTGCTATGCACGGCTTACAGTTTTGCCCAAGGTTGCAGTGATGCAGGCTTTTGCAGCCTTAGCGTGCTAAAAAATAATATTACCGATTCGGCCAACCATACGTTAAGTTTCGGTTTAAATTATGGTGTTGGCAAAGAGCAAACCAATATTACCAATGCTTACGTGGAATATGGCACCAAGATTAATAGTCGTTTATCATTCCAATCCAAACTCACCGCTACTTATGCTACCGGCTTTTTAGGCAGCGCTTTTGATATCGGTGATATTTATGGCACACTCAATTACTCCTTTAAAACAAAGGCTAATTACAGTATCAATATCATCGGAGGCGTTAAAGTTCCGCTTACCTCGGGTAATCATAAAAATAAGGATGGTAAACCGCTACCGCTGGATTATCAGGCCAGCATAAGTACGTATGATGCTATTGGTGGGATCAATTATATTGTTAACCACAGTTGGGAGTTTGATGCCGGGATACAAGTGCCGGTGATACAAGTTAATAAAAGTACCTACTTCCCGGATGAATATAGCGACCCAAGGGCAAAAGAATTTGCGCCAACCAATAATTTCAAGCGCAAAAGTGATATACTTGGCCGCATTGGCTATTATATTCAGTTTTCGGCATCAAACATCACCCTAAAACCAAGCTTGCTGGGTATCTACCATTTAGGAACTGATACTTATGAGGACCGCTTTGGTCAAATAACTGCGATAACCGGATCAGATGGGTTTACGCTGAACGGCAGTATAGTTGGCACTAAAAAGTTCAATAATGGAAATAGCCTGGAAGTGCTTGTTGCTACGCCGTTTATTGTACGCAAAGTACGACCCGATGGATTGACCCGCGTAGGCGTGATCAATTTGCAATACACCATAGCCTTTTAAAACTTTAAACTAAATAAACTGGTGAATATTAAAACACAAGGTAGGTAAACATATCTGCATGCGTTTAAATCACAGCCCATAGTCTATATTCGGGGCCACCATTGCTTACAATCCCGAATAATAATCATAACCCTCCCTGGCCCAGTAATCGGGCGGGCGGGTGTTACTGAAAGTCATAGAGCCGATACGCTTTAAATTTTTTATGCCATACTTAACCGGTATAATCAGTCGTAAAGGCGCTCCATGATTATGTGGGATAGGCCGGCCATTCATTTCATAGGCTAATATTGTTTGGGGATGAATGGCGCTGGGCATGTCCAGCCCAACCTGGTATTCCCCATCAGGGGTTATTAAGCCCATGTATTGCATTTTAATCTCTTCAGCCAGCCCAAAGTATTCAATAAAGTCAATCATTTTTAGGCCACCCCAGTATTGGATCTGGTCCCAGCCCTCCACACATTTGAAATCATAAACGATCTCTGTTTTTGGCAAAGCTTTGATCTGATCGATAGTAATGTGCACAACCTCGCCGCCTGATTTTTTTACCTCCATCTTCCAGCCGGCAATGTCAATGTTACTTTCCAAGCCAATGTTGCTGTTTTGCCGTACGTTTTTGGCCGCCATTGCTTTTGGATAAGTTTTAACTAAATGATTATTGCTAAAAAAATTTCGGAAAAAGAGTTCCGTTTTATTCAACGCACGACGTAGCGGCACTTGCGCCCCACCTGTTATCCCGGTTGCTTCTTCAGGCGAAGTGTACAGTATTCGCCAGCCTTTATAAGCCGCAGCCGAACTCAATGCAAAAACACTCAAGGATATAAAGTTGCGCCGCTTTATCTTTTGATCAATGGTGAGGGGTTTTTTAACTTTCTTTAGGTTGTTCATCATCCTTTGATATGTTTAAGGTTTTTGGGGTATTAACTACTTCGAAGCCTGAGATAACCGACCAGAAGTTTTTCCAGCCAGCCAATATTACCTGTATGATATGGATCAGGAAAAAGATAACATACCCAATTGTTAATATAAAGTGGATAATACGGGAGGCATGATAGCCCCCGCATAGCCAGGTAATAGTTGCAAATTGTACAGGCTTATAAATAGCAAGCCCGGTTACCAGTGAACCAAGCCCCATCAAAACTATAGCCGTGTAGGCAATGCGCTGTGCCGCGTTGTACTTATTTTGTGGCGGAAGCATTTTACGGATATGCAGGTCATGCAGCAGCACCAACCAGGCCTCTTTAAATGACTTCCTATGCGGTACAAGTTCTCGCCATGAACCGGATATAATTGTGTAGGCTACATAGACCAAACCGTTAAGCGCAAAAAACCACATAAATAAAAAGTGGAACGCCATGCCCTTGGCCAAATGCGCAGGTATATCCAACGCTTTGTTAAACCACTCCGGGAAAAACTTGAAATAGGTATGCCCGAATAGCGAAATGGTGTACACATCGTTACTCCAGTAAATGAGCATGCCGCTCCAAATCATAATGCTAAGCAGCGGAAAGTTGACCCAATGTGTCCAGCGCATCAGCACGGAATGCTTTTCTTTGATCGTTTTCATCGTTACAGCGAAATTGGAAAGCCCGTGCGCGCGGCCGCATTAATTTTGCCTGTTTTACTATCCTGCAAAAAAGCAATCAACTCGAAATTTTTTGCCGAAAAATTAGGTGGTAATTTTATGTCATTTTCGCCCAAACTGGCGCTTACAGAAATAGTTTTAATATTAGTAACGATCTGCACGTGCGACAAACTGCGGCCGCGGTTCTCGCCGGCTTTCACTACCGTGGTTGCCTGCTTTTGTACCAACGCTAAAACTATGATGCTGCCCGATGCGGCATCGGTATGATATTTAATAGTAGCGGAGTTGTTATTGATCTTAACATCGCTCAGGGATAGCTTTACTGTAACGCTTTGTTTTAAACCCATGCCGATTGCATTTCGCAGAGTGCCTTCCTGCGACCCAACAAATTCTGTTTGCCCATTAACAATTACCTGCGGCGTGTAAACCGAACTTAAATTCAGCCAGTTAGCATAGTTGTTTTGCCTGCGTGAGTAATCGGGACTGCTAAACACATCTTTCCAGCCCAGGCGGTTCCAGTAATCCACGTGGTAAGTCAGGATATAAACAGGCTTACCTGTTACCTCTTGCTCTATTTTAGCCACCACAGCATCCGCCGGGGGGCAACTGGAGCAACCTTCAGAGGTAAATAACTCCACTACGGCAAATCCTTCATCAGCAGCGGCAACTGGCTTTATTTTGTAACTGGTTTGAATAAATGCAAGAGAACTTAAACCTGCAATCTCCATGAATGCCAGCAATAAAAATATTTTTATGGTTTTCATATCGGGTATTTTACCTGTTTAGTCGGCTTTAAATCAGTATCCTTACAAATACTTACAGTAAATTAATGATAAATAACTGTAAGGGTTATGGCATTTTAACTACTAAAGGTTGTTTACACTAATGGACGATATTAAAACACCTCCCGCCGTTCAGCAGCTTAACCCCAAAAACTGGGTAAAAGCCTATGCTGATTATTTATACCTATACGCTATTAGCCGCGTAGGCGACGAAGAGCAGGCACGCGACTTGGTGCAGGAAACTTTTTTAGCCGGCCTGCAAAGTATGCACAAGTTTGCCAACAAGAGTTCCGAACGTACCTGGTTAACAGCCATACTTAAAAATAAAATTTATGATGTGTACCGGAAAAAAGCCAGCGGATTTAAAACAGAAGAGATGATAAATATAACAGGTGAAGAGCCGGATTACTTTCAAGAAGACGGGCACTGGAAGAAGGATTATGAACCACGGCAATTTGGCGTAGATGATTTTGACCCTTTGGTGCATAAAGAACTAAACCAGGCCCTGCAAAAATGCCTGAAAAAACTACCTGCTTTATGGCTGTCTGTTTTTACGATGAAACACATGGATGATGAAGCTACTGATTTTGTTTGTGCCGAGCTGCGATTAAGCCAGGCCAATTTTTGGGTAATTATTCACCGGGCGAAACTTAACCTGCGGGCCTGTCTGCAAAAAAACTGGATGTAAGATGAACGACTTTAAAAAAATAATTTATAACTGCCGAAAGGCGACCTACCTGATCGATAAAAGATTAATAGGCAGGATAACCTTTCGCGAGACAGTTGAGCTGCGTATGCACCTTTTTGGCTGCAATGTTTGCCGTATTTACATGTGCCAAAGCCAAAAGATCAACGAGATGATCAGGCAAATGCTAAAGTCAGATCACCAGCCAGAAATAAAGTTAGACGAGAATTTTAAAGATGCCCTACAAGTAAAAATTGAGAACCAATTAAATAAAAATTGACTTTTTGTAAGGTTTGGTAATGATTAGCGACAAAGGGGCAAACACTAAATAAAAAAACATGAAAACTTACAAATCACTGATCTCGGGTTTATTATTAACAGGCGCTTTATTTCTTGCGTTCAATGTTAACGCTGCTCCTTTTCAAGACAAAATGTCTAAGATGAAAAAAGACTCTATGGAGATGAAAAAAAAGGAGATGAAAAAAATGGACAAGATGAAGATGGACAAGAAGAAGATGGACAAGAAAAAAATGAAAAAAGATACCTCGAAAATGGGTAAAATGTAATATGCAGTTGATTGCGAGGTTATTATTGCTTTCCATACGAAGAGGGGCTTTTACCCTTTTTTATATCAGGCAAACTAATGCTATGCTATCGAGATCAAATATGCCTAATCGATTCAGATCTGATCGTTGGTATGGAGCACAATTTCCAGGTAATTACCTGCATTTAATATAATAACTGGCTGCCTGCGGTGCAGGTACAAGTACCCGTCAAATTAAAGGACCATAGGTAATTAGAAATTAAAAGGCCTCAAATTAAAATTTGAGGCCTTTTAATTGTTTTTGTTATATGCGGAGAGTTAGGGTTCAGAACCTAAGCTCCTATGCTTTGATTAACAGTGCTTTGCATTTTGAAAAGTTCCCTACTTTACGAATTACGCAAATAGCAAGTTACTCTAATTGTTAAATTGAATATACTGTATTTAACGATTCTCATAAAGATTTTCTATTCTTGAAATGAAGTTACTTTCTTGTAAGTATAAACCATCCCAGGTGATATTGAGGATGTGGAATTATTATTTAAAAATTAAGTGGCGATAACTTAAGAGCTCTAATATAGATTTATCTTAAAGGTTTTATTATGGTGTTCGCAATTTGAATAAAAGCATTTACCTTACCGCTAAACCGTATTATATTGAGTTTTTTTTAAAAGCTTTATCGATGCGCATAAATATTTATAAGCAGTTCGAATTCGTTAAGTTTCAATGCTTTGTTGTGGTCTTTAATCCAGCTTATATCCTTAAAAGTGGCAGGTGGTATAATAATGG
This sequence comes from Mucilaginibacter terrae, assembly GCF_042679325.1. Lineage (GTDB taxonomy): Bacteria > Bacteroidota > Bacteroidia > Sphingobacteriales > Sphingobacteriaceae > Mucilaginibacter > Mucilaginibacter terrae. Next base: position 213,317 of record NZ_JBHTMJ010000012.1, read on the forward strand.
ACAAAAACATATTTTGTGGTAATAAGCACTAAGCAGCCTAATCCCAATTCATCTTTTATCTTCTCAGGGATAATTCCATTACATAATTTATTGTATTAAACTTAGTCTTAATGATTATAAAATTATCTTAAAAAGAAAATTTTGATAAAAACCAAACTTACACTTCGGCGTTACTTACATAAAACAACACATGCAAGCCATAAACACTTGTGAGTCTTCTCCAAAATTATTCAAAATTGAGCCGAAAGAAGCAATGCGGATCGCGGTCATTGTACCAGTAAAAAACGAAGCAGAAGGATTGGTGCGTACCCTGGATGCTCTAAGGATGCAAAAGGATGAAACAGGTTTGCCGCTCCATCCTTCAATATACGAAGTGTTACTATTAGCTAATAATTGTACGGACAACACTTTTAAGATTGCTCAGCAATATCAGACCCTATTCCCAAGATTTAACCTGCATATCTCCGAGATTGATCTGCCAAAACCTGATGCTCATATCGGCACGGTAAGAAGAATGATGATGGATGAGGCTTATGAAAGATTTATGTCCATCGGACAAGCAAAAGGAATAATAGTATCTACCGATGGGGATAGTGAGGTTGACAGCCAGTGGATTCATTTTATATTAATAGAAATGGATAAAGGAAATGATGTGGTAGGAGGGCGCATATTAACAAGAAACACACCATCATTATCAAAAATGCATCATTTAAGGGATGTGAGTTACCGGTATCATTTAAGCCGACTCGAATCTATACTGGATCCGTCTCAATTTGATCCTTGGCCACGGCATTTTCAGTGCTACGGTCCAAGTTTGGCTGTAACGTGCGATATTTATCATAAGGCGGGGCGTATTCCGGCTATTCCATACCTGGAGGACGAAGAGTTCAGAAAAGCGCTTTACCGGATTGATGCCAAAGTAAGAAAATCACCCTTGGTTAAAGTGTACACATCCGCCAGACTTATAGGCAAAGTAACTTTTGGGTTTTCCGTACAGTTGAAGCAATGGGGAGATATGACGCTTGAAAATCAGCAGCAACAGGTAGAACCGCTGCCCTCACTAATCCAGAAAACTAAAGTCAAAAATGAATTGCGCCAAGTATGGAAAAGTAAGGAAGAACTATATGCTGAAGATCACCGCTTGCAAAAAATTAGCACGGGGTTGATGCTGGATCTGCAGTGGCTCTATGAAAGGATCAGCGCATCCTCCTATTTTGGCGAGTTATGGGAATCAATAGAAGACGAACTGGAAAACGGACGCTGGAGAGAAGTTCATTCGTTGGAACCTATTTCCCAGGTAATCAGTAATTTTAGGCAATTTTTTTATGGTGCAAATTTGGCTTAATGAAAAATGTATCGGTCGTGATTCTTGTCAGGGAGCGCCATTCCGCCCTTTGCCAAACTATGCTGGGTTTGGCAAAGGGTCAGCACTTACCGGGAGAACTTATCGTAGTGAACATGAATCAGATTCCGGGCGAGCTGCCCGATATGCCTTTCCCTGTAAGGCAGATCAGCATTTGCTCCGTTGCTATGCTTCCACTTGCTGAAGCAAGAAATGAGGGTATGGCTGCCAGCTTTTATAAACGGATAGTTTTCCTTGATGTAGATTGCATTCCGGCACCGAATATGCTCACGATTTACGGAGAACAGTGGGACGATAACCAGTTGCTTTCTGGCCAGGTACGTTATTTGCCGGCCCTTGCTGCCGGAAAGGCTTATGACCAAGAAAACCTTCATGCTCACAGCATTGCCGACCCGTTAAGGTCAGGGCTGGCTGAACTCCCTTATGAACTTTTTTGGTCTTTAAATTTTGGGTCCAGTAAAACTTTGTTTGCCTTAATCGGCGGCTTTGATGTGGGTTTTCAAGGCTATGGTGCAGAAGATACCGACTTTGCCTTCGCTGCGCGTCAAAAAAACGTCCCTGTCAAGAATATTCAGGCAACTGCTTACCACCAGTACCATGAGAGTTACTCACCGCCGTTAAATCATCTTTCGGATATCATTGCTAATGCAAATCGCTTTTACATCAAATGGAAAAAATGGCCAATGGAAGGATGGCTATTGAAATTTGAAGAAGCAGGATTGATTTCCCGGACGGGAACCAACATACAATTATTGCGCAAGCCTACCCATGTAGAGATCCAATTAGCCTTAAAGATCTGATCAGGGCGAACCGAAAAGCTGTATCGCCAACTGATCTATTGCCGCGGCAACTTGTGAAAGGGCCTGCTCATTGATAATTCCCTGCCATTCAGGCTGCGAGCGGCTCAACTTGTCAAGTATATCCTGCCAATCGGTTTTAAAGAGCGCTTCGGGCATAACCAACGGGATAGCGAAGTGTCGTTGAATGAGTAAAGCTTTTTGCAACTGCTCCTCGAACGGGCGTTTCTCAGGAATACAGATAAATGCTTTTTGTAAATCGGCGACCTCCATCACGGTATTGTGACCGGCGTTGCCGATCACAATACGGCATATATTGAGTACGGTTTCAGGCTCAGCACATCTCCCGTGAAAGGAAACGTTCCCCGATGACCAGTTTTGAGTGGCTATATCACCAAGAATATGGAAATGATGCTCCGGGCAAACCCTTGCTATATGCCTGATAAAAGAAAGGCTGATACTGGTGCCCCCTCTTCCGGTTATTACAGCGACGCATTTGTCATCGCCTATAGTCAATGCTGTTTTTTTTAAGCCGGTATATCTGGAAAAACCGCCTGCAAAAAAAGTTTTTTCATCCACCCATTTTATAGAACCTGTACGTAGCCTCTCGGGATAAGGCGCCAACAGCAGAGATGCGCTTTGATAAGCAGCCAGGTGAGCAGTATCATTTCGGCTGCCGTGCTGGCGCATGACAATCGACGGTATGCCGGATAACCTGGCAAACAGAGCGACCTCAACAGAAACATCAACGATCAAAATAATAGGGTAGGTGGCTGCAAAAAAATCACTTAGCAGTTGGTTTCTTAGGCGAATGCCGGTAACATTTAAAGGTGCATAGTGCAGGCAATCGACCGCAGTACCCGCAACGTAAGCATGGTCGTCTTCATCAGGCACGTCCGCAGGTAAATGAATACACCGGATCGACGGGGGAATGACGGTTTGATAATCCCGCATACCGCTTCCCAAAAAGGTAATCGGCCTATCCAAATGCGCAGCTATAGCCAGCGCGCGCATCAGATGCCCTGAGCCATGATGATGAATGTAAAAGCCGATATTATAGCTCATCTGCGGACTTAATAAACACATCAAGCCGATAATCTTTGGTTCGTGTAGATGACACCGGCTTAAAGGATGGATCGTTCAAGAATACTTCGTGCACCTGATCACCTGTCAGCGGATAATCCACAACATAATGGGTCCAGTGAACCATGATCAAAGTACCACCGGACAGAAGACTATCTGCGATTTTTCGCTTTGCAGCCAATAGGTCTTCCAAAGAAAGATAATATCCTACTTCACTCATGACAACTAAGTCGAAGTTTCCTTCGGGATATTCATCAGGTATCGCTGCTAGCCTGAATTCAACCTCAGGATGTTTCATTAAACGTTCACGCGCAACCTCCAGGGCAGTAGCGCTGATATCGATAGATAATAAGTGCAAGCACCTGGTGCGTAGTAATTTCGTCAGCACACCTATAGAACAGCCTATTTCCAGTGCGTTGCTATAGGTAGCCCTAGTCAGGTAAGCTATAGTGGTAGCATACTTTTCTTTTTCATACTCGCTTGCTTCAAAATTCCAGGGATCGCGGTTCTGCTGATACAGCTGTTGAAAATATACAGCAGACAGGGTGCGTTCTTTTTTGAGTTTTTGCCGCTCCATAAAATACTCCTTGCCCGTTAAAAAGTTCCCGGTCATTTCCGCACTCAGCATAAACCCATCCAGATCATCACTAATCAGGTTGCTCACCTGTGATCGGTGGGCAGCAATAGCCCTTGTTTTCTGTTCCAAAAAAGCGGAGATGTCGACGGCTATTAATTCCCCGGCGCCTAATACCGGAATGTCCGCATCCTCTGCGTTTTGGTACAGCCAGATTGGGTATTCCCAAACGGTAATGCCGTTGTTCTTCACTTCTTCCAACGCGGCGGTCAATAACTGCCAGGTGGCTCGGTGATCACAATGCGGGTCCAATTCATAGGGAACCAGGCACAGCTTAGGATTGGTAGTATGAATAATGTCTTTCAACATTTCTTTAAAGCCAATGAAACCCTCGTCATCCTTACCAGGCAGTGCGGCATCCCGGCCATGTAAAAAGTGAATATGTTCTCCAGAAACCTGCAGTAAAGCCAATGCCTCCTTAATCTCTTTTTCGCGCAGGGCGATACGGGCAGCTTCGGGGTATTCCTTGGAATTAGGATGGGACTGACTGCCGTCTGTAGTTACAACGATCGTTACCAGACAACCTCGCTGGCGTAACAAGGTGATCAGTCCGCCGCAACCCAGTGATTCGTCGTCAGGATGTGGTGCTAATACCAGGCAGCTGTCAATGCCCATGAAAAAGTCAGGGTAAACGGGTATTGCGCTGTCCCAGAAAGCGACTTTATTAAATGGATTGGGCATCTTCAGATTGATGTTTTATGAAATGATCGGCAATAGCCAGTCTGGTCGCATCCGGCGCTGGCTGGCGCAAGTAAAAAGTAAGGTCCCTGTTCAGACGTTCAAGTGGTGATGGAGACATTAGCCCCCTTGCGCCTACACATTGGTTACTGGCCTGCATAACCCGCAAACCGATCTCTTCAATTACCGTACGCGTCATATTAGCAAAAGCAATGAGTTCACCCGAACGTTCAGAATCATTAACCCAGTTGTCAAAGTTCTTGCCTGCCTGATGTAGCCATAGTTCCCCGGTTGTAATATCTATCAGCATAGCGGCCAATCTGGCTTTTTGGAACGGATCGCCGGTACGCTCCATCGCAGACAAGTAATCCATAGTATGTCCGAGAATAGCCTCGGCGCCGCCGAACTGTACCGCAGCGAACCGTATGGCACCGCTGTTGAAATAAGGTTGGCCGAGGTAGTCGCCCGGCAGGCCCAACAGTTCTTGTTCCATAATAGGGCAACCGGTAAAATCGGTGGTGAAACTTCCGGAAGCTTTCATGCCCAATGTTTCCCAGCTGTTCCTGTCCACCCTTTCTGGTCCGATCCGGCTCATGTCGAGGATCATCATTTGCCATCCTTTCCGGTTCGGAGTATCAATGTTTCCGGTGATCAGCGCATGCGTTACAATCGATACCCCGGAACAAAATGTTTTTGCGCCATGCAGCATTAGCTGCTCTGCATTACTTTCATAAGTGATACCATTTGCTGCCTGTGTACTCCATACGCCAAAAATGGCCTGCTCGTGGAGCACCGCATCGTACCAAGCCTTTTTTTGTATCGCTGTTCCATAAAGATGTAAAAGATATAGGGCATTGATATGACCTTCATAGATACGACCAACCGAAAGATTTGCTTTGCCCACCCGTTTCAAAAGTCCAAGTAGTGCTGCGGTATCAGGTCTATTGAAATCGAGTGGTTCCCCTGGCAACACGATTTTGAGCGCACCGCATTCAGCCAGCCATTGAAACTCCTTCACCGGTGCTATTTGTGGATCATCGATATTCGATGCGTTTGCTGCTATACGCTCCAGGCAGTCTTTGAAATCTTTCAATTCAATGTCAAATAACGTTTTTATCATGGGGTTAAACATTACCGGTTAAAGCTAAACGCTGCGTGACAATTGATCCTAAAAATTTTTCATACCGGGTGAGCATTTCTTCAATACTCAACTTTGCTTCGGCATAGTTTCGGATCTTTTGACGGTCAAGCGTCATCGCCTTACGGATCGCAACGGCCAGACCGGGCGCATTGCCGGGCTCAACTAAAAAGCCCGCTTCATCTGTAACGATTTCCGGCAAGGCACCAGCCTTTACACCCGCTACCGGCGTTCCGCAGGCCAACGCTTCGGCTACCACCAAACCGAATGGCTCCTGCCATACTGGAGTGATCAGACAAACCTTGGCCTCACCGATAAGCCGGTTAAGCTGCTGATGATCCAGAAGACCCATCATTTGGGTATTGTCGTCCAGCAACGGTTCTATTTTCTCTGAATAATATTTCTTATCTCCAATGCCACCAGCTACTTTCAAGGGTATTCCGGCCAGCTTTGCTGCCCGAATGGCTAGGTCAAGCCCCTTATCAGGATGAATACGGCCAAACCACACCGCATAATTATTCTGTGTGCCCGTTGGATAGTACGTCCATTTGGCAAGATCAATGCCGTTATAAATAAAAGGGCAATCGGGAATAAATTCTTTCCAGTTGTCTGCGTTAGATTGGGATACGGTAACATAATAGATGTTTTTAAATCGCTGTTCTGCGCGAGTCGCCAGTTGAAGCTCATAAAAGGGCGGTGTATGCAGAACGGTAACCATGGGCGTTTTTATAACACCCGCCATAGTGATCGGTACATAATGCAGGCTGTTATTAAAAACTACATCCAGCTCGAGCGCATCAATCTCCGTCATCATGCGGTAATAAGCATGGTGTTCCGCGATATATTCTGAACTCAAATCCGGCTTCTTAGGCCGCATTCCGTTACTTGCGTCATAAGATATATCGTCCAAAATTGGATGCAATGTCCCACCTGCCGTTGAGGAAGAACTGGCAAAGAGGACCACCTCATGTCCCCGCTGAGTCAGACGGTGCGTAATTTCATATGTAAAGGCCTCAAGCCCACCCGCAAATGGCGCCTTAATAGGATGTTTTAGATGTGCAATGACGCCAATTTTCATGTTAAGCAATGGATGAATTTATTATTAGAATTTTTTTAGAATAAACAAGTAGCTAATAGACTTGTTTTATGAACAAATTTTTATAAAAGCAAACTTGTTACCGCGAACAAAGTATTCCGGTAGGAGGGGTTGAGCCATCGCCTCTATTTATTTTGTCAGCGCTTCTTCCCCAGCCAGATCGACTCTGAAACATCGCCGTCAGATGGATTTCACAGTTTGTGAATAATTTGTAAGCTCAATAGGCTTCGCAACTTTAAACATAACGATGCATCACCAATCCAGTGATTTTGGTAATGAATTAATGAAAAATGTATGAAATAGCCTCAGCAACCCGCCGCGAGTCGTAAACCAGGTTGCAGGTTTTAAAAACTTACCAGTGTAATTAGCTGCATGGCTGATACCGGGCGTATTTAAAAAGACCGGGAAAGATCACATACATTGATTTTTCGCCAGACAGACAGACAGTTCCGCCTTAAAACCTTCATGCCAACCTCTGAAGCTAAAATCAGAAGCCGTGTAACCGCCGCCGTATGGGACAGGAAGAAACCGGTTTTGATAACATAGTTAAGCAATTACTTTTGGCCGCTTAAACCGAACTCACGTTAATCAGCTAAATTAGGGGTTTTTCTTTTTTGAAAAGTTAAGTTCGGGAAACGTACGCTAATAAAAAAACTAAAACAAATACATAAATATTTAAAAAAAGCATAAAAATCTATTTTTTTGTATCAGGGATTGTTGTGTTTTAAGGCGGAAGCAAATAACAGCGTTATCCAACCATTGGCTACTGCAATTTCTTCTAAAGGATTAAAACGTTGTAAGAATCATTAAATCCAGAACTTTGGCTAATAGAAAGCGTAGTTTAGCTAAATCCACATCATGATCGATACTGATCTTTGCCCCATAAATTAATTTATCATGAAAGCGATAAGAATCAATTATTTTGGTGGACCAGAGGTCATGAAGTTAGAAGAAATATCACGCCCGGTACCGGCTGCAGACGAAGTTTTGGTAGAAGTATATGCCAGCGGTGTAAACCCTGTAGATTGGGTTATCAGAAGCGGCGAAAACGAAGGCTTGCGATCTTTCCTTAAATTACCAATGACATTAGGTTGGGATGCTGCCGGAGTAGTTGTGGAAACCGGAAGAGAGGTTACATCTTTGAAAGCAGGTGATCAGGTTTATGGGGTTCCTAACTTTCCGGGCGACGGAAGCTATGCGGAGTTTATGCATTTTGCCAGCTATCAAAAGTGCATTATATGCGTTTATCACACCGCCTGTACGGCTTAGCTTTTTAAACAGCAGCTTTTCATTAGTGCCTGGCTTAGTAACTGAAACATCTGACCATTCTACCGACTGCTCGATACAGTGCATAACCTGCTTATAAGTTAATTGTGGATAGTAGTTCCAGATTAGGGCAGCCAGTCCCGCTGCGGTAGGTGAAGCATAACTTGTCCCGGAGTCCGTGTTATAATTATCATGGAAAGCAGTGGAATAAATACGATCACCAGGGGCAAAAAAATCAACTGTTTTTTTACCATAATTACTGTATTGCCAAACAAGGTCAGCACCAGACGTAGTGGCACCAACTGTGAATAGATTATTAGCCCTTGTACCGTTTGCGAACGTAGGAGATGGGTAATTAATAATGGAGTCATTATCTGCTGCGTCATTACCAGCGGCAGCAAATATTAACACTCCTTTGGAGCCTGCATACCGAACGGCGTTATCTACCAATTCTTTTTGCGGAGATGTTTGCTTCCCCAAACTGATATTGATAATTTTCGCACCATTATTTACCGCATATTGAATAGCGTTTGCAACATCTTTATCCCGCTCTTCACCAATTACTTTCGGCGTCACAATTTGGATCGGCATAACTTCTACCCATGCAGCTATTCCTTTTATTCCGGAGTCGATCTGTGCTGCGGCGATGATGCCTGCTACTCCGTTACCGTGTGATATTGCCGGGGTCATTCGGGCATTGCCATAGTAAACGTTGGCGTTGGTATAAGGATCATCCCCCGGAGATTTTTTCCGAAACCAGGTCACATCGTTATGATCTATAATGGTTGTAGCAGTTTCATACTCGCCTTTGTAAAGGTCAACTACTGACTGGTACCCTTTAATAACCGCTTGAAGTGTTACTTTATTTCTTCTGGCAGTATCATTCCGCAAAACACCGGGTAACATCGTGCTTTGTGCCTTGATAACATCTGAATCCGCATCTACCGAAACTTTTGCATTGATGATGTCCCTTAAATAAATTGAATCTGTATGTAAGCTATTTTTCCAATAGGTATTAAGCAGCTTTAATGCAACAATTGCGGGTTCGGTTCTCTCGAAGATGCGTTTCCGCAAAGCCAGGTTTTCCTCCGTTTGCTTTTTCATTTCTTTCCAATACTTAAATTTGGGGTTTAAGGTATCGGTCGAATTTTCATACACATTTTTGAATTTCACGTACTCCCGTATGCAGTCATAAGTTTCCGCTTCACAATCGCCAACAAAATTCCACCCGTGTATATCATCAACATAGCCGTTACCATCATCATCCACGCCATTGCCGGCAATCTCTTTTTGATTGGTCCATATACCGTGGCTAAATGCAGGATGCGAGATATCCATACCTACATCAATAATGGCTACAATTACTTTCTGCTTAGGTTTTTTATTCTTTAATAATGTTAAACGGACTTTTTCTACACTTATGCCATGTACTCCATTACGCTTATAATCCAGCAGCTGCCAGTTTTTTGGTGGTACTTGTGCTAAACCGTTAACGGTAATTAGGCTCAGAAAGCAGGCGAATATTAGTTTGCTCATGATTTCGAATAAAAACTTATGAATTAACCAAGATAATGGTTTAGCGCTTTATAAATAGTTCAAAGTATAACCCATCAGTGAAAAATTGCCCGACCTTGCTGTTTGATTGTTTTTGATATTTGTTCGGCAATCAAAATAGCACGGTAAGCGTTCACAATTCCGCCGGTCTTGCTTAAACTTCTGAACGGCACTTTTTGACCCTTACCTGGTTTAATTACTAATGTATTTACTGGAGTAGCAGATCTTTCAATACAATACTTTACCTCTTTGTAATTTAGCGTAGGATAATAACTCCATATAAACGCTGCTAACCCGCAAACTATAGGTGCCGAAAAGCTGGTGCCGCTTGCTGTTTGCAGCTCGTTGTTAACACTTGTCGTAGTTATATTTACTCCAGGGGCAAATACATCCACGCTGGCGTTTCCATAATTACTGAAATTTGCTACTAAAGGCGAATCGTACCCCGATGCGCCAACATTGATTACGTTGGAAGCTTTTTTACCGTCGTTATATACAGCAGTAGGATAGCTGGTTACAGAATCCGTATTAACAGCATCGTTTCCTGCACCACTTATTAAAAGAACACCTTTCTTTTCGGCGTATTTAAAAGCTTCGTCTACCCATTGTTTTTGGGGCGACTGGTATTTACCAAAACTCATATTGATAACTTGTGCGCCATTATCAACCGCATAAATTATGGCGTTCGCCACATCTTTATCCCATTCATCTCCGCCAACAAATTGCTTGATGGGCATGATCATTACTGCATTTGTGATGCCGTTGGTTCCTATGCTATTGTTACGTAACGCACATATTATTCCGGCACAGCCCATGCCGTGCGAATATTCTTGCCGGAGGGGTTTTAAATCACCGCTACCATAGTTTTTTTTAATATTGGTGTACGGGTCGTCATGAAGGTCTCTCTTTCTGAAATAACCCGCATCATTATTTTCTATGATCATATTAACGGTATAAAGGTCGTTTGAAACACCTTCCAAACGTTTTTGGTTATCCTTTATCCAGGTAAACAGGGCTGTATGGTCTTTTTTTTGCAATCTTGACTTGATACGTGCTGAAACGTAGGCATACGCTTTTATAGTCGTAGAGTCTGCATCAGTGTCAGGATTTAAACTGTTTATATCACCTTCCCCGATGGTATCCCTTCCCAATTTTCTATTTCCGAATTCCTGAATCAGCTGAAAATTTTTGATCCTTGTCTCTAAATAACTTTTTCGGCGCGTCAGTTGATCAACAAAATCGTTTTTTTCACTGCGCATTTTCTTCCAGTAAGTATATTCGGCATCTTTTAACAAGGTTATGGTGTCTGCCCTGCCTTGAAACCTGCTTTTTAAACGAACATACTCACGTACCGCTTCACTCGTTTCATTATTCAATTTGTTGCCGGTAAAACTCCAGCCATGTAAATCGTCAACAAAGCCGTTATGGTCGTCATCAATGCCATTGCCGGGTAATTCTTTTTTATTGGTCCATTCCATGCCGATAAGGTCAGGGTTGCTGCTATCAAAACTTCCATCATCAATAATGGCCACAATAATTTTTTTTAACTTTTTTTTATTTTTCAACAGCTCGTTATAAGCCCTTTCCAGGCTAATGCCATGATAACCATCCTGCTTATAATCCATTAAATGCCAGTTGACTGGAGGGACAACAGGTTTGGGTGTTTGGGCAAATACTGGTAAATTAATAACTAAGAAAAATAGACTGATAAAGCGCCACATCTGATTTTAAGTTTAAAATAACTTTAATTTTTCTTTTTGGATGTTATGTTTTTGTAACTACTTAAGTCAGAAATGTTCACTGTTTAGCTGGACAATTCGCGGCTTTAAGCAATATCTACCTGAAAGTATATAGAATGTATAATTGTCATAGACTCATAACTTCGAAAGTATAGTATGGGATGAGAAGTGAGTTTTCTTAAAAACCCAAATATTGGTCTATAAATCTTTAAATTCTGCTAATTGAAAATACTGTCAAATAATTAATGCGGCTAAAAACTTCAATTCTGGTATAAAATGATTTGAATTACATTCTGGGGACTTGATTATAAACAAGGCTATTTTTTAAAATAGGCGTTTTTATCATTGCCCATGGTCAACTGGCCCGCAATAAAGCCCACGGCAGGATCAAATGTTGCGCCTACCGAACCAACAATGCATTCATTCCTTTTTAAACCAGCGTATTGCATAATTTGATGTACCGGTTCAATACCCGTACAATGCGCACCCATAAAATACTGGATGCCTGCTTGTTTTAAAGCTTTAGCCGTCCTTTCAATTTGTTGATCGGTAGCGGCCAGTAAATGAAAGCCGCCAATTGCAGCGTAAATCTTTTGACCTGGAAAATGTTTTTCAACAGCAGCTACCAAATTAACCGTTCCGCTATGGCCGCACCCTGTAATTAAAATTAGTCCCTTTGCAGTGGCAATCACCATCGACATATCTTCCGGTATGGTATCTTGACTGATTTTTCCACTGGCATCGATTCTTTTTAAAGCGGACGGATAATTTTTTTCGGGATAAAGGCGCGGTACATTATTACCGGTAAGGAAAACGCCGGGAGATATTTCTTTCCATGTTTTTATAATTTCAATCCGTCCGCCAGAACCAATATACTTTGCTGAATCTGACTTCAGGCTAAATTTTCGGCCCGACGCAAATATTCTTTCCTCAAAAAAATGTGGAGCTATATAGGTTGTAGCTAAGGCATTTTTTTTGCGCACAGCAAATTCTTGGCGTAATGAAAGCCAGCCTGCGGTATGATCGGCGTGCCCGTGGCTTAGTACCACTACTGGTACGCTGGATAAATCAATATCTAATTCTTGGGCATTATCACGTACAACATGTAGCCTGCCGCCTGTGTCAAACAATATTTTAGTGCTGTCACATTCTATTAGTGCGCCAAATCCCCAATCTCCTACTCCTTCCTGGGCAAGCATCGTACTCAAAATGGTAATTTTTAATTGGCTTACCTGGTGTGCAGGGGCAGTTTGAGCCTGCATCAAAATTGGGGAACTGCAAAAAGCAAATACAAGGATTATTTTTTTCATCGATATGTAATTAACACAAGATAAGTATTTTAACTAAGCATTTTAATTAGCACACGAAAATATAATACTATCAAAATATTGTTGCACAAACTCACAAAGTTGGTGCGTGATGGTCTCTTTGTGCTGCCTACATATTTATTTTGTTATACGATTTTTAAATGGTATGAAGTTTTCAATTGTTCTATCAATTAGTTCGAATCATGTCCAGTCTGAAGAAGTAAAGGTCCACATACCGGTACGGCCTTTTAATTTAAAATGTTTAGCAGCACGTGTACTCCACAAACATATTAGCCGAAGTTTCCAACCTCTGAAAACTGAAGGAAGATTTAATCGGTCAGGAAAAACAGAGCAGAAGTATGTCTGGCTGAAGGCCGCGCCGAACGAGTGGAACAGCAATGGCTCGTATTACGCTATTTCACCTTTCGCAAAAGTACTTTAGTTTACTTATCAGCACTTTAGCCGATCATTCTGATTTATCTCGTATATTTAGGGTACTATGCGATACCAAAGTATATGTTTTTTTTTATTGGTATGTTGCTGTATTCAGACAGCGCAGGCTCAAACTGTCCATCTATACGCCGATAGCCTAAAGGGCGAACGCCCGGAATATTCATTGATCAAACCAAAATGGCTTTTTCACTCAGGTGATGACCGGCATTGGGCATTACCTACGTTAAGTGATAGTGGCTGGAGAAAGGTTTCCACTCGTTTTGGTGAAGGCCAGGAGCTGAGCGGCTGGCAGGGCATCAGCTGGTTCAGGCTGTGGGTACAGGTGGATACCGCGTTGACCCAAAATGCGCTGGGGCTGCGTATTAATCATGACGGCGCGTCAGAGATTTATGTGGACGGAAAATACCGCGGCGGTTTTGGAAAAGTGGGTCGCTCAAAAGCTGAAACCCAAATTATGCGGGCACCTTTCGAGGTCGTCTCTATTGAGCTCGGTGATACTAAACCGCATCTCATTGCGATTCGTTATGCAAACTTTGGTCACATTTTTCCAAACTTTATTGGTTTTCAAACGTGGATCGGTGATTATAAGCGGCTACACGATTTCAAACAACGTGAGCAGTCGTTATTCGAGTATATGTGGCTGTGCACTGCTGCCCAATTAGCGCTTGCACTTTTGCATTTGTTTTTGTTCCTGTTTTACCCCAAACAAAAACTTAATCTTTATTACGTGATTTTCTCGGTGCTGTTTGCCGGTTCTGGTATGGCTGTAAGTGGCGACGAAATTACGAACAACCCAATGATACAATGGTGGTGGGAGCATATCTTTTGGATCTGCGGGGTGCTGGGTACTATATCCGCCTGGCATTTGCTCTACGCCGTGGGGCATACACCCACACCACGCTGGAAGGTGATCTTTGCCGCCTTTTTCCTGTTGGTCTATTTCATTAAAAAGGTCATCTTCATGGATAGCGCACCGTATAATGATGGATTCAACTGGTTATTCCTGCTTATTTTGATGGATGGCTTATGGGCTTTGACCGGTGCGATCCGGCGCGGGCAACCGCATATCTGGCTGGTGGGCGTGGGGATGATCCTGATAATATTGCTTTACTTTTTTGTTGGGGCGGATGTGTTCTTTTTATGGTCGAGCAGGGCCGAACGCTGTCTCGCTATGAATATAGGATTACTTTCATTCCCTGTCCTGTTTTCCATTTATCTGGCGCTGGATTTTGCCCGTACCAATCAGGATCTTACTTTAAGGTTGGCTGAAGTGGAAAACCTGTCAATAAAAGCACTTGCGCAAGAGGCAGAAAAACTGGAGCTGATCACACATCAGGCAGAAAAACTTGAAAAAACGGTTATTGACAGAACAGCACAGGTACAGCGCCAGGCGGATCAATTGCAGGAACTGGACCAGATAAAATCCCGTTTTTTCATTAATCTAACGCACGAGTTTCGTACACCATTAACCTTGATACTTGGACCGGCCAAACAGATATTGGCGAAATCTAAAAACCCGGAGATCTTAGCACATACCGGGACTATAGAACGTAATGCGGATAAGTTGTTGCAACTCATTAACCAATTGCTTGATCTGAGTAAACTGGAGGCCGGTAAAATGGAGTTAAAAAATACCTCTGCCGAACTGGTATCAATGATCCGGCGCAATATCTTACTTTTTCAGTCTTTGGCCGAACAGAAAGATATCAAGTTGACATTTACTTCCGGCTTGGAGACGCTCTGGCTTTCCATAGATCAAACCAAGCTTGAAAGTATATTATATAACCTTTTATCCAATGCAATTAAATTCACAGAACCAGGCGGCTACATCGCCGTTGAATTGAACATTAAGGGCGATCATTTCGATTTGCTCATTACTGATACAGGTATCGGTATTCCCGAACATCAGATACCTTATATTTTTGACCGCTTTTACCAGGTAGATGCTTCGGACACCAGAACGCAGGAAGGTAGCGGAATTGGTTTGGCCATCACCAAGGAGCTGACCGAACTGATGGGCGGGGAGTTATTCATCAACAGTATCGCCGGCCAGGGTACAGAAATACAGGTGCATTTACCTATTAAAGAGGCCTCGGCTACAAATAAAGTTTTACCATCAAGCCAAACGGCAGTAACCATTAGCCGTTCGGAAACAATGGCTAATACTGTAAAAGACAGTGACCTGCCGTTGGTATTGGTGATTGAAGATAATGATGAATTACGCCATTTTATCGGTTCTGTCATCGCCGCTAACTACAACGTAATTGATGCACCCAATGGTGAAGAAGGTTTGGCACTGGGATTGGCGCGCATACCCGACCTGGTGATCACCGACCTGATGATGCCGGTTATGAACGGATACGAGGTTTGCGCCGGGCTAAAGGCCAATGAAAAGACCAGCCACATACCTGTGGTGATACTCACTGCCAAGGCGGACACGGATAGCAGAATTGCAGGGTTAGAAACCAAAGCTGATGCTTACCTAAGCAAACCTTTTGACCAGCGCGAATTACTGGCAAGCATTGCCAACCTCATTTCCCTGCGCCGCAAACTACAGGAAAAATACAATAAGGGTAATATCTGGCTGACGGAACAAAATGCCATGCCCTCCATGGAGCAGATATTTCTCGATAAGATCAGACAGGCGGTTGAGCAAAATCTCGATGATGAATTATATAGTGTCGATCAGTTAGGTGACGACATTGGTTTAAGCCGTACCCAGCTGCACCGTAAGTTAAAAGGCTTAACAGGACAAGGGCCGGGTGAACTGATACGCGTCGTGCGTCTGCAAAAGGCTTATCAACTGCTCAAAAATAAAACCGGCACCATAGCGGAAGTAGCCTATATGGTAGGCTTCGGTAACCCCAATAGTTTTTCTACCAGTTTTTCCAAATATTTCGGTTTTGCACCCAGTGAAGCCATAAATAACTAATCCCGCTACAAATTAAAAGACATTTGCAACATTTGCGAAGCTGCTAAAAATGCGCAAGCCCGTGCTTTGTGGTATCATTTATTTGATCAAATAAAATACTACCATGAAGAAATCAACCTTTTTAAGTCTCCTGGCTATTGTGTTATTATCTGCATTTGCATTAGTTAATGATACTCGTGCGCAGACATCTGTTTCATCGCAGGATGGCTTAGACGCTGTAAAAGCAGCAAAAGACAATCATAAAATTGTTTATGAAGACGGTAATGTTAGAGTGCTGCAAGTGGTGTGCTTACCGGGAAAAGAAGAGCCTGTTCACACTCATAAATTTAAAAGTGTGATGTGGATAACGCAGCCGGGATCTTTGACCTACTACATCTATAATTACAATACAAAACATCAATTGGTAAAGAAAGACAGTGTAAGCATAAAAACAGCTGATGAAAAAATGAACTTTGGTGAGCTTATGGAACCAGAAGGGCCACACGCTATTAAGAATATCGGGGCTACCATTTTTATGGCCTACCGTGTAGAGTATAAAAAGAAATTTTAAAACTAATTATCTAATACGTCAAGCATTAAATTATGAAAAATTTAAACCTAATTAGCCTGCTGATTATTGTGTTATTGTCCGCATTTGCTATAGTTGATGATATCGATCCAATAGTAGGCAAATGGGAAAATGTTCGAAACTTTCAAGGTGCGCCGATGACGCTCATGGCTGACTTTAAGGCCAACGGAACCCTGAACGGCTTCATTAATAAAAAATTATTTGGCAGCGGCACTTACAAAGTAAAGCATGACACCATGTACTTTTATGACCCCACCTGTAATATTAATTACGGCGGTACTTATAAAATTCAATACTTCGGGAAGGATTCGCTCAAATTCCATGTGATACAGGATACCTGTACCGGCCGCCGGGAAGGCACTAATAATTTTCTTTACGTAAGGGTAAAAACAACCTCAAAATAATTAACGCTATGAAAAAACTAAAATTAATCGGCCTGTTGGGCATAATTCTATTATCTGCTTTCTCCATTGCCGTTGAAACTGAAAGCATACAGGGCCGTTGGGAACTTAATTCCGTTTTTAAGGGCGAGCCTTTCTCGTTCCTGATTATTTTCAGGAACAACGGTAAATATGATGGCTTCCTAAACAAAAAGACCTTTGTAAGTGGTACCTACCGTATGAAACACGACACTTTATACATTTCAGACCCAATTTGTAACAGCGCCTACGAAGGCACCTATAAGGTAGAATTTTACAAGCAGGATTCTATCAAATTTCATGTGATACAGGATACTTGTATTGGCCGCAGAGACGGTGCAAACGGCTTGGTTTATAAAAAAGTAAAGGTCGCCTCTAAATAGTTGTGACTGCTAATGGCCTGATGTTATGAAAAAGTTATACCTCATTTTATCGCTTTCCGGAATTGTACTGGTATTATCGCAAAGCGCCTTTACCGGCAGCGAACCGAAAACACCGGCTGAATTAGGCCGTAAACTTTTCTTCGACCCCATCTTATCCAAAACAAAAAAGATCAGCTGTGCCTCCTGTCATAAAGAGGAATTTGCTTTTGCTGATACATCGGCGATGAGTTTGGGTGTACGGAATCAAAAAGGTGTTCGCAACACACCTTCGGCTATGAATATGAAATTGCAGGTGGCTTTCTTTTGGGACGGTCGTGCGAATACGCTAGAACAACAGGCACTCATCCCGGTCTCTAACCCGGTTGAAATGGACCTGCCGATTAAAAACGCGGTTTGGCGTTTGAACAACAGTTCGGTTTACACCGCATTATTCCAAAAAATATTTCATGAGGCTCCCAATCAACATAACCTGGCCAAAGCTTTAGCAGAATTTGAACGCACGTTGGAAACCAGCGATTCACCTTTGGATGATTGGCTTATAAATGAAAATGAAAAAGCCGTAAGTGAATCGGCCAAACGGGGTTATGTTCTGTTCAACGGTGAAAAAGCGAAATGTGTACAATGCCACTTCGGTGCCGACTTCAACAATACCGAATTTCGTTCCATTGGTTTGTATGACGGAAAAAAGCTCAAAGACAGCGGTCGGGCAGCTATTACCAAAAATATGGGCGAGATCGGCAGGTTCAAGATCGGTGCTTTACGCAATGTAGCCATTACGCCGCCTTATATGCATAACGGCATGTTCAAAACCCTGCGCCAGGTGATTGATTATTATAACGACCCCGATAAAGTGGTACCGCATTCCATCAACCGGGATAGTTTATTAGCTAAACCTTTAAACTTGACAGAGCAGGAAAAAACTGACCTGGAAAGTTTTTTGGTGGCCTTAACCGATAAACGGTTTGCCGGAAAATTGAAGTAGATGAACTTAACAAGTAATATCAAGCGCCGAAAATGAAAACAAGATTGATCTTAACCGCATTACTGGTGATCACTGCTTTGCAGTTGATGGCTCAAAACGGCCCGCTTACACCGGCGGCTTTCCGCGTGATGATTGCCGATGGCGTGAAGGCGCTGCATATTAGCCCGCAACCTGTTGCTAAAGTAACCGATACTATCGTTACCGCTAATGATATTCAAACAGGCATCAGGATCTATCGCCCGAAATTATCAGGAAAGTTCCCGGTGATCTATTTCATTCATGGTGCAGCCTGGATAGCAGGCGACTTGGATACCCACGATAACATTTGCCGTTACCTGACTAACGCCTTGCAGACTGTGGTGGTAGCGGTGGATTACCGCCGCCCGCCCGAGCATAAATTTCCGGCAGCATTTAACGACAGCTATGCTATTTTTAAATGGGTGGGCAGCCATAATAAATTATTGAACGGTAACGGGAAACTTGCCGTTATTGGCGATAGTGCAGGCGGCGGCTTGGCAGCAGCCGTCTGCCTGCTTAATGCCTCAGAAAAAGCACCGGTGCCGGTGTTGGCTCAAGTGCTGATCAACCCGGCGCTTGACTTGTCGGAAAATTCTCCAACTTACCGTACCTACGGTATGTTTGTGGATTGGTACCTGAACGCGACCGATCGGAAAGATGATGTTCGGATATCGCCACTTTTAGCCAAAGACATGACCAAAACGCCACTCGCTATTATTGTCGTGGGCGAAACTGACCAGATCCGGGCAGATGGAGAAACTTATGCGCAGCGTATGACAGTAGCCGGAATAAAAACCAAGCTTTTCATCCAACCCCAAACAGGTCACCTGGCCACCCATTGGTGCGCCGCAGATCAGGTAGCTAAACCGGCCATAGATTTTGTGGTGAGCGAATTAAAAAAGACACTTTATTAAGATCAATATAATGAAAAGACTAAATTTTGTACTTTAGGGATTACTCTTTGTTCCCGCAATTTCTTTGGCTGATGTCAGGGCCTAATCAAAATAGAAAGGCCTAAAAAGGCGATCATCGTCAGAGCTAATGAAAGCCGTTTTGACGGTGAACAAAAAACGGTAAAAGATGCTATCGGGCGTTGCGTCGTGTCGGGGGCATATGCCGAAGGTGGGCTATTGATCGTTGCACCAGGGGACCAGACTTTTGCCTTCAAAGGTGGTCCACCCTCGCATACACAAATACCAGGACGAGGTGTTTTTTGTGGCCCAGGGTGAGTTCCTGTGCAGGTGGGCGAAGAAGTATATACGGTAAAGACAGGAAGATACCGTTATTATTCCGCGAGGGACGCCACATACCTACGCCAACCCAATGGAGAACAATCCTGGCAGCATTATCTCCATCCATCAACCCGCGGGTAAAAATGAAGCGTTTTTTAAGTTTTTATGTACTTACAAAAAATGCCCGACAAAGAAATGGACCCAACTTCGCCAATAGTGGGTCCGCCGGTAACGCTTAAATGAATTTTAATAAACAGGAAGTTTAAGGGCTTGAAATAGCTTATGATGTATTGAATTGTAATCTATATCAATTGAAGGATATTAAAGCGATTTACGTAAGCGCAAATAAAATTCAAAAGCGAGAATTTGTGAAGCAGGTGTTCGACAGCAATTTATACTACGAAAACGGTATCTATCGAACACCTGCAATGATACCGATAATGGAACGTAACTCATTGAAAATTAAGAAGAAATTCCTCCTTAAATTTCACAAAAAAAGGGATAACTTTTCAGTTATCCCTCACAGCGGAGAGTTAGGTTTGTGAACCTCCACTCTTATATGCTGGTAATCAGTAATTTACATTTTCAAAATTCCTTTACGCTACGAATAACGCAATAGCAAATAGACTCTAATTGTTAAGTCAAATATATAAATAATATTAAAAAAAATAAAGTCTATTTTCTTATCAGCGGGTCGGTTCGAGCCTAGTCTGGGACATATTTGGCGTGTGAAATCTTTATGTGGACAGCTTTTACTTGATGTATTTTTAATGGTACCTGCACGCACACTCGTGGTGTTCATTAAGGTAGGCGACGGTCGATGTGGCCATCGTTTCCAAGACGTTGATATTGATATCTGAAAGCTTCTTTACGTAAATGCATGCTTTGCCAATTTTGAATTTGCCCAGACTGTTCAAGATCTTTTCCTGCTCCGGTATTGGCGAATAGACATATAGCGAAAACTCTGCCTTTCGCGGCGAAAATCCCATTAATGGCATATCGCCTTCATGCCCGCTGGCATACTTATAGTGGTAACTTCCAAACCCGATAATACTTGTGCCCCACAATTTGGGGTCGAATCCCGACCATGCACTCATCAATTCTATCAGTCGGTAACTATCGGCTTTCTTTTGGTCGTTTTCGACATATGATTCAATAAAATCGGGTACGCTTACATTTGTTTCGGTTGTTTTTGTCTTTGCCATACTTTGCCTATTAATCTTTTGGCTCCCACAGTTGAATTTTGTTTCCTTCAGGGCTTAAAATATGAACAAATTTACCATATTCAAATGTTTCTATCTTATCAACGATGGTCACATTTTCCTTCCTAAGCTCTGCAACCAGTTGCTCCAGATCATCAACCCGGTAATTGATCATAAAATCCTTAGTCGAGGGCGCGAAATATTTTGTGTCGTTTGGAAAAGGGTTCCATTGGGTAAGCCCCTTTTTGTTACCGTCGCCTGCCTCACGCCACTCAAAACTGGTTCCATACGGTGTGGTGTCAAAACCGAGATGTAATTTATACCATTCGTTGATCGCTTTAGGGTCCTTGCACTTAAAAAATACACCCCCTATACCTGTTACTTTTTTCAATTTTTGTTTATTGTTGCTAATGATTGTGTTTACTGTAAAACCTGACAAAAAAGAAGCGGCTACAACTATGGTGAGCAATACTATTTTTTTCATTTTACTTATTTTTTTTATTTGAAATTATTTACCGCGTTAACAGGAATCCCGATGTCCAGATCGAAATGGCTCTAGTTGCATACATTTTCTTTGTCCAAAAACATCTCCAGTCCGGGTTGCGCTTCGCATTCATAATCTCTATTGATCAGCCAGTTATCAAACAAATAATTGATACCCGTTGCAACCAAATTAATGTCGCCTGATACTCTGGTAAAGGCATATTTGCATGCAGGCAGTGTAGTTATTTGTACCGGGCTGTCCGCACTCACCTTAAAATCTTTTGGCAACGTTATGCATGATTCATATCTGTACTTCTCTTTTGGAGTTACTTCCGGGTCGTCCTTGGACATGCCAAAAATAGTTTCCGACGGATACAGGCCTTCATCCTTTGACCAATGAATCAGTTTTGCAAATGCAGCGATCACTACGCGCTCCTTAAAAGCATCAGTCACCCTGATATATGCGATCCTCCTTTCCGGCAGTTGCTTAATCTGAACAGGAAAACGTTTTTCCAATTCATCCTGCGTCAAGTCACAATGATATTCAATTATTGGTTGTAAATCTTTGCGAATCTTGCTGTTTTTTATTTTTTCGCCTTTTCGATACTGACCCGGTGAAACGCCGAAATAGTGTTTAAATAAACGCGATAATGTTGCCGTAGAGGAAAAGCCGCATTCAGTTGCAATTTCAGCAATAGTTTTTTTGGAAAATCTAAGAAGACGGGCAGCTTTTTCATTGCGCATCCTATTGGTAAAATTATGAACGGTTTCACCCATCATAGCAACAAAGATCCGGTGAAAGTGAAAAGGCGAAAAAAATGCAACAGAAGCTAATTCCTCGAGGGAAACAGACCTGTCCAGATTATCGTTAAGGTGATCGATCACCTGATTTATTCTTCTTTTATAAATGTCAGTTGATCTGTTCATAGGTTATCATTCCGCAATATACTTATCAGTAAGGTAGAGCAAGCCCAAATTATAAGTTTAAAAGCAATTAATGGTTGCTTCTATTTTACACCAATAGAAAATTATATAGAATGTCCCCAGATTGGGCTCGAACCAATTAGAAGACGCCGGCGATTTGTTTTAAATCCTCAAGAAAGTGGTTCGAGGCCAATCTGGAATGATCTGTGAGTAATTACATATAGTATGCACAATCTGCACGTATATCGAAGCTTTTAAATTTAATGACCGAGACAGCGCGAATAGTTTCATATACAATTCTTAGCTATTTAAGCTTTTCCGTTTCAAAAGCTAACAATACATTCCCCGGCGTTTCCCCAAACATCCCATAGCCAGAATTAACAAATAACATCCCGCCTGCTACTACCGGGGCTGGGCCATCAATTGCGCCGCCTTTTCCTTTAAGTCCACTCGTTGTTTCGTATTCTTGTATGATATCGAAATCCCATAAGATCTTGCCGGAAGATGACGCATATGCCCTTATATGCCCATTTAGAGAACCGGCAAAAACGATCCCTGGAATAACCAAAGGTGCCGCTGAATTGAATGGTAAACAGAACTTACCGTCAGCGCATGCAGGTGATGCGGTATTCCAGATAATTTTACCAGTCTTAAGCGAAAGCGCGTAAATTCCCGGCGCAGGTTTTTGAACGGTGTCCGTGATGTCAAGCGCATAATAGTTATCTGCATTGGCAGCATATACATACTTACCATCGGTTGCCATCCCCCAATGGATCCCACCCAGTTTACCTCCCTTTCCTATGCGGGATTTCCAGATTAATTTACCACCGGGAGTTAGGGCAAACACAACCCCCGATTTTTGGCCTGCAAGCAATATATCCTGGTTGTTTGGTCCTTTGACCAAAATAGGGGCCATACCAAAGTCAAGGTCCTGGCCCTGTGTCTCCGGGCAGTTCACGTTCAGTGGGCAAGCTGAACTGTAGGTGTCGTTTCCTGTAGCCTGGAAATTCCAGACCAGTTTTCCTGTTTGCATATTAATAGCCTGTAAGGCATCGCTCGTTTTTGTAAATGGTTCCGAATAATTCTGCCCCGTTCCGATATAAAGCAATCCGCGTTTGGTATCTATAGTAGGGCTGCACCATACCGGTGCGCCCGACGGACCGAAAAACGGCTTCCCGTTCTTCTTTTTACCTGTTGGTATTGCCTTTGCTATGATCCTGTAAGTCCAGATGATGTTTCCCGTAGCCGCATTCAGCGCAACTACGCCGCCGGAAGAAGAGCAGCAGTCATAAGCATTGGCACCTGCGGCAGATACCTCTGCCGATGTAATAGGAACAAATATTTTTCCGTTATACGAAACTACCGATCCGGTATTAGCAGACTGCGGTTCGTAACCAGTCCTCTTGTTCCAGAGGAGTTTGCCGGTGGCAATATCTAAAGCATATACATTCGTGCTGTAATCAGAAAAGACTGCCATCATACCAGTGCCTTTTTTTATAATGCTGATCGCGCCCCGAACGGGTGCGCTTGCTGCGAATTCCCAGCCTATTTTCCCGCTATTTTTATTGATGGCATAAACATTCCCAAACTGACTGCCTACTATAAGCCATTCACCCGCAACTGCCGGTTTGCTGTGAATTATTGTGCCATCTGGAAATGCAAATGCCCATTTTAACTTTAAGGTAGCCACATTTTTTAAGGAGATCCCTGCTTGTGCAGTGCTTCTGAACCCGGTTCCTTCCAGGTTATTCCCCCATCCGGAGTGGTCGGTCAGAGGCTTGTTTTTTACCATCGAAAACGGAGTATAGGCTTCTTTTGGCAATACTGTGTTTTTTAGCACTGTTTTAGTGATATATTTAGCTACTTTCCTGCGTTCATCTTCAGATAGGGCAGCGCCCTGCTGGCGCATTTTACCTGTATTAAGAGATGCAAATATGGCCCTTGGTGACATATTGGACATGACTGATAATCCGGGAGCCAATGATTGAATTGATCCTGTATGGCAAGATGCACAGATGTTTGTAAATATTCTTTTGCCCGTGGTGTCCGCTGGGTTGCGGGATGCCATATCCGCTTTATTGCTCCCTCCAAAAACCTTGCAATAACTTGTTGTAACAAAAAAGGTGACAAGCGAGGCTATAAGGAGCAGTTTGTGAATCAATTTATTAATTTTCATAATTAGCTTTTTAAATGTCTTAACTATTTTTTATTCAAGATCTTTTGTAACGCAATCTCTTTTTGTTCGCGGCTTAATGGGATCAGCTTACCATCAATTTCTACTGAACTTCCTTTGATGCTGGTTACCTTGTTTAGGGCTATAGTAAATGATCTGTGTATCCTTAAAAACCGCTCAGCAGGCAATTCATCAGTAATTGCGGCTAACGACTGGTAAGAGACCCATTCCGATGTCGCAGTTTTCAGCCTGATATGATCTTTTAAACTTTCTATATATAATATTTCGTCTATAAAGACTTTCACATGGTTCTTTTCAGTTTTCAAAAAGATATATTCATCCTGTTTCTTTCCTTCTGAGGGTATTGCAGGTTTTAGGATCTTTACCGCCCTTTCAAATGCCTTCAAAAAACGTGGAAACGGGATCGGTTTCAAGAGGTAATCAATCGCTTCAAAATCAAAACCTTCTACCGCGTACTCACGGTACGCCGTTGTAATAATTATAGCCGGTGGTTTACTAATCGTTTTAAGAAAATCGAGACCATTAAGAACCGGCATCTCTATATCCAAAAAAATGATGTCAAAGTCCGATTCGCCCATTAATTTAAAGGCCTCTAAAGCGTTCCCGCAACTTGTAATACAAACGTTTTGTATCCGCTTCAGGTAATGATCAATCACATCTATAGCCAGGGGCTCATCATCTACAATAAGGCACTTTATATTATTCATACTGGGAATTTTAAGTTAACAGCATAACGCCCGTTTTGCTGGCTTGTCTCCAATTCGTACCGGTCAGCAAACAAAAGACTTAGTCTTCTTTTAGCGTTTTTTATCCCGATGCCTCCAATGGATTTGTTCTCATCATTGGGCATGACCGAGTTGTCGACTTCGAACCATAAATAATTATCGCTTATTTTTATGCAGATTGATATTTTAATTTTATCAATAAAATTTTTAACCCCGTGTTTGAAGCTGTTCTCTACAAAAAGGATCAATATGAGCGGCGGAATTTTTATGTCACCTATCTCGCCCTCAATGAGGAATTCTACCGATAACCGTTTGCCAAATCGAAGCTTTTCAAGTTCAACGTAGTTTTGCAGATAATTAATCTCGTCCTCCAGTAAGACTGTTGGTGTATTGGACTGATACAACATATAGCTCATCAACTCCGAAAGTTTCAATACAATATCGGGCGCTTTATCAGACTTTTGAAGTGTTAAAGAATATAGATTATTAAGTGTATTGAAAAAAAATGTGGCTGGATTTGTGATTTTAAAAAATTAAGTTCAGTCTCCAAATACTGTTTTTCTTTGTCCTTGATCCATTGTTTACTGACAAGCCAATCCTTTGCTAACTTTCCAGAAGCGGTAATGACAACCAAGTAAAAGCGCTCATAGATAGCCCCAAATAAACCGGCAAAACTAAATCCTGGCATAGTGGCGAACAAATTCGAACCATTATTTGCGTAAACCTGTTTTAACCCGATATTAAAGCATGAAAAAATTAATATTGAAAGTATTAGTAACAGAACATAATAAAAATATTGATGAGCCGCCAGAAAGCGCGGTATTAAAAAGTATAAGTTAAGGTATACAAGTGCAATGTCTATCGGAAAAAATAGCAGCAGCTTTAGGTAAAAGTTATAATCTGTTATACGGTATATCCCAAATACTACTATCAAACAATAAAGATTAAAGTAAGTCAGCCAAAAAAATATATGGTAGGACAACCTGGTTTTCAGTTGATTCTTCGATGGATTACTGAACATTTTCGTTTAGCATCTTAATTGGTTTAATAATTTTAACCAAATTAATCATTAATTTTCAAGCAGTTAACTTTATGCGTCAACAGCATCTTTTCAGCCACGAACTACAATAATCCTCCCCCCACATCAAATAGGGTAAGGCATCAAGAATTTCAAAAGATATTATCTTGTGGTAGGAATCGTCATTACCCTACTCAAAAACTATTTTTACAAATCAGATAAACATTTCTACCTTTTATTTTTTTATATGTAATTAGTCAATTATATTGAAATGCCACGAACATAACTCTTGATGAGCATCTGTATGTAACCTTTTATACGGACAGAATACTAAATATACAGAGCGGTTCTTTTTTATTATGAATATTTTACTTGTGTCAGGTCCCGGCATATCACTAAAAGAGCCTTATGACAGCGGTATAGAAGCGTTTATAGTTTCATTTGCCAACGAACTTGTTGATGAAGGGCATGATGTATATGTTGTTGCGGAAGACGCGGAAACTAACGCTAACTTCACCATCGTAAACCCGTTTACTGCATTTACTAATGGAATACCTGGATTTTTTAAACGTTCTATAGAAAAGCGTCAGTTCAAAAATTTAGATGTCAATTCATATGATGTCATTCACTACAATATGTTCTACCCGCATCTGTTAAAGGCAGGATCGCATTTCAATAAAACTTCGTTTCTTACGCTACACTCACCGGCTGACAAAAAACGAATAGTTGCGTATAGAAAACTTTCCCGGCGAAGCAATATGATGTTCGTAGCGATTTCAGAACGGGTCAAACGTCAATGGGATCGAGCGCTTGGAATAGATATGCCGCTCATTTGCAATGGTATAAATATGGATCTATGGTCCAAAAAGGTCAAAGGACCGTGAGTATCTGCTGTGGTCGGCACGAATAAATGAAGAAAAAAATGTCGCAGCGGCCATTTGCGTGGCAAAGCATCTGCAACTGCCGTTGAAGATCGCTGGCAGAATTGCTGACCAATATTATTTTGATAAGAATGTTAAACCGCATCTCAACAGTCAAATTCAATATGTTGGGCACGTAACGCAGCGCGAACTGAGCAGCTTAGCGAAAAAAGCATCAGCTTATCTCGCAACGGCTACATGGCAAGAGCCGTTTGGTTTGGCAGCCTTGGAGATGTTGGCGAGCGGCGTACCTGTTGTTGGCTTTAGTACCGCCGTTCCACCCGATTGGGAGCATGAAGGCGTATTGACAACCGCATCTCTCCGTTGGCAAGACTTGGTAGAGTTAGTTAGAAAAAGTAATGTGATTGGTCCGGATACTTGTGCAGCATTTGCATCGAACATGAATATACAAAATATGACTTCGAACTACATAAAGCTATATAGAGAAGCATTGCTGCCCCAAGTTATTGGTGAAGAAGCTATGCTTGCAGACGACCGCGTGTTTCAAGTAGTCTCTCAACACCCGCAAACATTAAAATAAGCTGGCATATGAAGATTGCTGTTATAGCCAAAACCAGACTACCAATAGTTGAGCCATTTCGGGGGGGCTTAGAAGCGTTCACCCACGCTTTATGTGCAGCGTACATACGTCTTGGCCACCAAGTCACTTTGTATGCACATGCAGATAGTGACCCGGAACTGAATGTAATAGGTTTTTATGAGGATGAGCATCGGGAAGACAAGCATTTCGAAATATATGAGAACGATGAATATCTCTCGATACTGGAAGACATTGAACAAAATAATTTCGATGTCGTTCACAATAATTCGACGCATGAGCTGCCGATACTATGGGGTGTTAAGGTTTCAATTCCAGTGGTCACAACCGTACATACGCCACCAACCAGCAAGTTAAAAGCAGCAATCAAGATCTGCTCGGGTTCCGAAAATCTCCATTTCGTTTTGCCCTCAAAGTCATTCCAAGCTACGTGGCAGCCGTATATAGATAACGGGTCAATAGTTATTCATAATGGAGTTGACCTGGTTGAGTGGCCGGTTGTACGCACAAATCGCCACTATCTTTTTTGGTTTGGAAGGATAGTGCATGCTAAAGGTCTGGACATTGTAATAGACGCCGCCCACGAAATAAATATGCCGTTGAAGTTTGCCGGTCCACTCGACGATGAGAAATATTTTGATGAACAGATCAAGCCTCGTATGACGGAAAACGATACATACCTTGGTCATTTAAAACAATCTGAGGTACACTTGCATATGAAAGGTGCAGCCGCTATGGTAAATGCCGTGCGCTGGGAAGAACCGTTTGGTCTCACCAACCTTGAAGCCATGTCATCGGGGTGCCGGTAGCCGGGTTTGACTGCGGTGCTTTTCTCGAATTGGTAGATGTTGAGAGCGGAGTTGTTGCGGAGCAAAAAAACGTGAAATTTCTTGCAAAAGCGATTGCAGCTGCAATACCACTGGATAGCGACAAAGTAAGGCGCCATGCAGAAGCATTTTCTTTGAGAACGATGGCAATGCGCTATGTAAATTATTTTGAAAAGGTGATATGAAGATACTCATAGTTGCCGGACCATTCATCTCGCTCCGTGAGCCATATAATGGAGGTACGGAAGTATTTATCGTGGAGCACGCAAACGAATTAGTGCGCCTGGGGCATACAGTCGATGTGATAGCAAAAGACGCGGATGAAAAAAATCTGTTTCAGTTATTGAATTTCACGAGAGTCCGTTCAGTATGAAAGATGATTCGTACCGGCCATGTCCGGAATGGCTTGGACAGCAGCACTATCAAACGCTACAGTATGGAATGTTCGACGTAAGTCGATACGACGTCATCCACTACAATTCATTCATACCAGAGATCTATGCAGTCGGCGCTCTCTTTAAAACACCAAGCTTACTGACCTTACATCTGCCGCCAATGGAAAAATTTGTACTGATTTATAAATTTTTTATGAAACATGCGCCTGTATTACCTATCAGTGTTTCGGGCCGAATGAGCGAACAATGGAAGCCATTTATAGGCAAAGAGGTGGCCGCGATTTTAATTGGAACGTCACTCCAAAAGTGGAAGTTACACGCACGAAATGCTGACGGGTATTTATTATGGAGCGGGCGTATTACAAAAGAGAAGAATGTTGAAGCCGCTATAAATCTGGCCAATCATTTAAAAAAACCGCTTAAGATCGTGGGTGCTATCTTCGACGATATATATTTCCGCGACCATGTTCAGCCATAGCTAAATGAACATATCGAATACATCTCCCATGTTACTCAGCAGCAATTGAGTGAAATTGTGGCAGGCGCTTCGGTATTTTTGGCTACCGCTACCTAGGAAGAGCCTTTTGGTAAGAGCACGGTGGAGATGCTTGCAAGCGGTTTACCCGTCATTGGGTTTAATACGGCCATACCGCCGGAGTTGCGCAACGAAAATTATCTATAGCAGTTGATTCACATGACTGGCAGGATCTAATAAAGCCATTAGAAATCGCTAAGAAATCGGAGCCAGAAGCATGTAGAAACTTTGCAGCCTCCTTCGATATGGCTAAAACATCAGCGGCTTATGTAAAGGTCTATGAACGCATAGCGAAAACGGTTGAGCAATGACGAAGTCGACGATATTCTATTTTGTACATGCGCACGGCAACGGACATAGGGCAACATTCAATTTGTTGTATCCTGCCTTATCGGTCTTTTTTAAGGTTATAGCGATAACAACTAACACGGAGATAACCGGGTATTTGCATCAAAAGCACGACGTTCAAGTGCTGGAGCTTCCGCCAAAGTATCCGGTTGGCTATGAGATACCACCTCATACCTTTTCAAAGGCTTTTGAAGTTACGCCTTATGCAATAGAGCCTGCGGAGCGGGCAAAAGCGCTGGTTGATGCGATAGTGCGCTATAAACCAAAAGCTTTATACTGCGACGGTGTTCCTGAGTTGGCGATCATGGTTCGAAGCATGGGCGTACCGGTAGTTTTAGTTCACCTGCCAGGAAATATTATGAACGATTCGACACAGGTCTTTGCTCATGAACTGGCAGATTATATTGTAGCTCATTTTCCTTCTTATCTGGAACAAGCGAACTATCAGTTTGCACCCAAAACATACTGTAGCGGATATATCTCACAGTATGCAGGCCATGGTTTGAAGCGAAGCAACCGTTCAGATATTAATAACGTAACGATCTTGTTGGGCTATGATAATTACAATGTATCAGTGCTTAAAAATATAACGAAAAATCAGAAAACACAGTTTACCATTGTCGGTAATAGGCAAGATTATGATTTAGGTAAAAATTGTACACTACTGGGTCCAGTTAAAGACGTCAGTAGAGCTGTTGTTGGAGAAGTAGTGATTTCTGCAGCCGACCAAAGCACAATCGCAGAACTTTTGTCGCTTGGTAAACGATTGATCCTGCTTCCGGAGCGCAGACCGTATGACGAGCAAATGGTACATGCAAAGGTATTAGCTGATCAAAATATTGCGCTGTTAGCGCAAGAATCGCTCAGCGCTGAGCAGTGGCAAAACTTGCTGAAAAAAGCAAAGTGTTTACACCATTTCACAAAGATTTGGTGAATGCGTCAGCACCTGAAGATATAGCCCAAAAAATGAGAAACTGGTATGCCTGAATTCAGTATTGTAACGATTGTTAAGGGAAGGCGAAAACAATTAGCTAATCTTCTTGACTCTATAAAAGCATCTACGATTCTTCCCTATGATATACATGTCGTTTGTATGGACGACCTGGACGAAATAGCAACTCCGGATGGTTTGAATGTGAATGTCCATTTGGTTAACGACATTCATGAATTGCCATTGGCTACAGCGCGAAATTGGGGAATAGCCGCTACACAAACCGATAACGTCATTTTTATAGATGTAGACTGCATCGTATCGCCAACACTGTTTGAAAATTTGCTGATGAGTTTGCAAGCGGATAATATAATCGCAGCTTATCCTTTGTATCTGCCGGTAGTGCCAAACACAGGCAATTATGGTGAGCTAAAGCATAAAGCAATAACGCACCCTGCCCGGGAGCGTATACCGGCCGGGCAGCCGGTTCAACATTTGCAATTCTGGTCTTTGATGTTTGCTATTCAAAAGCAAACGTTTGAAAAAATTGGCGGTTCTGATGAATCCTTTAAAGGGTATGGCGCCGAAGATACGGATTTTGCCATGTCGTTTCAAAAAATGGGAGTTAGGCTGATCTTTGTACTCGATTACATATTACACCAATATCATGATAAGCACGATCCACCGTTAAACCATTTTGATTCGATTATTGAGAACGCTACGCGTTACCGGCAAAAATGGGATGTTTTGCCTATGCAACGCTGGTTGAAAGCATTTGAAGAAATGGGCTTAATAAAAATCGATCAGGCAGGTAACATCACTGTCACTCAAAAACCTACTGAAATTCAGCTAAAAAACAGTGTTTCGCCCTATCCGTATTGACCCGTTATATAATTACCTAAATAGAATTCATTCGTTCCGAATCTTATTACAATCTTCTAATCCCTCTATCTGCTGTTCTAATTTTTCGATGTTTAATGCGCGGAGGTTAATGGCGCATATTACCATCATGATAGCGAAGAAAATAAAGGATATTTCCCAACTGAAGTTATTTTTCACAGGGCTGATCAACGCTGCACCCACCATAGAACCTACCGCACCAATAGTCATGTAAAACGTAAACTGACTAGCGGAGACCCGCTTTGAGCAGCACTGCATGGCAATGGCAAACACCCCGATCTTGGCAAAAGCATTTACCCAGCGATAAACTACAATATAGCTGTATAGATAGGTAGTATTTGTCCAGTAAAGCTTTAGGAAACTTAATAGCAATGCCTGAGCGCAGATGAAGGAAAAATAAATATAGATCATGCGTTTCATGCCAAAGCGCTCGAGGAGCCAGCCGCCCAGCAGGATACCTGCAATGCCGCCGGTCAGGTCGGCTACAGCAAAAGCATTGGAGTAATAGATGTGCGTCCAGCCGGTAACTTTTACCGCAAAGATGGGCAACAGCTTTTCAAAGTAATTATATGATCCCTGCGACAGAAACAGTAGTAAGGCCAGTAGAAAAGCATTCTTTAGGCTAAAGGCGGCATATAAGGAACGATACATCTCAATCCAGCTATTGACCTGAATTTCATTATTGCTTTTTGTAGCCTGACCCTCCGACCAGGGAAATAACCGCTCTTCCTGATGCTCCCTGATGAGTATCGGTACCAACGTAATTAACCCTACCATAATACCAATGGCAGCTGTGGAAACGAAGAAATTGTACCGTTCCAGTAGCCAGGTGCTCAGCGCCAGTGCGAAGGAACTGCCGATCATTCGCGCACCGCCCATAAAAGCGTTCGCACGGGCTTGTTCCTCTGGAGGTATATTATCTACTGCTAAACCATCGGTGGCGGCATCCTGGGCAGCCCCGAAGATAGATACGAAAAACCCACCGGCGATTAATAAGGACAGATGATTTAAGGGATCTTTTATAGAAGCCATGACCAGCAAACTTAAAAACAGACCCGTTTGGCATATAATTACCCAAGGTCGCTTTCGCCCCATGGGCAGAAAGGTATACCGGTCCATCATCGGAGCAATGAAAAATTTGAACGTCCAGGGCATGGCACAGGCCACGTCGAAGGCGCCGATCTCCGTAACCGTTTTGTTGTTCATCGCCATCCAGGCTGGGATACCGATAAATAAAATACCCATTGGTAACCCTTCGGCAAAATAAAGAGCAATAAAGGTAAAATATCTTATCCCACTACGTTCCGACAAAGAAGATACCCGACTATTTAATTTCATAAGCAGTAGCTAAATATTTTCATATTAAGGAAACACAGGAAGTTTGGTAAACTGATTGGCAAGCGGTTTGGGTACATTCGGATTGGTATTAATTTCAACCTGCGGGTAAATGAACCGTTGCGGCTTTTGCGAACCTGCATATAATGGGATAGGCAATTGCACCACAGGAATAGCGACGGCCAGGCGGCGGTAATCGTTGAATGCCTCGTACTGCATCAGGAAACAGATATACCGCTGCGAAATAATTTCATACAGCATAGCAACCTGAACGTTAATAGTACTGGTACTGTTGGCTAATCCGGCAGGGCCAAAATCAGCCAGTGTGTAGGCATCATACTTGCGGCCAGCGCTGCCAAACGTACGGCCGTTGAATATGCCGCTATTTAGTCTTGCTCTTACAGTATTGAGTGCGCTCAAAGCTTCATTGTATTTCCCCAACCTTGCTTGGGCTTCTGCCAAAATCAGCTGGTTTTCATAATAGGTGAGAATCGGCTGCGATGCACTGGCTATAAAGGCACCATCAACTGTATTGCCATCAAGGCTGTTAGTGGCTGTAATGCCTGATTTAAAGAAGTAATTGTACAGCGCAGTTTCGTCCGTCTTGGTATTAATAGACCGGATGCGGGATTGCATCAGTTTAGGCAAGTAAGCCCCATCGAATCCTGCATCTCCAATACGCGATACGGCAAAGAAATCATAGTTCTGGTTAATATCCACACCTATACCTGTACCATGAGGTATCAATGCATCAGCATCCGTACCGGCAATACCCTGCTGTGCATATCTCACAGCTTGCACATAATTGCCGGTATGCAGGTATAATCGTGCTTTCAAGGTGTTCGCCGCAGCTTTCCACTTTTTTACATCACCTTTGTAAATAAAATCCTTGGTTGGATAAGCAGAGCCTGTGGATGCAGAAAGATTGGCAACAGCATTATCCAGCGTAGTTTGCAGCGCAGCATACACGTCCAACTGTTTATCAAAAACAGGGGTAGGGTATCGGGTTGCATCAAAAGCCTGACTATAGGGTACATCACCGTATAAGGCAGTGGCTTTGGCTATAACTAATGCCTCCAGCACTTGGCCAATGCCTTTGCCCCAGGCATTACCTATTGAGTCTGCTTTTAATTGCATTAGCCGTGCCTGTCCGGCTACCGGATACAACGGGCTCCAGGTAAAGTTCTGGGCCGACACAATGTATTGAGCGTAACCCAGATGTGCACGGGCTAATCCGTTCAGCTCTCCGGCCCAAATAGAGGCAATGCGTACATCAGTATCCTCGTGCA
Source organism: Mucilaginibacter terrae (assembly GCF_042679325.1). Taxonomy (GTDB): domain Bacteria; phylum Bacteroidota; class Bacteroidia; order Sphingobacteriales; family Sphingobacteriaceae; genus Mucilaginibacter; species Mucilaginibacter terrae. Next base: position 247,544 of record NZ_JBHTMJ010000012.1, read on the forward strand.
GCAGCCCTACGCCTAATAAAGTGCCACCCATCAGCGTGGGCAGGTCAACATTGGTAACTGCATTGGGATTGTTGTTGATGTCCGGATTATCAAATAGTTTTTTGCAGCTGCTTAGTACGCCAACGGTGAAAGCGGCACAAAGCATCATGACTGTAGTTAAATTCTTCATATATAATGGTGAGAATGCAGATCGAAATGTGATTAATATCTGATTTGTATAGAAAATAATAGAGACCGGGTATTAGGGTTGTTGAACCAATCCTGCCCGCGTGACAGGCCCGCGCCGGTTACATTGGTTTCCGGGTCAACGCCGGTGTATTTCGTCCACAGCATCAGGTTCCTTCCCGTAATGCTGAAATCTACAGCAGAAAGATGTGTCAACTGCTGAAAAGCAGGTGAGTTCAACGTATAGGTGAGGGTAACCTCGCGCAGGCGGGTGGCGCTGGCGTCTTCTACAAACTGCTTGTAGGACGCGGTATTGCTGGCTGAGCCGCGGCCCAGCCACCAAGCTTGGTTAATAGCTACCGGACCGGCCCCAAAATCGGTAATATAGCCCTGGAAGGAGGTGCCTGATGGAATAAGTGTACCGTTCACATCTCGTACGCCTCCGGCAGGTGAAATAGCTGTTTGGCCTTGATCACCATGGGTACCAATGCTGTACAATGAACCGCGCGTTCCGTTAAATACAGCGTTACCGGCTACCCGGCTGAACAGTACATATAGCGACAGTTTTTTATAAGATAATGTAGTACCCAAGCCGCCCTGCCATTTTGGATTGGGGTTACCCACAATTTCGTTGCTGATACCCGGCTGAGGAAAGCCATTTTTATCCAAAATATACTTGCCCGATCCATCTTTCAGAAAATCGGTAGAATAAAACACACCAAAAGCCTGACCGGGTATGAGAGAGGCCAGTTGCAAAAATGCATCAGGTAAGGTGTACACCGTGGCACCGGCCAAAGAGTTCACCTTATTGCGATTGGCTGAAAAGTTAGCCGATATATTCCACCTAAAGGCGTTATGATTTATGATATCGGCTCCGGCATCCAGTTCGATACCTTTGTTGGATAACTCAGCAGCGTTAGTATTCCTAACGGTGAAGCCGGTCTCGTTAGGTACATTAAGGGACAGAATAGCATCTTTTGTTTTATTGGCGTACACGGTAGCTGAAAAAGTTACCCGGCTTTTGAACATCCGCAGATCAAGGCCCAGTTCGGTTTCAGTTTTACGCTCAGGCTTCAGATAATCATTACCTTGAACAAGGCTGCGGCTATAGCCGCCGCCATAAAGCGCACTGGTAGATGCCAAGCCGCGGGTAAAAGTATCGCCGTACACCGCAGGGCTGAATACAGTGAAATTTTGATAGGGTTGCGGCTGAATACCCACCTGCCCCCAGGTGACGCGAAGCTTTGCAAAATCAAGAAAAGTAAGCCGATCAAATGCTTTCAGTTTAGTTAACTGCCATGCCAGCGCTGCCGACGGGAAGAAAAAGCTGCTGCTGGTTCTGTTCCCGAAGGTAGAAGCGCTTTCATCACGACCAGTAAGCGTAAGATAGAACATATCGAGCGCCTCCAGGTCTGTTTGCAAATAGTAAGCGTAAGTTCTGATGAGTGAAGTGCTGTTTCCGGCAACCAAATTCGAGTTCAGGGCATTGGTTAATATATCCGGTGCCGTAGGTACAATTAAATTTGAGATAGCATCCGAGCGTGTGCTGCGGCGCCTGTTGTTATAATTAAAACCTACCAGCAATGTACCCTTAAACCGGTCGCTCCAGGCTTTATTAGCGCTTGCAAAAACATCGGTATTAAACTGCTTTTCCGTTAGCAGGTTTTTAGACAAATAACCATTCAGAAAGGTAGCCGAGTTACGTGCAAAGCGCTCTGTACGGTCATCACTAAAATTATCAATACCCGTCCGTCCGGTTATATTTAGCCAGTTGGCCGGCGTAATATTTAATTCCAGTGTTCCGGTAATTCGGTCTACATCACTGCTGTTGCGGTTGTTGTATAAGTTCCAGATCGGGTTGGCGTATATCGTTCCTAAATCCTTTCCCAAGGGATTGCGATATGATACATGCGCATTTTGGAATGTTTCGCCTGTGGTGTTGGTATAAGTTCCGGTGTAATAACGGTTATCAAAATCGGCCGGGGTACGGGTAGCACCTAGCATCAGTCCGTCTACGTTATCGCCTTCCTGATTACGCTGAGAATTGATTTTGGCATAACCGATATTTGCAGACCCGCGCAGCCATTTGTTGAATTGTGTGGCAGCATTGATGCGGGCATTGTTGCGCACATACCGGCTAAGTGCTTTAGCGATGCCATTTTGGGTGAGGTTTCCATAGCTCATGAGAAAGGTAGACTTACTATCGCCTCCGCTCAAGGTCAAATTGTTCTCCCAAAAGTGGCCGGTTTGAAATATATCCTTGTAATGATCATACGTATCTGTTGAGTTTTTACCACCGTGCGGATTAGCCGCAGTACCCGAAGCTATCGCGTACCGCTGCGAACCATCAGGAAACGTAACATATCCCTGATAGCCTGCAGCGCCAGGCGCAGTGATGTAAGTATCGCCTCCATCACCACGTGAAGCGATCAGATCCCCGAAACTTACTTTATTGCCCTGGTTATACAAGCCACCTGAACCTTGTCCATAGGTGGACTGCAATGGCGGCAATTTATTCACCCGGTCAAATGAAACGGTAGATTTATAGGTGATGTTCAATTTCCCATTGGTGTTTCTGCCGCGTTTGGTCTTGATAATGATGACGCCGTTAGCAGCCCGTGTGCCCCACAGGGCTGCGGCCGAAGCACCCTTCAGCACCTCCATACTCTCAATATCTTCGGGATTGATATCATTAATGCGTGATTGCTGTACAATACCATTTGCTGCTGCCGCACCCAGGTTGTCATTAGAATTGCTTACCGGCATACCATCTATAATAAACAGCGGCTGCGCGTTGCCATTAATAGTATTTTGCCCGCGTACTTGTATGTAACCGCCCGAACCGGGATCGCCACCATTGCGTGTTATCAAAACGCCGGAGAGTTTGTTGCTCATTCCTAATAACAAATTGGCCTCCCCACTTTGCGCTACGCTTTTACCTTTCACTGTGGAAACAGAAGAAGCGAACTTATCACGCTGCGTTTCAATACCCAAGGCGTTAACAATCACCTCATTCAACTGACGGGAATCAGGCTTTAGCTGAACATTAATTATGTTTTGAGCACCAATAATTGACTCGGCGGCTTGCATACCTACTTGTGAGAATACCAGCACGCTTGTGCTGGAGGGAACATTTAATGAATACCGTCCCTCAGTATCGGTTATGGTACCAATAGTGGTTCCTTTTACCTTGACGGAAACACCAGTCAGTATAGCACTGGTTTCACTTTCTGTAACTTTTCCGGTTACCATTTTGCTTTGTGCGGAGAGCTTTGAGAATGAAAAGAGGGCTACAATACCTATTAGTAAAGCTTTAGTCATAAATTGTGATTAGATGTATATAAATATAGATAAATGTTTTTTCAGTGCATATTATTAATAAAGCTTTGGATGCATTTGGCTATAATAGAAAATGAAAAATCATTGAACATAGATAATTTAATTTGAAATTGACTTATTGACTCCACTATCAACAAAAAATAAACTTATACTTTAAATTAGTTTGCAACGTAAAATCCTTTACCGGAAACTCGTCTACGAAGAGGACGATAAAATTCTTTCTTAAAGCATTAAATCTGCTAATACGATCTGAACTTTAATATTGTAAGATAAATAAGCATACGCGCATTGCGAAAATTTGTGTTGGGACAAATATAGTAATCATATATTACAATAAAGTAATAAATGATTAATTGTTTTTGTTTTATTATGCGGAGGGAAGTGCGTGGCTATCTTATTATTTAAGTAAGTAATAAGATAATAAACTTGGAAGTCAAATTTACCTTATAAAAATCGGCTTAGCAAACTTTATATAAGTAAAGGACAGGAGACTTTTAATATTATATAATTACAGTTACACTAAGTGATCAAATTTCATCGTCTGTATCGTCATTCGTCTCATTTAAGCTTTCATGGTAAGCAATTATCTTCAAAACTACCTCTTTAGCGATCTCCAGATCGCGCTCACCCACCAGTTTTTTATAAGTATCCTGTAACTCTTCCACTTTTAAATGAGCTTCCAGAATAAATTCTTTGGCCTCAGGTGTTAGGTCCAGGCGATCACTCCTTTTATCCTTTTTATTTACTCTCGTAGTGACCATGCCAATACTTTCCAGTTCTTTGATGGTCCTGCTGATATTCTGTTTGATAACCACGGATCGTTTCGCAATTTGAGTAGCAGTACTACCGTTTACACGAATGCCGAATAGTACCGGCAGATAAGAGTGCTTTATTTTCCCGGATGGATTATTGACATTTTTAGTTGTCCAAAAATCCATGTGCTTTCTCAGGTTATAAATAATGTGCTGCCAGTTATTCTCATGTTTCTTTTCGAATTCGAAAAGCCGCTCATCTATAGTCTTCTTCATTATTTACAAACCTATGGAAATTATAGTAATAAATGATTAATTAAAATAAAATCATTTATTACAAATAATGTAATAAATGATTACTACTTTTGTGGCGTCATATTTCATCAGTCAACCAAAATCAAAAATATGTTATTTAATTTATTTAACGCAAGGCGAACATTATTAGTCTTATCTATGCTTTCACCAGCGGTTTGTTTAGCTCAGCAAACTCAAAATCTGACATTAGACAATGCTCTGTTAATGGCACACGATCACAGCTACAAATTACATGCTGACAGCACACAAATTGAGATTGTTGGAAGCCGGGCATCACAAGCCGTTATCGGCGCATTACCGGAACTGATGGTTAACAGTACATTTCAACGTCTGAGTAATAACATATCTCCATTTATTATTCAGCTTCCGGCCGGGTCATTCGCCATTAATCCGCAAATTCTAAATCAATCTTATAATGCCTTACAATTGCGCCAGCTATTGTTTGCAGGTGGCAAGATCAACAACACGGTAAAAGCACTTAAAAAAGAAACGGAAGCAAGCCGGGCGGACTATCATGCCGGTAGTTTAGCGCTGGATAAACAGATTATTGATCTTTGGTTCAATCTTTACAATGTAAAGGCGTCTGAAAAAATTGTGACGGCGAATATTGAGGCATTGAAAAGCAGCCGTAATGACCTGGAGAAACTTCGGCTTCAGGGTATCGTTTTGGAAAATGATGTTCGCAAGGTGGACCTATCAATAATAACCTTGCTGGCCAACTTAGCAGACTTTACTGCGCTTTCAGGAACATTGAATTATAATTTGTGCCTGGCAATGGGTATCGATCCGTTAACAATCATCCTCATTCCCGACACGTATATTCAAGCTGTTAATGAAGTTAAAGCGCTATCTGAATATTCAAATGCAGCAATTGACCTAAGACCTGAGCTACGAAGTTTAAAATTAAGAGCTGAGGCTGCAAGCTTTATGACCAGGGCAACTAAAGCGAATTATTTACCTGCCATTAGTATTATTGGGAGTTACAATTACGACCGGCCTAATCAAAGGATTATACCCAATGTAAATGCGTTTAATTACTCGGCCTTGGCAGGGCTTAACCTGAGCTGGAAGATCTCTGCTTTATATACCAATCAACATCAGGTAAATGAGCGCAAATCAATAGCCCGCCAGCTTGATTATACAGCACTGCAAGAAAAAGAAGAGATTCTGAAAGAAGTAAACAGCCTTTACCTGGAGTACAAAAAATCAAAGGAAAAATTAATACTTAATGAAAGTGAAGTGCTTCAGGCAGCAGAAAACTATCGGGTTGAGGGGAACAAATTAAACGCTCAAACCACCACACCAACCGATTTTCTGATCGCAAACACTTCCTTGTTACAAGCACAGTTGAACCTTGCAACTGCCAAGGCCAATGCAACTTTGGCTTACAAAAAACTAATGCTATCAACCGGAACAATTCAAAACTCTAAAAACTAACCCCTATGAAAACCTTTTGCTACCATTTAATCATCATATCGCTTTTCTCCGTTGCCTTAGCCGGATGTTCTGGTGAAGGGACTGACAATGCCCAGTTAGAAGCGGATATCAGCCCGGTAATTCCTAAAGTGAACAGTACGGTAACCGCTGTCCGCGTTGGGGATAATCAACCGGTGAAAAAAGGAGACGTGCTGATCGTTTTAGATACCGCTACTTTCAAAATAGCAGTGTCGCAGGCGGAAATCGCTTTAGCACAGGCTGAGAAAAATGTGGCATTAGCCGATAATAATAAGACATCCGCAAGTGTCAACGTATCCAATGTTACTGCTAACTCCGATGCGGTTGCTACTACCCTAACTGCTGCGGAAGCAGATATTGCTTCGGCCAAAGAACAGCTACAAGTTGCAGAAAGAAATTTTGACCGTTATGCAAAACTCTTAGAACAAAAATCAGCAACGCAGCAGCAATTTGAACAGTTTAAAGCTAATAAGGCTGAAGCTGAAGCAAAATTACAGTCGGTTGTAAGCAAACGAAATTCATTATTAAAACAGATCAAAGCCGGTAGGCTGGAAATAGCCAACACCCGCACCCAAGTTTCTAACACCAGCGAAGGTATAAGTATAGCCCGCTTAGCAGTAAAACAAGCGCAGGTAAACCTTGATGCAGCGAAGCTGCAATTATCTTACTGCACTATTAAAGCACCTGCAAATGGCATCGTATCGAAAAAGAATGTGCAGGTAGGCCAGGTGGTTGCCATTGGCGAACCGCTTATGGCCATTGCCAACGACAACCAGGTTTGGGTAATTGCCAATTTTAAAGAAACGCAAATAGAAAAAATGCGGGTTGGTCAGGAGGTGGATATTGACGTAGACGCCTATTCCGATACCACATTTCACGGTAAGGTCGAGTCGTTTTCACAGGCTACCGGTGCGCGCTTTTCATTTCTCCCGGCCGATAATGCAACCGGAAACTTTGTTAAGGTAACCCAGCGTATCCCCGTTAAAATCTCTATGGTAGCGGATAAAAATATGAAGTATCCACTACGTGCAGGCATGAGTGTTAATGCGAAAGTAAAAACTAATTAATATGGAAGCTGCAATAGAAGAAAGTGCAAGACCAACGCATGAAACCGGTGCGAGGAAATGGCTGATCACCATTACCGTGATCACATGCGCCATTATGGAACTGATCGATACCTCTATTGTGAACGTGGCAACGCGAGATATTGCAGGTAATTTGGGTGCAACGGTAGAAGAAACGGCATGGGTAATTACGGCTTACGCCATTTCTAACATCATTATTATTCCGCTAACGGGTTTTCTTGGCGATCTATTTGGGCGCAAGCTTTACTTTACGGCCTCAGTCGTTTTGTTCACCTTTGCCTCCTTCATGTGCGGGTTTTCAGGTTCGATATGGGTACTTGTAGCCTGGCGGTTTGTTCAGGGAATTGGTGGCGGGGCTTTGCTGGCTACGGCGCAAACGGTGCTGGTGGAAACATTCCCGCCCGAAGAACTGGATAAAGCCAATGGCATTTTTGGTGCAGGCATTGTAATGGGTCCAACATTAGGCCCGGTATTGGGCGGTTATCTAACCGATAATTATTCATGGAGCTGGATCTTTTACGTGAATGTGCCCATCGGAATTGCTGCTGCCATACTTTCCTGGAAATTTATCAAAGGCGAAAAAAAGAAGCTCGAGGGTAAAGTAGATTACTGGGGTATACTTGCGCTGATCGTTGGGATTGGTAGCCTGCAGCTTTTATTGGAAGAAGGAGAACGCAAAGACTGGTTCGCCAGTAATTTTATTATCCTGGTACTAATCCTGGGTATTGCAGGTATCTTTCTATTTATTGTCAGAGAACTCAAAGCTAAAAACCCGGTGGTTGATATCCGGGTTTTAAAAAACAGGAACGTATGGGTTGGTTCTGCACTCCGCTTTGCTTTTGGCATTGCCATTTACTGTTCGGTATTTCTTTACCCCATTTTTGTTCAAAGCTTTTTGGGCTGGAACGCTACCAGGACCGGATTACTAATCTTACCCGGAGCGTTCCTCACCGGTATGCTTATGGGTGTTAACGGGGCTTTATTAAAGAAGGGCATCAGTCCTAAAATATTGTTGATCATCGGGTTTACCGCAGTGATTGCCTATGAATATATTACCTATCGCTTAGCTACTCCGGCGGCCGGTGAATGGGATTTCTTGTGGCCACAACTGATTAGAGGACTTGGCTTCGGATTCATTTTTGTACCGGCAGCAAGTTTAACACTGGCAGGGCTTAAAGGAAAAGATATAGGTCAGGCGTCGGGCCTTTCCAATATGTTGCAATTATTAGGCGGATCTGTAGGTATAGCGGTGGTGAACACTTATGTAACCCGCAGGATTGCTAGCCACCGAATTGACCTGATGAGCAATCTTTCATTGTATAATACGGCTGCAAAAGAGCGGATGTACCAGTTGACCCACCAGCTGATCGCCAATGGTAAATCGCCCGGGCAAGCCAAAGTGATGGCTATGGGAATAATGGACGGAACATTAAGCAGGCAATCGGCCCTCATTTCTTATAGTGAAGGTTTTATGGTCATCGGGCTTATCTGCGCCGTTATTCTTCCGTTGGTGTTTTTAGCAAAAATAAAAAAGGGCGAAGCTGCCGTGGTTCAGGGAGCTCATTAAATCCACACATTATGAATCATTCAAATCTCATAAACTTAAATTATACAGGGAGCTATTCGTTAGCCCTAAGTGTTGCTGCTGCGTCGGCATCAGCTTTTGTAACGGATTCTCCAAGTTCCAATCAAAACAGTCCGACGCTTGACCTTACATTTGCTTTAGAAAATTCATGGAAAACAATATCGGTCCGTATCAGCCAGGTAGACGGTGAATTATCTGCTCTTTTAATCGCTAATTCCTTTCAGGCAGGCCTTAAGGAGATCCGCACTAATTTGGAAAGAATTTTGTTCTTGAATACCGATGGCAATGCTTTTGAAAGTATGGTTTGCAGTGACGAAGTTTTGAATCAGTCATGGAAACGCCAGTACGGTCTTCGCCCGATACTTTTCCCGACGCCCTTTGAAGCAGCTGCAAGAGCCATCATCGGTCACCAGCTCCCAGTAAGTTATGCAGCAACGGTCAGTGATCAGATAGCCAGGGAATACGGGGTAATGGCAGATTTAGGAGACCGGATGATACACGCTTTCCCGATGCCCGAAATTTTAGCTGAACTTGCGTTTGTAAAAGGTTTAGCTGCCCGAAAAGTTGAACAATTACGGGCGCTTGGAAAAGCCGCCGCACAAAGTGATTGGCTAAACAGTGAGCAACTTAAAGCTATGCCAATCAATGAAGCCTTATTAAAACTGCAACAATTACCGGGTATTGGACCTTTTTCTGCAGAATTGATCCTGATACGGGGTGCAGGACATACGGATGTTTTTCCAAAGAACGAGCTGCGACTACAACGGGCAATGACAGCTTTATATCACCTACAGGTGCATTCGGATTTTAAGGAACTGGAAAGCATTGCCAAAAAATGGCAGCCTTTTAGAAGTTGGGCAGGATTAGTGATTCGAAACTCTGTTGGCAAACAATGAGTGCTTTGTACAATGTGATAAGAAATAGTTTATAAATTAAGATGAAAATTATAATAACAGGCTCACTAGGAAATGTAAGCAAGCCACTTGTAAATGACTTGCTGGAAAAAGGTCACCGGGTAACGCTAATTACCAGTGACCCGGAAAAGCGGAATGAAATTGAAGCGTCAGGGGCTACAGCGGCCATAGGTTCGGTGGAGGATGCTGATTTCCTTTCTTCTGCTTTTGTGGGTAACGATGCATTATATGCCATGTTGCCGCCAAATTTTAAAACGGCCGATTCCAGAGCATTTTACCAAAAGGTAGGTAAAAATTATGCACGAGCTATTAAAAGTTCCGGAATAAAACGGGTGGTTCACCTCAGCAGTTGGGGTGCGGATCTGGATAGCGGCACCGGATTCATCCTTGGTTCGCATGATGTGGAACAGCTTTTAAACGCCTTACCGGACATTTAATTGACACATTTGCGGGCCGGCTACATTTATTATAACCTGTACAACTATGTTCAAATGATTAAGACGACGGGATTTTTAGGTGCAAATTTTGGTGGCAATGATAAGATCGTCTTGGTGGCCCTGCAGATATTGCTGTAGCTGCCTCAGAAGAACTGGAAAAAGAGAAGAGCAGCCGCGTTTGTTATGTAGCAAGTGATGACCGCACCGCGAATGAGATAGCAAGGGTATTGGGTGCTGCTATTGGAAAGCCGGATTACATGCAAAACGGTGGGGCACCAAACATTGATAATCCCAAACACGCCGCCAGGTATTTTTTGGATGCTATCAATAGGGTTGTCGGTATGGCGGAACGTTATGAAAAGGAACTGGACGGTATAAACCGGCAGATACCGGAAGTTCGGGAGCTATCCCAAAGGCCATTTGACCAGGAGTATGAACTGGCTTCCTTAAAAAAGGATATGGAGAAACTGGAAATGGAGATCAGCCAAAAGATCGCTGAAAGGGAAAAACAGGCGTAGGCAGCTCAGTTGTTCATTGAAGATGTCGACGAGCCCTTGGAGGAAGTTTCGGTTGGAATTAAACGTTAACAAACACTTATTTCTTAATTATGAAACAGATTACTGCTTACAAAAGGCCACGCCCGGTGATCCAATTGGGTGATACGTTATTTTATGTTGATGCCCAATCGCTTTATTTTATCGAAGTAGCAGATCCGGAAAATAAGATCGATATGGGGGAGGCCCGTTCTTTTAAAGATCACATCGAACTTTGGTACGACCCCGCCATTAGAAACAACTATAAAGGGCCTTTTGCTGAAACACTACCCGAAAATATCCTCGTTTACTGGTTTCATTCCTTTAGCGCTTTAGACCCAGATGGGGAGAATGCGAAGCTTGATGAACTCAATCCGGAATGGCGGATAGCATCAGACATCAGGCTGCCTTTGGCTGAAATAGCAGGCAGGTATTTTTTGTAGATAAAAAGTACAACAGCTTTTATGAAGTTAATAATTGCTGGAATTCGATCAGTTTCAAGGAGATCACTTGCCGTAAAAAAGCCAACGGCTTCTTCATCAACCTGACTTACCATAATACCGTTTTTCCACATGAGATCGCTGCTGCATCAAAATCGCCGGTCTGGCCGGAGCATATCATTTTTGCACCGATAAACGGGGAACCTAAAGTGCATAAAATAATCAAGCGGTATGTGCGGCGCAAGAATAAGGAGCGCTAACCACCAATTTCTATAGCCAAGCTATACAAGCCATCCGCAAAAGCCGGTGACTTACTTCATTTGATATCATTCCTTATTTGGAAGAAACGAGAGAGCAGCAAAAGCTCCATGTGTTTCTGCAATGCGCCATTTATATTTCTATAGGCATAGAAGCTGCTATTTTTATCTATCATGATGCTCCTTTCTGGGGCATTTTTTTTACGCCACTGGATAAGCTCAGCCACCTGGTCATTTACTCCGGCCTGGTCTATAGTAAGCTGACCACGTTTGGCCTCATCTGCCTGGTCAGCATCGGTACGCTGGCAAAAAAGAAAACAGACCTCGACCCTGAAAAGCATATCATCTACCCGCTTGCGATCGGTCTGTTCTTGTTCTTTGGCAGCCTTGTTTTTGCGGGTCGTGCCTCCCAGGTAGCATTTGCCTATACCAGCTGGTATAACCTGCTTTACCTGATCTGCTCTTTTGCCGGGGCGCTCATGGTGAGCATGTCTATGGACAACATTTCCAAGTTCATCAAATCGGGACTTGGCAAAGATATCTGGAACACCGAAGCCGAAAGTTTTATGCAACCGGTCAAGCTAGTGAATACGCCGTATTCGGTCAACATTCCCATGCTTTTCTATTACAAAGGAAAGGTGAGAAAAGGTTGGATCAATATCTGCAACGTTTTTCGCGGCACCATGGTCATCGGCACCCCCGGTTCAGGTAAGAGCTTTTTCATTGTAAATCCTTTCATCAGGCAATTGATAAGCAAAGAGTTTGCCGTTTGCCTGTACGATTTCAAATTTCCTGATCTCGGCCACATTGCGTATTACCACTACCTGCTGGCCAAGCAAAACGGAAAATTGAAAGGCTTTGCCTTTCATGTCATCAATTTAAATGATATCGAAAGAAGCCGCAGGATCAACCCCTGGCGGGCCGATTATATCAAGTCACTGGCTGACGCGGCAGAAACTGCCGAGGCTTTGGTGGAGGCTTTAAAAAAAGGGGACCGCTCCGGTGGCAGTGACCAGTTTTTCACGCAGTCCGCTATCAACTTCTTAGCCTCCTGCGTGTATTTTATGAGCAAATACAAAGGTGGCATCTATTCCAGCTTCCCGCATGTACTTGCCTTGCTGAACCGCTCTTACGAGGAAATATTTAATGCGCTGACCTCCGAGCCGGAACTGCGTTCCCTGTTATCGCCATTTATGACAGCTTATAATGCTAAGGCCTTCGACCAGTTGGAGGGACAGATCGGAACACTGAAGATCTTTATCAGCCGATTGGCGACAAAAGAAACGTACTGGGTATTCTCCGGCAATGACTTTGACTTGAAAATTCCGATAAGGAAAATCCCGGCATGCTGGTACTGGCCAACGACCCGAATACCCAAAATATCAATTCGGCCTGCTATTCGATCATCATTAACCGCCTCACCAAGCTGATCAATACCAAAGGCAACTTGCCATCTGCACTGATCGTCGATGAGGTGCCTACCTTGTTCGTTCACCGCGTGGAAAACCTCATTGCCACGGCCAGGTCTAACAAGGTAGCCGTCTTAATGGGTTTACAGGAATTGCCGCAATTCAACCAGCAATATGGAAAAGATACCACGGCGACCATCACCGCTGTAGTGGGTACCGTGCTTTCCGGCTCTGTCAGGAACAAAGACACCTTAGAATGGCTGGAGCGCCTCTTTGGTAAATCCAAACAGATCGGTGAGGGCTTATCCATTGACCGCAATAAAACCTCTACCTCTCTGAATGAAAAGTTGGAAGCGCTTATACCCGCAGGAAAGATAGCCTCACTCAATTCCGGCGAAATGGTTGGCGTGATCGCCGCCGATGCACAGGATAAGTTTACCGGGCAATTTGAAACCTCCCCTATAAACTGCCGCATCAACCTCGATATGGAAGCCATTAAACGGGAGGAAAAAGGATATAAACCTCTGCCTTCATTTTATGATTTCGGCGGGAAACTGGATGAAAAACTCCGGCAGAACTTTAACCATATCAGCCAGGAAATACAGGAAATGGTTTTGGCTTTCAAGCCACCAACGCCCGCTACACCCATTAAAGCCACGATGAAGAAATGAAAGAGCCTGATGAAGTACAGTTACCCTATTTGCTAATGGTACACCCCGATTTGAAAGATGACCCGGTACAGAAACAGGGTGAGATCGGCTTTATAACCGCAGCGATCCTGAACACGGATGAATTTTATGTAGGTTTTGATGACCACCAGGTAGGCTTTTATGGTGCCGACGCCCTGCTCACCTTCAAAGAGCCAGGTGACATCTATGATTTTATGCACCAACATGCGCTGAGCTTATCCGTGGATGATTTTAAGGACCTGAAGAACATTGCCCTTTTACTGGATCATGGAACACAAAAACATATCCGCACCGCGATGGAACTGGTTAAAAAGAACGGCAGCATTTACGATGCTGTAACCATCGGATTAGACCAATTTCTTGGAATAGATCAAGCCAGGGGCCTGAAAAGGTAAATCCTTTCAGGTAACCAGCCACTAAAAAACCTAATAAACATTTAAAGCAATCAACATGAAACAGGAAGAAACTATGGGCATAATGGTTATGATCAGCCCGGTACTTTGGACATCTGACCACGCCGGTAAGATCGGCATCATAAAACTAACAGACTTTGAAGTAGATAAAATAGGAGTAGGGTTTGAGGACGAGGAAGTAGATGCCTTCAGCGCTAAGACACTGTTTGTCCTGAAAGCTGCCGAAGAATTGAAGGAACTGGCTGAAAAATACAAATCGGTGCAGTGGCCGCCCGTGGCTCAAAATCTGCAAACCCTGGCTTTGCTGCGGGCATCGGGATCTCCCGACCACCTGAAAAAAGCCTATATACTCCTGCAGGACGACCCGGAACTTCACCGCGAGGCGACGATACGCCTGAATGAGGCTCTCGACCTCACCCAAAGCCGAAAACCAGGCCGGTAAAATCTCAAACATTTAAAAATTATGGAAAATCAAAATTTAGAAGGAACACTCGTTTTGGTGAAGCCGGGTCCGGAAATTGACCGGGATGCCAAACGGGGCCAGATAGGCGTGTTAACTTACGTCCGGTCTGAAACGGAGAATTATGTACGGTTCCCCGAGGGCGGGGAAGCTTTTTACCCTTCCGCACAGGTCATGATGCTGAAAGATAAACAGGAGATCTTTAATGACTTGACCAGCAATGGCTCGTCTATGCCGCTTGATGATTTTAAGGCGATGTATAAGATCATGCTATTGCAGGACAGGGGAACCTCCCAGGCTTTATTTTCCGCATTAGCTATTGCCAACGATCATCCCGATATACAGGACAAAGTGTTGGATTCAATTAGCCCTGCGCAAAAGCAGGAAATGGCCAAATCCTATAGCCGATGAAACTACTGATCAGCTTTTGCCTGGTCTTCCTGCCCCTCAAACACCTTAAAATAAATTCTGAATACGGTTACCGTATCCACCCGCTGACCGGCAAATATGCCATGCACGCGGGTGTTGACCTCAATGCCCGTCATGACACCGTTTATGCGATCCTGAATGGTTTTGTCAGATCAACCGGCTATGATCATGGCCTCAGCATGAACATCCGGCTGGCCCATGGAGCGGTTGAATCCATCTACGGCCACCTCAGCCAAATATTTGTAATACCCGCCGATAGCGTAACCGCTGGTGAGCCTATCGGCATCACCGGTGCTACCGGTTTTGTGACCGGCGAGCATTTACATTTCAGCATTTGCTACAAGCATCAATACATCAATCCAATTAAATTTTTATACGAACTGCTAAAAAAACAAGAAAATGAGCAAAACTTTCAAAGCACTGCCGATCCAGCTTTCAGACAAGCTGATCGCTGAGATCAAAGAGGGTAATTCCCTGTTTCAAAAAACCGGTTAAAGAAAACGGCATGCCTGCCTTTGTTAAACCGATCAACCCAATTACAGGAAAAGGATACAGCGCCATGAATGCGCTGATCCTGGGTATGCAGCGCCATGATGATCCACGCTGGATGTAAGCCGATGCTGCACGTTATGCAGGAACCTGGGTAAAAGAAGGAGAAAAAGGAACGCTGATCGAGTTTCCTAAGACCAGCGACATACAGGCAATCCGCACCGCAGATGGGAAAACTATCAAAGACGATAAAGGAGTTACGCAAACCAAAACAGTTGAGTTTGACAAGCCACAACTCGGAAGGGCTTTTCTATTCAACGGCAGCCAGTTGAAAGATGTTCAACCCTTAGCCGAGTTTTTGGAAAAGCAAAATGAAGGTCAAACCTTGTCGCCTGTAGAAAAGGCCGAAAAATTAATTGCCGACAGCAAAGCGCTAATTGTTCACGGTGGGCTCGAAGTATATTATGATAAAGAAAAAGATCAGATTCATCTGCCGGAAAAAGAAAACTTTGAGGAGGAGATGATGTACTACCAAGCCGCAATTCATCAGTTGGTACACTGGACAGGACACGAAAGCCGGCTTAACCGTCCCATGGAAGGCAAATTCGGTTCGATGGACTACGCAGGGGAAGAACTTCGCGCGGCAATAGCTTCTGTTCTGATTGGAGGAGAACTGAAGACAGGACATTACTTTGGGGTGCAGGCATCCTATATGAACAATTTTGTCAAGATCTTAAAGGATGAGCCTTTCGAGATTGTCAAAGCATCAAGAGATGCCCAAAAGGCTGTTAGTCTATTATTAGGAGTCGACCAAAAAGGGAGCAAAAACAAGGTGTAGATGTTGCACAAGGCTTCAAAAAAGGTGATGACATCGCCTATATGGATACTACCTACAAGGTACTCGAAACCTACAAAAATAAAAGCATCAAAGTAGAAGATGCTGAAGGAACCCGAAAAGTATTGAAGCCAGAATACGGCCTTTATAAATCCCTGTTGGAAGCCAAAACTAACCCTCGTGAACCAGAGATGGTTTTGGAGGAAGAACAGGGCCAGGCCGAAGAACAAGGACAGCAACAAAAAATCGGACGATAAATGAACCTCGTTAATTTTCATGAAAATGAGCTCCCGATCAAGGATCTGGAGACCATTGGGCTGGCCGCAGGAGGTCAACTCCTGTTAAATGTCGATGACCTGAGAGCTTTGCTTTCAGGTCGCCGTACGGCCATGCTGGAACTGCATGACCTGGAAACTGATAACATCAAGATCAAATCCATCAACGCGAAGATTTCCATTAAACCGAATGAAGCTGGCAAACTGGACTTATTGATCCATCCCATTTACCGCAAGCCGGAAATACCTGATTTCTTGAACGAAACCGAGGCCAGGCAATTGCAAAAAGGGGAGGTTGCCAGTTTACTGAAGATCACCCTATATAACCACGGTAGCAAAAAAGAAATGCTGGTCGAATACGATGCGGAAACTAAAGAATACATTGTATCGGATACAGAAAAGATTTTGGCACCCGACATGGTTAATAATGAATTTCTTACACCTGCCCAAAAAGAAGCTTATCGAAAAGGTAAAGAGGTGCAGATCGCTGATGGTACTAAATTTAACTACTCAGGTACCGATCATCACGGTATCCGCTCCAATAAATTGAGGCTGGTTGCATCTATTTTAATCGATGGCGGGCTTTCTTATATGGTGTATAAAGGGTTAAATGCCCTATTCAATCAGAAGCGTGAACAAAAATCTGCTGAGAAATTAAGCCCCGGTTATCACCAGGCAATCAAAGATATCGAGGATCAGCATGGATTTAAGCCTCATCAATTTGAACAATCGCAGTCCCGCAAAGGAAGGTAAGCTATGAACACGTTGCTAACAAGGCTGGGCATTCCTTTGGAAATCCAGGCCTTTTTTAATGTAGCAGCCGATTTGAGCTTTAACTATGGAGATCAGGTTGAACGTTATGATGCCGGTTTCCACATTGTTCCCTCCACCCAAAACCTATGGGTTGCAGGCACTCCAAGCGCCACACATCTGATCATTACTTATTCGGTCATGGAAGAGATGGCCTTTATTACTTTTAACCGCCATCGTTTTCCCCGGCTGGAGCAACTCGCATTTATAGCCACCGGTAACAAGCTGCATGCGGAACAGGCCAATTGGATCAGGGAAAGTTTTACGGGCCGCAAAGTGATATTAGTATTTGGAAAAGACCTGGTAGGGCATCTCACGGATATCAAATTAACAGCCGTTATCAAAAATATCCCTATCCGCATACTTTATAAGGATACAGAAATTCATATTTATCGCCATAACTGCCTAAAGGTTTTCGACCAGGAGCAGGTGTCCTTGCATGCTTTCCAGGAGGCCTTTTCTATTCGCCCCCGTTTCCGAACCGGCAAACCAGTTCATTCATTAACTTTTTTAGATCAATTAAAACATGACGCAGAACGATGATATTCTATTAAGGCCGGCCATGCTGTTCGCATTCCTGAAAGCCTTGCCACTCATTACGCTGGCCATTACTTTTCTTTTACTGGCTTGGTGGCTGTCCCCTTATTTTATTGTATTCAGCTTGGTGGTATGCGGTTTCGCCTGGTATGGGTTATTGTACATCCGCAGTTTTCAATACCTGATTACCCATGAATACATACTTTTAACCCAAGGTATATTCTTTAAGCGTATCGATCAGGTGGAATTGTTCAGGGTTAAGGATTATATCATTACCCAGTCTTTTATCCTGCAAATTTGCAAGTTAATGTATCTGACCTTGAAAAGTACTGATGCTGAAAATGCTACGATCCGGTTTCAGGGAATATCTGAATCCAATATCGTAGAAACCATACGGACACGGGTTTTAGAAGCACGAAAAAACAATAATATTTACGAATTAAATTAAGGAAGCACTTGTAAATTACTAACTTAATTAGTAATTTTAATTAATATTTTCATCATGAAAGCGATAGTACGAAACATTTTATTGGCCTGTTTAATTTCCATGTTCGCCTTTTTTGGAGCGGTTGGAAGGAAACATACGAAGGATAAAATGACTGAAGCTCAACGGGCGGAGGCAAGGAAGGAGACATTGACCTGCTTAGCAGTTGCCTTCCTGGCCTGCGGTGCCTGCGCATGGAGGTGTAACGTGCTTTATAAAAGACTAAACGAAGAGCGTGAGTATCGGCGCAGGTTCAATGATTATAGTCGTAAACTGCGTACAACAGGCACTATTGAGAATGATTAATTTAAACGCCTGCATTTCTGTCGTGCAATTGATGTTGTAAAGGCAATGGAGAGGTAGGGTCAAAGGCAAAAATAAGATATGTGATTTGAACCGTTTGAATTCATATCATTAGATAGAAGCACGATTCAGATCCCTTATCAATTATCCCAATTAATGATATTTACATCCGCTTAAATTTTTTGCTGACCAGTCATCTAATTGGCGATAGATCAGGCCAATAAATCAAGCACCATGATTTTGGTAAGACTAATCAATTAAAGCAGGTTCATGGGTAACTGTCAGAGTTCTATGTATCATTCCCCATTCAATCATCGAATCGATAACTTTCGTAATACCTTTGCCGGATTCCGTTAACTTATATTCGATGAGAACTGGAGTATAGTTATATACCTTGCGTTCAACAATGCCATTAATTTCCAGTTCTTTTAATTCCTTCGATAACATTCGCGGAGTTATTTTCTCTACTCTTTCTAATAAATCCTTAAATCGGTTAACGTCCCGCATGAGGGATGCTATTATCGGGAGTTTCCATTTTCCGTTAATCACATTCAAGGTATCTGTCAAAGCCAAAGTATAGGTACGGGGACATTGCTGTGTTTTCTCCCAATCAATCAATGTATTTAAATCTTTCATAGCAAAAGTTGTTACTATACAAAGGTATAGTACTATTTCTTAATAACAAACTATATAATGTATATCTCTGTATCTATCTTTGTTAAAAATTAATTTGTAACATGATATTAGTAACAGGTGCAAGTGGTCAATTTGGCAAGAATGCCATTGATCATTTATTAAAAAAAGGTAACAGTCCTGCTGAGATAGCTGTTTTGGTTAGGGATAAGAGTAAAGCTAAATCTTTTGAGCATACAGGTGTAGATGTAAGAGTTGGCGACTATACCGATTACGATTCTTTACTGCGTGCTTTAAAAGGCATAAGCAAATTATTGTTAGTTTCCAGTAATGACAGGCAGGCGGTTGAAAATAGGACTGCCCAACATATTAATGTGATCAAGGCGGCGAAAGATGCCGGGGTTGGACATATCTTTTATACATCATTTGTCAGGAAACCAGGGTTTGAAAATTCCGCGATCGCTGCATTTCAGAATTCACATGTTGAATCAGAAGAATTTCTTAAAAATAGCGGTGTAAAATATACTATCCTTCAAAACGGTATATATCTGGAAATGGTTCCCGTATTTGCCGGAGAAAAGGTTGTTGATTCAGGGGTAATTCTTTTTCCTGCTAGCGAAGGTAAAGCCAGCTTCGTACTTCGTGAAGAGCTGGCAGAAGTGGCAGCCGGTATAATAGCATCAGAAGGTCACGAAAACAAAACTTATAATTTGACCAATACATCCTCTGTTTCATTTGCTGAGGTAGCCGAAGCAATTTCAGCAACAATCGATAAAAAGGTCATTTTTCAATCTCCTGAAGTTACCGAATTTCAATCTACCCTGAAGCAATTTGGTGTTCCTGAAATGTACATTGGAATGTTTACGATGTGGGCAACTGCTGTAGCACAAAATACCATGGATGTCGAAGATGATACTTTAAAAAGTTTTTTAGGAAGAAATCCAACTACATTACAGCAATTTATTAACAGCGTTTACGCGGTAAAATAACAAGAGTATATTGGCAGATATAAGCTAATAAATTCTGAAATGATGGCCCCTCATAATAATTATGAGAGGCCATCTTTGTTTTAAAAGGGAAGTGTAATATAAGTTTGAAGTGATCCATCCAAAGCTTTAGCCAACTGTTGTTTCGGTTTGATTAATTTACCCCTGGCGCAACTATCTAGTATTCCTTGTTGGTGATTCCTTCACCAATAATCGTATCATATCCATAGCAGATACGCCGATAGCATAATCAGTTATATCTTTTTGTCGGGCTTGAACTGATATCCCCAATGGAGCTTTTATTATCCCTGACAATTAATTTCTCTTGCACTAACCGCAAGCGTTTGTACCTCCACCATAATTAATTTATACAATTTCATGGCTATAGAAATCCTAACCAAGGATGATCTTGAAGCGTTCAGGAAAACCTTATTGCATGATATCACGCTATTGTTATCCGAAAAACAACAGGATAAAAAAGAGTGGCTGAGATGTGCAGACGTTCGTAAAATGCTTGAAATCTCAACAGGCACTGTACAAAACTTAAGGATCAGCGGCAAGCTTAAATCCCAAAAAGTAGGAGGGATCCACTTTTACAAACTCACTGACGTAGAGAATATGATCAGTGGCAAAACCAAATAAATCATGTCGGAACTTTTTACTTTGTCAAAACTGCATTCAAAGATTGCAGATGACCCTAGCGTTAGCGTTTGGCATATGAGTATATATACCTGTTTACTGAATCTATGGGTGGACTCAGGCTTTCAAAAAAAAATAAAAGTCACCAGAAAGCTATTAATGGCCAAAGCCCATATCAAAAGTACCAGCACCTATCATAAATGCCTCAACCAGCTAACTGATTTAGGATATATAATGTATAGCCCCACTTATGATTGTTACATCGGAAGTAAAATAGAGATTGTTTTAGAAAATAGCAGCGTCGTCAAGTAGATTGAAAACCTTGCATGTGATAATCCT
Organism: Mucilaginibacter terrae; assembly: GCF_042679325.1. GTDB lineage: Bacteria > Bacteroidota > Bacteroidia > Sphingobacteriales > Sphingobacteriaceae > Mucilaginibacter > Mucilaginibacter terrae. The sequence continues at coordinate 268,551 of NZ_JBHTMJ010000012.1, forward strand.
TTCGCTGGATGCGGTTAAATTTTAGTTTAACAACCTGTCCAATTAGTGAGTGAGTTCATATTCCTTTGTCAAGGCAGAAATAGGTAATCGCAAAAGTTCGCTGAATTTCCTGATCATGGTAAGTGATAAAGGTTGTTTGTAGTTCAATACCTTGCTTACGGTACCTTTGTCCCCATACACCGCTGCGAGGTCAGCCGCGCGGTACCCAAAATCTTCCATGCGTATCTTGATCATCTCAACGGGATCAACGTCCGGCAAATCCCAGTGTTTATTTTCATACATTTCAATCAAGTGTGCCAGCAGGAGTTTTTCCTGGTGATCTTCTCCTGCCGTCGCATACTTGACAGTCTCATACCTTGAAACAGCGTCTTCATACTGTTCTTCAGTTTCTAGTAAGAACCAATGCTTTTTGGTCATATCTCAATAATAATTTAACCCCTAAACGGTACTCGCATCAATCGTATCATAATCTGAATGTGTGCCGACAAACCGTATTTCAACGATCTTATCTGCATAATCCACCTCGATTATTAAACGGTACTTATTACCTCTAATTTTGAAACGGACCCGTTTTGCGGGTATAAGTTTAGCGTTAGGGAAATCAGCTAAAATGTCAGTGCCCTGTCCCCAATTCGCTTCTTGAACTACCTTTCTCCAGGTAGTAATACTGTTAGCGGCATCTGCGTGTTTTTTCGCAAAATCCCTTAATTTGTTCTGTTTGATGATGATCATCGTTTCTCAGTGTTTTGTTTCCCATCGGCGATCTCCTTATTTTTACATTTACAATTTTGCATTACTACATTCAGTCGCAACCGGGACTTCCCGGAATGATATAATCAAAGATAAATAAAAAGTTGGTTATTTTCCAACTTTTTATTTAATTCACCTATGGATAGGGAAGAGAGTGTTAATTTAATTACCGTCCCTTCATCGCCAGAATTTGATTTTCTTTATCCACTATTTCTTTACACGATTTTTCTTAATAATAGTCTTTTCCAGCTGGAGCATATCCTTGCTCACCTTGTAGTTCTGTGTTTTTGCATAGTGCTGGGTTTGCTTAATGGAGGCGTGGCCGAGCATTTTAGATACGGATTCTATCGGCACACCATTATTGAGCGTTACCGTTGTGGCAAAGGTATGCCTCGCGATATGAAAGGTGAGTTCCGTCTTTACCTCGCACAAATCAGCTATCTCTTTCAGGTAAGCGTTCATCTTTTGATTTGTTAGCACCGGCAAGACCATTCCCGAAGCGGCACATTTAGGATGTTCCCGGTAACTTGAAATAATCTGTCTGGCCTGAGCCAGTAATGGCAGACTCGACGGCGAATTGGTTTTTTGCCGCTTTATAAATATCCATTCCTTATTGTCAACGCCTTTTTTAATGTCTGATCTCCTCAGATTTGTTACGTCTGCGTAAGCAAGGTCCGTGTAGCAACTGAACACGAACACATCCCGGACAATATCCAGCCTTTCCGAAATAAACTTCCTTTCTATTATTCTTAAAAGTTCCGCCTCTGTTAGCGCCACTCTTTCGACCGTTTTTTTGGTCAGTTTGAAGTTGGCAAACGGATCTCCGGGCAACCACCTGTTTTTTACACAGATCAAAACCACCTTTTTAAAGTTGGCCAGATACTTCATAGTTGTATTGTGGTTGCATTTCCGCTCGGTTTTTAACCAGAATGCATACTTCGAGATAAATTCATGGTCCAGCTCTTTGATCGGTTTATCATCTAATTTATACATCCATTTGATGAAAGCGCGGGTATGTTCCAGGGACACATGATAACGGTCAATAGTGCCGGAAGCGAAATCTATGCCTTCCAACGCTTTCATTTGGTCGTTATGTTGCTGGAATACTTCCATGATCATTTTTGGTTTTTCAATATTCCCGGTTAGGATATCCTTAATAGCCAGTGCTGAAATGACGCTGTCAGAATAGTTAAGCATCCGTTTCACATGGAATACGTGCTGCTCAAAGGAATCAAGAAACTGGTTTAGTTCCTTGGCCGACTCTCTTGTGCCTATGGCACGGCCAGCGTGGCCATTCCACCTTGATTGTTCACACCTGCGCTTGGTAGAAACCTCGACGGCTTTACCATCGACGGTGATTTTCAGATAGATAAATCTGTTGTTTTCGTGTTTGTTTTTGGGCTGCTTTAAAAGAACAATAACCCAAACGTTTTTTCTAACATAAAACATTAATAAAAGTTAAACAAAATTACGTTTCAGCCACTCTTTTCACAAGATGCGCGTGTCGCGAACATGCTGTAATACAAATGGTTACAAGCCCTTCGTAACGTCTTTTTGATTTTTAGCTCGATTTTGAAAAGACGCTACGAATGACGCAATAGAGTTTTGCGATTATTTGCGAGTTTTGGTAGGTATTGGAAAAGAAAAAGCCCTTTAATTTCTTAATTAAAGGGCTTAAATCACTTTTTAAATGCTTCTGGCGGAGAGTTAGGGATTCGAACCCCAGGACCCTTTAACAAGTCAACAGTTTTCAAGACTGCCGCAATCGACCACTCTGCCAACTCTCCGGGGACAAAAGTACAAATCTGGGACGGATTGACAAATTGAAAATGTAATTTTTTCAAGTTATTTTAAACGTTGAAGTAATACGTTTATTATCAGTTAATTAATTTATTATTTCCGTTTTACTTTTATTGCTTTTAAAAGTATTTACGCGTGGTTTAACGATTTTTATGCTCCTTTTAGAAAGGTCGACGCTCGCGTTTAGCTCAAACCCGATCAAAATAATGAGTGAATTCAGGTATAGCCAGATCATCATTACCAATAACGTACCGATAGATCCATACACTTTATTATATGATGAAAAATTATTAATATAATACGAGAAACCCAGTGATGTTAAAACCGCCAGTGCAGTAGCTAATATAGAACCGGGGCTGGAAAATTTCCAGCGGTTTTTATGAGCAGGACCGTAACGGTATAACAGGGATACAACCACAAAAAATATAAGTATTACCACTATCCACTTTGTTGCTGCAATAAGCCATAACCAGAAAGCCCATTTTTCAAAAACATGCGATTTTAAAAAATTCAGCAATGCCTGCCCTGCAATCAAAATTGTAATGGCCAAAAACAGTGAAAAACTTATAACTATAGTTAGCCCTATAGAAATGAGCCTACGCTTAAGCCAGGTACGGTTTTCCACAATTAACGACGACTTGTTAAAGGCTTGCATGAGGTTATAAACCCCGTTGGCTGCAAAATATAAGGCCGATATAAAACCAAAGGTTAGCAACTTGCCGTTTTGGTTTTTGATAATGTCTTCCATCGTACTTTTAAACGCTAAGTAAGCGTTGCTGGGTAATATAGCAGCGATGACATTAAGCAGCGTATCCTGAAAGTTTGCGATAGGCACAAACGCTATAATGGTGAACAAAAAAATGGTAGCCGGAAAAAAAGCCAGCATAAAATTGAACGCCAATGACGAGGCCCGGTTAATTAACGAGCTCTTATTTAATTCGCCGAAAAAGAATACACCGATGGTATATAACGGCAAGGGACGAAAGCCGGGTAAAATAACGGATTTGGTCCACTCCAAAAATGCACGGTAAATAGCCGTTTTTAACAATAATCGGTTCAACCAGTCCATCGTATCAAAATTACGCAAAAAATGGTTTAACGAGGTCTAAAAATTCTTGAGGTGGCAAACTTGGCCTGCTGGTTTTCATATTGATGAATGCCAGTAAGGTTTCGCCTATGTGTATCAATTCTTGCTTTTCATTATATAGTTCGTATTTAAAATGAATCTTTACACCGGGCATTTTCTCCATAGTTACCTTAATGCTGATTTCCTCATCATACAAAGCTGGTTTCAGATAGCGGCATTTCATTTCCAGTACAGGCATCATAATGCCCGTTTCTTCCATCCACTTATAAGTGAGGCCTAAACTACGCAGCATTTCCACACGGCCCACCTCAAAAAACCCGGCATAGTTGCCATAGTACATATAACCCATCTGGTCGGTTTCGCCGTAACGTACGCGTACTTTAGTGGTGTGTACAAACATTAGCGCTTAATTCCTTTCTCGTTTAAAGCTTGTTGAAAGCGGTGTGCGTTAGCCAAGTGTTGCGATACTGTAGTAGCAAAATTATGATAGCCCGAAAAATCTTCTTTAGCACACATATAAATGTAATTATGCTGTTTATAATTCAGCACAGCTTTTACGGCATTAACCGATGGCATCATAATTGGCCCCGGTGGTAAACCGGTAACACGGTAAGTATTGTAGGGTGATGGGGTGCTTAAATAACGGTTCAGCACTCGCTTTATGGTAAAATCGCCTGTGGCAAATATTACGGTAGGGTCGGCCTCCATTTTAATCCCTCTTTTCAGCCTGTTTAAATACAAACCGGCTATGGTTGGCATCTCGTCATCGTGCAAAGCTTCGGCATCAACCACCGAGGCTAAAATAGAAACCTGGATAGGAGTGAGGTTTAAAGCGGCAGCCTGTTGCTTGCGGCTATCGGTCCAAAATTTTCCATATTCTTTATGCATGCGCTCAAAAAACTGCTCAGCCGTGGTATTCCAGTACAGTTGGTAAGTATTGGGCATAAACATGGTGTACACGTTTTCGGTAGTGAAGCCATACTTTTCTACAAATATGGCCGAATCCAGCAAGCTGATGATCGCCATAGAATCGGGCTCAATTTGCTTGGAAATGTAACCCGCGAACTGCGATTTTAATCGCAAGCCACGAAATTTTAAATCCACTGGCTCCTGGTTACCTATGGCCAGCATATTAATGAGCTTACGGTTGCTCATGCCTTCTTTTAAACGGTACTTACCCGGCTTTACACGGTCTATATAGTGCATGTTGTGGGCTGCCCAGTTAAAATAAGTCGTGTCATTAACAATGCCTTGTTCTCGTATAGTTTGGTAAACATCGTTGTAAGTAGCTTCCGAATGTATGTATAAGTATTCTTGCTTATCGGTAACGTTAGGGCCGAAATAACGCAGGTAATACACCCAGCCGGTAACACCCAATGATATAATGATGATAGCGGCCAGTGCGATAATAAATTTTTTAAACGTGCCGCCCGATGACGGTTTTTGATTATCCATAACAGATGTTTTCTTTTACAGGTATTAATTTTTTACTCGTCTCAATGCCAGTAGCCCGCCGGTTAGGTTGCGTACATTTTGATAACCATTTTGCTGCAAAATTAATTGAGCCGTTTGGCTGCGTAACCCAGCCTGACATATAACGATAATTTCGTCGGTTTTATTCCAGCTTAATTGCCTAAAATTCACTTCCAACTTACTTAAAGCAATATTTATCCCACCAATATTATGCGTATGATATTCTATTGGTTCTCTTACATCCAGCACTTGCACTTCCTCTCCGTTATTTATACGGTTTTGCAGTTCGGCAGCACTAATTTCAGGGTTGTTGCTCAGGGGTTTCAGTTTTGGGTTCCTCCAGATTTTTTCCTTGTGTAACCGTTAAATTAACACGCGTACCAATGCTTGTTTTTGAGGTAGAGTCGGTTTTCATAGGGTATTGTGAAACTACAATGAGGTTGGTAGAATCGGTTATACTGCCCTGGTAGGTAATATTACCCATGGTTAAACCGGCACCCCGTATGGCAAAGCGCGCTGCATCCAGGTCTTGGTTCATCAAATCGGGAATATCTACTTCATTAGCGCCGGCACCATCGCCTAATACCAAGTCCACCATTGAGCCTTTAGGTAATTTGTCACCTGTTTTGATGACCTGCCCTTTAAAACGGACCTCCAATATACGGTCGCGGGCAATATCAGACCGGTAAGTGGTATCGCCCACTTTTATACCGCTGTTGGATAGTACGGCCAGGGCTTCGCGATAAGTGCTTTGTTCAATATCGGGCAGGCCAACATTGGGGGCCTGCGTGGTAACCATGGTTAAGTATATGGTACGATTTTCTTTTACATTAGTACCGGCATCAGGGTCTTGCTCTAAAATGGTACCCGGCGGCTGGTCCTGCACATAAACTGAATCTATTTTATAGTTAAAGCCCTGTTCTTCTAACACAGCCCGGGCGCGTTCAATGGTTAAACCTTTAAGCGCAGGTACCGGTATGCCCGACCCATGACGCGTGTAATAACCCAAACTTAAATAAGCAATTAAAATAACAGCTAATACCGAACCAATGGCACCTAAAAAATGGTTTCTAAAATCTTTAGTTTTTAAATAAGTCCAAAGTTTACTCATGCGGGCTGTAATAGTAATTGCTAAAATAACTCTCAAACATAAGAAATTTGTATGATATGGAATTTATAGAATTTAGAAAAGCCCCTCCCAAACCCTCCCCGGGAGGGAGGGCTTTAATCAAGGCGTTTATAATGCTCTTTATTTATACGGAGCTGCTTCGTCATCTCCCAGCTTCGGGCGAAAGCCGGTCAGCAGTTGGTGGCCTTGTGCGCAAAGGCAGGGGCCTTTTATATTTTGCCTGATGAAGTGCTAATTTGTAACTAAGTAAGGGCAAAATATAAACAGCCCGTGGTGCTGCCCGGCTTTGCAGGGTAAAGGCCTCGTGCGGCAAAGAAGCATAGAGAGATGACTTGATTTTTGGTTCTTTTTATCAAGAAAAAGAACAAAGGCCTCTGCGGCCAAGAGCAGATGAAGTAAGTTTAGGAGCACAAACCCAAATTAACTGCACAACCCGATGGGAAATCTTAATGCTCAAATTTTCCCAAAAAATTCACATTTTTGCACACTTTATATAACGCAAGTTCTCATGACCGCTCAACAGATACGCCAGGCTTTCCTGGATTTTTTTGCTTCTAAAGGCCATACCATTGTGCCATCGGCACCTATTGTGGTAAAAAACGATCCTACACTGATGTTCACCAACGCGGGTATGAACCAGTTTAAAGATATTTTTTTAGGAGAAGCGGCCGCAAAAGCACCTCGCGTGGCCGATACACAGCGTTGCTTACGGGTATCGGGAAAGCACAACGATTTGGAAGAAGTTGGAGTAGATACTTACCACCATACCATGTTTGAGATGCTGGGCAACTGGAGCTTTGGCGATTACTTTAAAAAGGAAGCTATTGATTGGAGTTGGGAACTGCTGACCAGTGTTTACGGATTGGAAAAGGACCGCCTGTATGTCACTTACTTTGAAGGTGACGAAAAAGAGGGTTTGGCCAAAGACCAGGAAGCCTACGACTTTTGGAAACAATACGTAGCCGAAGACCATATTTTACCCGGCAATAAAAAAGACAACTTTTGGGAAATGGGTGAAACCGGTCCCTGCGGGCCATGTTCGGAAATTCACTTTGACGGCAGAACTAACGAAGAAAGAAGCCGGGTGTCGGGAGCGGAATTGGTAAACAACGACGACCCAAATGTGATCGAAATTTGGAATAATGTATTCATGCAGTTTAACCGTTTAAAAGATGGTTCGTTGCAACCTTTACCGGCCCGCCATGTGGATACCGGTATGGGTTTTGAACGTTTGGTACGTGTGCTGCAAGGCAAAACATCCAACTATGATACGGATGTTTTTATGCCGCTAATAGAGTTCATTAGTGAAAAAAGCGGAATTCAATATCCTAATTTAAAATCTCCTTTTGGACAACAATCTGATATTGCAATGCGGGTTATTGCTGATCATATACGTGCTGTATGTTTTGCCATAGCAGACGGTCAGTTACCATCGAACAACAAAGCTGGTTACGTGATTCGTAGAATTTTACGAAGGGCAGTAAGGTATGCCTATCAATATATCGGTTTTAGAGAACCGATACTGTTTGAATTGGTTCCGTTGTTGGCTCAACAATTTAAAGGTGTTTTTAACGAATTGTTTGACCAACAGAGTTTTGTTAAAAAAGTAGTTTTTGAAGAAGAAGTTGCTTTTCTTAAGACTTTAGATAAAGGTATAATAAGATACAACGCCTATCTTCATGAAACTGTTAATAAAGAAAAAATAAAAGTTGTGACTGATGCTGCAAAGACTGGTCAAGATATTAATAATTTAACCGTAAAGCATTCCAAAATTTCTGGAGCTTTTGCATTTGAACTATACGACACATTTGGATTTCCAATAGATCTGACAGTTCTAATGGCTCGTGAAATAGGGCTTTTGGTTGACGTGGAAGGTTTTGAAAAAGCTCTCGAACAACAAAAGAACCGTTCCCGCGCTGCAACCGCTATTGATACTGGCGACTGGATTTTATTGAAAGAAGATGATGGTGTAGTATTTACCGGTTACGACGAAACTGAAACCATTGCGCATATTGTGAAATACCGTAAGGTAACTGCTAAAGGCAAAGAACAATTTCAATTGGTACTGGATAAAACACCTTTTTATGCCGAAAGCGGCGGCCAGGTAGGAGATACCGGCGATCTGATCTTCCCTAACGGAGAGATTGTTAAAATTACTGATACTAAGAAAGAGAACGGCCTCATTGTACATTTTACGGATGAGTTGCCCGAAACTTTAGACGATGCACTGACCGCTTATGTTGACCCAGAGCGCCGCTTCAACATCAACAATAACCACTCGGCCACACACTTGTTGCATGCCGCCATGAAACAGGTACTGGGCAGCCATGTGAACCAAAAAGGTTCATTGGTTAATGCCGAATATTTGCGTTTTGATTTTTCGCATTTCAGCAAGGTTACCGAGCAGGAAATTGCACAGATAGAAACTATCGTGAACCAAAAAATACGGGAGAACATCCTGCTGAAAGAGGAACGCGATGTGCCTTACCAGCAGGCTTTAAATAGCGGCGTAACGGCCCTGTTCGGCGAAAAATATGGAGATTATGTACGGGTAATTACTTTTGATGATAGTTTCTCCAAAGAACTTTGCGGAGGTACGCATGTAAAGGCTACCGGCAGTATCGGCTTTTTTAAAATCACCAGCGAAAGTGCGGTGGCAGCCGGGGTACGCCGTATTGAAGCTATTACAGGTGAGGGCGTTGAAAAGTATATCAACGAGCAGAGTCAACTGGTGCATCAGTTGAAAGAACTGCTTAAAAACCCGAAAGATATTGCCAAAAGTATTGAGACCCTTTTAGAAGAAAACAATCGCCTGAAAAAGGAGATTGAAAAATCGGTTAACGAAAAAGCATCCGGCTTAAAAACCGAACTGGCCCAAAAAGCCGAGCAGGTTAACGGCATCAACTTCATTGCCCAAAAAGTAGCCCTGCCTAATGCCGAGGCCATCAAAACACTGGCTTACCAGTTAAAAGATATTGTAAACGACCTGTTCCTGGTACTGGCTGCCGATATTGACGGCAAACCCAACCTCACAGTAATGATTGCCGAAAACCTGGTAAAAGAACGCGGCCTGAACGCCGGTAACATCATTCGCGAACTGGCTAAGGAAGTACAGGGCGGGGGAGGTGGTCAGCCTTTTTTTGCTACTGCAGGTGGTAAAGATGTAACCGGTTTAGACCGTGCTTTAGAAAAAGCCCGTGGATTTTTGAGTTAATAAAAGAGAGTTTCGTTAGTCGGGGAAGACGGTTAGTCCGTAAGTAAAATTAGCATAGCGCAATTAATGCGCTATGTTAATTTTTAAAATATTGTTGAAAGATCAAAACGCTGTCGTCATCACAAACTACAGTAAGGTATCTTTTTAAACTCCCCCTTTAGGGGGCTGGGGGGCTAAACCGCCAGCACCTTAACCTCCATGTTACCACGCACCGCTTTAGAATAAGGGCATGCACGGTGGGCTTTATCGGCCAGTTGCTGGGTTTCATCTAAACTTAAGCCTGGTATATGCACATGCAATTCGGCCGATAGCGCAAAAGCATTGCCGTCTTTATTAAAGGTCACATGTACTTCGGCAGTGGCTTCGCTTACCTCTATTTCATCCTTTTTGGCCACGCTGCCTAAAGCGCCTAAATAGCAGGCACCATACGCACCGGCAAACAATTGCTCCGGGTTGGTAAAGTCTCCGCCTTCGCCGCCCATTTCTTTAGGCTTTTTTAAATCCAGGTCTATTACACCATCCGATGAACGAATATGACCATCGCGGCCGCCTTTAGCTGTAACCACAGCTGTATATACTTTTTCCATTTTGTCTATGTTTTCAACACTAACCATCCGCAAGTTGTAAAGTTTTAATGGCATTAAATTTGAATTACTAAATTTATTAGTAAATTTGATTGTTATGAACGAAGAAAGGATAACGGAAAAACTAAACATTTTGGCGGATGCTGCCAAGTATGATGTGTCGTGCGCGTCGAGCGGCAGTAAGCGTAAAAACGATAATGGCGGATTAGGAAATGCCAGTAACGGTATTTGCCACACTTATACCGAGGATGGTCGTTGCGTATCGTTACTGAAAATTTTGCTGACCAATCATTGTATTTTCGATTGTGCATATTGTGTATCGCGCAAAACCAATGACATTAAGCGTGCAGCTTTCACCGTACAAGAGGTGGTAGATCTTACCATTAATTTTTACCGCCGCAACTATATAGAGGGATTATTTTTAAGCTCGGGCATTTTTAAAGATGCCGATTTTACCATGGAACGTTTGGTTCGCGTGGCTAAAAAACTACGTACCGAGCATAAATTTAACGGCTATATCCACCTCAAAACCATCCCCGGTGCCAGCGATGATTTAATGCGGGAAGCCGGAATGTATGCCGACCGCCTGAGCGTTAACCTGGAAATGCCTACCGAAGAAGGCTTAAAGCTGCTGGCCCCCGAAAAGAACCGTCAGGATATGATAGCGCCTATGAATTTTCTTAAAAATGAAATTATTCAGCGGAGCGAAGAAAAAGCCTTGTTTAAAAAAGCGCCCATGTTTGCACCCGCCGGGCAAAGCACGCAGGTAATTATAGGCGCCACACCCGAAACCGATTTGCAGGTATTGCACACCGCCAATCATTTTTACAAGAATTTTAATCTAAAGCGGGTTTATTATTCGGGCTATGTACCGGTATTAAGTGATGTACGCTTGCCTGCATTAAATACCAGCGTACCTATGGTGCGCGAAAACCGCTTGTACCAGGCCGATTGGCTAATGCGCTTTTACGGTTTTAAAGTAAATGAAATTGTAGACGGACAAAATCCTTTACTGGATTTAGACATTGATCCAAAACTAAGTTGGGGACTGCGTAACCTGCAGGTTTTTCCTATCGATATTAACAAGGCCGATCTGCAACTGATCCTGCGCGTACCGGGAATTGGTTTGCAATCGGCACAAAAAATTGTGAGTGCAAGGCAGTTTGGTAAGTTAAACTGGGACCAGCTGAAAAAGATAGGTGTAGCGCTTAACCGGGCTAAGTATTTTATTACCTGTAACAGTCCTAAGTTTGAGCGGCGCGATCTCACCGGAACGGCCATTAAGCAATATATACTGTCGCAATCGCAAAGCAAATATTTAAAAAGTTCGGTAACCCAGCTTAACCTGTTTTAATATAAACCCGTAGAGACACAATACTTTGTGTCTTATATAAAAAGAACACAATACTTTGCATTCCCTAAATGCTATAAAAATTATATACACAAAGTACTATGTCTCTACGGCGATAAATAAAATTGATATGACCACATTAATTTACGACGGTAGTTTTGAAGGTTTGCTTACAGCCGTTTTTGAAATTTACGAGCATAAGCTGCAAAATATAAAAATTCAAAAAGGGGAGTGGCTGAGCATGGCTTTATTTGAAGATGTGATCAAAGTAGTTACCGACGAGTCGCGCGCGGGCCGTGTATTGCAGGGACTACAGCAAAAACTATCGCCAGCCGGTTTACAGCGTTTATATGCCGCGCACATGGCTGGCATGGAAGATGAAGACGGTATGCTGATAGGTTATATCCGTTATGTATTTGATTCGAACCAAAACGTGGAAGAAGATTACGGTAACAAATATGTGCTGCGCCTGGCCGAAGTAATCCGCATGATCCGCCGCGAAAAGCACCGGATGGAGGCATTTGTCCGTTTTCAGAAATTACAGGACGAAACCTTTTACTCGGCCATTGAACCCGATTTTAACATATTACCCTTAGTGGCCAAACACTTTAAAAACCGTTATACCGATCAAAAATGGATAATTTATGATATGCGGCGTAATTATGGTTTGTTTTATAATTTATTTGAGGTAGAATTTATCACGCTCGACTTTGCTACCGCACGTCCCGATAATGTGATCTCATCTTATACCGAAGATGAAGGATTATATCAAAATTTATGGAAAAATTATTTTAAAAGCGTAAATATTCCGGCGCGTAAAAATACGAAGCTCCACATGCGGCATATCCCTAAAAGATACTGGCGCTTCTTAACAGAAAAAATATAGTTTAACCATTTATAAGCTGTTTTTTACCGGTCAAAAAAACAGGTTTGCTAATATATTGTGAATAAGCAAGTTGTTAATAAGCGGAAGATAGTGTGAGCTTATTGGCCTTACGAGACGAGATTTAGGTAAGTTGATTGTTAACAACACTAAAATATTGGTTAACAACTTGTTAATAATAATTTTATTTTTTGTTTGACATGTATTATCTGCAACGATATCTTAGTATTATTAAGAACGACGTACTTTGACAGCCTTGAGAAACAGAAAATGAATTCGGGCAATTCTTCGGAGGAGCTAAAGATCATGGGAAGTCTCTAACATAACTTCAAAAGCAATAAAATACGTAAGTATTTATAAGAGGCGTGAGGTGAAGGTTAAAAGGGGTATTACCGGGATAGACACCGTACTTTACGGAGAACAGTGAAAATTAAAAGGTAATGAGCTTTGCAGGAGTAAGCGTAGATACATAATGCGAGTTATGTTAAGCGGTAACAGAGAGAGCAGCTCGGTTAAAATACAACAATCGTACTTGATGCTTTTGAAACTGGCTATGGCCGGGTTTAAGAGTTAAAAAAACGGAAGAAGAAACTTAAATGTGGACGCTTCCGTTTTTGTTTTTTGTGGGTTTTTTGTATTTTGGCAATCAATAAACATTCGGGATTTTTTTGTCATTAACCCAAGCTATTCCGTTTTATTTCTGTGCTTTAGGTAAAATAACTATTTTTACCCTGCATGAGTAAAGAAGGAAAAAACAGGGCTGCTACGATCCAAAAAAAAATCTTCGTTTTAGATACATCTGTTATCCTGTACGATCATAACGCATTTGAAAATTTTCAGGAGCATGATGTTGCTATTCCTATACAGGTACTGGAAGAGTTGGATAACATGAAAACCGGGAACGATACCCGTAACTTTGAAGCCCGCGGCTTTATCCGCCTTATGGATAATTACTCACAAAACCATTTACTTAACGAGTGGCTTCCTTTAAACGGCAAGCAAAAAGGCAGTTTTAAGGTAATTATGGATAGAGCCATAACCGACACTAACGCCGAAACCATATTTGGAAACGGAAAGATAGATCATCGAATTCTCAACGCAGCGTTAAATTTGCAAGCCGAAAACGCGACCAGGAAAGTGGTGCTCGTATCTAAAGACATTTGCTTGCGCTTAAAAGCTAAAGCTCTTAATTTACATGCCGAGGATTATGAAACAGGTAAAGTTAAAAATCTGGAAGAGCTGTACACCGGCCGCACAATGTTAAATAAGGTGACCGATAAAACTATTAACCAGTTTAATAAACAGCAGGTTATAAGTTTGGAATTATTAAACATTACCCCCCCCGAAGGTAACCTGTTTTATATATTGGAAGGGAAAAAAAATAATGTGCTTGCTTTTTACAATAAGCAAACCGGTATGCTGGAACGTGTTAATGAGCCCACAGCATTCCATATAAAACCCAAAAGTACCGAGCAGGCTTTTGCGTTGCATGCCTTGTTAAACCCTGATATTAAATTAGTTACTATACAGGGCAATGCAGGCACCGGCAAAACATTGCTGGCTTTAGCCAGCGCTTTGGAACAGCGTAAAAATTACCGGCAAATTTATGTTACCCGGCCAACAATCCCGTTAGGTAATAAAGATATTGGCTTTTTGCCCGGAGATGCTAAATCGAAGGTTGACCCTTATATGGCACCTATTTGGGACAATCTTAAATTCTTAAAAGATCAGTTTGTGGATGATGAAAAGATGCAACACAAAATTGATGAGATGGTATCTACCGATAAGATCTCCATTACGCCGCTGGCCTTTATTCGCGGACGAACGCTAACCAAGATTTTTTTCATGGTTGATGAGGCACAAAACTTAACTCCCCACGAAATCAAAACTATTATATCGAGAGCGGGAGAAAATAGTAAAGTTGTTTTTACAGGAGATATTTATCAAATTGATACACCATACCTGGATGCCGAAAGTAACGGACTATCTTACCTGATTGATAAAGCCAAAAACCATCCACTATACGCTCATATCACCCTTCAAAAAGGCGAACGCAGCGAATTGGCAAACCTGGCTAACGAATTACTCTAAAAAGCTGTCGGCAGTTTTGGCTATATCCAAGCTTATTTTATGAATAAAACCTAATTGCTCTTTCAACAGGTTTTCATCGGCGGTGGGTTTGTTTGCGTTTGCCGGTTCGGCTGCAACCAATTTATCACCGGTAAATTCAATAGCTGTTCCACCTAATTTTTTAGTGCTATCGTTCAGTACCGCTATACTGCGTTTAATTACTTTTAAAGTTTCCGGGTGGGATCTGTGCATATCTTTACCTGATACAGCCGATGCCATAGTGGCTATATAAGAGGATAAAATATGGTTAAGCACTACAAACTTATGCACATCGTTGCTTTTACGTTGCTTGTTTTTGGGTTCCGAGGTCATACGCTCGAATGTGGCCGATAAGTTGGCCGATTTTATATATACATCTTTACGCGCCAGTTTGTATTCAGTTGTATTTACCGGCACGCCAGTAATAGTTTCGGCTACTTTAATAAGGTAGCCGGTATTGGCCAATAATACGTCGTGCAGGCTTTGTTTCAGCTGTTCCGATTCCCAGGTTGGAAACAAAAGATAATTTGCCCCAAATGCAATTGCTGAACCTATTACCGTATCAATTATCCGTTCCTCGGCAACATTTAAATGCCCAACTCCCAAAAACCGGAATAGGATAAGCACGTAAGGCGTCATCATCATGATGCCTATCAGGTAATTAACCCTTATAAAACTATAAGCGCCTATCATCAGTACCGCCAATATAATGAACTGCGCCGTATCATTATTTACAAAACTAAGTATAGCAATACCAATAGCTCCGCCAACTATAGTTCCTATTAAACGCTGGTAATTACGCTCTTTAGATAAGCTGAACGCCGGTTTTATAATTACAATAATGGTTAATATAACCCAGTAACTGTGCTGGCCAAATACAATTTCACGCCCTGTAATCTCATTAATAAAATGCAACAGGGCGCTGCTTTTTGTAATTACAAAGCCCAGCAAACAAACCAGTGCAACACGCAGCGCAAATTTAAAAATAGACGATTTAAAAGTCAGGTTATCCAGTAAAACCCTTGGAGAAAAATCCTGATGTGCCACAAACTTCTCATAATCTACCTGGTGAGGGTTTTTAATTAATTTTTTGGATGCCCTAATTTTATGATAACGGTAAATGCTGAGTATTTTCAGGTCAAGATTGCGCAGGTTGATCAATACTTTCTTCAATACCAGTACACTGCCGGTATGGTCGCTCGCGCCAATTGCATCAACCCTGGTTTTCAAATCTTCCAGGTCACTTAAAAAACGTACGTTAGAATGGTAAGAAGTATTTGATAAAATAGCATAGCCAATGTTATCCAGCTCGTTACCCATGCGGTGCAGCAGTTTGCTAATATCCTCCAATATACCGGTGTGGCCAAATTGCTCACGCATGTGGTTATAATCATAATGCGTAGCCATAATTTGCTCAAATAAATCAACCAGGTCAACAAATGTTAATACCAGCATACGGCTATAATTGGTAGATTCCTTAACCACCAACCGGCTCTTGAATAACATTTCGCGTACATTGTCCTGATGCTGGCTTACCAATATTTGTTTTGATACCAGTTTACGGTAGTTATCGTCGATATTTATTTCGGGTAAATAAAAATCAGCCTTAATTCTTAAGAAATCTACAATATCGCCAATGTTTTCACCCAAAGCCTGCTGTGCCGCCCGGTACGGCCTTATCCCAAAAAACAAAAGGCTCATGATCATGTACCAGGTTCCCCCGGCAAGCACAGTAAAGGCGTACGGTAAAATTTCATGCGGCTCAAGTGCTTTATCCATAATAAATACCATGGAAAGTAAACCGGCGGTACCTACGGCAGCAGCACGGTTACCGTAAACAACCAGTATAGAAAACAGGAAGGAAAGTATTGTAATATCGGCACCTAAAAGCCAAATATTATAACGTGCATAACCCGTTAACACAGTAACTAAAAACACTAACGCATTACCAATTAACATGGCATTGCGTTTATGAGTAACCGGCCCAGGATTGTCTATAACGCTCATGCAGGCGGCACCTAAAGAAATAATAAGTCCTGTTTGCAACATATTTAGTTGGGCAAATATGGCGGCAGGTAAAAGCAAACCTATGCTAATGCGTAAGCCATCACTAAAGTACTGGCTAAAAAAGAAACTTTTTATTTCGCGGGTTTGAACAAACATCAGGTGCAAAATGTATTGTAATGCTGCAAAAGTATGTAAACTAAGCAGCATGTTGTATAAATAATAAAAGTCTACTAATTAACTATAATTTATTACTTAGTTTACTTATTTAAGTATAAGATGTGTATTTTATGCCCAGCTAAGCAAACCTATTTTGCTCGCCCAAAACATCAGCGTAACAACCATGTCTTTAAAACAAAATTCCACCCATCGCGAAACCATATTTAGCCAGGAAGTAGTAACCCGTTTCGAACTTTACAATAGTTTGTTTTTAACACTTCCTTTTTACCAGGTAAAAGATACCGGTATATTATTGCCGTTTTTCAGCTCACATTGCGAAAAAGGTGTTGCTCAATTAAAATCGCCTACCGAAATCATTGAATCGTTTTTTGAGGAGCATGTACCCGGTGTAGACGAAAGGGAGCAAATTAACCGACTGTTTAGGTTTATACAATATATTGAAAGACAGGTGGTATTATTTGATGCTATTGAAGATTCATCGTTTAGCAAATTGAGTCGTACTGATGATAGCGGTACGCTACAAGGTTTGCTGCAACAAATATCGGCCGATGATGAAATGCGCGAAAAGATCAGCGAAAAGCTAAAGAACTTTTCTATCCGTTTGGTACTTACGGCGCATCCCACTCAATTTTATCCCAGCACGGTGCTCACTATCATGACTGATTTAATTGAGGCACTAAAAACTAATGATATTAATACGGTTAATTTGCTGTTGCATCAATTGGGTAAAACGCCATTTTTCAATAAAACATCGCCCACGCCGGTTGATGAAGCTATAAGTTTGATATGGTTTTTGGAACATGTATTTTATTATGCTCTTGCCGGAATACAAACCCGGTTGAATGAGGAGTTTGATCTTAGGGACGTGGCAAGCCAAATTTTTGAATTAGGCTTTTGGCCCGGCGGCGACCGTGATGGCAACCCCAATGTGAGAACAAATTCGACCCGTACTGTGGCGGCCACGTTGAGGCAAATCATCTTTAGGTGTTATTACCGAGATTACCGCATCCTTAAACGTCGTATAACCTTTAGAGGAATTGAAGAGCCTATGAACAAATTAGGCGACATGTTATATATAAATGCCTTTAACCCGCAGCCCGAAGCCGGTGATCTGCAGGTGGAAATGATAGAACTTTTACAAGGTATAAAAGATATTTTAGCCAAAGATCACGATCATATTTTTGTTGATCTGATTGATGATCTGATCTTGAAAATTAAATTATACGGTTGTTATTTTGCCGCACTGGACATAAGGCAAGATAGCCGTGTGCTGCGCAGCGTATTCCGGTATGGCCTGCAACAGCCCGAGTTAAACCATGGCTTATCTGCCGATATGTTTGAGAGCTTAAGTGAAGATGACAAACTTAAAGCAATTAGCTTTAACGAGGTTGACTATCCATGTACCGAAGAAAACATAGAAAACATTGATCCGATGATTAATGATACGCTGTGTACCATAAGATTAATGCATCAAATACAGCAGCAAAACGGTGAAAAGGCCAGTCACCGTTTTATCATAAGTAATTGCCAGGAGGCTTCGGATATACTGCTGTTAATGAACCTGTTTTTATGGTGCGGTTGGAAAAAAAATAACCTTACCATTGATTTTATGCCACTGTTTGAAACAGTTCATGATTTGAAAAATGCAGCCGGAGTAATGGAAAAATTATACTCGCACCCGGTGTACAAAGCACATTTGCAAAAGCGTGGCAACAGGCAAATGATTATGCTTGGATTTTCGGACAGTACCAAAGATGGGGGATACCTCATGGCCAACTGGTCTATTTACCAAGCCAAGGTAGAATTAACTGCCATTACTAAAAAATATAATATAGAATTAGCATTTTTTGATGGGAGAGGGGGCCCCCCGGCAAGAGGAGGTGGTAAAACGCACCGTTTTTATGCCGCTATGGGTAAAGAAATTGCCAACGATCATATTCAGCTAACCATACAAGGCCAAACTGTAAGTTCGCAATACGGTTCAATTGAAACGGCTAAATATAATATTGAGCAGTTGGTGAATGCAGGTGTTACTTCGGCGTTACATCCACATCATCGCGATTTGTTGGATGTTAATCACAAAGCATTGATCACAACTATGGCTGATGAAAGTTTTGAAAAATTTATAGCATTGAGAAAACACCCGTTGTTTACCGAATATCTTGAAAACTTGAGCCCGTTAAAACTACTATCAAATATCAACATCAGCAGCCGGCCAACAAAGCGTAATGCAGGTGCACCACTTAAATTAGAAGATTTGAGAGCCATAAGCTTTGTAACTTCGTGGAGCCAGTTAAAACAAAATGTACCGGGTTATTATGGTGTGGGTTCGGCCGTTAAAAAAGCGAAAGATGCTGGTAAATGGCAAAATGTGGTTGAATTATACAGATCATCCGGTTTTTTTAAAACCATGATCGATAATTGTATGATGTCGATGTCTAAAACAGATTTTCGCATTACCGCCCATTTGCAACACGATGAGCAGTATGGTGAATTTTGGAAACTTTTGCATGATGAATATATATTAACCAAAAGTCTTTTGTTAGAATTAACCGCCAACCAGGAACTCATGCAGGAATATCCGGTAGAAAAAAGATCGATAGCTATGCGCGAACGCATAATTTTACCTTTGGTTGTAGTACAACATTATGCTTTAAAACAACTAAAAACAACTCAAGATAAAGAGCTTAAAAGTGCTTATAGTAAGTTGGTTATACGTACAGTTTATGGTATTGTAAATGCCGGCCGTAACCTGGCATAGTATATAATTGCAGGCAGGTAAATCTAAAGTGGTTAAATATTGTTATCGTTTGTAAACCAGTTATGTATTTAATTGTTAATAAAATAATTATCTGCAAAAATAATCTGTTTAAAAATGAAAAACATTCTTTATTTAAGTGCTTTTGCCTTAATGGCTATATCGGTACCGGCCTGTAACGAAAACAAAAGAGCTAAAAATTACAACGAAAAATCATTGGTCGATGACCAGGGTTCTGCATTTATAAAGGAAGCCAACGAAGCGGGTATGACCGAAATTAAATCGGCTATGGTTGCACAATCAAAATCTGCCAATTCACGGGTACTAGGTTTTGCTAAAATGATGGTGACCGATCATACTGTAGCAGGTAATGAATTAAAAAAAATTGCAGAAAGTAAATTTGTAAACATAAAAGATGCTAAGGATACTTTAAGTGTAGAGCATCAGCAAATGATAACCGATATGAGCAAACTATCGGGGCCGGCGTTTGATAAGGCTTACATGCAAATGATGGTTACCGATCATGGTAAAGTCATCGAACTTTTTCAATCGGTTACTCGCAATACCAACAAAGCGTTAAATAATTTTGCCGAAAAAACTTTACCAAAGTTACAGATGCATCTGGATTCGGCCAAAGCAATTTACGCCTCATTAAAATAAATATTTACCGGCTAAATATGAAAAACCTGCATACATAATGCAGGTTTTTTTGTTAATATAATGCGGAATACAATGGATATGTATAGATGAATTAAATATATTGTAGAATTACAAATGGATACTTTTGTTAAAATACATGAAGACCTAAATTAAAACAAGCAATTATATTTTTCTTATAATTAACATTATGTTAAGTAGTATAGCATAAAAAAAGGGACTCAGTTCGAGCCCCTTCTTTTATGCTATTGTAAAGCATCCATCTTCTTCTTGGTTTCTGCGGTTTTAACCGTATCTTTCTTAATGATATAATAGTTACGCAAATTACCTAATGCACTTAAAGATTTAGGATCAAGCTCAACAGCTTTTTCCAAATAAGGCTTTGCCCTATCAGCCGCTGCGGTAACTTTTAGCATCATAGCGGTGTATTCTTTTTGCTTACTCATAGGTAACTTATTGGCCGTGTTATAATCATCAACTGCTGGGGTCATTAACACATAACCCATATTTAAATTAGCTTCAAAAAAATTAGGATCAAGTTCTACAGCTTTTTTGTAAGCATCAGCAGCTTTGTCGTTATTATCGTTACGGTTTTTTAAGGCAGCAGCTTTAGCGGCTACGTCTTTAGTGGTTTTTGCTGTTTTATCAGCAGCATCAGCAATTTTACCGTACGCTATACCCGAGTAAAAATAGAGGTTCTTATTTTTGGGGTCGTTAGCTATTGCTGCCTGTATTTTATCAATTATTTCGGCTTGTTTACCTTGTTGCAAAGCCATTTCAACTTCGCGGCTACGTAAGGTAGCACTGGCCGGAAACTTGGTAACTCCCTCGCTAACTGTGGCTAATGCAGCAGCCGTATCTTTGGTCATTAAGTAAAGGTTGGATAAATCCGAGTAAATATCGGCCCTTCTGCTGTAATTGGTAGTTACCAATTTTTTATAGTTAGAAATAGCAACCGGATAATTTTTTGAGTTTGCCGCAGCTAAACCTGTATAATATACAGCGGTTGTATCATCGGGGTAAATATTACGGTAAAAATCAAACGATTTATAGGCATCTTCGTACTGCTTAGCCTGAAACTCCTTCACGCCTTTGTTTAATTGGCTATAACCCAGGTATTGGTTACCGGCATCAATTAACTTTTTGTATTCTCCTTTTGTATCAGCCTCTTTAGCTTTTTTAAGGGCTTCATTGGCAGTGGTAAATAAAGGTTGCGAAGTTGTTGCTACGGTATCGTTATAAGCTAAAGCACTATAAATAGCACCTTTTAAAGCATAGGTTTGAGGAAGTGTAGCAGTTTTTTCGTTGGCTGCTGCTTTATCTATTGATGTTTTAGCCGTATTGATACTGGTGCGGGCCATAGCAGACATCGCTTTGTTCTGACGGAAGGTGTCATACTTATCGTACTCAGATTGAGCGGTAGTTAATTCGCCTTTTTGTGCGAATACCGTTGCCGAAAACAGGCTCAATGTACCTGCTATCAAAAATTTAATTTTCATAGGTCTATTAGTTAGTTAACTGTTGTAATGTACTATTTATCTTATTTAATTGAAGTTCGTTGCCGTTTTTTGCATAAATGAGCTGTAACAACTTTAAAGTATTAACGTTTTTTGGAGACATTTCATATGCTTTTTGCAACCATTGTGCCGAACGTGATAAGCTTTTTTCCATCTCCTGCACATTTTTATTTCCGGCACTTTGTTTTAAATACAATAATCCCAGGTTATATACAGCTTCATACCCCGAATTGTTTATCTCTAAAGATCGCAAGTACATCGACTCTGCCCTATCATACTGCTTTAAATGATCGTAGCAGTTACCTGCAATAAAAAAAACATCGGCATCATTACCGTAAGCATCCAGCAAATCTTTCAGCATAGGTTCTAAAGCCTTATAGTTTTTTTGGTTATTGTAAATATTGGCTTCTTCCAGCAATAAACTCTTATCTCCCGGTAACAGTTTGCGTCCTTTTTGCAGCACTTCTAAAGCTTTGGAAGTATCACCCATGGTTTTATAAATGTTGGAAGCGGCGATCACATATTCGGTTTTGGCACTGTCGGCAGTTAACAGGGTGTTGTAAAATTTTACAGCCTCGGTTAAGCGACCTGCACGCGTATTAGCGTACGCTATGTAGGCGTTTATTTGCCCAAACCGGGGTGCATAGGTTTGTGCATTTTGAAATGATTGTACCGCGCCGTTAAAATCCAGATTCCTGATCTGACTGAAACCGTTGCGTATAAATACATTGGCCAGGCATCGTTTGGCAAAACTGAGTTCAGTTTGGTACTTGTATATCTTCTTATTTTCCGACAGCTTGTTAACCAGTAAAACGGTTTGAGTAAAAAAATCGGCCGGTTGGTTAAGCTTATTGGTCGAATCGATGTAAGCTATGCTAGAATAAACAATGGCTTTGTATAGGTTTTTATCGAGATTAGAAGAATCCTTGCGGGTTTTAATTAAACTATCGACAGATTTTTTGGCGTTAGTTAAATATCTGATTTCGCCACGTTGTTTATAATAAGCCAGGTTGTTTACCACTACTTTCAAAGCTTCGGTTTGACCAAAGGCTATGGGTGCGGTAAACAACCCTAATAAAACCAGTATAATGATTTTATGGCTTACTGTCATAATTTATTCTTCGTTTTCTGTGTCTTCCGATGCATCTGCCGACGGGCCTTCAGTATCTTCAATACCTACGTCTGTACCGGTTGTATTCAAACTGCTTTCTAATGCTTCTTCCAGTTCTTCTTCCTCACTGTGTTCAATTTTAGCTACCGAGGCTATTTCATCATTACCCTTCAAAGTAATTAAACGAACACCTTGTGTAGCACGACCCATGGTACGTAACTCGTTCATGGCAATACGTATAATAACACCCGAACGGTTAATAATCATTAGGTCATCACCATCAGTAACATCTTTTATGGCAACAAGTTTGCCGGTTTTTTCAGTTACGTTAATGGTTTTAACACCTTTACCTCCCCGGTTAGTTACCCGGTAATCCTCCACATCGGTACGTTTACCATAACCTTTTTCAGATACTACCAAAACCGTAGTCCCCATATCGTTTATAGCTATCATACCTACTACGGCATCCTGCTCATTCTCCAGGGTTACACCTCTCACACCAGTTGCGGTACGGCCCATTGGCCTAACGGTAGACTCGTTAAAGCGGATAGCACGGCCCGATTTTAAGGCCATTAAAATCTCGCTGCTACCGTTGGTCAGCGTTGCTTCCAGTAACGAATCGCCATCATTAATATTAATGGCGTTGATACCATTGGCACGCGGACGAGAGTATGCTTCCAAAGAAGTTTTTTTGATGGTGCCTTTGCTGGTACACATAATAATGAAGTTGTTTTCCAGGTAATCCTGATCCTTCAAGTTTTTCACCTTAATGTAGGCCTTTATTCTTTCCTCTTTAGGAATGTTGATGATATTCTGGATAGCACGGCCTTTCGAGGTACGCGTTCCTTCTGGAATTTCAAATACCCGCAGCCAGAAACAACGACCGGCTTCGGTAAAGAACAACATGTAGTTATGGTTAGATGCAACAAGCAGGTGCTCGATAAAATCCTGATCGCGGCTATTGCTGCCTATGGCACCTTTACCGCCCCTGCCCTGCCGGCGGTACTCGGTTAATGCGGTACGTTTAATATAACCCTCGTGCGATATGGTGATCACCACTTCTTCATCTTCGATAAAGTCTTCGGTCATCATTTCGGCACTCGAGTGTACCATTTCAGTACGGCGTTCATCACCGTATTTTTCCTTTATTTCGAGTAACTCGTCTTTAATGATCTGCATTTGCAAAACAGGATCGGCCAGGATAGATTTATAATATTCTATCTGCTTCATCAATTCAGCGTATTCGTCTTTGATCTTGTCGCGCTCCAACCCGGTTAAACGGCGCAGTGTCATATCCAGGATAGCACGGGCCTGAATATCGCTCAAACTAAACTGGGCTATCAAGCCTTCGCGGGCTTCATCAGGTGTTAATGAAGCACGGATCAGTTTAATAACTTCATCCAGGTGGTCTAAAGCAATGAGTAAACCTTCTAAAATATGTGCACGTTTTTCGGCTTCGGCTAATTCGTAACGGGTGCGTCGTACAACTACTTCCTGGCGGTGTTCCACAAAATGGTGGATCATATCTCTCAGGTTAAGCAGCATTGGGCGGCCTTTAACCAGCGCAATGTTATTTACACTGAAAGAAGTTTGCAGGGAAGTGTATTTGTAGAGATTATTTAAGACGATAGCTGCATTAGAATCGCGTTTAATCTCGTAAACCACGCGGATACCTTCGCGGCTCGATTCGTCACGGATGGTAGAAATACCTTCTATCTTTTTGTCGTTAACCAAATCGGCCGTACGCTCAATCATTACAGCTTTGTTTACCTGGTAAGGTATCTCGGTCACAATAATCCGTTCACGGTCGTTATTGAAGGTTTCAATTTCGGCACGGGCACGTAATACAATGCGTCCACGACCGGTTTCAAACGCGTCCTTCGCTCCTTCGTAACCGTATATGATACCCGACGTTGGAAAATCGGGGCCTTTAATATGTTCCATTAAACCGGCAACATCAATGTCGCGGTTTTCTATCAGGGCAATGGTAGCGTTAATAACCTCGGTTAGGTTATGCGGTGCCATATTAGTAGCCATACCTACCGCAATACCCGATGCGCCGTTAACCAGCAGGTTAGGGATTTTGGCAGGCAACACGCTCGGCTCTTCCAGCGAGTCGTCGAAGTTTAACTGATAATCAATGGTATCTTTATTAATATCGGCCATCATCTCCTCGGCTATCTTTTGCAGGCGTGCCTCGGTATAACGCATGGCCGCGGGGCTGTCGCCGTCAATAGATCCGTAGTTGCCCTGCCCGTCAACCAAAGGGTACCGTAAGCTCCAATCCTGGGCCATACGTACCATGGTGTCGTAAACGGATGAATCGCCGTGCGGGTGATATTTACCTAAAACCTCACCCACAATACGGGCCGATTTTTTGAAGGGTTTGTTGCTGGCCAGGCCCAGGTCGAGCATGCCGAATAATACACGCCTGTGTACAGGCTTTAAACCATCGCGCACATCGGGCAGCGCGCGGGATACGATAACCGACATTGAATAATCAATGTAGGCCGACCGCATTTCTTCATCAATGTTTATAGGAATGATTCTGTCTTCGTTCTGTGAATTATCTTCAGCCATTTCAATTTTTATGTGAGAAAATCTTGCTCAAATATTTAGGTTAATGTGTAAATTTTGACTTGCGAAGATAAGAATTTTAAGCAAGAATACACCCTTTTTTACTAACATTCGGGGTGGTGTAAAACAGCGTTACTGGATTAGATCTAACTAATGATTGTACTTGGATAAACCCATTATTTCGATTCATTTCTTAGCTTACGAATATGGTCCAATGCTAAAACATCTATTTGGTCTTTGGGACGATTGACGACCTGTTTATTGGTAATTAATTGATTAATATGAAGGAAAGGAACATCAATCCCGTCAATATCTGCAACGGAAGCCATTTGTAAGCATTCTTCAAAAGTGTAATCTTCCAGCCCTTTCATGTTCGTCAAAATATCAAGTCTAAGGCCATTATTGAGATGAAACTCTGTCCAGCCAGGTACAAACTGCATGTATTCCAGCATGGGATAATCACCCAAATCACAACTGATAAACACCTGTCGCAACAGTTTCCTGTTATTTAAGGTATCATGAAGCCACAAATCTAAATCCCCGGTAAAACGATTGTATCCATGTAAATTGGTGGCATACCCCCCTATCATAATGTACTGTACATCATTAATTTGAAGCGCTTTCCAAAATTTTAATATTTCCTCGTCAAAAATGTCCACAAATTATTTGCTTATATATGGCTTATGTTGGATAGAAGCCTTTTGCATGGTTTGATGTACTTTATATAAACGGGTAGTCATTAAAAAGCGTTCTTTATAGCTCATCTTTAAGGCTGCTTTAAGAAGTTCAATTTCTCCTTCATCAAGTTTGGGCTTGTTTTCGGCGCTCATAAGCTATTTGTTTTATTATCTCAAATTTACTAAAACAAACGTAAAAATCGCTGCCAAAGGAGTTTTATTTCAAACGTGTCCAATGCTCTTCCACTTGTACTTTATTGGTGGGCAACGTACCTTTTAATATAAGGGTATCTCCTTTTACTTGGTACTGATAATGCACGGCAACCCCTGTTAATAATGATGGCTGCATATTGAAAGTTTCCGTTTCAATGCAGCTGTCGCCTTTAAGGGTGTAATCACCGGCCTGGTATCTTTCGGGCTCCACTCCTTCTTCCAGCATGTAGGCTTCAAAGTTTTTATCGGTATAGGTTCTTTGCAACTGGTAACCCTGCGTAGCCCCTTCGGCTTTGCCATTTGTAATACCACCGGCGTACTGCCATTTACCTTCTAAACTGCTTTGCGAACCATTACAGGCCATTAATAATATAGTTGCGGCCGCGGTAGCTGTTGTGAAAAACTTTTTCATGAGGGTGAATATATTGATCATGTAAACGGAAAATATGGTAAAGAAGGTATTGACCTATTAAATTGTTTGCCTATCGCTCATAATTATGGATTATAAGTTTGATCTTGTTGAAGACTTAGCAAAGCGGCGAATGCTTCGACAGGTTCCGCATTACTGTTCAAGCGATCTGTCATTATATCTTCGTGGTTTTTATAACTCAGCCTGAAGCTTTACACAGATAACCCATGTACTTTTCCTTTATAAATTTAATCTACGCCCAGTTGATGCCCTTTTTTAACAGGCTCAAAGTTTTTTCTTCTTCGCTGCCCGGCTGTGCCTGGTAATTGTAAGCCCATTTGGCCAACGGCGGTAGGCTCATTAATATAGATTCGATACGGCCATTAGTTTCCAGTCCGAACTTGGTACCGGCATCATAAACGAGATTAAATTCGGCATAACGGCTGCGGCGCAGGTATTGCCATTCCTGTTGTTCGGGCGTAAATTGCTGATGGCGGTTGCGGTTAACCAGTTCGATATAAATGGGTGCGAAAGAACGGCCTAATGCTTTTGAAAATTCAAAGATATTTTCCCAGCTCAGCTCATCGGTAGCGGTTAAGCGGTCGTAAAATATGCCGCCTATACCACGGGTTTCGTCGCGGTGTTTAATAAAAAAATAATCATCGGCCCAGGTTTTAAAACGGTGATAAAAATCGGCATGGAACTGATCGCAAACAATTTTCAGGCCGTTGTGAAAAAAACGGGCATCGTCCTCTATTACGTAGTGCGGGGTGAGATCGATGCCACCGCCAAACCAGCGCAGCGGCTGACCGCTTTCAAACGATGATGGCATTTCAAAATACCGGATGTTCATGTGAATAATAGGCACCAGCGGATGGTTGGGATGAATAACGATGGAGATACCAGTAGCAAAAAAATCATCTTGTTCTACCTTCAGGGCTTTCTTAACGGCATCAGGCAGCTTGCCGTGTACGGCCGAAAAGTTAACACCGCCTTTTTCTAAAATGCTGCCATTTTGAATAATACGTGTACGACCGCCGCCGCCGCCATCACGTTCCCAAACTTCCTGTTCAAACCTGGCGGTGCCGTCCAGTATTTCAAGGACCTTGCATATTTCATCTTGTATCTGCTGATAATCGCCGGCAATTTGTTCTTTTGTTATCATCGGCACAAAAATGCAAAAAAATACACGCTAATGCTATGCATTCATTTCAGATGCTATATTGATGTTGCCGGCCCGCAAATCATCATGCTCTACATAATTCAAATCTTTACCAAAGCTTTCCTTTAACTGGCTTAACGCTGTTAACGATATAACGGTTACTATTCCCATCATTACGTAAGCACTATAAATAATACTGTGCTGATAACCTTGCTTAGTGAAATATTTTACAAAAAACTCAAACCCAAAAGTAATAGGAATTAGCGAACCACGTACAAAATTGGGCACGGTGGTAGTTACGGTTGCCCTTATGTTAGTGCCAAATTGCTCGGAAGCAATGGTTACAAACGTAGCCCAGTAGCCAATAAAGAAACCAATAAAAAGGCAAATACCAATGAACTGACCTTCGGTTAAGCCATGCGCGTTTAAATACACCAATACGCTTACAACCGACATGAGCTGAAATACCAGCATGGTTAATTTGCGCGATTTGGTAAGTTGCGCGAACAGGCCGGCAAACAAATCGCCAACTGAAAGACCTATGTAAGTGTACATAATACCGGTACCAGCACTTAACACTTGTGGTGCACCCAGGTCCTTGCCAATTTCGGGGGCGAGCGTAATTAAAATACCTACTACAAACCACAAAGGCATCCCAATTAAAATACAGCATAAGTACTTTACAAAGCGTTTGCGGTTGGTGAACAGCATCATGAAGTTTCCTTTGCTCACCTCGCTCTGCTCGGCTTGCTTAAACATACCCGATTCGAACGTACCTACACGTAATAATAGCAGTAACATACCTAAACCACCGCCAATAAAGTAAGCATTTTGCCAACCAAATTTGGCTACTGTAGCCGCTGCCGCCGCCCCAAGCAAGCCTACTACCGCAACAATCATGGTACCGTAACCCCGGTTTTCCTTGCTCATGGTTTCGCTCACCAGCGTAATACCCGCTCCTAACTCCCCTGCCAGGCCTATACCTGCTATAAGGCGCACCATGGCATAAGTATTATAATCTGTAACAAAGCCGTTGACAAAATTAGCCAGCGAGTAAAGCAAAATAGAACCGAACAATACTTTAATACGGCCAAACTTATCACCAATAATGCCCCACATAATGCCGCCCAGCAACAGGCCAAACATTTGCATGTTCATAATAAACTCACCTTTGGTGCGCATATCAGCATCGCTAACACCAATATCATGCAGGCTTCGCACCCGCACTATCGAAAATATCAGCAAATCATAAATATCTACAAAGTAACCTAATGCGGCTACTATAACCAGGAATAAGACATTTTTACTGTTTTTTACTATGGTATGATCGGACATTTTTGCTTTGTAGGTTTTATTTAATGGTTTAAGTTAGCCGCTACCCATACAGGCTACACGTTACAGGGAGCCAAAATATAAATTTTACGCATAAAAAAACCCCTGCAAAACAGGGGTTTTTGTAGGTTATATTAGTGTTATATTTTTTTTACTTTAACTGCCTGCAAGCCTTTGCGGCCTTCTTCAACTTCATATTCTACGTCGTCGTTATCTTTAATAGCGTTAACACCGCCCTGCACGTCTTTAAAATGCACAAAAAGATCTTTACCATCTTCGGTTATAATAAAGCCGAAGCCTTTTTGAGTATTAAACCATTTTACTTTCCCAGTTTTCATAATTAATAATTGTATAAGTTTATAAGAGATTAAATACCAAAGCCAAACTGAAAACTAAATATGGATATTCAGAAAGGTGACAGCGAACAAACTATCTTGTTCAAATATATAAATTTTACTATAATACAATAATATTAAAAAAAAATTATAATACAATTAAGATGGTGAATTAGTGCAACTTAGCTTATCAAATAATAGCATTTTTCATACTTTTAACAGGTGTTGAAACGCAGATTATTTATATTTACTGTTACCACCCAAGTATATACTACATTTTATTACAACATTAATTTTAAATTGTTGTTGGTTGTGTTGGGTGTACCTTAATAACAACCCTTCCTAAATATATATTAAATGAAGCATACCTATAGCACAGGCATTATCGGAAATTGTGGTTTTTTGGCCCACATTAATAAAAACACTAACGTAGACTGGTTATGCTGGCCCCGTTTCGACAGTACGTTTATCTTTGGCGGACTGCTAGATAAAGTTAAAGGGGGGGAGTTTTCTATTTTACCTGAAGGCGAATACTCCTCTCATCAGTATTACCTCGAAAATACCAATGTACTCATTACCGAAATTACACCCCACTCAGGCGGGAGATACCGTATAACCGATTTTGCACCCCGTTACCAGGAATACCAGCGCTATTACAAGCCTTTAATGCTCATCAGGAAAATAGAAGTGCTGGATGGTTCGCCGCGTATTAAGGTAAAGTGCGAACCCGTGTCGGAATACGGTGCTATTAAGCTGGACGTTAACCGTGGCAGCAATCATATCCAATATTTAGGAGGCGAAGAAAAGATACGCTTAACCACTAATATACCTATAAGCTATGTTTTTGACGAACAGGCTTTTGTGTTGAACGAACCTAAATACCTTGTACTAACTTACGGCGAACCATTAGAGGCTCCTTTGATAAACACTGCTGAGCGTTTCCTGCGCGAAACAGTGCAGTATTGGCGCACATGGATCAAGCATTCATCTATAGCAGGCTTTTATCAGAATTATGTCATCCGTTCGGCTCTGGCATTAAAGATCCATCAATATGAGGATACAGGTGCCATTATAGCCGCCAGTACCACCAGTTTGCCCGAATCGCCGGGAAGCGGCCGCAACTGGGATTACCGTTACTGCTGGTTACGCGATACTTACTATGTAATTAGCTCGCTTAACCACATCGGCCATTTTGAGGAAATGGAAAAGTACTTTAACTATGTTACCGATATTTCATTTTCTGAAGATTTCCGCTATCAGCCTCTGTACGGCATTACCGGTAAAAAGGACCTGGTAGAGTTCACGGTTGACCTGGAAGGTTATGAGGGCAACCAGCCGGTGCGCATTGGCAACCAGGCGTCCGAACATATTCAGAATGATATTTACGGCCAGGTATTGGTTTCGGTACTCCCCCTATACACCGATCACCGCTTTATTTTCGACGAGCGCAAGGATTCGGCCCGGTGGATAGATTACCTGCTGAGCAAAATTGAGCGTACCATCGATGAAAAAGATGCCGGAATTTGGGAGTTTCGTAATATGGCCAACATACACTGCTATAGTAATCTTTTTCAGTGGGCCGGTGCCAGCGCAGCTGAAAAAATGGCCCGTACAATTGACAATGAAGGTTTACTCAACCGCGCCTTAGCCATGAAAGCACGCGCGGCCGAACATATTGAAAGTTGCTACGATGCCGAACGTAAGGTATATACCAACGCAGCTGGCAGCAGTCACTTGGATGCCAGCACGTTGCAACTTATCCTGATGAATTACCTCGACCCTGCATCTGACCGGGCAAAAGATCATTTGATTGCCTTAGAAAAAGAATTAAAAACTGAGAAAGGTTTATTTTACCGCTACCTGCATGCCGATGATTTTGGCAAGCCTAAAACCACGTTTCTGATCTGTGCTTTTTGGTATGTGGAGGCTTTGGCCTGTGTTGGTCGTGTGGATGATGCCGTACGCGAATTTGAGAACATCATCCAGTACTCTAATCACCTGCTATTGTTTAGCGAGGATGTGGCCGAGGAAGATGGAAGCCAGTGGGGTAACTTTCCGCAGGCTTACAGCCATGTAGGTTTAATGAATGCCGCCTACCGCATTGCTATGAAACTGGACAGGCCGGTGTTTTTATAACCGCGTTTACAAATAAAAAAAGCGAGAGCCTGAGTTAAGGTTCTCGCTTTTTTTTGTTTGTAAATTTAAGGTAAATTAATATGCGCTTTAATGAAATTTAAAGTAACTTTATAGGGTTATATCAATTTTGGTGAAAGCCTTTTAGGCCTTAAAGTACTGGTACGTTGGCACACAGGGCTTTTAACAAGCTACGTACTTCATTAGGATTACGCACATAAAATTTAGCCGCCGATGCCCCTGTACCTACTTTAATTGATACACAACTTTCGGGTAGTGATTTAAAGAGATCTTCATCGGTCAAATCATCACCCAGAGCCATAATAAAATCATAGTCGCTTTGCTCTACTAAACTAAGAGCCGCTTTACCTTTATTAATCTCCATATTCTTTACTTCCACCACTTTATCGCCCGGCAGTAGTTGTAAGCCTTTATCAGTAGCCAGAAATTTCAGTGTATTCATTAATTCATTAGCCCTTAATTCGCCTAAACCACGCTGGGCCTTACGGTAATGCCAAACTAATGAGTAGGTCTTCTCTTCAA
This sequence comes from Mucilaginibacter terrae, assembly GCF_042679325.1. Lineage (GTDB taxonomy): Bacteria > Bacteroidota > Bacteroidia > Sphingobacteriales > Sphingobacteriaceae > Mucilaginibacter > Mucilaginibacter terrae. The sequence goes on from NZ_JBHTMJ010000012.1 coordinate 300,539, forward strand.
TAAACGAACCGGGTGTACGGTCTACATACTTTTCTAATTCGGCATAAATATCTTTTTTCCAAGCAGTTGATAATCCGTTTATTTTGTGCCAATCCATCCCTTGTTGCTTAAACCAGGCACCGTGCTCAGCAATAAGATAAATATTTTTATCGCCAAACCAGTCGCTCAAATTTTCATGTTTACGGCCGCTAATTATAACTACATGATTATTAGGGTCTGAAGATAATTGCGTAAGTATATCGTATATTTCCTGGTCGGGTGAGGCCTGATCTACATTCGGTTTAAAACCTACCAGCGTTCCATCATAGTCTAAAAATATAATTCGTTTACCGGTATGGTTATACCTGTTCACAATTGATTGAGCCGTAGCCGAATGTACGTGCCTGGTATTCATGGAGCGTTGCATTAATTTTACTTCGTTCAATCGTTCCATAAAAAGATGTACCCAATGTTTCACGTTAAACTTGGCTACCAGCTGTCGCATCTGTATCATACGGCGTTGCTGTTCTTCTGCAGGCATGCTAAACGCTTCAATAATAGCGTCTTTAACTTGTACAACGTTGTTAGGGTTAACTATCAAAGCATCAATAAGTTCTCTTGACGCACCTGCCATTTCACTTAATATTAAAACACCATCGTTATTGGTTCGGCTGGCTACATATTCTTTACTAACCAAATTCATCCCGTCACGCATAGGGTTCACCAAACAAACATCGGCGGCACTATACAAGGCAGATAATGTTTCCATAGATACAGAACGATAATAGTAGCTAACCGGGGTCCAATCTATGGTACGGTAACGGGCATTAATATTACCTACTTTTTTATCGATCTGATCACGCAGATAGGCATATTGGGGTACCGTATCACGCGATGGTACAACCACCATGTAAAGGGTAAGTTTACCAATGTATTCAGGATGCTCCGCCAAAAGTAACTCCAGCGCTTGCAGGCGTTGTAAAATCCCTTTGCTGTAGTCCAACCTGTCAATTGATAATATAAGCTTGTTGTTTTTAAATATTTTCCTGATTTGCTCTGCCTGTACCATTACCTCAGGTTTTAGAGATAGTTTAGCGTACTTCTGCTCGTCAATTCCCATTGGAAACGACTCGACTACGATAGAACGATCTCCGCAAGTTATTATGTTTGAGGATACAGGTGTAGGTAATATGCGCGATACTGAGCTTAAAAAGTGACGTACATCGTCGAAAGTATGAAAGCCAATCAAATCGGCCCCTAACATACCTTTTAACAGTTCCATACGCCAGGGTATCAACCTAAACATTTCGTGCGACGGAAAGGGAATATGCAGGAAGAAACCGATAGACAGATCGGGCCTTTCTTTACGGATGAGAGATGGCAACAAAAGCAACTGATAATCATGTATCCAAATGGTATCACCTGGTTCGGCATTAGCCAAAATCACTTTCTTGAATTTTTGGTTAACACTTTGGTAATAATCCCAGTTCGATGGTTTATAAGTAGTATAAGTTGAGGCGTAATAATGAAATACAGGCCATAGTACGTCGTTAGAAAAGCCCTCGTAAAACTCGCTTACATCATGCTGGGTTAAATAAACAGGTATCAGGCTCAATTCAATAAGTTGTGCTGCTACTTCATCTTGTTTAGCTTCGGCAATTACCTGTCCGGGCCACCCTATCCAAACATTGTTGCCTTGTTTATACACCGATCCTAATCCGGTTGCCAATCCCCCCTCGCTCGGTATTAAATTATACTCATTATTAATTTCCTGAATTTTTACTGGAAGTCGGTTGGCTACAATAATAGTTTTCGGCATAAGGTACAATATAAGCTTCTAACTATTAAAGGTTATTAAGGCCATTTTGTTCTAAAAAAAGGCATACTCAGTTACAAATTAAAACTATTTAACACAAAAAAAGCCACACTTTGAGGTGTGGCGGAGTATAAGGTTAAAGCTGATATTAGTTCTTGCTCAACAGTTCAACTGCAGATGAAGGACTAATTCTTAAAGTAGCTTGTTTATCGGCTTTGTATAAGCTCAACAGGTAAACCTCGTCATCAAATACATTAGTTGCCGCTATGCGGGTTAATGCTGTTGTAGGAGCATCGGCATATTGAAAACGGATGAGTTCTTTAACGTGATAACCTTCGTATTCGCGGGCTATTTGTTTTTTAGCTGTTGAAGGCAATACGTTGTAAGCAACTGCTTCAGTATGGCCTATATATTTGCCGTTTGAATCGTAAAAGGCAGCCATCTTTACCTGATCAACAGTAAACTCTGCTTTTTCAAAAGTTTCAGTAACTGTCCAAACAATTTCTTTAGCGTTGCTGAATTCAGACTCAAACTGACGGATTACATGATAAGGAACTTTTTTGGTGTCATCTTCTTTTTTACCACCCTCGGTAGCAAAAGCAGTGCTAAAGCTTAATAAGGCAACTAAAGCGAACAAGGTTAACTTTTTCATAATGTTGTATTTTTGTATGTCTTAATTTTAAATCCGCAACAAATATACACTTCATGTATGAATTTGATAAATAAATTTTAATTTTTATGAATATTTAATAATTAATATTGATTTATTTTAACATATTTAAATTTACACTTTATTAATGAGGTATAAATTTAATTTTCGTAAAGTTTGCTAAATAAAAAAATGAGTATGTTAACATACTCATTAATTACTTACGAATATTATAACAATTAAAGTATTTTGATATAATCTAAAAATAAGTACAAGGCTTTCTTTTTGTCATCAGTTAAAGGATAATCTATTTTATGCATGAGGTAGTCCTTCAAATCAAAATCGGGGCGCATATCCATTTCTTTAAATAGTTCTTCACGATGGTCGAGGCCGTATTGCAAAGATTTGTTAAACTCATTAATAAATTCATGCGAGATAGGTTTATTAGCTATCCAGGCGGCAAAGGTGAATGGCAAGCCAGTGAATACCGTCCATTCGGCAGCCAAATCATATACATAAGGATAACTATGCGCTTTACCAAAAGTACGATCGCCTATTTGCACAAATGCGGTGTGCTCATCTGCACACTGCCCATAATTAATTGCACCGGTAACTAATTCGGGTTTTAACTGCCAGTAATTTTTTAGCAACACTTTAGCCAGGTTATTTGATGAACGCGATTGGGGGTCTAACTGTAAAGTTTTAACTTGCTCAATAGGGCAGTTACTAAAAATAAAAACAGAGTTAACTGCTCCCACTGCTCCTATGCAATAGTTTGATACCAAATGCCACTCGGGCAAATTTAATGTAGCAGCTACAGGAATAAGGCCAATATCTACCTGGTTATCAATTAGTTTTTGGGCACAATCTGATGGTATATCCAAACTCAGATCTATTTGGTTAATAATATCGGTATGATATATACCATATAAAAAGGGTTTAGTGTTAGTGTAGCTAACAGCCGATATTCTTATTTTTTTCAAAAGTAGCTTAGTGAATTTGCAAATGGATGGCGTTATTAAAATCGGCTATCTCAAACCGGGTACCATCATAAGTAATTTTATATAACACCAGGTTTTGATGAGGAAAAGTTTCCATTTCTGTTAAAGGCCTATTGGTAAGCAGGCAAAGTAATAAACGCATGGCCCGGCCGTGCATACAAATCAGCACGTTCTTTTCTTCAAAGCGGCTCATAATAATACTCATAGCCTCCTTTTGGCGTACCTGAACCTCATTAGGACTCTCTCCTTTTTCAAACTTTTCATCAAGACGACCCGCGGTCCAATCCTGCATCAATTTCCTAAACGCCGATTTTGTTTCAGGCGTACTGGGCTGCCCTTCATGAATACCCCATGCTAATTCGTCTAACCCCGATAGCTTTTCGTAAGGCAAACCGGCATCAATAAATTGCTGTACGCTTTGCTGGGTGCGCTTTAATTCAGATATATAGATCTTATCGAAAGGAACATCCTTGTAAGCGCTGTAAAACATATTGGCTTGCAGTCGTCCATCATCGTTCAGGTTGGTATCCATACCCCGGCCTTGCACAATGCCTTGCTTATTTAAATCGGTTTGTCCATGGCGGACAATGTATAGCGTTTTTAGGATCATTATTTAATTGATAACCGGCAATTTATAAAACTGGGGTTTTACCTCATTGGCAAACTCGTGGTTCATATAGTCGGTAACCATATTATATAACGTATCGCGCTCAATGGGATGACGGCCAACTTGTTTAATTAATTCCACCAGTTGCTTGGTACTCATTCCCGGGTTTTGCTCCTCGGCACCAGCCATCGAATAAATTTTGGTGGTATCGTCCAGCGTGCCATCAATATCATCCACACCAAAGTTTAAGGATAGTTGTGCTGTTGTGCGGCTAATCATAGCCCAGTAAGCTTTAATGTGATCAAAGTTGTCCAGATATATACGGGCTATAGCATAATTACGCAAATCTTCTATTACCGATGACTCGGGCACGTTGTGCATTTGATTGTCCTTGTTACGGAACTTCAGCGGGATGAACGTTTGAAACCCTCCTGTACGGTCTTGCAACTGGCGTAATTGTTCCATGTGGTCAATCCGGTGCCAGTATTTTTCAATATGGCCATAAAGCATGGTGGCATTAGAGCGCATACCTAATTTATGCCATTCCTCATGAATTTGCAGCCACTGGTCGCCGGTACACTTGTCTTTAGCTATTTGTTCGCGTACGTCGGGGTGAAAAATCTCGGCACCACCGCCAGGCATCGATTCTAAACCGGCTTCCTTCATGAGGCGCATACCGGTAGCATAATCGATCTTAGCTTTTTTAAAGATATAATGATACTCAACAGGAGTTAATGCCTTTACGTGTAAGTTAGGGCGATGTTCTTTAATGGCTGTAAAAAGTTGCTGATAGAAAGGCATATCATACTGCGGTAATACACCACCTACAATATGCACTTCGGTAACCGGCTCGTCATCATACTTTTTTACAATGTCCAGCATCTCATCCATAGTAAACTCCCACCCTTCCGAACGTTCTTTGATGAGACGTGAATACGAGCAAAATTTACAATCGTAAACGCAAAGATTAGTTGGCTCTATATGGAAATTGCGGTTGAAGTAGGTATGATCACCATGACGTTCTTCGCGTATAAAGTTTGCTAAAATCCCCAGATAGCTGAGTTCACCTTTTTGATATAGTGTTACGCCTTCTTCAAAAGTAATGCGCTCATGGCTAAGTACTTTTTGAGCTATATGTTTCAGATCTTCAGCTAAACGGGCATCATTGAGTAATACCCTTAGTTGTTGTTCAGCATCCATTTATTAGAATATTTGATGTACAAAGGTAGCAAATAAGGTACTTTGCTGTATCACTTGTTTGTAATTAAGTAGGTACCTAACTTTTAGGGAAATGATAAAATACGGGTCAAACACCGGGATAACTATTGATAGGTGTTGTAAACCATAAAAAAAAGCTGTTAACCGGTTTTAGGCAACAGCTTTAAATAATTGTTAAAAATTATCTGCTTTTAATAAGCAGTTGTTTCTTCTACCTCTTTCACCTGGTTAGGTCTGCCATTTTTAAAGGCTTTACGCGGTGTTAAACCCAATAATTCAAACATCGCCATATCTTCATCAAATGATGGGTTAGGTGTAGTTAATAGCTTTTCACCGGCAAATATAGAACTGGCTCCTGCCATAAAACACAGGGCTTGTTCAACCGTGCTCATTTCGGTACGACCGGCAGATAACCTTACCTGTGTGCGTGGCATAATAATACGTGCGGTGGCTATCATGCGTACCATATCCCACACCGAAACGCGGGGCTGATCGGCCAGTGGTGTTCCCTGCACGGGTACTAACGCGTTAACCGGTACCGACTCGGGGTGCTTAGCCATGTTCGATAAGGTTTTCAACATCGAAATGCGGTCTTCCACCGTTTCGCCTAAACCAATAATGCCACCGCTGCAAACCGTAATTTTAGCTTTGCGCACATTTTCTATCGTGTTTAAACGATCATCATAAGTACGGGTAGTAATAATGCGTTTATAATCTTCTTCCGATGTGTCCAGGTTATGGTTATAGGCATATAAACCGGCATCGGCCAGGCGCTGTGCCTGCTGCTCGTTCAGCATACCTAAGGTGCAGCATACTTCCATATCCAGCTCGTTAACCGCTTTCACCATTTCAATTACCTTGTCAAAGTCGCGGTTATCGCGTACTTCGCGCCAGGCTGCGCCCATACATAAGCGCGATGCACCGCCTGCCTTAGCTTTTTGAGCCGCGGCTACTACCTCGTTTTTAGGTAATATGGCATGTACGTTAACACCGGTTTGAAAGCGTGCTGCCTGCGGGCAATAAGCGCAATCTTCGGGGCAACCTCCGGTTTTTACGGAAATCAGCGAGCTAATTTGTACTTCGGAGTAATCCTTATTTTCGCGGTGAATAGTTGCAGCCTTGTAGATCAGATCCAGCAGCGGTGTATGGTAAATTTCTGATATTTCCTCTTTAGTCCAGTCGTGTCTTACTTCAGTCATAATCATGCAAAAATAGAAGGATTTAGTATTTTTAAATTATAGAGTGTGTCAATATTTTCTTTAAAGAATTTTGTAATTGAGGGAAGTTGTTCTTCTTCTATTGCAATTACCTCATTAAGCTTTCTGTAAATTCCAAACGCCATGCTTTTTTCCCATATTTCTTTTTCCCAAGGCGTTGACTTAAGATTTTCATTGAAGAAATCCTTTAAATAATCTTTTTCACTATTTTTAAAGGGAATCCATACTCTTAATCCTAAATATATTGTTTCTTCGGCCCAATACCAATAGTAACCCAAATCAATATTAAATTTATGTGGATTGCCAACATTCTTATAAATATAATATCCGCCATCTCCCAATCTGGTACTTCGAGAAGAATCCTTAGAAAAGCTTCCTAATCTCGGGGTAAAATATTCCCTTATAGAATCAATTCCCTCATCCATTTTAGAAATAACGTTTGTTATATTTTCAAGTGTTACTAAATCTATATGTGTAAAATTGTTATCCATTGAAACACGGTTTTCTATTAAAAATTCTTTGAATAAAATTGTTGTAGTATCGTTATTTTCATTTATTAAACTTGAAACATCCCACCACTTAATATTAGAATAGATTACGTTATCTTCTATATCTTTATGTTCATAAAATTTTGTCAAAAAAATTAAATGTTTAATTTTTTTGCTTGTCTGTAAAATGCTTGTATAGCGATTTAGCTGATTCTCTCCCTCTGGAGAGTCGACCTTATTTTCAATTAGTATGATACATCTTTCTGTTTCTATTTGAATATCTGGACGACCAAACACAGGATAAGATTGCTGTGTTGAAATGTAAATAATGTCGTCATCTATACAATTTATTAATTTAAGGAAATCTTTCTTAAATTTCTTATCTGTTTTTACGCAATAAGATAACAATTCAGTTGAAAAATTTTCTAAATCACTTTTGTTTTCACGTTGTCGGTATGTGTATAATTTACTAAAAAGCGATTCCATATTATAATAAAAGCTTCGTTGCCAACCATAACGGCAATAAAAAACCTATACAATCGGTAAATGTGGTAATAATAATTGAAGATGCTACGGCCGGATCTATCCCTACCCGCTTCAATATGAGCGGAATAGTAGCACCCGTTAGTCCGGCTATGATAAGGTTCCCCGTCATGGCTAAAAACATAACCAGACCAAGCATAGGGTTCGAATCATACCAATTAGCTACCGCGGCTACAATTACACCGTTAGTAGCTCCATTGGTCATGCCAACCAAAAACTCTTTAACCACGGTAATATAGGCCTGCCTATCTGTTAAATCGCTTAACGAGATGCGCCTAACCGTAACGGCCAATGCCTGGGTGGCCGCGTTTCCGCCCATCCCTGCTATAATAATCATATAGGCCGATATAATAGGCAGTTTAGCAGCTGTATCTTCGTAACTACGGATCACCGATGCGGCTAAAAAGGCAGTTCCTAAATTAATAACCAGCCAGGGTAAGCGGCTTTTTACCGCATTACGCCAGCCACCGCTTAACTCTTCATCTTCCGAGACCCCTGATATTTTCAGGATGTCTTCCGTATTCTCCTCCTCCATTACATCAATGATATCATCTACCGTAATGCGGCCAAGCAGCTTCATATCGTCATTTACTACCGGGATGCTGGTTAAATTGTATTGCGATATAAGCTTGGCTACTTCCTCCTGGTCCAGGTCAACCTTTACATAAACAAATTCCTTGTTAACCAGTTCGAGTACGGTTACCTCTTTTTTTGCTTTAATTATATCTTTGATAGAAAGAATGCCCAGTAAAATATCATCGTCGTTTACGGCGTACAAGGTGTAGAACTCCTCCATTTCTTCCGATTGGCGGATGATCTCTTCCAGCGCTTCATTCTTATTTAATTTACCGTTCACCTTAATGAGGTCGGTATTCATTAAACCACCGGCCGTATCCTCGTCATAGTTGAGCAGGGCTCGTATGTTGGAGGCATCTTCCTGGTCTATATCGCGCAGTATCTGCTGCTGGTCGCTTTCATCCAGCTGTGATAGAAGGTCGGTAGCATCATCATAATCCAGTTCTTCTACAATTTCGGACCGTTTTTCGGGCGTGAGATTTACCAGTAATTCGGCCGGATGATGTTCCTCATCCATTTCCGCGATTACTTCTGATGCTTCTCCGGTAGGTAAAACGTTAATAATGCGCTCACGCTCATCAGGTTGAAGTTTTTCAAAAAGTATGGCAATTTCAGAAGTATGATATTGTAGCAGAACACGTTGCAGTTCGGCATCATTGTCCTCAAGCGCATTTTTAATGCGCAACAGGTCCGATTTATCAATTTCAAAGGATTGCATACTGCACAAGTTACAAAATAACGAGCCAACGCGCTAATAAAAAAAGGCAATATTACTATTACCCGCTTGATAAAATCACCATCAATAAAGCTTTTTTGTGCTTAAGCTACCTTTTTAAGTTTATAAAAAGTGTTATATTAAATTAAGTAGCAATTGGTTTATTTTGTAACGCTATTGTCTTAAATACTTAATTTTTAGTTACTAAATTGGTAGGCTACTTTAATTTTATTAAGACTATTGAACCGGTTAATTGTTTGGTTTACCTTGGATCTTGGTATGCTCATTTGAAAGGTACAGGTATTATCGGCCTCGTGTTGTAGTATAGTTATATTTTCCTCTTTAATAATTTTCATTACCTCGTTCATTTGCAGGTAATCAAATCCGACACTGTAAATATCGCTGCTTACTTTTTCTTCACTACCGGCCGCTTTTAAACCTTCTTCTGCGACGGTTTTATAAGCATTGATAAGTCCGGGTACGCCCAACAGCTTTCCACCGAAGTAGCGTACAACAACAATAAGTGTATTGGTGATGTTTTTGGATAAGAGCACATTTAAAATAGGTCTGCCGGCGGTTCCCGAAGGCTCACCATCATCGTTTACTTTAAATACAGAGCGGTCGGTACTTAGCCGCATGGCCCAGCAGTGATGATTAGCCTTGTGATGAGCTGTTTTAAGCTGGATGACTAATGGCTTAACATCAGCTGCTGAAAGTATGGGATAAACAAAAGCTGTAAATTTGCTCCCACGATCAGAAAACGTGGCTTCGGCAGGCTGTTTAACCGTTAAGTAAGTATCTTCGAAAAGCATAAGAAATTATAAACTAAAGGCGATTACCGTAATGGCCGCTATTGCAAGCGCCACGCCTACTTTATGCAATACACCCAGCTTTTCCTTAAACACAAATAATCCCACCAGGGTGCCCAGAGTAATTACCCCAATATTCATGGCTGTGAATACGGTAGAAGGGTCGTTAGCTAATACCTTGTGTGCTTTGATATAAAAAAGGATATTACCGAAATTAAAGATGCCTAAAATCCACCCGAATAAAATGTGCCGGAACAGGAAACGTTTCTTTTTAAAGAAGATCTGGTACAAAGACCCTAATACAGCCACCCCGAAAGCCAGCACATACACCACAAATAACGATGCGTTGTAAGGGGCTGTTTTATTCAAAGCCATTTGTTTAAACAAAATATCGATAGCGCCGAATCCTGCAAAAACGCCTAAAAGGTACATCCAGGTGTTACGGTTGCCCTGTGTAACCACATGCTTTTTTTGCCAAGGTATTAAACAGAAAATAGCAACAAAGCCTAATATAATACCAATAACTTTAAGCAAGCTAAAATGGTCTTCAAAAACTAAAAAAGCCGCGCTGAGAGATATTAACAATGATAAACGCTGCGCTACATCAGTTCGTACTATACCCGCTCCACGCACCGCTAACGACATAACATAGAATATTCCTGGCAGTAATACACCCAGCAATAAGTAAATATTAATGGGCGCGTGAGTGATACTGCTGGGCTGTGGTTTTAAAAATACCCAGGTGAGCAATGCCGCCATGGAATAATTCCAGGTGATGGCCTGCACCACATTAATTTGGTAGCGCTTGGCCATTTTTAAAAGAATGGATACCAACACGCTACAGCAAACACTTAAAAAAATATAAAGCATTAAGGGTTTATTGGTTGTAAATAATTTGCAAACTATCTGCACCTACCATAGCCTGTTCGGTTTTATTGCCAAAACAAACAGGGGCTTTTATACCATTGAGCAACAGTGTTTGGCCGGTAAATATACGTGCTTCGTCCCATAAACCGGCCTCTATAAAGCTATTTAAAGTTTGTGCCCCACCTTCCACAATAAGCGATTGAATATCCTGCAAATAAAGCTGAAACAAGATGTATTGCGGCACAAAGCGGTCAAAGTCTTCTAAGGCTATGTATTTGGTTTTATCGTCAAAATGAGTTTTAATGGCATTAAACACAAAGGTTTCCACCGAATTATCGAACAAATGCAATTGCTTATCCAGTTCCAGGTTGCGGTCTATTACCACCCGTTTGGGCGGTTTACCGGTACCATAACGCACATTAAGTTGAGGGTTATCTATACGGGCAGTGTTTTTGCCCACCAATATGGCGTCTTCTTCAGCACGCCATTGGTGTACTAATTTACGGGCTTCTAACCCGGTGATCCAGTGTTGCGACCCATCATTTGGGGCAAAGTAACCGTTTGCCGTTTGCGCCCATTTTAAAATGATGTACGGACGCTGTTTTTGTACGCGTGTAAAAAAGCGCTTATTCAACTTGCGGCATTCCTCCTCTAACACACCCGTAATAACGGCTAAACCTGCCTGTTGCAATTTTTCTATACCCTTTCCATCCACTTGGGCAAACGGGTCGCGACAGCCTACTATTACTTTGGGGATATGGTGTTTGATAATGAGATCGGCACAGGGTGGAGTTTTGCCATAATGCGCGCAAGGCTCTAAAGAAACGTATATGGTTGACTGCCTGAGCAATTCGTGGGCATTTTCATGATTTGCCAATACCTGGTTTACCGCGTTGACTTCGGCATGAGGGCCGCCATATTTTTGGTGATAGCCCTCCCCTATAACCCTGTCCTGGTGCACAATAACCGCCCCCACCATTGGGTTTGGGCTTACCTGGCCTATACCCAGAGCGGCCAGCTGTAAACAGCGCTGCATATGTTTTTCGTGGAATGCCATCGCACAAAAGTAGCTTTTTATGTTTCTTTGTTACATGAAAACGGTTAAAGATGCTTACAACGAGTTTAAAGGCAACCTGGCACACATTTATAGCATTCCAGAAACCGATGCCATAACCAGCCTGGTACTGAACGATTTAACAGGTTTAAGTAAAGCCCGTATTAAAGCGTTTACCGATACCGAACTTACCATTGAGCAAAGCCAGAGGCTCTCCATCATACTAAAAGAACTCAAAACCGGCAAGCCGGTACAGTACATTTTAGGTCATACCGAATTTTACGGCTTAAACTTTTTGGTGAACTCCACAGTGCTCATTCCCCGGCCCGAAACCGAAGAACTGGTAGAATGGATCCTGAGAACCATACCTCCATCCAGCAACCTGAATATACTGGATATTGGTACCGGAAGCGGTTGTATTCCCATTATATTAAAATCGCATCTTATTAATAATAAGTTATTTGCAATTGATATATCACTTGATGCTTTACAAACAGCTAAGCGTAATGCTGAACTCAATAATGTGGAAATTACCTTTGTAGAAGCTAACGCCCTGAACCTGAATCACCCTGTAATTGCCGGGCAGCAGTATGGTGTAATTGTGAGTAATCCGCCGTATGTAACCCTGGTGGATAAAAAGCAAATGCACTACAACGTTACCGGCTTTGAACCGCATACTGCTCTCTTTGTACCTGATGAAAGTCCGCTATTATTCTACATCGCCATAGCCGATTTTGCCGCCGGTCATCTCATAAACAATGGCTACCTGTTTTTCGAGATCAACGAAAGCTATGGTCCTGAAACGGTTGATATGTTGACATCAAAAGGCTTTACCCAAATCGAACTTCGGCAAGACATGGCCGGTAAAGACCGCATGATCAAAGCCGTTTTAGCTCGGTAAAAGTTCATAAAAGTTCAAATAATTACAAAAAGTTACATTTTATTACATTTTTTCGCAAGGCTAACGAGGTTTCGGGGAGTGGGATTTGAAGTTGAAAAAAATTTTGTTGCCGGATGCCAAAGGTCTAAGTTGCGAGAATTTTAGTGACGGGTTGTCACGATATGGTTGCGTAATTGTCGAAGGGGAAAAATGGCCTCAACAACGTACGTTTTTTTAGAAGTTTCGCAACACTGCTCCTGTTTTCTTATCAGCCGCTCCTCATCCTTCCCGCCTCAGTCCTCCCCGCTCCCCGCAACCTCCTTCTCAGTCCCCCAATAAACTTATCAACAATTCCCAAAAGCCCTTGGTAATACTAATATTATTAGCAAACTTTGAATCATGAACCAAAACTCCCTGGAAGCCAGAACAGAGGCGCGCGTGCTTTTTGTGGACATGAACAGCTTTTTTGCCAGCTGCGAACAGCAGGTGAACTTTTGGCTACGCGGCAGGCCCGTGGGCGTTTGCGTGTACACGGGTAAATTCGGTTGTGTTATTTCGCTCTCGAAAGAGGCTAAGGCACTGGGCATTAAGGCCGGGATGCGCCTGAACGAGGCGATTAAGGTTTGCCCCGACCTGGTGCCGGTGGAGAGCAACCCTGCCCGTTACCGCGAGTTCCATAAAAAAATTATAGGCGTACTTAAACAGTACTGCCAAGATGTGGTACCCAAGAGTATAGACGAGGCCATTATTAACCTCACCAATTATGCACACCTATACCCTGATCCCTCTGTACTGGCCGAACAAATCAGGAAGGATATTTACAGTAAGGTGGGCGACTGGCTGGCCTGTTCTATAGGTATTGCACCCAATGCCTTTTTGGCCAAGTTAGGTTCGGGCATTGGTAAAAAACCGCCGTATAACGGTTTGTGTGTAATTACGCCGCAAAATATAGATGAGTTGCTGGGTAACCTTAAACTCAAAGACCTGCCCGGCATTGGCGCCAATATGGCTTACCGGCTGGAGCGTGGCGGTATAACCACGCCGCTGCAAATGCGTTATGCCGGGCCGCAGCGGTTAAAAGCGCTGTTTAAAAGCATTGAGGGTATTTACTGGCATTACCGGCTCAACTTTATAGAGACCAATATTTCTTCTAACGATTATAAGGGCATGCAAGCGCAACGGCAAATTTCGGGCGATAAGCGGCAGAGCATGGCCTATATTGAGCAGCTATTTATGACCCTGTGCCTCACGCTCGAAAAACGGATGGTGCGCCACAAGTTTTACAGCAAGGCCATTAGTTTTACCGCCCGGTACGAAGATGATACCCGCTGGGACGATGCCTTTACCATTACCACACCCGTGCAGGATGCCGTGAGCCTTATGCGCATGATCAAAATACGTATTGAAAAGTTTGAACTGGTAAACCAGGTTGGCCCCATTATGAACACCCAAATTACCAGCATGCGCGTGGGCGTAACCAATTTTGTTGATAATGGCGATATGCTGTTTAGCCTGTTTGAAGATGTGGACCAAAAGCAAACGGCCTTAAAAACCATGCACGAAATTAAAGACAAGTTTGGCGCCGATAAATTGGTACGTGCCATGGAACTCACCGAAACCCAAGTAGTGAAAGACGTGATCGGCTTTGGGTCGGTTAAGGATTTGAGTGAGTTGGATTATATGTAGTATGGAGTAAAGGTGAACAGAAAATAAAATTCATTTTTTTTATAATGATTAAAGGTCAACTATTAGAAGAAATCTGCTTTTTAACAAGTTTGATGAAAAAACTAAAAGTCTATTTAGATAAACTTATTTGTGTTTTTTACCATATTATTGCAATTTTTCTTATCAATATTACTAACTTTGGATTAAAAATTTAGCAATGTTAATTGAATTCAAATTCAAGAATTTGTACTCCTTCAAAGACGAAGTGAGTTTTTTAATGACAAGAGTAAAGTCTTTCAAAGAACATCTTAATAGTAACATAATACATACAGGCCGGGAATTCGACTTGCTTAAAACCGCAGCTATTTATGGCTCTAATGGTGCAGGTAAAAGTAATTTTTTTAGTGCCATGGGTGCTATGATAAACATAATTACAAATTCATTTAGCGATTCCCTGAAAAAAGAAAATGAAAAGTCAGATCGAAATTTTCAGTTCAAATTAAATTCGGTTACAGAAAAAAGTAACTCAATGTTTGAAATTTCTTTTATTAAAAATGAAATTATATATCGTTATGGGTTTGAGATCTTTGGTCATAAAATAAATCGTGAATGGCTTTATCGAAAACAAGAAAGAGAAATTTTATTATTTTCACGAGAAGGACAAGAATTTGAAATAAATAATGAATCTTTTCCTGAAGGAGAAAAGTACAAAGATGAAGTAAATGATAATGTTCTATTTCTTAGTCATTTAGCACAATATAACCAAAAAAACTCAAAAAAGGTTTTAGAGTGGTTCGATAATTTAAATGTAATAAGCGGCCTTCATGAAGAATTCCATAAAGGTTTTACTGCTGATCTTTTAAGAACAGATTCGAATTTTAAAAAATGGGCTGCTTCTGTTTTAAAATATTTAGAAATTTCTAATATAGAAGCTGGTGAAAAAGATGGTGAGATTATTACTTATCATAACAAATACGACGGTAATAATTTGTTAATTGAAGCTATTCCATTTCAGTCGAAAATGGAGTCGGATGGTACTGTAAAGTTAATTCATATTTTGGGCCCAATTTATGATACACTTAGATCGGGTAGTATATTATTTATTGATGAATTCGATAGCAAATTACACCCTAACCTTACAAAAAAATTAGTTAGCTTTTTTCAAGAGTTTAATTTACGTAATGCCCAATTTATTATTTCAGGACAGAACACTAATATTCTTGATAAAAAGTTATTGCGGAGAGATCAAATATGGTTTATAGAAAAAGATCAGTTCGGATCTTCTTCATTATACTCTTTATCAGACTTCAACTCTGATGCTGTTCGTAATTCATCAGCATACGATAAAAAATATTTAGATAATAATTTTGGTGCGGCTGATGCATTAAATATAACTTCAAAAGTTACTGATTTACTTTATGCCTCCTAAACACGAACGGAAAGACCCTGCTTATTTAAGAGAACAAGGTAATAGAGAAGCGCAATCCAAAAAAGTCAGAAAAATTACTTTTAGTTTTATAAACCTCATCATAAATACAGAAGGTCAAACCTTGGAAGAATGGCAAGAATTAGGGCTCTTAGCTGAAATGAATAAACGTCTTCAATTTGTTGGACAATTCTCGAGTCAGGAAGCTATTCAAAAACAATTTTTAAAGCCATATACAAAAGTTTCGTTTCCTCCAGACTCTGAGTTTACTCAACCTAAACATATTACTGGTGTTAATTGGACTGTTATGCATATAACTGGAAAAAGCAAGCAAGTCGTTGTGGGGTATTTGGATGATGACGTATTTCATATTGTCTTTTTGGATAAAGATCATAAGTTTTGGCCTACAAGTAAATAATTGTGATTAAATCAAAGCTTAAAAAACTTGTAATATAACTTTATAGAAATTACTGTTTCATAGTACAAAGCTAATCTCACTTTTATTCTGATATTCTTAGTATTCTACTTGTATTCAAACCACTAACCATCATCACAACACCCCAATGCCCGACACCTTCCTCACCCCCGCTCCCGACGCTATCAACTGCCCATCGTGTATGGCGCACATCTTTCAAAGCGAACCTGCTTGCCAAAACTGCAACTACCCCTTACAAGGCACGCCAGATGAGCAACAGCAGTTTTTGAATGAGCGCGAAATTTCGCAGATAGATTTTGACACACACGAAAAGCAAATAAGCCAGGCAGGCAAAACCTTATACTGGATAGCCGGACTGATGTTTTTAGGTGACCTTTTAATGCTGGGCGTCAGTAGACATTATGATAAAGTGAGCCTTACATTAGGTTTTAGTGCTATTGTATCAGGTATATTTGTTGGGTTAGGTTATTGGAGCCGTACCAAACCTACTGCTGCTCTAATTACCGGCTTATGTATTTTTATATTAATACAGTTATTGGCCGCCATTGGCGATCCTGTTTCCATTGTTAAAGGTATTTTCTTAAAAATAATAATAATCGGTTATTTAATTAAAGGCATCAAATCGTCTGTTGAAGCCGATAAAATGATTAAAGAACATAACTTTACCAGTTACCGGTAACGCACAGTTTGTTTAAAGTTTAGTTAACGCGGCGGTTTAAAGATGCGTGATAATGGGTGAAAATTGTGGTCTCCGGTATTTACGCCTACTCCTCTTTAATCCCTGATAAAATTAAAAAAATCTTGTTTGAACCCAGTGTGTAATGGATACTACCAACTCATTCAAACAAGATTTTTCTTTATCCTCTAATTGAAAGATATTTCTATCCAATCAAATCATTTACTTTACAGCGTACGATAACTGGCTGGCAGCTACCTCGTCGGTTAAAAAAAGCAATTGACCGTCTATCGGTTTCAGTAACTGCGACGGGTATAATGCAGGGTTGTACGTTCCCTCCAACACTTCATGCAAGGCATGTATTTTCTTTTCACCAAAGGTTATCACCACCAGTTGTTTAGCACAGTTAATTAGCGGGGCAGTTAGGGTTATGCGGTACATATCCTGTGCCTCCAGGTAATACGCAGCTACCCATTTTTCCTGTTCGTTCAACACTTCGGTACCGGGGAATAGTGAGGCGGTATGCCCGTCATCGCCCATGCCCAATAAAATAAGGTCAAACGCGCCGTCAGCACCTACTATGTTTTTGATCTCTTGCTGATATTGGGCGGCAAATTCTTCGGGCTTTTGCACGGCATCGTACATGGGGTAAATTTGCCTGGCCGGTATATCAACAAAGTTCAGCAAGGTTTCAAATGCCATTTTAGCGTTGCTGCGGTCATCCTCCATGGCCACCCAGCGTTCGTCGCACCAAAATACATAAACGTTAGCCCAATCAATTTGCTCGCTGTACACCGGGGTAGCCAGCAGCTGGTATAATTTTATGGGCGATGAACCACCCGTTAAGGCAACCGTAAAACTGCCTTTAGCCGCTATAGCATCTCTGGCCGCCTGTACAAATATCTCTGCGGCGGCAGCGCTTAATTCGTTAGCATTTTTGAATATACGGATCATCATTTAATTATTTTGCCGGTGATTTTTTATGTGAATTAATAGCCCATACATGGCCGCGGCGTGCAATCAAAGCTTCGGCGGTTTCGGGGCCCCAGGTGCCTGCCGCATAATTTGCAAAGTCAAGCGATTCGCGGTTCTCCCAAACTTCCTGTATAGGTGTAATTACATCCCAGGCCTCCTCAACCTGGTCCGAACGCATGAAAAGCGTAGCATCGCCTTGCAGGGCATCCAGTAGTAAGGTTTCGTAAGCCTCCGGCGATTGTGTAGAACAATTATCATAATCAAACACCATTTCGCTCGGGTTCAGGCTCATCTCCAAACCGGTTTTTTTGGTCATAAAGCGCAGCCTGATGTCCATTTGAGGTTGAATATTGATAGTTAGCCTGTTAGGTGTTAAGCTATCGCCCTGGCTTTCAGGGAAAGTAGAGTGCGGTACAGGCCGAAACTGTATGGTAATAGAAGATGTTTTTTCCTGCATGCGTTTGCCTGTGCGCAGGTAAAACGGCACACCCTGCCAGCGCCAGTTATCTAAAAAGAATTTTATGGCGGCATAAGTTTCGGTATTAGAGCGCTTGTCTACACCCTCTTCCTCGCGGTAACCCGGTACCTTTTTACCTTCTACCCATCCTTCGCCATACTGGCCGCGTACGGCATAATGATGCACCTCATCGGTTTTAAAACGGCGTACGGCACGCAAAACATCTACCTTACGGTTACGTATTTCTTCGGCCGCAAAAGATGCGGGAGCTTCCATAGCTACCATACATAATATTTGCAGCAGGTGGTTCTGTATCATGTCCTTTAACGCGCCGGCACTTTCGTAATAGCCGCCACGGTCTTCAACCCCAACCTGCTCTGCCACCGTAATTTGCACATAATCAATAAAATTACGGTTCCATAGCGGTTCAAACAGCGCATTGGCAAAACGGAATGCTAAGATATTCTGCACGGTTTCTTTACCGAGGTAATGATCTATGCGATAAATCTGTTCTTCCTGGAAAGTACGGGTAAGTAACTTATTAAGTTCTATGGCGGTTTCCTTGTTATGACCGAAAGGTTTTTCAATAACGATACGGTCTTGCTCAGGAATTGAGGCCAGCCCCGATTCGCTAATATTAACCGTAACCGCTTCAATAAAGCGTGGCGCTACCGAAAGGTAAAACAGCCGATTGGCGCGTACCCCCCATTCCTTATCAAAAACATCCAGCTTTTCGGCTAATTCTTTGTATGATTGAGCGTCATCTATATCTGATCGGCAATAAGTGATATTGGGATTGAACTCAACCCATTTTTCTTCGCTTGGTGCACCCTTGCGCGAAAACTCGGCCAGGCCTTCGTTTAAACGTTTGCGGTAATCTTCATCAACCAGTTCGGTACGGCCCAAGCCAATGATGGCAAATTTTTCGGGCATGTAACCATCCAGAAACAAATTATAAAAGGCGGGAATTAATTTTCGCTTAGCCAGATCGCCGGTACCGCCGAATATGACGATAATAGCCGGTGCGGCTTTTTTACTTGTTTTCATGATTTAATTTTTTGTAAAAAACAAATACCCTGTTAACTCCACTGTGTATGAAATGTACCCTCACGATCTGTACGCTCATAAGTATGGGCGCCAAAGTAATCGCGCTGGGCCTGTATTAAGTTAGTAGGCAATCTGTCACTACGGTAAGCATCAAAATAGGCCAGCGAATTCATAAACGCGGCAACGGGGATGCCAGCATCAACCGCCAGTTTAATAGTACTGCGGATATGTGCTTGCTTGCTCACCAGTTTGTTGCCAATTTGTGCATCTAACAAAATATTAGGCAACTCGGGATTACGCCCGTAAGCCTGACGGAAATCTTCTAACACCGCTGCGCGAATAATACAACCACCTCTCCAGATCTTGGCTACCTGCTCTAAGTTCAAGCCATAGTTGTACGCTTTAGAGGCGATGGTTAACTGGGCCAATCCCTGCGCATAAATATTGATCATGGCAAAGTAAAAGGCTTCCTGTAACTGATAAATTATTTCTTCTTCTTTAAAATCCGAAATTTCGTTAGACCATAACAATTGTTTGGCGGCCTGTACGCGTTCGGGTTTCAGTTTCGACATATCGCGCATGGTAACGGCGGCATCAATAACCGGGATAGGCGCCTGTAGATCCATAGCATTTTGCGAGGTCCATTTACCGGTACCTTTGGCCTTGGCCCAGTCTGAAATGAGGTTAACCAAACGTTCGCCGCTTTCGTCATCAAACTTAGCCAGCACTTCCCCGGTAATTTCTATCAGGAATGATTGCAGTTCGGTTTTGTTCCAGGCGGTAAAGGTTTCCTGTATTTTTTCGTCGCTTAAACCCAGTCCCCTTTTCAGGAGGTCGTAAGCTTCGGAAATCAGTTGCATAATACCGTACTCAATACCGTTATGCACCATTTTTACATAGTTACCCGCCGAACCGCTACCGAGATAGGTAACACATGGTTCACCGTTCACTTTGGCCGCAATGGCTTCAAATATAGGTCGTAGGCGTTCGTAAGCATTTTTATCACCACCGGGCATCATACTCGGGCCAAAACGGGCACCTTTTTCGCCACCCGATATGCCCATGCCAAAAAAGTGGATCTTCTTTTCGGCCAGTTCGGTAAAACGGCGGTCGGTATCGGGGAAGTAAGAATTACCACCGTCGATCACAATATCGCCTTCCTCCAAAAATGGCAACAAGCTGCCAATGGCACCATCAACCGGCTTACCAGCGGGCACCAACAGCATTATGGCACGAGGTTTTTTAATGAGGCCAACAAATTCTTCGGCAACGGTGGTAGCTTTCACTTCCTGGCCTTCTTTGGCTTCTTTTTCGAGAGATTGGGCCTTTGCTTCATCCAAATCTAAACCGGCTACAGCAAAGTGGTGATCGGCCATGTTTAACAACAGGTTACGGCCCATTACACCTAAACCTACAATGCCAAAATCGTATGATTCCATAAATAATTAAATTGTGTTTTTAGTTGAATTCTTCCTGATTTGTTTCTGCTTCGGGTTGCAGTCCGTATGTTTTAAAAACATTGCGGGTAGTATCCGTATTAATGTGATGGATGGTATTAATGCCTAATTGCTCCGCAGCCTGAATAAACACCAGCCTATCATCCACATATATAGTTTCTTGGGGCTCAACCTGCAGCAGGCCTAAAGCTGTTAAATAAATGTTTCTATCGGGCTTGCGGGCCTGTATAATACACGAGGAAGCGAACACATCAATAAAGGATTTTAAGTGATATTCCTTTATACGGTACTCGTTTATTTCCTTTCCCTCATTATTTACCGCTATGGTTTGCAAACCATATTTCTCTTTCAGCCCTTTAACCAGGTCTATCATATCATGATAGGGTTGCGATTGCCCGATCATAAATTGTTTAAATTCCTGTGGGGTAAAAGGCCGGGGCTCATAAAAAACCAGCAGGTTCAAATACTCATCTAAAGTGGATTTGCCTGATTCATAAGCGTCAAATATAATGCGGTGGCGCTCGTTCATTTCATCAAAATTGATGTGAAAATGTTCTGCTGCTGCCCTGCGCGAACCGCGGTCCCAGCCATTGGTGAGGAAAACCCCACCAATGTCCAGTAACAGTGCTTTTATGGGTGTTTGCCGGTGTATCATGACACGGCACCTTCCTCGCGTTTTTCTTCCAAAACACTCATTAAGCTTTGGAAAGGTTTAATAAATTTCTGAATACCCTCTTCTTCAAGCTTTTGGGTAACCTCATTTAAATTGATGCCTACCACGTTCTCTAACTGGTAAAGTACCCATTGTGCTTCTTCAATACCGGCTTCTAAACGGTCGGCAGCTTTACCATGATCACGGAAAGCATCTAACGTATCTTTAGGTACGGTGTTAACGGTGTTAGGGCCAATTAAAGCTTCAATGTACATAACATCGGGCAGGGCTTTGTTTTTTACACTGGTACTTGCCCACAACAAACGTTGCGGTTTAGCGCCTTTGGTAGCTAATGTTTTAAACTTATCCGAACCAAATACTTCTTTATAAATGTGGTAGGCCACACGTGCGCTTGCAATAGCCACCTTGCCAATTAACTGGCGGGCTATAACGGCGCGGTCACTATCTTCTTCACAAACTTTTTCCAGCAGCGGGTCAACCATGGTATCAATACGGCTTAAAAAGAAACTGGCTACCGACGAAATGGTATCAATAGGCAGGCCTTTTTCGGCACGTTCTTCCAAACCTGCAATATAAGCTTCGGCAACCTGGCGGTAACGGTTTAATCCAAACAGCAGGGTGACATTAATATTAATACCCTCGCTAATGGCATTTTTAATAGAAGGTAAACCTTCTTTAGTACCAGGTATCTTAATCATCACATTCTTACGGTCGAGCAGTTTCCATGATGACTCTGCTTCTTTGGTAGTACCCGCGGTATCCAGTGCTAAACTTGGCGATACTTCCAGACTTACATAACCATCCAAGCCGTTTGTTTTTTCATAAACACCTTTAAATAAGTCGGCTGCGTTTTGTACATCTTCAACAGCTATAGCTAAAAAGATCTCCTCTGATGATTTTCCTTCTTTAGCCAGTTTAGCTATGGCTTCGGTATAATCATCGCTATGGGCTATGGCTTCTTCAAAAATAGCCGGGTTGGAGGTTACACCTCGCAGGTCATCATTATCAATCAATGCTTTTAATTCGCCCGAGGCAATAAAGTTCCTGCGGATGTAATCGAGCCAGATGCTTTGGCCGTAATCGGGTATTTGTGCTAATGGATTTTTCATGGTTTAATTATTTTTAAAGAATAAGAGTGCCTCCTAAATTCTCCACGGTATGAGATCTTTTACGTTGCTCTTGATAAATGACAGTTTGTATTTTTTATGATTTAAATTGGTTCTCTAATGCAATTACTTTATTTAAACGGCGCTGAAAACGCTCACCCCCGTCGTATTTTGCGTTAAGATAGGCCTGAACAATTTCCCAGATCAGCATGGGGCCAATCACGCGGCCGCCTACGCAAAGCAGGTTCATGTCATCGTGCTCTACACCCTGGTGGGCCGAATAGCTTTCGGTTATTAATGCTGCCCGCACACCGGGTATTTTGTTGGCCGCTACCGATACGCCTACCCCACTGCCGCAAACGGCAATACCACGGTCTACTTCCTTATGAAACAGAGCCATACCTAACGGTACTATGATGTCGGGGTAGTCATCGGCAGCATCAAACTTGGCGGCACCATAGTCGGTAACAGCATAACCCTGCTCGGTAAGTTGCTGTACCAGTTTTTGCTTTTGTTCAAAGCCGGCATGGTCGGCTGCTATACCTATTTTCATAGCTGTAAAATTACTTAGTTAACAAGGCTTTGGCACGTTGGTAAACATGCTCTACTGTAAAGCCAAAGTGTTTCAACACAGCTGTTCCCTCGCCCGATTCGCCGAAACTATCGATACCTATGGCTTCACCATCCAGGCCAACATATTTGTACCAGCCTAAAGTTACACCGGCTTCTACCGAAATACGTTTGATAATATGGGGTGGCAAAATAGAATCGCGGTAAGCTTTATCCTGGTAATCGAACAACTCAAACGATGGCATGCTCACCACACGGGCTTTAATACCTTCTTTGCTTAAAAGTTCCTGCGCGCCTAAAGCTAAATGAACTTCGGCACCGGCACCTATTAAAATAATATCAGGCGTACCTTCTGCATCCTTCAAAATATAGCCGCCTTTTTCCAGGTTTTGGGCTGGTGCATAAGTGTTTTGATCTAATGTTGGTAGTTTTTGACGCGACAAGATCAACGCTACCGGGCCCTTATCGCGGGTTATGGCTATGCGCCACGCTTGTACGGTTTCGTTGGCATCAGCCGGGCGAATAACGGTTAAATTAGGTACGGTACGCAAGCCTGTTATTTGCTCTACCGGCTGGTGAGTTGGGCCGTCTTCGCCCAAAGCAACACTATCATGCGTAAAAATATAGGTTACCGGCGCCTCGGTTAAAGCCGCCAGGCGGATAGCACCGCGCATATAATCGGAGAAAGTAAGGAAGGTACCACCGTAAACGCGGGTACCGCCGTGCGCATCAATACCATTCATAATGGCACCCATGGCATGCTCACGTACGCCGAACCAAATGTTTGTTTTTTCGTAATGTCCGGGTTGGAAACTATCTTCGGGTTTGCCGGGCGTTTCGTTAGAACTGGCAAGATCTGCCGAACCGCCAATAACAAAAGGAATAGCTTTGCGTATAGCCTGTAGCATTTTACCAGACGATTGGCGTGTTGCTAATTCTTCACCCGCCTCAAATACCGGCAGGTCTTTATCCCAACCTTCGGGCAGTTCGCCTTTGAAACTAATGTCGAAGGTTTTGGCTTCGGTTGGGTAAGCTTCACTGTAAGCTTCTTTTAACTCGTTCCAGGTGTTTTGCAGTTCTGCCCCTTTTTGGCCGGGTTGCAACAAGTAATCTTTTACTTCGGCAGGTATGTAGAACATTTTTTCGGGATCCCAACCAAAGTATTCTTTTGTTTTTTTCAGGTTATCAACGCCTAAAGCCGCACCATGTACTTTATTAGTGCCTTGCAGCGGGCTACCGAAACCTATAATGGTTTTTACCGAAATAAGCGATGGTCTTTCGGTATCGGCCTGGGCTTCTTCAATAGCTTTGGCAATGGCTTCCAAATCGTTACCATCTTCAACGGTTATGGTTTGCCAGCCGTATGCATCAAAACGGGCCTGTACATCCTCGGTAAAGGCCAGGTCGGTAGGGCCATCTAACGAGATCTTGTTATCATCGTATAAAAATATAAGCTTGCCTAATTTCAGGTGACCGGCTAAAGATGCCGCTTCCGAAGCTACACCTTCCATTAAATCGCCGTCGCTTACTATACCGTATGTGTAGTGGTCTATCAGGTGGTGGTCTTCGCGGTTGTACTGGGCGGCTAAATGTACTTCGGCCAGGGCCACACCCACTCCGTTACCAAAACCCTGACCTAAGGGGCCGGTGGTAACTTCGATACCAGGCGTTAAAGTACTCTCGGGATGACCTGGAGTTTTTGAACCCAGCTGACGGAATTTTTTTAATTCTTCGTATGGCAGATCATAGCCATATAAGTGCAACAAGCTGTATAACAGGGCTGAACCATGGCCTGCTGATAAAATAAACCGATCGCGGTTAGGCCATTTTGGTTCGGCCGGGTTAAAGCGTAAAAAACGGCTCCAAAGCACGTGTGCCATTGGCGCCGCGCCAAGCGGTAAACCGGGGTGACCCGAATTAGCCTGTTGAACCATATCGGTTGATAAGAAGCGGATGGTGTTGACACTTAATTCGTCGACCGGGGTGAAGTTTTGCGTACTCATGATAGAAGATTGATATATGATATCTGTTTTAAAATAGATGCTAAATATTTCAATTGGACTGCCTGCGCTAACAAACAATAAAGTCCGTTGGTTACAAAATTAAAGAACGGGCTACCTTTTTAATTTTGATAAAAGGCAGAAATTTTTATTGACTAAAATGTCAATAGTTTATATATAAGGCCAAAAACACCATTTGGTTTCATATAAATTCAACTCTAAAAACCTAACACATATTGCACATAGGGGTTTCTGATGTTAAAACCCTTTTCTTAATTTGACTTTTAAAGTATAAACTAAGTAGTTGTTATTGGTTCTTATGCGGTAAAATTTACCAGCACAAACTCATCAACCATCTCTGTTTTTACAGTATTATATACAAGTTTACAAAGGCTAAATTAGTATAAAAAGCTAATTTACAATACATTATTATTACACCTTATATGTGGAGCAACTTACAATGGTGCGTAAGGTAATATTTACCCTTTAAACATTAAACGAGTAAGAACCTATCGCACCTTATTTATAAATAAACCATTCATTTTATAGTAATAGGTAGTTTTAGCACTCCTTTAAAAATATAATGATTATAGGTGACGGCATGGTATTTACCGCCCAGGTAACCGAATTACTCCTCAAGATCAAGATCATCGTATTATCCATGCTCTCGAGCATGAGCGGTATGTTGTGCAGGCATTTAAAGCCGAAGCTTAGGTTATATATTTAAAAGCAAAGCACCTGTTAGCTTATTTTTTTTAATCATACTCAATTAGGTATTTATCGAAAAAATTGAGTAAATATTATGGCTTAAAATTACATGAAACTGCTATTGACCTCTTACAGCATTTGCAGGTACTATTTACTTTTACTTATTTTTACCATTATGTTTAATAATGCAGGCATTAACAAAGTTTTTTTAGTAGGGCATGTGTGTGAAAAACCTCAACTTCATCAACAGGCCGATGGCCATAATTATTACAGTTTTCTGTTAGCTACCAGCGAATTTATCAAGAAAAACAACCAGTTGGTAGAGCATACGGAGCGGCACCAGGTTATAATACCAACCCAGCAATTAACCGAAATAGAAGCAGGTTTAGATAAAGGCCACCTGGTATATGTTGAAGGTAAAATTAAAACCTATGCTTATACCGGTGAGCAAGGCATCAAGCATTACAGATCTGAAATTTTATCCAGCATTTTCAGGGTTTTGAGTAACCAGGTAACTACTGTACCCGATGAGCTTGTTTAGTGTATCCCTTTACGTTTTAATAATCCGCCAGTAGTATCGTCAATACTTTGTTGTATAATAAATGCTGCCGGATCCAGTGTTAAGATCTTTTCTTTTAAAGCAGGTACTTCCAAACGGGTTAAAACGGTAAAAATAATATCGCGCGGGTCGTTAATGTGTCCGTCTTTACCATAGCCGCTTTTTCCCTGGTAAATGGTAACCCCCCGGCCCAGTTGCATGGTAATTACCTTACGTATCACATCGCTTTTAGCCGAAATTACCGTTATACCTATATATTGCTCAATACCGTTCAATATAAAATCTATCATTTTTGAGGCCGATACATAAGTTAGTATAGAATACAATGCCGATTCCATACCTAATAAAAAGGCCGCAGCACCAAATATCACGACGTTCAAAATCAGTACAACATCACTTACTTTTAACAATTGGGTTTTTTTGCTCAGCAGCAGTGCCGCTATTTCGGTACCATCCAGTACGGCTCCTCCCCTAATAGCAAAACCAATACCTACTCCTATAAAAAACCCTCCGAATACAGCGGTAAGCAATTTATCGGAGGTTACATCAGGAAAACTAACGAACGCGAGCGTTAACGATAACCCTGCAATAGCTACAGTACTTTTAATGGCAAACAAATAACCCAGCCTGCGGTAACCTAAAATGAGGAACGGTATGTTGATCACGAACAGTAAAATGGCGATGGGTATGTTTGTAATATCGGCCAGTAACATCGATATACCGGTGACACCGCCATCGATAAAATGACTGGAAAGCAGAAAGCCCTTTAAGCCGAAGCTGGCCGAAAAAATCCCTAAAACAATTAATAACCAGTCGATAAACACTTTTTCCTTAATAGCTTTCATAATTTATTTCGATAGTATTGAATTCAATTATTTTAACACATGTTTAACAACTATGACCACATTGGCGGTAAGATACAAAAACAGGCTTAATTTTTGATGAGATGTTAGGTATGGAACCCAAGCAAAAAACGATCTTGATTGCAGATGATGATAAAGCCATTGTGGATTCCATTACCGCTATACTGGACCATTCGGGTTATGAGGTGTTAAATGTTATGGATGGCACCTCGGTAATGCAAGCTGTAAAAGCCCTCCCCGATCTTATTTTATTGGATATACAAATGCCCGGACACGACGGGCCAACAGTTTGCCGCCAACTCAAGCGACAGGCCTCCACTAAGGATATTCCCATCATGATCGTATCGGCCAGTATTGATATACAGCAAAAAGCCAAGCTGGCCGGTGCCGACGATTATTTGGAAAAGCCCTTTGATATGGAGATCTTACAGAAGAAGGTGTTTGATTTATTGAACAGGAAATAATGCCATATCAAGCTATTGTTTTAACCAGGAGTTCACAAGCGCATGAGCTTTATTGCCATTAATTAATTTCTCTGCAATTAATTAATTTGAAATATATTAACTGGCAGTTTGAGGTAAGTAATATTATTGTATCTTTAAACTATTAACAATCATATTAACTAACCTTATCTTTTTTTGTATGAAAAAAGCTTTACTGCTTGCATTTGCTTTATTAACCGTTTTTGCCGCCTGTAAAAAACAAAATATCAAAGCCAACTTTACCGTGCCGAAATCAAGCTATTATTTAACCGAAGTGGTTAGTTTCAGCAATCAATCAGAAAATGGAAAATCATACACCTGGGATTTTGGAGACGGGCAAACCTCATCGGATGAAAACCCTACGCATGCCTACAGCAAACCCGGTACTTTTATAGTGACATTAACTGCCGGTAAATCAACATTTACAAAAAATGTAAAAATAAACATAGGTACTGCCAGCTATGAGATCAACAATCAATTCACTGCCGGATTAGAATTCGTTTCTTTTTGGGCTAATGCTAACAATGAGATACAGAATTTCACAGAGCATAACGTCATCGCAGCAAACGGCAAGTCCGATACGGTGTACACTTCTTCCCCCATCATTTATGTAGGTGTGGCAAACAGTACAGCTGCTTACCTGGTTACACCTGTTTTCACTATAAATAAGTTTACACACAATAAGTTGATTTTCAACGGAAGTTCGCGGGTTATACCATTAAGCTTAACCTACCAGGCCGAGGTATTAAAACTACGTAACCCGGCTACCCAAACAACTACCTTTAACAACCTGCCGGGTATTGCGCAATAAAACAGATGTTTAGCTTTGCCGTACATCAACTAATTAATAGTAACTTTGGCTGTGGAGCCGCGCTAACTTCCCATTAACTAAGAGCGCAATTTTTATAAGTTGACTTTCAAAGATTTTAATTTTAATGAGCAATTGGCCGAGGGCCTGCTCAGCATGGGTTACAAAACACCTACTGCTATACAACAAATGGCCATACCCGTAGTAATGGAGGGTAACGATGTTATTGCCTGCGCACAAACGGGTACAGGTAAAACAGCATCGTACCTGTTACCAGTACTGCACTTAATTGGCAAACACCCCAAACACCAAATTAGTACGCTTATTTTAGCTCCTACACGTGAGTTGGCTCAACAAATAGATCAGCAGGTAGAAGGCCTGGCTTATTTTACCGAAATAAGTTCCCTGGCCGTTTTTGGCGGTGGAGATGGTATGGCTTACGAGCAGCAAAAACGTGGAATTACTAACAAGGTTGATATTCTGATAGCCACCCCGGGCCGGTTAATTTCCTTTTTAACTTCAGGTTCGTTAAAGCTCAATCAGCTGGAATACCTGATACTGGATGAAGCCGACCGTATGCTCGACATGGGTTTTCAGGATGATATTATGCGTATTATAAGCTATTTGCCGGCTAAACGTCAAACACTGCTGTTTTCGGCTACTATGCCAGGCCGTATCCGTACGCTGGCTAAGTCAATTTTGCACGATCCGCAGCAAATTAACATTGCTATTTCGCAACCGGCGGCAGGTATAAACCAGCAAATTTACCAGGTACACGATGAGCAAAAGACCAAACTACTCACCATTTTACTAAAGAGCGGTACTTACAACAGTATTATTATTTTTGCATCAACCAAAGAAAAAGTAAAAGCCCTATACAAAGAATTGAAAGCGGTAGGCATCAACGTTAACGCTTTCCACTCCGATATTCAGCAAAACGAGCGTGAGGAGATCCTGCTACAATTTAAGAACAAGCAGCTTCCGGTTATTATTGGTACCGATGCCCTATCGCGCGGTATTGATGTAGAAGGTATTGACCTGGTAGTGAACTACGATGTGCCCGGCGACCCGGAAGATTACATTCATCGTATTGGCCGTACCGCACGTGCTGCTACCACTGGTACCGCCATTACATTTGTGAACGAACGCGACCAGCGCAAGTTTAAAAACATACAGCAATTAATTGACCGCGAAATAGACATTATTACTTTACCCGCCGAACTGGGCGAAGCACCTAAATTTAGGCCCGAAGCCAACAATCGTCCGCACCGGGGTAGTAGCAATGGGGGTGGCAATAAAAGAAATTTCAGGCCTAAGCAGACTAAGAGATAAAGCGTTTCACATTATCATAACTTTGTGAAAATATTGGGGATAAAAACAAGATTGCAATTTGCTTGCTCGCTATGTTTAAGTAATACCTTACCCTGCTTATTAGTATCGTCTCCAAACAGATCTTATCACCTTTCAAGCTAAATATCAATTTTTCATTATTTACAACCATGTTACAGTATTATTGTTAGTTTGCTATGGATACTCAATTTTTAGAATTTACCGATAAAAACGATCGCCCTGCGTTAATTAATGTTCGCAACATAACTTCAGTTGTGGTGTACACCACTCCTAACGAAGAAGTCCACATTTATGTAATTGGCGACAAAGAGTCTTTTGTAACGGTTAAAGAAACCTACGAAGAAGTAAGAAGCAAAATAGCCATGGTTACCGGCGGAAGTATATTTTAGTTGATTAATGAGTAGTTGAGTGGTCAGGATTAACTTCCGGTTTTATTGTAAAATTTCCTCAACGAATCAACTACTCACTATTTAACAACTCAACTATTAACCAATGAACAACGCATTTCTTAATCTACATTAAGTGCGGGTTATTATGACGTAAGTACATTTGTAATATAAATCGAAAACATCATGTCAAACACTATATTACATAAAGCCGGTGAACGCGGCCATGCCGATCATGGTTGGTTAAACAGTTACCATACCTTCAGTTTTGGCGGATACTATAATCCACAAAACATGAACTTTGGTGCTTTGCGTGTTTTAAACGATGATACCGTAAGCGGCGGCCGTGGTTTTGGCGATCACCCGCACGATAATATGGAGATTATTTCTATCCCGTTAAATGGCGACCTGGAACATGAAGACAGCATGGGCAACAAAGCCGTGATACGCAAAGGAGATATACAAGCCATGAGTGCCGGTACAGGCATCTATCACAGTGAAAAAAACGCTCATGAAAACGAACTGGTTAAGTTTCTGCAGATCTGGATATATCCTAATCAAAAAAACGTACAGCCCCGGTATGATCAGCTTACGTTGAACCTTAACGACAGGCATAACCGTTTGCAACAAATCCTCTCTCCTAACCCAAATGATGAAGGCGTATGGATCTATCAGAACGCCTGGTTCCATATTGCAAAATTTGACAAAGGTGTAACCGCAGACTACACCCTTAAAGGTGACGCAAATAATGGTGTGTATGCATTTGTATTAAGCGGTGATATGAGCGTTAACGGCCAGCAGTTAAACGCCCGAGACGGTTTTGGCATCTGGAATGTAGAAAGCATTAGTATAACTGCCGATACCGATGCTGAAGTATTGCTAATGGAAGTACCGATGACTTTTTAAAAAGATGAGTACCGTAAAAATTTTGGTCATTGGCCGGCACCAGCAGATCTTGCAAACCGTAGTTCGTTTAATAAATAACAACCCCGAGTGGGAAGGTGTAGGTGCCGTTACCGATAAAGAAGCCATACAACAGTTCGATCACCAGGTGATAGACCTGATTATGCTATGCGCCGGCATTGAGCCTGAATCGGAAGAAAACCTTCGTGCTTATTTTACCGCCCACCGCCCGCAGGTAACCATTGTGCAGCACTATGGCGGCGGCAGCGGCCTGCTAACAGCCGAGATATATGAAGCACTGAAAACACAGAAGTAAGAGCCAGGAGTTAAGAAACAAGATGTGGAATAGGTCCCAAAAAATCGCAGATAATTCTTGTTTCTTAGCTCTTGTTTCTTGTCTCTCCTCTTTAAACCGTTTTCTCCATAACCATTAACGTAATGGGCACTATGGCCATGCTGGTATGCGTAACCAGGGGCATTGTGACGCCTGTAGCTATATAGCCGCGGCGCTCGTACCAGTTAATAAGTTCCAGCCGGGTGGTAATTACAGTAATTTTAACTGCTTCACAACCCAGTTCACGAGCCAGATCATCCCCTGCAGCCAATAGCTGCCTACCGATGCCAGCGGCTTGCAAAGTTGGCTTTACAGTAAGCATACCTAAGTACAAGCGGTTATTCCTGATCTGTTCCAGGTAAACAAAGCCGATGATTTGCCCGTGATGGTTTGTGTATTTCAACAATGTAATTTCAGGGCGATGAAAGTAACCCGTTAGTTCTTCTTCATCAATACGTATGCCTTCCAGCAAATGGCCCTCACTTGTCCACCCCTGTTTAGAGCTTTCGCCACGGTAAGCACTATTTACCAGTGCAACAACTTCGGGAACATCAGTTAACAAGATTTTTGAAATATTCGACATTAAAAAATTATTGGTTGCAAACGTACTATTTCTTTAAATATTTGCAAATTCTTCCTGCATCCACCAAAAAGCCCGAACAGAATAATACAGTTCAGGCTTCATAAGGTATTTTATAAAATACTAATCCTTTTTTCTGACCAAGGCTAATTTCTTATAACTGTCTCAAATCTTCCCGTATCGGGTTAAATACGTCGAGCAGTTTGCAATCGGTTATGGCACGGCCGCCATGCGGTATATGCGGAGGAATAACGGCAAAGGTATTGGTATCCAAAATTTGAGGTACACCATTAACAATGAGCTCGAACTGGCCTTGTAACACAAAGGCGCACTGGTGATGCGGATGGGTATGTATGGCCGATACCGCGCCGGCCTTAACTTCTAAAAAGTTAAGTGTATTAACCTCGGTGTGTACCAGTTGCGCAAAATAACCCGGCGCCATTTCTTTAACCGGTATATCGCTGAACTGCTTAAATATTGAAGAATCCATAAATTAAATTAGTCGTTATGATATACAAATGTATCATAATTTGCCCGATCTGGATACAACATCCGGCCCTTCATAATTTATTGATTTCACCTGATCACCTATTTGAATTTTAAACTCTCCCGGCTCGGTTACCAGTTTGTTTTGATCGTTTACAAAGGCCAGGTCTTTAGCGCTGATCTTAAAATTTACCATACGTTTTTCACCCGGTTTAAGGCTGATTTTGGTATAAGCTTTTAAGCGCTTGGCATCGGGGGTAATACTGGCATACAGATCACTGATGTATAACAGCACCGCTTCTTTACCTTCTAACTTCCCGGTATTTTTAATATCAACCGATATGGTTAAAGTTTGGGCATCGGTCAGTTTTGCAGTGCTCAGCTTCAGGTTTTGGTAGCTGAAAGTAGTATAGCTTAACCCGTGTCCAAATTCATACAACGGGCTATATCCATGCTTATCATCACTATTGCCGTTTTCGGTACCCTTACGATAGTAGTTAACCAGCGCATTAGCGTAACGGGGGTAAGTAACCGGTAACCTGCCCGATGGATTATCATCACCAAACAAAATATTGGCTAACGCATTGCCTCCTTCGTTACCCGGCAAATAAGTCATTACCGTGGCTGCCGATAAACTATCCGCTTCGGTTATAATCCGCGGACGGCCTTCGGCTAATACTAAAATTACCGGTTTGCCTGTTTTAGCCATTGCCCGTGCAAGTTGCAATTGCGCTTCGGGCAGGTTTAAATCATCCACATTACCCGGGTTTTCGGTATAAGATAGCTCACCCAGGCATAATATAACCGCATCGCATTTTTGGGCTGCACTTACGGCATTGTCCAAATTTTGCAAAGCATCGTAACCGGCACCCTGTTCAAAAACAACCTTATCCTTACCTGTTTTTTGCTGTATGGCTTCTAAAATAGTGTTTTTATCTGCTGCATATTCATCGCTTTTTTCTCCCTGCCAGGTATAACTCCAGCCGCCGTTTAAAGAACGCATGGTATTGGCTGTAGGGCCGGTTACCAGTACATTCATATTCTTATTAAGCGGCAAAACCCGGCCTTTATTTTTTAGTAAGGTAATAGCTTCTGTAGCGGCATCTAAACTGGCTTTGCTAAACTCTGCCGATCCAAATTTGGAGTAATCGGCCGGATTACCTACCGGGTTTTCAAACAGTCCTAATTCATATTTAACCATCAAAATTCTTTTTACCGATTGATTGATGCGTGCCAAAGGTACTTTGCCCTCCTTAACCAGTTCAATCAAATAATTGTAGAAAGTGTAATCGTAAGGTACCATGCTCATATCAACCCCAGCATTCACAGCAATCATAACGGCTTCCTTTTGAGTAGCGGCTACATGGTGGCGGTCATGCAGGTATTTTATATCCTGCCAATCGGTTACGGCAATACCGGTAAAGCCTAATTCGTTGCGTAAAACATCTGTTAACAAGTATTTGCTGGCATGTACCGGTACACCGTTAATTTCGGCAGAGTTGATCATGAGTGTGCGTGCCCCAGCCTTTACCGCTTCAGCAAATGAAGGTAAAAAGTACTCCCGCATATAACGGTCGGGTATCCAGGCGGGGGTACGGTCTTTACCACTAAGCGGGTAGCTATAACCCAGGTAATGTTTCATACATGCCGCTACCTTATATTTATCGCCCAGGTTGCCCTGATACCCCTTAATAATGGCAGCACCCATGGTTTTCACCAGCAAAGGGTCTTCGCCAAAGGTTTCATAAATACGCGGCCAAAGCGGGTTCTTACCTAAGTCGAGCACGGGAGAAAAGTTCCAGGGAATGTAACTGGCGCGGGTTTCATAGGCTGTTATTTCACCGGTTTTGTAGGCCAGGCTGGTATTAAATGTCGCGGCCAGGGCAATTTCCTGCGGAAACAGGGTACTGCCGGTAGTATAATTCATGCCATGTATGGCATCAATACCGTATATCACCGGAATCTTCAACCGGCCTTGTGCTGCAATTTGCTGAATCTTGGATATAAACGTAAACCATTGTTCACGGCTATAAGGCTTACCGCTGGTGTTTAATAACGACCCAACGTGATACTTTAAAATAGCTTCACGCAGTTTGCTTTCATTTATGGTATGAGGTTCGGTGGTGACCTTTTTATCATCGGTGCTTATAACGGCGTCCAAAGTCAGTTGGGTCATCTGTCCTACTTTTTCTTCCAGCGTCATGGTGGCCAGTAGTTTATTTACACGTACATCGTTAAGCTGATTTGAAACTAAAGTTTGCTGGGCTATAGCACAAACGGAAGCCATTAAGGCAATACTTAATAATCCTAAATACTTCATATTAGGGTTTACAATAAATGAGATATAATTGGTTAAACGCCTTAGTTAGGCAAGGCTAATATAAATGCTTAATAGTTAGTTATCACTGAGTGGTAAAATAATGCTATGAAAAGCAATAAAAATACAACTATTTGGCAACAGATTTGTGATAATATTACCTCTGAATAAACCTGTTTATTTAAAACAGGTTAAGTTCCTTATAATCTTTTATTTATGAGAAATATTTTCTGTTATTTTGCTTTTATATTGGTTTATCAGTTGGGTTTTAATACCACTTTATATGCACAAACCAGTTCTGTTAAACAGGTTCAGCTTACCAGGTTCCAACTGCAGTCATCGTTTATTGTTAAGGAAGGTGGACAAGAACTTTCGGGTAATAATTACAAGGCCAATACTGCATGGTATCCGGTAAAGGTACCCTCAACGGTGCTAACCGGTTTAGTGGCCAATAAGGTTTATCCAAGTCCTTACCAGGCACTAAACAATATGCGCATACCAGACGCGTCGGACGAGTTTAACAAGCAATATGACCTGGAAAAGTTTAGCCATATACCCGGTACGCCTAATCCATGGAAAAAGCCTTATTGGTACCGTACTACCTTTAAAGTACCTGCCGGTGATAAAGGAAAAATATTCCAGCTCATATTTAAGGGGATAAATTACCGGGCCGAGGTTTGGCTGAACGGTAAACGCATAGCCGACTCAACTCAAATGGCGGGCATGTTTGCCGCATATAACCTCCCTGTAAGCAACCACATTTTGGCAGGCGCTGTAAACACTCTGGCTGTGAAGATCTATCCGTTAGATTACCCCGGCCTGCCCGATAAAGAACAACTGGAGGCATTAGGTCCGTTTTATGCCAACGGTGGCCCTACAGGCGATATTGGCAAGAACGTAACTATGCTGTGCTCGGCCGGTTGGGACTGGATGCCACCTGTACGCGACCGCAACATGGGAATTTGGCAGCCAGTGTACTTACGCACTACCGGCGCCGTTACTATCGGAAAGCCAAAGCTGGTTACCGAATTGGCTTCCCTTCCTGATACCAGTACGGCAAATTTGTCATTAAACCTCACATTATCCAACTACAGCACGGTTAAAACCACCGGTAAATTGCTGGTTAACATTAAGCCTGAAAACTTTACCGGTACAGCCGTGCAATTTAGCCGCGCTATAAATGTAAAAGCCGGCGAAGCAAAAAGCGTTAGCCTCACTCCTGCCCAGGTAAGTGAGCTTTACATTGGTAACCCTAAGCTATGGTGGCCCAATGGTTATGGCAAGGCCAATTTATACCGCATCCGGTTGCAATACATCAATAACAAACAAATTACCGACGATACCACTTTTGTGTTTGGCATACGTACGGTTAGCTCTAAGGCTACCGATGTAAAGGGCTTTACCCGCCGTGAGTTTTTTGTGAACGGTAAACGTGTACACCTCAACGGCGGTGCCTGGGTGCCCGATATGATGGTGAACCGCGATTCGGCACGGTATGATCATGAGCTGCATTTGTGCCGTACGGCCAATGTAAACCTGGTGCGTATATGGGGTGGAGGCATTACCCCTCCCGATCATTTTTGGAATGCCTGTGATAAATACGGGCTCATGGTATGGTCGGACTTTTGGATCACTGGCGATACACAGGGTGAGTTTAAGGGTTCACCAAATTATCCGCTGGAAGGCAATGTGTTTACCAGGAATGTGATCAGTACCATATACCGCATCCGCAATCATCCCAGCCTGCTGGTATGGACGGGCGGTAACGAAGGACATGCCCGTAAAGAACTTTACGATGTAATGCGTAACAGTATTATTACGCTCGATGGCACACGACCTTATATTCCTAGTTCATCGGGTTTTGCCAAACTGCCTGAAGGATGGGATGGTGCATGGCCAGATAATAAGCCAACCGGTGTTTACAGTGGCGGTCCTTATGCCTGGAAAGACCCGAAGGAATACTATCGTTTAGCTGATGCCGGCAAAGACTGGGTGTTTAAAGATGAAACGGGTTTACCCTCGCAACCGCCATATAATACCTTGGCGAAGAACATCCCCGATACTACCTGGGACCAAAAACTGCCTTACCCGCTCAACCATATGTGGGGATATCATGATGCGGCAACGGGTGCAGGTAAGTATGACGAGTATTATAAAGATATGGTGAGCCGTTACGGCAAACCTACAAGCCGGTTAGATTTTTCGAACAAGATGCAGCTCATGAACGCAACCGGATACCAGGGTATATTTGAAGCAGCAGGGCATAAATTAATTGAAACCGGCGGTGTAATGCTGTGGAAACTAAATGCCGCGTTTCCGAGTGTTATATGGCAAATTTATGATTGGTACCTGCAACCCAATGCCGGTTATTATGCCATGCAAAACGCGGTAGAACCCATCCACATTCAATTTAACCAAAACGATTCTACCGTGGCCGTACTCAACCGTACACATCGTTCCACCGGTAATTTAATGCTGCAGGCCGATGTTTATGATACCGGCACCAAACAACTGTTCCATCAACTGGCAACAGCCAGCTTAACTCACGAAGGCGTTAAAGAAGTTATACCAATGGCTTATGTTTTAAAGCCACTAAAAGGTTTAAGCTTTGTGGTGTTGAGCTTAAAGAACGCCAAAGGGCAGATCGTTTCGCGCAATGCTTACTGGATGGCTCCGAATAATGATTATGCGCCGTTAAACACCCTGCCTAAAACGCAAATACAAACCAAATTACTTAAAAAAGAAAAAGGTAAAACAGAAAACAAGTGGACGGTGCAGTTGAGTAATAATAGCAACAAAATAGCGTTTTTCGTTCGCCCTCAGCTCATGTTAAATAATGAAGAGATGAGGCCGAGTTATTGGTCGGCCAGTTACATTACTTTAGCTCCGCACGAAAGCACCACCTTGTCTGTAAGTGTTCCGGCGATTATTTTAGGCGGTAAAACCCCTTTCATAACGGTGGAAGGTTGGAATGTAAGCAAACAATTGCTTCTGCTTAATGGTATTCACTAAGGCATGACAAAATCACAGAGCAAACTAACCTTACATACATTATTTACCGGCATTGGTTTACTGATGCTTACCTCAACAGCAAACGCACAAACAACAAAAAGTAAGGGATCAGATAGTATCAGGATCAACCAGATCGGCTTTTATCCTAAAGCACCTAAAACTGCCATTGTATTAACCGATAAGGTTGAAAAATTTACCGTACAGGATTTAAGCAAACGTATTGTGTTTTCGGGTACGCTAAAAGCGGCTCCCCTGGCAGATATGGCGGGTAACCCAACTTTTATAGCCGACTTTACAGCTTTAACCAAGCCTGGCAGTTATATTGTGCAGGTTTCATCGGTTGGATTTTCATATCCGTTTAAAATAGAATTCAACACGCATAAACAACTTGTTGCAGGGGTTATGAAGGGCTTTTATTACCAGCGTGCATCAATTAGTTTAACCACAGCGTTTGCCGGAAAATGGACAAGACCTGCCGGCCACCCAGACGATTCGGTACTTATTCACCCATCAGCGGCTACAGTAAAGCGCCCGGCAGGCATGGTTATACGATTGCCCCGGGGATGGTATGATGCCGGTGATTATAATAAGTATATCGTTAACAGCGGTATTAGCATGGGTACGCTTCTTTCTATTTGCGAAGATTTCCCTGAATATACTAAAGCCGTTAAATTAAATATACCGGAAAATAACAATAAGGTACCCGATATTTTAGATGAACTGTTGTGGAACCTGCGCTGGATGCTGACCATGCAAGACCCGGACGATGGCGGTGTTTATCATAAATTAACCAATGCATCTTTTGACGGTATGGTTATGCCCGATAAAGCTTTAACTCCCCGGTATGTAGTACAAAAAGGAACGGCTGCCACACTTGATTTTGCCGCGGTAATGGCACAAGCCAGCCGGGTATTAAAGCGTTACAACCAAGCCTTACCGGGTCTTTCCGACTCGTGTATTAAAGCATCTATTAAAGCCTGGCAATGGAGCCTTAAAAATCCGAATTTAGCGTATGAACAAAAAGCTATAAACGCGCAATATAGCCCGGTAATTTTAACAGGCGAATATGGCGATCATTACTTTAAAGATGAATTTAACTGGGCCGCATGCGAATTATATATTACAACCGGCGATGACAGGTATTTGATAAACAGCACTTTAAAAACCAGTAGGTTCACCATACCTTCATGGGCACAGGTGAGCACTTTAGGTTACTACAGCCTGCTCCGTAACCGTAACAAGCTTTCTGTAGCGGGTAAACAGTATTTGCCGGCCTTAACCAGGCAACTTGTTGTTTTTGCGGATAGCCTGATGATGGGTGCCGATCAAACCGCTTACCAAACGGTTATGGGTAAACGGGCTAAAGATTTTGGCTGGGGCAGCAATTCGGGTGCAGCTAACCAGGGCATCGCCTTAATACAAGCCTACCTGTTAACTAACGATATTAAGTATGCTAACGCCGCATTAACAAATCTCGATTATTTGTTGGGCCGAAATGCTACCGGTTACTCTTATGTTACAGGGTTTGGAAGTAAACAAATCATGCATCCGCACCACAGGCCTTCAGTGGCCGACGGCGTTGCTGAGCCAGTTCCGGGCTTGTTAACAGGCGGGCCAAATCCAGGCAAACAAGACGATGTGGATTTGCCTTCGTTAATACCCGACCGCGCTTTTATTGATGATGACCGGGCTTATGCGGTGAATGAAATAGCCATTAACTGGAACGCGCCTTTTGCCTACCTGGTAAACGCTTTTGAAGCTTTACAGATGAAGTGCGGGTATAGCGTGAAGTAATAAACGGATATTGGTTAACAGCCTTTTAATTTTTTAAGATACCCGGAAAGTTCATTAGCAATAAGTTGATGCTCCTCTAAACTTGGGTGACCATCGCAACCTGCATGATACTGTTTGCTGAAAAAATAGTGGCTTACTTTACGGTCTCCGCTTTCAAGAAGTTTGGCCTCAACTCCTGAAATATAATTCTTTAATGCTGTCGTCAGTTTAGTATCGCCCATAGGGCTGGTTAACATTACCAGGTTTGCCTTGGGATAGCGCCCGCGTACATCTTTTATAAACTTCACATAAGCCGTACAAAAAGTTGTTGAATCTTGTATCCCATCATTTTGTCCCAGGCACATGGTTACCACATCGGGTACATATTTTTTAAAA
Source organism: Mucilaginibacter terrae (assembly GCF_042679325.1). Classification (GTDB taxonomy): domain Bacteria; phylum Bacteroidota; class Bacteroidia; order Sphingobacteriales; family Sphingobacteriaceae; genus Mucilaginibacter; species Mucilaginibacter terrae. Next base: position 340,403 of record NZ_JBHTMJ010000012.1, read on the forward strand.
TCCCATTGAAGTGAATCCTGCTGTAAATTAACACGATCAAAGATATCAGGCATTGTAAATTTGATATTGCAGCAACTATGGATTAGGCCAATGCCTGAATAGGCCGTTAGCTGCCATTGCGCATTAAGCGTACGGGCAACACGTGGACCGTAACTCATATAAGCATTATGCTGATCCTGCCACACGCCTTTACCACATGGCACTACCGACTGGTCGCTTCCTGTACCGCAGGTTATAGAGTTACCGATAATTCTATTTTGTACTTAGTTTTATTGATCCAGGGCAGCAACTTAGTACAGGTGATACCCACAAATTCCAGGTAGCCTATACCTGTTTCGGTATCCTTGCAAATAGTAACGGTATGAATACCTGCGGATAAATTTTTTGCCAGTTGTATATGATTGGTTTTCCCGGTAGTTTGTAGCCGTACCGGCAAACGGTTATCAATAACTACTTCAATGTAGTTGTGATTTTTACCCCAAAGCACCTCATCATTTAAATCAATAGCTAAAGCAGTGCCGCTAAACCTTGCCTGTAAGTACACACCCGGACTCCAGAAACGCGGCCTGGCTGGATCTTTAAAATCTATCCGTCCTACATAACTCAGGTAAGGATGGTTGGCTTTGTAAGTATTTAGCTTTACCGGCTTAGCCTGTGAAACACAAGTAAGGCAAAAAAGCATCAGGCATACTATATATTTCATAATATTTTATTTATAAGTACCTGGAACAATGTATTTTCCGTACACAGCTAAAGGCGTTAAACGGTTTTGAAATATATTGCTTTTACTGTTGAAAAACCTGATAAAATCCTGTTCACTAATTTGCCCCGGGTAAGGGGTGTAATAATGATCGGTACGGCCATTACGCCAGGCCAGTACGTAAGATGTTTTATTATTCTTTTGCAGTTCGGGCTGTAAAACTTGAGTCCACCAGTCGGCCATAGGTATTTGTTCGTAACCTGTTTCGGCCAGGCAGGTTAATTTATGGTGCTCATCGGCAATTCGCTGCTGAAGAGCCAGCCTCATTCCTAACTTTTGTTGATACTGTGGTACGCTTTTATAACAGTAATTATCAAAGCCAACAAAGTCTGCATATTCGTCTCCGGGATAGCGCAGCAAAAAATCTTCTTTGGTATCAAAATCGGCTACGGAATAAACGATAAGCAAATTATGCAGGTTTTTTTGATTACGCAAATAATCGATGGTAAATCGCCATAATGTTTTAAATTCTTCGGGAGTGCAGGTATTGCGGCACCACCAGAACCAGTTACCCGTAAGCTCGTGAAACGGACGAAACAAAAGCGGAATGGCTTCGCCCTCACCACCTTTTAAAGTACGGATATATTTGGCCATCCGGTTAAGGTATTGCACATACGTGGCATGGGCACTACCACCCGGCAAAATTTCTTTAACCGAATTATGCGTGGTATCCCAGGCAGTTTTACCATTAAAAGGATTGTCTACATGCCAGCAAAAGGTATTAATACCCCCCCTGTTGTAGGCTTGCTTTACCAATTTACGCTGTAGCTTAAACGGAATGCCGTTAATATCGCGGGTACTGTCATGTTCTATTTTGGCAAAGTCCCAACCATATATAGCAGGGTATGAGCCAGTAACGCTCTTTACATCCGACCGGTTTTTATCAAACTTCCATCCTACCCCATAAGCTGTGGCATCATGATGGGCAAACAATGCTCCTGCACCCTGTAAACGCTGCATACTGCTAAATAGGAAGCGGGTTTGATAGGTGGCCTTGGGGTCGCAGGGGGCATAAAGCTGCTGTGCCTTGGCATGCATGCCTTGCAACAAAGCCGCCGCTAAAGTAAGATTAAATAGAAATTTCATAATTGGTAGTAAATAGTATTGTTTATTTATCTATTGTATTTCCATTGCTTAAACCCTTCCAGTTATCGGTACGGAAGGGAAACAAGGGCAAACCGTTGCTATTGTAAACATTGGCGTTGGCCGGGTTATCTTCCCAGGCATAACGAACAGCAACCGGCGATGGAACCTCTCCGGCATAAACTTTAACGGTGTTTTTATTAAGCACTTCGGCCTTGGCCCAATAAAAGCGCTCGTCGGCACCAGCAATTTGAAAGTTATTGAGGTTTTTTACAGTCTTTAAACCATCGCTGATGTGATCCACTTTGATCAGTATGTAATTTTCTTTTGCTTTGAAAGACCGGTAACGCGGCCCTTGGCCCTTTACCGGTAATTTATACACCTGCTGCTGGGCAAGCAACGCCAAACGATGGCCAATAATTTGTTTGTTTTTAGGATGGATATTTGCCGAATCGCCCACGTCAATAGCGGTAACCATACCCGTGTTGGGTAGCTTCAACGCCCTATCCTGTGCTTCGCGAACTTCGGCCCAATAAGAACCTCGGGGTGATATTGCCTTACGATGGTAATTGGCTAACTGTACGTACAAAAACGGGAGACTGCCTTGATCAAACTGCTTACGCCAATCGCTGATCATCCTTGGAAACAACTCGCGGTACTGCTCTCCTCTAAACCAGTTGCTTTCGCCCTGGTACCAAAGCACACCTTTAATACTGTAGTTTATTAGCGGGTTTACCATGGTTTTGTACAACAGCGTTGGCCCATTATTAGGGCCATACTCTTTGGTGGGCCTATCGTATTTAGTTAACTGGTAACCAACTTTATATTGCCAGGTGCCGGCGATACTTAGGCTACGGCTGCCTGTTTTAATAAAAAAGTTTTTAGCCGGGTCAGAGAAACCACCATCGCCACCATAATTTTCTACCTTCACGGCAATTACATTGTTGCCTTCTTTTAATACAGATTTAGGAATAGTATAGGAACGGTACTTACCCCAGGCTTCAGGAATACGGCCAACTTCAATGCCGTTTACATACGTTACATCAGCATTTTGAATAACACCCAGGCTTAGCGTGGCATCGCTTTGCAGATCGGCCTTGGTAAGTTGTATAGTTTTGCGAAACCAAACAATGCCGTCCATTTCCCACAGATCGTTTTTACCGGTAAACTCCCAGGTAATGGGCAGGTTAATAGTTTGCCAGTATGAAGTATTTAAACCGGGTTCAGCCCACAGCGGTTTGCCGTTTTTACTACCTGCATCCTGCTGTATAAAATTGGCTATCCAGGCAGCATACATAGCGCGGTGTTTAGCATTATAATCAGCAGTATCTGTTTGTGCTAAATTTTGTGCCATGGGGCCGAAAGTTGGTTCACTGGCTATGCCGTAGGCACTTATCCAGCTTTCAATAACCGTACCTCCCCAACTGGCATTAATTAAGCCAATGGGAATATGTAATTTCTGCTGAATTTCTCGGGCAAAAAAGTAACCTATAGCACTGAAATTTGCAACCGCCCGACTGTTGCAGGCCGCCCAATGGCCTTTTGTATCATCCATAAGGGTTAACGATAAACTTTTATTCACAGAAAATAAGCGAATGTTAGGGTAATTGGCATTCCTGATCTCTTCTTCGGCATTGTTGGCTATGGATAACGGGAACTCCATATTTGACTGCCCGGAGCACAACCACACATCGCCTACCAGTATATCATCGAGCGTAATTTTGTTATCTCCGTTTAAAACCATTTTGTAAGGTCCGCCAGCCTGCATTTGAGGTAACCGTACTTTCCATTTACCGTTTTGCGCAGTTGTGGCATTATAAACGTGACTTTTAAACGTGATAGTTACCTTTTCACCTGCATTAGCCCAGCCCCATACGTTTACAGGTTTATTACGCTGCAATACCATGTGGTTACCTACCAATTGAGGTAAGCGGATAGTGCCTTGTGCTGTTAAAACCGTTAGGCCGGTAACCAGTAATAGCAAAGTTTTTTTAAAGCACTGCATGGTAAACGGTATTAATTATTTGGTGAGCATAAACATAACCGCATCATGAGCCGGTATAGTTTGTTTAAAAGCAGTTTTTGTAGTACCGGCATCTTTTTTAGCCCAAACATTGCGCAGTTTATAATTGGTTTTGGCAAAGTCGACACCTAATTTGGTTTGCGCGTCGTGCAGGGCGTGTTCGGCCCATACGTAATTAATATTTTGCGGATGATTGGCACGGTTTAAAAAACATACCGCCCAGTTGTTGTTGTTCATGGGTTTCACCCAAATCTCTAAACCATCGAAAGCAAAATACCGGTAGGCCGATATGCCTAACGCATCCTGGTTAATGGCAATAGCTTCTTTGTTAGTCAAAATGCTTTGGCTTTGCGGCGACATCTTGCGCAGATCGTTACCGGCCATGAGCGGAGCTGCCAGCATGCACCATAACGAAAAATGTGCTTTGTCTTCTGCATAACTCATTCCGTTGCCTACCTCCAGCATATCGGGATCGTTCCAGTGGTTAGGGCCATTATACCTGCGGATGGCCGGCATTTTATCCAAAATAGTCATCACACTTAACGCCGTCCAGCTACCCATGTGTTTGTCCTTATCAAAATTGGCTGTGATATCGCCGGTGGCTCTGTACATTTCGCCTACCCCATTGGCCCATAACCAGGGTTGGTGATTGCCCCACTCGCATAAGCTGAACAAGATAGGTCTGCCTGTAGCCTGTAAAGCACGCGCCATGGTAATATAGGCCTCACGGGCGTTTAAGCTGTCAGTATTACACCAGTCGTACTTCAAGTAATCAACACCCCACGAGGCGTAAAGGCGTGCATCTTCATACTCATGGCCACGGGTACCAGGATAACCACCGCATGTTTTATCGCCTGCACAATTATAAATGCCAAACTTTAAGCCCTTGCTATGCACGTAATCGGCAAAAGCTTTCATACCGGCAGGAAACTTTTTAGGGTCGGCTATCAGGCTTCCGTTTTTATCACGTTCCATGGCCATCCAGCCATCATCCAGCACAAAAAATTGATAACCGGCATCGCGCATACCCGACGATACGTAGGTATCTACCATATCGCGCAGTAATTTCTCATCTATTTTAGTTTGAAACGTGTTCCAGCTATTCCAGCCCATGGGCGGAGTTGGTGCCAGGTTGGTTACCTTTTGCACACCTGCTTTTTTTTCAACCTTAACCGGTGCTGCCTCATCCTGTGCCCGCAGTGCGCTGCAAGTAAAAACGGTCAACAATGCGGTAAGTAAACATTTGGTTAATAAATTTTTCATGATAATAAGTTTGAATTTATTTTTTAGCGACCACCATAAACATAGCTCCATAAGCCGGAATGGTAACCCGGATACCACCTGATACAGCCGCAGTGTAAGGCGCAATAGTTGTATAATTACCCGGACCACCCGTACTGCCAGCCGGCCCCTGCCCGTTAACTTTCACCTGGCCCGAAAAGTTGCCGTTATCGGCACCACCGTTAAGGGTGTAGTAGTAATAACTTGTGCCGATATCAAAGTTGTTTACTTTAACCGCAACGGTTTGTGCCGATGCCCCTTTGTTTACCAGCACCACACCTGCTTCACCTGAGTTAAAGGTTGAGCTGTAGCTTACCACATCGGTACTGCCGGTGGCTGAAGTAGGCACCATGCGGTCGCCAAAATATTTTTGAAAATAGTAGAGATAAAAGAATGCCGGGCGAGGGTTCCATGCGGCTGCGCCGGGCTCCGTGTTACCGGTGGTAATGGGGTTATTAAGCAAACCGTGGTCGTTACCCTGGTCCCAGGCATTAGCCAGATCCCAGCGAGCGGCCATACCAAATCCATTTTTGATGACCTCGCCTAAAACCATTACTGCGTGCAGGCCTGCAATGTTCGATACCATTTGGCGCGAGCCTGTAGAGTTGATATTCCACTCGGTTAGTGCAATAGGTTTTTGAGTAACACCCGCCGCCTGCGCACTCAGTTTAATATATTCGGCAATGGCTTTAGACTCGGTTACGGCCGTTGGTAAAATTATATCGGGAGACGCATTGGTATTATAAGGCGTATAATAGCTGTGTACTACATAGAAATCGGGCGAGTTACCTGCCTGTGCTAACACCTGTTTATTCCAGTTTTTTATAATGGTTGGATTTGTAGCGTATTCGGCATCTACCATTACAGTGCCGATTTTGATAGTGGCACCTACATCGGCAGCTGCCTTACGCATCGAATCGGCAAATACCTTAAAATGCTGACCGTACAGATCGCCGGTGAGGTATTTAGGCTGGCCGTCTTTGTTCTTAGTTACATCAATATTATATCCGGCTTCCCAGTTCCCGTAATTCTCATTGCCCACTTCCCAGTATTTGGTTCGCCCCTTATCATACCTCACCCAATTGGCTGCTAAATGTGCAGCGGTTTGCACAGGGGTTGGCCCGGTTCCGTAGCGGGCGTAGCCATAATTAACCGTAAGTATGGCTGTGCTATTGGTTTGCCTTAACATGGCATAATAATTATCAAGGCTACAGGTCCAGCTGCCGGTATTTTTGCCATACCAGTAATTTGCAGCAGTTACTGTTCCCTGGTAATCGGTTAATTGTGCTGGCACATCGGTGGGGGCTGCTCCATCGGCAGCATTCCAAAAATAAACATCAGATAAACTGCCACCCGGTGCACGCAAAATGCCCGGGTTTAAATTGGTAATATGGTTCAGTAAAACAGCATCGGTAAGCTGGCCCATGTATGGGTTTACGTTATTACCATACATGTAGCGCGAAACTTTAGCAGTAACCTGGCTTAAATCCACGGTAACGGTTGTTCCCACTTCGGTCAAACCTGGTTTTGCAGATGCTGTGGTAGAAGAAACCGAGAATGTTTTGGGTTGCCAGTTGTCCATAAAAAAGCCTGCGGTATTAGCAGTAGCGGGGTCTGATGCCTTTGCGGTAAAACCTGTGCCGGTGCCGGTATCGAAAGTTGGCGTTTCACCGCCACCAAAGTTTTTATCTTTTTTACACGCTTGCAGTGCCAGCAAAGCCAACAGTGTTAATGGACCTGCCTGTTTAAAATACCTCATAATTTAATTGGTTACTAACTTATCCGCTTAATAATCTCTATACAGGCCCGGCTATTATGGTAAGGGCATTTCCAGATACCAACCTTGTCTTGCCCCGGCATTAAAGCATTATCGGCATAAATACCCCATACCCATTCGCCACTTTTTTTATCAAGAATGTGCTCTTTTACAAAGTTCCAGTTGTTAACCGAAATATCGGCGTAACGTGTATCGCCGGTAATTTGCCAGGCATTAAAAAAACCTACCATAGCTTCTGATTGTACCCACCAATGCTTTTGGCGGATGAGATGTTTTTGCGATGGTTCATATTCATACCACAGACCAAAATCTTCGTCCATACCCTCTAAAGCAGCGTCGGCCATTTTTATGCCGACCAGTTTTAACTGGCTTGCAAGTACTTTATCTTCTATAACTTCGGCAGCTTCCAAAAGTAACCAGGCCGCTTCAATATCATGTCCATACGATATGGTATCAGATTTAAGATCCCATAATTCATTAAAAAACAGCCCAAGATGGCCTGTTTTGAGATTGATGATGTGATCTAAAAAGTTATAGAGCAGGTTTGTGATCTGTACTTTTAGTTCCCTATCGGGCCAGATGCGATATAAGTTGGCATAGGCCTCTAAAACATGAAGGTGCGTATTCATGGTCTTTTTCTCGTTTGCATCTTTTACGCTTAAACGCAAATCGCCAATAGGTTTCCATTCGCGGGTAAATGCTTCAAAATAGCCGGTTAACTCACTATCATAGCTTTTTGCGATCAGGAGCCTGTATAATTCAATCGCTGTTTCTTTAGCCACGTTGTTAGCCGATGCCCTGTAATATTCGGCCATTGCATAAATTACGAAAGCGTTGGCATATACTTGTTTTTTAGTATCCAAAGGTTCGCCGTTGTAGGCAACAGTCCAATAAACACCGCCGCAAAGGGGATCTATAAAATGGTTTAAAATATAGTTAAATGCCCGTTTGGCATGAAGCAGATAGCTGCCTTTAGCCTCATAATTATAAGCCGCCGAAAACGACCATAAAATACGTGCATGCATTACACAGCCCTTGGGCGCATATATATGAACCGTGTTTTGATGGTCTATCTTTCCGTAATAGCCGCCGTTTTCATAATCGGGCGTGTATTGCATCCAGTAGTTGAGTATGTTGTGCAATTCGGTAGTTACCTCGTCTTTATAAATGTTGAGTATAGGTGCTATTTCGGGTTGCGGTAACATATGATGATTTTCAGGATTGCTTTACGGTTAAACTGATTTGTTGATTGCTGTTAACCAGTTTGTATATAGCGTTTACTGATGATGCCGAACGCAATTCATCGGCCGGGGTATTCATTACATAATCGAGTAGTTGCCCTACCGATGACACCGCCACGTGCATCCGGATGTCTGATGATGCGTAATACACAAAAACCTGATCATCATCGTCCCTGATCCAGCCGTTGCAAAACACCACGTTAGATACATCACCAATACGTTCTTCACCTTCGGGTGCTAAAAAGTATCCCGCCGGTTTGTATATAACCTTAGTCAGGTCATTCAAATCTGTCATGAACATATACAATACATAGCGCAAACCGGCAGCCGTATTGCGTACACCATGCGCCAGGTGCAGCCAGCCTTTATCAGTTTTAATAGGTGCAGGCCCCTGTCCGTTCTTGGCTTCATAAACCGTATGGTAGTTTTTGTTATCGATGATTACCTCCTTATCTACTACCGGGTTGGTTATATCACTGCATAAGCCTAAACCTATACCGCCACCGGTACCCGCGTTGATAAAGCTATCCTGCGGACGGGTGTACAACGCATACTGTCCATTAACAAACTCGGGGTGCAAAACCACATTACGCTGCTGCGCCGATGATGTTTTCAGATCGGGCAGGCGTTCCCAATTCACAAAATCAAGCGTACGGGCAATACCACAAGCGGCAATAGCCATCGACTGATCGTGAGCCGGGGCGGTAGGGTCGCGGCGTTCGGTACAAAACAGGCCGTAAATAAATCCGTCCTCATGCCGGGTAAGGCGCATATCATAAATATTCACATCCGGGTTTTCCGTTTCGGGCATTTGGATGGGGTAATCCCAAAATATAAAATTATCTATACCGTTAGGGCTTTCGGCCATCGCAAAAAACGACTTACGATCCGAACCTTCCACACGGGCAACCATCAAATACCTGCCATTCCATTTGATAGCACCGGCATTAAATACGGCGTTTACCCCTATCCGTTCCATGAGGTATGGGTTTGTTTCGGGATTGAAATCGTAACGCCAGTTCAACGGTGTATGTGCAGCAGTAAGCACCGGGTATATATACCGTTGGTAGATGCCATTAAAATCTTCAATCGGTTGGTTTGGCCTGCTTACCAATTGTTGATGTTTATGTTGAAGCTCTGTTAATTTAGCGTCGAAATCCTGTATCATAATATGATTATCAATAGTCATTTAATTTATTCCACCACGTTCTTTTCAATATCAAAATAATAACCACCAGCAAAGCTATGGTAACCATTAAAGGCAAGCGCTGCATTAGTATGAGGTACATTGGCAAAATGGTGAGGCATAACTGCGCCCCGGTACCCAGTACCACGTTAAACATATTTAATTTGAAATTTTTATTGGGCACGAAAGCCGGGTCATCTTTTAACACTTCCGTTTTTACCGGTTCCCAAAAACCCCAGGGACGAACATTGCTGTAGAATGCTTTAAGCACGGCCATATCTGTTGCCGGAGCGGCATACGCACCTATAATTGAGCCAGCTAACGATACGGTGAATAACACCGGGAAATAGTACAGCAAGCGATCATCGGGTACCAGTTTAGAGAGTACCATAGCGGTTACTATACCAGCCAGCATTCCCCAAAAAAAGCCATTGGCATTAAAACGCCACCAATGCCATTTAAGCACATTTGATGCAATATAACCACCATACAGTGCCGACACGATCCAGTTAAGCACCTGGCTAACATCGCGTACAAAAAAGCCGAGCACTACCCCTACGGTTACCACCAATATTCCCACCACATAATTCATGTAGATCACCTTTTGGGTTGATGCCTCGGGGTTAACATATTTGAGGTAAATATCATTTACAATATAAGCCTGCGCAGCGTTAAGTGTACCGCTAAAAGTACCCATAAAAGCCCCTAACAAACCCGTAAGCAGTAAGCCAACTAAGCCTACCGGTAAAAAATTGTTAATTACTACAGGCAGTATGCGTTCAAAATCAATTTCGCCGCCGGGGCTTTTCAAATTCATTTGACTGAAGTAGAGCAAACCAAGCACCGTTAAACCTATTACCAGCGCATAACGGATGGGTAGCAAAATAATGGAAACAAAACCGCTCATTTTACTGGCCTCTTCGGGCGAACGGGTAGAAAGGATCTTTTGCATATCGTAATTGGGGGCCGGACCGGCCAGCGCAGCAAAAAAACCTTTAAAGGTCATCATCATAAAAAAGATGGCGAACAATGAATAACCGTCACTTTTGATCTTACGGTTAACTTCGGGAATAATCTGTGTCCAGTCGAGGTTAAGCCTGGAGCCGAAGAACGGGCTGTACCAGCCGTCTGGAACGTTCAATGTACCCGTTTTTAATTTCATGAAAGCTATAATAGCTACCCATATACAAGCTATGGTCATAATAACGTATTTGATCACATCGCCCACAACAATGCTATGCATGCCGCCCAAAATAGAATAGAACATGGCAAACAGGGTAAAAATGATGCCGTACACATGCGGCACATACTGCGGGGCAATATCGAACGGAATATAGGGCTGAATAAAATTCCAGGGTACAAATATTTCGATAAACTTACCTAAACCTATAAAGCCGTATGCTAAAAAGCCGAGGCAACTGAGCAGCGCAAATACAATAACTATTTTATGGGAATTACCTACACCCGCACCGGTTTTACCAAAACGGGTTTCCAACCACTCGGCCCCTGTTGTGGCGTTAGAACGGCGCAGCCAGCGTGAGAGGTACATCATTAAAAACACCTGGTTAAATACAGGCCACAACCAGGGTATCCAGATGCTTTTCATGCCGTAGGTAAAACATAAGCTAACCATCCACATGGTGCCGCTAATATCAAACATGTCCGAAGCATCGCTCAACCCAAGCATGTACCAGGGCAGCGTTTTACCACCCATCATGTAACTCTCCTTATTTTCCCGTGCTTTGTTTTTATACCAAAAACCAATAAATACAGTGGTAAGCAGATATAGTATTATAATAGATGCATCTAATAAAGATATTTTCATGTTTTATAAAGGAGCAATAATGGTTACACCCATAATTACAACACGTTTATAACGCATTGCAAAACCGTGTAACAGGTGCTGATAATTGGCTATTCAAAGATATTTTACAGGGCTACTAAAGACTAATACTTTTTTAACCAAATAATATGTATTTCGGCAACTTTTAAAGAAAATACAGCTGCCTAAATGAAAACGCGGTTGCCCACATAGGTCTCCCTGAACTCTTTTGGAATGCAAAGTTTTTTTCGTTTAAACAGCCGGTTAAAGTTAGAGATGTTATTAAAGCCGCATTTGTAGGCAATTTCGGCAACGGTATAAGTAGTATCGATAAGCATACGCGAGGCATGGCCAAGCCGTATTTCGTTCAGGCTATCGATAAAGGTTTTATTGGTTCTCTTTTTTATAAAGCGACTAAAAGAAGCCTCGGGCATGTTAGCAATTTTAGCTACCTCGGCCAGTGTAATGAGCTTGCTGTAATTGGCGTTCATGTATTCAAAAACCTTTTCTATACGGCGGCTATTGTACACCGGTTTTTCGTTGCCAAAAAAAGGCTCCGAAAGGGTTTTCATATTGCGGGAGATTGACAGGTCATGCAGGATAGACATCAGTTCCAGTACCGAATCAAAGCCGTTCTTACGGTTTAAAGACACAATTCTATCTTTTAACGCAATAATGGTTTCAGGCGAAAAGCTAATTCCTCTTTGCGAGCGTTCGAGCATGTTTTTAACAAAGCCTAACTGGTTCCGGCTTAAAAATTTATCCTCAAACAAATCATGGTGAAACTGAATAGTGATCTCGGTAATTGATTCCGACTCACAATGGTGTGTCATCCAGGCATGGTATAAGTTGGGGCCTACCAGCACCAGTTCCAATTCGCGAATTTCCTCAATATGCCCTCCTACTACACGCTTTGCACCGCTTGCGTTTAGTATTAAATTAAGTTCATACTCATCATGGTAATGAAGCGGAAAGTCAAATTTTTGTTTAACCCTTGAAAAAATAGTAAAGCAATCGCCGGGTGTTAGCGGCGTTATTTCGTGCATCACATTAGTATTCATAATATAGGTATAATAAATGGCAATGCAATATAATACTAAATTAACTCTAAAGTTCATTTATGTTAAATACTCCTCTCAAATTTTGTGTAGCAATCATATATCCATAAAAAAAGCCTGGTTTATGCCAGGCTTTCCATTTTAAGTAAAAAATATTTATTTAAGGAACATTACATCATCTAAGTAAAATGTTTCATCTTGGCCTTCGGGTCCTTGAATTCGCCAGCCCAACTGGTTAAATGAGTTACCGGTATTGAACAGATCAAGCTGGCTCATCGGTATTTTAAAGTACGTCCAAACACTTTTAGGAACCAAGATTTTAGCGTTATCATTAAAGCTTGCGTAACCACCTTTACTGGCTGCCGATGATATCCACAAGTTATAATCTTTTGTTCCACCCTTTATCCAAAAGGTTAAGTAGGTATAATTGTCGGTTTTATTGATGTTGTTAAAGCCAAAACCAAACTGATGCCAGTTACCTGCTGCAAATGTTTTCCCAACCGATCTGGTTCCTGATATAGCAACGTTTGAATAAATCTTACCAATATCACCCCATGATGCATCCTGGTAACCATTATCGTACCCTTCGGTAAATATCTTAAAGGCCTTATCGTAATTTACAAACTCCTGTGTGGTGGTAACCGGCCCTGTTGAATTGGTAACAATTAATTGTGCACTATTAACAGTTGAAGCAGGCATGGTAATAACCAGTTGCTTTTTACTTTTTGAAATTACAGTAGCCGTTTGACTGGTGCCATTTAGGGTTACTGTTGCCACATCACCTAAATTGTTACCGATAAGTGTTATTTGTGTACCGCCTGTAAAATTGTAATTTGATGCACTATTAATAATTGGTAAAGCCACTACTGTGAAAGGTACGCTAACCTTTTTACCCAAACTATTGGTAATTACAATATTTTGAGCACCGCCGTTAGCCGTGTCGGGAACGCGGAACACAATATTATCGTTTGTTACCAGGTTGGGGTTAAATGCGGCCGGTACGCTGCCTTTATCAAACATTATACTGGTAATAGAGCCTAAACCAGTACCCGAAACAGTTACTATATTGCCTCCTTTAGCCGTAGTAGGTGTTACACCGGTTGCCTGTATATTTTCGGAAGCTGTTGACTGGGGCTCACTTTCTTTTGTACAAGAAGTAAGGGCTAACATTCCTGCGAAAAATATCAGCAGGTACATTATAATTCTTGAATTTTTCATGTGTTATATTTTCTTTTTAATTATTTGTTACTTGTAATATGCTACAGCAGGTTGCAATAACAGTGGATCGATAACGGTTTCGGATTGTGGCACCGGTAAGAATAGTTGCGATGCAGATGATAGCGTTGCTCTAAAGCTGTTGATTTGCCCGTTGCTACCCTTAGTACCCCTCTCTTGTGCGGCAATCATTTGTTGTGCTTTAGCAAATCCCTGGCGCTGAATATCAAACCAGTAGTCGCCTTCAAAAGCAAATTCTACCTTTCGTTCATGCAATAACTCGTCTTTGGTAAAACTGGTTACCGGGTTCATTTGCGCGCGCTGATGAACGGCGTTGTAAGCTTTTAATGCTTCAGCATCTGAAGTTGAATTACCTGTACCCAATATAGCTTCAGCGTAAATAAGCAATACATCTGCATAGCGCAATATGTAAGTACTCATACTGTTATGGCTATCCGGTGTTACCACTTCGCCGCTTCTGTTGGGGCCTACCACATATTTTAATATATTAGAACGGGTACCGGTAAATATAAATTTATCATCGGTAGCTAAGCCCGTAGTATCATAAGTAAAACCAGCCGGGTAGCTCTCATTAACCCAGTCATCGCGATGAAAGCCCTGCTCCATTACCGACCATCCTCTGCGGCCATCGCTCGGGTAATAACCGGTGTTCGAATTCAGCATATCAAACGATGGAATTACTGCCGAATAACCATTTGCACCAGTTGGTTTTGGCCTTAACAATGGCTGAGGGCCAACATATAACTGGTAACGGTTGGCACCGTTCCAGCCCATAGCTGCTAACCAGCGTAACGAAAACAGGTTCTCTATATTCTTGTTGTTAGCCACCTGCGAAGAGGTAAACATATCGCGGTAATTGTTTAACCCTAACAGCGTAGGATGTGCGGTGGCGTAATCAATTACTTCTTTGGCTTTTTTAGCGGCATTTGCATAATCTTTTTGATACAGATATATTTTGGCCATTAAGCCTTTGGCCGAATAGCGCGTCACCCTGCCGTCCTGATATGAAACTTCGGGCAAATTAGCTTCGGCATAAGCCAGATCTTCCAACGCAAAACGCAGCACATCTTTTTGGAAATAACGCGGAACCTGGTCTTTACCTGGTGCGGTTAAATCAACCGGACTATTAATTATTGGTGCATCGCCAAATGTGCGTCCAATATAGAAATAAGCAAATCCACGGATAAACCTGGCTTCAGCAATACCTACATTTAAATAAGCCGCATCGGCCACTTGTTTCTTTTTATCTTCAAAAGTTTGTATCAGTACCGCTGCTTGCCCTGCCGCTTTATAGCACGATCTCCAGGTATCCAGCACCAAACCATCGGTACTTTGAATGTTAAAATTATAAAATGAATTATATTGGGCATTACCTTGTACACCAGTTACCGTGCCGCCTAAAATATCACCTACGCCAATAAATGCTTTATCAGACCAATCATTCCATACATAGTTGTACAGTAAGCCAGTAGCACCGTTTACCTGTTCGGCATTAGTGTAGTAGTTTTCGGTGGTTGGAGCTGTTGTTGGCGGACTATCTAAAAAGCTTTTTTTACACGCCAGGCTCATACAGGCCAGCATGCTTAATAGAAATATGTTTTGAACTCTCATTTTTGAAAAAGATTATGATTAATTAAAATTCGATATTAACACCCGCTGTAAAAGTTCTTGGTATTGGATACGAACCATTATCGATATTGAATAGTAATGATGAATTATTAATAGCACCCAATTCAGGATCGTAACCCGAATAATTGGTAAAAGTGTAGAGGTTTTGACCGGAAATAAATACACGAGCGGTACTCATTTTAACCTTGCTTATCCATTTTTTTGGCAGGTTATAACCTACAGAGATATTTTGTATGCGCAGGTAAGAACCATCCTCGATGTAACGGTCTGAGATACGACGGTTGTTATCTTGCCATTGATTGTAGCGTGGTAGGCTACCTGCCGGGTTAGCTGCAGTATATCGGTCTAAAACAGTGGTTAACTGGTTAATATATGGGTTGTTTAATGCTTCGGTTTGGCGGCGGGTATAGTTAAAGATGTCGTTACCATAGCTGCCTTGTAAAAATATGGAAAGATCTATTCCTTTATAGGAAAATGTATTAGTTAAACCATAAGTAAAATCAGGATTTGGGTTACCAATTACCGTAACATCCTTGTCGTCAACTTTACCATCTCCGTTTAAATCTTTAAAGCGTATGTCACCTACCCATAAGGCTTGTGGGCCTCTTACCAAACCATAATCAACACCATTATTTAATTCGGCTTGAGTTCTGAACAAACCATCGGTTACATAACCGTAAAACACACCTACCGGTTGCCCAACCTGGGTTAAAGTAACCAGGTTACTGGTGCCGTATTCGTTAAAACGACCGGGAATGGTTGCATTATCGTTATTTAGCTGGTTTAAAACGTTTTTATAATGGCTGAATATAGCTGTAGTTTTCCAGTTAAAGTTTTTATCGCGAATGTTATAGGAGGTAATACTTACATCTATACCCGTATTTGTCATTTTACCGGCATTGGTAATTGGGGTTTGAATATCGTTATAATTAGTACCTAAGCCCGAGTAAGCAGCTAATTGCGTTGGCAATATCAGGTCGATAGTACTTTTCTTATATACATCTACAGTTAGTTCAATTTTATTCTTAAATATCGTAGCATCAATACCGGCATTATAAGTTCTTACCGTTTCCCAGGTTAAATTAGGATTTTGTACGTTTGCAGGAATACCGCCTGCACCAAATGGCGCGGTACCAAACAAAGTAATATTTGCGAGGTATGCAAAGGCCCCCGCCGGGTTAGCATTACCAACCTCACCTGCGCCAACACGCAGTTTTAAGTAATTTAAAAAATCTAAACCTTTCAAAAAACTTTCGTTGGTAGCCGTCCATGATGCCGATACGCCCGGGAAATAACTAACCCTTACATCGGGCCCAAGCTGTGATGAATAATCGCGGCGTACGGTAGCGCTAATAGCATAACGCTGATCGAAAGCATAATTTACACGGGCAAAATACGATTCGATATTGGTTATCCCCGCACCGGCTCCAATAGTTTCGCCCGAACCATCACCACTTTGGCCTGCGTTTAACGACACTAAGTTTAAGGTTAGGTTATTACGGCTGGCGCTGATATAATCATACTGCGAGCGCTGAAACTCGTGCCCAAGCGTGGCGTTTATGGAATGCTTGCCAAATGCCCTGTCGTAATTTAAATAATTTTTAATGGCGTAGTAAAAGCTTTGGTTACGCTCTTCGCGCAAGCGGCTTGGGCTTAATATAATAGCGTTAGTGACGCTATTTTGCAAAAATGGCTGGTAAGCCCTTCCGTTGGTTAGGTTAAAATCAAAGTTGCCTTCGTTTCTGAGGGTTAAACCCTTCATAAACTTAATTTCGGCATATAGGTTACCAATTGCCCTCGAATTACCATTACTCACATCTCGGGATTGAGCCAGTGCTACAGGGTTATTGGGCTGACCGAAGTTTTGATTACCTATTTGCAATTGTGTAATGTAATTGCCAAATGCATCACGAATAGGGGTAGCCGGGCTATTATACAATACCACACTGGTAACCGCATCAAAACCGTTGGCCAGGCCTATCTGCTGATTGCTCTTACTCAAATTAGCACTTAAACCCACTTTTAACCAATCTTTAACCTGGTCGTCTATACTGGCGCGTAAGGTATATCTCTTAAAGCCTGTTTTAATTAATGTACCTTCCTGACTGAAATAATTACCCGATATAAAATAATTAGTTTTATCGGCACCTCCCGAAAATGACAATTGATGATTGGCGATGATGCCGCGGCGGTAAATTTCGTCCTGCCAATCGGTACCATGACCTAAAACTGCAGGGTTGGCAAATTCGCCAACACTATCGGCACCGGCACCGGTGGCCCTGATCTCCCCTACCAACGAATTGGAATACTCAGCACTTTGGCGCAAATCCAGAACTTTTAATTTTTTAGGAATTTCGCTCAAGCCATAATAAGTATCGTATGTAACCCTTGATTGACCTGCCCTACCACGCTTAGTAGTTATAATAACCACACCGTTGCCCGCGCGTGAGCCATAAATGGCCTGTGCGGCGGCATCCTTTAATACATCTATCGAAACAATATCAGACGGATTTAGGGTAGCCAGCACGCTTTGCGCTGTTGATCCGGTACCACCACCTAAAAAATCCTGGCTTTGGCTACCCGTTTGTCCTGCAATTTGCACACCATCAATAACATACAAAGGCTCATTACCACCTGTTGATGTAATACCACGTACCCTAACCGATACGCCACCACCTGGCTGGCCGCCGTTAGTTGTTACCGATACACCTGCAACTTTGCCCTGTAATGCCTGATCGATACCCGCTACCGGCAAGTTTTTGATGTCTTTTTCGCTAACAGATGAAATAGCTGTGGTAACATCGGCTTTGCGGATAGCACCATAACCAATAACCACAACATCGGTAAGTGCCGTTGACTGCGATTTTAAAATTACATTGACAACCGTACGGCCATTAATAGAAATTTCTTGTGGCTGCATACCCACAAACGAAAATCTTAAAACCCTGCCGGTGGCCGGTACGTTTAAACTGAATTGTCCGTTTACATTGGTAATAGCTGAAATTTGTGCTTCTTTTACCGTTACGGTGACGCCCGGCAAGGTTTCGCCTTTTTCGTCGGATACTGTGCCTGAAACTGTGGTTCCTGCAATTTGCGCCCAAACCTGGTTATACGCCATACAGATCACCAATAGCAAGGCTATTCGTAAAATTTTTCCCATAAATAATTTAATTATAATTGATGATCAAATGTAGCGGAGTGGTAAACTGATATGTAATATTTTTTTATCAATCTATAATTGATAATTGTCTTGTTTGAATTCAAATACTGACAAAGGCATTATTTAGCTGTAACCATACTTTAATTACCAATAACCGTATTAAGCAATAGTTATAGCTTATTTGGTTTAAGTTAAACCGTGTTACAAGCAAGAAATTATAATTTAAAAATTAAGCAAATACTGCGGTAGATGAGTATTGCCAGTAAATTAAGGTAGTTGGATCAATTATAAATGGCAAGCTTATTATATTACAATTATGATACGATTTTAGCACATTTACTGCAATGTAACATTCAATTAGATGGATGTAATAATATTTTAACAATTAATGATAATCAGTTTTCAGTAATATGAGCCAACCAACCTTTAAAACCAACACATGTGATCCGTGCTTAAAATAATTTCGTAAAGCCCCGCTTTCTTCGCTTTGTAAAATATTGAAAATTGTTATTCTTATTTAGACTGATTATTATTAGTTTTGCTGACCACGTTTATATACGTTATTAAACTAATGGTAAATGTAATTGTCAAACTATTCAGTTATAATGAAAAAACTTTTAATAGCCGTAACGGCACTGATTTCGTTTTCAGCACAGGCCCAAAAAAATACCCTTTTAGATCAATCTTTTTGGCAAAACCAGCCCGATGTCAACAGGGTTAAGGTTGAGGTAGAAAAAGGGAACAGCCCGTCGCAATTTAACGCCAACAGCATGGATGCGGTGGTTTTGGCAATTAATAGCCAGGCACCTAATGCCGCCATTAAGTTTTTATTAGATCAACCTGGAAATACTACCGCTAAATTAACTCACGATGGCCGTACTTACCTGCATTGGGCTGCTAACCGCGGCAATGCCGATGTAATGGAATACCTGCTTGCCAAAGGCGCAAAAATTGACGTGGTTGACAGCCATGGCGCAACTCCATTAATTTTTGCGGCAGGTAGCGCTCAACAAAATACGAAAGTTTATGACCTGCTGCTTGCGCACGGTGATAATTTGAAAACGAATGTAAACCAGGATGGTGCCAACGCTCTTTTAATAGCTATTGCAGGCGATAAAGACTTTACCCTTACCAATTACTTTGTTTCAAAAGGATTAAATTTGAACAGTACAGATGCCACTGGTAATAACGCATTCAGCTATGCGGCAAAAAGTGGCAACCCCGAACTTTTAAAAACACTTTTACAAAAAGGAGTTAAAACCAATGCTAACGCCATACTTATGGCCGCACAAAGTGGTGGACGAAGAGGCGGTACAAATACCAGTGCTGGCTTAGCATTTTACCAATATCTCGAAACCTTAAATATTAAGCCTACAGCTACCAGCAAAAGCGGCGAAAACGTGTTGCATTATATTGTACGCAAGCCTAACCAGGGCGACATTATCAATTATTTCATCGGCAAAGGTGTTGATGTAAATAAAGCCGACGAAGAAGGAAACACCGTTTTAATGAGCGCCGCAGCTACCAACCGCGACACAGCCGTAATTGGAATGCTGATGCCCAGTGTGAAACTGATAAACCAGGTTAACCGAAAGGGTGAAAGCGCCCTTGCCCTGGCTGTACGCAGTAATTCGCCCGAAGTGGTAGCTTACCTCATTAATAAAGGTGCCGATGTTAAAATTACAGATATAAAAGGCAATAACCTGGCCTACTACCTAATGGAATCCTACCGTTCGCAAAACGGAATGGTTATGGCCGCGCAAGGTACAGCAATACCCAACGTACAGGCTGAGCGTACTGCCAGTGCCCCAAGGCAAGATGATTTTGAAGCCAAATTAAATATCCTGAGAGAAAAAGGATTGAACGTAGCTGCTCCGCAAAAAAATGGTAACACTTTATATCACTTGGCCATTGCTAAAAATGATATATTATTGCTGAAACGTTTACAACCTTTAGGTATTGATATTAACACCAAAAATGCAGAAGGCCTTACCGCCTTACACAAAGCCGCCATGGTAGCCAAAGATGATAACCTGATGAAATACTTAATATCTATTGGTGCTAAAAAAGATGCGGTAACTAATTTTAAAGAAACAGCGTTTGATTTGGCTAACGAAAACGAATCGCTGTCGAAAAGCAATGTATCGGTTAACTTTCTTAAATAAATATATGTCTAAATTATTTAAATTCATCATATTTACAGGTCTGGTGGTTATGGCTAACCCTACCCTGTCTTCAGCGCAAACCGGTGTTACCAATAAGTATAAATGCATGATCCAGATGTCTAATTATATGGGCGACGGTGCTTATATAGTTATTTCACTAATAGATAGTAAAGGTCTGTACGATAAGACGTTATATGTATTGGGTTCGGATAAAAAGTGGTACAACAGCCTAAAAGAATGGAACAAGTTCTACGCAAAAAAAACTGCTACTATCAGTGCAATTACCGGGGCATCGGTAGCCGGTGGAGACCGCAGCGTTAATGTGATAGATATTGAAACAGCTAAGATCAACGCGGGCTATAAACTGCGTTTTGAAAGTGCCGTAGAAGACAAAAATTATTATGTAAAAGATGTAGAGATACCGCTGACCACGGAAACACTTTCTGCCAAAAACGAAGGCACCGGTTTTATACGGTATGTGCGCTTTAGCGCTAATTAAGGTAATTTGTAAACATGACCATTTCTGTATGGAGATACAGCCATTTAGCCCTGGCAGTATCTTCTTTTTTGCTATTAATTCTTGCTTCGGTCACAGGCATCATATTGTCTTTTGAATCCATTTCAAATAAGGCAGCATCTTACCGGGTTAATAACTTTAACGAAATAAACCTGGCGCAAACACTGCCGGCGCTTCGTAAAACTTACCCCGATATTAGTGAACTTACGGTAACGGAAAACGGATCGGTACAAATTAAAGCCAGCGATGCTGAAGGAAAAAACCTTACCGCATACGTAGACCCCATTACCGGCAAAATTTTAGGCATAGCCTCCAAAAAAAGTGAGTTTTTTGAATGGGTAAGAACACTGCACCGTTCCCTGTTCTTGCATGAAACGGGCCGGTTTTTTATAGGTATAACCGCTTTTTTACTATTGCTCATTACCATATCTGGCACCATATTAATTATACAGCGGCAGCGTGGTGTGAAACGTTTTTTTACAAAGATTGTTAAAGACAACTTTGCGCAATATTACCATGTTGTTTTAGGACGTTTGCTGTTGATTCCTGTATTCATTATTGCTATCAGCGGTACTTATCTTTCACTGTCGAGATTTGGTTTGGTTAATACCAAAAAGGTGGCTACTAAAGTTGATTTTGATGTTATAAAATCACAGCCGGAAAAGAGACCTGCCGATATCGTCATTTTTAAAAATACCTTACTTTCTCAGGTAGAAAGTATTGAGTTCCCGTTTTCGGAAGATGTGGAAGATTATTACACGCTTAAACTTAACAATAGCGAGGTAGCCGTTAATCAAGTTACCGGCGAAGTATTGAGTGAGGTTAAATATCCGTTAGCTGTAATTTTAACCAACATTAGCCTCAACTTGCATACCGGCCGTACCAGTATTATTTGGGCAGTGGTATTAATCGTGGCTTCGGGCAATATCCTGTTCTTTATATGGTCGGGGTTTGCCATGACCTTCAAACGCCGGGCAAACCGCATCACCAACAAGTTTAAAGCAAACGAATGCCGCTTTGTAATTCTTGTTGGTTCGGAGAATGGCAGCACATTCAGTTTTGCACAAACCATTCACCTGCAATTACTTAAGCAAGGAGAAAAGTCATTCCTGACAGAACTTAACAATTTTTCGGTGTATCCTGAAGCCGAGCATTTGCTTGTACTTACGGCTACCTATGGTGTTGGTGATGCTCCTACCAATGCTAACCGTTTTATTTCTTTGCTTGCGAAGCACCAGCAAACTCAACAAGTGAAGTACTCGGTAATAGGGTTTGGCTCACACGCTTACCCCGACTTTTGCAAGT
Source organism: Mucilaginibacter terrae (assembly GCF_042679325.1). Lineage (GTDB taxonomy): Bacteria > Bacteroidota > Bacteroidia > Sphingobacteriales > Sphingobacteriaceae > Mucilaginibacter > Mucilaginibacter terrae. The sequence continues at coordinate 362,646 of NZ_JBHTMJ010000012.1, forward strand.
TTGCTTTTGAGGCTAACCAGCTACTTTCAAAGCAAAATTGGGCCACTCCACTGGTAGATATACATACAGTTAACGACAAATCGCCTCATGACTTTGCTTTATGGGCCGAAGCGTGGTCGCAGCAAGCTAATTTGTCCATTCCTATTTCGCCCCTTGTAAAAGAAGAAAAACACAAACGCTTAGCTACATTTACGGTAACGTCCGTTACCCGTACTACTCCATCAGATGCTACTTTCCTGGTACGCTTAAAAACCAAAAACAACCGTAAGATCACATCGGGCGATTTGCTGGCAATTTACCCGGCCAATGATCACCGGGAGCGTCTTTATTCCATTGGTATGGTTAACCATGAGATACAGTTAAATGTAAGGCTCCATGAAGGCGGTTTAGGTTCAGGTTTTTTGAACAGCCTGAAACCCGGAGATGTATTTAGCGGGCATTGGGTAGCTAATAAACATTTTCACTTTCCAAAGAAAGCCCCAGGCGTTATCATGATAGCGAACGGTACAGGCATAGCCCCGTTTTTAGGGATGATAGGCCAAAACGTGCAAAGTATTCACTGCCATTTATATTGCGGTTTCCGGGAAAAGTATTCCTTTGATAAGCATCGGAAATTTTTAGAAGAAAGCCGGACTTTGAAAAAACTTGATCATCTTCATGTAGCTTTTTCCCGTGAAAGCCAAAAGCAATATGTGAGCGATTTAATTAAACGCGATGCTGATTTCATTGCCGAACAACTCAATGCCAATGGTGTAATTATGCTGTGTGGTTCTTTGGCTATGCAAAAAGATGTGATGAAAGTACTGAATATAATCTGCGAAACAAAGTTGAACAATAGCCTGAGTTTCTACCAATCGCGCGATCAGATCCGTACCGATTGCTATTGATTATTGCAGCGTTAAGCTTTTAATATTCAGGTTAGGTGAAGAGGTGATCTGCCCTTTGTCATCTATCAAGATACAACTGTACTCCGGGTAGTTTTTAATTAAGCTCAAACCTTTGGTTTTACCTAAAACCATGATAGAGGTACTGAAACCGTTGGCCTTTTCGGCACTGGGACCAAATACCGTTACACTGCATAACCCTGTAGCAGGGTAGCCGGTTACCGGGTTAATGATGTGGGCATAGCGTTTACCGTTGAACATCACAAATTTCTCATAGCTCCCCGATGTAACTACCGCACTTTTAAGTAAGGGTACAACCGCAAATATGGTATCGTTTTTCATGGGGTTGGTAATACCAACCGTCCAGTTATTGCCATCGGGTTGCTTTCCCCAGGTGCTCATATCGCCCGAACCATTTACTATACCTGCTTTAATGCCTTTAGCCAGCATCAGTTTACGGCAACAATCGGCAGCATAGCCCTCACCCAGGGCACCAAACCCAATCTTCATTCCTTTATATTTTAAAAAAATTGTTGAGGCACGCTTATTCAGTATAATATTTTGGTATCCCACCTTTTCAACTGATTTTTTAATGGCCTCGGGTGTTGGCATTTGCGTCATACTGCCATCAAATTTCCAAATCCGGTCCATGGCGGCAAAACTTATATCAAAAGCCCCATTAGTAATCTTGGATAAATGTAAAGCCCGCACGGTTAATGCAAATACTTCGGCGCTTACCTTAACCGGGGCAATACCCGCATTACGGTTTACTTCCGATATTTCTGTGTTAGTCTTCCAGTCCGATATCAGGTATTCTATCCTGCTTACCTCGGCAATTACCGTATCAATATTGCGCTCTGCAGTTATAGCGTTATTAGCCACAATGGTTATATCGAAACGACTGCCCATGAGCTTAACCGTTCGTTTACGCAAAACCTGTGAAGAGGCGCTAAAACAGGCTAATAGAAGAAACAGAAAAATGGTCAGTCTCATAAGTCGGCTACAGGAATTGCTTTAATAATGAGATTCAGCCCTTCCTCGGAATATGGAAGTTTTAAGGCAAACTGATGTCCGTGGGCATCCATCTTTAATAAAGACCGATGTAAAATATTAATGATTTTATCGTGGTCATGTTCGTACTGGTGTTTAAAATCTTCATACTGATACGCTAAAAACACCAGGCACAAAGCATTTTCCATGGTTTGGACATCGGCATCAACTTTTATACGTTTTTTGAGGATAATCTGGTTTACACGTTCAATCTGTTCAACATGGTAACCAGTCTGTTGCATCAGATGTGCGGCGATTGCCGCGTGATGTAAGGCCAGGTCTTTACGCCATTTAAGGTAAGCATCCCTGCCATCGGCATAACTATCGCGTGGTATTTCCCAGCGACCAATATGCTGGCTACGTGATGCTAAAAGAAGTTCTTCACTTGCATTAGGGTCAAGTTTCAGTATCCATTCATATAATTTGATCGCAAAAAAATATTCTTGCGGGTAGTTCACTCCCTCCCACGCCAAACTTCTCGGATCCTGACGATTGTATCCATCAAAAAGCTGGAAGGCGGCTTCTAACTTACTCATGGCTGCAAATTACTACCTTTTTTACCAACTTAAAATATCTACAGCCAATATGATGATTGAACCGCCTATTGATTGATCGCCATAAGCGGTTGTAGCTGCTACTATGGTTAAAGTACATATTGATATGTACTTTAACCATACAGGCAATTATTAAAACTTTTTTAGCTCAAAAACAACGGCAGCACGTGGCGCTCGTACAGGTTTTCGGTTACGTTGGCAGCCACAATATCTTTGTACTTTTTGAGGGCAGCATAATAGCGGTCGCCCTTTTCGCCTGCAACTTTATAAGCCACGTGCAGCATTTGCCTAAAGTCTGGATTAAAATCAGGGTGTTGCTGATTGTGTCGAAGCGTGTTTGCAAACTTATCACCAGTCCAACTTTTTACTTCTTCGGCAGTTGGCAAACTACTTTTATTTACATTAATAACAGCAGCATAAGGTACGCAAAGCTCATCAAAACGACCTAAAGCATCGATGTAAATTTCTTTGGTCAATTCAAGTGCCTCATTACCGGCCTCTGCAAGGCCTATCATTTCTTCCAACCAGGTAGTTCCGGCCGTTTTTAAATGCACCCCGGTATTATGCTTTTTAATTAACTTACTTATAGGTGCGTAAAGCGAAAACTTGTCACTGCCGGAGTGTACGCTTAATTTTAAATTTTCAGGTAAGCCAAACTCAATAATGGCCTGTTTAATAACTAAAATATCTTCTTCAAATTCCTTAGTGAATTGCTCCAGGTTTCCAACATAATCAACCCCTTTATTAAACCTGCCGGTAAATTTGGGTGCTATTGTTTGAGCTTTAATTTCATTATCGGCCAAGGCGCTCAAAACAAAGAATAACTCTACAGGGGTTTGCGGGTCGTTCACTTCATCCATAGAAACCTCTGCAATAAAATTATCTTCGCCTTTAACAGCGGCAATATGCTTGTACAGTTTTCCGGCCTCTATAGCTGCCAGTAAAAATTTGTTGGCAACATCGCGAAGCATTTCCACGGTAATTTCAAATTGCTCATATATACCCGGGATAGACAGACTGCCAATGTATTTTTTGCGACGCGCTACAAAAGCTTCAATTTCACTTTCGGGCGCTGGCTTACCTATATAATCGGCTACGTCTAACGTAAAAAAGTCGGAACTTGCAATAAAGCCATCCACAGTAGCTAAAGTAATGTGGTCGGCATCTACCCTATACGGACCGGTCCATCCTAAAGCCTGTACTGCTGCATCAGCTTCGGCACGTAATTCTCCTGGTTCGGTTTTAACCGTTTTATGCTCACGGTTCGATTTGTTCCAAACGGGGGTTATGCTAACACCTTGTTCTTTAGCATTTATAACTGCTTTCAGTTGCGCTTCGCCCTGGTGAGCAAACCGGTCGCCCATACCAAAAGAAAATTTTTCTAATTCCATACGTATCGTATAATTGTTTTGTAGCCTGTGAATATAGCGAACCCTTAATGATATACCGTCCTGTACTTCCTTGAATTACACACCATACCACGTTAATCTGCTAATTTTGAAGCGTAAAGCACCGGCTTCCTGTAATCATATCATTATTTAACCGCTTCAACCCTGAACCAATCAAAATCGGCCCAGCCCGAGTCGTTAATTTTAACGTTCCTTGTACAGTATAAACCAATTTTAGCCCCTATCCACTGGCCTACCTGGGCTTCAAACTCATTGCCTGCGGGCAAAAATTTTTGCCCATTGGTACTATAACTGAAATTACACCTGGCCCCTTTTGTAATGGTAACGCGTAAATACGTTGCCCCCAACCCCAGTTTAATAATATTTTGCTCCTGCTCGGCTTTGCCCTGGTAAGCATCTTTACAAACGGAAAACACCAGGTAATTACCATCTTTTTTACTTTTAATTGCCAGGCTGGCATAGCTTTGCCCCATAATTACCAATCCTGCTTTTTCGTTCTCAATTTTTGGGTTTGATGTAAAACCAAGCTTTGTTGTAATGCAGAACTCCTGTGCTGGAAATTTCTGCAACAAAACATTAGGCACATCCCATAAATTTTTAGCACTATCGGGTAGCAATTGAGCATACAAACGCAATGAACCTTTAGCCACATTCATAAATGCCCAGGTAGCTTTGGGGTTAGCCTGCCATTGCCATTGTAAACCTAATAAGCCGGTATTAAATTCATCGCTTTCGGCAGGTGTTTGTACGGGGTAGGCTTTACCTGTGTTAGGCTTTTTAAAGCTTATTACCGGCTCACCTTTCCCATCGCCATCTTTATCAACCCCTATTACAGGCCAGTTATCTTTCCAGCTCATTGGCTGTAAATGCACTACCCTGCCATAAGCTTCTTTGTCTTGAAAATGCAGAAACCAGTCTTCACCAGTTTGAGTGCTTACCCAGGCTCCCTGATGAGGCCCGTTAATAGCACTTTTGCCCTGATCCATTACGATCCTTCGTTCGTAAGGGCCATAAATATTTGCAGAGCGCAGTACCAGCTGCCACCCCGTAGATACACCACCGGCGGGGGCAAAAATATAATAATAGCCGTTCCGCTTATAAATCTTAGGCCCTTCAAGGGTAGGGTCTTTTTCGTGACCATCGTAAACAATTACCCCGGCATCAAGCGTTTTTGTACCCTCAGTGTTCAATTTTTTAACAGCAATTACACTTTTTATACCGGCCCTGCTGCCGGCGTACGCATAAACCAGGTAAACTTTACCGTTATCGTCCCACAACGGGCAAGGATCAATGAGCCCTTTACCGGCCTCAATGAGTACGGGTAAAGACCAGGGACCTGCAGGATTACTGGCTTTGGTTACATATATGCCAAAGTCGGGATCGGGGTAATAGATGTAAAATTCATTATGATGATAACGTATAGCCGGGGCCCATACGCCGTTTCCATGTTGTGTTTTGGAAAAATGATCAAACGGTGGCTGACGTTTTAAGGCATGGCCAATAATGCGCCAGTTAACCAGATCTTTTGAATGTAATATGGGCAAACCCGGTATTGCATCAAAACTTGATGCTACGAGGTAAAAATCATTACCAACACGAATAGCGTCCGGGTCAGAATAATCGGCATCAAGAACCGGATTTTTGTACATGCCGTTTCCCAGGTCGGCTACCCACACTTTCGATACCGGATTTATCGGGTTGCTGGCGGGCTGTGCAAAAACCGTGAACGATAAGGCTGCGCAAATACTGCATAATATTGTTCTTTTGAATATTTTGTTCATTGACTTTTATATTTTGACTTGTTAGCTGCTCAATTGTAGTAAAATTATCATTTATTAGTGCATACATTTTTATGTGTATAACAAATACATTTATATAAAAAAAGTTATTGACTGTTAACGAAGTTATTACCAATATTTAAGGTAGATCGATTTTAAAACTGGGGCTTTGCGGTTCTACTCTTTGAGAGGGGAATAAAATTAATTGCAGTATTTCACTATTAAATTATAGTTCTGCTTTTAAAGATGACTTTTTAAGTACCGGTTACTGGTAAATTTAAGGTAGATTTAAAAATTATTAATCGAACACTAACAAATTCTTTTGATGAGCGCAATGTATTTATGCTTTTGCACCTCCTTATCAATTGTAATAAACTGGTTATTAAAGTGTTAAAAATTTGTTTTATATAAATATTCATATCATGTTCAATTAAATATGACAGGTTTATATTACAGGTGTACCAACTGAATAAGTTATTTTAAATCGCAGAAATCCGTTCCGGTTTACCGTGAACTCACTGCTTACTGAACAATATAGTATTTGTATCGTATATTCACATTTCAGGCTATCATCTTGCATTAACAGGGCTTTTATAAATTTACATCAATGCTGCAGTAAGCCCGGCATATTTTACTACATGAGACAACTAAAAATATCCCAGTCTATTACCAATAGGGAAACACAGTCCTTAGACAAATACCTCACCGAAATTGGTAAAGTAGATTTAATTACGGCCCAGGAAGAAGTTATTCTTGCCCAAAAAATAAGGGATGGCGATCAGGCTGCTTTAGAGCGGCTAACTAAAGCCAATTTACGCTTTGTGGTATCAGTTGCCAAACAATATCAAAACCAGGGCATTACCCTTGGCGATTTGATAAACGAAGGCAATTTAGGTTTGATTAAAGCGGCCGGCCGCTTTGATGAAACCAAAGGTTTTAAATTTATTTCATACGCCGTGTGGTGGATTCGCCAATCCATTATTTCGGCTATAGGAGAACAATCGCGGGCGGTGCGGTTGCCCCTGAACCAGGTGAGTACCATCAGCAAGATCAGAAAGGCGCAATCAAAATTAGAGCAGGAGTTTGAACGGGATGCTACACCAGAAGAACTTGCCTTATCCCTGGAAACAACAGTGGAAAGAATAAGCGACTCGTTAAGTATTTCGGGAAGGCACTTATCGGTTGATGCACCTTTTCAGCAGGGTGAAGAAGGCACACTACTGGATGTAATGCACAGTAATGATCCCACTACCGATAGTTTGATGGTTCATGATTCCTTAACCATTGAACTACACCGTTCACTCGCTAAGTTAGGTGAGCGGGACCGGGAGGTACTTACCTTATTTTATGGTTTGGGTAATCAAAACACCCATACGCTTGAAGAAATAGGAGAAAAGCTTCGATTGACACGCGAACGTGTGCGGCAGCTAAAAGACAAGGCACTGGTAAGTATTAAACGCTCGTCTAAAAACGGGGTTTTGCAATCATACTTATAGCCATACACTTATTAGCCGTTTATATTATAAACGTATAGCCCCTGAATTTTGTAAAGAATTTAAGCGAACTATAAAATTTTACATCAATGCAAGCCATCTACATTATAAAAGTTGGCTTGCATTGATGTTTTTTTTTGATGTGCCATAACTGCCTGATTGTTTAGGCAATAAGTATAATCAATGTGCTATTTTTTACTTTTATTAATGATCTTATAAATATCTAATCTTCTGTCTTTAAGGTTTCTAACCGCGCCAAAACTGTGTAATTCCTTTAGTAAGTCAACATCAACATCAGCAATTAATGTAGTTTCGGTATTGGGTGTAGCCTCCGCCTTTATACCGTTACTTGGAAAAGAAAAATCGGACGGGGTAAAAACGGCCGACTGCGCATACTGAATATCCATATTATGTACCTTGGGCAGGTTTCCTACACTTCCTGCAATTGCTACATAGCATTCGTTTTCTATGGCCCTGGCCTGCGCGCAGTTTCGAACACGCGTATATCCGTTTTGGGTATCTGTCATAAAAGGAACAAAAAGTATCTGCATGCCTTGTTCGGCCAGCAAACGGGGCAGCTCCGGAAATTCAACATCATAGCATATCAAAATACCGATCTTGCCACAATCTGTATCGTAGGTGCCTATAGCATCGCCACCTATCATGCCCCATGCACTTTTTTCAGCAGGTGTTAGGTGGATTTTTCTGTACATTTCATACGAGCCATCACGGCGGCAAAGGTAACCCACATTTTGCAGAACACCGTTTTCGAGAAAAGGCATGCTACCTGTAATTATATTAATGTTGTAGCTAATAGCGTACTCTACAAACTTATCGCGTAATTGAATAGTAAAGTTAGCAATCTCTCGCATGGCATCTGCTCCGCTTAAATGGTTATATGCCGTCATCAATGGCGCGTTAAACAGTTCGGGAAATAAAATAAAGTCACTTTGGTAGTCGCTAACCACATCTACAAAAAACTCAATCTGTTCGCATAAAGATTCGAGATTAGGGAACGGCCTCATTTGCCATTGTACCAGTCCTAACCTAATAATTGACTTTTTAGAATTAATATGCGCAGCTTCTTCGTTATAGTAAATATTGTTCCATTCCAGCAGCGAGGCGTACTCCAGTGATTGGGTATCGCCTGGTAAATAACCTTTTAGGATCTTTCTGACGTGAAAATCGTTAGCTAATTGAAATGACAAGGTTGGGTCATGTATTTCCTTTCCTTTAACTTTTTCCAGGTATGACTTGGGGGTCAGCTTGTCGGCATAGTCCTTATAATTGGGAATACGTCCGCCAGCTATAATGGCCCGCAGATTATACCTTTCACATATTTCTTTCCGGGCATCATATAATCTTCTTCCTATACGCATGCCCCTAAAATCGGGGTGCACAAAAAAGTCTATCCCATAAAGTACATCTCCTTTAGTATTATAAGTAGAAAACGTGTAATTACCTGTAATTTGGGTATAGGTGTGGTTGTCGCCAAACTTATCATAATCAACAATCAAAGATAAGGCACAACCTGCAATAGCGCCATTAACCAATATACAGATTTGTCCTTCCGGAAATATTTCTACCAGTTTACCAATATGTTCTTCATCCCAAAAAGAGGCTCCCTCCCATTCAGAGTACGCTTCCATCATGGAGGCTTTTAAACCAAAGTAGTCATCCTTACTAAGTGTTCTTAGTTCTATTTTGAAATCCTCGTTCTTAATTTCTTTTTCCATTTTTTAAGTTTTACTGCCGCCTTATCAGTTAACTAATGGCAGATGAAAGTTTTATAAAAAAAGCATCTACCACAAGGGAAGATGCTTTTATTGATTTTATATTTTTACTAAGCTAATTTATATTTAGTTATAAACTATTTATACCACTGGTTTTTTAATAGCTGCATTATTTAAAATAAAGCACAAAATTACACATAAATAATGTTTTTTTTATTGGGAAACACATTTAACTGAAAACCTATTAATTTTTCACCTCTTCAAAAGGCGTAATTTTGAAACCATAATTATAAGCACTTTGTAATAACCTATACTGGTCATGCGCATAGGCTCCCCAACTTGTATCTCCTCCAACGCCCATTTGCTGTAAATCTACATGAAGTTCAACTAAATTTTTTACAGGAACCTCATTGGTGTGGCTTGCTTTTTCCAGATCCTCTTGCTGATAGTGGTGAGCAGAAACATTTATCAAACTATCGCCTTTTACCATCATCCCAATTCCATGTTTATTTGTGAAGCTCACCCAACGTACATCTGTTTTATTACCGTTTTCTTGCGGAGAGATGTAAGGTGTGTATTGCTCCTGCACCTTACCCCGGTATATATCAACAAAAGCGGCAGTTTTGCGATCCCAATAACTTTCAAAAGGGCCACGGCCATACCAACTCATATCTTGAAATTCGCCCGGAAGTGTTAAACGCATTCCAAATCGCGGCAACTCGGGTGCTTTATCGTCTTTTTTATGGAAGGAAAGATTTACATGTATTTCGCCATCATCTGTAATAGTATATAAAATATTGAGTTGTGCGTTAGCCGATGTTATTGTTGAGTTTATTTTAATTTGTATGCTATGTGCAGTAGTTTGTTCTGCCTCAAATTCATTAAGCTTTGTAAAAGCTTGTATATTTTTCCATACGGCTAAACGCTGTGGAGACTTGTTGCCAATGTCATTACTGGTGGGCACACGCCAAAAATCAGGAAACAATCCTTCCTGCAACAAATTATGTCCTTTATACATCATGGTTGATAATATTCCTGTTTTATTATCAAATGTGTACGCAAAATCTAAATTGGATACAATACATTTGGATTGATGTTGAGTAAAAGTAAGACCATTTTGCAGTTTAGGTTTATTATTTGACGTGGCCTTATAATAGGGAATTTTGATTTGTTCGGCAGCAATAATATGGCCCGCATTAATAATATTGGTTGACTTTTTAAGCCTTATGTTAAACATTACATAATATTCAGTTCCGGGCAGTATTTTAAAATTGTTCACCGGTATAGAAATCAGAGCACTGTCGCCCGGAGCCACACCTTTCGGCAAATTTATTACCCCACTACTTACCCTATTTCCGTTCCCTTTAATTGTGTAATCTATATTAAAATCTGAGAGATCGGTAAAGAAGAATTTGTTTTTGATCCAGAAATTACCCTTGGTTATATCAGCAGGTATTATGTTAACATTTTGATATACTTTTTTTACTTCAAATAATGATGGTTTAGGTTTACGGTCAGGAAACACCAGTCCCTTAATACAAAACAAACCTTCACTTGGCGTTCCCTTTGGCGAAAAATCTCCTCCTACACCAAAAAACGGTGTTCCGTCGGGTGCTTTATCTAATAATCCCTGATCTACCCATTCCCATATAAAACCTCCTTGTAATTTTTGATGACTTTCTATAACATCCCAATAATCCTGTAGGTTGCCAACACTGTTATTCATGGCATGGGCATACTCGCACATAATAAGCGGACGCTGTTCAGCACTTTTTGAGTAAGCAATTAAATCGGGGATGGTATGATACATGGGAGCTACAACATCTGTGTAAGGGCCTGTCCACTCCTGCTCGTATTGTACAAGCCGTGTTGAATCATGGCTTTTTAACCATTGGTAAGTTTTATGAAAATTCTCTCCTATGCCGGCTTCGTTTCCTAAAGACCATATAACTATTGACGGGTGATTTTTATCCCGCTCGAACATACGGCGGGTACGGTCAAGGTGTGCAGGGTACCAGGAAGCAGAATCGGCGGTAGGTGTACGCATATTATAACCGTATCCTTTACCTATATATTTACCTAAACCATGCGATTCTATATTAGCTTCATCAATAACATACAAACCGTATTTGTCACAAAGTTCATAAAACCTCGGATCGTTAGGGTAATGACTGCATCTAACCGCATTAATGTTATTTTCTTTCATTAAACGTATATCAGTAATCATGCTTTGTAAAGTAACTACATGGCCGGTTATAGCATCGTGCTCATGCCGCGTAACTCCTTTAATGTAAACCCGTTTACCATTTACTAAAAACCGACCGTTTTTTGATTCAATGCTTCTAAAACCCACTTGCTGAGACACTACCTGTATAAGCTTTCCATCAGCATCCAGTAATTGAATAAGCAAAGTATAAAGTTTAGGTTGTTCGGCACTCCATATCAAAGGATGCGGTATCAATTTTTGAAAGGCAATATGAACATCTGGCTGCATAACGGTACGCCAATTCTTTAATTCTGAGTATATAATTGCATGATCAACACTATTAAGTAATTCAATTTTAATCCTCCCATTTTGCGGTACCGAATTAAAATTACGTAGTGAAAGATTTAATTCAAATTTTCCGTTTTGGTAATTATCGGTCAAACCGGCATTTGTTTGATAATCCCATATAGTGGTTTGTGGTAAAGCATATACATATACATCACGTTCAATACCGCTAAAGCGCCACATATCCTGATCTTCGAGCCAGCTACCGGCGTTCCAACGGTAAACTTCTACCGCTACACTGTTAGAGCCGGGTTTTACATAAGGTGTTATATTAAATTCGGCAGGGGTTTTACTATCGCGGCTAAAGCCTACTTTTTTACCGTTTACCCAAACATAAAATGCCGAATTAACGCCTTTGAAATGCAGCATGATCTGTTGACCTTTCCATGATGGATCCAACAAAAATTCACGTTTGTATGAGCCAACCGGGTTAAAATCTTCTGGTGCTGCCGGAAACTTTGCACTATATGGGTATATGCTGTTAGTGTAGTAAGCTTCATCATACCCTTGCATTTGCCAGTCCGAAGGCACGGTTATAAACTTCCATCCGGTTACATTATAATCATTCTCAAAAAATGCATTAGGTTTTTGGGATGGGTTTCTACTCCATTTAAAGCGCCATTTACCATTTAGAGATTGATATGAAGAGGTAGGAAGATATTGATTTTGCAGGGCAGCGTGTTTATTTTTGTAAACCATAAATGAGGCGCGGGGCAGTTCTGCATTTACTTGTAAAACGCTATAATCTTTCCATTCCTGTCCGTTTTGGGCAAATAGCTTCCCCAAGGGCATTATGGTTAAACAAAATAAGAAATATGGAAAGATACTTTTGAAAACACTCATTTAACAGTTGTTAAAAGGCACCGGATTACTGCCCTTAATTTGCTTTTGGATTAATTGATTATTACCGACAAAGCCTTGCCTGTATAGCTGAAACTCTTATTAATGTAGGTACTTGCTTCAACAGCTGCGCCCCGGCCTTCTTTTACCAGTACCACATTAAATGTGCGCTTATTGGGCATACCGGGGTAAGTACCCTTGGTATCCGAAACAGTTAACTGATGTTTTTGATCGTTCCAATGTAAAGTAAAAGAAGCGTACTTGCCTTTTTCATAATTGTAGTTATCATTTTCATCCTCATAAAACTCAAACTGCCCGTTTGCGCCCGGATAAATGCGTAGCTCTATTTGGTTAGCAGGTTTTTCGGTAGCATATTCCATAACCGGGCCCATAGGTACAATAGAACCGGCCTTAACATATAACGGGATTATATTTAGCGGTGCAGCTGCATTTAATTGCTGGCCGCCATCGAGTTTTTTACCGGTCCAGAAATCATACCAGCTGGTTTTTGCCGGTAGGTAAACATTGCGGGTATTTTTACCATTAGCCGCATTTTTACCGGTGTACAACTGTTCGGTAACCGGGTTTACCATAAACGCAGGCCCGAACATATACTGATCGGGTATATTGTAAACTTTAGCATCATTACGAAAATCAAAGCTAAGCGCGCGCATGAGCGTGTAGTTATTTTTTGTTACCTGGCCAGCCAGCGAATATATGTAAGGCAAAAGCCGGTAGCGGAGCTTATCGTAATTCAATAACGTAGTTTTGGTTTCGGCACTCCAGTTGTCCGAAAACAATGCCCTTTCGCCTTTACCATGAATACGGAATATAGGGCTGAAAACTCCGAACTGGAACCAACGGGTAAACAATTCCTGATTTTCGGGGAGGGACCAATTTGCTGCTTTCCATCCTAAATGATAACCACCAATATCTGATGTCCAGTAGGGAATGCCCGATGCGCAGGCATTAATGCCTTGGGGTACCTGGCTTTTAAAGGCACTAAAAGTACAGGTAATATCAGACGACCACAGCGTTGCCGAATTGCGCTGTTGACCCGCAAATGCCTGCCTTACTAAAAAAAACGCCCTTTTGTTCGGAATATCCTTTCGCCAGCCTTTGTACAGGCCCTTGGTATGCTCTAACGAATAGGTGTTAAAGTAATCGATACCTTTTCCGGGGAAAAAATTGTCTTTGCGGCGTTCATCCAGCAAGGTGCCATTATCGGGCTCGCACTGGTCAACCCACCAGGCATCCCAGCCATAGCGTTTTACCAGGCTATCGCGGGCTTGCTGCCAATATAAATCTCGTGCTTTAGGGTTGTGGGCATCATAATAAGTATCAAAAGTATGTGTAATTACGTTATCCCAGGTTATGTTAGTAAGGCCACCGGTACTTTTAAGGGCGTCGTAATTGGGGGTACCTTTTCCAAAAACAGGCCAAATAGAAATCATGGTATGTAAATTTGCTTTATGCAATTCATCTACCAGGGCTTTAGGATCGGGGTAACGCTCTGCTTTCATTACATGCGAACCAATGGGCAGCGGGTCCCAGTAATACCAGTCCTGCACTATTACATCTACCGGAATGTGGTTATTACGATAATTGTCTTTTACAGAAAGTATTTCCTGCTGGCTCATGTACCTGTCTTGTGATTGGAACAGCCCGAACGACCATTTTGGAAACATGGGTGCCTTACCCGTAGCTGTACGGTATAAATTAATGATCTGATCAAATTCGGGACCGTAAAAAAAGTAATAGTTAACCTGTTTGCCACTTTCAGATACATACCTGAATTTAGTGTTTCCTGCTTCGGAACCAAAAAATTCGGATGCTGAATAATTATCCCAAAGCAAACCATAGCCTTTGGTTGATAATAATACAGGTATAGCACCGGTAAGATATTTAATAGCCATGTCCTGATTGCGCCCTTTGTAATTTATAGACAAGGTATCTAACGGATGACAGCCCATTCCATACAATGCTTCGGTGGCAGGGGATATAAATTGTGTAGAACAACTGTATGTAGAAATGCCTGCAACTACCTGTGGCTGCATTACTTTATTCTGCGTTCTATCTTCAGTAGTAATTAACTTACCGGTTATAGTTAAATAGGTTATAGCATTAGTTTGCCTGTTAACCTGTAGTATTAGTTTGCCCGTTTTAATAACAATATGTTGTGCTGTTTGCATTACGGTATATTTAACAGGCTTGTTAAACTGGTTATTTACCACCAACGATGCATCAACCGGCAAGGCATTAAGTATGCTGTATTTTACCTGCACGGCATCGTCCTGTAATATTCTTATTTTCATCACCCCTTTATCTAACCGGAAAGCAACCCCATCGGCTTCGGCTTTAAAACCCAGGATGGCTGAACTGGCTTTTCCGGCATAAATAAATAAAAGAAATACGGACAAGGCCATAAATAATTTATGGCTCATGGTTTTTGAATAAATGGTAATAAACATATAATTAGAGTTATGTTTTGTAATACGTTTAAAGGGGAACGTGATTTATTTTCTGCGCCAACTAATTGACCATAAAATCGGCAACTTGCTTAATATCCGCTGATGATGAACCTGCATATACCTGGTAATGGCCAGGTTCAACTATCCATTTTTTTGTTTTAACATCATAATAAGCCAAATCGTTAACGGCGAATTCCATTGTTACGTTTGCTGTTTGAGCCGGGTTTATCATTAATTTTTTAAATGCTTTCAACTCCTTTTCGGCCCTGAGTACTGTTGAACTTCGCTTGCCAACATAAAGCTGCACTGTTTCTTTACCGGCTACTTTACCCGAGTTTTTAACTTTTACCGAAACCAAAACTTTATTGCCGCGGTTATAGCTCTTTTTACCTAACTGTAATGCCGGGTAAGTAAATTGAGTATATGATAAGCCATAGCCAAAACTGTATAAAGGCTTTATTTTCTTGGTATCGTACCAGCGGTAGCCTACCAGTATGCCTTCTTTATATTCGGCAATTTGATTTTGGCCCGGATAGGTATTTAATGCAAATGCAGGCGAATCATTTAAAGAAACAGGAAAAGTAAAAGGCATTTTGCCCGATGGGTTAACTTTGCCGGTTAATACATCGGCAAGCGCGTTCCCGGCTTCTGAACCGTTAAACCACGACCATACTATGGTTTGATTAACTTTATTAATTTCATTAAGATCGTAAGGCGCACCTGCCATAACTACAATAATGGTGTTAGGGTTTGCTGCGGTAACCGCGGTAACAAGCGCCTGCTCGCCATACGGCAATTGCAGGTCCTGGCGGTCTCGGCCTTCGCTTTCGAATTCGCGGTTTGCACCTATGCATAAAATAGCAATATCGGTAGTTTTAGCCAGGGCAACGGCTTCTGCAATTAGTATAGGATCGGGCTCATTCTTGCTTACACCTTTACCAGATGTAATACCTTTATAACCTTGTGCAAACTTAATATCAACAGTTTTACCCAACCTGGATCTTATTCCGGCCAGCGCCGTAATTTCGTACTTGGCTTTTACGCCTGCGCCGTATCCTCCTAAGGCAAAAGTACGCGTAGCATTATCACCTATAACGGCAATACTTTTGATCTGGCTGGTTTTCAAAGGCAATAAATTCTTTTCGTTTTTTAATAGTACAATTGATTCTGATGCAATGTTATAAGCTGTTTTTCCATGTGCGGGAGTGCTGATAACGCCCTCAGGCTTTTTAGCACTCATGGAGGTATGATACATTACCCATAAAATGCGGCGTACCTTATCATTAATGGTTTGCTCAGATACTTTGCCGGCTTTTACCGCAGCCAGTAAGGGTTTGGCAAAATACCACTCATTGTAGGGGCCACTTGAACCCATTTCAATATCGAGCCCGTTATTAGCGGCAGCTATGGTAGAATGAGTACCCCCCCAATCAGATATTACCGCACCTTTAAAACCCCATTCTTTCTTTAATACCTGGTTAAGCAAATAATCGTTTTCAGAACACCAGTAGCCGTTCACTTTATTATAAGCCGACATAATGGTATAAGCATTTCCCTCCTGTACAGCTGCTTTAAATGCCGGCAGGTAAATTTCATGAAGAGCACGTTCGTCTACTACTGCGTTTACAGTGTTGCGGCTTACCTCCTGGTTGTTAACGGCATAATGCTTTATACAGGCGGCCACCTGCTGGCTTTGTACACCTTTTACCGCCTGAACAGCTAATTGCGCATTCAGGAACGGGTCTTCGGAGTAATATTCGTAAGTGCGGCCATTTAACGGCACCCGGCAAATATTAAAAGCCGGTGTTAACATTACAATTTTTTTGCGTGCGTTGGCTTCTTCGCCAATTACTACACCATAGCTGTGCGCCAAGGCCGGGTTCCATGTAGCGGCAATTGCCGAACCATTGGGCATAAATGTAGCCGAATCGGTTGTCCAGTTGGCCGATTTCCAGTCAAACCTTAATACTTCTTCCCTAACGCCAAGCGGGCCATCATCAGATGTGAGTTCCGGGATATTTAAACGCGGTACCCCGGCCGAAGAAAAAAGCGCATTACCATGCAACATTTCAATTTTCTCTTCCAAGGTCATTTTTTTAATGGCTGCGCTTATTTTCTCTTGAATAAGATCTGTTTTTTGCTGGGTAAAACCTGTACTCTTTGTACATACCAATAGCGTACAAATGAACGCAACCACACAAAACGATTTATATTTTATAGTCATAGTTATATTTTTAATTAAATAATTAACAGCAAACCTTCTGCTTAACGAAGACAGTTGAACAGGCCTCTGATAATTGTACTTCCTTTTTACAAAGCGAACTCACGCGCTTATATATTTACTTTGTGGCTTTGCTGCAATAGCGGCTTGTAATTAAATGTGCAGGCTTCATTATTTGAAATCCAACCATATACTTCCGCTAATTAATCCATAATTCATTTGTATATTTTTTTGACTTTGCGGACCCATTTTGTCGGCAACATTAAATTTTGTACCAATAGGCGCTATGGCATCCATTATACCAATGTTTCCTTCGGGAAATGGCGGATTGGTATTTTCATTAGTAGCTCCTGCGGCTTTAACTGGTTTAAGCATCTGAAAAAAGATGTTTTTTTGCGTGGTATAAATAGTAAAAGGTGCTTCTCTATTTTCTACCGTAACCCAATACACCTCATCATGATAACCTTTAAACTCGGGGTATTGCCAGCTTTCGCCGGTAATGGTGTTGTTGTATGCTTTGTGCCAAACGCCAAACTGTTGCCCTTTTAACCTGTTTTTCCATACGCGGTAAGGCCCGCGGCCTTCCCATTTCATACCGGTAATTTTTTCTTCGGGATAATTAAAAGTTACGCCCATAAAATCCAATTCTCCCCGCATACTATATTGATAATCAAGCTTCACCGGCTTTCCGGTAGTAAATATCCATTTCACTTTAAACTGGGGGCCGCCTTCGTACACCGGTTCCACAACCAAGCTTTGCCCCAACTTATAATGGTTCAGTTGCTTTAGTTTATGTTTGGCACCAGCCAGTACAGGCCCGTCGGCTAATGAAATTGCGGCTTTTGCAGTAAGTACTTTTTGAAGAGTGCCCAATTTTTTACTGAAATAGTAGGTTAACCCATCTGCCTTTATAATCAGGCTGGAATCAGCATCAGTTGCCTCGGGTTGTAATGTGGCTTTACCGGTATAATTACTTATAGCAGCTCCGGGTAATTTAATGGGCCAGCTCCAGGTAAAGATCTCTTTTTGATGCGCATCATAAGCAGTTAAGTACAGTACATCGCTTTGTTTCCAGTTGGCAGGAAGGGTTAATTTTAGCAAACCCTTTTGTGCAGGATCAAGTACCAGGCTGCTTTTGCCGGTAGCATTTGTAAAGGGCTGTATGCTGTTTTGCTGCGCCGTTGGAAGTTTTACCAGTTTCCATTCAAACCTGCATTTAGAAAGGTTGGTAAATGCATACCTGTTTTCAATCAATATGTTACCGTCGAAGTTTTGCGGTAAGGTTTTCAGCTCAATTTGTACGGGCGACCATATTTCTTTAATAGTATAATAACTACCCTCTTTTTCGCGGTGAGGGCCGAGTATGCCGTCGGGTGCCGCGTTACCCTGAATATCAATTTGTCCGTTTCTATCGGTACGGGCCACACCTTCATCATGAAAAGCCCACAAAAACCCACCTGCCCCGTACGGATGTTTAAGCATCAGATTCCAAAAATCGTCTAAACCGGCACCATGCCCTCCATCCTGTAAGCCATGCATAAATTCGGTAGGGAAAAACACTTCCTTGCCGTATAAAACCGAGTTTTGTATATAGTTATATTCGGGGTAGTGCTTGGTATCTGTACCATTAAATTTTTCCCAGGGATGAATTACGAGCCGGTTTTGTGGATCGTACTTGCCATAATCCGCATCCAAAGCAAAATTAAAACCACCTTCATTACCATTATCCCAAATTACGATAGACGGATGATTAACATCGCGCACCACCAGTTCCTTAACCAGCTTACGCCCAACAACGGTATCGTACTTTGCCTGCCACCCGGTTAATTCATCCAGCACATATAAACCTAAAGAATCGCAGGCATCCAAAAAGTCCTGATCGGGCGGATAGTGAGACATGCGAACCGCGTTCATATTCATGTCCTTAATCAGTTTAACATCCATCAGGTTAAGTTCCTTGCTCAAGGCCCTCCCCGTTTCGGGCCACTCACTGTGGTGGCAAACCCCCTTGAAAATAATTTTTCTATCGTTTACATAAAAGCCGTCTTGTGGCCTCAGTTCGGCAGTCCTGAAACCAAATCTTTGTTTAACGCGGTGTAAAACCTTTCCATTGCTGGTAATGCTAATCTCTAAATTATAAAGTGCAGGGTTTTCGGCGTTCCAGGCCATTATTCCTTTTACCTGTTGCTGCAAGCGGCTCATTTCCTGGCTGGCGGTTCCTTTAATTGTAAATGGTGTACCCACGGGCTGTCCGTTAAGTTGATATACCCGGGCCATTATGCTCATGGTGTTTTGTAAACCAGCGGTATAAACATTTACCGATAAAGCACCATTGGCGCGGGCATCAATAGCTATCCTGTCAATATTGGTTTTAGGTTTTATTTCCAGATATACCGGCCGGTAAATGCCGCCAAATAACCAAAAATCAGCCTTTCGTTCGGCTTGGTTTACAGACTCGTTAGTCGATTTTTTTTTGACGGTTACTTCAAGCAAATTATCGCTTTCATAGTTTAATAAATTGGTTATGTCGTATTTAAAGCGGTAAAAGCCCCCCTGATGTACCGGACCGGCCAGTTTGCCGTTCACCTTAACTTCTGCCTCGGTCATGGCAGCCTCAAATACTAAATTTATATTTTTGCCGTCGTTAGCGGCAGGTACTTTAAAATGATACCTGTAATTCCCGGTTTCATCGGGGTTATTGGTGTCCTTATAATAATTATAAGTACCAAAACCTTGCTGCTCCCAGTTAGATGGCACTTCTATTTTACCCCACGAGCCACTCTTCATTCCCGTATTTATCTTAAAGTCCCAGGTAACGGTGTGATCTTTATCGCGGCCCGACAGGTATTGATATTGCGTATCCTGGGCAAATAAACCGGCCGAAAATCCAGTTAACAGTACCAGTAAACCAAACAGGCGTTTTTTGTATGAAAACAGCTTCATTACTATTGTTTTTTATTTTGTTGAACAGATATTTTTTGTTGCAGGGCTTCCACCGCATTAACCAAATAAACCAAGGGTGCATTCCAGTTAATAGCTATCTCATTAGTTGCAAACGATCTTTCATCATCTATGTAAGCCTCATCGGGTATAATGCTAACCAGTTTTACGCCATCTTGCTCACCTGGGTTAGGCCCCCCTACCAGTAAACCGGGTATAGGGTTGGTTACACCATCGGCAGCCGACGGGCGATGATGCGGATGCATGGGTGTTTTGCTGCCCACGCCTGTAACATAAGAATAGCCGGAGGCATTTCTTCCTAATAAATAATCGAGATTGCTTAACGCGTATTTAAGATATGTGGCATCTTTTGAAATTTGATAAGCCTGTATAAGTGCAACGCCCTGGTTACCTGCATTTGAGTTACTGCCCCATCCAAAATCACGTTTGTTTTTACCCATTACAGTAAGGTAGGCGCTTGTATCTGCGTTACGTTTTAAATCGTTGGCGAGGTTGATAATCTTTAATTTAAGCTTTTGCACATCTTGTTTGGCAGCAGAAGATAATGCGGATTCGTTTCTGATGAGTGAATAGTAAGCCAGCATACGAACATTTGCCCAGGAAGGCAGAGAAACCCTTTCATCGGTATTAATTTTTATTACATCGTAATAAGAGGTGTTGCCTGTAGTGATATATAACTCTGAAGCTGCCCATGTAAATTCATCATCATAATTATTATCACCGTAACCGCCTGTTGATACACCAGGCTTAAATTTAGTATTCATTTTTGCCTGATTATATACCGAATCGGGGTATTGACGTGCCCATTCCCACGCTTTTTTTGAAGCGTTAATGCAAGAATCGGCCAGACCAGGGTAACTTTTCGAATATTTTTTTAACAAACGGCTTGCCTGTGCCGTAACTGCCGAAAAATCTAATGTTGCAGCCGTTCCCTTTTGCACCACGTAACGGGGTGCTTTGGTTACCTGGGGCATAACCATACCATCAAAATTGGCATTGGTTAATTTATTATATACTCCGCCGTCATTAGGGTCTTGCATGGTCAGCATCCAGCGCAAGTTCCAGGTAAGTTCATCAAGCACGTCGGGTACCTCATTGTTACTTTCAGGAATATTGGTGTGCAGCTTTTTGATGTAATCAGGAAAATCTTCGCACAATGCCAGCATGGTTCCCATAGTAACTCCACTATTTACCATGTATTTATTGTAATCGCCGGCATCGTACCAGCCGCGGGCCGCATATATAATGGTGCCTGCAGGCCTTTTCGGCGTAGCTGCAGACGGATGTACAAGTACTTGATCATCGGGGTGGCCTGCGGCACGGCTCCATATACCGGCATATTGAACAGGCAGGGCCGTTGAAGCACGCTGGTAATAATAGGCTTTAACAGAGGCAACTGCGAGGTTATGATAAACAAATGCTTGAATAGCGAACGGAAAGGAGTTTCCTAAACCTTTTATAGCAATAACGTATTGCCCCGGCTTATTAAATAATGAAAAATCAGCAATTAAGGTCTCTTTGCCATTTAGAGCCGGGTTAACAGATTTTACAAGTTTACCTTCGTACACGGTTTTTTGGTCCTTTAAGCCTATAATCTGGTAATCGGCAAATTCCGTTTTGGTAACAATGGCTATTTTAGGGGTATTGGGGTAAAATCCTAACTGGTTAAGCCTTATATTTTGTGTTGCTACGTTAACAGAATCATTTTGAGCATACGCAGTAAAATGACTACACCATACAGTAAGTAGTATGGTATAAGCCGGTTTTTTAATCATTTTTATAAATACTAACATGTACTAAGTTACTCTTGTATTGCTATAATTTATCCTTGCCTCGTTTATAAATATGTACTGCCAGGCCGGGGAGGCCTGGCTTTATGTACAAACCATTATAAATATGTGAGGAGGTTCTTTAATCAATTTTATTATGGGTTTTATTCTGTGGTTATTAGGTTAAGCTAACTATCCAGAGAACAAGTTTTACCATCCTGGATTTTGCAGCATTGCCGGTGCCCTTCTTATTTCACTGGCAGGTATTGGCAGCAGGTAATTGCGTTCATTAAAAGTATGTAAGAACAGCGAGTTAATTATTTCGTACCTATACCCTGTTGGATACTGGGCACTTACATCAACTTTGGTAGGCCTCATTAGTTTATTGAAACCATTGAACACCGTTGTAGCAATTTTCCAGCGGCGTGCATCGTCCCATCGTGTGCTTTCGTACATGAGTTCTATATGCCTTTCGTTACGTACAAATTGTCTCATTTCTTCCTGGCTCATGTTAGGTTTCATGCCAAAATCGTTGCTGGAACTAATGCCGGCACGTTCACGTATTAAACGAAGCGCCGGATAGGCTAATGCGGTTTGGCCCGTTTCGTTTATAGCCTCTGCATAGTTCAGCAATATTTCGGCATAGCGAATGATACCCCATCCCCTTACCGTGGTTCCGGGCCCATCGGCACTTAAATTTTCATCGAGCATTTTACGGCTGAAATAACCGGATGGCCCCGCTGCTGCCGTACTTTGCGTAAAACCATCAGTAGGTGCTCCTACATAGGTAAAAACAGGTATTTTCGTATTTGTTGATCGGGAAAAATAAGGCGCACCGTTATAAATTATGGAGTAATAAAATCTGGGGTCGCGGTCTGTGTACGGGTTTTGAGGGTTGTAGCCCGATGTAGGATCTGTTATGGCTTTACCACTCTTCATGGGGAAAGCATCAACCAGTGTTTGAGTTGGCGTACCATTTCTGGAACCATTACCACGGCTAACAGGCAAGTAAAACTGTTCCCAATCGCGGTTAGGAATTCTATTGTAAAAAAAGATATATTCGGTATTTACCCGCTTTAAAAACACATTATAAAACCCAAAACCCGGCGAAACATTGTTTTCCAAATTTAATGAATAGGTTCCTGAATTGATTACAGCTAATGCTGCATCGGCAGCAGCTTGCCAGCGAGCTACGCTGTATGTGGGGTAACCTGCCAATGCTGAACGTTGTGCACTTGTAGGGTTTGGAAAAGCATTGCCATTAAACAAAGGGCTGGCTGCATACAATAACAACCTTGATTTTACTGCCATGGCCGCTCCCTTAGTTACCCTGCCATGATCGTTATCTCTAAATTCAACAGGTAATTCTGCAGCCGCATTATCCAGTTCTTTAACAAGGTAGCTTACCGACTCTTCAAAAGTGCTGCGGGGAACGTTGATCTCCTCATCGGCAGTGTACACCTTGTCATTTATAATAGGAATGCCACCAAAATTAATCAGCAAATTATAGTAGAACCAGGCACGTAAAAAACGGGCTTCGGCAGCTACGCGCTTTTGTGTTGCCGGCTTTAGCGGCGTTGTTGGTAATTTACTTATTAACAGATTAGTACGCCTGATGTTATCCCAAGGCACTTGCCAAAAATCAAAAAACGGAAACGAATCGGCATTATAGCTTGAAGTATATAAAATAAGGGGGCGGCGGGCGGTATTAAGCAGGTTAAATTCCGAGTCGTCTGTGGCTTGTTCCTGCCCGCCATTTTCCCAGCGTGTTTTTACAAATGCAAAGCCTTCATCTTCGTATATACGGGTTAAAAAAGCCATGGTGCGCACACTATCTGTAAAAACCGTTTGCTCTGTTAAAGCATTGTTGGATTTATCATCCAGGAAACTGGACTTTTTGCACGAGGCAAAAAGTACCAGGATTATTGCAATGACGATGATATTTTTCATTGTTGTATTTAGTTAAATGATACACTTAAACCGATATTGTAGATACGTTGCGGCGGATAGGTTTGCCTGTCGGTGTTATTAGTTGCTTCAGGGTCTAAAGAATATAATTTAAATGCTTTGGACCAGGTAACCAGGTTATTGCCACTGAAATAGATGCGTGCGCCCTGTAAGCCTACCTTTTTGGTTAAACGGTTAGGTAAATTATAGCTTATTTCGGCAGTTCGCAGTCGTAAATAATCGCCGCGTATGCTCCAGAAAGTAGAGGCATTTCCCGGATCGCTGATAGAACGCAGCGAACTTAATAAAGGATATTTGGCATTATCGCCTAACTCCGGTGTCCATGATTGCTGGTGAACAGCAGACAAGTTGGATGAAAATGCACGGATTGATTCTTCGTAACCACGTAAGTTAAATTCGGTAGCGCCCTGAAAGAGCGTGCTTACACTGATGCTTTTATAGTTAAAGCCCAACTGAAAACCAAACGTGTTTACAGGTACGTTGTTAAGCTCGGGTGCTACCTTGTCTTTATCATCGATCAGGTTATCGCCGTTTAAATCGGCATACTTCGTATCGCCGGGCCTGGTTAAAAAGGCCGATTTAGGACTATTAGCTACATCTGCAGCATCTTTGTAAAAACCTATAAACTGAAATTGCCTTTCATTATTAACCAAATCGGGGTTAATAGGCTTACCGGTAAGCGCCTGCCAAGGATATTCAAAAGCCACCTCATCAATAAAATCTACCCTGCTTTTAACCTTGGAGAAGGTGCCTCTCAGGTTATAAGAAAAGTCTTTACCTATAGCATCTCTGAAATTCAATTCAAATTCGAGGCCTCTGCGGCTTGTTTTTCCAATATTTAAAGGCGGCAAAAGCTGCCCCAATATAGCGGGTACTCTTTGACGGGAAATAAACTGATCGTAACGGTTGTACTTAAAATAATCAACCGAACCCGTTAGCTTACTATTAAATAAAGAAAAATCGACACCTAAGTCTAATTGTTTCTCTTTATCCCAGGTTATATCTTTGTTAGAGAGCTGACCTTCCTGTAAACCAGTAAGGTATGGAAGTGATGCATTATGGGTTTCGCCAAAGGAAGCACCAAGGGCCTGGCCTGGCTGGCCCGAATATATGCCGTTATTAGGCGCATAAGTTTGATTATACAGGTAAAGCTGTCCGCCTCCAAATCTATCCGATCCTACGAGGCCGTATGATGCCCTGAACTTTAGCTGGTTAACCAATTTTATATTGTTTTTGAAGAATGATTCTTCGGCAATATTGTAAGCAAGTGATGCTGCCGGAAATAAGCCGAAGGTTTTATCGCCCGTGAAACGATTGGTGCCATTGTAAGCACCGCTAAACTGTACAATATATTTAGACTTATAATCGTACCCGCCCCTAAACGTAGTACCGATGGTATTTTCGGGGATAAAGTTATAATTGGCATAGTTAACATTGGTGGTGGCTAAACCGCGGGAATAACTGTTTAGGCTGTAAAGCAATAAACCAGATAAATGATGATCTTTAAATGTACGGTCGTAAGTTAAAAAAGCTTGTGCCACTACCCTTCTTTGAGTGCCCGAATTAGGGCCGTTAGGATTGTAGTTGGTTCCTAATCTTTCTAAACGAAATACATCGGTAAAAGCCAGGTCGTACCTTTCGGGCGTGTTGCTTGTAGCCGGAACATAGATATAAGAAGGCAGGTTGGTTCTTGTTAAACCTCTGGATGCCGTGTAGTTACTGGTATAGGAAATAGTTCCTTTTGCACTCAACCCGGGTGTAATAAAGCCTAATTTTTGGGTGGCCGATGTGGTAAGTACCATGTTGTTTTCATTATTGCGGTTATAACCATCTAATGATAAGCGCTGAATGATGTTTGGTGTTACATAACCGGTTAATGATTTCTGATAATTACTGTAACCCCAGCTACCATTAGGGTTTTTAATAGGATAAGCATACGGCGCAAGCGCTAAGTAACTGCCGTATTCGGAAAATATGTCGTTTTTGTTACCATTTGTTGAATTGTAAAAAACCGATGGTGTGTTTATTTCTCCTATATTTCCGTAAGCATCAATACTCAGGCTTAAATTCTTGTTCACATTAATATCCAGGTTGGACCGGTAATTATAACGGCGGTTATAAAAATTACCATCGTATCCCTGATCGGCACTGTAATCGCGCGTGTTACCGCCCTGGTTAAGGTAGCTTAACGATATAAAGTATTTTATTTTATCGGTACCGCCGCTCACATCAAACGTTGCGCGGTATTGCTTTGCATAATCTTTAAACAGCTCTTTTTTCCAGTCAACATTAGGATGTCCGTAAGGATCTTGCCCGTTTTGAAAAAGCGCCAGGTCCTGGTCGCTCCAGGTTGGTTTAAAGTTAGGGTTTGGGCTTACAGAATACTTATTGTCATTAGCATCGGCCAGGTTTCTTAACAAGGCCGTGTTGTAGGAATCGAGGTAGGTTGGCAGTATGGTAAAATTAGAAATACCAAAGTCGGTTCGTAGCGAAATACGCGGCTTTCCTATTTTACCACGACGGGTAGTTACCACCACAACACCGTTTCCCCCTTTAATACCATAAACGGCGGTTTGTGAGGCATCTTTCAAAACCGTAACGGATTCTACCTCATTAGGATCTATGCGGGCAAACTGCTCATAAGTGTACTCAATATCATCAACAATAATAAGGGGGGCATCCTGTCCGTTTAAAGAACCCTGTCCTCTTACCAAAAAGGCGGCACCATCTTGCCCGGGCTGGCCCGAACGTTGCTGCGATATAAAACCGGTTACCCTACCGGCCAAAGTATTTTGTAAACTTGCCGATGGGTTTTCGCGTATTTGATTACCCGAAACAGCACTTTGGGAACCGGTAAAAGTTAGTTTCTTTTGCGTTCCGTAACCTACTACTACCACATCACTTAAATCTTGCGTACTGGCTAAAAGAGTTATATCAATGGTAGCCTGGCCGTTAACGCTTATTTCCTTGGTTACATAACCAAGCGCTTTAACAACAATGGTATTACTGCTGCCCCTGAGGGTAACTACGTAGGCTCCATTAGCATTGGTGGATGCACCATTGCTTAAAAGGCCCTTTTCTTGTATGGTTACGCCTGCAAGCGGTCCTTTGTCATCCCTAACAACTCCTCTTACCTGTTTTGTTTGGGCACTTGACACAAGCCCAACAAAACATAGCACAAGCGTTATACTATAAAATATAAATTTTTTCATTGTGTACAGTTTAATGTTCTTACCATCCAAAATTTTGAACCAGATTAGCATTTCTTACCGTCTCATCGTAAGGAAGCGGCAGGTGGTAAAGCCGGTCTTGAAACGTGATGGTTGTTAGTGGAATTACCTGGTAAGACAAGCTTGCATCAGGGTTTTTTGTAATCTTTATTGCCGATAGTGTTTTGTTAAGTACTGTATTTGCTGTTTTCCAGCGACGCAGATCCCAAAAACGTTGCTCTTCAAATGAAAGCTCTATGCGTCGTTCGTTACGTATCAGCTCGCGCATTTCATCCTGGTTTATACCCACCTTTATACCATAGCGGCCATCGCCCACTAAGATACCCGCGCGCCTTCTGAGTAAAATAATTTGCTGAACAGCTAATTCGGTATTACCGCTGCTTATTTCATTTAATGCCTCGGCATAGTTCAAAATAATTTCGGCATACCTGAAATATACAAAATTGTGGCTTTGGGTTGAATAGGCCGTACTATTTGTAAAATCGCCTAAAAATTTACGTAAATAATAACCCGTGCGGGTTTGATTGCCCGATGTGTTGTTAGGTTTATCTCTGCCGCCTTCAAAGGTTTCTACGGCCCGGTTTAACCATCTCGATCCGTTGTAAAATACCGTTGCATCAAACCGAGGATCGCGGTTGGCATAAGGATTTGCCGCATCAAAACCCCTGTCGTTTGTTGGCGTTCTTAAATCGGTAGAAATAGGTTTACCATTAATGGTTGTAAAAGCGTCTACAAAATCCTGCGTTGGATTGGTACGGCCTGCGCTTGCGGTCGAACCGCCATTGTAGCCTACAGGTGAGTTTAAATTCTCCAGATCGGAGGTGTTAACTATTTGTTTGGCCAAAATTACCTCGATATTTTTTTTATTGATGAATACCGACCGGTAACCTGCCGTACCCGACTGAACTAAGCCGTAGTAGGCCGGTAAGGCAGCAAATTCGGTATAAGCATCAATAACTTTTTGCCAGCGGGTGGCATCGGCCGTAGGGTAACCGGTTAAGGCTTTGAGGGTAGCATCGGCTTCAACACCGCCACCGTTAAACAACGGGCTGGCGGCATACAAATACAGCCTGCATTTTAATGCTATTGCCGCACCCTTTACAATTCGCCCTACGTTAACATCGGCAATGTTATCCAGATATAGAAAATCTTTTATGGCCGTGCATTCGCTGGCTATATAATCAACACACTGTGCATAGGTGTTACGCGGCAGCTGCAGGTTATCATCCAGTGTAAATACTTTATCGCCTATGAGCGGTATGCCTCCGTAGCGTTTTAATAACTCAAAGTATAAAAATGCCCTTATAAAGCGCGCTTCGGCCTTAAAACCCAGCGTACGGTTAGGGTTGGCAGCAGGTACGGGGATCTTATCAATATTTGCTAAAAAAATATTAACCTGCCTTATACCATTGTAACTGTTACCGAAATAGGCATCGGGGTTATTACCCACACTAATTACGCCATTGGTGTAGTAAGATATAGGCGAATTACTTATAATTGATACGGCATCATCTGTTGCCACATCCAAAAAATCGCCGCTTATACGGTTAAACCCTGTAGGTAAAAAATTGTATAACCCGTTTAAGAACCGCTGTGCTAATACAGCATTCTGATCTTGCGGATCAAAAGTGAGGTCGTAGGTATATAAGTCGCGTGGCTGATCTTCCGTTTTTTTACACGAAGGCAAAACCGCCACGGCAAACATATAGGTCATAAATATCCAAATAGTCTTTTTCATAATTATTAAAATAATTAGAGTTTTACATTAACACCCAGATTAATAAGCCTTTGTATAGGGTATAATCCGTTATAATTTTCAGGGTCTCGCCCGCCTTTGAGTTGGGTGAGGGTTACCAGGTTGGTACCGGTTGCAAAAACCCTTAACGATTTCAGCTTTACAGCATTGGCATAGCGCATAGGCAATGTAAACCCTACCTGTACGGTTTTAAGCCTTATATAATCGGCCTTACGATACCAGTACGAAGAAAACAACTGGTTATTTACATTAGTACCAATACTTAACCTGGGGTAAGTTGCCGTTGCGGCAGTAGCTGGTGTAAACCTGCCCAACTGCTCTTCATAAGCCTGGCCTAAACCATTGTTTTGAAACTCCCAGTAACTGTTGCCGTTAAGGTATATGCTATAATTAGCTACCCCCTGAATAAGGGCGCTAAAATCAACGAATTTATAGGTAAAACCCAGATCGGCCCCGTAAGTAATTAACGGACCTTTTGGCCCAATAGTAGTTTGATCGAACCGGTCGATAACCCTATCGCCGTTCAAATCTTTATACTTAATATCGCCAGGCTGTACGGCGTAGCCTAAAACGGTAGCCACTCCATTTTGCGCCGCATTATTAATATCGGCTTGCGATTGAAAGAGCCCTTCTGCCTGGTAGCCAAATGCTTGCCCTACTTTTTGCCCGGTGCGCTGCATCCATGGGTAACGTTGGGTGGGCTCATCAATGTAAAGCACTTTGGATTGTTGTGTACCTGCATTTGCAGCTATATAATAGGAAAAATCATTATTAACCGGTTGCTGCCACGACAGTTGAAGATCAAACCCTGTAAAGCGGTAGCGCCCAATATTTTCGTTAGGGTAAAAGTTACCAATTAGTGCGGTATTTCGGCCACGTTGAGTTAATACATCCGAAAATTGGTTATTGTAGTAATCAATGGTAAAGCCGAGCCTGTTATTAGCGGTAGAGCCTTGCAGGCTTACGTTAAATTTATTCGCCTTTTCAAAAGTTATATTGGGGTTGGCCAGCGTTGACTCTGCCAGGGTTTGATTAGCAGCCGCGCCTGTACCAAAATAAGCACTCGCCCCATCAAATATCCGTTGGGTAAAAACGAAGTAACCAGGATTGTCATTACCGGTTTTGCCATAGTTAGCAGATAATTTTAAACTATTAAGCCAGCTATTATCTTTCAAAAAATCTTCTTTGGCAATGTTCCATCCTAAACCTACAACCGGAAATAAACCAAACTTATACTGGCTGCCGGTGCCGTAATAATTAGAACCATTGTAGCTAAGCGCAAACTCTGCCAAATACTTTTCTTTATAACTATATGATGCGCGGCTTGCAAAGCCCGCAATATTGTAAGCAATGTTGCCTCCGTACACGTTATTATCGCTGTTAGCGAGTAATACCGCTTGAAAATTATGGATGCCACTAAATGTACGGTTGTAACCAAGCGATGCTTCCAGGTAGCTTTGCCTGCCCTGCCCCTGATTGGGTAAGCCGCTAATATTGCTGATAGTGTTGGTGTTCAGCTGATCGGTTTGTGTAACCAGTGCGTTACCATAACTTTCTACACCGCCTGTAACCAAACGCTGAAAAGTAACCACGGGTTTACTACGGTTAATAACTTCATTTAAGTTTGATGCATAAGACACTACACCTTTTATATACAATCCCGGTGTTAGCTCATTTAATGTGCGTTTAACATAAAAATCGGCCAATATATCGCGTACATAAGTTTGAAGATAGCCCGAATTTGTGGCCTGCCCCTGAATGTTATTGATAAATGAAGGCGTTCCGGCAAAACTTCCGTTAGGATTTAAAACCGGGTATGCATTATTAGGCGTTGTTAAAAACGAGTTAAAGATATTTGATGTAGTTGCACCAGGCTCGTTCAAATTATATATACGCCCGAACAAATGTATGCCACCCGTTAACTTAGGCGTAATATTGAGATCGATATTAGAACGAATGAGGTAACTGCTGAGATAGCTATTGGTATTGTAACTGTTTACACTGTTTGTTTTAAATAAACCATCCTGAAACAAATGCTCTAATGTTGCAAAATAACGCACATTATTGCTTCCGCCAGTTACGTTGAGGGTGTAACGGTTGAGTTGAGCACTTGATTTTAATACTTGCTTACGCCAATCAATATCAGGATGCCCATAGGGATCTGTTTGGTTTTGAAATAATTGCAAATCATTGGCACTATACCTTAACCTTTGATCAAAAGTAGGAATAGCTCTTACTTCATTATCAATAGCTTCGTTACGCAGCGTTGCATAATCAAATGCATTAAGCGTTTTGGGCATGCTTACCGGTCGCTGAAAAGCTGTTTGCGCCGTAAAGGATATAATTTGTTTATTAGCCGTGCCTTGCCTGGTGGTTATTAAAATTGCACCATTTGCTCCCCTAACACCCAGTAACGCGGTAGACATGGCGTCTTTAAGCACCGTTACCGATTCAATTTCTTCCAAATCAATATAGGTAAGCGGGCGGGGTATGCCATCTACCAATATTAGCGGTGTTCTGCCGCGCAGCGTAAGTGAAACCGCATCCAAACCTGGCTGACCAGAATTTTGTTGGGTATATAAACCTGCAAACCTGCCGGTAAGCGCATTTAATACGTTAACAACCGGTTGTTTAATAAGGCTGGGCGTGTACACAGCTTGTGTGCTTGCCGTTGTATTATTAGGAGTAACTATGTTGCCAAACGGCAAATTTACTTTGTTTTTTATCAGCGAATCAACATTGGCGGCCGAAACACTGTCACGGGCAGTACTGCTTGTAGCTTTATTGGTTTGCGCCTTGGCACCTAAAGCTGCTATACAAATACTGGTAGTGGTCAGAAATAATTTTTTTAGTAAAATTCTATTTCTCATACATACGTTTAATTAGGTTTAAAAGTGGTTAATGCCGATAACTCGGGCAGTATGTAAAAAGGGGACTTCCTGAATATCTTCTCTTTAATCAGGCCGTTCATTTTTCAAATCGGTATATTTTTAATCTTTCTCATAAAAATTATTGGTTAGTGTTTGTTGTTTTATTGTGTGTAAGAACTCAGCCTGCTTGTAAGCAAATTTTGAATAGATGCATCTATCCCAGCATTACTGTCCAGCGATTTTGTTCCATATTTAACGGTGTTGCGTAATAACCTTTCCGTAAAAAAGAGGTAGGTACATCGGCACAATTACTATGTAAAATTTTCAAACAAGATGCCCGATTATAAAAGTGGCCGGCTTATTTAAATACTGGGATCTTTAAATAGCTTGTATGCATCGGGAAGTAAAAAGTAGAACATAAGGTTCCTAATTAAAGGCATTAATATTGCCTTTTGAACAAGTAAAGTTTTAATCATACAATACAAATTTGGTTTGTAGTTATACTACAATAATTGGTTAAACAGGCTTTAACAGGTAACGAATATTAGTAGCTAATTATAAAATATTACTACTAAACCTGATAGCCGAAGTAAACCTACACTAATGCAGGTAATGCGTTGTATATAAATAGGGTCACAAATGTTAACTATCACAATAAACTGATTATCAGTATAATATAATATTATACTGATAACATATACACTTTGCATATATTATATTAATTGCTTAACAATTGTACAGGTAAACAATAACCTAAAACGCATTTGAAATTATTAAACAGCTGTTGTGTTATTGGCAACGTAGGTGGAGGGTAATATGCCAAACTCGGCTTTGAATGATTTAGTAAAATATTTCTGACTTTTAAAGCCAACTTTATAACAAACTTGAGATACTGTGAGATAATCATTACTTAAAAGCTGGGCAGCTCTTTTTAACCTTACCGAACGAATAAGTTCAACCGGACTCTTACCCGTTAAAGCCAAACACTTTTTGTATAGCGTAACCCGGCTCATGTACATTTCACTGCTCAATTCTTCAACAGAGAACTCGGTATTGGAAATATTTTGTTCAATTACCTGTAATGCCTTTTGAACAAATTTTTCATCGGGAGATTCTAAAACTATTTCAGTTGGGTTTAATTCAACCTGTTTTTTGTAAGTGCTGCGCATGAGCTCTTGCTGCAATAGGATGTTTTTAAGCTTTGAGAGAAGTATTTCAAAATTAAATGGCTTGGTTAAATAATCACTTGCACCCGTTTCGAGGCCCATCAGGTGCTGCTCCTCGCCAGCTAATGCCGTGAGCAATATAACCGGTATATGGTTGGTACGGCTATCGTTCTTCAATTTTCTGCATAAATCCGTGCCGCTCATTTCGGGCATGCTTATGTCGCTAATAATTAAACTCGGATGCAAAGCCAGGGCCTTTTGCCAGCCTTCTTTTCCATTAATGGCATCAACAACATGAAAATGCTCCTTTAAATTATCCTTTAAATAGAACCTGAAATCGTCATTATCTTCAACAATTAATATGGATTGTTTTCTACCCGAAATCCTGTTATCGGCAGATGCAGTTGTTTTTGTTGTATGAATTAAAGTTGTTTCAATACTATTTTGGACTGTTGTTTGGTTATCAGTTTCTACAGGTAAAGTAATTATAAAGCAGGTACCTTCATTCAATTCGCTTTCTACCATAATTTCACCATTATGCAGTTTTACAAACTCTTTTGTAATGGCTAACCCAATACCACTTCCCTGATTTACCATTGACCCGGGAACTTCATGCTGGAAAAACCTTTCAAAGATCCGCTCTCTTTTCTCAGATGGAATACCTATTCCGGTATCTATTACTTTAATATTTAACAGGTTGTTGCCCTGGCTGCATTGCTGTAAATTAAGAAGTACGCTTATATGGCCATGCTCGGGGGTAAACTTAAACGCGTTAGATAATAAGTTGAACAAAATGCGCTCAATTTTATCATGATCAAATTGGGTAATTAATGAATCAGTATCCGAATCAAACACAAAACTGATATTCTTTTTTTCGGCAATATCGTTAAATGAAAAACACACGTCTTCCATAAATTTAATTATATCACCACTCTTAACCTGTAGTTTCAGTTCCTCAACTTCCATTTTTCTGAAATCTAAAAGTTGATTTACCATGTTAAGTAACCGGCGCGCGTTACGGTTAATTAATTGCAGTTGCTGCTTACAATCGTTATTTTCGGCTTGCTTTAAAAGCTTTTCTACGGGTGACAGTATAAGTGATAGCGGCGTGCGGAACTCGTGACTTACGTTGGTAAAGAATTTTATCTTCATCATATCGAGCTCATGTAAACGGTGTGCTTGTTCACGCTCCTGCTCAATAGCGAATTCTTCCTTAATTTTTTGTATTCCGCGACGCCTGATTAAAAACAAGGTGGTAGCAAATGCCAGAAAATAGATAAGGTAAGCTAAAGTGGTTTTCCAGAAAGGAGGTGTAATAATAATATCCAAATTCAGCTCCTCTCCTGTTACCGCATCATTGTTGGTGGCTACAATTTTAAATTTGTATTGGCCGGCATCTAAATTGGTATAAGTTACTTTTCTTAGTTTATTATCGCCGCTTATCCAGTTTTTGTCAAAACCCTGCAGCATATACCTGATCTTTACTTTATCAGGATTAAAAAAATCTAATGCTGTAAATGCTATTGAAAATACGTTTTCATTATACTTTAATGAAATTTGCCTGGTATTAGCAATGGTACTATCTAATATAACATGGCCGTTAATTTGCTGTTGAGGGCTAACCGCCTTATTAAATAGCTGTAATTCGGTTAATATAATTTTAGGTTTATTGCCGGGTGTAACTATATTTTGGGGGTAAAAAATATTAAAACCATTGGCGCCACCAAAAATCAGTTCTCCTTTACGAGTTTTATAGGATGCACCTTCATTAAACTCCAGGCCTTGCAAACCATCAATTTCATCATAATTTACAAATTTGTAAGCAAACTTTTTTTTGTTTGCAGTTACAATAATATTTGATAACCCATTAGTGGTACTTGCCCATATATTATGCTCATCATCTTCTAATACATCAAGGATATTATTTTCAGGTAAACCGTCATCTTTTCTGAAATTAGTAAATATACCGGTATTAGGGTTAAGCATGCTCAAACCCTCGCGTGTAGGTATCCAAATTAATCCCCGACTATCTACTATTAAAGATCTGATGTCGTTACTTAATAAATGTCCATCATGTTTATTTCCTTGTTCGTAGTGTATAATTTTTCCGGTAGATTTCTTGATAACATCCAGCCCGTGTGATGTTCCGATCCACAGATTTTTATTTTTATCTTCTATAATAGAGGAAACATAATCTGAATGGATTGAATTTTTAATATTGCGCCGGTAATGATAAAATATGTTTTTCCCTTCATCAAAATAGTTTAACCCACCGGCAAGTGTACCCACCCACAAACGTTGCGACGAATCTTCCATAATTTCCCACACACGGTCATCAGAAATACTGTTAGGGTCGGCCTCGTTATGTTTATAGTGCTTGAAAGATTGACCATCAAAACAATCTAACCCTCCAAAATAGCTACCGATCCATAACCGCTGCAGATGATCAATACACAAACTAACAATTACATCGTTACCAATGGTGTTGGTATTGGTTGAGCTATGCTTAAACTGGCGGTAAGTGTTTGCTTGGCGGTCAAAATAAATCAGCCCCACTCCGTTGGTACCAATCCAAAGGTTTCCCTTCTTGTCTTCTACAAACCTGTTTACATCATTATAGGGCAGGCTTCTGTTATCGGAAAGGTTATGATGAATGAGCGGAAACTTAATGATGTTTTTATGATAGTAATTAATACCCTTTTTAAAAGTGCCCGACCATATAATTCCTAAATTATCTTTATAAACGTTAACTATGCTGTTTTGCGACAAACTCTTACTATCATTTTCCAGGTTGGTGAGATACTGAACGGTCATATCTTTTTTATTCAGCAGGTTAATACCGCCATGGTCGGTAGCAATCCAGATCAGCCCTTCGTTATCCTGCACAATTGAATTTATCACATCGGAATTTAACCGCCCGACGCTCGACTTTTTGCAAAAATGAGTTAATAATTGTTTGGAAGGATTGAATAAATAGATACCGTTCTCCGCACTTTGCGAATAGATCCATACGTCATCTTCATTATCAATATAAGTATTGTAATAGGTAAGCTTTTCGTAAGCATTACCAGCTACATTTAAATGAAAAAGTACTTTATTAAGCACGGGATTAAACATTTCTAACATCCCGTTATTGTGCATAAGCCACAAGTTTGATTTGGAATCGGTTGTTATACTTTCTATGGGTTCACTACCTATATTTTGTGAGGTGTTTTTATTACGGTAAAAGTGTTTGACTTTATTGGCTATTGGATTGTATAGATAAATATGGTTGCTATTACTTAATAATATTAAATTTTGCTCCCTGCCTTTGTAAACGTCTTTGAGTGATAGGTTTTTGGGGATGGCCGAATTTTGAATGTCATTAACAATATTACTGGTAAATCTTTCGGTGCGTGGGTCAAAAATGCAGAAACCGGTTTTAGT
This sequence comes from Mucilaginibacter terrae, assembly GCF_042679325.1. Lineage (GTDB taxonomy): Bacteria > Bacteroidota > Bacteroidia > Sphingobacteriales > Sphingobacteriaceae > Mucilaginibacter > Mucilaginibacter terrae. Next base: position 398,776 of record NZ_JBHTMJ010000012.1, read on the forward strand.
TTTAACCCATATCTTGTGATTAGGCCCCTCAATAATATTATAAATGTAATCATCAATTAAGGAAGTACTATCGCCAATAATATGTCTGAAACATTTAAATTCCAAGCCATCAAAACGGTTTAAGCCAGCAACTGTGCCAAACCACATAAAGCCCTTACTATCTTTTAATATGGCTGTAACATGGTTGTTTGACAAACCATTACTGATAGAAAGGTGGGAAAACTGGTATTGATTATGTTGCGCTGATACCAATAAGGGTATAAGCCCGGTTAAAAACACAAACAAAAATTTCTTCACACGAAGGGGCATATACATTGTACTATAGGTACTATTTAATATAATTGGTTAATTGCAGCGTATTAACCCTGGTTCATTTGGTTAATATATGCTGTAAAACTAAGCATAAACTATGATGGCCTTAACGCTTAATAATCAAATTAAAACAAGTTTTTAAATACCCGGAATTTGATAAAAAACTTTAGCGTACCGCTTTAACTTTAGCAGCCCAGCCCCCGCCACCGGCCATACTGATCACAAAAGGTGCACGAGTGTTTGTTATTTTAATGGTTTGCTTTTTATAATCGGTTGGATCGCGGTTGGCGTTTACACCATCCTGAAATAGCTCGGCCTCAAATGTTCCGCTTCCTAAAAACGATAAATCGAGCGTAACCATTTTATCATTCCAATTAGAGATTGCTCCTATATACCAGGTGTTATCTTTTTTGCGTGCTACAGCAGCATACTCGCCAATTTTACTCTTTAATGCCACTGTTTGGTCAAATACCGTAGGAATACTGGCTATAAAATCGGTGCTTTCCTGCTCTTTCATGTAAGCGGTTGGGTTATCGTACAGCATTTGCAACGGTGCCTCGTAAACAATGTACATGGCTAACTGGTGGCACCGAGTTCCCTGGCTCATGGGCAAGGAATTGCTGGGACGAAAATTATTTTTGGAAGCGTTACGCATAGCACCCGGCGTATAGTCCATAGGCCCGGCCACCATTCTAATAAACGGAATAGTAGTCTCGTAACGGGGCATGTCATCATTAGGTGTCCATTTCGCATTTTCCATACCCTTAACACCTTCAAAATTAATAACGTTAGGGTAAGTGCGCTGCACTCCTGTAGGTTTATATATGCCATGTAAATCAATCAATAAATGATGATTTGCAGCGCTTTGTGCTATGTTGTAAACCGATTGTACCATCTTTTGATCGTCGCGATCTAAAAAGTCTATTTTAAAACCTTTAATACCCATTTCGGCGTATTGGGTAAACGCTTGATCCATAACCTGGTTTAAGGCATACAAGGATGCCCATAAAATTATGCCCACATTTTTTTCACGGCCGTAATCAACAATTTCCTTTAGGTTTATCTTAGGCGATATTTTAGTCATATCGGCACTATTGCTCCAGCCTTCATCCATTATAATATATTCCAGCTTATTAGCAGCTGCAAAATCAATGTAATACTTATAGGTTGGTGTGTTTACCCCGGCCTCAAAATCAACTTTGGTAACATTCCAGTTATTCCACCAGTCCCAGGCTACTTTACCGGGTTTAATCCACGATGAATTGGCGATACGCGATGGTGCCGACAGCTTTTGCACCATATCATTATCAATCAGTTCTTTATCCTGAGTACTAATAACTACCGCGCGCCAGGGTAAACTTCTTGTACCGTTAATACGGGCAATATAGTTAGCGCGCTTACGCACCACGTAATTGTAATTGTTAAAACCACCTGGTTCTTCTTTCAAAGGATAAGGTGCAAAGGCCGCCTGTAAAGCGTTAGGTGTATTTTTTGATTTCATTAAAAACATACCAGGGTAATTTTCCAGATCTGCTTCTAAAATTACAGCCTTTTTTCCCTCTCCTACTTCTATCAACTGGGGTAAAAATGTTAAGGTGTCTGTTTTTATTTGCGATAAACGCCCTACTTCGTATAACGACTCAAAAGGCACCATATACTTATCATTGTTCCTCAGGTCTCTGATATAAGGAATATAAGCTTTATAATCATTGTTAAAGTTAAAGGATGCCTCTTCGTTGCTAATCACCACTTCTCCTTTACGCTTCAAAAAAAACCGGTAAGCGGCACCATCGTTATAAACCCGCACCAACATTCCATAGTTACCTTTACAGGTAACGCTTAGTTGATTATAGTTATCAGTAACCACCTGCCTTTTATAAAAGCTGGTATTAAATGTGGTATTTACTTTAGTTGTTTTTACCTGTGTAACTTTAGCGCTGCGGCCCAAAATTTCGCCTGTATTTAAGGTTAATGCCATGGCAGACGGCGCTATAACTACAGTGTTCTGGTGCTTTACAGACCAGGTAATGCGATCACCTACCTGCAAGGTAACTTCTACTAATCCGTCTGGCGATTTAACCTGTAAAACCTGGGCCTTTAATTGCTTTACCAAACCGGTTAATATGGCTAACACAACCAGTATGTACTTGATTTTCATATAAGAAAAATATAATTGCTTCCTCAACATCCACTTACGTACTGTGAGCGGTTTAATAATTGGCTTAAAATTAACTGCACTGCTTACAAACTGTAAGGTTAGTATAAATGAATACTCCTATAACTTATACCCGAAGATTTATAGGGCAAAAATGATTTATAATTGGATGCGTTTGTAAAATTAAGAGCAATGCGCCTTCAGCATTAATAAACATGTTAAATAATACAACCACAAATGTTAATGGCAATGGTTAACAGCAATTATTTATGTTTTTTATACAGACAAAAATTATACGGAGTGCTGTATTTATAAATCGGGCAGGGAATTAGTAAGAAATTTTATAGCACAATGCTATTATTTAGTTAATGAAACAGCCTGTAAAAGAAAGAATGACGCGTACCGTACAAACGCATAATATCGGGCACTTCGTCTAGCGTTACCACCTGCTCATGGCTGTAAACATGCTTTAAGTAATCTTTGTCTACCTTGGCTATATGGCTGGTATGCCACACCATCCACCAGGACCATTGAGCACCATCGGCCAGTGTTTTATCAGGGTTGGGTGGAGTGCCGCACTCATGAAAAGCAATGGGCATTTTATCGCCGGCAATATCATGTACTTTATTATACATCTCTAAATGGGGGCTGTTGTTACCATAGGTATCCGCACTGGCTATATCTACGTACTGGCTCCCCGGATACCAGGCACTATCGGGCTTACCGGTATAGCAAAGCACCCATATCAGGTTATTTAGTTTCTTTTTTTTAACATAATAGTTATACATGGTGGTCCACAACCGCTTAAATTTTTCGGGGCCTTGTTTACCCCACCAAAACCAGTTGCCATTTAACTCATGAAAAGGTCGCCATAATACCGGTACACGTGCCCGTTTCAATTTTTTAAGCAGCTTGGCTTTTCTATCCAGTTCGGCCCAAAAAGCTTTATATTCTGGTGTACCTTCTTCAAAGCACCTGTCAATATCAACAGGTTTTTGCGAGTTTGTGTAGCCACCCCCTTTACCGGGTGCCCCCCAGTGCCACATTATAGTTGGTATTCCACCTTTTACCCACCACTCTTTAGCAAATTTTACTTCCTCTTTATTCTTTGCACTATCAATAAAATCCATACCGCGCAGGGCGGGCTGCTTTCCGGTTACCTCCTTAATGTATTTAAGCTCGTCAAAACGCCCGAAATTGGAAACCATCTGCCCCGAAAGTATCTTTTTTCCGCGCATATCCTGTAAATATTTATACAATGCTTTTGCTTGATCCGAAGCTTTTGCATTGGAGAGTTCAGTATTTTCCTGGGCATAACCACCTATGGTTATAAACAGAGCTAAGCTTGATATTAAAAGCTTTATCAGGAGTACAGGTTTCATCATAAATTTTAGAAATATAACTGGTTATGATATGGTATGGCAGTTTCCAAAGTTGATGTTAATAGCAATATTACACTATCATTTGAAAAAAAATTTAAACCAATAACTACTATACCAAAATACCTCGTAAATGCAATATTATATAATATACTTTGTAGTGTATGGTTACTCTTTTCAAAAATATCTTCAATTTAACATTTGTACTGCTATATTTTATCATGGGTTATTGAAGGCAAGCAAATGCTAAATTAACATCGTAATATTTAAGCTAACAGGACGGTGCAGGTTGCTGCAACTTAATTATTACGGCAATTTTACCCAACCAATTACTTTTATAACCAATAGCCGTTTATGATAATTAACTTAAAATCAATCTCTTATTTGCCTATTAAGTTATTTGCTTTCACTTTACCTATACTGTTAGGCATTAATGCATCGGCACAAATAAAACCTAAGCCCGGTAATTGGGAATCATTAAAATTAATATATACCCAACCAACCGATAGTAAAAATTTTGGTGCAGCATTGCCTATAGGTAATGGGCGCTTAGGTGCTAAAATTTACGGTAACGTTGCCTCAGAAGTTTTAAATTTAAACGAGGTTACGCTTTGGTCGGGTTCACCAGGCAGCAAAACAAATGCTAACGGGCCGGCCATACTGGCAAGCGTAAGAAAAGCTTTAGCTGCAGGGGCATATAAAAAAGCCGATTCGCTGGTAAGGTTTATGGCCGGTAAAAACAGCCAATGTTATGAGCCCTTAGGTAATATGGAGCTGAATTTTGATCATACTGCCGGTTATACCAATTACAGCCGTGAATTGGATATGGATAGGGCTATGGTAACCGTGCATTACCGCGTTAATGGTATTAATTTTACACGCGAGGTATTTGCCAGCTATCCTGATCAGGCAATAATCATGCGCATTTACAGCGATCATAAAGCAAGTGTGGGTTTTGCAGCTTTGCTAAATACCCAATTGCAGGGTAAAACCCGGATAGAGGGTAACACCATAATTGTGAACGGAAGAGCCCCGGCCCACGATTCCCCCAATCCAAAAACTATAGTGTGGGATGAAAACAAAGGAATTAGATTTGAATCGCGATTGCAGATCAAAACAAGCGGGGGCCAGCTTACCGGTAAAGGCGAAGGACTGCACATAACCGGTGCCGATACCGCGACACTCATCTTTTCTGCCGCTAACAGTTTTAATGGTTTTGATAAAGACCCGGTTACCCAAGGCAAAGACTACCAGCTATTGGTAAAGAGGTATATGGAACAGGCATCTGCTAAAACATATCAGCAGTTACTTCATCATCATATTCAAGATCATCAAAATTTATTCAGGAGGCTTTGGGTTGAGGTTAACAACCAAAAGAACAATAAATATGTATTAGCCTATCAATATGCCCGTTACAACTTAATTGCTTGTTCGAGACCGGGTGGCGGCGCGCCAAGAAACGAGCAGGGAATCTGGAACAGGGACACGTCTCCGCATTATTCATCAAACTACACGCTTAATGAAAACCCCGAAAAATATTATTCGTTGGCCGAACCGGCTAATATTGGTGAAACCACAGAACCATTAATTAGCTTTGTTAAAAACCTTGCCGTACATGGAACTGAAACTGCCAGGGTTGATTATGGCTTTCATGGCTGGGTAACCCATCATAATTCGGATGTTTGGGCCATGACAGAGATGGCTTTGGGCGATCCTTGCTGGGCCGACTGGCCTGTTGGCGGAATATGGCTAACCCAAACCGTTTATGAGCGTTATGCTTTTAGCCAGGATAAAAATTATTTGCGTAAAACCGCCTATCCCATTATGAAAGGAGCGCAGAGTTTGCTTTAGACCTGCTGGTGACCAATAAAGACGGCTACCTGGTTACCTCACCATCAACCTCGCCCGAGAACCACTTTTTTGATGTAAACGGGGCCAGGGTTGCAGTAAGCCAGGGATCAACCATGGACATGGCTTTATTAAGAGAGCTTTTTGAGCACTGCATACAGGAAAGCGCTGTATTAGGCATTGATGCGGCTTTTAGTGAGCGCCTTAAAGCGGCGCTAAAGAAATTTATACCGTATAGCATTGGCTCACAGCAACAACTCAACGAGTTTGAGTTCGATTTCACTAACGGCATAAAAGAATGGGAAGCTAATCACAGGCACATATCGCATTTGATATCGGTTTGGCCGTTAAGCCAAATCAATAAAAATACACCTGCATTAATGGCTGCAGCACGCAAATCATTAGAACTGCGTAAAGGCGGAGGCTACCACCCCGATAAGGCGGGTATGTGGGCGCGCTTGCGGGAAGGTGACCGCTGTTTGGATGCTCTCGGTGTTAACTACCCCACTTTGTATGATGCACCAACTGCTGGCTTTGCAGAAATGCTTTTGCAAAGTCAAACCGGCGACATTGATATACTGCCGGCTTTACCTGCCTCCTGGAGTAGTGGAAAAATATCAGGTATTCGTGCCCGAGGCAATTACGAATTGGATATTGAATGGGCAGATCATCAGTTAAAATCAGCTAACATACGTTCTTACTCGGGCAAAACACCAACGGTTACCGTAATGGGTAAACCTATAAATTACAAAACAGATCCGCGGATAAAATTTGTAATCATAAAATAGGTACAGCGGAATATATTTACAAAAAACAAGTCTTAATAGGTATAATGAAAATAATCCACATCAATATAGCCGGCCTCATCCAGGTCATTGTAGTTATATAAGGCAATACGGTCGCCCCGGTATGAGCCCCAGGCCAACTGATAAGTACTACCGAAGGGTACATATTCGGTGCCGTTTAAACTGTAATAAAACTGGCTGATGCCATCTAACCCCCATGTGGATTTAAACCAGATGTATTTACCGGTAACGGTTATTCCTGATACTTTTTCTCCCTTAATATTAAATTCCAAAAACTTGCTGGTGCCTTGGTTAATAATACCGAGGGAGGCATAATTAGGGGAGCCAAAATGTGCTAAACCGGCTCTTTGACCTTTAGCCATCATGCTAATATTTATTTTAACAACCGCTTCGTTATGTGATGTACGAAAAACGCGCTGTGTAAGTGTATTACCTGCTTTTAAAAGATTACCTGGTTGCAATGGTTTAAATGCATAAAGCCGCAACCAACCCTTATTTTCAGTCAACGACCATTTACCAGCCCTTGGCTGATAGTTCCACTCCCACTGTTGTTGCAATATACTTTTGGAAAAATCATCACTGGCTTGAGGCGTTATTTTAGCTGTTTTTAAAACAGGCATTTTTCCTGTCCATACCATTCGCCCTATCCCATCGTCGCCCACTTCACCTATTATGGGCCAGCCATCTTTCCAGCTTACCGGTAAAAGGCTCATTACCCTGCCAGACCAGTCTCCGCTGCCATGGTGCGTTAAAAAATACCAGCTGCCTCCCTGTGTTTGTACCAAGCCACCCTGGTTAGGCTCTTTAAACTGCTTTTCGGCATGGCTGAGCTGTTTAATTTCATTATAAGGCCCCATAATATTTTTTGAACGTTCCATCATAATAGCCCGTCCTTCGGGTTTAACTTCGCTAAACAAATGGTAATACCAGCCGTTAATTTTATAAAGCTTATTGGCCTCACTCCCCTTGGATTGATGGATAACCAGGTCTGTATTTTCAATAATATCTTTTCCGTTAGCTGTTAATTTAAAGAGGTGAATGCTGTAACCATTACCGTAATCGGTACCCACAAAATATCCTTGCCCGTCATCATCCCAAAAAGGGCAGCAATCATCCCATCCTTTACTATTCAGCATTTGATGCAAGGGCTCCCATGGCCCTGCAGGGGTTGGCGCAGTACTCATAAAATACCCTTCATCGGGCGTACCAAAGTACACCCAAAACTTGTTATCATGATAGCGAATTGAACCCGCCCAAACTCCTTTTCCGTAACGGTTCATTTTGTCCCAGTTCAATTCGGGCGAAATTTGATTGAGATCGCTAATTACATGACCTATAATACTCCAGTTTACCAGATCTTTAGAGTGTAGAACAATCATGCCGGGAGCATACTGAAACGTAGAAGAAATGGCATAATAATCATTCCCTACACGAATACAGTCAAGGTCGCTATAATCTGCAGGCAATATGGGATTTTGGTACGTTCCGTTTGGCTGTGCGCCCCAAACCTGCCAATTACCCCATTGAACAATTTTATTTTCCTGGCCGAAAACATTGAATTTGAAGGCAATAAAAAATAAGCAGATTAGAAAATTCTTCAGGAACATAATTTATAGTACGAATTGGATACCAAATGTCATCATATATATACGCAGAGCCACACATCATCAGGACACCACAGGATGGGTTCAGAGCTTCATTTTTTTACAGGCCTTTGCAGTCAACTCACCTTTAACGATACATAAATAATTGATATATAAAATTTTATAAAAATTAAGACTTCTATTCAAGCCTGTAATATATTAATCGAAAGTTATAAACAACGAAGTTCGCTCAACAGGTTTTATGTTACGGCTGCGGTGGCCTTTGCCTGTGGTATCTTCCATCAGCAGTATCTCGCCGGTATTAAAAACCCGCTTCTCCCCCGTCGATGTTTCAATTTCTACGGCTCCATTCAGCAGTATCACATATTGCTTTTGAGGAGCTTTGTGCAGGTCATCATATCCCGGCGGCACTTTTCTGAATATAAGGTTGCTCACCTTAACCTTGTCAGACAGGTAACCTATTGGCCCGCCATCGGTTAATGGGTAGCTTACATCCTCAAAGTGGCTTTCGCCGGCAGTATCGGCATATACGCGGGTTACATTGAATGTTTGCATAATATATATTTATTATTAAGCCAGCAGGTGGCTCCACTCGGGATGGCGCTTGAGGTATATGCCAACGTAAACACATAGTGGTACCAGCTTTAAGTTGTGCTGATCGATATAGGTTAGCGTTTTATCTACAATGACTTCCGCTACTCCTTTGCCTTTCAGTTCGGGTGCCACCTCGGTATGAATGAGAAAAACCTTGTCCCCTTTTTTTTGGTAATCTATAAACGCACGGTACCCGTCAACCATCAGTTCAAAGTTGTGGATGGACTCGTTGTTCACCAGTTCTATGTTTTCGTAATTCATTTTACTTACTATTTCCAATAGTTCCTAAAACTTTATCCAACTCAAACGCAAAGCAATAAATAAGTGGTTTTTTAAGGTTTTATAGAAATTTCATGAAGTTTTATAAACTTTCATGAACTCAAAAGTACACTATTTTCAATTTTTAACTACCGGACTGTCCATATTTTCCGGCAATTGAGTGCGCTGCTTTCATACAAATATAAACTGATTAGCCAGGTCGATCTCTTCCTGAGTAATAGTATGCGGCCTGCCTGGATACACTTTGAGGCTTACTTGAGCATTGTGTTGTTTAAGTATTTCCACACTTTTTTCAACCCTTGTTAAAGGCACATGAGGATCGGGTGTGCCGGTAGTTATAAGTACTGGCGTACCGGCAAAATCACCTTTGTATTGCTCTAATCGAAGTTTTTCGCCAATCAAACCGCCGGTAAAGGCTACGGCACCGCCAAAGCGCCTGGCATTACGGGCAATATACTCCAATGTTAAACAGGCTCCTTGCGAAAATCCCAGGAAATAGATCTTATCGGCCGGAATACCACCGGCAATAATTTGGTCTACCAGCCCGCCTATTACCAGTAAAGCCGAATTCAATGACGGCTGGTTTTGCTCATCGGGTGCCATAAAGCTGTATGGGTACCAGCTATTGTTAGTGGCTTCTGGGGCATAAATAGCCATACCCTCCACGTTCAATTCACGCGATAAACTCATGATGTTGGCAGCAGTACCGCCACGGCCGTGGATCATAACCAGCGCCCCCTTGGCGTTTGCTGCAGGGGTGCCGGTTGTTTTGTAGGATTGATGATGTGTGTACATAATTACACTAATTTTGGTAAAGTAGTTTCTAAACTGCTGCGGTACTCTTCGTACTGGGTAGGTAATTTCAAATGTTCACCTAACGATTCTACCGGCTCATCTACACTAAAACCAGGGTTATCGGTAGCTAATTCGAACAATACGCCACCCGGTTCGCGAAAGTATAAGGAATAGAAGTAGTTACGGTCTATTTTATCGGTAATGTGCAAACCTAAAGCGGCTATTTTTTCGCGGTAAAACATCAATACTTCTTCGTTTTTTACCCTGAAAGCCACATGGTGAACCGAGCCACCGGCTACGTGTCCGGCTATTTCGCCAGCCACTTCTACCAGGTCAATAATAGCGGCATTGTCTGCATTATCGGTTATAAAACGAAAACGGTTCACGTGCTGCTCTAACAATCGGTAACCAAATACGCCGGTCAATATATCGGCAGTGGGCTGCATTTTGTTAGTAGTAATAGTTACATTATGAAAACCTTTGGTAGCGTTTTCGGCCTTTACTTCAGTGGTTTCCCAAGGCAAACGGGTGTCTGAGGTTTTAGAGGCAATCAGTTCCAGTTTCAAGCCATCAGGATCTAAAAAGGTTAAGTAAGGCTCTCCAAATTTTTCGGCCACTTTATTATAAGTTACGTTATGTTTCTCGAAACGGTTCAGCCAAAAATCGAAACTATTTTCGGGTACAGAGTAAGCAATTTCGGTAGCCTGGCGTGCACCACGGCGACCGGTTTGTATGTTTTCCCATGGGAAAAAGGTAAGGATAGTGCCCGGTGTGCCTTCTTTATCGCCATAGTATAAGTGGTAGGTTTGCGGATCGTCGAAGTTGACGGTTTTTTTAACCAGGCGTAAGCCTAATACTTTGGTATAGAAATCAAAATTACGTTTGGCATTACCAGCTATTGCAGTGATGTGGTGGATGCCATTAATTGTATTTTCCATGATGTTTAGTTTTTAAAGATTAATTGATGATGGTGGTTTGTTGATTACTTATTAATAGTGCAGGTATGTTTAAACTTAACCAGGTTTGTTTTAAGATAAGTTACACTGATACATAAGGCAGCAGCAATTTGCCCCGGGTTTGAATTGGGTAAGCTGAGTGCGATTAGATGTGCGATAACTTTCATAGGGCTTCCTTTTTGTTGTTGGTTCAAATGTCGGGATAAGCACACGGATCACACTTAACGTACATTAAGAAATGATTTATAACATGTTTTTATATACACCATTTACAAATACCCGTTAACAACAAAAGTCATGCTTCCACTATTTGGAAAGCATGACTTTTGCCGGTAAATGCACTGCGTTTAAGCAGCTTAAAGATCTTACTTATGCTTAATTAAGCTTAATTTCTACACGGCGGTTTAGGGCACGGCTTTCTTCGGAAGTATTGTTGGTTACCGGTTTGCTTTCGCCATAACCTTTTACTGATAAATTGGCGGCATTGATACCGGCATTAGTTAAGTACAATTTAACCGAATTGGCCCTATCTTCAGATAGCGATTGATTATGCTCAGCCGAACCCTCTGCCGATGAATGACCGTTGATCACAAATTTAGCCGAAGCATCTTTTTTCATTTCAGTGGCAATTTTATCCATCATTGCATACGAATCAGTTTTTAGAACAGCCGAATTAAATTCAAACTGGATAGAAGTAAAATTAAAATCAGGCTTTGGGGCTACTGGGGCAGGCTCTACTATTACAGGAGTGGGCGTAACCGGCTTAGCCTCAACTGGCGCGGTTGGTTTGGCTGGCTGTACAGGCTCGGTAGGTTTAGCCACTATTTTTTTTGTTTTACATGCTTGAAACGTAATGCCCAGCAGCATTATAAACGATATTAAATGAATTTTTGAAATCTTCATAGCAATTGTATTTGAAGTAAACATAGAAAACAATCAGCAAAAACTGAGGTAAAACAAGGTTACATAGACAGGAATTTATCTTTTGTAACCATCTTGTATCTTTAAAGATACTTTTGTAATTCGCAGTTTAGAGATTATGTATAATAACTGCTTCAAAAATCAAAGATTATACACACGGGTACAATTCATTAACGTACCGGCATTACATTTTACTTAAAAATATGTGATGTAATTGATAAGCTTAATCTCTACTAATTATAATGGTAATAGTTTTAAGAAAGGGTTAAATAACGGTGTATGCAGGTATTGTGTATGTTAAATTAATGTTTCATTTTTGATGACATAACCTTGTTCAATTATATCACATTTGTTAACAAATTCAATAGTTGCAAGTTACATGAAAAAGTTGCCTTTCATGAGTAGCTTTTACGTTATAAGTTTAATCATGAAAAAGATATTTACTATAATTCTTTTATTTTTGAGCGTAACTGCAAGGTTAATTTACGTAACCCTGCTCTTTTTCAAGTACGATAAAAAAGCCGGCAAGCTGTATTAATAGCTACTACCAAATTACGTTAGCTCTTTAGGTTAGCGGCTTAGTAGCGCAAGCAGGTTACTTTTGGTGAGGGATTGAAATATACCGGCATCGGAAGAAATTAACGTGTTAGCCAGCCCGGTTTTAGTTTCCTGCAGTTGCATCATTTTCTCCTCAATGGTATTGGGGCATATCAAGCGTACGGCCACTACATTTTTCTTTTGACCAATACGGTAAGCGCGGTCAATGGCTTGGTTTTCAATAGCTGGGTTCCACCAGGGGTCTACCAAATACACATAATCCGCTGCGGTTAAGTTGAGGCCAGTCCCTCCGGCTTTCAGGCTTATTAAAAACACCCTGGTATCGGCGTTATTCTGAAAATCATTCACCACGTTCTCCCGGTTACGGGTGCTACCGGTTAATGTGGTATAACCGATGTTATGGGTTTTTAATTCTTTAGCGATTAGATCAAGCATGGTTACAAACTGCGAAAAAACCAAAATTTTGTGCCTGGGCGATTTACTTTGAATTTGTTCTATCAGCACCTCAATTTTGGCCGAAGCATTGCCGGGCAATTTATCGCCACTGAGTAACAAAGGCGAATCGCAGATCTGCCTTAACTTGGTCAATCCCTTCAATACATACATGGATTTCTTGGGCAATTGCTCCTGCGTGGTGGCCGATATAAATTCCCTAAACTCCCTTTCGTAAGCATCGTATATTTTACGTTGCTCATCCTGCATTTCGCAGTGCAGCAGCATTTCCGTTTTATCGGGCAGTTCGGCGGCCACTTCCTGCTTGGTACGCCGTAAAATGAAAGGCTTGATCTTGCGCTGTAATTCGGCAGTACGCCTGCTTACCTTAAACTTATCAATGGGCGACGAGTAAATATCTTTAAAATACTGCTTGCTTCCTAATAAGCCCGGACAGGCGAACGATAACTGGCTATACAGATCGAACGTGTTATTTTCAATAGGCGTACCTGTTATAGCTATCCTGTTGCGTGATTTGAGCAGCCTTACCGCCTTATACCGTTGCGAATCGGGGTTCTTGATGTTTTGTGATTCATCTAAAAAGATGTAGTTAAACTGGTACTCTTTTAAAAAGCCAACATCGGCCAGCAAGGTGCCATAGGAAGTTAATACGATCTCATAATCGTCGAAATTCTGTACACTTTTAATTCTATCTGCACCATAAATAGTATGCATTTTTATTGATGGCGCAAACTTTTGCACCTCGGCCTGCCAATTAAATATTAATGAAGTTGGTACTACCAGCAGGTTAGTGTTATGCTTAACCTTATTGCGTTGCGAAAGGATAAAAGCAATGATTTGAATAGTTTTGCCCAGGCCCATATCATCGGCCAGGCAACCGCCGAAATTGAAATCATCTAAAAAGTTGAGCCAGTTTAAGCCTTGCAGTTGGTAGTTGCGCAAGGTGGTTTGTAAACCTGCCGGTGCCTCTACCTCCTGTATTTGGTCAAAATCGGCCAGTTTTTGTTTATAGGAATGCAGTTCGCGTTTTACCTCCGCATCCAGCATCTCGTCATCATACAGCTGAGCTATAGAAGTAAAATTAGTTTTGGCCGTAAGCACGCTCTCATTATCGCCAATTTCGCCGGCATTAAAGTACTCTGTGAAACGGTCGATCCACTCGGCGGGCAAAATGCCCTGCGTACCATCATCCAATTGCACAAACTTGCTTTTGTTGCGTATGGCTTTGTGCAAATGTTTTAAAGATGCCTTACGCTTACCAAACCTTGCTTTAATTACGGTATTGAACCAGTTAATGCCACTTAAAACCTGTACCGTTATTTTTGCCTTATTGGCGTTGAGCTTGTTCCCGCTTATTTCGTTGAACCCTAAAATGGTGATGTCTGCATTTTGCCAATCTTCAAAAGCGTTTAAAAACCAATCCTCGTTTAAAAAGCGTTTTTTATGCAGATAGAAGTATTGCAGGTCGTCGGTTAACTGCTCCTCAAAAAGTGGGTGCTGTTTAAGCAGCAAGGCTGTAAATTGTCGTTCGGCCCATTCGTTGCGCTGCACAGTAAAGTAATTGCCTTTACTATCAACCGCATTAATTTGCCTTTGGGTACGTATAGGTATCTCCACCTCGCCGTAGCGCATAATAGGGACTATCATTACATGCGCACCAAAGTCTGACAGGTAAATGATCTTTTCTACCTGGTTTTGAAAACCCTGCTCTTTTAACTGGGCAAGGGTGGCTACCTTAACATAACGGTAATCTATTTTGGTACGCTCTTCCAGCTTATCCAGTATTTGTGCCTGAAACAGTTTGTATTTTGACTGGTGGATCAGCAGGTCATCTTGCCTACGCTTAAAGAAATTAACGGTGCCCAGCATTTGCAGGTCTTTCACCATGTAAAGGGTATTCAGCACCTGTACAAAATAGGTGAAGCGTACTTCCAGTTCGGCCAGATTATAAATGGTATCACCAATTTGCAATTTACCTGACACTTCGTAAAACTGCCCTTTCTCATCCACGGTTAACTCCATGTCATGCGTTATTCTACTCAGCTTAACTGGCAACAAAGCCGTAGAAGTGATCTTTTCCGATAATTGACTCTGGTGCATGTAACAAGGCAGGTCAAGCGGATTTTTTACAATTGACTTCAGGCTCTCCAATGCAGATTCCGTCACCTTGCCATCCACCGTATTTTGAAATCGTGATATAGCCGTAAAAAACTTCAGTTCCAGCGGGTCGTTAGTCTCCCAAACCAGTTCGAGTGGGTTTACCGGGTTAAGCGGGTTTTTAATTTTACCATCTTTAGTCACCGGCGCATCGTAGAGCTCGGCCATCAGGTGTTTATAGTACTTATGCTGTTTCAGAATAATACACCGCAAACTATCATCGGCTACGGCACTGGTTTGCTGAAAATTTGGTTCCTGGCCGGGCAGCATCAGGTCCTTCATTAAATTGAGGCTTTCAGCGGTAACTGAAAGAAGTGAGGCTTTTATAGGTTTGGTCACCGTTTTATGGTCCACATAATCTATTTGGAAATATTTATCCAGGTTAGCCTCATTTTGCAAACCGTAATCTACTGCAAGCTTCTTGAAAACTTCGTGCCGAAATTTCTCGTCGAAAAAAATCCGTAGATTGTCTTTTTGAATGATTTGGAGTAACACTCTACTTTGATGTTCACAAAGCTTATACTTGGGCTGATCGCATGGGCAGATTAGCACCAATTGATTTGCTTGCTGCTCCACATCCACTACCGGAAAGTTAAGGCTATTGTTGCAGCTTATAAATTTTCCGCAATTAATGGAGAGTTCGATAGCTGTTAGTAACTCAGCATTTAACCGATCAAAATTCACACTGTGCTGCGCAATTATCAACGGTGTAAGTTTACCTAACTCGGTATTTTGCATAACATAAGTATTATGCGGGTTAGGATTGGTTGAGTAACTGCCGACAGGGTACATGGGTGCGGTATATTACAAATGTATGCGTTAAAGTAAATCGTAAGAAATATATTTCATTATGATTTACTGTATAACTGCACAAACAATAAAAAAAGCGGATAACTGTTTGGTTACCCGCTTTAATAAATCGAACACACATCAGGTGTTGAACTTTAAATATTTAAGTGTGATTAGCCAACTATTTGAAGGCCGATACGTGTGTAGTTTTTATGCTCAGTACAAAGGTTTTACCGACACTGATTTTGATGCTTTTATCCTGAAACAGACTTTTCACAACTTCGTCAGATTTTAGTGTTTCAAACAAATCGCGTGCAACACCCGATCCGCTGATGTTATTAATTACCTTACCGTTTTCAATAGTAATAGTAAAAGTATATCCCGATTTCCCCCGATCTCCCGCAGACTCGAAATCTGTGATGTTCAGTTTAAAATTCTGATCTTCGTTAAGGCTCTTTTTAAGATGAAGACGGATTATCGGAAGGTATTTCTTCCACGTAGCTAAGTATTTTCTTTCTTCCATGCGTAGCGGGTAAAGGTACCATTATTTTATGATGAATTTACCAACTTTACATTATTGATTTCTTTTTGATTATCAGCGCACTATAGTTAATACGCTGATCCAAAAAAATTGTTACTCTATTTAAGCATCAATTTATCAATCACTGTATCTATCATTTCGCCATGGATATGCCGTGTTAGAATATCCCCTGTCTTCCCAAAAGCCTAATTTATTTTCGGTTAAAAACTCAATTCGCTTGATCCACTTGGATCCTTTCCAGGCATAAAGTTGCGGGGTAATCATACGCACCGGACCACCATGTTCTATGGGTAACGGTTGGCCTTCAAAAGTATGTACCAGCAGCACATCAGGTTTTAATGCTTCCTCCAATGACAGGTTAGTGGTGTAAGTATCATAGCCATAACACATGATATGCGTAGCAGTTTCTTTAGGATGTACGAGCGCAGCCAGGTCGAGCAGGCTTACCCCTTTCCAGGGCATATTTAATTTAGACCAGGTAGTTACGCAATGAAAGTCGGAAGTATCCTTGGTTTGCGGCAGGTTCATAAAGTCAGTCCAGTTAAGCCTCACAGGGTTTTCAACCGCACCATTAATGGTCAGTCGCCATTTATCCAAAGGGATTTTTGGCTGATAACCCAAATCAAGCACAGGCCACTTTACGGTTAACGTTTGCCCAACAGGTATGGCAGGCATACCATGTCGGTTGGCATTGCCCGTCCCTTTTGGAATATCATCAGCAACAGATGGCGTAAGTTTCATTTTTCCCTCGAAGCGGGCCTTCAGCTTCATCCGGGCTTCTATAATGCGGTTAAGTTTGTCCTGCTCTTCCATGAGTTTAAATTTACAGATAAATTCAATATCAAAAGCATATTAAGTGCGCGATACCGGGACATAGCTTTTAAAAGTTGTAAGATGTGCTGTTCCACTCTTAAAGTAATTGAATGACTGCTTTGCCAGGTAAGTGGCAAATGAGGCATATCCATATTAGTAGCGGTATTTATTTAGGCTTTCAATCAAAAAAGTTTAGAAAAAATAAATCAGACAATTAGAAAAACATATTGCCAATTTGTCTGATTATGTTTTTTTGGGTAAATATACCTTTCCCATTTAGTGTAGTTAATGCTCCCAGGTTTTCCAGGCCGTTGGTTATTGTTAAACTTTACTCATTTAATTGATTGATTTATAGCTAAATAACAATACAGCCGATTCACCGATAACTACCTGGTCTCCCTCATTCAGCGGGTAACCGATGTCGGTGGAATACAACTTGACCATATCTTCGGTAGCTTCTACCTTGATCTTGACCTTATTGCGTGGCGGAACACCACCTTCATCGGCGTAGATCATAAAATGAGCATTATCGTTATTCCATTCAATATGGGCATGTTGCCTGCTTACAAATTTATTGGCCGCATCGGCACTTTCCGATGGAAATGCAATGTGATTAGTACGGAAAAAACCGTCATTAACCTGCGCCTTTTTATCGCGACCTATGTGAACCTTGCCATCTTCCGATGATAATTCATACTCGGACCTATCCGTTTCACCGCATAATACGGTAATATAGCCAATAGCTGTTTGCTTAATAAAATGCTTACCAGTCTTTATAAAAAACGCAGCATCTGTATCCGTGGCTTTAATTGCCCCGTTGGGTACAGGCTCATCGAAATTTACATCCATCGACCAGTTGGCAGGCAGATCTAAAGCGTAATCGTCCGCTATTTTCTGGATCTCCGCTTTAAAAACCTCCGGTTCATCGGCATATACCGCTGTTTCGTAAATATGCTTTTCGGTAGCGTTACAAGCTAAATACAGGCACAAACCTTTAATATTACCCCCCTCGCCGCCTTCGGCCTTTTGCAATTCCTGCTTTATAAATTGCAGCAACGCGTACCTAACGCCCTTTACATCGGTAGGACGGTCGGCTGCCCTGCTCTTAAAAAAATTAAACATATAATTATCGATGTTTTTGTGTTGAACTAAAATTCGTACCAGCTATTGTACCGCTGCTTTATTCGGTTGTTTACGGCGTAATACTTTTAATGTATCCTTTTTGAACCAGAAACGGTACCACATGTTTACCCGCCAGTTTCACCGCATCCGATGATCCTTTGGTAGATTCCACCCTTATGCACACCACCATGTTACCTGCGCCTTTAGCCTTTGGTGCAAAAAAGGTGTACCAGCCATCGTTAATTTGCTGCCCTTTCCATATACGCTCGGGCGTACCTGTTTTACCGGCCACAGTAATGCCTAACGTGTATGCCTTAGGTGCGCTTTGTTCTATCATATAACCGCGCAATAGTTGGGTATATTCGGCATTGTTCACCAATTTAATTCCAGGCTTAACAGGTTGTTTATCTTTACTTACTTTTAACACGTAACGGCTACCCAGCAGTTTACCATTATTAGCCACGCCCGAAACCAAACGTGCAACAGCCGCCGGGGTAGCAATTAGTTCGCCCTGCCCCCACGACATGCCCGAAATACCTTTAGCCCTGGTACGATGTACGTTATTTGGATCGTACCGTGGTTTGGTATTGAACTCCGTTTTACGCCATAATTCGCGCCATTTTTGCTCTCGGGAGGCATTTTCGGACAAACGGCCATAATAATAGCCACCTACCCCATGCAAAAACATACCGGTTTTCAAATACAAGTTAGCCATTTCTTCTTGTAAATGTTCTTCGTTGGCTATTTTAATAAAGTACACATTATTAGATTTTACCACCGCACGTTCCAGGCTAATAACCCCCGTTTCATCAGGTTCGATGCCTTTGGTGCGGATGCGCTCGGCCATGCTTACGGTGTACCGTTTATCGGCAGCGGCCAGGCCCATTTTATTGAATGCCGCCAGCGAGGTGAGTAATTTTGCGGTAGACCCAGGCTGGGTAGCATAGGTAAAACCCAGATCGGTGGTGGTCATCCAACCGGCCAGCTGATTTTGCTCAGTGTTGCTCATGGTCAGTTGTTCCCAGTTACGCACGGGCGGTAACGGGTAAACTGCAGAGGTTAGTACATCACCCGTATTAGCTTCCATCACCACTACCGATATGCGGTTATCGGCCAGAGAGGTATCGGTAGCTATAGATCGTTGAATACTGGTTTGTAATCCTGCATCAATGGTCAGCTGCACATCCCGGTTACGGTTTCTAAAAGCCTCTACCTCTTCGCTATTAATACCAGCCAACAGTAAGGGGGCTAATGCCTTGTAGTCTTTCTTTACCACGGTCATTTCCTTAACACCGCGGGCCAAAAAGCGATCTTCACGATAACGGCTGGCGGTGGTATTGTAGCTGGTATTGGGCAGTTCAAATCCGCGCAGTTCGGCAGCGTGTTCATACTCGGCAAAGTAGCCGTTGCTGCTGCCGTTAAATACGCCAGTATTGGCATCCCCCGTCCAAAAAAATGTTTGCTCCTCAAATGGATAATACCGGTCCAGCCGCTTATGAGTGGCCGAATCTAAATTATAATCAGCACCTGCATTACGTAGCTTCGATCTTTGTTTACGAATATTATTGGGCTTACTAGTAGCGAGCAAAGCGCCAGTCCTGTCGTACAAGTTTCCCGCCTGTAAACGGTTCATAAGTATGGCAATGCGCGGATTATAGCTAAACATCCGCGCGCCGCTCTTATCGGCAACTAATGAGGGTTGTACAACCCATTTTTTGTTGTTGAATAAATAACGAGATACATTCACCGTTAGGAATATTACTCCCAAACAAGCGGCTACCAAGGCAGGCACCAGGTTTTTGTCTTGTTGTTTGGAGATATAAGCCATTTGTACAGGTGTACCCCTCACTAAGGAAGCAGATAGTAAAAAGCCGGATGCCAGTAAGTTGGCTACCAACGAGGAGCCACCATAACTTTGAAATGGCAATGATACGCCCGATAATGGCAACGCACCTGTAGATCCACCTGCTATGAGCAGGAATTGCACAAAAGTAGAAACACCCACACCCGCACATAAATAGAACAGGAAAGGTGTACCCGTGCGTCGACCTATCAATATCGACCTGTGCAGGTACAGCAGAAACAACATAAAAATACACACAATTCCCGTCCATCCAAACTCCTCACCCATGGAAGGCAAAATCATATCGGTATGTGCTTCGGGGATGGTTTTGGCGAAACCTTCACCCACGCCCTGACCCGATACACCACCGCTCGACATGGCCCAAAGGCCGTTAGCTACCTGGTCGCCACCATATACCTCATTATCCCAGGCATTTTGCCAGATAGCCTTGCGGTCAATTAAACGCTGAACAGGTCCGGGAAAGGCTTTATCGAGGTATGGAATCTGGTCTATGGTTAAAAATGCCGCCATAATAACCAGCACCATAATGGCCGATTCGCTGAGTTGCCTGCGCTGAAAAGACATAAGCAGGGCTACTATTACAGCTGTAACAAGGGCAGACAGCCATACATTTTTAAATATCCACGAGGCAATTACATAGATAACAACGGCCATAGCCATAAAGGCGAAATCGCCCCGTGAAAAAGAGAATAGCGTAATAAAAGTAAAACACACCACCATGGCCGGACCCAAATCGCCCAAAAGCAAAAAGAGCATTAAGGTAACCAAAATGGCTATAAGCGCAAAGGAAAAGAACGACCAGCGTTTGGTTCGGCTGGTATATTCGCTGATAAGTTTTTCGTTAGCGGCAAAAAAGCCGGCTAAAAATAAAATGATGAGATACTTTACAATTTCGCTGGGCTGAAAACCAAACAGGTTTACTTTAACACCGCTACCCTCCGGGCCCGTACCAAAAGTAATGGTTAACGCCAACAAAATAACCGCCAGCGCTATCCAGGGCCAGCCATTGGCAGCACTGCGCACGTTCTTAAATACAAGCATGCGGTACAACCAAAAATCGGTAGTAAAACGGCGCATATTAAATAGTAGCATAACAAACATGCCCACTAATCCTATACCAAAATAAGTTAAAGTATCCCGCGCTAAAAAGCGATCGCGTAGTGGGTCTTGTAAACTTAACAGGGTTAAAAATGATAAACCCGTGAGCATCATAATCAACGGTAAAATGAGTTGATCGGCCGTATTAAATTTCCATGACAGCAAAACATGAATTATAAAGAACCCGATTATAAAGCTTGCCGCAATAATCCAGAACCAGCTATTGAACTGCTGCGGGGTACGCACAATCAACGATTTTTCTTTTTTCAGAATGTTAAAGTCGCGGGTGGATAACAGCCGGATAGTATGCGGCGACTGGTAAAAAGTGAATTCTGCATCATCATCCAGGCTTTCTATCCCCTGCGATGTACCGAACTGGTAACCTGGCTGTAAGGGAAGCAATTTAAATGCCTTGCCATCGGGCAAATTATCAAACTGATACATACCCTTATTGTTGGTACGTGCATACGCCGTTAAGCTCTGTAAACGCTGTATGCCTGCATTACCGGGCAGGTAAGTTTTAGTGAAGCCAGTACCCGTTTGGATACTGGTTTTAACGTCTTCGGTCAGTTCATCGGTAGCGATGCTATCCTGCGGCAGTATCATTTGCAAACGTATGAGAACACCTGCAACCGCTTGTTCGCTTTCCCTGCCAACAATGTTACCACCGATGCTATGGCTGCCCATACCTAAATTTGTAACATTAGGAACGGATGGAGGATTTTTCACCTCCTGCTTAAAACGCAGGGAATCATTTCCGGTGTAGCCTAATAATGAACGTGATGCATTTACCCTATTTTTAAACAATTTACCGCCTTCGCTGAAAGCCTCATCGGCATTAATGTAGTATTTGCGTTTGTTAAGCTCGCCGATGTTATCTATTTGATCTCCAGTGGCAATTCCTTTAGCTACGATTGCCTCAATCAGGTCGATGTCGCGCTTATCCTCAAAATAATAACCCTTTTCCAGCAATTGCCTGAAACGGCCGGCCGGGTTTTTATCGTTGAGATTAACCATGGTACCGTCTTGCAAACGTTTATCCACATCGGCAAAGCGCAGCTGCAAAACAGTGTGCAAACGGTAAAACAATAGTGCAAATATTACACCTAACATCAACAGAAATAGCCGCTCCTTTCCCCTTATCCGGGGTTCTGTTTTACCTGCTTCCATTAGGTTTGTTTGTGGTATTGCTTATCGAATCGGCCCGGTAAGTTAAGTATGGAAACGCGCTGCTTACCAGTTTATTCTCAACAAAAGTGTACACATTTTGCACGGCTTGCCTGCAATTTACAAACTGCACATGGCGCAAATAAAATTCGTTATTATTTAATGCGATAGCCGTATCAAAATTCTGAAATTTAAAACCTTCCAGTACCATTGACCTACATTTGGAAGTTACCCGCATGGCCGGACCGCTATAAGCAGAATCGCGTTGTAAAACGATGTTTCCTTTCAGATAAAGCGTATCGCGTTTAATGTGCAAAGTGTCACTAATGATCACTGGCTGTTTAAATGCAGTATCAGACAGTATCAGGGTATCACCCGCTGCCTTGTCAATGGCTTCCTGCAATTTAATTTCCTGCGAATTACGTTTTCTTTTCTGTGCAACAATTTGTTCTGTTGCCTGTACTATTACGGCGCTCTTACCTTGCCACTGCAAATACAGCCATACCGCCGATGCGAGCAGCAACAAACACAGCATGCCTAATATATAGCTAAGCCCGTTACCCTTTTTAGCGGTTACTTCAGCTGGTTTGGTAATGGGTTTAGCGGGTGAGGTTTGTATCGGTGCAGTTACCGTATCTTCAATGATCTTTTTTTTTACCACTGGAGTTGGCATGGTGGCACTAAAGCTCTGCGCCGTTTTATTGTTTTGAACCAATACTACGGTAATATTATCCTTACCGCCATAATTGTTTGCTGCATTAATGAGTTGCGTTGCTTTGTCTTTTAAAGATGTGTTTTGTGTAAGAATAGAAATTATCTCATTCTTATCCACCAAATCGGTAAGCCCATCGCTGCAAAGCAAGAGCATATCGCCCGATAAAAATGGCGA
This sequence comes from Mucilaginibacter terrae, assembly GCF_042679325.1. GTDB lineage: Bacteria > Bacteroidota > Bacteroidia > Sphingobacteriales > Sphingobacteriaceae > Mucilaginibacter > Mucilaginibacter terrae. The sequence goes on from NZ_JBHTMJ010000012.1 coordinate 421,876, forward strand.
GTCGCCGGTTTCTATATAGGCATTATCGGTATCTATTAAGGTATCAAAACCCAGCGCTTTATTAATTTCGTTGCGTTTAGGGTGATTCATAGCTGCCGACTCGCTAATCCTGCCCGAATCCTCTAAAAAACCTACGAACGAATGGTCTTTGGTGATCTTAACCAGCGAACCATCACGCAGCAGATACAACCGGGTATCGCCTACATGGGCATAGTAAAACTGGTTGTTTTCCACATCAACTATAGCCAGCGTAGCTACACAAGCCATACTTTCCAGTTCCTTCTCCTGGCGTTTGCGGTCGTATATACGCTTACCGGCCAGCTTAAATGCACTAATCATGGCCGTAATAATATCACCACTTAGTTCATCCATCTGCTGGATGATCTCTTCGCGGGCCAAAGCAGCTGCAACCTCGCCGCCGGTATAGCCGCCCACACCGTCAATTACCGATGCCAGTACATAGCGGTTGTCGGCAGTTTTTTGAGCTATAAAAGTATCTTCGTTGTTACTCCGAACCTGGCCCACATCGGTTAGTCCAAAATAGTTTTCAGCCATTGCGTTTTCCCGAATTTTTAATGTCATAAAAATGAGTAGCCAGTAAGCACACCACTATAACCAATAAACCTACAGATAATATTTGCGACATACCCTTATGCTTTAAAAAGGTTTAAACCGATAATTCCATTTAGCAGCATGCGCGAGTTAACCGGCAGTTCTACCCAAGTTGGCGCATTAACATCGCTTCGGATCACCGGTTTTTCGTTCAGTGTGGTGATCTCACCAAATGAAGCCAGGTAAAATTTACCGTCGGTATTATTGAAACGAATGTATAAATGCGGCACGTTAACCCAATCCGACGGGATCCTGAAGATGTGCGATTCCTCCCGAGTATCCTCGCTACCCGTCACCATAATTTCCTCATGCTTCATCAGGTATTCTACCTTTTTACCGGCAAATTGCGGGTTAGGCATAATGGTCTCTAAACGGGCAAGGGTAGTTTGTTCGGGTTTGTCTGCATCTTTGGCATCCAGCACCAGGTTTTCTTCGTAAGGCAGTTCAAAATAACCATCGCTGTAATAGGTAAACCCGTTTAACACATCCTGGCTAATATCAAAGGTTTGAGCTATACCCGTTTGCCTGGGGATAAAAGTCACCCGTAAATTCTCATCTTTTGGTACGTTTTGTGCGCCGGCATCGGGGAGCAGTTTACCCATAAAACCTTTATCGCCACGGGCATATTCCGGGTGCGATACCACACGGAATACCCATTTAGAGCCCGATGGCTCTACGGTTTTACCTGCGGCGCGGTACTCCCTTAATATTTCGTAAAAACGCTTGACGGTTTCCTGCACGATGAGGCCGATGATACCCTGGCGATTTTCGTTAAACTGTTTATAATCTTCGGCATTAAAGCTGATAATGAATTCGTGATAAAAAACGATACGCCCGGCAAACGACAAATCGGCTATGGATTCCTGGAATTTTTCAACTATGTAATCGTAAATAGTATCGGGCGTTAGCGTGGGCGCAAGGGCAACAGTTTCCTTGTTTTCATTGGTTAAAAACCAGTCCTGTATGCCTATGCGTTGCCAAAAGTTAGGTTTAATTTCCATTAGGGTATGTTTGGAGTATTGATATTTGCATGCAACGCATAACCGTTGCGCATATTTAGTTTATACTAACTGTAGTATCAGGCTCAGTTTTTGAAATCGTATCCGCCTTGGATTTAGATTCCTGCTTTAGTTTTTCGGCCTTAATAACACTATCTATTACATTTTGCATCGAATCCTTGGCTCTTTGACGGGCGGCTTCGGCATTGTACGGTTCTGTGTTTTCCGAAGGAACTGCTTCGTTGGATGCTGTATCAACTTGGGTTTGCGAACTATCGGTAAGAGGTAATTCCCTGAAGCGGGCATCCCGCTTATAAAAAGCCGAATAAACCGAAAACCCCATAAACAAGATTAACAATGTAACAAACAGAATAAATAATGGCTTGGCCAATACTACTTTTGAGCCATCATCTTCGGTTTCAAGGTTACGTTCATTTAAAGGTACTGTTTGGGCCTGCTGGTATTGCAGTAACTGTGCTTGCAGACGTTCATTTTCAGCTTGCAATGCGTTGGTACCTAAAGCTACCTGTTGTTGCGGATTATTTTCTATGGCCGATAAGCTTCCATTTACAATAGCTTCCTGTAATTGTACCCCGCTGGCATAACGGTTTTGAGGGTCTTTTTCCAAACATCTGGCTATTATTTTAAGCAGCCAGTATGGTACCTGCATCTCCTGCACTTGTTGTGGATGCGCCCAGCTTTCTGGCAGGTTATCCTTGCGTTTACTCAACGGATCGGGCAAGGGGGTTTCCATATGAGCCAGCATTACCATATTACGGCCCGCCTCGCCATTGCTGTTAAGTGGAAACGGCACCTCGCCCGATAGTAACTCGTACAAAATAATACCGTAGCTATACACATCGGTTTGCGGCAGCATGTGGCCTTCGTGCTGCTCAGGTGCCATAAATTCAATGGCTCCGGCATGGCGTACACTACTTCGGCGCTGCTCTTCGGTCATAATGGCCAAGCCAAAATCAAGCAGCATATAGTTGCCGGTATGAATATTATATTTTACGTTGTTACTTTTAATATCGCCGTGCTTAACACCTACTTTATGGCAATGCGCTAAAGCACCCGCCAGTTGATCTGCCACCTTAATGAGTTCTTTCAAAGTAAAGATTTTCTCATGGGGTGGTTGCAGCAATTCGCTCAGGTCAGGGCCTTCGATGTATTCCATTTCAATGAAGGGGAAAGAACCGCTATCGGTTAAACCCCAGCTCATGATCTTTACCACATTGGGGTTAGGTTGTTCGTTTACTTTTTGCAGCTTAGCCACCTCATTTTGAAAGTTACGATAGTTCTTATCTTCCTTATTTTCGGTATGGATGGGTGTGGGCATTAGCTTAATAGCGGTATAAATCGTACCTGTGCGTCGGCCTTTATATACTGATCCTTGTCCGCCGGTGCGTAAAGCGCCCAGGTTTTCCAATCCCTCTGTTATGGTAAATACTTTACTCATTTAATATTTGTTAAAATGATGCGCCAGGTTGTACCGCCTACATGCGGTGTAAATTACATTTAAACTACCTGCTTTGTTACAAACCAGCTAAAATAATACCCGGAAGAGTACTTATACACAGGTTAACCAAAACTAATGTAATTATTTAAAAACGTTAATACGCTGCAATATTGCAAGTATCCTAATTTACAGCGTTTGTTACCTTTGCCGCATGGATTATTTTAAAAAGCTTTTAAACCTGCTGAATATAGAGCGTAATGATGACCGTAAAGCTTACTTAAAATTAACCGAAAGTGCATCGGCCGCCGACAGGCGGGCAAATGGCCTAACCTGGTACCCCATTGCCATACGCGGAACCGAACCCAGCCGGGGCGATTATTTAACCGTAGAAGTGGAGCGCACCACCCACCAGGATGTAAGTCACCAATTGCGTTTTGGTGCATCGGCTGCATTATTTTCTAATCATAATGCCAAAAACGATCGCATTGAAGGAACGATTTCTTATCAAGGTGGCGACCGGCTTAAAATAACACTTTTTACTGATGAACTCCCCGAATGGGCACGCGATGGTAAATTAGGCATCGACCTGCTGTTCGACAATAACAGCTATGATGAGATGCAAAATGCGCTCAAACTTGCCGATGTATTAGGACAAAAGCCAGCCGAAGGACGTTTAATACAAATACTGACCGGAGAAAAAGCACCGTCTTTTTCTAATGAGATAGTTAATACGCCGTTGGGTAACCTCAATCCATCGCAACAGGCGGCGGTGCAAAAAATTTTGGCGGCACAGGATCTGGCCGTGGTGCATGGGCCACCGGGTACTGGTAAAACCACTACACTGGTTCAAGCTATTAAAACACTGATTACGCAAAACCATGAACAGATTTTGGTAGTAGCGCCAAGCAATACGGCGGTTGACCTGCTGAGCGAAAAACTTTTTGCCGAGGGATTGAACGTTTTACGCATAGGCAATCCGGCACGCGTATCGGAACGGTTGATGGCCTTAACGCTCGACAGCAAGATGACCGAGCACCCTCAAATGAAGGAAGTGAAAAAGCTGAAAAAGCAGGCTGGTGAATACAAAAACATGGCGCATAAATACAAGCGCAATTTTGGCAAAGCCGAACGCGACCAGCGTAAAGCCCTTTTTGACGAGGCACACAAGATTATGAAAGAGGTGGGTAAAACCGAACAGTATATTATTGACGATTTGGTTACCAAGGCGCAGGTAATTACCGCCACACTGGTTGGGGCCAACCATTACACCGTGCGTAATGTTAAATTCACTACCGTAGTTATTGATGAGGCCGGGCAGGCTTTGGAACCGGCCTGCTGGATCCCGATACTAAAAGCACAGAAAGTAGTGCTTGCCGGAGACCATTTCCAACTTTCACCAACTATTAAATCTATAGAAGCGGCTACAGGAGGTTTAAGCAGTACCCTGCTCCAAAAATGTGTAACCCTGCACCCCGAAGCAGTGACATTGCTGGAAGAACAATACCGCATGAACGAGGCTATTATGGGTTATTCGTCTGCCGTGTTTTATGAGCATAAGCTGCGGGCGCATGAGTCTGTTGCGCAACGGTTACTGTTTGAGGGTGATAAACCATTGAATTTTGTAGATACCGCCGGTTGCGGTTTTGATGAAAAACTGGAAGGGACAAGCTCTACCAACCCCGAAGAAGCTGCTTTTTTATTTAAACATTTGGGACAGTTGGTAGAACAATTTAGCGAACGATATACAGTTTTAAACTTTCCTTCCATTGCGGTGATCTCCCCTTACAAGGAACAGATCAGGATTTTAAATGAACATTTAGCAAATCAATCAGAATTGTTGGTTTATGGGGAGAAGATTTCAGTAAATACGATAGATAGTTTTCAGGGACAGGAACGGGATATAGTGTACATTAGCATGACCAGGAGTAATAATGAAGGCGACGTCGGCTTTTTAGCTGATATACGCCGCATGAACGTAGCCATGACCCGAGCCCGTAAAAAGCTGGTGGTCATCGGCGACAGTTCTACCCTGGCGCAATTGCCATTTTATGCTAATTTTATTACTTATGCCGAGCAGTTGGGCGGTTACCAAAGTGCCTGGGAGTATATAAATTAATAGGGTACTCCTACCAAATTGTACTGTTTTATTAAAAATTTTCTGCCGAATTGATAATCAACGGCAAAAAGCATCCTACAAATACCTTACAATTTAGCCTAATCAAAAAAAACCACCCTATTAACAGAAGTGGTTTTTCATTTTATAAGTTATTTAATTATATACCGCCTTCGGTACCCGGCTCATGACCCACCATTCGGCCTGTAGTACGGCCCTGGTTACGGCTGGTAAAATCGGTTTTAGGGCTTCCCTCCGATGGAAATTCATGTGGAGTTGGTGGCGTAACATCGGTTTGCTCACTGTACGAAGCATCATTGCCTTCTTGTGGCACACGAACTTCCTGCTCATCAGGGTAGCCTAAATCTTCATTATCGGCTTCTTCGTATTCCGGCAATTCGTCCGGCTCATCTGTATCATCCAAATCAGCTTCAGCCCTTAGCGGATCGTCTAAGTCTTCATCCTCATCAAGGTCTTCGTCTGTATCCAGATCCTCATCATAACCAGGTACAACGTCATCATCTAAATCATCCTCATCATCCAGATCCAGATCATCCTCATCATCCAGATCTAAATCGTCGTCATCTTCCAGATCTTCATCATCCGGGTCAACAGCTTCCGCTCTTGAAAATCTTTCACTGTCAACTTCTGAAGGCTGACGGTGCAGTTGGGTTGGTATCTCCTGTTCAGTAGTCCAGGTGTCTTGATCAAATGCTAACATAACTCTTCTATTTAAGGTGTTATTGCATTAACCTTTAATACAAACGGTTTGTTTTGCTCTTTGCATTAAAAATTAATGATTTCAGCCTATTCGTTACATGAGTTCGTTATCGTTTTTTACATGATAAACCTTATAGGCCATGTAGTATAACAGTATAACAGGTATAAAGTACAATATAATGTTACCAGAGTTTATTGCCTGATAAGTTGCAACGATTTGGTAAATGGTAAGCACCAGTGCTATGGTGCCGGCTATGAAGTATAAATAAAAAAATTCAGGGCTCATCAATTGTAGTTTAACTATATAAATGAACTGGTTAATGCCATTTATGTTTCATTTAGCGTTATAGGTGCAGTTAACCTAACAGCAATTTTTGTACATTGCACTTTACACACCTGATTAATTTACCATGCACAACTGGGAAGATATATATTTAGAGGCCGAAGAAGCCATACGTAATGCCAATTATTTACAGGCTAAGCAACTGTTGGAAAACATTATTTTAGAAGAACCCAGTACCGCCCAGGCACATAATTCGTTAGGTTGGTTGTACCGCACCCAATTTGATGACTATAACCGCGCCGAAAACCATTATAAAGCGGCTATTAGTAGTAACCCGCAGTACCCGCACGCCTATATTAACCTCATTGTTTTGTACACCAACTTAGAACAATGGGAAAAAGCCCGCGATGTAGCTGGCAAAGCCATGATACGTCCATTGGTTGATAAATCATTGGTGAACTATCGTTTAGGTATTATTGAAGAATATGCCCAAAACTTTGACGAGGCCGTTATCTTTTATAAAAAAGCCATTAAGCTTTGCTTAAACTTCGATTCGATTGAAGATTATAAACGGGCTATAGGTAATTGCGAGTATAAAGCGACACTGTAATAAGAGTAAAGAATATAGAGTACAGAGGTCAAGAATATGCATAGCATCTATTTAGATGTAAACTCTGTATTCCTGATTCTGTACTCTTGACTTTGTATTCTATCCCCTCTTGAACATTACCGCGCCTAAAGGTGGTACAGTAATATTAATGGAATTAGCTTTTCCATGCCAGCTCCGAGCTTCTGAATTAAGCGGCAAAGGGTTATTAACCCCGCTACCCCAATATTGCCTGGCATCCGAATTAAAGATCTCTTTCCATTCGCCTGCTGCCGTTACACCAATGCGGAAATTATACCGTACTACTGGTGTCATGTTCAATACTACTACCACATCGTTTGCGGCATCGTGCCCTTTACGGGCGTACACCAGTATCGAATCATTTGCATTTCCGCCGTCTATCCATTCAAAGCCTGAACTGTCAAAACCTTTTTCGTAAAGGGCGGGCTCATTTCGGTATAAGTGGTTAAGTGCCTTAACTGCTTGCTGCATGCCGCTGTGGCAATTAAACTGGGTTACCCACCAGTCTAAAGACTTATCGAATGCCCACTCTGAAGTTTGACCAAACTCGGACCCCATAAACAGCAGCTTGGCACCCGGATGAGTAAACATATAACTGTACAACAAGCGTAGGTTAGCATATTTCTGCCATTCATCACCCGGCATTTTGCTGAGCATCGATCCTTTGCCGTACACCACCTCATCATGCGAAAAAGGCAGCATGAAATTCTCGGTAAAGGCATATATCAAACTGAAGGTCAGTTCATTATGATGATATTTTCTATTGATGGGATCTTGCTGAAAATAATTGATAGTATCGTGCATCCAGCCCATCATCCATTTCATGCCGAAGCCCAGACCACCCGTATAAACCGGGCGACTTACGCCGTGAAACGAGGTTGATTCTTCGGCAATGGTTTGCACATCGGGGAAATTGCTGTACACAGCCATGTTAAACTCTTTTAAAAAAGCTACAGCTTCCAGATTTTGGTTACCGCCGTATATATTGGTCTCCCATTCGCCATGCTTACGCGAATAGTCGAGATAAAGCATCGAAGCTACACCATCTACACGTAAACCATCGGCATGATACCTATCCAGCCAAAACAAAGCATTGCTTATGAGAAATGCCTTTACCTCGTTACGTCCGTAATTAAAAATATATGAGGTCCAGTCGGGGTGGTAACCTTTGCGCACATCCTCATGCTCATACAAATGTGTACCATCAAAACGGTAAAGCGAATGCGCATCGCCCGGGAAATGTGACGGAACCCAATCTAATATTACGCCTATACCCTCCTGGTGAAAACGCTCAATTAAATGCATTAACTGTTGCGGGGTACCGTAGCGCGAGGTGGCTGCAAAATAGCCGGTAAGCTGGTATCCCCAGCTTGGATAATAAGGGTGCTCCATAATGGGCATAAACTCCACGTGGGTGAAGCCCATATCTTTAATATAAGGCACCAAAGTATCGGCCAGTTGGTCGTATGTTAAAAATTCATCGGGACTTTCCTTACTGCGTGCCCACGAGCCTAAGTGCAGTTCGTAAACCGAATACGGCTTATCTAATGCGTTATGCTGATGGCGGTTAGCCATCCAGTCGGCATCGTTCCAATCGTAATAAGTATCGGCCACAATAGATGCCGTTTGTGGTGGTTCTTCCCAGCGCAGGGCAAAAGGGTCGGCTTTTTGCAGGTCTTCGCCACTATTGGAGTTGATGAAGTATTTGTAAACCTCGCCGTTACCAATATGCGGAATAAAACCTTCCCAAATACCCGAACCATCCCAGCGGTGATTTAGCGCATGGCTGCCATTATTCCAGCCGTTGAAATTGCCTATTACCGAAATGTACCGTGCATTTGGAGCCCATACGGCAAAGTACGTACCTACCACATTTTTATGTGTAACCACGTGCGAACCCAGCTTTTCGTAAAGCTTAAAGTGTTTACCACCTTTAAACAGGTCTATATCAAAATCGGTAAAGCGGCTGTACACTTCCACCGCGTTTAAGGTTGCCGGTATTTCTTCAGCGGTGTTGCTTTCGTGTATTACGGGCAGATCGTTAGTTTTGGCAACCGGTACTTTCCTGCCTTTTTTTACAGCCAGGTTTGCCACAATAGCGGTTATGGATGTTTCGGGCTGTGCCGCTTTAACTTTCCCTTTAGTTGCCTTAATGGGCACCGAATCGGGGAAGGTAGCAGCTTTGGGCTGAAGTGTTTTACTTTTAGCCAATGAAGGCTTTTTAGTTTTTACTGGTTGTGATTGTGGGAATGAAGACTCCTGCTCTAAAGGTATATCAGTTTTAGCAGGTTGGGTTTTACTGGTTAGTTTTGCCATAGTGGAATAGTCTTTACAGACAATAAATCATAGTAATTGCAGACAAAGCAAAGTGTTTGCGGATTGGCTACAAAAATGCAACACCACTACCCCTTTCCTTGTTTTACTTGCCTGCAATAGTAGTAATATTTATGAAATAATTTTTCCCTTTTGAACTTAGATTAATGTGAAATAAATGCGTCCGGTTTGCTCGTGGCCGAAGAGGCCATCGTTCTTTTCTTGATAAAAAGAACCAAAAAATCAAGTCACTTCCCTATGCTACTATTTGCACAAGGCCTTTACCCTGCAAAGCCGGGCAGCAAACAAAGACAGGTGAAATCCCTCCTTGGGGAGGAAAGAAAATCAGCGGTTGCCCAAACGGAGTACTTTCATTAGCACTTACCTAATCCCCATTTACAAATAATACTTCTCCCCGTTAGTCTTGATCCTGCCCGCATCCAGTAACTGGCGAATAGCGGTTAAACGTTCGGGGCTTTTGCCGTGTTTAAGAGCTAATACCATTTGTTCTAAACTATGTGGTGCCGAACTTAATAATTGCAATATTTCATCGGTTAACTGGCTTTGTAACTGACCGGCGTTTTGCAGGCGATTTTCGCGCAAGCAAACATCGCAAATGCCGCATTTGGGGGCGTCGGGTTCGTTAAAGTAAGCTAACAGTTGCTGGCTGCGGCATTTGGGCGTTTCGGTGTAGGCCAGCATGGATTCCATTTTTTTAAGATAGATGGAGCGGCGGTTTTCCATTTGCTGGCGGTCTATCCATAAATTGGCCGATGTTTGCCGGGGTTTAAGGTAGGTTACCTGCGGCTTATCGGTTTGGGGCAGGTAACTGATGACCTCAAAGGCATTTAGTTGCTGCAAAGCTTCGGTTACCTGCTGCACGCTGAGGTTAGTGCGGCGGGCAATGTCAAATTCGCGGATACGGGCATAATTATCGAACGCGCCGCCGTACGAGCGCAGCAAGGTTTTCACGAAAGGGTCCCAGGCCGGGTTTTGGATCTGGAAATTGTACAACTCGTCATGCCCTATTTCAAACTGAAACCTGGAAGGTAGAAACACGCTTTCATTAAAACTCAAATATTCGCCCTGCTCTAAAAACTTGAGGGCATTCAAACTTTTAAGCGCATCCAGTTTAAAACGGCTGCTGAAATCGGCCAGGTCCAGGTCAAAGCTTAACCCATCGCCTGCCCCATAGGCCAGTTGGTAGTAGTTGGCCAGGTAATGGTACACCTGCTTAATTTCCTCTACCGATGGAAAGCTGACCTCGTATTTGCGCTGCTGCTTTTGCCGGTCGAGTTCGTTATACAGCAATATGGCATAGGCTTTTTGCTCATCGCGCCCGCCCCTGCCTGCTTCCTGGTAATAGGCTTCCAGACTTTCGGGCAGGTCTTTGTGCATCACAAAACGCACGTCGGGTTTATCTATGCCCATACCAAAGGCATTGGTAGCCACAATAATGCGGATATGGTTGTTTTTCCACTGCTCCTGCTTGGCTGTACGGGTATGGCCGCTCAGCCCGGCATGATAGTAATCGGCCGGGATGTTATGGTCGTTGAAAAACTTACTAAGTTCGGTGGTTTCCTTACGACTACGTACATATACTATACCGCTGCCGTTCACGCTGCGGGCTACCTCGAGCATGCGGCGTAATTTATTCTCTTCGTGCTGTACCCGGTAGCTGATGTTTTTGCGCGCAAAACTTTCCTGGAAAACGTTATGCTCCTTAAACAGCAACTTGTCCTGTATATCGTCCCTTACCTCGGCAGTGGCCGTGGCGGTCAGGGCTAATATGGGTACCTTGGGGTGCAGCCGACGCAGATCGGCAATATGCAGGTACGGGGGCCGAAAATCGTAACCCCATTGCGAGATGCAGTGCGCTTCATCAACTGCTATCAGGTTCACTTTCATGTACTTGATACGTTCCTGCACCAGTTCGCTCACCAAACGCTCGGGCGATAGATACAGGAATTTTACCGGACCATAAATGCAATTATCCAGCGCAATATCCACCTCCCGCTTACCCATTCCCGATACAATAGACAGCGCCTCTATACCCTTGGCCTGCAAATTATCCACCTGGTCTTTCATTAAGGCAATCAGCGGCGATACCACAATGCAAATACCCTCCATAGCTAAAGCCGGCACCTGGTAACAAACCGATTTACCTCCACCCGTAGGAAGCAGCGCCAACACATCGTGCCCCTGCATTACAGCCTCAATAATGGGCTGCTGCATGGGCCTGAAAGCCTCGTGTTTCCAGTAATGCTGAAGAATTTGCTGTATAGTCATTTATGGTACAGCAATATTAACGGTTTTTGGGGGAATGGGTTGTGGTGGGTGAGAAAAAACTGAAAGTGTAGACGACATTTAAACATAACGTTTATTGAAATTATACGCTTGGATAGCCCATATATGAATTTGTCATCCCCAACAATTATCCCTAATTTTGCGTACTTTAACCTATACAACATGCCTACTCATTTATTTAATGCTTTTTTTGAAAGTGTGGACGGCACCCAACTGGGCGGACCGGTAACGGTTGAAAAAGGGGAATATCTTTTTGTGAATAAGAACAGTGCCGATGACGTGTATTTTAATCTGCGGAGATCACCCAGGGGTTGGTATTTTTCGGGCGAAACGACTACTCAAACCATACCGCAGCAATATATTCATGCGGTGGGCGCACAAATAGATGCCTATAATCAAAAACAACATTAATAACCGGCCCATTAGCCCGGCACGGTGAGTTGAAATACGTTTTAAAAAACAACCGGCTTACTGTTTTGCAATTGGCAATAGCACAGTTTAACGCCGGTTGTTCTGTTATAGATCGTTATATCTTATTCTGGATTTAGCCTAACACGTGTTGGGCCAATATTCTTTGCAGATCGTATATATTTACCTGCTTGTTAAACTTCTTTTTAATACTCGGGGTAATTTCACTCGAGATCCAGATCTTCAGTTCGGCATCCAGTTCAAAATGCCCTGCAGTTTCTATACTAAAACGGGTGATACTTTTGTAAACCAAAGACAGGTACTCTACCTTACTACCGGTAATGCCTTGCTTATCAACCAAAATAAGCCGTTTATTAGTAAAAATAAACACGTCCCTTATCAGCTTAAAACCAATTTCTATGGTTTCATTCTCGGTAAGCAGGTTAGCATACTCGGTTAATAGTTCGTTGGGGTTAGCCACGCCGGCATTGCCCAAAAATTTAGAAAAAAGACTCATGTTTAAAGTTTGATTTATAGGCTAAATATAAGTTTATTATTTCACAACTAAATTTGAATTTACAGTAATTAAATAAATTCCCTGGCGCAATAAAGAAGCTATTGGATACTTAACTTGCGCTTTAAGGTTTTTTCAGCTTATTTTGGGGTACGAGGAATTATAAATGGGTAAGCATGAATAACTACCGTCTTTTTTTAATAACTAAATATTTATTGTTATTGCTTTGCACAGCTGTAATGGCCGTTTCCTGCAAGCAAACACCTCCATCCAACAACAGTGGTGCTAAGTCAAAGGCTCGGGTTTCCTTTAAAAAAGTGCGTGGCATTGCTTACACCGAAGTGCGGCGTGAGTATGATAACCATTTAGGCTATAATAACTACGGCTATCATTTAGAACCCGAATGGCAGATCACTTTTCTGTCCGACGATTCGGTGCGGATCTTTAGCCTGGTGCTGCAAAAGTTTATTGTAGAGCCGGTTATTATCGATCACGATTCGGTGGCCACCGTAGCTCACTCCTGGCTCAGGGTAAAAAAACTGACTAAGGACAGCATACTTTTCCAGGTATTGTATGTAGCCAATCAAAAGATAGATGATAAAAGCAACATCTATATGACCCTGTACAGCAACGACTATATAAAAAATGTGCTGCATACCACTGCGGATAAATTGCAAACCCCTCCCCGCAGAGATAGCCTATACATCAAGAAAAAAACTGAAGCTTCTATAGCAAACATCAATAAGGCATTTGCCGCTACCGAACCGGCCAACCTTATTAGTAATAACCCAAACGTTACAGTTACTAAAAAGAACGTGACCAAAGCAATTGCTATGGAAAACGTAACGCTGGCCGATAATTATCTTTCCCCTACATTTACGGTAACTATTCATAAAGCATATAACACGTTCAACTACTCTATGCAGGTAATAGCTGATGAAAAAGGCAAGCTGCATTTTGTAAAATCAATGACCTACATACCTGATGATGTTGATGCCCGGCTTAAAGTAATGAAAGGTGTGGTAGATGGTTACTTAACCGTTTATTTGATAACCAAGCCAGGCACAACATTAGGCATAGCGCACCCAAGCCGCATCCTGGTACGTGTTATTGGTATAGAGGATTAACGCGTTATCACTTATTACAGATGATGGGTGCCCATAAAAAATGCGGCTCCAGAGAAGCCGCATTATGATATATCGGTGAAATAGTAACCTATTTTACACCGTTGTGGTAGACGATGACCCCCTGAGCAAACCTATTACCAGTGAAATAATGGCTAATAAAATTAAAATATGGATTAATCCGCCTATGGAGTAAGCGATAACACTGATGGCCCAACCTATTACCAGTATTACGGCGATGATATACAATAATGATTTCATAATAAATGGTGTTTAATAGGATCAGTCCGAAAAGTTGGGGGAACGAAAGCTTAGGCATAGATTTTAGTAAGTCTAAAAAG
>NZ_JBHTMJ010000013.1:0-251912 GCF_042679325.1 Mucilaginibacter terrae
CCTTTTTAGACTTACTAAAATCTATGCCTAAGCTTTCGTTCCCCCAACTTTTCGGACTGATCCAAAAAGACGCAATGAAAAACGTGCAATAAATTGACAATGAGCATGTTCGCCGCGTGGACATCTTGTTTGAATGACACTCTAAACCGACATTTGTTTAACCTTTAAATGTTAGTTTATGTTAGAAAAAAGCTTCGGACTACTTTTTTATTTAAAACAGTCCAAAACTCAAAAAAAAGGCCCGCTTTATGTTTACCTCAAGATCACTGTTGATGGCAGATCGGTAGAATTATCATCTAAGAGAAAATGGGAACCCACGAAGTGGAACTCTTCGGCTGCACGGGCGATCGGAACACGTGAAGATGCGAAAGAACTCAATCAATTCCTGAATGCATTAGAATTAAGAATTTTCCAGGCCAAAAGATCTCTCATAGAGGCGGATCGGGAAATTTCCGCACAGGTAATTAAGGACATACTTACCGGCAACGTAGAACAGCGGAGGAAGATCCTTGACGTGTTTACAGAACATAATGCACAAATGAAAGCATTGCAAGGAGTTGACTTCGCACCAAGCACCATGCAGCGGTACAGCATTTCCTATAACCACACCCGGGATTTTATCAAGTGGAAGTATGGAACCGAAGACAGGGATATCAAAGATCTAGACCACGAATTTATTTCACAGTATGCATTCTGGTTAAAAACAGTCAGGAACTGCGATCACAATACTTCGATGAAATATTTAGTCAATTTCAAAAAGATAGTGCTGATTTGTGTTAGAAATAAATGGCTGCCGGGAGATCCCTTCTCCAATTTCAAATTGACGAGAAAAACGGTGGAAAGAACAGCGTTGACTGATAAAGAACTTAAACGTATCGCCGAAAAGGATTTTGAAAATGTAAGGCTGAGCAATGTCAGGGACATTTTCCTGTTTAGCTGTTATACCGGCTTAGCCTATGTCGATGTCAAAAATTTAAAGCGGGAAGATATACAAATTGGTGTAGACGGAGAGTTGTGGATCTTTATTAACAGGCAAAAAACAAATGCTATATCAAGAATCCCGCTATTAGCGGAGGCTGTCGAAATAATAAAAAAATATGATAGCCATCCGAAATGCATAGTCAGCGGTGCCGTGTTACCAGTACTTACCAATCAAAAGATGAATTCTTATCTCAAAGAGATCGCAGATTGTTGCGGTGTCCAAGTGGAGCTTACTTATCATTTGGCACGTCATACATTTGCAACGACTGTGACTTTAAGTAATGGGGTACCGATAGAGACCGTCTCGAAAATGCTTGGCCATGCTACTATTAAGCAAACGCAACATTATGCAAAGACGCTCGACCTTAAGGTAAGTGAAGACATGAACAGGCTTAAAATAAGATTGCAAAAAAAAGAGCTGTTCTTGTAACCAATAGAAGATTACGACCCGATTGCTACAATGGCTCGCAATTGTTGCCCTGTAATATATGGAGGAACAAGCTAATCATTCTCATAAGGCAGATCCTGTTGTTACAAACGTTAGATATCAGGCCGTGCCAAGCCATTGCATCGCTTAAACAACTGGCAGCAGCAAGCCGGAAAACGGTCAAGGGTGATGCGACCGCAAAAAAACAAATCAAAAAGCGCATCATTTATAAACCCTTGACGGTTTTACAGCGGTGCTAATTTTGTGGTGGCGGTGTGATGGAAATGCATCGTCCTAAAGCCCCAACTGATAAATAATAATCAATTGTTCAATCCTGTTATATAATTTGGAGCATAGGGATAAGGCAGGTATGTAATGAGGAACGAATAGCATTCCTGGCGTGCGTGCAAAAAGGCTGATTGTGAATGAAGCCCGGTGCGAATGCGCGTGGCGTAACGAAGCAATTTGCCTGTTGCGAGGGAATGACCCAACTTTAAAACAATAACCCCAATTTATTATGAATGAATGCCGCTTTTACTTAGTGTTATTGCTCTTTAGTTGACACTAATAACATTCTCACATCTACTTCTAAAACCTTTGATATTTCAAATAGTCTTTTTACAGACGGCTGGGCAGAATTAGTACACCAACTCGAAACAGTTTCAGGAGTAATATTCAACGAACCGGCCAAATCTATGTTGGTTTTACCCTTTTCGGCTAAGACAGATTTAATTCGGTTATAGATGTTTTTACTCATTTTTATTGATGTAAAACAAATATAACACCCTGTAATAAAGTGATTTTTTGTAAAAATTGACGTATTACATTAATAAAATAATGTAATATTTTATTTAAATTTGTTTTTACATTGTTTATTACATTTTTTAAATAAATTTATTAATCAGAAAATTGATTTTGTAGTCTAATCTATTAAGATAAGATTGCACACAAGCCTCGCATCTAAATCTGGTAAATTTAACCTCGGCGAGCGTAAGTGCTGCATCATACCTATATCGCTATAGGGCTGGTGCTCGCTTGTGTTTATTGTTGAGGGTTATTTTGAAAGAGATAACGGGTTTACCAGAGCCTAGCTACAATAACCATGTGGGTCGCCGGCCCTATTGCAACTTGTAGTCCGGTGATATCCTTTATGGCTTACTATTGATTTTCTTATCAAATGCAAAGGTATGGCTTCGGATAATGAAAAACTACAGCTTTTAATCAATCAACTACAGCAAAGTAGCCAACTGGCTTTTACGCAACTGTACGACCTTTACAGCCGCCAACTTTATAGGAATATCCTGCGTTTGGTAAGAGACGACGACATCGCCCAAGAACTGTTACAAGACCTTTTTTTGAAGATTTGGGAAAAGAGGCACAGCATAAATGCGGAAAGTTCCTTCAAGTCCTATCTATATAAGATCGCGGAAAATTTAGTGTACGGGCATTTTCGTAAAATTACTGCGGATAAGCGGTTAAAAGAACGCCTGATCATGTCATCCACCGCATTTGACACCTTTGCGGAGGAAACCATTATTACCAAAGAAAACAACGAACTCCTTAAAAACGCAATAGAAAGCCTGCCTCCTCAAAGAAGACAGGTTTACACATTGTGTAAGTTAGAAGGTAAAAGCTACGAAGAAGTAAGCCTGGAAATGGGCATAGCCACCTCAACCGTACGGAATCAGATCGTACAGGCAAACAAAGCACTCAGAGAATATTTAAAATTAAATGATGACCTGTTAATAGCTCTGATCATTACCGGTCTATTCAGGCACATTAATTAGCTTCTCTAAACTGTCGAGTGCTGACTGGCCAGCAAAAAAAGAAAAAAAACAATGGCAACAAAATTAGCTTAGTAACTGGCTAAATAAAAAAAATCACCTGCCAATATTCCTACGCTTCCTTCTTTTTAAAGCATCATCCTCATCATCTGAAATTTGAATGCCATGGCCAGCATCACGCCAATCAGTAATATCACCCCTATTAGAATCACTAAAGCCCGGATCTGTTTCAGGTAAGCGGTCTGCTTCACCGCTGTCAGCTCTATTTGCTCCATCCGTTTCTGTATCTCGTCCTGTGTTTTCGTTATCTTGGAAATGTGGCTGGCCGAGTTCGACGAGTTTTTCTGCATGAGGAACAGCAGTTGTACTATCGTTTCTTCTTCCGTCTCCTGGGTTTCCGTTTCCTGCCGGGGTGAGGTCCCCGTATTTTGATATTGTTCTGCTGTTAGCTTCAATAATGCTCTGACGGTCTCTGTTTTGGTCATAATCTAATTGTTTTACGATCTCCATCCATTTGAAGCGGCTACCTAATGCCTGGCCCTTTGCTTTAAAGTCCTTATAAAAAAAGGTGATGCCGCTGATATACCCGGTCGTTGCCTGGTTAAAAAGCAGGTATACACCTTCAGCTTCGCATTGCCGGATGAAATCGGGCATGCTCCGCTTCGGTTGGTTCAGGATAAGCGACAGCTTTTCCTGAACCAACATTTTATGCGATGCCTGTCCGGTACGGAGCACCATTTCTATCTCATCTTTTTTAGGCGAACGCCTGAAAGTACTTTTGGTCGGGAATACCTTTACGTTATTCGGGGATGTTTGTATGGCTACATATTTACTTTGCGTTACCGGCTTAAGATCATGTAGTCGTTCTAACTTTCTTGATAAAGCTTCGCTATGGTCATAGTTCTTGCTGTCCGATACGATCCCGCCATCAAACTTGATACGATTTGCCAATAGGTGGATGTGTGGGTGGCCGGCATCATAGTGCCGGAATATCATATACTGGTTGTTTGTAAAACCCATGCCCTGTAAATAGTCACTGGCGATGGCAAGTAGTTTATCATTGCTTAGCTTCTCATTTTCTTCCTGTGAAAAATTGAGGCTGGTATGATAGACATAATTGCCCACTGCCGGGCGCATCCGTCTGACGAGATTGATTTCCTTTTTGATCAGGCTTAAATCCATTGCTGAAAAGTTCGTTTCCAGGAGTTCGGCTCTTTGGCTGATATCTTTGAGTTTAAACTTTCTGAGATTATAGTCTAACGCATTCATAAAGCTTTTACCTATGATCTGTTCCGCTATCATCTTTCAATAAGATCCTTAAAATCTTTTCTTCCTGCCGCAACAGTGCGGCAAGAGTTTTATCAATGCCCAAAGGCAGCCTGCCCGAGTTGGCATGCCTTGTCAATTGATTTAAATTAATACCGATCTTTTTTAATTCGACGTAAGTGTTCTCGTCAATCCTGGGCAAGCGCATAGGTGGGAAATGCCCCTTAAATACTTTAGTCCTGACCAACTCGCCTGGCTTAGTGCCACACGCGTCCGCAAGGATCAACAGCCGTTGCCGTTGTCTTTCGGTAACCCTGAAAGTGATTTTTAACGACCGCTTTTCTGAAGGGGGAACTTTTGGCCTCGCCATAATTGTGCTGAAAACTGTTTGGAAGAATTGCTCAAGGCATTGAGCAATATCGAAACCCGTAAGGGCCGCAGGGTTAACCTGCGTTTATCAGCCGCGAAACGGCCCGGCATTTATGCCATATCCAAAGATATTTATTTACCGCTCCCTATCAAAATTTTTATGCAGAACAAAGTGAAAGCATACCGGGCCCGGGTGTCCCGGCAAGCGTTTTGGTCCGACCAAAACATGGCTTGCTTTATTTGCTTACGAGTTTTACGGCTATGAAATATTTAACTATAGGTCATATTAAATTATTTGCCGATTTACTTTCATATATTAAAACCAATTCTTTAATTTGACAAATCTTGACAAGTCATTAACTGTATAATTAATCATGTCTGCCTTAGGCCATTACATTCGTGAATTACGCAAAGAAAAGGAAGAAACTTTACACCAGGTTTCAAAAGGCACCGACATTGACAGTCCGCTGCTAAGTAAAATAGAACGCGGCGACCGTCTACCTACTAACGAGCAGATTGTCCGTATAGCTAAATATTATAATGTTGCTGAGGGTGATTTGAAAGCCCAACAAACTGCTGAAAAAATTCTGAAGGAGTATGGTGTCAATGAAACTACTTTCCAAGCCATACAGCTGGTCAGTGAAGAGCTTAAAGCTTATGCAAACACAGGCAAACAGAGAAGTCATGAAACAAAATCTTAAGATATTTCTAAATTATATTACTGGCAAGTTAACCGCAAGCCATATAGATATCCCAGCACAGGAAATTAGTACTTTCCTTGCGATTTTTATCGCAAAAGTTACGCTATCTCATAATACGCTGGTTACAAAAGGTACAGAGACCTCATTGTTAAAAAGCAGGTTTCCAGATTTACACAAAATTTATCTCGCAACTTGCAAAAAGTTACCAGCAGACTTATTGGATCAATTTTCTGAAAAGATCAATAATCTTGTTAATCTAGCTGGCGATGAATCTGAGAAACTGATCGCGTGGGCTTATCAATTTTTAAAACGCGTTGATGAAAAGGCGGCTTTTGGAAAAATTGGACACGGAAATGCAAAAATTGAAGGTAGAGAACTTCTTTTAACTACCCAATTTTTTACCGACGATTACATGGTACGTTATTTAGTAGACGAATGCCTTAAAGATGTCAATGCTAAAAGTATTTTGAATACTGTTGTGATTGACTGCGCATCAGGTGGAGGCAATTTTTTACTATACAGCTATGAAGTCCTCCGAGATCGCTATCAACAATTATTCCCTGAGTGGGGTGCACAGCAAATTACAGACACTATCCTTAATACCGGAATCCTAGGTTATGACCTTGACCCTGAACTTTCACGCATAGCGTCGTTAGCCCTTTTTGTTAGAGCTTGTAGGCATGCAATTCCTGCAAAAATTACTGGAATATATATTTTTGGAGGTATTAAAAATGACAAACTTGGCTTTCTTGCACCAGTTGTACAATCCAGCCGCATTAGGGGGCAAACATTCAACGGTTTATTGAAAAAATTGGAGAGAGAAGGACAAACAAAAATATGGTTAACTAACCCTCCTTTTATGGGTAAACGTGATATGGATATCGACCTTAAACAGTTTTTGTTTGCCCGTTATCCAGAAAGTAAGTCAGATCTTTGCGTGTCGTTCTTACAGCGAATCGTAGAAAGGATGGGCTCAAGTGATGTAGCTGGTTTGGTTGCGCAAAATAACTGGATGTATCTTTCATCGCTAAAAGGGTTTCGCAAATTATTTCTGTCGCAGCAGCATTTGCGTACATGTGTTGACTTAGGCACAAATGCTTTTGAGGATATAAATGGAGAAAAAACCAATATTGCATTACTTATAATTGGCGCATCAGTGGACCCCCAGACCAGTTTTGTTGAGCTTCGACAAACTGATTTAAGTCAAAAACGCTACTTACTCGCAACAAAACAATTTCCTGATGAAGTAATTTTCAAACTTAACCAGCAACAATTTGTAAAGAATCATAGCTTTGAATTTAATTATCAGTTTGAGCACCGCTTTAATAATATCCAGAAATTAGAAACTTACGGTAACTATGGAAACCCTATGCAAGGCACATCGACTGGTGACAATGCAAACTTTGTAAAATTTGCCTGGGAAGTCAATGGTAGCCCTGATTGGAAACTAGTTAGTAAGGGTGGTGGTTTTAGTAAATGGGCTGGTTTGAATTATTACAAAGTTTATTGGGGAGAAAACGCCGAAAAGGTTAAAGCTAATAAAGGCAGCGCTTTGCGCAATATTAGTAAAATGGCTTTAACCCAGTTAGTATATAGCGATACTGGAACACTTGGGCTTAATGTACGCGTGCTTAAACCGGGACAAGTGTTTATCGCCTCAGGCCCAGGGATACAAGTACATGAAGGTAACGTATTTGCACACATGGCCTTTCTGAATTCGCGAGTGGCTACATTTCTATTAAAAAAGATTAATCCGAAATTTACGATTAGCGCTGGTTACATTGCAAAACTCCCTGTGGCTCCAGGTATCTTGAACTCCAAAACCTTAGCCAAGAAAAGTTCAAAATGTCTCAATTTGAAAGAATTTTACCTTGCACACAAACTTCCTAATTTTGAGTTTCGACACATTGACTATCAAGCTATCGATAATGTAGAAACATTTATAGAAGGACAATTACTTGCTGATCTCGAAAGCGACTATCAACGTCTTCATTTGGAGGCAGACATCGAAAATGAGATTACCAAGCAATATAATTTTAACCCCATTGAATTAAATGAGATTCACAAAGTGGTAGGGGCAAATCCTTTTGCCAAATCCAAACGCGGGTTGACAGTTGACGCACATCAACTGGACAATTTAATCGCCTCAAGTATTGACATAAATTGCCTTTCAACTAGCCGTACAATCAATGGCTTCTCAATGGGCAGTGAAAGTATTTTTGAAGATTTAGCACACAAATTGGACGTTCATCCATCCGTCTTATTAGAGTTAGCACGTAAAAATATAAGCCTTTTAAAGCAAACAAAAGTTAAGTATTATGATGATCTATTACACAAAATCGTCTTGTATGAACTTGGCGTGAAGCAAATCAGCATCTATAAATTTGAAGAATTAAACATAGATGCGCTCGTAAACAAATTACTTAACCGTTACCATTTTTTACCATCGAAGGAGACGTTGTCTAAGAAGATTGATTATTTATTAAATATTCACCATAAGCTCAGCTTTTTTAATAAACCACTAATCAGCATGGAAAGACAACAACTAACAGTCGGACAAGCATATCATGAATAAGGCACTTGCACTATATGCAACAATTTTAAAGGCATGTTTGGCTAAGACGGATGGTGCAGATCCTGAGGTTTTTAACGAACGAAGGTTTAACGTACGTGCACTTTTTATTGCTGGCATTTTTTTCAAGCAGCAATTAAATGAAGCAAACCAGCAGACACGATTTACCTCTGTTTCCGAATGGCTTAAGACCACATTCGCAGAATCAAACTTTTTTTCTACAATTATCGCTGCTACAGATTACGAAATCATTCAGATTTTTGAAGATCATTTCAAAGATTGGAATGAAAATATTGATATAGACATCTCCAGCCTTTATGAAACACTGCTTGGCATCGAAACGGGGGAAGAGCATCAACAAAACAAATTCAGTGCTGTCAAGCATTACCGTAATAAACTGGGAAGCTATTATACGCCAAAAGCATTGGCTCGTATTGTAACGTATCGCACGATTACATCCTATTTGAATGCTAACAATCCAAGTGAAACGCAAATCAGTCAATTGAAATTCGCGGACTTTTCTTGTGGGGCGGGCAATTTTCTGATAGAAATTATCCGATTTTTTCACTTTTGGGGAATAGAAAACGGATTAGAAATTGATCAAAAATCTTCCTTGCTGCAACGTATAGCCAGAAACATTTATGCAATTGACGTAGACTGCATCGCTCTTGAAGTAGCTAAACTTAATTTGTTATTGGAAACAGGACAGCCAAAAGCATATATGGATATCAGTGATCATTTCTATCATGCTAACTTTCTTTTGCAATCTGCGTCGCCGGTGGTTGAAAAAACGAAGCAGGAACTTTTTGCCAGAGGTCATATATATCATCAAGGACTTGCTTTAGATAAAAGCAAATTACGAGAATATGATATTATTTTGGGTAACCCGCCGTGGGAAAAAATTCGATTTGAGGAAAAGAAATTTGCAGTAAATAGTTTGCCTAGTAATTTTAAAGATCAAGTAGAAATCGCAAAGAAAGCACTGAAGAATGATTCATTTTTTTCCTTATCTAATGGAGGAGAACTTAATACCTATGCTTTGTTCACAAATGCAGCTGTGCAACTAAAGAAAGCCAATGGTGTTGTAGGTTTGATAATAAAAAGCGGCCTGGTAACAAGCCAGGTTAACAAAAAACTGTTTAACTATTTAGTCAAAAATCAGCACATAATAGCAGTTTATGATTTTATTAATCGAAGGAAGATCTTCAATATTGATAGCCGAGAGCGCTTTTGTTTCTTATTATTAGGCAGGCCAGAAAAAGAATATTTTCAAGTTGCGATGAATCTCAGTTCGCCGGAAGACATAAATGCTGAAACTCAAATGATTAAACTTAATTATGAAGACTTGAAGCGCCTCAATCCATTATCTGGCATGCTTCCCAATTTTAGCAATGAAAAAGAGGCTGATTTACTGTTGCGATTGGCTAATAAATTTCCTGCGTTCAACACAGTTGAGTATGCTAAATTCGGCAGGATTGTCCATCTAAATTCCCACGCTAAAGACATTTTTAAAAGACCTAGCGATAATAGTCTGCCAATCTACGAAGGTAAATTCTTTTACCAATTTAATGGAAAATTTGCAGGTTTTAATGGCATGTCAGAGAATGAAATGTATGGCAGTAAGGCGAGTGCACGGCCTCTCAATAATAAAATTATACCGCAGTCTCGGTTTTTTATTGGTAGAGATAAGTGGAAAGAGCTATCTAAGAATCACCACGAACCTTTTATGCTAGCCTGGAGAAGCCTGACTTCTGCAACAAATACACGTACTTGTATAGCGACAATATTACCTTTCATTCCCGCCATTCAATCAGTTCAGTTTTTGACTACCAATCCTGAAAATATACTATACTTGTGTGGTTTGTTTAATTCGATTGTATTTGATTATATACTAAAGAAAAAATTAAGCGGTATAGATCTAACACAATCTGTTGTTAACCAAATGCCCGTACCGCATCCGGAAGAAGTTTCAAAGGTAAAGGCAGATATAAACCAGATAATTTACTCTTTGCTATACAATGATGAACGTTTGCATCCTCTGTTTGAGCAATTGAATTTAACAAAACCGACAAAATCGGAGCGTATTGATCTATTAAGAAGCCTCGATCTTAGATTTATGATCCTTTATAACTTATCAAAAGCTGAGATCAAGTTGATTGTAAATGAATTTCCTAAGCAATACAACGAGGAAGATAAAATCTGGTTTTTAACGCAATATGCGGAAAGATTATCGGATCAATCCGTAAGCTCTTCCGTTGCCATGCCCACCCTTTGCCCAAATTGAAGAATTATCAACAAGTCCAGACAACTCACCTTGATCAACAACTTCTAACTTGTACAAATCATCTTCCAATATTGTAAATATTAAGATCGAATATTGAAACCCTCCATGTTCACCAAGGTTTGGCTTTGCAAATGTCGTAAGCTTCTCTCCCTCTTCAGTGCGGCCATTCATTCTAAAACGCCAGTTACTATTTCCTGGGGTATAAAATATTGTGTTACCGATATAACTTTTTCCTCCAAAAGAGATGGTAATATCTTTGCGAGTATCCGCTGCCTCTGGATCAAGGCCAAAAAAACTAACGCTGCCAAATTTATCTATACCATCAAGCTTTCCGTGTTTGGATAAGTCTAAAATATTTCTTGATCCCCCGGTCATTCGTCCTGTTTCAATCCACATGGCACCAGTAGAAAGATCGATTATTTGATCTGCAACTTCTACTTCAACATGCCCCTTTTCAACTACAAGATCCTTTTTGGTAACGGATTTTTTGTAACCTTTAGGGGGCCGCTTTGGTTTTACCTTTCCGAATAATTGTTTCAAACGGACATCTGCTTTAGCATCTTTTTGTTCAAACTCTTTTTTGATCTTATTAGCTTTTGCTCTGACGGCAGCCTCGGGCATGACTACTTTACTTTCAATAAGAATATCTAATACCTCTTGATCTAGACGGCAGCAACTGGGGTGTTTAACATTTATGATTGAGTTAAAGTGATCGTAGATATCAGAAATAAATTCGGCGCCCATTTCGTCTTCTTTTTGAAAATCTACACACACCGCCGCTTCAATATTTTGAAATAGTCCACTTTCTGTTAAATTGGTAGATCCTACAATTGCTCTCGATACTTCGCCGCCTTCAAACGTATAAATTTTAGGATGGTAAATTATGTTATTAGGGGAGTAAATTACATATGTTTCAATACCCAAAGCAAGCAATTGTTCGAGTACCTCCTTAGATGTGGCGTTCAAATCAACCCCTACATACAGACGTATTTTTCCTTCGCGCTCAATAAACGCATTTAATTGATCAAGGATATTCTTTAACCCACCAGTGCTAACAAATGCTACAAAAGCATTAAATGATGTGTATGCAATATCATTTAGGGAATTAATTATAACATTCCCGGCGGTGTGCTCACTTTCTGGATCAAGTCCTTGACCTATAAATTTGATTTCCATGGTTTAAGTTTGCCTATAAGAGAGTAAATGTAGCACGTAAATATATATAATCAGCACCAGTTGCGTGAGAGTTTTGTAGACAATTCTGTTTGTTAATGTTCAATACCACCGCCTAGCCAATTTCCAGTAGCGATCCACAGTTCATAATAATAAAGCCAGACGGAGATCCAAGGCACGATAGTTTCAGAAATCAAGTCATTAGGCGTCCACTCTCTAGCTTTAGGATAATAAAGGCATAATGATCCATCTGCATAAGTGTGCTTAATTTTTCCTTTAGGCTGGCGCGGTTTCAGCTGGTTATTCAAAACTTTTATCACCGGCGAACAATCTTGCTTATAAGTGACCCGAACCGTATAATAGTCACTCAGCGGTGTTGGCTGAATGACTGATTTTGCTGAAAACCCGTTCGGCCGAGACTGAATTTGCCAGCCTGGCAAATTTTGTTTAAAATCAAGATACTGTTGCATGGCCGTTAGTTTTTTGGTGCCTCTAAAATCAGCTGCCATAAAAATTGTTAGGTTTTACAATTGCGGAGGTCGATGTAAGCCCGGTGATCAAGCCTCCTTGCCTGGCTACACCTAACTGGCTACTGTTCCGGGCTTTTAAGATATAATCGGACTGTTCAATCAGCGAATTTGTACTAGTGTTTTCACCGTACATCTCTTTAAGAATATCGATTATACCCGGTATATTTTTGGCACTTTCGATTTTATCCCATAGCTTTTTAAAATCTGCAATAAACTGGATAAAGCTCCTGTAGAGATGCGGTTCGTTAATCCACTTGTCGGAAAAAATCTCATTAGGATTTGCAGGGTTAACAATATGTAATACCCGTCCGGTCAAACCTTTGGCAGCCTCATTTGCCCTGTTTACAATGCCCTTTATTGCTTCATATTCCGACCGCTCACCGTTGTAAAACATCCCGGCAATAGTTGTTAAAATGATGCTGGAGGTAGCAGCATCCGGGTTACTTTTAAAATAAATGTCCCGGTAACGTTTTATTAATTGTACTGCTCGCTGTAAGGGCTGCATTAAATGATAAGGTATCTGCTCAGGCAAATCTTCCGCACGCAACGCCTTCTCCAACAACATTTGTTCTTGCTTGATGTACTTTGACTGAAACCAGTCACCATACCCTTTTGGATTGCTCGGTGTCCAGTCTCTTAATGACCGGTCAGGCACTACAATACGATTTAAGTCGAGTGGAGATTCTTGAAAACCTGGCAGTATGTCGATATGAAACAGGTTAGCATACACGATTCTGATACACCTGTTCTTCCTTTTTAACATAGTCTCATACTGGCCATGTTCCCGCAGCCTGCGCTCCAGTTGATTTAAAACTTCCACCGGGTCTAAGCCACTGTATGGTATGGTCATGTGTATCACAATATCCAAATCAAATTCGTCACCCTGTAGTGGCTTTACATTTGTACCGATCCGGTAAGAGCCTTGGGGATAAATATCAAACGGGACATTTTTGAAAAAACCGGTATCGGCTTCAATCCATTCTGATACGGCATCGTAACTTCTTTCTGCTGATGCCCTTCTCGTATCATCAAGTTGAAGTTTTTCAGCAATACGGTTCAACAGGTCATCTAATTGTTGATTGAACGTTTGTGGTATATACATCTTATTCATCTTATTTTATTTTAAATTCTTTATCAAATAGTGAAGTCGCGTGTTCAGCAACAGCAAAGGGCTTGGTGTTATCGTGTAAGTAACCCAACCTCCGGATCGTGTTTTCTGTCACCCACTGGAATGGAGAATTAGTTTGTTGTGCCTGCATTAAATGTTTTAAGGCTGTTACCTGGGCACTGGTAGGCAACAACTCATACACTTCGTGTAATAAAATCTCAGGGCATCCGTAAAAAACGGACTGATGTATATAAAGTGGGTTCCTGTGCAGAAACTTATAGTTTATATGCGGAAATACGGTGCCACTTAAAATATTGGGCAGAATTAGTTCTTCGCAGAACTCTCGCCAGTGTGATATCTCCCGGTCCTGATTAGAATCAAACCATTCTAAAAACTTGTGCAACCGACTACCCTTTACCCGTATTCGCAAATCATGGCGGGTGGTATCACAAATCGGTATTTGCTTGTCATCTAATATTTCCAGCTCCTGAAAAAACTTAGACGAATCCGGTAATCTTTTATAAACCCCGCCCACTGGTTGCAGTTGATCTATATTCCGGCCTTTGACCAGCAAGTATTTACCGTCAATCTCTATCTTAAAAATATAGGCCGCAGAAATCCTGATATGCTTAAACCGGTAAAGGGTAGATGCCAAAAAGCAAACCCAAAGCTTACTTCTTAGATTAATAATGGTATTAATAGCCATACCTAATAGCGCACCAAAGGCTCCGACAGCCAGTTCATGAAAGGTATCGCTTACTGTTTTATTAGTAATCCAGCCATCACCGAAGAAGATGAATATCCCCAGGAATAAAAATGAAATGAAGTAATATATTGTCATAGTTGCTCTTTTGTATAGGTATATGAAAAAGCGTGACAAAGCTGTATCTTGTCACGGAATATCATATACTAAACCAAACCACAGATGGATGACGCTTCTTCATTCGTGTCTTTAGCAGACCTGCGTAAGGAATCAAATCTTACGCTTATGGAATATATGGGCATGAATGAAGACGAGCCTGCTGTAGCGAACCTGGCGTTTAATGTATTTTATGAAAAATTCTCCGCTGCTTTTATGGTAGCCTGTAAAAATGTCTGCAAACCCTATGATGGTTTGTACGATGGATTAGCTGAAGTTATTTTTAATAACAGCTTGTGCAATGCCTATCTCAAAGCCGCACAGTTTAAAACCGACAATAAGGATTCTCCAAAAATTGACAACGATATAAAACGCTGGCTGTATGGTATTGCCAAAAACGAACTGCACTTAGAACTTAGAAAAATTAAAGCCAGTTCTAATTTGGCAATTATAGAAGATATCTTGGTTCTCGAATCGGCTATTGATCATGAAGAGCCGGTAATCACTGAATGTTATGAAAAAGAGATATTAAACCAGGCACTTGCAACGTTAAATGATAAAGAAAAAGGCGTTTTATTGATGTGTTATCAGTTTAGCGAGGACGGAAAAAACATCCCATCTGATGTAATCGATAGAATTAATACTATTTTTAATATAAAAGAACCCAATCGACGGCAAATCAAAAAACGGGCACTTGAAAAATTACAACAACAGGTAAATTATCTACTATCAAAAACAAAGAAATGACTGATCTAAAATTAGTTCCGGGAAATTTGGATAACCTTTCTGAGTTTGAGCGCAGGCTGATCAAATCTTTCAGAGGCAACGGTTATCTGTTTCCTGTATCCGATGATGAAATTGAACGTTTTGAAGAATGCCATAAAAAGGAAATCCGCAACGCTATTTCAACCATACCCTCAGCTGATGAGATCCTTAAACGAGGCAGAATCGAAAAGAATTGGACTATAGCTTCACCCGTTGACGAAGAAGTATCTCAGAATATGGCACAGGCTGCGCGCGAAGGAAAAGCACCAACAGACGCTTTAAAACAAAAAATGTTAGATGACCGGAACAAGTCGAAAAACAAATAATCCTTCAATAACGCTACTGAAAACTTCAAGAAAACGCGTCTTGTCTTCGTTAGCGCGAGGTGTCGCTGACCTCTATTGCCCCAATTTGCCCATATTACCCGAACACATCGCCATAATGGGTGGTATTACCTTTAACTACAGTAATTACGAAGATTATTTCGATGGGATGCTGGAGCATTTGAGCAGGGAATTTCATATTTACATGAACCTAGATAAAGCGCCGCAAAACAGCCCTCGTTCAAGATTTACTTTCGCCCACGAGTTAGGGCACTATTTCATAGATGAACATCGTATCGCCCTAGAAGCCGGTTTAACTCCGTCTCATCCATCCTACACAAATTTTCAGTCAGAAAATATCGTGGAAAAAGAAGCTGATTACTTTGCCAGTTGCTTGTTAATGCCTGAGGAGCGCTTTAAAGCCGATTGCTTTCGCAAAGCATTCGGGCCGGACTTGATCAATTTTATGACAGGTAAATATGAAGTGAGCGCTACTGCATTTTTGTTACGTTATGTACATAGTGAACAAGTGCCGATTATGGTTATTTGCAGTAAGGATGGCAAGATAACCTGGCGCTGGGAAAGCGATGACTTTGAATTTAAGTATTTAAAATCCATTAAAGGGTCGATACCTGGTGTTTCAGTCACTGCCGAATATTATAAAAGCGGAATTGAATATACAGCACCTCAAAATGATCTATATGCAGAGGACTGGTTTAACTATACCGACCATGAACCTAATACTTTTCGCCTTAAAGAATTCTGCATATATGCAAAAAAACAAAATATGGTACTAACTATAATATGGTACTAGCACTAAGTATAATTAATTCTGTATAGTCATACACCCAAACATTATGAGAATTGGTCATAATTAAAATAGAAATTATTTGAATTAAGCTACAAACTTCTTCTTAATTAATGATTTTGTAGAGAAGTTATCTATTCAATAATTGTTATTACTTTGGCCTAAAGTTTAGAAAATTGAAATATCAAGAGCAACAGGATGTAACGTTAGAAATGCTTATTCAAGCAGGTATAATTCAAGCAGGTACCACCTTGTTTGCCGCATCAGATAGCAACATTACAGGTACGTTAAATGCAAATGGATCTATTACCTTAATGATTGATGGAAAGGAAAAATTGTTCCCTTATCCAAGCGGGGCTGCGAGAGCTATTAGGAATGTAAGCGTCAGTGGATGGACATTTTGGAGGATTAAAAAAGACCAAGAGTTTGTCGAACTTTTGAAGATCAAACAGCGATATTTAGAACAATCGACAAAATAGTTTAGCAACTCTATGGATAAGGTTTTCGTTTTTCTTGATACTAATAACTGGATATATCTTTCAAACGGATTTAATGTGCTTTCGAAAAAGCATGATTACGATTTTCAATATGATTTAATAGATTTCATTGAGAAAAAAGTCGATGATGGGCAACTTGTTGTGCTTGTTAACGAAAAAATTCTTGAGGAGTTCGAAAGGAATAAAACTCATACAAAAGATCGTATCGATGATATAGAAAAGAAGTCAAAAGCTCATATCGCATATTTAAAATCGGTAAAAGATTTCGCTCCAAAAGAAAACGATACAATCGATAAATTAGTAGATAGCATCAAAGTTACTTCAGATGAAAAAATAGAAGCGGAAACCAAGCACATTGCAAAGGTTGAAGTTTTTTTAAAGACTAAAACAAAAACAATTGACATTATAGACGCCCATATGGTAGAGGCAGCTAAAATGGCTTTAGACAAAAAAGCTCCATTTGTTGGGGATAAGCGTAATAGCATGGCGGACGCATTACACCTTTTGAGTATGGTTGATCACATAAAGACAAATGAGAAAGTTGTTTGGGATTTACCTTTCGACGAGGAATCAATTGAGTTTATGCCAAAATCCTTTTTTGTTTCCAGTAACTCTGGGGATTTTTCAGATCCTGCAAAAAAGGAAAATATTCACCCGGATCTAATTGAAATATTAAAACGGAGTAAAACCTTATTTCATCATAGCCTTACGCCTTTACTTCGTTCATTAGAATCAGAACTATTAACACCAGAAGTAGAGGAAATTATTGAGGAAGCGGATTTGCGACATTGCGAAATTTGCGATTTTGACTATTCTAATATTGATTACAATGGCAGACATGAAGTCTATGATCCGAGAAAATTAACAGACACGTTAGACAAGTCTCAGTTGCGAATATTTGAACCGCAACCGTCAACCAATCCATATATTATTTTGCAAACAGCTCAATGTGATCATTGCGGTACTGACTTCCTTGAATGCCCTGATTGCGATGAACTAATTGTTATTGATGATTATAACAAATCTATTGAGTGCCCTTCATGTAACTTTAAATTCATTTTACATGCCGAAAAAGACCGAAAAGGGATGGTTTATGAAGGCGAATATGAAATTATGGTAGAGCATGAATGTATACAATGTGGCGATAATGTAGAATCAATAACAGCTAATGGTTTGTGCGGTGAATGTGTAAAATATAATCAAGATGCTGAATATGGCGATTGATAATCAAGGCTTGTTTATAGAACTATTGTCAGCACTCTAATTATTACCTTTATTTGATTGTAGTTCTGTCAAACTAAATTAAAACAAATCAAATCATTCGGTTCCGCAACTTGTGCTTTAACCACCACAAATCTGATTAAGGAAGATTACAATTTTGTTTTTTGTATTTAGTTCTTTTGCTTCTTTACAAAGAAAAGTAGTTCGAATACATTTATTCCTTGTTATAAAATATGTTTTTCAACTTGCCAAACGTCTCAAATCTTCTAAAAAGCGGTTCGATATCTTTCCCCTACGGACTACAAAAAACAATACCAAAATATGCTAAAACGATGCAAATTAATAGTTTACATCGTTTTTATTTGACATCAAAACACCATATTATGCACCAAAACGCAACAAAAATGAGCGTAATTCGGTGCGTACCAAATTGGAAAACACTTCGCACCGAATTGCTTTTAATTGATTGATCATCAAGATGTAATTGGATCTAACATCTTGATAAAGGAACGTTACAACTTACTTTTATTTAACTTTTAAGCTTGTAATTATGAACAGTAATGTCCATCTGCTTTTCTATATCAGAAAGCAAAAAAACGATAAAGGGGGTGCAATGCCCATCTACATGCGCATTACGGTTAATGGTAAACGTGCAGATATGTCCGCTGGCCGGGATTGCGACCCCACCAAATGGAACAGTCATTCAGGGCGTGCCGTTGGAACCAAAAAAGAAATTAAGGCGCTTTACAATTACCTCAGATTAACAGTGATTTAGGTCCAACAAAAATCAGACAAGCTTAGATTTATCCAAGCTGTCTGATTCGGTAACAAGATCAGGGCTCGAACCTACGCCCGCTTCGAAACGGACATGGACCGTGCGGAGAATTTAATGACGCTAAAGATGTCCATTCCTTACCACCTACCGTCCCTAATGAACTCCGATCTTTGGGTATGGAAAGAAAAACATTTTTAAAGACAGCGTTGCTAGTCGGCGTTTTGTCAGCTTCGTTAAAAAGGCTTACTGCTGCCCCCCTTAAAGTAAAGGGGTATATCCTAAAAAAAGGCAGGAACCGTTTTAACGAAAAAACGCTGCTCTATGGTAACAGCCCAATAGATATCAAGGTATCGGGTAAAGATACAAATGGTCAATTGTCGATAACAGAATATACGGGTCATGAAAAAGGCGGCCCTCCCTTGCATATCCACCCTTTACAGGATGAAGTGTTTTACGTACTGGAAGGCGAACACTTGTTCCAACTGGGAACTGAACAACATCTTTTAGGTCCCGGAGATTCCATCTTTATACCAAGGGGAACACCGCACGCGCCGTGTCAAACCGGCCCGTATTGTAAAATGCTCTTCTTTTTTTCTCCAGCCGGCAATATGGAAGATTTTTTCCGAACTTTAGCCGTCACCAAAGGTATCCCGCAGCCAGCAGAGGCCAAAAAATTATTTGAAGCGCAAGGGATGAAAATTGTTGGACCGCCATTAAAGTTTTAACCAATTATCCATGGGTATCTATGATTACCGTACGCCGTCGCCTGCCCTTGCTGCTTATGTAAGGCGGTACCAGATAGTAGGGTGTCATTTTCCGGCAGAGATGGTAGAATTACCGGTTAAAGCATACTGGCCGAGAGCCGAGAATTGTTTGTCATTTATGCCAAGGGACCCGGAACAGGTAGAGTATGGATTTAATGGTAAGCTGGAAACAAGCACTTGTTCCCGACTGATAGGTCAGCAGACAATTGCCACCAATCGTTATGTGGGCCGCAACTTCCTGGTCTTCCAGGTAGTATTTCAACCAGGGGCGTTATTCCGTTTAACAGGGATCCCTTCTTATGAATTGACGAACCAAATGGTCGACGCAGAATCGGTCTTTTCTAACGAAATCATCAAGGTAAACGAACGGCTGCGAAATACCAGTAATTACCTAGATATGATTCCCATCGTGGAAGATTTTTTGTTGCACCTGGTTGGTCGCTCCAGAAAGCAGTGGTTGCCCGTAGATAAAGTCAGTCATTATTTATTAAACCATCCCAATAGCCATTCGCTCGACTGGTTGGCTGGCCAGGCATGCTTGAGCCAGCGGCAATTTTACCGCCAGTTTATGGACCGCGAGGGTATTAGCCCCAAATTATACGCACGCATTGCGCGGTTTGAAAATGCGATGAAGATTAAAAACGGCCAGCCTCAGAAAGACTGGTTTGCTATAGCTATCGACCTGGGCTATTATGACTACCAGCATTTGGTGCGCGATTTTAAAGAGTTCACCAGCCTTACACCAGCAGCTTATTACCTTGCAGCCGATCGCGGCCCTGAAAAGACTTTCGGGATTTCGGAAACCTAACTATTCAACATTTCATCATCTCTTCGTGTTTTATCCGATAACCTGTCAACCTTGGCATTAAACGTTCTGAGAGTTCAGCTGTCAACAAATTTGAGATCTGACCAATATCCGTCAAAGCCTGAGATAAGAAATATGATTGTCGTCGTCGACCTACGACTGCCTTATGCATAAATGCCTACGTCAACAAAAAAGCCTCAAATCTTCCATAGGCCTTAAGGGAATCGAACCATCTCAAGCATAATGCAAATAACTAAAAGCAATCATCTTTTGCTGAATTACATAGGTGATTATTCAGAATTAAACCCAACGAATATTTATAATTATTCCTATATTTAATCAACGATTTAGAGTCATAAAGTTTTTTATTGCGTGATTCATAAAGTACTTGGATTTTTTTAAATATAATATTCAGATAATGAATGACTTATGAACGCAGTTCATGACTCGTCCATTCCGCCAAAAAGGTGACAAAACCTATCTAAAGCGCTTAAATCGATGATTTAGGCGCTTTTTTTATGCCCTAAGTGTTAGGATTTAAACAGATCATAACGAAAAGGCGGTATTTAAAAATTTTTTTATTTCCAATTAGACACGAATAAGCTTATATCTTAGTTTTCCCTTACAAAAACAGGATTTTTAGTAAAACAGGCTTTTAAAACAATTTTTTTGCTTGTTTAATCATTTTACTATAAATTATTTGAATTATCAACAATTATTTTATTGTTTATTTGGATTTATTGTACATTAAATGAATAAGTTTGTGTTATTAATAATTAAAAGTTCGACAAGCATGAAATACCCTCTACTCTTTTCACTGATAACTTTAGGTATAAGCCTTTCGGCACTGGCACAAGAGTCGGTTGACCCGGCTATAGTTCAAAAAATACGTGACGAAGGCCTTAATCATTCACAAGTAATGAAAACAGCTTTCTACTTAACTGATGTGGCCGGTCCGCGTTTGTCGGGTTCTCCTGGTTTAAAAAATGCGCAAAATTGGGCATTGAAAGAGTTACAGGGGTACGGCTTGGTAAACGGTAAATTAGAGCCATGGGGTAAGTTTGGTAAAGGCTGGCAGGTTAATAAAAACTACGCTGCCATCACTGTGCCTTATTATCATGCTATTATAGCAATCCCTAAAGCCTGGACCAGCAGTACCAAAGGTGTCATTAAAGGCGATGTGGTATTGGTGAAGATAGACACGCTTACCGATATGGCTAAATATAAAGGTAAACTGGCAGGTAAAATTGTAGTTTTCGATGCTGCCAACCCTTTAGTGCGTAGCAAAAACCCTGATCTTTCCCGGTACACTGATGAAGAATTAGCCAAAATGGCAAGTGCTACCCCTCAGGTTGGTGGTGGCCGTGGCCCAAGGGCTGGTGGTAATCCACAAATGGAAGCCATGATGGCTGCCCGCCGTAAAGTTATGGCTATGCGTGGCGCTATCAATACGTTTTTACAGCAAGAAGGTGCTGGTTTGATATTAAGCCAGGCCCGTGGTACCGATGGTACAGTGTTTACCACCAACGGTGCATCATACGCCGATACGGCCAAAGCAGCTTTGCCCGAACTGGAAACCAGTGGTGAAGATTACCTGCGCATTGTGCGCTTGCTACGTGCCGGCCAAAAAGTACAAATGGAAGCCGATGTACAAACCCAGTTTTACAGCGATGACCTGCAAGGCTATAACGTAATAGCCGAAATACCGGGCACTGATAAAAAATTGAAAGAAGAAGTGGTAATGCTGGGCGGTCACTTTGACTCGTGGCATGCAGGTACCGGCGCAACCGATAACGCTGCAGGCAGCGCGGTAATGATGGAAGCTATGCGTATATTAAAAACCATTGGCTTCAAACCTAAACGTACCATCCGCATTGCTTTATGGAGTTCAGAAGAGCAGGGCTTATACGGCTCACGTGGTTATGTGGCCGCACACTTTGGTAAAAAAGACAGCTTAAAGAAAGAGCAAAGTAAACTATCGGCATACTATAATTTAGATAACGGTACTGGTAAAATACGTGGTGTGTATTTACAAGGTAATGCGGCTGTTGGTCCAATTTTTCAAAGCTGGTTAGAGCCCTTTAAAGATTTAGGCGCTTCAACCGTAACTATCAGTAACACCGGCGGTACCGATCACCAGTCTTTTGATGGTGTTAACATACCCGGCTTCCAGTTTATACAGGAAGGTATGGATTATAATACCCGTACCCACCACAGTAACCAAGATACTTATGACCGTTTAGTAGAAGACGACCTTAAACAAGCTGCTACTATTGTGGCATCGTTTGTTTACAACACAGCTCAGCGCGCTGAAATGCTGCCCCGCAAAGAGGCACCCAAAACAGCCGGCACAAACTAAGATTAAAACAGTTCTATTGTGATTAAGAGCAGGTGCCGCAAGGGCTACCTGCTTTTTATGTTTTAAAACAATTGGCAATATTTTTAGCTTAGCAAAAAATCTAAACATTTTAACTTGAATACTTTTCTGCTCATTTTTAGCTCTTTCTTGCTTTGTTGTACGCTATTGCCGCTGGTAAGGAACGATTACTGGATCTTTCGGGTGTTTGATTATCCCCGATTGCAAAAACTGTTGCTCAATATTGTAATCGGCACTTTATGGGCATATTTTTTTAAAGGCTCAGTAACCGTATTTTGGGTGTTTGTTGTGGCGCAATTAGTTAATATCATCTACTTGTTTAACCTGATATTGCCATTTACGGTAATAGGCAAAAAGCAAGTATATGCCGTTAATAAAGATTTGCCCAAGCAAAGCATCAGTATTATGATAGCCAATGTGTTTGAGGACAATACTAACAAAAAAGGCTGCGTTGCAGAAGTGCTAAAGGCCAACCCCGATGTAGTGGTATTGCTCGAAACCAATAAGCTTTGGGAGCAGCAAACTATAGCATTACAGGATACTTATCCACACCATGTTAAGGTGCCTTTAGAGAATACTTACGGCCTGCTGCTATATTCTAAACTGGAACTGATAGATCCGCAGGTGAAGTACCTGGTAGAAGAAGATGTCCCATCAATACATACACAAATACGGCTACCCAACAGACAAGTAGTGCAGTTTTACGCCGTGCATCCTACGCCGCCTGTACCAGGCGAAAATGTGCGCTCTACCGAGCGCGATAAGGAGCTATTGCTGGTGGCCGATCTGGCCAAAGGCTGCACCACCCCGGTAATAGTAGCCGGCGATTTGAATGATGTGGCCTGGAGTTATACCACCGAACTGTTCCTCAAAATGAGTGGCTTGCTTGATCCGCGCCGGGGCCGGGGATTCTTTAATTCGTTCAACGCGCATTACCCATTTTTACGTTTTCCGTTAGATCATGCCTTTACTTCCAAACACTTCAAGCTCAAGCAAATAAAGAGGTTAAGCAACTTTGGGTCAGATCATTTTCCTATTTATTTAAATTTGCAGTATGAAGCCGAGGCTGCTATCCAGCAAAAATCTATGAAACCCGATGCGGAAGACATAGAGGAAGCCGAAGAGAAGAAAGCCAAGATTTAA
Organism: Mucilaginibacter terrae; assembly: GCF_042679325.1. Classification (GTDB taxonomy): domain Bacteria; phylum Bacteroidota; class Bacteroidia; order Sphingobacteriales; family Sphingobacteriaceae; genus Mucilaginibacter; species Mucilaginibacter terrae. The sequence goes on from NZ_JBHTMJ010000013.1 coordinate 23,533, forward strand.
ATAGCACCACTACTATGCAAAAGATCATCATTCTTACAGGAGCGGGGATCAGTGCCGAGAGCGGCCTGAGAACTTTTCGCGATAGCGACGGCTTATGGGAAGGTTATAACATTGAAGACGTAGCTACTCCGCAAGCCTGGGCACGTAATCCCGAACTGGTGCAGGACTTTTATAACCAGCGACGTAAAGGTGTATTGGAAGCGCAGCCTAACGCGGCACATTACGCATTAGCAAAACTTCAGGAGAAGTACGACGTAACTATTATCACCCAAAACATCGACGACTTGCATGAGCGGGCAGGCGCTACCAACGTTGTGCATTTGCATGGCGTTATTACCCGATCACAATCGAGCGCTAATCCTAAGTTAACGTATCCCATTAATGGCTGGGAAATTAAAATGAATGAGGTATGCGAGTTAGGTTCACCATTGCGGGCACATGTAGTTTGGTTTGGCGAGGATGTGCCTATGATAGAACCTGCAGCCCGCTTATGTGCCACGGCCGATATTTTCATACTGGTAGGCACTTCTCTGGCTGTTTACCCGGCAGCAGGGTTAATTGATTATGTACCGGTCGAAGTTCCCAAGTATATCATCGATCCTAAGATTCCAGAGGTGCGCAATTATGGGTCTGTGTATAAAATTGAAGAGAAGGCAACGGTTGGGTTGGTGAAGTTGGTGCAGGAATTGATGGGGGATGAGTAGGTAATCAAGAGGTAAAAAAATTTTATTAAAAAACCTTGTCATTGCAAGCTTAGTGCGGCAACCGTACGCGTTTAAGTGCTCCGTGCGGTTGCCACGTTGCTACCGCTCCTTGCAATAACATTTTAGTTTGAAGCTTTTTAATAAACTATAACCTACTGGCCATGAACCATGAATCTACTCCAAATCCACCCGCTGATGCTGGTATGGTATCACCACATCATTAAATCCATTTTCTTTCAGTTTTTCGGCAAAGTTTTGCTGGGTATCGTATTCGCCATGTACCAGGAAAATCTTTTTTACTTCTTTAGGATCCTGGCAGCTTAAAAAGTGGAGCAGGTCTTCATAATCGCCATGGGCGCTCATGCTTTTTATCACCTCTACTCCGGCTTTAACAGCGTATTCATCGCCAAAAATGTGGATTGCTTTATCACCTCTTACCAATCGGCCTCCTAACGAGTTTGGTTCGCAGTAGCCCACAATAAGTATGGTGTTCTTTTTGTTATCGATGTTATTTCGGATGTGATGCCTTACCCTGCCGGCCTCGGCCATGCCCGATGAGGAGATGATAACCATAGGCCGTGCGTCATCATTCAGCGATTTTGATTCTTCGGCACTTTCTATAAAGCGCAGGCCTTTAAAGGAGAAAACATCATGATCCGTCTTCATGATCTCAGCAACCTCTTTATTGTAAACCTCAGGGTGGTCTTTAATAACCTGGGTGGCCTTGTCAGATAGCGGACTATCCACATAGTAATTTACATCGGGCAAAGTACCTTGCAGCTCCAGTGTGTTTAAGGCAAACAGCAGTTCCTGCGTACGGCCAACACTAAAGGCGGGTATAATAACTTTGCCTCGTTTTTCTATACAGGTATGATGGATGATCTCCTGCAAGGCATCCTCAATAGGCCCAAGGTCTTTATGCAACGAATCGCCGTAAGTGCTTTCCAGCAAAATATAATCAGATTGCGAAAAAGGTTCAGGACTGCGCAGCAACAGATCGCCGTAACGGCCTACATCGCCGCTAAACGTAATGCGGGTTTCTTTTTCGTTTTCAACTATGGTAAGGTGGATGGCCGCGCTGCCTATTACGTGCCCGGCATCGGTAAGTGTAAACTTAACTTGGGGAGTAATTTCTACTTCCTGGTTATAGTCTACTATCTTAAACAGGCGCAGGGCATCTATAGCCTGCTCTTCGGTGTACAGTGCGGTTAAAGGTGCTTGATTTTCTTTGCGCTTACGGTTCATGTATTCGGCATCCTGCTCCTGTATCCTGGCCGAATCCATCAGCAGGATGCGTGCAAGATCCATAGTAGGGGCGGTGCAAAATATCTGTCCTTCAAAGCCTTGAGCCACCAGTTTAGGGATGAGGCCGCAATGGTCAATGTGGGCATGGCTTAGTATCAGATGGTTGATCTGGAGCGGGTTAAAACCAAAGTGTTCGTTCATGTCGTCGGTTTTATCGCCCATGCCTTGAAACATGCCGCAATCGAGCAGTATGGTAGTTCCGTTGTTTAGTTGTACTATATGTTTTGTTCCGGTTACGTTGCGGGCTGCCCCATGAAATGTGATATGCATCTGGTATAAATTAGTAAGCAAATAACTGCTTTAAAAACTAAAAGTCGGCAACCGTAAAATTTTTTGTTTGACTAATAAATTAGTTGTAGTTTTATATATTATGTAGCTGTAAGGTTATTTGCTAACTATCAGCCTGTTAAATAAGTTGTACTATGGAAATTAAAGAGCTAACCCGTGCAGAAGAACAACTGATGCATGTGCTTTGGCAGATCAAAAAAGGTTATGTTAAAGATGTGATAGACCTATTGCCAGAGCCAAAACCGGCTTACAATACGGTATCTACCATTATAAGGATTTTAGAAACCAAGGGTTTTGTAGGCCATACGGCTTATGGTAAAAGCCATGAATACCATCCCATTATCAGTAAAGACGAATATCAAAACTTTGCATCAGATAAATTACTGAACGGCTATTTCGATAATTCGGTAAAGCGCATGTTCTCGTTTTTTGTGCAAAAGGAAAAAATAAATGTGAAAGAAGCCGATGAGATCATGAAACTGATAGAAAAGTTTAAGGATAAATAAAGCACTACTACTATGACTTGGTGGCATTAATTACTGTTGAGTAATCTGTACCTGATTTTGTTTTACGGAGGGGGCTGTTTTTAAAAAATTTGTTATAATAATATCGTCATATTAATTATTGAAACCCTATATTTAACAAAAGGGATACCACCAACCTTGCTTAGAGCTTTGTTAAGCATTTTATTTGTAGCCATATATTTACAAGCAAATATGGTTAATTGCTGTTAATAAGTTAGAATTATAACAAGCAGTTGTACTTTTGCCTCTATACATCTATTTATATACATGCCCGATCCGGTTACCCTGGCACCCAAAAAACAGAGCTATGATTTTATAGATCATATACGGGCCATAGCTATGATAGCTATTGTGGCCGAGCATAGTTTGGGTACAAACCCGGTAATAGGTTCTGCTAATTACTGGGTTAATATCGGTATGGCGCAAACCACCAAATTTGGTACCATCGCATTTTTCTTACTCGCCGGTTTTTTAATAGGCGACAAGTTTACCGATTATACACCGGGGGAGTATCTTAAACGCCGTTTCTCCAATACGTTTGGGCCCTGGTTATTTTGGTCGGGGATGTTTATTGTATGTTACATGATCAACCTGCAGGTAAAGGCCAATATGTATCACGACGACCGCTTTAACTGGGAGAACATCTGGAATGAAATTCAGATGGTTTATCTGTATAGTAATTACTGGTTCATTATCAATTTTATGGTAAGCATTACCCTATTGTTGATATTTAAGAAGTATCTGTATTCTGTAAAGTTAGGTACTGTGTTTTTAGCCTTTACCCTATTTTATAGCGTGAACGTTTATTTTAACTGGGTTAACCCCGCGCACACCACAGCTATATTAGGGTTTGTTTTCTTTTTGTGGCTGGGGGCACAGCTGCGTAAAAACTGGCTGACTGTAGAGCAATATATTAAGGGAGTACCTTACTGGCTGCTTATTATACTAATTGCCATTACGTATGCCATGGCCTACCAGGAAATATTGCTGATTATGGCCCGTAAAAGTATTCATGGTTATAATACTTTACGCTTTAGCAATATATTATACTCGTTATCGGTATTTGCTTTGCTCTTAAAAATAAGGACGTTTAAGGCATTGGATGTATTGCAGCCACGGCAAACTACTTTTGGCATTTACCTTGTACATGCCATTGTTTTAGTGTTTGCCACCCCCGAAATATTAAGGCCTTTACATATAGAACCAGCTAAGTTTAGCTTAGTATCTTTTATATTGTACAATATTGCGCTTATACTCATTAATTACAGCATAACCTGGACCATAGTTAAACTAATTAATTATACAAAGGCAAAGCGCCTGGTGGGTAATTAGGTTGAATAACATAAAGTATAGTGCTGCATTTATTCCATTTGAAAAGTTTGCAAATCTATCAGTTTACGGTACAGCCCATTATTCATTAACAATGCACTATGTGAGCCTTGTTCCACAACGCGCCCATCCTCAAGCACTATAATAATATCGGCATTTTGTATCGTAGTTAAACGGTGAGCAATAATTACCGATGTGCGGTCTTTCATCAAATTATTCAACGCATCCTGTACCAGTTTTTCCGATTCGGTATCCAACGCCGAGGTAGCCTCATCCAACAACATAATTGGTGGGTTACTCAATACAGCCCGTGCAATACAAATACGCTGTTTTTGTCCACCCGATAGTTTAATACCCCTGTCGCCCACGCTGGTTTGATAACCATTTTCGGTTTTGAGGATAAAGGAATGGGCATTGGCAATACGCGCGGCGGCCTCTACTTCCTGGGGCGTAGCACCGGGTTTACCAAAAGCGATGTTGTTGTAAATGGTATCGTTAAACAAAATGGATTCCTGGTTTACCACACCCATTAAAGCACGCAGCGAATTCATGGTCACCTTTTTAATATCGTGCCTGTCTATTAAAATTTCACCTTGCTTGGGATCCATAAAACGTGGAATCAAATCCATTAAAGTTGATTTACCACCGCCAGATGGGCCTACTAAAGCTACCGTTTTACCAACTGGTATTTGTAGGTTCAACTGGTGTAATACTTCATTATCGCCGTAGGCAAACGATACATTGTTAAACCGGATGCCCTCTTTAAATTCATTTAAGGCTATCGCATCTGGCGCATCATTAATCAGGGGTTTTTCGTCAACCAATTCTAAAACACGTTCACCGGCTGCAATACCCGAGTGTATGGTGGTAAAAGAATCGGAAATAGCTTTAGCGGGTCTCATTAATTGAGAGAATACAGCTATGTAGCCAATAAATGCAGCCGCATTTAACGTAGACTGGTGATTAAGAACCAAGTACCCACCGTACAAAACAATTCCTGCCACCATTGAAACGCTTAGTGCTTCTGATACAGGCGATGCCAGTTGCTGCCTCCTGGCCATAGCTTTTATAACACTTGTATAACGAGCATTTTCATTCTGGAATTTTTGCTTGGTAAACTCTGTTGCATTAAATGCTTTAATAATTTTGATACCCGATAATGCTTCATCAAGATAACTGATCATATTACCATATATTTCCTGCGACAATACAGCCTGCTGTTTTAGTTTTTTAACTATACGCGAAATTACGAAAGCAGATATAGGTATTACCAGCAATGAAAATAAGGTTAGTTTGGTTGATAGCGCAAATAACGTAACCAGGTAAGCTATCATTTGCAATGGCTCTTTAAAAATTACCTGTAAGGTACCGGTTACCGAAAACTGTACAGTTTGCACATCAGAAGCAACTTTAGATATAATGTCTCCTTTACGCTCGTTGTTAAAATAGCCTAAATGCAAATTCATTACATTTCCAAATACGGCCCTGCGTAGGTTAAGTAAAGTATGCGCACGCATATTTTCCATAGTACGTTGTGCAAAATACTTAAATAAATTGCTTAAAATTACCGAAAGTACAATAACCCCGCACACAAATTGGAGAGCGCCCCAATTGTTATAACGATCTACCAGTACATCAACATAGTAAGTAAAGTAAGCGCTTAAATTAAGTGGCGATGGTGGCCCGGCCTGAAGTATGGCCGATACTTTTTCTTTACTATCAGGAGAGAACAGCGTTTGCAGTAACGGAGCTAATAGGGCCAGGTTTAAAGTATTGAAGATTACGGCAAATATGGTGCAGATTATATATGGTATAGCAAATTTTTCAATTGGCCTGGCAAAGGTAAGTAACCGGAAATAAGTTTTCATCCAAAAATTTGATCTGCAAAATTAACTAAATTTTAAACAACGGGCTCTGCTAATATATTTTATAGCTTTACCATGTTAATAGCGCCTTGCCATGATCTCTGTAATAATTTCTTCGGTCAATAAAAGTATGCTGGCCGCTGTGAGCCAAAGCATAGCCGACACCATAGGCGTTCCGTTCGAAATACTGGGTATTGATAATAGTAATGGTACCTACGGAATATGCGCTGTTTATAACCAGGGTGCCAGGCAGGCCCAATATGATATGCTTTGTTTTGTACATGAAGATGTAGAGTTTAAAACACTAAACTGGGGCCAACAGGTAATAAGAATTTTTAACGCCGATGCACAGTTAGGCTTACTGGGTGTAGCCGGTAGTACCTATAAAGCTGCTGCACCATCAGGCTGGCATGGCGCCGGCATTTTAACCGACCATGTGAACATATTGCAGGGATATAAGAATACTCAAGAACTTCGGCATTACTACCGTAATCCTGATAACAAAAAGCTTACTGAGGTGGTTTGTATTGATGGCGTTTGGATGTGTAGCCCACGGGCGGTTGCCCTGCAAATACCGTTCGATGAGTACACCTTTACCGGTTTTCATGCTTATGATATTGATTTTTCGCTGTCCGTAGGTCAGCATTATAAAGTTGCAGTAACTTATGAAGTATTAATGCACCATTTTTCGGAAGGAAATTTCGACAAAAAATGGGTGTATGAAATCTTAAAGCTGTATAATAAATGGCATAAGCACTTACCCACACAAACACAGCCGCTGACCTCTAAAGACCAGCTAACTGCCGAGCGTGAAACCTTTTACAGTTTTATTGCGCAAGCTATTAAGGCGGAAGTTCCTATGGTGAAGGTTTACCAAGCCTTATGGCATTGCACTATATACCGGCGTAAATTTCAAGCGCTTTTTTTCAAGCTTAATAAGCACATTTACCGGCTGTATAAGGCTGTTCCTAACGGCTAAATCTGGTAATCAAAGTTTTCAAAATAAGGTTGCCAAAACGCCACATGCCTGTCCCAGGCATGGCAGCCAAAAGGTAACACCTGTTGGTTTAAATTTAACGCACGCTGCGGCGAGTTCTCAAAAGCAAAACCTACAGCCGTTTTATAGTCAGGAATGTTCAGCACCTTTTTTTTGCGGTTCACTTCAACGCTCCAAAAAGCGTCTTCATTATACTGATGCTTGCCGCTTTGGGCTAAATATCGTTGAATAGCTGCTTGTCTGCTTATAGTGAGTTCATGAAACCTTTGTACCCTACGTAACGAGAAGCCACCATTACCTGTCCGGTTTTCAAACTGTTTAGGGCTGGGTTCACCGTTTTTTTGCACATTGTAACGGGTATGCACATAATATTGCAGCTTGGATTTGGCGGCTTTAAACCAATCACCATGCTCAATATCGCGCAGCCAGGGTGCGCCTATATAATCAAAGCCTTTATTACACCAATGCAATAACTGATCGCTGAAAACAAAGGCATCTAACTGGTAAACAAGGATGTACTCATAATCTAAAAACCGACAGTAAAATTCGTCCGATAACATCAGTCGATTGTACCCGGCTATGCTTTCAAAGTAGCTGTCGTTAAAGCTCACCACATTGGTAAAAGCTAAATATGCGGTAGCTTCAGGCAGGGTAAGGCTTTCGGGTTTAACGGCTATAACCGGATGCTTGCCCAAAACTTTGGCACATTGTTGTAGAGCGATGCTTTCATAACCCGAAATTGTATCTTGATAGAAAGGAATTATTACAGCAACTTTTTTTAAAGCGTTGACCATGTAGCAAATTTAAATTACAAAAACACCCACTTAAACAGGATATTATTTTACCGGAATGCCAAGTGCTAAAATAATTAAATTATTTATGCTCGTCACCTGTAAATGTAAGGCAATACCTGCTTGTGCGCTAAGCAATTCTATTGTCAGTATTCCTTTACAAATTGTTAATGCCTGCTTAAAATTGTACCTTTACGGCACACAAAAAGGGCATCCCGTTTCATGAAACTGAATATTGATTACCAGGAGAAATTCCAAGCCAGACACATTGCACCAAATGATGCAGACACAGCTAAAATGCTGAAAACTGTTGGTGTAGATTCATTAGATGAACTGATCGATCAAACGGTTCCCGAGAAGATCCGGTTAAAAAATCCGCTAAACTTACCCGCCGCTAAAAGCGAGTTCGATTATCTGAATACGCTGAAACAAACTGTATCGAAAAACAAGGTATTTAAAACTTACATTGGCCAAGGTTATTATGATGTAATTGTACCGGGCGTTATTCAGCGCAACATCCTCGAAAACCCAGGATGGTACACCCAATATACCCCTTACCAGGCCGAAATTGCACAAGGCCGTTTACAGGCCCTGTTGAATTACCAAACCATGGTGTTGGATTTAACCGGTATGCAGATTGCAAACGCTTCGTTATTAGATGAAGGCACCGCTGCAGCCGAGGCCATGTTTATGCAATACAGCCTGCGTAAAAACTTAAAAGCCAATACCTTTTTTGTAAGTGAAGAGGTATTTCCGCAAACTATAGACATTTTAAAAACCCGTTCGGAGCCTTACGGCATCCAACTAATTATTGGCGATCACCGTGCGGTTGAACTGACTGACGAGATGTTCGGTGCCATAATACAATATCCGGCTAAAGATGGCGCGGTTTATAACTACACCGATTTTGCCGCCACAACCCACACCAAAAACATTAAGCTGACCGTAGTGGCCGATTTAATGAGCCTGGTGCTGTTAACTCCTCCGGGCGAGTGGGGTGCCGATATTGTAGTGGGTACCAGCCAGCGTTTTGGCGTACCTATGGGCTTTGGTGGTCCGCATGCAGCGTTTTTTGCCACTAAAGATGAGTATAAACGCTCGATGCCGGGCCGTATCATCGGTGTAACCATTGATAGTGCCGGCAACTATGCACTGCGTATGGCTTTGCAAACCCGCGAGCAACACATCCGCAGAGATAAAGCAACGTCAAACATTTGTACCGCACAGGCATTGCTGGCTATAATGGCCAGTATGTATGGCGTGTATCATGGTGCGCAGGGTTTAACCTTAATTGCTCAACGTATGCATGGCTTGGCAATTTTATTAGCTAAAGCTTTAGGTGAGTTAGGCTACGAGCAACTGAACAGCAGCTATTTTGATACCGTTAAATTTGAGTTGGGTGTTTTGGCTAACCCTATTAAATCTGAAGCGCTGAACAACGAAATGAACCTGCATTACAATGGTTCAACGGTGAGCATTGCTTTAGATGAAACTACATCGCCCGAGGATATCAATACTATCATCCGCTTTTTTGCCAAAGTAAAAGGTAAAACGCTGAACGATGTAAATTTCGACGAACTGAAAGCTAACCTGGAAACCGTAATTCCGGCCGAACTGCAACGTACTTCAGCCTTCTTAACGCATCCGGTATTTAACTCGCACCATTCGGAACATGAAATGCTGCGTTATATTAAATCGTTAGAGGCTAAAGATTTGTCGTTGACGCATTCGATGATCGCATTGGGTTCATGCACCATGAAGCTGAACGCCACCACCGAAATGATACCAGTAACCTGGCCTGAACTTAGCAAAATGCACCCATTTGCACCGGCCGACCAAACCGGCGGTTACATGCAAATATTCGACGAACTGAATAAATGGTTAAGCGAAATTACCGGCTTTGCTGCCATGAGCCTGCAACCTAATGCCGGTGCCCAGGGTGAGTACACTGGCTTAATGGTGATCCGTGCTTACCATAACGACAGGGGCGATCATCACCGTAATATAGCTTTGATTCCATCATCGGCACATGGTACTAACCCTGCCTCGGCAGCTATGGCCGGTATGAAGATTGTGGTGGTACGTTGCGATGATAACGGTAACATTGATGTGGCCGATATGAAAGCCAAAGCCAAGCAATACAAAAATGAACTGAGCTGTTTAATGGTAACGTATCCATCTACCCATGGTGTATTCGAGGAATCTATTATCGAAATCTGCGAAACTATACACGCCTACGGCGGACAAGTTTACATGGATGGCGCCAACATGAATGCACAGGTAGGCTTAACAAGTCCGGCCAATATTGGTGCCGATGTTTGCCACCTCAACTTACATAAAACTTTCTGTATTCCTCACGGTGGGGGTGGCCCAGGCATGGGCCCAATTGGTGTAGCTAAGCATTTAGTGCCTTACCTGCCCGGCCATGCAGTGGTAAATATCGATCAGGGTAAATCTATCCCGGCTGTTTCGGCAGCGCCCTGGGGTTCAGCCTCAATTCTGATCATTTCGCACGCTTATATTGCTATGATGGGCGGCGACGGTTTAACCGACGCTACCAAATACGCTATCCTGAACGCTAACTATATTAAAGCCCGTTTAGAGGAACATTACCCAGTATTGTACGCCGGTGCCAACGGCCGCTGCGCACACGAAATGATTTTGGATTGCCGCAGCTTTAAAAACTTTGGTGTGGAAGTAACCGATATTGCCAAACGTTTAATGGATTACGGTTTCCATGCGCCAACGGTTTCTTTCCCGGTTGCTGGTACTGTAATGGTAGAGCCAACCGAATCGGAACCTAAGCATGAACTGGATCGTTTTTGTGATGCCATGATTTCCATCCGTCACGAAATTACCGATGTGGAAAATGGTTTATTAGATAAAACCGATAACCCGTTAAAGAACGCGCCACATACTGCGGCCGTAATTACCGGTAACGAGTGGAGCCATCCGTACACCCGCCAAAAAGCGGCTTTTCCACTCCCTTATGTAGCGGCATACAAATTTTGGCCATCGGTAGGCCGGGTGAATGATACTTACGGCGATCGTACCCTTATTTGTTCTTGCCCTCCGCTAACTGATTACGAGTTTGAAGAAAGTGAAGTAACTACGCCCGAATACGGTACTTGATCAATAACTAATAAGGCTCTTTTTAAGAGCCTTATTAGTTATTGATTGTATTAAAATTTAAAGCCTAAGCCAATTTGCCAAACCTGGTTACGGTAATCGGGTACACCAGAGCTGCCGTTAGGATTATTTTCTTGGAAATCTATAGTGTAGCGGCCGCGAAGGTCAACGTTTTTGTTTAAGTCGAGCGCTATGCCTAATACACCGCCAACAAAGGTTTTATCGCCATTGTAATTGTACTGGTCTTGGTAAACTACGTTGAAGCCATTATAATATGTGTTACGGGTATTCATTAAAAACGATACCTGCGGACCAACCAGTACATTGAACGCAGGTGCCAATTTAATTTTAGCCAAAATAGGTACGTCGATAAAGTTGGCACGCTGGGCAAATTCGCCATAAACGGTATTGGCGCGGTACCCCTTTTGCGAATACAGTATTTCGGGCTGAAAAGATAGCGGGTACACAATAGGGATTTCTACAAATAAGCCCACATTAGCGCCCAATTTAGTATCGGTACTAAAATCGGAATTGCGCGAACTTACCGTATTGGCAATGTTCAGCCCTCCCGTTAAACCGATACGCGGCTGGTAATAATCGTCAGATGCGCGTTGTTTGCGGTAACCCCGGCGTTGTGCATCGGCGGTACCGGCTATGAGCAGCACCATGGCTGCTATAAAAAATATTTTTTTCATCATGTATAAGTTTTAATTAAAAACTGAATGATTTATAGATGCGATTAAATGGCTGAGGTTTATTTAGCAAAAAAATAAAAGAAGCCCCCCTAACCCTTCCCGGGAATAGCCCCCTCTAAATCTCCCTCCGGGAGGGAAGACTTCAATAAAGCTTATTTAAAGCCCTCCCTCCCGGGGAGGGTTTGGGAGGGGCTAATTAATTCCTTACTTTTGATGTAAGTTATGACCATGTATTTAAAATTACGTTTTGCACTTACCGCGCTGTTAACCGGGGTTGCAGCAGGCAGCTTTGCACAACAGGCCGATTATATTTCTTCGCTCAACACCCAGAACGAATGGGTAGATTCGGTTTTTAAAAAACTGAACCGTAGGCATAAAGTTGCCCAATTGTTCTTTATCAGGGCGCATACCAACCGGGGTAAAGCCTATTCCGATTCGGTGGCCAAAGTCATTAAAAAGGAGCAAATCGGCGGACTGGTATTCTTTCAGGGCGGGCCGGTTAGGCAGGCAGCATTAACTAACCAATACCAAAAACTTGCTCACGTACCGTTACTTGTAGCCATGGACGGCGAATGGGGCTTGGGTATGCGACTGGATTCTACCATATCGTACCCTTATCAGATGACGCTGGGTGCCATACAGGATGAAAGACTGCTTAACCAGATGGGCCGACAAATAGCATACGATTTTAAGCGCATTGGTGCCCACATGAACTTTGCCCCCGTGGTTGATGTGAACAATAACCCCAACAACCCGGTAATTAATTATCGCTCTTTTGGCGATGATAAGTATAAAGTTTCACTTCGTGCCATTGCTTATATGCAGGGGATGCAGCAGTGTGGCTTGCTCACTACGGCCAAACATTTTCCGGGCCATGGCGATACCAATGTAGACTCGCACTTTGATTTGCCGCTCCTCAATTTTTCGCGTACGCGTTTAGATACTTTAGAGGAATACCCTTTTAAGCAAGCCATAGAGGCCGGCATCAGCGGCGTAATGGTTGCGCACATGAACATACCCGCGCTTGATGCTACCAAAAATTTACCATCTTCCATATCACAACCTATTATAACCGGGTTATTAAAAGATTCATTGGGCTTTAAAGGTCTTGTTGTATCTGATGCCATGGAGATGAAAGCCGTAGTTAAATACTTCCCGGAAGGCGAGGCCGATCTGCGTGCATTTATGGCCGGTACCGACATCATCGAACTGTCTGAAAACTCTTGTAGGGCTATTAAAAAAATTAAGGTAGCCATACGCAAAGGCCTGATAGCTGAGGCCGAACTGGATGCCAAGGTACGCAAGGTTTTAGCCGCTAAATATTTTGCCGGTTTACAGCAATACCAGCCTGCTGATGAGCGAAGTATTACAGAAGACCTTAACCGCCCGGCAGCTAAAAACCTGGTACAACAACTGAGCGATGCTGCCGTAACCCTGTTACAAGATAACGGCCTGCTGCAACGTATTAATTTTGCCCAGCGTACGGCGCTGGTAAGTATTGGTCCCGGAGCGGCTACCCCGTATCAGCAGGAGTTAGCTAAAACGTATGCCAACAGCACCTTATTTAACCTCGAAAAAAGCGCGTCTTCTACAGAGGTAAACAAGTTGCTTTTCGATTTAAAAGGTTACAGCCAGGTAATTGTGGGTGTTCATGATACCCGTTTGCGCCCGGGCAGCAAGCTCGATTTTAACAACGACGTTAAAAACTGTATTGTACAATTAGCCGCTTTACCTAACACGGCTATCAGTGTATTCGCCAACCCTTACACGCTGGCCGCTATACCGGGCATCGAAAAAAGCGGTATTTTGCTGGCTTGCTATCAAAAAGATGAAGGCATGCAAATATCGGCGGCTAAAGTAATCAGCAGGCAGCTTACGCCTATGGGTAAGCTGCCGGTAACGGTGAATACCTTTTTTGTGAACGGTTCGGGCATTGTAAACATCAACCCTGCGTTGTGAAATTAAGGGTTGCACGGCACACTGCTAATCTTAAACCTATCGTCCGTTTTTACTGCGATATATTAGGCCTAAAAATTTTAGGCCACTTTGAAGACCATAATGGTTACGATGGTATTTTCCTCGGGTTGAAAAACACCGGCTGGCACCTGGAATTTACCACCTCTGCAGAAGTCCCGGAGCACCATCCCGATGAAGACGATCTGCTGGTGTTCTACTTAAACAGCATGGAAGAAGTTGAACATTTAAAGCAGAAATTTGCAGCAAGTGGCATCACCCCAATCCCTGCAAAAAACCCATACTGGAATGCTAACGGCACACTTTACCCCGACCCTGATGGCTTTGGAGTAATGATCACCCTTACTCAAAGCTAATTTTTTGAACAGATAATTTACACATAAAACAATCTCAAAGGGTATTGAAGTGTTATAGATAAAGATTTACTTTGCACTAAACATTTTTGCCGATGATCCGCCTTTCTGTAAATATTAACAAAATAGCCACCCTGCGTAACTCGCGCGGAGGTAACAACCCCGATCTAATACAAGTTGCTAAAGATTGTGAACGCTTTGGGGCGCAAGGCATCACTGTACATCCACGGCCCGATGAGCGCCATATACGTTACGATGATGTGTACGCTTTAAAGGAAACCGTTACCACCGAGTTTAATATTGAAGGTAATTGCGAGGAAAAGAAGTTTGTTGATTTGGTACTGGCGGTTAAGCCTCACCAGGTGACCTTAGTGCCCGATGTCCTTAACCAGTTAACCTCCAACCATGGCTGGGATACCATTACGCACAAACGCTATTTACAGGATATGGTCAAGTGCTTTCATGATGAAGGCATCCGCGTATCGTTATTTGTAGACCCGCTGAAAGATATGGTAGAAGCCGCCGCCGAAACCGGTACCGACCGCGTGGAACTTTATACTGAAGCCTACGCCAGCCATTATCATCAGGGCATTGAACTGGCTGCCGCTCCTTATATTCAGGCTGCCGAAATAGCTCAAAAAGTGGGTTTAGGTTTAAATGCGGGTCACGACTTGGATTTAAAAAACCTGAAATACTTCGCCCAACACGTACCCAGCTTACAGGAAGTAAGCATAGGCCATGCCCTCATTTGCGATGCTCTATACTACGGTTTGGAGAATACGATTCAAATGTATTTGCAACGCTTAACGTAGTAAGTTTAAAAAAACGTTGTTGGTCGTCTCAAACGAATGAGAGATGTTTTCTGACGGGTAGATGAACACTAATCATTTAGAATAGATTTTTCTTGTTAACATTACCCGCTATATATCTATCATTCAACTGCCAGTTTGAGCTTTAAATTCAGGTGGCATCTGTAGGAGAAATAATAAATTGCTTGAACCGTGATGCTCAGCTTGTAGAGGCATGAACAATTAATTTGATAAGCATTATTAGCAAAGGCTTATGTTCATATATTAACATTACAAATCCGGCCCATAAGCCTGATTTTTTTGTTTTACGAAAGGAGTAATAAGCAAGGCTATCAATACCAATAAGATGCAACCCAAAGCATTCAGCCATAAATAAGCCATCACCTCTTTCCATCCGCAGTAAACCACTATGGCTTCGGTAAATAAAGCGGCAATAAAAACGGCATTACCTGTTATGTGTTTAAGGTAAAAGGCTACCACAAATATGCCCAGCATGGTGCCGTACATGTAAGAACCTAACTTGTTAACGGCTTCCAGTAAATTACCTAACTGCCCGGCATAAAGAGCCATTATCAAACAAACGATTCCCCAAAATATAGTAGCCAGGCGCGATGCGTTTACATAGTTTTGGTCGGTAGCATTTTTGTTAATCACACGTTTATAAATATCTACCACTGTAGTGGAGGCCAGCGAATTTAGCGCACTGGCCGTTGACCCCATCGAAGCTAAAAACACAATAGCTATTAGCAAGCCTACCAATCCTTTAGGCAGGTAACCGGTTACAAAGCTCAGGAAAATGTAGTTGGTGTCATTTACTTCTGCCAGCGCGTTGTTCTGTTTTATTAGGGCTATGCCTTGTTTACGCAGAGTATCGGTTTGAGTTTGGTATTGTTGCAAGCCAGCCTGTGCAGTAATTACGGCTTGTTTATCATCCCTATTGAGCGCCTTAACCAAATCATCAGCCTTGAGCTTTTTTTGCAGAGATGCCGAGTTGTATTGCTGTTCCAGTTTTTGGTATTGGCTCGCATACTTACTTTCTTTGATCAGCTTAACTTCGTTGCGGTTAAAAAACAGCGGCGGTTGTTTAAACTGGTAAAAGGTGAACACCAATACACCTATCAACAATATCAAAAATTGCATCGGGATCTTAATCAACCCGTTCATGAGCAAACCTATACGGCTTTGCCCAACCGAACTGCCGGTTAAATAGCGGCCCACCTGGCTTTGGTCTGTACCGAAATAGGCGAGCTGCAAAAAGAAACCGCCTATTAATCCACTCCAAACATTATATTGGTTTTTGGGGTCAAACTTCCAGTCAATTACATTCATGCGGTTAAGCTTGCCCGCTAATTGCAACGAATTTTTAAATCCAACACCATCTGGCAGTAGCTTTACTACCACCACCCCGGCCAAAAACATTCCCGCAAAAATAATACTCATTTGCAGCACCTGCGTGTATGATACCGCCTTGGTTCCTCCGTAAACTGTATAAAATATGACCAGCGTGCCTATAAACAGGGTGGTGTAAACCACGTTGATTTGTAATATGGTAGACAGAATTATAGATGGTGCATAAATAGTAATGCCGGTAGATAAGCCACGTTGTAGCAAAAACAAAAAGGCGGTTAATGCCCGTGTTTTCAGATCGAAGCGCTGCTCCAAATATTCGTAGGCGGTATATACTTTTAATTGATGAAAGATGGGCACGAAGGTGATGCACAGCACGATCATGGCCAGTGGCAAACCGAAGTAGAACTGTACAAAGCGCATCCCATCGGCGTAAGCCAGGCCGGGTGCCGAAAGAAAAGTGATAGCACTGGCCTGTGTGGCCATTACCGAAAGGCCGATGTGGTACCAGGGCAACGAGCGACCGCCAACCAGGTACTGATCCAGATTTTTACTGCCGCTGCTTTTATAAATACCATAAGCAATTATGGCAAACAGCGTAACGGCTAAAACAATCCAATCGGGCAGGCTCATTTAAAGGAGATGGTAATGAGCCAAAATACGAAAATTAAAAAAACCAGCCACACGATAATTATACCGTAAAGCTGGTTCCATGTGCGTATAAAAGAGGGAAGTTCCTGCCTATCAGGCATCATGACGGCCTCTTACCAAAAACTTGATAAATAATGCTGCGGTTAACAAACCTAACACACCACCAATTGGGATGTAAATTAAGCCCCTGTCAATAACAAAACCTACAAACATGCCGGTTAACAAGGCAATTATGTAAAAGTATGAATCGTAATTTTTTTCTTCGGTATGGTGATGGTGTGACATGTCGTATATTTATCTTAATGTACAAAAGTAGCTGATTAACCCATGGATACAAAACTTTGTTGTGCAGAAGTTTAAAATAAATGAAGATGCTGCTTTTATGCAAACGATTGCACCCGGACGTATCTGTATTATGATAAATAAATATGTGTTAGGGGGTTTTAACTATAAAAGAACCCCTTACATTTGTAATGCTACCGGCAAGTAAAACCAATTTAGCTGGTAGCGAATATAATTATAAAGAGATTATAATCCATGAAGAACACCACACTGCTCAAACTTGCTGTTATTTTACTCATGACCACTACCACGTTATCGCTTAAAGCGCAAAAAAAACCAAAAGCTAACGCTAAGATGGATGTAGAGCAAGCTGTTGAAAAAATCCGCAAGTTAATGGTAGAACCCGATAGTGCCGAACTTTCGGCCATGGCATCTGATAAATTGACCTTTGGACACTCTGGCGGTAAAATACAGAACAAACAAGAATTTTTGCATTCGTTCATCAGCGGCGATACCGATTTTACCAGCCTGGAGTTTACCGATCAAACCATACAGGTGTCGGGTAGTACGGCCATTGTGCGTCATACGCTATCGGGCAATACGCATGATAAAGGTAAAGATCCCGGTACGGTAAAGCTTTTGATTTTGCTGGTATGGCAAAAAGTAAAAGGCCAATGGGTATTGCTGGCACGGCAGGCTATTAAATATCCCGTAGCAGCCTAATTAAACAAACATCTAAATTTATTATCATACAAAATGAGTGATCTATCTAAGCTATTTGATTTAACGGGTAAAACTGCGCTGGTAACCGGCGGCAATAAAGGTATTGGTAAAGGTATGGCCATTGGCTTGGCCGAAGCCGGTGCCGATATTATTGTGGTATCGGGTTCGGTTGAACTGCAGGGCAGCGATATTGAAAAACAGGTTACCGCCTTGGGCCGTAAGTTTAAAGCCTACCAGGCTAATCTAAGCAGCCGCGATGGAGTATATACGTTTATTAACCAACTACAGTCCGAAAACCCGCGTATAGATATTTTAGTGAACAACGCCGGTACCATTATGCGTAAACCTGCTGCCGAACACCCTGACGAATACTGGGACAATGTACTCTCGCTTAACCTGGATGCCCCGTTTATTTTAGCCCGCGAACTGGGTAAAAAAATGATAGAGGCGGGTAGTGGTAAAATTATTTTTACTTGCTCGCTGTTAACTTTTCAGGGTGGTATTAATGTACCGGGTTATGCCGCAAGTAAAGGCGCTTTGGGTAGCTTGGTTAAGGCTTTAGCCAACGAATGGACCTCTAAAGGGGTAACCGTAAACGGTATTGCACCGGGTTACATTGCTACCGATAATACTGAAGCCCTGCGTAATGATCCCGACCGCAGCAAAAGTATTTTGGACCGGATACCGGCAGGCCGCTGGGGCGAAGCGGAAGACTTTAAAGGCCCTGCCGTATTTTTAGCATCCGAGGCAGGCGCTTACGTAAGCGGGCACATCCTTACCGTGGATGGCGGCTGGATGGGAAGATAAGGATAGAATCAAGAGATAAGAAACAAGAGCCAAGACTTTCTTTGACACAAGAAATAAAAACTGAAAACTGGCAACAGCCAACTGATAACTTTACCCAATGGAAGTAAGATTTGAAAATAGCAAGAAAGAAGTAAGCCGCATGACCACCCAGGAACTACGCGAGTCGTTTTTGGTGGAAGAGTTAATGCAGGCCGATAAAATAACCACTGTGTATTCACACTACGATCGCGTAATTGTGGGTGGTGTAAAACCGGTTAACAGCTCAGTTACTTTAGAAACCAACGAAGAACTGAAAGCCGAGTACTTTTTAGAGCGCCGCGAATTAGGCATTATTAACGTAGGTGGCAGCGGTGTAGTAGTAGCCGACGGCGTAACCTATGATGTAGACAAAATGAGCTGCCTGTACTTAGGTAAAGGCACTAAAGATGTAAGCTTTAAAAGTACCGATGCCGCTAACCCGGCTGTGTATTACCTGTTGAGCAGCCCGGCGCATGCCAATTACCCCAACCGTTTAATGACCAAGGAAGAAGCCGCCCCGGTACAACTGGGCGATATCACCACTTCTAACAAACGCACCATTTACAAATATATTCACCTGGATGGCATTCGCAGCTGCCAGTTGGTAATGGGTTTAACCGTGTTAGAAACCGGTAGCGTATGGAACTCGGTTCCACCGCATACGCACACCCGCCGTACCGAAATTTATTTTTACTTCGACCTGCCCGAAAACCAGCGTTTATTCCATTTTATGGGTGAGCCGCAAGCCACTAAAAGTTTAGTACTGCAAAACCACAACGCCGTAATTTCTCCACCATGGTCGGTACACTTTGGTTGTGGTACCAGCAACTATGCCTTTATTTGGGGCATGGCCGGCGAAAACCAGGTTTACAGCGACATGGATCCGCTGGCAGTGGTAGACATTAAGTAGCCAACACTACTTTATAAAGTTGATCATCGAACGTTAGTAAGATTATGATACCTCATTTAACGGGGTTTCGGGTTATATAACGTTCGATTTTTTTTATTACGCATTAGCACTCAAAAATAATCCTTCTTTGATCTCCGGTATTACACCCTTTTCCTTAGCGGTATCAAAAAGTAATTGAATAGCCTTTTTTCCTTCAATGCCTAAATCGAGCGAATATTGATTAACATACAGGTGGATGTGCTTATACATCACCTCTTCGCTCATTTCCTGCGCATGACTGCGAATAAATTCCAGGCCCGATTTTGGGTTAGCAAAGGCAAACTCTACCGAACGGCGCAGCACCCGGTTAACTTTGTGCTGCACATCAGGTGGCAGGTTGCGGTTAGCCACTATACCACCTAAGGGGATAGCTATACCGGTTTGCTTTTCCCAGTAATCGCCCAGGTCCATAATTTTTTTCAGCCCTTTATCCTGGTAAGTAAAACGGTTTTCGTGGATGATGAGGCCTACATCAATACGTTCCTCAAGCAAGGCATTTTCAATGTCCGAAAACACAAGTTCCTGTTTATTGGTAGCTTGCGGAAAAGCCAGGCTCAGTAAAAAGTTGGCAGTAGTGTATTTACCAGGAATACCAATGGTGAGCGGTGAGTGGTGAGTGGTGAGTTGCGAGCGAAGAGCCTCTGGATCCCCTTTACAAATCAATATCGGTCCCACGCCAAAACCTAAGGCGCTACCGGCATCCAGTAAAACATATTGGTTGGCTACATAGGCAAAAGCATGATAGCTTAATTTGGTAACATCCAATTGCCCGCGCATAGCCTTTTGGTTTAGGGTCTCCACATCATCGTAAAACACCTCAAACTCTAATCCTTCAGTGTCAATTTTATAGTGAATAAGGGCATCAAAAATAAACGTATCGTTTGGGCAAGGCGAAAAGCCGAGGGTTAGTTTCATAGTTCAGTTTTTATAGTTAATCACCGCCGCCTTCTCCTCCACCGTCTCCACAATCACTGTCACCGCCATCATCGCAAGAGCCATTGTCGTCGGAGTCAGAATTGTGATGGAAGTTAAACAAGTCAAAAAATCCGGAGTCGGCATTGTTATCGGAACCACCATCAGAAGAAACGTCACTTAACGTTTTATCTTTTCTCTTAAAACGGTCGAAGAAATCTTTAAACATCTTTATCAGCTTTTAATGTGTTCAACAGTTCCACCGCAAATGTATTCAGATTTTCAATGGCCAACCCTATCTTCCAGGCATCGCGGTTACGCTTTTCTACATAATTTGACACCGCCCTGATCTGTAGCGCCGGTACGCCGGCCTGTTCACATGCATAAAAGAAGGCGGCTCCTTCCATGCTTTCTAACTGCGGTCTACTGCGCTGATGCAACTTAGCAATAGACGATTCTTCGCCGTGTACGGTATTTACGGTTGCGGCGGTAACCTGCCAAACACCATGCTCCGGGTAGTAATTAGATAGGTGGGCATCTGTTTTAAAAACGGTTTGCCCAAAGCCCAAAGCATCTAAAGTAATAAAGCGGGTATCATCTTCGGCACCTAATTCAGTAAAAGTATCCTGCACAATTTCAACCACTTCGCCTAACGGGATGTTGCGGTCGAAACTTCCGGCTATGCCTAAATTAATAGCAAGGTCGTAATGGTTGTTTGCAAGGTGCCTGCCCAGGGCATAAGCCGTAGCGGTCATGCCTACGCCGGTGATGAGGACTTCTGTTGTCTGTTGTCTGTTTTCTGTTGACTGTCCGAGCGTCTTATTACTGATAACTGTCAACTGATAACCATCAACTAATATTCCTACTTCTTCCCTCGTAGCAGCTACTACTAATATATTCATGAAGGCTAAGATAAAACAACTTGCCTGTTTTTGTTTTGTATATTTGCACCCAATAAATGTTATGATGATTTATATTACGCGTAAAGAGCATTTTAATGCCGCACACCGCATGTACCGTGAGGAATGGAGCGCAGAGAAAAATAAAGAAGTTTTTGGTAAATGTGCCAACCCCAACTGGCATGGCCATAATTATTATTTACATGTAACCGTAAAAGGGCAAATTACCCATGCAACCGGTTATTTAATTGATTTAAAAGACCTGAAAGTTATTATAAACGATTATGTGATTGAAAAATTAGACCATAAAAACCTCAACATGGACGTAGATTTTATGCAGGGTAAAATGGCCTCTACAGAAATACTTTGTATAGAGATATTTAACCAGTTAAAAGCACCTATTGAAGCGCACGAGGGTGTTTTTTTACACGCTGTAAGGCTATTTGAAACCGAAAATAATAGTGCCGAGTACTTTGGCGAATAACACAATTTGATGATTGACGAAGACGACAACCTGGAGAGCCGCGATGCGGGAATTGACGGGTATAAAAAAATAGACCGTTATAATCCTGAACTTATTGAAAACCTATCGGCCAATTACCTACAGGTATTAACGCATATTGGCGAAGATCCTGAGCGCGAAGGGTTGTTAAAAACCCCCGAGCGTATGGCAAAAGCCATGCTATTCTTAACCCAAGGCTATAATCTGGATGCTAAAGAAATCCTGACTTCTGCCATGTTTAAGGAAGAATACAGCCAAATGGTGGTAGTAAAAGATATTGAAGTGTATTCTATGTGTGAGCATCACATGCTGCCCTTTTTTGGCAAGGCACATGTGGCCTATATTCCTAACGGGCACGTGGTAGGTTTGAGTAAAATACCGCGTATTGTGGATGTGTTTTCGCGTCGTTTACAGGTACAGGAACGTTTAACCAACGAGATCCGCGATTGCATACAGAACACATTACAACCTTTAGGCGTAGGTATAGTTATGGAGTGCCGTCACCTTTGTATGAGCATGCGCGGAGTGCAAAAGCAAAATTCGGTAACTACCACATCGGCATTTAGTGGTGAGTTTTTTAAAGAAAAAACCAGAACAGAGTTTTTACAACTGATAAGCTCTAAACTAAGTTAATTGTCTGAACCGGAATTATAAGATTTAAAGAGAGGACAGAATTAATATCATTTTAGGAGTTCTGTTCATTCCACAAATTCTTAAATTTCGGTTCAGACAGCAAACAACCAATTATCAATAAATCAAATTCGAAACTGAACTTTCGAAATTCTAAATAAGAATGAAAGCATATATTTTCCCGGGGCAAGGTGCCCAGTTTGTAGGCATGGGTAAAACCCTGTACGATACTAATGACGTGGCCCGGCAGCTATTTGAGCAGGCTAACAACCTATTGGGTTTCCGCATAACCGACCTTATGTTTAACGGCACCGATGAAGACCTGAAACAAACCAATGTAACTCAACCAGCTATTTTTTTACATTCGGTAATATTGGCTAAAGTTGCGGGTGAGAATTTTAAACCCGAAATGGTGGCCGGCCACTCCCTGGGTGAGTTTTCTGCCCTGGTATCGGCCGGTGCCTTATCATTTGAGGATGGTTTAAAACTGGTAGCCGCACGTGCCAATGCTATGCAAAAAGCTTGTGAACTTCAGCCCTCTACTATGGCAGCCGTATTAGGTTTGGATGATTTTACTGTTGAAGATATTTGCCAGCGTGTGAGCGATGTGGTGGTTCCGGCCAATTATAACTGCCCCGGTCAGCTGGTTATATCGGGTACTATTGCCGGTATTGAAAAAGCGTGTGAATTGTTAAAAGAAGCCGGTGCCAAACGTGCGCTGGTTTTAAATGTAGGTGGAGCCTTTCACTCGCCTTTAATGGAGAGTGCACGTGTTGAACTGGAACTTGCTATTGTAAATACCGACATTCAGGAGCCTGTTTGTCCTATCTATCAAAACATAGATGCCAGGCCTTACACCGATGCTACACTCATTAAACAAAATTTAATAGCCCAACTAACCGGACCGGTACGCTGGACGCAAACCATAACACTTATGTTAAAAGACGGTGCTACCTCGTTTACAGAGGTTGGCCCGGGTAATGTTTTACAGGGCTTGGTTAAAAAAGTTGACCGCAACGCTGCAACAGCCAGTTTAACCGTTAACGCGTAAATAATAAATAAAAGCCACAAACTAAAGTGGCTTTTATTTATTATAATATATTTGATATCTACAAACATCTTGCTACCAAGTTAAAGTTGACCACCTTTGCTAAAATACGTGTATTACTGGCTTTGTTATGTACCAGTTTATTGTTTACCGCAATGGTTTTACGCAATAGTTATACTCCGTATAATGGTTTTATAAAAAGTGCGCATACTTTAGAAAACAACCTGCAGCAACAGGAAAAGCTGGTGGAAAAAATGTTTAAGGGCAAGCAGTTTCAGCAATTGAAAACTTTGCCCGATAGCAGCAGCGAAGCATTGGCGCAAATAGATGACATTACCATTGTAAACCGTATATGGCTGGTTACCTATAAAAATGATAAGCTAACTTACTGGTCGGGTGTTAAGGTTATACCCGAGAGTTATAAAAAGTTTAAAGAAGGTAGTTCTTTTATAAAAGAGCCCAATGGTTATTACGAGGCTATTCGGAAAACAGAGGGTAATTTTACGGCGGTTGCATTCATTTTTGTAAAAAGTAAATTCCGTTTTCAAAACCAGTATTTAACTAACACATTTGAGCCTAAGCTGCTTAAAAGTAATAACCTGGAAATTGCAGACCTTGCCGATAAGGATGTTTACCACATTCACAACATACACAAAGCATATCTTTTTTCGGTTAAACTCAATAATAAGGCGGTAAATTATAGCTACTTAGGCTGGGAACTGGCTTTATGGGTATCCGGTTTAGTTACGCTATGTTTACTTGTTACCAGTGTTTGTAATTATTTTATTCATATTAAAAAGATATGGATAGCATTTATGCTGATTGCCGCAAGTATAATGTTGATCAGGGGTATTAGCCTGTATTTCCACATTCCCGATTTTAGTGCCAGCTTAAACCTGTTCGACCCTGAATTTTACTCGCTTAATAAGCTTTTTCCAACCTTTGGCGATTTTTGCCTCAATGTATTATTGTTGTTTTGGTTAGTAGCTTACATCTACCATAACAGGCACAAAATAATTAGCCGCTCGCCCAATCAACTTACCGGCTATACCATTTTTATTGGTGGAGTATTGCTCCTTGTGGCTGCATCTACCGGTTTAATTAATTTGTTTAAAGAACTGGTAATAGGTTCGCAAATTAATTTTGATGTAAATAATGTACTTAACCTAACAGGTTATAGTATGTTAGGTGTGCTAATGGCTTGCTTTGGATTCTTGATATTTTACCTGCTTATAGAAATTGTACTGGCAGTAAATTTTTTTATTGCAATTAACTACCGTACTAAGCTGGGTGTTTTTGTTGGTATAATATTATTTGCAACTGGTTTATCTGCCTATTATGGCTTTACGTGGTTTTATGTTTTATGGGCCGTAATGGTATTGGTTAGGGTTTACGCTATCCGGTATAATGCCGGGGCGCTTAATGCGGTATCATACGTAGTAATCATTTTAATATGTGCGCTCATAGCTTCTGTTAAGCTTAATTATTTCGAATCGGTAAAAGAGAAAGTAACCCGGAAGCAACTGGTTGAACAATTAAATAATGGTAATAACCTTAAAATTAATAGGGTATTTAAAACTGTTGAAAAGCAGATAGTACACGACCCCATATTAAAGCAGTATTTTAAAAAAGGCAATCATAGTAACGGCTACCTGAAAAATCGTTTTCAAAAGCTATACTTCGATGGTTACCTATCAGATTATGATTGTAAGATACATGAGTTTAACGGTAACGGACAACCTATACTGGCTGATAACGAATATGTATTAAGTGATTTTAAGGATATGGTGATCTTTAGTTCCTTTAAAGTATCAGATTATTTCTATCGCGAAAACGAAAACTTCGGCTTTCAAAGCTACTTTGCCATACTGCCTGTTTATGAAAAAGAAACTAACCTTGGAACAATTATTATTGAGCTTAAATCAAAACCGGTTCATGCTAATGGTAGTTTCCCCGAGTTGCTGATCGATAACCAGCTTAAGCTCGATTCTAAGTTTAAAGAATACTCTTATGCATTTTATAGTGACGGGCGATTGCTTAGCCAAAATGGCAAGTACGATTACAATATATTTAATAATGAGTTTAAGGGTAAGCCTAAACAGTATAGGTTTAAAACAACGTATGACAACGATGGTACAAAGCCCTGGTACCAGCGTTTAACTCGCTGGAGCCATTTAGTTTACCAGCCCAGCGTACGTAAGGTTATTGTAGTATCGCAGCCCGAAAATGATCTATTTGCTTATTTGGCCTCGTTAACATTCTTTTTTGTAATGCTGCTTACCTTTAGTGCTGTTGTTATTTTAGTTAGCTGGTTGTGGAACCGTATCACTATTATTAAAATTACCACAAATAGTATCAGGTGGAATTTCAGAGCTAATTTCGAGCACCTGCTTTATAAAACCCGTATCCAATTTTCTATGATATTTGCGGTGGTGGCAACTTTGGTTTTAGTTGGTATAATTACCTATATATCAATTACCGCACAATACCAGGAGCAGCAGGATGAGATGATAAGTGCCAAAGTAACTACCATAAGCGCCAAGTTTGAGAATTCCTTTCCCGAAGATCTACGTTTTGATGAAGCCACCCAAGTAAAATTCAATGTTTTCGCCGATAATTTTTCAACCGATCTCATTCTTTTTAACCGGGAGGGAGTACCCATATTGTCAACCCAACCCAAAATTTATGCTTATGGTATATTAGGTAAGCGTATGCATGCCAAGGCATATATATTACTTAGTAAGTTTCAAAAATCATTATTAATTAATGATGAGCGTATAGGCGGATTGGATTATAAAACAGCTTATGTTCCTATCCGTAATACCAAAAACATAACTACCGCTTACTTGCAATTACCTTATTTTTCTAACATGGCCGATAAGCGCGAACGCATAGGGTCGTTTTTAAATGCTATGATCAATATTTATGCGCTGATATTTATCGCAATTGGTATTTTTGCAGTATTTATTGCCCGCCAAATTACAACACCGTTAAGCTTTATACAACATAACCTTAGTAAAACCATTTACGGGAAAAAAAATGAGCCTATAAAATGGGAACGTGATGATGAGATTGGCTCATTAGTAAAAGAGTATAATAAAATGATTGCCGCGCTGGAAAATAGTGCACAACGTTTGGCTCAATCTGAGCGTGAAAGTGCCTGGCGCGAAATGGCCAAGCAGGTTGCCCACGAAATTAAGAACCCGCTTACGCCTTTAAAGTTGGGCTTGCAGCTGCTCGAAAAATCGTGGAGGGATAAAGACCCTAAGTTTGATTTGAAATTTGAGCGTTTTAGCAAATCGTTTGTGGAACAGATAGAAAGCCTGTCATCTATCGCTTCGGAATTTTCGGCCTTTGCCAAAATGCCCGATACCAAAATGGAAAGGTTAAGCCTGTTTGAAACACTGGGCCAAGCAGTAACCATATTTAAGCACATGGATAATGTGCAAATAGGTTTTGAACTGCCCGAACAGCCTTTTATGATTAATGCCGACCGCGACCAATTATTGCGTTGTTTTAACAACCTGCTTAAAAACGCTATTGAGGCCATGCCACCCGAACGTATTGGCATAATTGATATTAACTATACTATTAACCGCAATAGCATTCTCCTGAAAGTTCAGGACAATGGCAACGGAATTCCCGAAAACGTACGTGAGCGTATATTCGAGCCAAATTTTACTACTAAAAGTTCGGGTACAGGCTTAGGATTAGCATTCGTAAAAAATTCTATAGAAAATGCAGGTGGCAAGGTGTGGTACGAAACTGTAATAGGTGGGGGAACAACATTTTATTTGAACTTTCCTGAATTTAAAGGATAGAATATTACAGCTCAATAATATTAAGAGAGTTTGTTAGAAAACATAGGATTGTTACTTTTAATAAAGCCGTTACTAAATGCGCCGCTTACATAGCTGCGGATAAATAAGCAATACTACAAAGCGCAAGATACAAATTAGCGAATCTTAATTCTGTTTGAAAAGAATGGGAACTTCAAATCGCCGGGTAAATGGAAGAATTTAGAAGGCTACTTTTACGATCATTCAAGATAAACTACGCGTAAGCGATATAATAATCAAATGTTTACTTATGAACTTTAGGAAACCTGTTAAAAAGATACACCATTAAATAACTCAGCGCAAACTCATTAACGCCTGTAATGCCATTACTCAACGGCATGAACAGAATTTACAAATAACCATAATCACTCGCCTGTTGCGGTAGTCCACGCCTGCTTTGATCTTATAAAAAGAGCTTAATAATAAAGAAACGGAGCAATTATCAGCTAATATTATATACAGATAACATGTACATCGCAAATTTTGTTATCTGTAAATTAGTTCACCATTAATTTACGGATACGGTTATTATTATAATCGGCAACAAAAATATTTTTAGCGGCATTAATAGCAATACCAACCGGACCCGAGAATAATGCGGTGGATTTTGATCCATCCAAAAAGCCTGAAGTATCTGCTTTACCGGCTAACCTATACAGTATGTTGGTACTGGTAATGGTTAATATACGACCGCTTTGATCGGTTATAAACAGGTTTCCTTGTGCATCTACCGCTATGCCCGCAGGTGTATTTAAAAGTGCCGATATAATGGAATTGCCTAATAAAGTGCTAACCACTCCCGCCGATGTTATTTTACGTATGGCAAAATTCCCCTGATCGGCCACATAAAGCGTACCTGTTGCATCAACTGCAACCGCTACCGGGCGCCTGAATGCCGCTGCTGTTCCTTCCGCGTTCAAATAATTGGCTGCTCCGTTACCGGCAAATGTAGTTACCACGCCTGCGGCTGTAATTTTACGAATCAGGTTGTTATTGCGGTCGGCTACATAAACATTACTTGCCGCGTCAACAGCAATACCCTGTGGTGCGCTAAAACTGGCTGCTGTGCCCGTCCCGTTCACTGCCCCTGAACTTCCGCTGCCGGCCAGTATTGTAGTAGTAGTTGGGGTAATCTTGTAAATGGCATTATTGCCCTGGTCGGCCACATACACGTTGCCTGCTGCATCAACAGCAATACCTTGCGGACTGTAAAATTTAGCTGTACTATTATTGCCACCCGAAAAACCTAACTCGCCGTTGCCGGCATAAGTGCTTACAACACCTGCAGCAGTAATTTTGCGAATCACGTGATTAAAAGAATCGGAAACATATAAATTGCCTGCTGCATCTGCTGCTACCCCCTGCGGGCTGTTAAACGATGCCGAAGTACCCGTGCCATTAACAAAACCGCCGTTGTTATTACCGGCGAAGGTAGATACGGTTACGGTAGTATCGGCCGTGGTGCTGCTGGTGATAAAAGTAACTACATTGCCATATCCGGTACCTGCCTCGTTTTGTACGTATGCCCTTAAATAATACCTGGTATTAGCGGTTAATCCTGTTAGTATGCTTTTGAAACCAGCGTTTGTGCCATCGCTGGTTTTAGAATCGGCAGTGGTTGGGGTTTGGTTGGTCGAACTCCAGCAAACTCCGGTAGCGGTAATGGTTAAACCTGTGCCCAGGTTGCTGATTATGCCGCCGCTTTGAGCTGTTACTGCTGTTAAGTTAGCAATTACAGGTATAGTTTCAATAGCCGGTATAACGGGCGTTACAGTTTCTGCATCTTTATTGCAGCCAACGGCTAAAATAGCCAGAGCTATAAAACCAATAAAAAGGTTATTTTTAAGCAAGGAAAAATTTTTCAATATCATACCAGTTAATTCGTCAATAATACACTTTTAATAACCGCAACACAGGGTTCAATTACTTATACGCTCAATATTCCGTTATTGCTACTCCTCTGTTACAAGATGCGTGCGTTCACAAAAATACTTATTATAACGCAGGTTAAAAACCGTAGCCTTAATTAAGCTGCTAATTACGCAACTCTTCAACAGTATTACAGTGTTGTAAGTGTTAAAAATTGTTAAGGTAGATTTTTAGGTAAATAGCTTTAAAAAAAACTAAGCGTTGCAATGCTTGTTTATTTACTGGAGGTTATACATAAATGAAATACTTATTATTCAAGGTGTTGCTTGTGTTAATAACGGCATTTACCGCAAGCGCACAAAAAAAAGTTGCCTTACCGCATGGTATGGTATATGGCAGCAAACCTACATTAGTAGCACTAATGCAGGCTTCTAAACTTGAGGCATTTATGGGTAAACGCACCCGCACAAGCGTAACTGTAAGTGGTAAAGTAATTAACGTTACTAAACCAAAAGGCGGCTGGTTTATATTAGACGCAGGAAATGGCCGTACCATAGCAGCACATTTTAAGAACTACAACATTAACTTGCCTAAAGAGCTTAAAGGCCGCGAGGTTATTATATCGGGTATTGCCTCCAAGCAGTTTATTGCCGATGACCAACAACAACTTGCCGGCGATACCGTAACCGGTAAAAAGCAGCATACCGTTAAAACTGATCCTAAGCAACGGTTAAACTTTGAAGTGGTAGGACTCATGGTGAATAAATAAACTGTTTTTACACCGAAAGTGTCCGGTTTTGTTCACTTAACTACAAAAAAAAGCCACGCTCATAAAGCGCAGCTCTATAAAATTATATTGGCCTGTATAGCTAAACGCCCTCGTTGTTCGGTGCAGGAGCAACAACTACCGGCTCATCCTCAATTACTACACCCATAGCGCAAAACTTCTCTATACGCTCATTTACTAATTCTTCAACGTTGCGGTCTTTAAGTCCTTTCAGGTCTTTAAGCAATTGCTTTTTCAAGATCACGGCCATAGCAACAGGGTCTTGATGGGCACCGCCAATAGGCTCCTTTATAATACCATCTATCAGTTTATTCTTAAACATTTCGGTTGAAGTGAGTTTAAGAACTTCGGCAGCACGTTCTTTATAATCCCAGGTACGCCATAAAATAGAGGAGCACGACTCCGGCGAAATAACCGAATACCAGGTGTGTTCCAACATGTACACTTTATCGCCAATACCAATACCTATTGCACCACCCGATGCGCCTTCGCCTATAATTACGCAAATAACCGGTACATTAAGCACAGACATTTCCATAATATTACGTGCAATAGCTTCGCCTTGGCCACGTTCCTCGGCTTCTAAACCAGGGAATGCACCGGGGGTATCTATCAGGGTAATAACGGGTTTGCCAAACTTTTCGGCCATTTTCATCAGGCGCAGGGCTTTGCGGTAACCTTCGGGGTTGGCCATACCAAAGTTACGGTATTGCCTGTCTTTTGTATTCCGCCCTTTTTGGTGGCCGATAAACATAGCGGTTTGTCCGCCTATTGATCCCCATCCGCCTATAATGGCCTTATCGTCTCCAAACGTGCGGTCGCCGTGCAGTTCAATAAAATCGTCGCACATCAGCTCAATATACTGTAAAGTATAAGGCCTGTCGGGGTGACGCGAGATCTGCACTTTTTGCCAGCCGCTAAGGTTAGTATAAACCTGCTTTTTAACTGCGTCAAACTTTTCTTGTAACTCGTTTAACGTGGCCGACATATCTACCTTGGTCTTTTCCTCTACCTGTTCTATCTTGTCGATCTGCTGCTGCAGATCGGCCAACGGCTTTTCAAAATCAAACGTAATCTTCATAATCCTGTGTAACGGGGCGCTAAGTTAACTAAATTGATTGTCAAAAGTGTAATTACGGTTTTTTCAGCATCCAAAACTGCGTTGTTTGTTGCGGGTTGAGTACATTGTAGGTGTTATAGCAAGCTAATAATACCGATGTACGGTATTCACCCTCGTATAAACCGTAGCGGTTGGCATAAAAGGTTATACTGCCCTCATCCACTGTTTGTGAACGAAAGAGGTCGTCCAACTTCTTTTCGTTCCTTAATACAGACTGGCCTATCTCTGTTTTTTTTAACTGCAGATAATCGCTGATGGTTCTGATCTTTTTTACCTGCTCTTTAGTTAGTTTTAATTCTTTTTGATAAAAAAGTACATCTGCCGGCATAGGATAACGGTTTAAGGTGGCGGGCAAGGCCATTTCTATGAGGGTTGGCCCTTTCTGATAATTGGCGTACTGCTTGAGCGTTAAGGTTTTAATAGGTGATGGCGCGGTAGCACTATCGGTTTGGCCCCTCGCCGTAAATACACCTGCTGATAGTAATATCATGGAAAGTAATATTTTATACATAGGCTTATAATCTTCTTTCAAAAGTGTTCATTTTTTTTTGATGATACACCTTATTAAGGTACAGATTTGAGGGCGGAGGGTTTTCAGTATTTGCAAAATAGCGAATAAACGACATCAATACTCAATGGTAACATTTGTATGACCCGCTAATCCATTCAATTAAATCGCCCTCTAATTTTTATAAAACAATAAAGATCATGAAAAAGAGCATTTTAATAATAGCATTATTTGCAGCGGTATTAGGCTCGTTGAGTAGCTGTATGACAACCCAGCACAGGCACGTAAGGCATGAATACCGAGGCCGTTACGATAAGCATCATGGCCCGTACAATAGTAACTACAACAGGTACCACCGTAACTAACAAACAACAAACCCGGGTTTTAACTGATCCCGGGTTTGTTGTTCTATAAACATCTTAATTAGGACCGGAACTGCAACTACCGCTTAAAACTACCGCCACTGTTTAAATACTGCAACTATTTCTCATCCGTAGCAACAGGCAAATCTCTGCGCGACCACTCACTCCATGAGCCAACGTATAATTTAGCTCCTGTTAAACCGGCTTGCTCCAGTGCCAGCAAGGTATGGCAAGCTGTAACACCCGATCCGCAATGCACTATTACCTGTTCAGGCTTAACATCGCCAAAAATTTCCTGGTATTGCTCTTTGAGTTCATTTGCGTTAAGGTAGCGGTTACCGGCACCTAAATTGGTTAGGTAAGGTACATTAATGGCTCCGGGTATATGTCCGGCTATTAAATCAATAGGTTCAGTTTGGCCCAGGTACCGTGGCTTTTCGCGTACGTCAATTACTATTTGGCCGCGGTTTTTTACAGCCCGGTCAACTTCGGTAATAGTAACGGTATTTGCATAATTTGCAGGTATTGGATATACTGCAGGTTGAAGCGGAGAATGAAACCCGGTAACCGGATAGATGCCGGCAATTACAGCGGCTTGCAAGCCGCCGTTAAGCACCTGTATTAGCGGGTGACCAATCGCTTTCATCATCCACCAAAAGCGGGCCGCGGGGTTGGCCGCGGCTTTATCATCGTACACAATTACATGCGTTTGAGGTGTAATACCCAGGCGACCTAATAAAGCGGCAAAATCTTTCAACTCTGGCAAAGGGTGGCGGCCTCCATTAGCTGCATCTTCGGGGTGGGCAGCTAAGTCTTCCAGGTCAACATACAAAGCACCTTCCAAATGGCCTTGCTCATAGTGTTCGCGGCTGTTTCCAAACCCACGGGTATCTATCAAGGTATAAGTGCTTTTATCTAACTGCTTTAGCTCCTCGGCTTCTATTAAGGGCAACATAGGATGGAAATTTATAAGTTAAATATAAGGATGATGTTTATGTTTTTTTTAAATATCCTTTCCAAATATGCTAATGTTAATTCATCATAGCCAGAATACTATCCACGTATTCCCGGTTATTGGCTAAACGGGGAACTTTGTGCTGACCGCCAAATTTGCCCCGCTGTTTCATCCAATTAACAAAAGTTCCTTCGGGTACGGTATGTACTTTAGGGCGTAGCAGGGCCATGTCTTTAAAACGCTTAGCGTCATAATCAGAATTTACTTTCCGCAGTGTTTCATCCAGCAGGTCAACAAAACGGTCAAACTCGGCCGGCTTACGGTCAAATTCAATAATCCATTCGTGACTGCCGCATTTACTATCGGTAAAGTAGATCGGTGCCGCGGTATAATCGCGTATGGTGGCTTCGGTTTGGCGGCAGGCTTCCTCTAAGGCACGTTCGGCATTATCAATAATGATCTCTTCGCCAAAGGCATTCATAAAATGCTTGGTACGGCCGGTTATCTGTATACGGAAAGGATCGAGCGAGGTGAAACGCACAGTATCGCCTATCATGTAACGCCATAAACCGGCATTGGTACTAATAATAAGCGCGTAGTTCTTACCAATTTCTACCTCATCGAGGGTAAGTGTATCTGGATTTTCATCGTGCAAATTTTCCAAAGGCAAAAATTCATACCAAATACCATAATCCAGCATCAATAGCATATCACCGGGTTCCTCACGGTCTTGTATCCCAAAAAAACCTTCACTCGCGTTATAGGTTTCCAGGTAGTACATATCGTTATTGGGGATCAGTTTTTTAAACTGTTCGCGGTAAGGCGTAAAACTAACGGCTCCATGAAAATACAGTTCCAGGTTAGGCCATACCTCCAGCAGGTTGTTTTTACCCGTAATTTCGAGGATACGCTTAAACAGTAAAATATTCCAGGTAGGCACACCGCTAATGCAGGTTACATTTACACTTTTGGTGGCATGCGCCATCTTCTCTATCTTTTCTTCAAAGTTTTCAAGCAGGGCAATGGTAAGATCGGGTGTGCGGTAAAACTCGGCCCACATGGGTAGGTTTTTCATGATTACGGCCGAAAGATCGCCAAAAAAGGTATCAGAGTTTAACTGCCCAACCTGGTGGCTGCCGCCTAATGTTAAGCCCTTACCGGTAAACAGCAGGGCATCAGGCCGGTTATTGCAGTAAATGGTCAGCATATCTTTACCACCTTTAAAGTGGCATTCTTCCAGTGATTCTTCGCTTACCGGAATAAATTTACTGCGGTCGCTGGTGGTACCCGATGATTTGGCAAACCAACGAATTTCTGATGGCCATAATACATTTTGCTCACCTTTGAGCATGCGCTCAATGTAAGGTTTTAGCGTATCGTAATTTTGGAGAGGAACGCGTTCCTTGAAATCGGCAATGGTTTTAATGCTCTTGTAATGGTGCTTTTTTCCCCATTCGGTATCTTCGGCATTGCTTATTAATTGGTTAAACCATTCGGCCTGAACATCATTGGGGTATTTCATAAAAAGCTCGATTTGGTGGATGCGCTTTTTCATGAGCCAGGTAACAACAGAGTTTAAAATGGTCATATATGGTGATGCCGAAAATAAACAAAAAGTTTTAATTCGTTTTTAAATTAATGATAATCGCAGATAGTGTTAATAAGTGTAAAAGCTCATTTATTAAACTATTAAGAAAATAAGCGTTAATAAAGCAGGGGAGATTTGCTGGTATGCCGTAATCGTACTATACGGATTTGTTCATTCAAAATTCGGTATGAAATGCGATAATGGTACTTTTCAAAAGCTCTCCAGCTACCATCATTGTCTTTTTTGAATTGATCTAAAGGGTGTTTTTCAGGATTTTTTGGCAAAGCGATTGTTAGATCTATCAATGTGTCTCTAACAATTTGCGCATTCTGCAACGAATCTAAAGCAATATATTCATAAGCTTTTTTAAGTTCGGCCTTTGCACTGTTGCTCCAAACTACTACCACTTATCTGATTCAGTTTTTAAATCAGTTGCAGTAATAAAATCACCCTGCTCAATTTCACTATCACCCTTTTCAAGATCATTATTGTATTGAGTTATGGTTTGTGGTTTCTCCGATGTTTGAAACCCAATATGCATTAATTTTAGAGACGTTATTAACCACTCCCGTTTTGAAGGGTCTTTTATTTTATCAAAATCGATGATGAGTTCCATTATACTAATTTACGCAAAACACTCTTTATATAACCAATCTTTAAATAAAAGTTTTCCGTTTCAGTACAAAGTTTGCCCCTAAGTAAACTTTACGTACCATCTCGTTAGCGGCCAATACTTCCGGTACGCCCGATTCCAGGATCTTTCCTTCAAACAGCAGGTAGGCACGGTCGGTAATAGACAAAGTTTCCTGTACGTTATGATCGGTGATCAGGATTCCAATGTTGCGGTGGCGGAGTTTGGCTACCATAGCCTGGATCTCTTCTACCGCAATGGGGTCAACGCCCGCAAAGGGTTCATCCAGCAAAATAAAATTAGGTTCGGCAGCCAGGGCACGGGCAATTTCGGTACGGCGGCGTTCACCACCCGAGAGCAGGTCGCCCCGGTTGCGGCGTACCTTATGTAAGCTAAACTCATCAATGAGCTCTTCCAGTTTATCTTTTTGCTGTGCTTTGGTCATGGTGCCCATTTCCAACACACCCTTAATATTGTCTTCTACGGTAAGCTTACGAAATACCGAAGCCTCCTGTGCCAGGTAACCAATACCCTTTTGGGCACGGCGGTACATGGCGTCGTTGGTTATTTCCTGATCGTCCAGGTAAATTTTACCTTCGTTAGGCTTAATCAAACCTACTATCATATAAAACGATGTGGTTTTACCGGCACCGTTAGGTCCAAGTAATCCTACAATTTCGCCCTGCGATACGTTGAAGCTAACATCGTTAACTACGGTGCGCTGCTTATATTTTTTGACCAGGTTATCGGCACGTAAATTCATTTTTGTGTGTGTTGCGGGGTGCGGGGTTTTTGGTTGCATGTAACTCTGCTCAAAGTTTAAGGAAGCTTCCCGCAACTCATAACCGGCCACTGGCAACTACATACCTAACACCGTATTCCTTTAATATTTAATTGTATAGAACGCTTATCGCGCCAAATGTTTTCTTCTATGGTGTAGCAAATATCAAAAGGCTTTCCCTGGCGAATCTGCTCAATGCACTCGCCCTGGTTAAAGGCAATGCAATCGAACAGAGGTGAGCCGTTTTGGCACACCGTCATTTTGATATGATTGCTGCCCACCATATTAATGCTACCATAAGTGGTTACCTGTTTACTGATAAACACCGGGCACATGTTTTCGGGCCCAAAAGGGCCAAATTGGGTGAGCACCCTAAAGAATTTAGGCGTAATGTGTGTTAACTGTAGTTCGGCATCTATCTGTATTTCCTGGGTAAGCTGCTGCTCGGTAATGGTGGCGCTTACCACTTCTTCAAAACGGTGGGTAAAAGCTTCTACCTGTTCGGGGCGCATGGTTAAACCTGCTGCATATTTGTGCCCGCCAAACTGGAGGAGCAAGTCACTGCAACCGCATAAAGCTTCGTATAAATCGAAACCCACTACAGATCTGGCCGAACCTGCCACATGGCCGTTAGAGCGGGTAAGCACAATGGTAGGCCGGTAGTATTTTTCGGTAAGGCGCGAGGCCACTATGCCTATCACGCCTTTGTGCCAGGTTTCGTTAAACACCACGGTCGATTTACGTTCCTGCATAATCACATCCGCCGCTATCATAGTCAGCGCCTCGTCGGTTATAGCCAGATCGTGCTCCTTGCGCTCGGTATTTTTAACGCTAATGAGCATCCCTTTTTCTTTGGCAAGGTCTATAT
Organism: Mucilaginibacter terrae; assembly: GCF_042679325.1. Taxonomy (GTDB): domain Bacteria; phylum Bacteroidota; class Bacteroidia; order Sphingobacteriales; family Sphingobacteriaceae; genus Mucilaginibacter; species Mucilaginibacter terrae. The sequence goes on from NZ_JBHTMJ010000013.1 coordinate 60,372, forward strand.
CATCGGCCAGTAGTAACTCTACCGAATGTTTGGCATCATCTATTCGTCCGGCGGCATTGATGCGCGGACCAATGGTAAACACAATATCGGCAATAGAATAATTAGCAGTTTTGCCAGCTAATTCCATCAGCGTTTTAATGCCTGTGCTGGGCTCGGTATTCAACTTTAGTAAGCCGTGGCTTGCAAGGGTACGGTTTTCGCCGGTAATGTGTACAATATCGCAGGCTATGCTGGTTACCACCAGGTCGAGGTATTGAGTAATATTTTCAAACGGCATATTGTGCTTTTGAGCATAAGCTTGTATTAGTTTAAAGCCTATACCACAGCCCGAAAGTTCTTTGTAAGGATATTCGCAATCGGCACGTTTTGGGTCGAGCACGGCAACGGCATCGGGCAGTTCATCGCCTGGTGTGTGGTGGTCGCAAATGATGAAATCTATATGCTTCGTATTGGCGTAAGCTACCTTATCATTTGATTTTATGCCGCAGTCTAAAGCAATAATTAGCGTAAAGCCATTTTCGGCTGCATAGTCAATGCCTTGGGTAGATACGCCATAACCTTCTTGATAACGGTCGGGTATGTAGTATGCTAAATGATTATAAAGCTTGTTGAAAAAGCCATACACCACAGTAACGGCGGTAGTGCCATCTACATCGTAATCGCCATAAATGAGAATTTTTTCGCCGGCCTGCATAGCGATGTCAATGCGTTCAATGGCTTGTTCCATACCGGCCATTAAAAAAGGATCATGCAGGTGGCGGATATCGGGCCTGAAAAAGTGGCGGGCCCCTTCGTAAGTAGATATGCCGCGCTGCAACAGCAGGCTGCTCAATACCTCATCAATACCTAATTGGGCCGACAGCTCTTTTACCGCATTAATATCGGGGTTATGCTTTTGCGCCCACCGTTTTTGCATACTTTTGTGCTTTGAACCGTTAATAAGATTTGCCTGGTTTGTATAACCTGGCAAAGGTACATTTTGCATAACACCCGCACCCTATAAATATGGAAATTTTTGCATTAGGCGAAGGCTCATACTCGGTTGATTCTTCTAAACAGTTTGTACCCTTTAACCCTGATACCGACGATGCAAAAGACCGTAAGGGTTCGCTCTTTATTCATGTAAACCCGTTTTTGGTTAAAACCGAACGCGACCTAATTGTGCTGGACAGCGGCTTAGGTTATAAAGACGCTCAAGGCGAACTTTTATTGCATCAGCACATCAGGGAGGCTGGTTATGCGCCGGGCGAAGTAAGTTTGGTACTGCAATCTCACCTGCATTATGACCATACCGGCGGGCTGGTAGTTGAGCGCAACGGTAAACTGGAACCCAGCTTTCCGCAGGCTATACATGTAATACAAAAAGGGGAGTGGGATTATGGCATGTCGGGTAAATCGTCATCATACCGCATTCCTATCTTTGAAACGTTAGAAAAGATGGCTAAAATAGAATTTGTGGAAGGGGACGGTGAATTAAAGCCGGGTATCAGCTATCAACTATCGGGCGGGCATACGCAATATCACCAGGTGTTTTTACTGGAAGACGAAGGTACTAAATGCTTTTTTGGAGGCGATGAATTGCCCGAGCCAGAGCAACTGATAAGAAAGTTTGCCGCTAAGTATGATTATGACGGCCGCAAGGCTATGCTGTTACGTGACGAGTACGGACAAAAAGCGGCAACCGATAACTGGGTGTGCCTGTTTTATCATGCCAAATCAACCGCGGTTGGGTTGGTAAATTACAAGGACGAAACTTTTAACGTTTCGCCCTATACATTTTAAACGGTTTTTTCTACCGCAAATAGTTCTTTGATCTTATCTACGTTTAACGGTTTGGATATAAAATCTTTTACCAGGTCGTATGATTTGGCTTTGTTAATATCGTTACTGAAAACCGATGATGAGATTATAAAAATCTTGCATTTACCCAACGGATCGATATTCAGGCGTTTATACTCATCTAAAAACTCCCAGCCATTCATAATAGGCATGTTAATATCCAGCAAAATATAATCGGGCAAACTGTTGGAGTCTTTTTTCTGCAGTTCCAACAATTGGTTTATGGCGTAACTGCCGTCTAAACAGGCGGTAATCTCCGTATAGATCAAAGCTTTTTTAATTAGCTTAATCGATATGAAATTGTTAATCTCGTCGTCGTCAACAAGTAGTATGCTTATGGGTTTGGAGTCGCTCATTATCATATAATTTTTATACGGAATGTTATACCTAAATGTTTCACTCCTAAAAGTTTTAAGTAAAATAATTGCTACTGAACCTGATCAGAATTATTTACTAAGGTAGTAAATATGTAAAGTTAGCCCCGAGCTACCAAATATATTTTATTAAAACCAGTAGTTTGCCAGTCAGTAATCTTTAACGTATTATATATTAAGCTATTATATTACATGTAAAATAGCGTATAGTTTTCTCATAAAAAAAGGCATTGGATTTTCCAATACCTTTTTTTGAAGATAGTTAAAATGTTTATTTGTTAGCTACTAAAGTTATATTCAGAAGAAAATCGTTGTCAATTGCTTTATCGCCAATGCTTTCAAAAAAGCTTTTAGAACCGTAACGAATGTCGTACACGGTACGGTCAACTTTAACATCAGATGCAACAACGGTTAAAGTATTGCCGGCTAAAGTATAGGTAGCCGGGAATGTTATAGCTGCGGTTTTGCCTTTAATGGTTAGGTTACCGGTTACGTTAACTTTATTAGCACCTGCAGGGGCAATTTTAGTGGCTGTAAAAGTTGAAGTAGGAAATTTTTCGGTACCAAAAAAGTCATCAGATTTTAAGTGTCCCATTAATTTATCCTTACCGCCACCTTGCAGGTCGGTATTGTCCATACTGGTCATATCAATAGTAAATTTACCGCCGGTTGGTACTTTGCCGTTCACAATAACTTCGCCCGATGCTAATTTAATAGTGCCTGTGTGCTGGCCGGTAACTTTTTTACCTGTCCACTCAATTTTGCTTTTACCAGCATCAACTTTAAAGGTTGAAGGTGCCACCGGTTTAAATGCAACTAAGGCTACCGCAATAATTGCAACAAATAAGGTTGTTAATTTTTTCATGCTGTGTTTATGATTATGTTGTAAAGATATAGCAATAAATTAAATGTTTAAACATCTATTTTTTTCTTTGCTTTTTTATGACAAATTTGGTTTTAAGCGGTTAATAAAATATGAGTTGTATGAAAACATTATTATGGCTGCATATTACTATTTTTTGTTCAATATTCACCTATGCTCAAACAAATACACCCGCCCAATTATACCCAGGTTTATTTGATGCGGTGCAAATGCAGCAAATTTACCCCGATGGTAAAACCTTTGTAGATGCATCTCCTCGGCTGCAACCGGCTGTAATACTTAAAGCGTACCAACGATCAAAAGATAGCATAGGCTTCAGTTTAAAAGATTTTACGCATCAATACTTTACTACCCCTGCCCAAAGCAGTACCGTTTACCATAGCAATATACAAGCAGGCATCCATAAACATATTGACACTTTATGGACTGTTTTGCAACACGTGGCCGATACAGTAAAGGGCACATCGCTAATCCCGCTAAATTATGATTATATAGTACCAGGCGGTCGTTTTAGGGAAATATATTATTGGGATTCGTACTTCACCATGTTAGGGTTAGAGGAAAGCAAGCGCTTTACCCTGATAGAAAGCATGGTAAAAAATTTTGCTTACCTTATAGATACTTACGGACATATACCTAACGGTAACCGTACTTATTACATCAGCCGGTCGCAGCCGCCGTTTTTTGCGTTAATGGTGCAACTGCTTGCTAAGCATAAAGGAGCGAAAACACTAATTACCTACCGTCCGCAGTTAATTAAAGAATATAATTACTGGATGAATGGTGCCGCCAAGCTGAAAGCAGGTAGCGCTTTCGAACATTCCGTTCGTATGAGCGATGGTAGTTTATTAAACCGTTATTGGGATGCCAGTACGCAACCCAGGGAAGAGTCGTACCGGGAAGATGTACTGGCTGCCAAAGAAACCAAACAAAAGCTTGCCAATTTTTACCGCAACATACGCGCCGCGGCCGAATCGGGCTGGGATTTCAGTAGTCGCTGGATGACTGATGGTAAAACACTGCCTACCATACAAACCACCAGTTTAGTAGCGGTTGATTTAAATAGCCTGTTGTATAATTTGGAACGGGTGATTGCACGCTCGTACGAGCTAAGCGGTGATAAGGAACAAACCAATGCATACTTCGCCAAAGCCGCCAAAAGGAAAGCTGCCCTAATAAAATATTGCTGGGATAATAAAACCGGTTGCTTCCGCGATTATAACTGGCAACATAAAGCCACATCTTCCCAAATAAGTATTGCCACTGTTTTTCCGTTGTACTTTAATATGGCCACCAGTACGCAGGCGCACAAGGTAGCCATGTTAATTAGCCAAAAGTTTTTGCAGCCCGGAGGTGTGGCCACTACATTAAACAATACCGGCCAGCAATGGGATCAGCCCAATGGTTGGGCACCTTTGCAATATGTAACGGTAATGGGTTTGCGTAACTACAAACAAGATAGTTTAGCTAAATTGATTGCTCAACGCTGGATGAACCTGAATATTAGAGAGTTCAACAAATCAGGAAAGCTATCAGAAAAGTATGATATTCAACATGCTGATGCTAAAGCAGGTGGCGGGGAATACCCTTTACAGGATGGTTTTGGCTGGACGAACGGTGTGTTGCTGAAGCTGATGAATATATATAAGGAGTAGGCCGGTAATTATAGGGAGACACAAAGTATTGTGTCTCTACAATGGGATTTGCATACGTAGAGACACAATACTTTGTGCCTTCATATTAAACGCTACCCCAAATACACCGCATCCTCTTCTCCGGTTTCACTCAAGGATACGTACACATGTTGCTTGATAACGGTAGATAGCGCCATGCCCGCAAAATCGGTACTTACTGGGAAGCTTTTGTGGTTACGGTCTACCAGCACCACAGTCCGCAATTTTTTAAGAGGCACATCTAAAAAAACACCAAAACCGTAAGCCAAAGTTTTGCCACTGTTTAATACATCATCAACTAAAATTACCACTTTATTGCTGCAGGTTGTAATATCAGTATCGGCGGTAAACTGCAGGGTGCTGCTATCTTTGTCCAGTTTAATGTTGATCATGGTGCTGGTAAAAGGCGCAATACCATCCAGCACATTTTTTATGCGCTGTGCAATAACACTCCCTTGCGATAAAATACCGGCTATCATAATTTCCTTTTCCTCAAAGTTGTCTTCGAGTATCTGGTAGGCAATGCGGTCAATTTTTTGCTGTATTTGCTGATGATTGAGTATTAAAAGCTTTTCGGGCATGGTGGTGGCTTATTGTTGGTTGTGTGTTCTCAGTTGTCGGCATTAGTGTTATATCCGAATTGCTTTCACAGACAACTCACAACAGGCAACCGACAACAGTTTCAAATATATTATTCTTTACCGTATGGAAAAAATACAAAGTTGGCGCCTTCGGGCACTATCACAAAAACGCACATCATTTCGTGCGGGTTTTTATAAGTATCTATAAAGCGCTGCTGCAGTTCTTTTTTGATGATGCCTTTTTCTACGAACTCTTCCATGGTAGAGGCATTGATGGTCCAATCGGTATTGAGGTCGTTCTTATCCAGGATCATTTCACCCAGTTTTACCTCGTGCTGGTGCGCCACAAATATGGGGTAAGAGGTTAATCCTTCCACCATAATTTCCACCGCTATTTCGCGAATAGATTCGCTATACAACCGCAGGTCGGTTTCCAGGCTTTTCAGCGGGGTTTCCTTTTTGCGGTTGTTATCGTCGTTTAACAGTTCTTCTGGTTCCATGTGAGCCCCCTCAAAATCTCCCCCGGGAGGGGAGACTTTTTAATTTTTATAAGATACATTCAAAGCCCTCCCTCCCGGGGAGGGTTTGGGAGGGGCTACTCTTCTTCCTCGCTCCCCGAAACTTCTATCCCCGCTCCTATATCCCAGTCTTCCTCACTCCTTAACTCCAGCAAAACCACATTTTCTACGTGCTGTGTATGCGGAAACATGTCTACCGGTTGTATTTGTGTAACGTGGTATTTGCTTTTTAAAATAATTAAATCGCGGGCTTGTGTGGCCGCGTTGCAGCTTACGTACACAATTTTTCCGGCTTCAATTTCCATCAGGCGGTCTACCACATCGGCGTGCATGCCAGCCCGTGGCGGATCGGTAATAATAACATCGGGTTTGCCGTGTTCCAATACAAAATCGGCATTCAGCACATCCTTCATATCACCGGCGTAAAATTTGGTGTTATAAATGTTGTTGATGGTAGAGTTTACCTTGGCATCTTCAATGGCTTGCGGCACATATTCAACGCCAATAACTTCTTTTACGTGTTTGGCTATAAAGTTGGCTATAGTGCCCGCGCCGGTGTACAGGTCATAAACCAGTTCGGTTCCGGTGAAGCCGGCAAAATCGCGTGCTATTTCGTAAAGGCGTTTGGCCTGAATGGCGTTGGTTTGGTAAAAAGATTTTGGCCCAATCCTGAACTGGATCTCGTCCATGTGCTCATGAATATACTCTGGGCCTTTCCAGGCTATTACGTCCTGGTCAAAAATGGTGTCGTTCTTTTTTTGGTTGAGGATATACAGCAAAGAAGTGATTTGCGGAAACTCCTTTTCTACATAACCCATCAGGCTGTTCACTTCATCCTCTGTAGCATAAGCAAACACAACGATCACCATCAGCTCACCGGTTGATGAGGTACGGATAATCAAGTTCCTTAATGCGCCGGTATGCCCTTTAATATCGTAAAAGCTGATGTTGTACAACCGCGCATAATCCCGGATTTTCAAACGTATATCATTAGATGGATCGGCTTGCAGGTAGCAGTGGTTAATATCCAGAATTTTATCGAACCTGCCCGGAATGTGGAAGCCCAGCGCGTTCATCTCCAAAGCTTCGTCGGTACGGTTCTCACCGTCGTTCAGCCAGCGTTTGTTGCTAAAGGTGTATTCGAGTTTGTTGCGGTAGTAGCGGTCGGCCGGCGAAGCTACAATAGGCATGGTATGGCTAACATCCAGTTTCGCCAGGCGGGTAAGGGCATCGGTAACGGCTTTTTGCTTAAACTGTAGTTGGGCATCATACGTCATGTGTTGCCATTTGCAGCCGCCGCAGGTACCAAAGTGCTCGCAAAAAGGGTCGGTACGGTGTGCGGAGTGTTGTTTAAGAGCAATGATCTTGGCTTCGCCGAAGTTTTTCTTTTTGCGGTAAACCTCAACATCCACCACATCGCCTGGTACGGCTTTTTCTATAAACAGTACAAAATCCTGAGTTTTGCCTACACCTTTGCCTTCTTCGGCAATATCAATAACTGCTACGTCTTCAAACCTTAGGTTGGGCGTATTACCTCTGCCTTTTCTCATCAGGCTGCAAATTTAGAAAACCCCGCCTAAATCCTCCCCAAAGGAGAGGACTTTTAAATATATTTTGCTGTAAACAGGTTTCAGGAAGCCCGACGGGTAAAGTTTTCTTCAAGTGCTCTCCCCTGAAGAGGACTTACCTGAAGCTCTTTTGCAGATTGCGGGTCAAACCAGCTTTGTATGGTAAGCCAAAGTTCATCGCTACCAGTATTATCGGGTTCAAACTGCTCATCTATCAGGTTTGAAAATTCTATCAATTCGCGACTCATAACTTTATATGTTTGAGATATGTGCAAATTAACGATTATTTATACCAAAAACCAAATCGGTATTGTGAAATATTTGTTAAGTGTTTGTAAAACTAAACCCACCAAATAAATGCATATTTTGCTACACATCCACATCATATAAAAGAAATGAGCTGGCAGCCCCCGTTTAAGCATTTTTTTAACAAGATCACCAATTTGCTATCGGTTTCATTAATATTTATGAGATCCGGTTATTGGTTGTACCAGGTTTAGCTCCACGCAGTAATGTTTCAAGGTGCGTTTTAAAAACCTTTTTTAACTATTCCTTCCAGTGCATCTATCCATAAAGGCGAATCGTTTAGGCTTTCTACCAGTTGAATGTGCTCGCCGCCTAAAGCAATAAATTCTTCATTGTATTCTACCGATATTTCAAAAACAGTTTCCAGGCAATCGGCTACGAAGGCCGGGCAAAATACGAGCATTTTTTTTACACCTTTTTTAGCCATTTCGGCTACCACCTCGCTGGTGTATGGCTGCATCCAGGGGTCGCGGCCCAGGCGAGACTGGAAGGTAAGCGTATATTTTTCTTTAGGGATATTTAATTTTTCGGCTATGAGCTTAGCAGTAGCATGGCATTGCGCACTGTAACAAAACCGGTTAGCGCCAGTTATGGTTTCGCAGCAATTAGCAACTTTTAAACAATGTTGTTTAGTTTCATCTGCTTTTTTCATTTGCCGCTGTGGCAAGCCGTGAAAGCTGAACAGGATATGATCGTATGTTTCGGGGTTATGCTTGGCACCATTTTGAGCAAATGCTTCTATCACCTGCTCGTTATCATAAAAAGAATTTAAGAAACTGATGCTGGGTATGGTTTGCCATTTACTTACAATTTCCATTACCTTTTGCTGTACCGAACCCGTGGATGCCGATGCATATTGCGGAAATAATGGAATAACCTGTATAGAGGTAACCTGTGCGGCACGAAGCTTATCCAAGGCCGATTGTACCGACGGGCTTTGGTAGCGCATAGCCATTTCTACATGGTATTCATCACCCAGGCGTTGTTTAAGGAGTTCGGTAGTTTTAAGGGTGTAAACCATTAACGGCGATCCCTCTTCGGTCCAGATCTCTTTGTAAGACTTTGCCGATTTTGGTCCGCGGAAAGGAACAATGATCCCTTTAATTAACAGGGTACGACTAAAAGCGTTAATATCAATTACGCGCTCATCCATCAAAAACTCACCGAGGTACTTGCGCACATCTGCCGTTTTAGGGCTATCGGGCGTACCTAAATTAACTATTAAAACTCCTTTTTTCATAAAACAAGCCCCCCAGCCCCCTAAAGGGGGAGCATAATTGGGTGTACAAATATCTAAAATATTTTGTCAAGCGGGTGTAATACTACCCTTTAGCTGGTGGTGGGTTAAACTATTTTAACTGCCACAACTTCCACCAGGGTGTGGCCGGCGAAGCATGGTGCTCATAATGATAGCCGAAAAAGTAGCAGGTGAAAAATGCCAGCACATGGTTCTTGCTTTGCGTACGCGAGTGGTACTGGTTGTTATGCTCACCTTTATGCGGTAGATAAGTGCCGAAATAAAATAGCTGCAGCGTGCTAAGTAACGATGGTAGTACCCAAAATAAAATCAAATTGGACTGCGGTACCCATATTTTTAATACATTAAACAACACTGCCATAAAAATTACCTGCCATATAGAAAGGTAATTGCGAATAAAGCGGATATACCAGGCTACAAAATTACCTTCGTGGTAATCGGGATCATCATGGGAATGTACATGTTTATGGTGTTTATGATGTTTTGTATAAAGTTTAGAATAAAAAAAGGCGGCATACAAAAAAGTAACCACGTACCCTATAGTATTATTAACAGTTTTATTAGCCGATACGGTATCGTGCATGGCATCATGAGCAGTAATAAATAAGCCGGTGTACAAGTGCATTTGCACTAAAATTAATAAGTATAAAAGCGGGTTGGCAAAATTAACCGTCCATTGCATTAATAACATGGTGGAGGTTACCCAACAAATTATAACTATCAAAGCTATAAAAGTACCCCATTCTATTAAAAGGGGAGTATGATGAAGTTTGGTTTGGGAATTATGCATGGCGTTTGTACTACCTCTTACAACGCTGAAATTACACTTTTGTTCCCTTTAGGGGCTTATGGGGGTTCAATATTTCTCTAACTCACTCTTAATTTGCTCCATTAACCACATGGGGGTTGATGTTGCTCCGCTGATGCCTACGGTATCGCCGGGCGAAAACATATCGGCTTTTAACTCATCAACAGAAGAAACAAAGTAAGTATCGGGATTAAATTTGCGGCAAACTTCAAACAGTACTTTACCATTTGATGATTTTTTACCCGATACAAAAATTATTTTGTTAAAGCGGACAGCAAACGTGTGTAGGTCCTTATCCCGGTTTGATACCTGGCGGCAAATGGTATCATTGGCTTTTACCTCGTAACCCCTGTTAATCAGTTCGTTTTTTATGGCGTAAAATTTTTCGGTGCTTTTGGTTGTTTGGCTATACAACGTAATTTGCTGCGGCAACTCTACATTATCCAATTCGGCAATATCCTGAAAAACCATAGCCTCATTATTGGTTTGCCCTTGCAAACCTATTACCTCGGCATGGCCATGCTTGCCAAAAATCAATATGTTTTCTTTACTATCGTGCGAGGTTTTAATACGGTTTTGCAGTTTAAGCACTACCGGGCAAGAGGCATCAATTAAGGTTATGTTATTTTGAAGTGCCAGGCGGTAAGTATCGGGTGCTTCGCCATGCGCACGAATAAGTACTTTTTCGTTATGAAGGTCAATCAGGTCGGCATGGTCAATAATGCGCAGGCCTTTGGCCTTCAGGCGTTCTACTTCTTCATCGTTATGCACAATATCGCCCAGGCAATACAGATAACCCACTTCGGCCAGTATTTCTTCGGCCATATCAATGGCGTAAACTACCCCAAAGCAAAAGCCCGAATCCTGATCTATTTCTACCTGTAACTGATATGTTCCCATGTGGTTACAAAATTACAATAAAAAAAGGCACCTTCAAACACTCCCCGGGAGCCAGGGCTAATTAATCTTATTTTCATTCACCCTACTTGCCGGGCGCAACTTGGGGTTGGGCTTACGCCAATTGTAGCAATACAAAAAATGCGAACTGCAACATGATGAGTATAGGAGCAACAATACTTTGCTGCTTAAATTTAAACAGTTCAAACACGTACAAAAATAACGCACTCAATGCAAACCAGCCCAGGTAATTTTTTAAGGGCACTACACTTTCGGCCCAATGCCAGTAGTCAAAATTAATAGCTACGGGCTCAATCAGCAAATCTAACAGTACTAATAACGCAGCCCCGCTAATAACCCTGGCCGGCATACTTTTGAGTCTGCTCCTTACCATGAGTACACCGGTGCCGTAAATAAGCATAAACCAGTTTACGCCTATCATTAATGGTATATCGAAAACTTTGGTGCCCAAGGTTTGCCCGTAATAATAATTGCCGAAAATCCAATGTTTGTGTACCCCTATCCACTCGGCTGCTATACCTCCCAAAAAAATAAGCAGTACGAAGCCTGCAAACTTTTCATCAAACCGGTAATGGTTGGCTATAATAACGGCCAGCATCAGTAATAAATGAAAGGGCACCAGCCGTAAAAACAAAGGCGTTAAGGCAGGAACGAAAAAACCGACCAGCCCTACCACATGAAATAAGATGATAATGATGACAGATACGCTGATTTTACTCATGGTCATACCCGTCGTCCCTTCCACATGGTATTGTTGGTTAAGTGGTTTTGAATGGCAAAAACGCCTATAAATAATAAACTCAGCATTTGTAAAGGGTGTAAAAGGCTGTTGTAAAAGGCATTTTGACCCGATGCTAAAGAGATCATAATGCGGGTAAGTAAAATTAATCCGCACATCATTAATATAAGCTGCAGGTTTAAGGTAGAAAAAACCAATAATGGCCCGCCTATAATTAATAAGAGATAAAACAAAAAGCCCGGTATGCTATAATTAAAAGGTGCCAGAAAATTTTTACTGAATCCGCTGATAGCATCCTGGTAATTGGTGTACATACGGCAGCTAATAAGGCCATTAGCCAATAAGCTTTCGCCTTTTAACCCCTCGGCTTTTACCATCTTCATAATTTCAACATCTTCTACCACCCTGTTTTTTGATAACTGATGCCATTTATAACGGTGGTACACAGCAGAATCAAATAGCATAAACTGGCCGCTTGCCGCTGCGAAAGAAGGATTTTTAGCTAAATAGATTAAGCGTAAAGGCAGCAAATTCAACAGTATATAATGCATAAGCGGCACTACCGCAATTTCGCCGAACGAGCGCATGTCCTGGTTAGTAAATAAACTTAAAAGGGCAAGATTTTTTGATGCTATTCTGTGCACGGCACTATTAATCAGTTCTTTATAAACCTGCTCATCGGCATCTAAAAACAACAGGTATTTGCCCTTGGCTTCCCGGGCTAACTGGTAGCAGGCAAAATTTTTGCCAAGCCAGCCATCTTTAAGCGGTTGCCCTTTTATTACCCGGAAACGCGGTAGGTTAGCGGTAAACGTTTCGCAAATGGCGTAAGTACGGTCCGATGAATCATCATCCAGTATAATAACTTCATAGTTCTGGTAATCCTGCTGTTCAATAGACCGAAGCAGGGTAAGGATGTTATCTTCTTCGTTGCGTGCGGGTATAAGTATCGAAACCAGTTCGTGATGCATACGGTTTACCTTACGCAGTTTAGGATCGGATATGAAATTAAAAAGGGTTACGGCAAAACGCAGTATCAGGAAAATGAAAACAATAGCTAATGCAATAATCACTGTTATATTATAATTTGTGTTTGAAGCTGCTTTGCCGATCGGTAATGGGTTTGAAACAGATCTTTCAGTTCATCTATCGACTCTGTATCAATAACGCTGCTTTGCACATAAACGTTTACAGTGGGCTTTTTGTGCTGAAAGTATTCGATAAAAGTTGCAGCAAAAACGTACTGAAATTTACCGGCCGCTTTTTTTATTATACGAAGCAAACCGCGTTCAAAATGCATATCGTGTACAAAGTTAGAATATAACCTGGCTTGCGGAAAAATGAGTACCATGTTTTGAGGATCTTGCAACAGTTGGCCCGCGTAAGCCAGCGATTCCATCATTGACCTGGAGTTTTTAACTACCGAAAACGCACCCATATATTTCAGGAAAAAAACTTTGCGAACGGTGTCTTCCAGTATCATAATGTGAAACTTTTTTTTGAGCAGTAAATGGTTGAGCCAGTAGAGCAAAAAGCCATCCCACCAGCCAAAATGGTTGGCTAATAGCAACACGGACCTGTTGGCATCAACCTTGATATGGTTATACTTGAATGCCTGGAAATTACCTTTAATAATTAACCTGATATAGTGGTGAAAGAACCAACGGATGGGTTTATTATTTTTTGGATAGATCATATCTTAACGGCAATATAGTAATAGATTTTTGATCTAAGCTGGAGTTTTTGCATAACAAAGTTCATTGCAAGTATCTATCACGGGATGCATAGCGACCAACTAATTACACGGTACACTTTAAATGTAGCTTAAATATAATTATTCTCCCTCGGGCGGTTTACGCTTTATCATGTTCGGCGTAAAGCGTGGCTTATAAGCAGGCTTTGGTGCCGGGGGTCCGTCGGGCTCGGTGGTAGGCTCAGCTTGTGGTTCTACAGTAGGTGTAACCACTTCTGCCTTTACTGTTTCTGGGGCCACTGGCTTTTCAATTTCCGGTGTAATCTTAATGTTAGTAACACCAGCTTTAAAATGTGGCTCTAAATCTGTTTTAGGTGGAGTGGTAGTTTGATTTATAGGGTTATCCGGCTTATTTGTCGATGCTTCCGGTTGGGCATTATTTATTAATGGCGTCTCCGTTGTGTTTTCTATTGGTTGGCTGTTAGTTACACCAGTTTTAAAACGCGGCTTAAAACCCGGCTTGGGCTTAGGGGCAGCAGGTGTTTCGGCGGGCGTAGCCTCATTATTTTCAGGAGTTTGCTGTGGCGTGGCTTCTTCTGGCGCATAGGCTTGTACTGGCGAAGCCGCTTTAAATTTAGGTTTAAAGCCCATCTTTGGTGCCGGTTCAGCAGGCTTATTTTCTGCTGCCGCTAACTGAGCCTGGTGCATATCGGGCGCATTGTCGGTTATTGATGGCTCCGTTAGCGTATCGGCAACGGTTTGCTCTGCTATCTGGTTCTCCGGGCGCAACCTCTCGGCCTTCACCTCCGGCGGTAGCGGATATTGCCGGCGTAACTTGTTAAACCAGTATTTTTTGGTATGGTCGAAACTTTTTTCGCCCATTTGCTCGTAGTGATCTTTAAATTCGGAAAACAGTTCCTGGTCGTCTTGTTGTAAGGCAGCTAAGTTGATCTTCTTCTTTTTAAAAAACTCCTCGAACAGTATCATCCTATTTAAATGCTAATATCAATATTTAGTTTTTCCCAGCGGATGCCGGTAGTGGTTTGCTCCCATTCTTTTTTTCCTCTTCGGTAGCGTTCATTAACGCCGGGAAAAAAGCCAGTGGAAACGCCTGCTGCTTGCCATCCGGTTTTTCAACCAGCAACATATCATCCTGAAAGGCTAATTTGATGTTGGCTTGCTGCTTACGTGAGGTGAATAAGGGCATTTTTTGATTTTGAATTTCGAATTTATGTATTGAGCATACTAACTATGTAATTGCGAGGAGCTATAGCAACGTGGCAGTTGCACGCGTTTATTTCAGCGTGCGGTTGCCACGCTACGTTCGCAATGACATGTTTTATTAACTAACGGTGTTTGTTAAAGCCCTCTCCTTGTGGAGAGGGTTGGGTGAGGTTTTACTCCGCCATATTATGATAAACCGCCTGCACATCGTCGTCGTCTTCCAATCGGTCAATGAGTTTCATGACGTCAACGGCGGCTTCTTCGCTAATTTCGGTTGTGGATAGCGAAATGCGTTCCAGTTTCGAAGATTGAAGTTCGATACCCATACCTTCCAAAGTCTTTTGCATTTTACCAAAATCTTCAAAAGCGGCATGCACTACGGCTACGTCCTTGCCTTCTTCGTCGGTTTCCACAAAAAGGTCTTCCAGGCCGGCATCTATCAGTTCAAATTCCAATTCTTCCAAATCACGCTCCCCCGGCTCAAAACGAAAAACCGATTTACGGCTGAAAATAAAATCCAGCGAGCCGGTTTTACCTAAGGTGCCACCTACTTTGGTGAAGTAGCTGCGTACATTGGCAACGGTACGGTTGGTATTATCGGTAGCGGTTTCTACCAGTACGGCTACGCCATGCGGGGCATAGCCTTCATATACAATTTCTTCGTAGTTTGATTCGTCTTTACTGGTGGCGCGTTTAATGGCTGCCTCCACACGGTCTTTAGGCATATTTACCGCCTTGGCATTTTGCATAGCCGTACGTAAACGTGAGTTGGTTTCGGGGTGACCGCCTCCTTCTTTAACGGCCATCACTATCTCTTTACCTAAACGGGTAAACTGTACGGCCATTTTGGCCCAACGCTTAAACTTTCTTTCTTTACGGAACTCAAATGCTCTTCCCATGGTTATACCGTTGATTTTTATTGATTGGTATGATTACGTTGATTACTTAGGGGATTACACTGATGTTTCTCATGATTCCACAGATAAAAATCGGTGTAATCATCCTTAAATCGGTGCAATCCAAAAAATGATTACAAAACTAAGCTATTCTTTAAATTTTCCAGCATGGTTGTAGTCATCCGTTGCAGGTCGTATTCGGGAGTCCAGTCCCAATCCTTTTTAGCCTGGCTATCGTCAATGGATTGCGGCCAGCTATCGGCAATGGCTTGGCGCGGATCGTTATCGGCATAGGTGACCGTAAAATCGGCCATTTGTTTTTTAATTTCAGCAGCCAGCTCATCGGGTGTAAAGCTTACGCCGCCTAAATTATAGCTGGAGCGAATGGTTAATCTTTCGGTAGGAGCATTCATTAAGCTCAATGTGGCACGTATGGCATCATCCATATACATCATGGGTAAGGCCGTATTGGCCGAAAGAAAACTTTGATAAGTGCCGGTTTTTAAGGCTTCGTAAAATATGTGGATGGCGTAATCGGTAGTGCCGCCGCCGGGAGCCGCCTTCCAGCTTATAATGCCCGGGTAACGGATGCTGCGTACATCCAACCCGTATTTGGTATGGTAGTACTCGCACCAGCGTTCGCCGGCCAGTTTGCTGAAACCGTACACCGTATTTGGGTCCATTACACAATACTGCGGTGTATTTTGCCTGGGCGAATGCGGACCGAAAACGGCAATGGAACTCGGCCAGAAAACTTTAGCGGTTTTAAACTCAACGGCTAAATCCAAGACATGCAATAAGCCGTTCATGTTAAGGTCCCAGGCTAATTTAGGTTTTTGTTCACCGGTGGCCGATAGCATGGCTGCTAATAAGTAAACTTGTGTGGGCTGGTGTTTTTGAAAAAGGTGATGCAGCGTTTCCTTATCCAGCACGTTGGCAAACTCGAACGGGCCGCTGTTGCGTATGGCGTAAGCCGGATTATTAATATCCGACGCTATCACCTGCTCAGCACCATGCTCGTTTCGTAGAGCTATTACCAGTTCGGTACCAATTTGACCGTTTGCGCCTATCACTAAAATTTTCTCGCTCATGCCATATTTTATTTGGACAACACAAATGTAAAAAAATGCCCTAAATCAACTTAACAAAGTGGGTTTAAATATCCCGGTTTAATAAATATAAGTTAACCCTAATTTTATAATATCTCCCGATTAGGCAAATTTTATTTCGTTAGTAATTGTTAGGGGACTTAGTAAAAACGGCCTGAATAGCTTACAAATAAAGGTTTTACGCCAGGTTTGTTTTTTAAAATACTACATTTGAAAATTAATATTTTTTAATTAACATCATATATTCGAGACAATGAAAGTCGCAGTAGTAGGCGCTACCGGTTTGGTAGGCACTAAAATGTTGCAGATTCTGGAAGAACGCAACTTTCCGGTAACAGAGTTAATCCCGGTGGCATCCGCAAAAAGTATAGGTAAAGAAGTTATCTATAAGGGTAAGCCATACAAGGTGGTTTCTGTTGCCGATGCGATAAAGCAAAAGCCGGATATTGCCTTGTTTTCGGCCGGTGGCAGTACTTCGTTAGAGCAGGCCCCATTATTTGCGGCGGCCGGTGTTACGGTGATCGATAATTCATCGGCCTGGCGTATGGACCCTACTAAAAAACTGGTAGTGCCTGAAGTTAATGCAGATGTGTTAACCGCCGAAGATAAAATTATAGCTAACCCTAACTGCTCCACCATACAAATGGTAGTGGCTTTAAAGCCACTGCACGATAAATATAAAATTAAACGCGTGGTGGTTTCTACCTACCAATCGGTAACCGGTACCGGCGTTAAGGCGGTCGACCAGTTGTTTAACGAGCGTAAAGGTATTGATGGGCCAATGGCTTATCCCTACAAAATTGATTTGAACGTATTGCCGCATATCGATGTTTTCCAGGATAACGGTTACACCAAAGAGGAAATGAAAATGGTGCTGGAAACCAAAAAGATCATGGGCGACGATAGTATCCGTGTTACGGCTACTACCGTTCGTATCCCGGTGATGGGCGGTCATTCCGAATCGGTTAATGTGGAGTTTGAAAACGATTTCGACCTCACCGAACTGCGCGACTTGTTGAGTAAAGCACCTGGCGTTGTGGTGATTGATGATGTAGCCAACTTAAAATACCCAACCCCGCTGGAAGCACACGAAAAAGACGAAGTATTTGTAGGCCGCATCCGCCGTGATGAAACCCAGCCTAATACGCTGAATTGCTGGATAGTATCAGACAACCTGCGTAAAGGTGCTGCTACCAATGCCGTACAAATTGCGGAGTATTTGGTTGCCAAGAATTTGGTAGGCGAAGGGGTAGAAGCGTAAGCCTTTATAACCTCTTTAAGGAGGTATTAGGAAGTTAATATTTGAGGGGTAGCTTATGGCTATCCTTTTTTTACAGGTACTATATTACTGCATGAAACCTTCACGATTTAAGACGCTTTTTGTTGGATTATTTTCAGCTTTAATTTATGCATTTATCACATTAGCAATTGTAACTCTGACTGAGAAGAATGTATCAATTGCCTATATATTTATTCTTCCATTAATTTTAGGAGCTATCCCTGTTTTATTCTCTACTAAAGAACAACTTAAATCCTACAAAAGCTATTTAATTAAGCCCTGGATAATAATTGGTTCCTTTTTTTACATTTCATTCTTTCATGAATTTGAGGGAATGATATGTTTAGTTATAATTATAGGTCCCTTTATTTTATTAGGATCATTAGGTGCTTTCATTTTCAGGCTAATTAAATTAAAGCAGACCGGCAATCAAACCTCTTTATATTCTTCGTTGCTATTACCATTTATAGTATTAATTATTGAAGGATTTTTTCCTGCGACTAATCAATATTATAATGTTTCTACCTCCATCATGGTTAAGGCCAATCAAGCCAAAGTTTGGGAAAACATCAAGAATGTTAAAAACATTAAATCCAACGAAATTGAAGCGCATTTTATTCACCTGATAGGCATTCCAAAACCATTAAACGGCCAGCTCGATCATGAAGGCGTAGGCGGGATAAGAAGCATAACCTGGGAAAAAGGAATTAGGTTTAACGAAGTTATTAATCAATGGCGTGAAGGCAAAGGCTTTGCTTATGCAATTAAGATCAATCCTACTTCAATACCCCCTACCACGTTAGATGAACATGTAATGATTGGCGGACGTTATTTTGATATGGTTAATGGCAGCTATGCCATAACACCCCTTGGCAAAGGACAAATGAAAATCACACTTGAATGCAAATACCGTATTACTACTAACTTGAATTTCTATAGCCGCTGGTGGGCCGACTATATTTTGAATGATTTTAATGAAATGATTTTAGAGGTAATAAAAAAACGTTGTGAAAAGCCAGCCAGCAATTAGTTTTTAGCCAACTTATAATGCTTCTCCCGGTAACCAAGCAATAAAATCAACCAGCTTACATACAACATCAATAGCGTTACATAGGCATAATGCTTAAGAAGATCGGTAAGCGTTTGGCCTATGGCTCCTTTGGTAATCCCATTAGCCAATAGACATAAAAAGCATGTCGTTACTAAAAGTACGACGCGCTTTTGTTTAAGCAGGATAAAAAAAACATACGTATAAATAAAGCCCGTACAAACGTGATGGTGCGCCCACACCCTGCCCGGAAGCAATAATGGTATCATAAATATGAGGCATATATCGGCTGCCGAAAAGCCTTCTATTTTTTTGACGTATCGGTCATATATAAACTTAGCCGTAAGCGCTCCCATAACCAGCAGCTGAAATGCGAGGATAATGAGTTTCAGCGTTGCGATTTGCAAATGCATAATTGGTGCAATGCCTACTTCGGCATTGCCGGTATTTATTTTGTTGAGCAAGGCTGGTATGCCCAGGCTTATTATATTCTCATCTATCTGCCCTTTACTAAACGGGGCAACAAAGGCTTCGTAATAATCCTTCCAATCGTTTATGCCAGTAGTAAGTCCGCGTAATACGGCGGGGATAATAATAAAAGGCAGTGCGGTTAATATGATCTTCGGCCAGTCTTTAGGTCCGCGTTTTACAGCCGCAAAAAACAGGAATAAAATGGGCGTGATCTTGAAAAAGGTAGCCGCCATTAAAAACAGGTAGCTAACCGTAAACTGCTTGTGCAGGTAAAATAAAATTCCCAGCAGGGTTAAGCAAAGCACCGGCATATTGGCATTCATCCAAATGTAATTATGCCAGTAAAAAGCAATGGAAAGTAACAGCGCAAGGGTAATAGGAAGGGTTATATCTTCATTGGGGTATAAAACAGCGAAGATATTTTTCACCAGGATAAACGACACGATCCATAAACCGAAATTCACTAAAAAACCGAATAAAAACGCGGAAACAGGAAAAGGAAATACGGAAAACAGGCTAAAAAATAAGGCGGCAAAAGGCGGATAAGTAAAACCCCCGTCGAGCAGTCCGGGCGTATAGATCTTTTCACCACTTAAAAAATGTTTGCCGGTTTCCCAGTAAATATGGTAATCGCCGTTAACATCGGCCCGCATACCCCGGTTGTACGACATTACCGCAAACACTGCCGATACCACAACCAGGAATATATTAAGGTAGGTTTTGTTAAAGCGCATTAATTTAAGGTTACGTAAAAGTACTTCGCTAAGGTAAGTATTTAGTGCTTTTGCTACACCATTGGCATCTACATAGATTATCTGGCATAAAAAATATACTTTTGGCTTAGTATTATTCTTCTTGTTCGTATGATCTCCTTTTCGCACCGTGTTTTTTTAGAAGTTGCCGCCAACCTGAGCTTTTCTAAAGCGGCACAGGTGCTGTTTATTACACAGCCTGCAATCAGCAAACATATTAAGGCGCTTGAAGATCAGTATAAGCTTCCTTTGTTTGAGCGTAAAGGCAACAGCATTTTGCTTACCGATGCCGGTCAAAAACTAAACGAATACTTGCTGCAGGCTACCGAAATTGAGCGCAAGGCCGAGTACGATATGGCGTTGCTCAGTAATCAATCTTACGCGGCAGGGCATCTACGTTTGGGGGCCAGCACCACAATTGCACTTTACATCTTGCCTTCTATTTTGTCAGGCTTTCAGCAGAAATATGCTAATGTAGGCGTGCAGCTGGTTAACCGTAATTCGGAATATATATTAAATGCCCTGCTGAACCACGAGGTGGATATCGGCATTATTGAGGTGGATAATAAGCTTACCAACGTATCTTACCAACCATTCATGACCGATGAGGTTATTCCCGTTTGTTCGGCTAAAAGTTCGCTGGCCGGTAAAACGCTAACATTGAAGCAGTTCGTTAAAACTCCCTTAGCCGTGCGCGAAAGAGGTTCGGGTACGCTGAATGCGCTTTTAAAAGCCCTGTCCGATCATCATATTAAGCCGGTAGATTTGTCGGTAAAGATCCGCCTGGGAGGTACTGAGGCATTAAAGAACTTTTTACTGGCCGACCAATGCCTAGGCTTTATGCCCCGCCCTTCTATTAAGCGTGAACTGGCCGAAGGCGATTTGGTGGAAGTGCCTATCGACGGATTGAAAATAACCCGTAACTTTTATTTCATTCGCCGCAAGGGTACCGAAGATTATGGCCTCACCAGTAATTTTATGAATTACGCGTTAGAATATCAATAAATTAATTTTCGTAAAACTTTAAATTTTTGCCTCTGTAGTATTAGTGCAGTACATGAAGTGCATGCACTCATAAGAATACTATAACATGGCAAATTTAAATAATAGTAAAGTAGCGATCCTTACAGAAGAAGGATTTGAACAAATTGAGCTAACCAGCCCTAAAGATGCATTGGAAGCCGCCGGTGCAACCGTACATATCATATCGCCCAAAGGTGGAAAAGTTAAAGCTTGGGACAAAGACAAATGGGGCATTGAAGTGGATGCAGATAAGGTACTGACCGATGTAAGTCCCGATGACTACGATGCCCTGGTATTGCCAGGCGGCGTATTAAACCCCGACAAGCTGCGCCAAAATAAAGATGCGATAGCCTTTGTATCGGCGTTTTTAGACGAAGGCAAACCGATTGCCGCTATTTGCCACGGCCCGCAAATGCTAATTGAGACCGGTATGCTCAAAGGCCGAAAATTAACTTCGTACCCATCATTGCAAACCGATCTAATAAACGCTGGTGCCGAATGGGTTGATGAAGAAGTAGTAACCGATAATGGCCTGGTAACCAGCCGCACCCCAGCCGATTTGAGTGCTTTTAACAAAAAGATGATCGAAGAAATTGGCGAAGGTGTGCATGAAGTATAAAGTTAACTTTAGTATTAAGAAAATTGAGCGGACTATTATTGTCCGCTTTTTTTGTATTTTTGATTATGGTACAATTGAGTGGTATTTATAACAATGGACAAATTACATTGGAGCAAAATGTATCGACCAGTAAGCCTGTAAAGGTGATGGTAACTTTTATGGATGAAGAGGTAGTAGTGGAAGAAAAAAGACTGACTCTTGATATGTTTTCATTCAACAAAACCCGTGAATTGCTTAAAAATGTGCATACCAGTTTTTCGGATGCTGTAATTGAAGAAAGAAAAACTGAATAATGCGTGTTTTTTTTGATACATCATCGTTGTTTAAATTATATTTTAAAGAAGATGGCACCAATGAGTTGGATGAGCTATTCAACAAAAATACCATCACAGAAATTTTTCTTTCAGAAATTACCAAAGTCGAATTTTATTCGGCAGTTTATAATAAGTTTAGAACTAAATTTATTAACGAAAATCAAGCAAAAGCCTTAATAGATAGTTTTAATGCTGATTTTATTCAATATAAATTCATAACGGTCGACAATCAAATCATCAGTTCTGCACAAGCCTTGTTAATTAAATATGGCTCTAAAGGTTTAAGTGCCTTGGATTCTGTACAATTTGCATCCGTACTTTCGGTAAAACATCAGATTGATATTACTGTAACAGCTGATAAGTTACTTCATGATTTCTTTGCAATGGAGCACCTCCCCACGTTTGATCACTAATGCCACAACAAAAAGCCCTTATTATTGGAGCCGGTATAGCCGGTATAGCCACCGCCATACGTTTAGCCGTTAAAGGATACGCCGTAGAGGTGTTTGAGGCCAATAGTTATGCAGGCGGCAAGTTATCGGAGTTTGAGCAGCAAGACTACCGTTTTGATGCCGGGCCGAGTTTGTTTACCATGCCGCAATATGTGGATGACTTGTTTCGGCTGGCAGGTAAAAAACCTGAAGACTATTTTACGTACCAAAAGCTGGATGTGGTTTGTCATTACTTTTACCCCGATGGCACGCACCTAAAGGCCTATGCCGATGAGCAACAGTTTGCTGAAGAGGTAAAGGCTAAAACCGGAGAACCTGCAATCTTCACACATAAATACTACCGCAATAGCAGTCGCATTTACGATATAACCAATCATGTTTTTTTAGAGCAGTCGTTACATCGCTTGCAAACCTACCTAAGTAGTAAAACGCTGAAATCTATACTGAGGCTTTTTCAGATTGATGCATTCAGGACCATGCACCAGGCCAACCGAAGTTTTTTTAAAGATAAACGGCTGGTACAGTATTTCGACAGGTATGCCACTTACAATGGTTCCAACCCCTATAAGGCCCCGGCTACGCTGAATGTGATCCCGCATTTGGAGCAGCACTTTGGTGCCTACTTTCCTGATGGTGGGATGTATAGCATTACCAGTAGCTTGGTTAGGCTGGCTCAAGATTTAGGTGTTATATTTCATTACAATTCGCCGGTGGATGAGATAGTAGTGCAAGGCAAAAAGGTGGAAGGGTTAATGGTGAAGGGTGATTTGCATTTGGCCGATGTGGTGGTATCTAACATGGATGTGTGGTTCACTTACCGTAAATTACTCTCAGGACACCCGCAATTGTTTCCCGAAAATATTTTGAGCCAGGAGCGCAGTAGCTCGGCATTAATATTTTACTGGGGAATTAATAAGCAGTTTCCGCAACTCGATCTGCATAATATTTTCTTCAGCGCCAATTACGAGGCTGAATTTAAAGCCATCTGGAATGAGAAGGCCATTTACCACGACCCTACCGTTTATCTCAACATCAGCTCCAAATATCAAACTAATGATGCGCCCCCGTGCTGTGAAAATTGGTTCACGATGATCAACGTACCCGCCAATACCGGGCAGGATTGGGATACGTTGATAGCCGAAGCACGACAAAATATCGTTCAAAAGCTTTCGGCTCAATTAGGGGAAGAGATAGTCCCGCTAATTATTAACGAAAGCATCCTCGACCCCCGCAGCATAGAAAGCCGCACTTCTTCTTACCAGGGGTCGTTATACGGCACCAGTTCCAATAGCCAGTTTGCCGCGTTTTTGCGCCATGCTAACCGCTCTGCCACTATCAGCAACCTGTACTTTTGCGGTGGAAGCGTTCACCCCGGCGGGGGTATTCCGCTGGCGTTATTATCGGCTAAAATTGTGAGCGAGTGGGTTGTCTGAACCGGAAGTTAAAAAATTTGTAAGATTTACAGAATTGAATATATCTGATGAATAAAAGTGTGCTTAGCCTTCTGTAAATTATTTAATTCTTTAAATTCCGGTTCAGACAAAAATTCCTAACATTGCCTTAACAATGGCTTTTTTGCAATTACCCAATTTAGGCACAATACACTATCACGAATATGGCACGGGCACCAGGCCTATGCTGGCTTTTCACGGTTATGGGATGACGGGGCGCCAGTTTGAGGTGCTGCAAAAATCCATACTGAGCCAGTACCGCGTTTACAGTTTCGACCATTTCTTTCATGGCCAAACACAACTGGATAACTGGACCGAGCAGCAAATATTGAAGGGTATGCCCAAAAACATGGTCAGAAATTACCTGGAAGAATGGTTTTATATCAACGGTCGCCAGCGCATCAGCCTCATGGGATATTCTATTGGGGCCAATATAGCCTTGGTATTAATGGAAGACTATGCAGAATGGATTGATGAGGTAATATTGATGGCTCCCGATGGCTTATCGGTATATAAAGGGTTTAATTTTTTAATGCACCAGCCGGTAGGTAAGCTGTTATTTAAAACGGTAACCAAAAGTAAATGGCTGGCCCCAAGTGTATTAAACAGCTTAAAGAAAGTTAAGTTTATTGATGAAAGCCTTTACAAAATAGCGTACAGCGAAATGGATACCCCGCAAAAACGCCAGGATGTGTATTATACCCTTAACCTCATCAAACAGTTGCAGCCCGATGTGGTTAAAATAACCAATGAAATAAACCGGTACCAAATAAAATGTCATTTTATTTTTGGCAAACACGATATGTTGTTCCCTATAAACTCTGCCGCGGCTTTTATGAGCAGGCTGGATAACCCTGTGGTACACGAAGTACCGATGGGGCATTGGCTGGTTACCGCACAGTTAGACGAATACCTGGTAAATTGTAAATTATGATACCCGCCCGCCGCAATAACCTTTTTAGCAACTGGTTTGCCAAATACATGCGCTACCGTATGCATAAAGCCTTTAATAGGGTAGTGGTGATGCCTTTTAAGCCAAAGGAAGGTCATTCGGTACTATTGCTTTGCAACCACTTCAGCTGGTGGGATGGGTTTTTTGGCAATTACCTGGCTTATTACCACTTAAACCGCAAGCTGTACATAATGATGCAGCACGATCACCTCGAAAAGCGGATGCTGTTTAATCTCTTCGGCGGTTTTTCCATTGAAAAAGGTACCCGCGAAATGCTGAAATCGCTGCACTACGCGGCTGATTTGCTGAATAATCCTGAAAACCTCGTCGTAGTTTTTCCGCAGGGGGAATTAGCATCAAACCATGCCACTGGCATTAACATAGAAAAAGGCATAGAACGCTTAATTAAACACATTAAAGAGCCCTGCCAAATCGTGTATTCCTGCGTATTAATCGATTATTTTGAAAGCCTCAAGCCGTCGGCCTTTATTCACCTGTTTGATTGCGGCGCAGCGGGTGAAGTTTCTTTTGAGCAGTTGGTTAAAAATATTAATGAATTTCACCGCAAGGCCCTGGCTAACCAGGTTAATATAGAACATTAAGGAAAGTCAATAACCCGTTATTGCGAATATCTATTCACTTACGTTATGCACTCAGAAACCGGCAGCTTGCTTTTCTTGGCGATATTTATTGGTTGCGGAACTTTTACATAATAGCCGGTACCATCATATATCCGTTTGCGCGGGTTACTCTGGCATTCGGTTGAGCAGGAGCCTTCCAACCTGGTGCCGCATTCATCGCACTGCGTAAAGTGTTCGTTGCATTCGGGGTTTGCACAGTTAATCATTTTATCGGTATGGTTACCGCAGTTATAACAGGTAGAAATAACCACCGGGTTAACCTGGTTTACATCTACAGTAAGGCGGTTGTCGAACACATAGCATTTTCCTTCAAAGTCTTCGCCACCGGTTTCTTTACCATATTTAATGATACCGCCGTGCAGTTGATATACATTTTCGAAACCTTCGTGCAGCAATAAAGCCGAGGCTTTTTCACACTTGATACCACCGGTGCAATAGGTCAGGATTTTTTTATCCTTGTACTTGGCTAACTCATTTATTTTAGAAGGGAAATCGCGGAAATTATCAATATCCAGGGTAACTGCATTTTTAAACTTACCTACCGAATGTTCATAATTAGAACGAACATCCAGGATTATTACATCTTCGCGGTCTTTCATGGCTAAAAAGTCGGCTGGCTCTAAATGCTTACCAGTTTGCTTTTTAGGATCAATCATATTTGGATCGCGTAAGCCGGAGTGTACAATCTCCGATTTGTACCGGCAGTGCATTTTAAGAAACGACGGTTCATCCACCTCATCGATCTTGAAATCGGTGTGGGCAAAACGCTCATCGGCATGCACGGTTTCTATATAAGTTTGGCAAGCGTTGGCCGGGCCCGATACGGTACCGTTTAAGCCTTCTTCGGCAACAATGATACGGCCGGTTAAACCTAAGCTTTTACAAAATTTAAGATGATCGGCAGCAAATTGCTCCGCATCGGTTATTGTTGAATAACAATAATACAGTAGGGTATTATACTTTGCCATAATAACATTGATACTGCTTCAAACAGCGTTTAATGAGGTGCAAAGATAATGATTTGAAGAACGATGTGCAAATGTACAGATAAGGTGGAACTTCCCCTCTTATAACTGTGTTTTATCTATTTGCACATCTGCACATCAAAAAATCTGCACATCTAACTTACCTTATGCCGTAGAAAATTCTGAATCCTTGTACCAATTTGCGGCTGCCGTCGAATGCAAAACCATAATCCACTCTAAATATAAAGCGTTGAACACCGAGGTAAAACTCTGAATAATTACCCTTGGTAGGCTGGGTTAAACTGCCATTGCCTATACTGGAGTAAGAAACATTACCAGCTTGTGCCAGGTAGTTAACCCCAACTACTTCTTCCAGTTTTAGTTTGCGAATGAACGGCACTTTGCTTAGTAAATTACCGGCAAAATTATGCTCATAATGCGCTTCTAAGAATGCACGGTCGGTGCTATAGGTATAAAACGGCAGGAAGTGAAAACTACCGATGGTTGGATTAAATACGGTACCCTGGTTACCAAAAAAGTGGTTATAATCCATAAAGTATAAGTTGCGGCGGTTTAAAAATGTACCGGCAGTAACCTTAAATGCGGAGTAGCCTAATAAGCCCACCTGCATCCGGTCGTCAAATACATCCAGCGATAAAAAATCATAGTTTACATCCGAACCTAATACACCACTGATGCCTTTACGGTAGTTTAACCGCACTTTAGGAAAGCGTGATGGCTCAATATACCTGCCGTCGGGGCGGGTTACATATTGTTGTCTGAAAGTGTAAGTTAATGACGCCTTAGCCGTTAAAGCCTGGTTGGTGGGAAATAGTTCCGACTCTACATCTGGTGGAATAGCCAGCGGGTTATTTGCCGTGTAGGTTCTATCCTTAACATCGGTAATATGATTGAAAGAGGTATTGTATAACTGCCTGCGTTCGGCATACGACATCTGTGCATTAAACAATAAGCCGTTGGTTAGCTCGCGTTGCCAAGCCACTAAGCCAAAACGTGTACGGTAAAGTTTTACATAATTATTTTCGCTTAATAAAGAACTCATGGTATTAAAAATGAGCGAGCGTGTACCGGCGTTATTCAAATCCAGCACATCACTACCAAAACGTACCTGAAAAACGGCCTGGTTTCTTGGATCGTAATTGTAACTGGCCCCAATGTTGGCACTAAATAATTTAGCCGCAAAGCCATAACGTATGTTTGGTGTAACAGAGAATGACTGACCGTTATCGAAACCCTTAATATAATGCACTTTAGAATTAATACCCCAACCTTCTACCGTATTATAAAATATGGTTTGAAATATAGGGTACATATAAAACGACTGCCTGCTATTACGATCGTAATACTGGTAACCAAAGGCAGCATAATCGAGCGGGTTAAAATGATTTCGTGTTCGGTTGAGCGAATCGAGATAACGAGGCGTGCTTTGAATGCGACCAATACTGTCTTTACGCACATAATCCCGCTCTTCTAACGCGGTTAGTGGCACAGGGCGGTTGTTATCCCAATAGCGGCTGTTTTTTGCATTGGCCAATGTATCTATCCGCATTACTTCTCCATCAAAAAATCCTTTTTTAAACCCTGGGTTTAAGTTGTAATTGTTATACATGGCCAGGTAGTAGCCTTTAAACTTAAAACCGAACACATCGCCCCTAAAATTAAATAGGGCCGAGGTGGGCAACCATACGCTATCGGTTATCGGAATGTATTGCTGACTGATCTCTAAGGTATCAACCAGGTTGATGTTAGCATCTTTCTTGGTCAAAAAAAGGTTTATGCTATAAATGCGCCAGTCGCCCTCGGTAATATAAATATCGCCCTGGTAAACCGCTTCATTATTACGTTTAGGGATTACCTGAATTTTTGCGATACGTTTACCACTTTTTATAGAACGGCCCAGCAGTTTGTAGTCGTAAAATTTAAGAGCGTTATCAGCAATGGGCGATACGAAAGCACGAGCACTTAAACCCTGAATCTCAAAGTTGTTTTTATAAAAATTAACCTGCAGATCGGATGCCTTATTGTAACTAAAAGCCGTGTTTTGACCAGCCACTTTTGAGGAGATCATTACTTCTTTTACATAATCGGGGTTTTTGAAATTATATTGTGATATGGACTCCGATTGGTACAATATTCCTTTGCCAGTGGCGTCTAACTGCAAAGCTCTTGATACATTATTATTCATGAGCGCTTTTGGGGCGCTTACCAAACGTTGCACACCTTTTACAAATACCGCACATGAGTATTCATCAACCTGGTTCATGTAAAACTGGCGCTTGCCTATCACATTGCGCATAATGTTTAAGGCCGGATCAGCCTCGTTACCACTTCCGGCTTCAGCCTGTAAAGCAAAGGGCTCACTACTTAAACGGATATTTCGCTCTTCGTTCACACTATTAACGGTCACCCGTTCTATATGTTCCAGGTAACCTACGTAGCGGTAAACTACGGTGTAAGTTCCGGGTTTGAGTTTAAACTCATAATCGCCATCCTCATTGGCCGTACTGCCATAGGTAGTATTGCGGATGTATATAGAAGCGAATGAAACCGGGTTGTTTTTTTCATCGGTGATTTTACCCGATAACCTATAGGTTTGGGCGTAAACTTGTACAGTAGCTGCACAAAAAAATATAAAAAATAAATATGCTCTCATGATTGAATTGTATAAGTATATAGCTTTTACAGGTAAAATGTTTGTTTCACACACAATTAATTTCTAACAATGAGTTAATTAAGTCATAATGTGAGATTATACTTACTTTTACACTTTAAATATTATACCATGTACAATACCTTAAAGCCGGTTTTACAGCAGGAATTAGCTGATATAGAAAATGCCGGGCTCTATAAAAGAGAACGTATTATTACCTCGCCACAAGGGGCTGATATTAAAGTTTTGGGCGGGCAGCAAGTGATTAATTTTTGCGCCAATAACTACCTGGGCCTGTCATCGCATCCCCAAGTAATTGAGGCCGCTAAAAACGCTATGGACGCACATGGTTTCGGCTTGTCATCGGTACGATTTATATGCGGCACACAAGATCTGCATAAAGATCTGGAGAAAAAACTATCGGAGTTTTTAGGCACCGATGACACCATTTTATATGCTGCTGCTTTTGATGCCAACGGCGGTGTGTTCGAGCCTCTGTTCAATGAGCAGGATGCCATTATATCCGACGAGCTGAACCATGCTTCTATTATTGATGGAGTGCGCCTGTGCAAGGCACAACGCCACCGCTACAA
The DNA here is from genome assembly GCF_042679325.1 of Mucilaginibacter terrae. Taxonomy (GTDB): domain Bacteria; phylum Bacteroidota; class Bacteroidia; order Sphingobacteriales; family Sphingobacteriaceae; genus Mucilaginibacter; species Mucilaginibacter terrae. The sequence goes on from NZ_JBHTMJ010000013.1 coordinate 89,990, forward strand.
GCATGATAACATGGCCGATTTGGAAGAGAAATTGAAAGCTACGCAAGACCTTCGTCACCGTATTATTGTAACCGACGGCGCTTTTTCTATGGACGGCACCATAGCCCAGTTAGATAAAATTTGCGATCTGGCCGACAAGTATAATGCACTGGTAATGATAGACGAATGCCATTGTTCGGGCTTTTTAGGCAAAACCGGTCGGGGTACGCACGAGCACCATCATGTAATGGGCCGCATAGATATTATTACCGGCACACTGGGTAAAGCTTTAGGCGGTGCATCGGGCGGTTTTACATCGGGCCGTAAAGAGATCATTGACATGCTGCGCCAACGTTCGCGCCCATACCTGTTCTCCAATACCCTGGCACCGGCTATTGCAGGCGCGTCTATAGCCGTGCTGGATATGCTAAGTGAAGCCACCACTTTGCGCGACAAGCTGGAAAGGAACACCCAATACTTCCGAGAAAAGATGACCGCTGCCGGTTTTGACATTAAACCGGGCGTACACCCCATTGTACCGGTAATGTTGTATGATGCTAAACTATCTCAACAGTTCGCCGCCCGTATGCTGGAGGAAGGTATTTATGTGATAGGCTTTTATTATCCGGTAGTTCCGCAAGGTAAAGCACGTATCCGTGTACAAATATCGGCCGCACACGAGCAGCATCATTTAGATAAAGCTATTGAAGCGTTTACCAAGGTGGGTAAAGAGTTAGGTGTGATTAAATAATACGTGCAGATTATTTATATTTGCACGTATAAATTAAATTAAGATGGCTGCATCAAAATTAACTTTAAGTGTAGAACCTGATTTGATTGCAAAAGCGAAACGCTATGCTAATAAACATCATATAAGTGTTTCTAAATTATTTTCGGATTTTGTTAACGAAAAAGTTCACCAAGAAATCAATGATGAGAATCCCGTCTTAAAAAAGTTTGAGCATATTGAACTTTCAGAAAACATAAAAAAATTGACTGGAATTTTGAAAGGGAAGGTTCCTGAAGATTTTGATTTAAAAGAAGCAAAGCATGAATTTTTAAAAGAGAAATATGGCCTATAGCAATTTGTTTGTTGATAGTGATATCATACTCGACTTATTCCTACAAAGAGAACCCTATTCAAAATTCACACAAATTTTACTTGCACAAAGTAAAATTGACGGTTTCATTTTAAATACATCCACTTTAATTATTGCTAACTTAAATTATGTATTAACCGGGCGTGTAGGGAAGTTAAAAGTTAAAGAAAGTATTATGATCATAAGTGAAGAAATGAATGTATTGCCTTTTGAAAAAGATATTATTACACTGGCAATAAACAGTTCCTTTACAGACTTTGAAGACTCGTTACAACATTTTATAGCTCAAAAATACCATTGTGATTTAATCATCACCCGCAACACCAAAGATTATAAGCACTCAGCTATCCCCATATTAACGGCCGAACAATTTTTACAAACATTATAACCCCTGAACATGCAGGAGCAAATAGATCAATATACCACTGAAATAGAAGCTTTTTCACCAGCTAACGCTGATGAATTGGAAGCTTTCCGTATAAAATATTTAGGCACTAAAGGACTTATTAAAGACCTGTTTGAGCAGTTTAAAAGCACCACGCCTGAAGAAAAACGCACGTTAGGTAAGGTACTTAATCAGTTCAAGCAGCTGGCCGAAGGCAAATACCAGTTATTGAAAGAGCATTTCGACTCACAAGTAACTAAGGCCACTTCTCAGCAGGATTTAACACTACCGGGCGAAGGCTTCGCGGTTGGTTCACGCCACCCGTTATCCTTAGTGCGTAATGAGATCATTGACATTTTTAAACGCCTGGGCTTTGTGGTTGCCGAAGGACCAGAGATTGAAGACGATTGGCATAATTTCTCTGCCCTTAACTTCCCCGAAGAACACCCGGCACGTGATATGCAGGACACTTTCTTTATCACTAAGCCTGATGATAATACTAACCCCCTCCCTCCTGGGGAGGGCCGTGGAGGGGCTTATGCCTTACGTACCCACACCTCATCGGTACAGGTACGCATGATGGAAAGCGGCAAACCGCCGTTCCGGGCTATTATGCCGGGCAGGGTTTACCGTAATGAGGCAATATCGGCCCGTGCGCATTGCTTTTTTCACCAGGTGGAGGGTTTGTATGTTGATGAAAACGTTTCATTCGCCGATTTAAAGCAAACCTTGTATCACTTTGTGCAGGAGTTGTATGGCGAAGGCACTAAAGTGCGTTTTCGCCCGTCGTATTTTCCATTCACCGAGCCATCGGCCGAAATGGATATTTCTTGCACCATTTGCAAAGGCGCAGGCTGTAACATGTGTAAATATAGCGGTTATGTAGAAATTTTAGGTTGCGGTATGGTTGACCCTAACGTATTGGAAAATTGCGGAATAGACTCTAAAAAATATACCGGCTTCGCGTTTGGTATGGGTATAGAACGTATTACTAACTTAAAGTATGTGATTCGCGATCTGCGCCTGTTCTCTGAAAACGATGTGCGCTTTTTGAAGCAATTTAAATCTGATATTGTATAATGAGAAAACTGATTTGTCTTTTCTTGGTGGTGATAGGTGCAGCAGGATGTGGAAAAGACGACGGCAGTTATATACCCAGTGTAAGCGTTAACTTTCAGGCACCGTTGAATACACCAAGTTTAAGCAAACTTAATAGCCCGGGTGGCTCTGTAATTGTAAATGGTTATGGGGTTGCCGGTTTAATTATATACCGTACCGGTGCCAATAACTATGTGGTCTATGACCGTTGCAGCAGCTTTGAACCCGAAAAACGCTGTGCGGTTACTATTGATGATACCGGCCTCACCGCAACTGATGCCTGCAGTGGTTCTAAGTTTTTGTTGAGCGATGGTTCGCCGGTAAAAGCGCCTGCAACGCGCTCATTGAAGCCATATAGTGTATATGTCAATAATTTTAACATATTTGTATCTAATTGATACATGGAAGCCGATAAAATAAGAGAAAGCATTAAACGGTCATCGCAAGAACTGTTTAGAAAATTCGGTTACCATAAAACCAGTGTTAACGAAATTGCCAAAAGAACCAAGATAGCCAAAGCCACCATCTATAAGTATTTTGACAGCAAAGAGGCTATATTACACTCACTGTTAATGGATTATATACAGGTAAGTGTTGACGAGCTGATTCATACCGATACGCCCGACCTGGACGAAGAAACACACCTGAGCAACCTTATTATGAAAACCTGCCGTCTGTCGTACACGGTTTGCAATGAGTTTATTGGCTGGGATTTTATTCGCGAGTCTACTAACTCTCAGGAGTTTTTGCGTAATTTAAGTAACGAGCTGGAAGATCTGCTGGTTAGTTCTTTTACCTCAATGACCGGTATCCGCAAGCACGACAGCTACCAGCAACGCATCCGTTTTTTAATTAAATGCAGCAAAAATATCGTGTTTAGCTTCGCCTTTACTTCGGTTAGCGATAGCGATGTGCGTAAAAATTTTGTATCTTTTCAAAAAGAGATACTGCCTTACCTCGTTAAGGCAGCCATTACTATTAACTAAGCATTGCCTTAGCCAGCCTCAAATATTTTCTTATTTTTTACTTAAAACCTCAAAAAACTTCATTTTTATTCATTTTTTGCTGATGTTTTACGGGCTGGTGTGGAGCGCGTGTAAAATGGTAAAACATTGTACCATTACGCAATCATATTAAAATTCAACAAAGTTGAATTTTAATAAACTTTTTCCACAAAAAGTTTCTCCTTCCCGCATTTTGCCGTTACATTTGACGCTGACCTGTTGAAACCAATAAACCAACTTAATGACCGATACCCAAGTACAAACCGGCATTGGCGACCGGGTAAGAATGTTGCGCATTGCCCAAAACCGTACCCTACAAGATATTGCCGATAGTTGCGGCTTATCTAAAAGCATGATCTCTAAAATTGAGAACAATCATACTGTACCTTCCGTTGCCGCCCTGGTTAAAATAGCCACTTCGTTAGGTACATCTGTTTCGGCATTAATGGAACAGGAGACTTGGTTAAGTACTGTTTTTACAGTAAGGGATAAAGCAGAGGCCAATTTAACCCCGACCGAAAAAGGGTACAGCATATATCCTTTCGCATCAGAATATCACAACAAAAAAATGCAGCCGTTTTTGTTTGTTGCCAAAAAAAACCAAGTAGTACCGCACCTGCTTACCCATGAGGGCGAAGAGTTTGTGTACGTTATTACCGGCAAAATGAAGATGCAGGTAGGCGAAATAGAATACTTTTTAAAAGCCGGAGACAGCCTGTACTTTAACGCGCTGCAAAAACACGGCATTAAACCCATTACCGATGAAGTAAGCTACCTTGATATATTTTTATAAAAACCATATTGCTAACCCCATTTAATTATGCCTCAAAACAAACTAACCACATTTGTATTTTTAGTAGCGGCTTTGCTGGCGCAAAACGTTAAAAGCCAACCCATAGCAAATACATCAAGCGTTAATGTCGACCTTGCCCGTCAAACAGGTCCTATGAAACCTATATGGGCCTGGTTTGGGTACGATGAGCCCAACTATACCTACATGAAAGACGGCAAAAAGCTGCTTACCGAAATAGCGCAGCTAAGCCCGGTACCTGTTTTTGTGCGGGTGCATAGCCTGCTGAGCTCGGGCGATGGTAAGCCTGCACTTAAATGGGGATCGACCAATGCCTATACCGAAGATACAGCAGGCAAACCGGTTTATAATTGGACCATTGTAGACAGTATATTTGATACTTACGTAAAAAGGGGAATGAAACCGCTTGCCCAGATCGGTTTTATGCCCGAGGCCCTGTCAACCAAACCGCAACCTTACCAGCATAACTGGAAACCCGGCGACCGTTACGATAAGATCTATACCGGCTGGGCCTATCCGCCGAAGGATTACGATAAATGGGCCGAACTGATCTATCAATGGGTTAAGCATTCTGTGGCACGCTACGGTGTTAAAGAGGTAGAAAGCTGGTATTGGGAACTTTGGAACGAACCTAACCAGGCCTACTGGAAAGGGACCAAAGAAGAATTTTTTAAGCTGTACGATTACTCGGCTATGGCCGTTAAAAAAGCGCTGCCAACGGCAAAAATAGGCGGCGCCAACGTAACCGGCGGCGGTGCAAAATTTTTGAACGATTTTATTGCCCATTGCCTTACCGGTACCAATTACGCTACCGGCAAAACCGGCACCCCTTTAGATCTGGTATTATTTCACGCCAAAGGATCGCCGCGTTTAAATAATGGCACCGTACGCATGGATGTACGTGCACAGCTCCGCAACATTGCCGATAATTTTAAGGTAATCGCCTCTTATCCGCAATTAAAAAATATCCCTATTATCATAGGCGAATCTGACCCAGAAGGTTGCGCAGCCTGCGGCATGGCTACCGATCCGCAAAATGCTTACCGCAACGGCACAATGTATTCGAGCTATACCGCCGCTGCTTTCGCACGTAAATATGAACTGGCCGATGCTTATGGCTTAAACTTAATAGGGGCGGTAACGTGGGCATTTGAGTTTGAAGACCAGCCCTGGTTTTACGGCTTTCGCGATTTGGCCACCAACGGCGTAGATAAGCCTGTGCTCAATGTTTTCAGAATGTTTGGCAAAATGACCGGCAAACGGGTACAGGTTGATGCTGGCGGTATGTATAATTTAAAAACCATGTTAGATTCGAGCGTACGCGGCCCAAGTGATGTGGGCGCGCTGGCCGCCACCAACGGACGTACAGCCACAGCTATGCTATGGAACTATCATGATATGGATAAAAGGAGCGATACCCAGAATGTAAACCTCAGTTTTACCGGAATTACCGCTAAAACCGTTATGTTAACCCAATACATGATTGATGACCGGCATAGTAATGCCTATGAGTTATGGAAAAAAATGGGGTCGCCTTTAAAGCCCGATGCCAAGCAAATTGCCGCATTAGAAAAAGAAGGGCAACTGGCCTTGTTAAATAAACCGCAAAAGGTTAAGGTGTTGAACGGTCGTTTACAAAAAACAATTGTTTTACCGGCCCAGGCCGTGTCATTAGTAAAAATTGACTGGTAGCCGGCGAAGCACTTTTAAGTACAAGTCAGTGTATTTATTGTAGCCCCTTAAATAGCATAATTAGTTGTTTACTGCCTTCCGGTAATATTATGCCATTAGCGAGTGTGCAACGCTAATGGCATGCTTTAAAGTTTGGTGATACACCTGTTTGCTTAATATCGTATTAGAGGGCTCTTTAAGGCTAATTAAAAAAACTTCAGTATTTGCTGTTTAAAAACATGATTAATTTTTATGCGTATTATCAGTTTTCTTCTGTTTTTTAATATTACATCAGGGCTTTGGCTTTCGGCTTTGGCACAAAGCACCCAACAACTGGTACAGCTACTACGACGTAAAAAAAGAGCTTTACGGTTTTAAGGATGCTAAAGGGAAAATTAAGATCCCGGCACGCTTTAATGGATTTACCAGGGCTTCTACTTTCCGAAATATTATTGCAGTTAGGGATAATAGTAATAACAAATCTTATTACTTGTTAAAAAACGGGAGAAAAGTAGGAATGGACAGTTTGTACGTATGGGACATGACATACGATTGCGAGCAGGAAGATGCTATCAGGTTTCGTGACCCGGTTACAGATAAGGTTGGTTTTTTAGGAAAAAACGGCAATTTAGCTATTAGGGCAAATTACAATGATGCGCGGCCTTTTTATAACGGACTTGCCCTGGTGGTGCATGATGGTAAACGTGTTTGTGCAGATGGTACGCCATATAAAGCCGGCTGCGAGCACTGGAGCTGGGACGGTAAAACTGCACTGATTAATAGGCAAGGTGAAATTGTAGCCGATAATATTAATTTGATGGTCACCGATCACTTAAACTGGTATTCGTGCAAAATTGCTGATAGCCCTGCCGATACAACTCTGCATACCTCCTTCAAGACTAAAAACAACAAGTACTACACATTTATTAACTATCAAAAGGAGTTTAAAAAATGGTTTTATCAACAGTTTATAACTGGTTTGCAAGCCGGAAAGTTGTCATCATATTGCTTTGATGAACTTATAGTAGAAGGCTTATGGAAACAAACCATTAGAAAACCATATAACAAAGTCGCCTTTACAAAACAATACAGTGCTGTGCTGCAAAAAAAGATGGGTGCTGTTAATCAACGCAAGGTAGAAGTGTTCACGGTAAGTGAAGCACTTAATCCTTACATTTATGATAGTAAAAACTTTAAAGTCTTTTACACGGATTGCGGTGATGCTAACGAAGCAAAATTTCCATCATTTGATGTGATAACCAGCCATTACACTACCAGCCATCAGCTAAATTACCAGGAACACTTTTCGTTTTTAAAAACAGCTAATGGGTACAAACTTATAGGTGTTGCGTTAAAAAGTACCAAGTAAGTCATTACATAGTTTCCAGCACATACTTATCCCACAGCTTACCAGCATATACTTTAAAACTGACCGGTGCCTTTTTAAACTCATCGCTGGTAATTACACCACCATCATGCTGAATAGCATTGCCAACCTTTATTTTTCCTATGCCCCTTTTAGCATATTTGGTAGTTCCCTCATGCATAATGATCTTTAATTCACTTGGACTTACATCGCCGCGGCAGCTTAGCCGGTAGGCCACCCATACCTCTGCTTTCCCGTTTTTATCCAGGTCGATAATGGTTAACGAACCCGGTATAAAGTTAGCTACCATATCCAAGTTACAATCAGTAACCATATCATGCAGTTGCCATAATAGTACAGGCGAGCCTCCATCTTTTAACTGGTACACATAACCATAAAGATGGGCCTGTTTAAATTCATCATCACCTTTTTGCGGCTGTGTTCCGGTTTGTGTAGTTATGGCTAAGTAACTACCCGTATTGTCCTGGTATTTGATTAACTGCACCGGTTTGCCCTGGTAGCGTATGTTTTTTGGCAAATTGGTGCTGGCCATCGGTTGCGTTTTAATTTGACCATTAACCCAGGCACTGATAAAAAGTAGTGTGACAGAAAGAATAGTACGCATGTATTGATAAATTAATTACTGAACTGATCATATATTTTAGTGCATACAGCCAAACCAAATGTAGGTGCGTTTGGCATAAGCATCGGGGTATATTTTATGGATTCGGGTTAACTGTGCTTTCATGTTGGCCGATTTAACATCAGTTATAGCGGCAACTACCACATAAAATCCTTTTGCAAACCCTTTATAAGCATCGCTGTACTCAATGGAAATATAGCTGTCATTAAATGCGCTTCCATCTCCGCGAGCCGTGTAGCACGGGTAACCTAAGTCGTCTCCATCGCCGCTTCCAAGGCAATCAGCCTTACTCATGGTTAAGCCAATCTTTTTATTTGGGGTAAGGCCCCGCAGATCCAGTTTTTTATGTAACCGGGCTGCTGCTTGTTTGGCCGTAACCAATGCATTTTTATAATCCTTAGTGCTTTTTAGTATAATGATGTCTTTAGGCACTTCGGTATTATAATTATCCTGCGCTAAAGTTTCCCTAACGCAACACATCAGCATAAGAAAACTCATTAAGCAAAACATATTAATTTTATTGAATATCATAGGTCAAGTATCAAATTATTTCCACCATTGCCGCTTTTCTTCGGCTATGGCAGCTTTATTTGCCGGGCGTAAATCGCTGGGTATGGCATCCACAAAACTTTGCCAGCCGTATTTTTCATACTGAAGAGGAACGGTAATGCCATCCACATCGCTAAAATCCGAGCCTGAAAGATTGTAATCGCCGTATTGAAGCTTTTGTGCTGCCTTTGTTGTGTGATTTACTAAACTACCGGTAAAATAGTTGTTCCCATAACCATCTATCCCAAAGTCCAGTGTGTCGTATAATAGCTGGTTTTGCATATTTATGCAAAAATCGGTAGTTAGCTTTCCGTTAATTGTACCGCTTTCTGGTGTAGATGTGCTTTCGTTAATAGTTACATGGCATAGTAATTTACCCCTCTTGTAACCTTTATAAGTATCGGGTGCATAAGAATTATTACCCGGTTTGTAAATTCCGGCTTGTATTACTGTTATGGTACCGGTAAATGGCCGCACCACTTTACCTACACGCGTTTTGCCTTGTACCTGGTAACGGTAAGCGTTCGCCGGATCTTTAAGAACGGAGGTGTAATGAATATAAAACCGCTGGTTGTTTTTTCCAATTATTCCATATGCTTCCGGGAAAGGCTCAAATTCTTTAAGGTTAATTAATCTTAGGCGGTTTGCCCGCCATAATGTGGCAAGGTTGTAGTTTTTTACGCTGCTATAAAAGTTAGTGGTGCCAGTAGGTTGTGCATTTGCCGTGTTGTTAATAATTACCGCTACAAGAATAATGCAAACTACAAGCAGGAGCAAGAATCTTTTTTTCATTGGTGATCAGAGTTTATTATTTCTTTGTAGATATTGAATTTTGGCAAAGGTTCATTACCAAAGTTTTTAACCGTTCAAATTGGATGTTAAAGGTTGTAAACGCATCATATAAGTAAGTAAATAATTTCAAGTAGTTACAATGCTAAACAGTTAAAAAAGCAAAAGTTTCTCCAAACTTTTGAAAATGTTTCCAAACCAACGCTTAGTATATGTTGTTGCTGCATTACAACTTACTTATACCGCATGTCTGTTAAATCGCTATCACAAACCCGCTGGAAACTGGAACCCGACCGTGTAACCGTTTATCCTTACGGCCTATCGTATATTTTAAGCGGCGTACTTGCCGTATGCTTTGCAGTTATCCTGCTTTTGTATGTCAAATATCAAAATACCACCATTAATGATTCGTTGCCGCTGGTTTTGGTGCTGTTGCTAACGGTTGTGTTGTTTTGGGGATTTGCAGGTACATCTATAGTATTTGACAACCGTAAAGGCAACATGCGTAAATTGCTGATGGGCTTTATACCGGTAACTACCATCCCTTTTGCCAAACTGCAAGGCATTAGTCCGGTATCTAATCTTTATGGTTCTTATAAATACCGCCTGTTCAGGAAAGATAACAAATACGGAAAAGGCCTCCTCGTTTCTTGTGCTTACACAAAAAATGATGACCAAAATGCAGTAGCATTTGTAGAAGAAGCCGCTACTACTATACATAGTTATTTAGATGCACATGACTCCCCTTCAGACTATGTAACCGAACCTATTACGAGTTATAAGTACTTCGAAGAACAAGATGGCAAGTACTTACTTAAGAAGAACAAGATTGGCAGTACTTTATTGGGCTTGGCATTGTTAGCCATAGGTATTCATGAACTTACACCTGGTGCGTGGCTGGGTCATGACTTATCTATTGGGCGGATCTGTATGCTGATATTTACCATTGTGGGTGGTCCGGCAATAATTTTGGCGGGCTATACTAATATTACACTGGATACCACAGTACGGACGCTGGAGAGAAAAAGCCCGATTGGATTAAGCAACAGACGCTACTCATTTGATGATTTTAATGGTGTTCAAACCGTCAGAAAATCGATGAATTTTATTTATTCGGGAACCGAAGTGCAGCTATATTTCCTAAAACCAGGCGCTGAAAAGCAGGAAGTAATAGTTCTTCAAAATTTTTATAAAACCAGCAATGTGGAGCGTTTTGTACAGGAAGTAAACACGATCATGTTAAGTGGTGGATGAGCAAGAAAAATATGATCACTGCTATTTATCCTGAAAAATTATACTATTAAAATACTGGTTATCCAACTGCTATGTTGAATTTTGCTGCGGAGTTAATTTGCTTTATAAATAGCAAGTTAATGTAAAAACACAAAGGCGGTTACTGTTACTGCCTGATTATCAAAGTAGAAGAAAAGGGAAATTTGAACTTATATTATGATATTCAAGAAATTGCGTACAGAAGAGACAAGTTAAATAAAGAAGCAATTAGGCCTTTCCATCTTATTTTGCTAAATGCGCCTGCTTGCAAATAGTTAATTACTGATGTTGTGCCGGCTCGAGCCTGGGGAGCAAACGTCAACAATTCAAAAAAAGATTACGTTTATTATTGGCCTTATAAAATATTCGGGGTAATTATGATTAAATTTTCATGTTTGTAAACTATGCCTCTTTTAATGTTCGAGCCATCGTCGCCAAACAATTTGTTACCCCCAATAAGATCAACACTAACAAATTGATTCTGGCGGCTTTGACATTTGCACCATCCGATTTATAAATATTATAGCAGGATAATGCAGGCTAAGCTCTCTCTTAGTTCATTCCAACTTAATTAAATAATAAGCTGACGTGTGAATTATATTCTATGGATGTAACTTAACAAAAAAGTTAACTAAACGGTTACTCTGGGTTGATGCTGGCTAAACTTGTACCAGATAAATTAGCTGAAAATAATAGCTAATCATGAGCTCAAAAAACGCACTTAACAACTTAAGCCGCCGCCGATTTTTAAGAAATTCGGTAATTGCAGCAACCGGAGTAGTTTTATTACCATCGGCCTTTACCAGCTGTAAAACAGACGATGATGATAATACCGTTTATGAAGGACAAGGCTTTAAAGAGGGTGTAGCCAGTTTTGACCCATCGCAAGATAAAGTAATATTATGGACACGCTACACCCCTGCAACCCAGGAACAGGGCAAGCCGCAAATTATTTTAGATGTTGCCAAAGACAAAGACTTCAAAAACCTGGTGGTTAGCCAAACCGTAGAAGTAGATGTGAACAGCGACTACACGGTGCATGTTGATGTAAGCAAACTAACTTCCAATACCAAATATTACTACCGCTTTAGAAGTGACACCACCCAGGCCGTATCTGTAACCGGGGAAACCAAGACGTTACCTGCTGCAGGCGAAACATCCATAGTGAAAATGGCCGTGGTATCCTGTGCTAATTACCAGGCTGGTTTATTTAATGTTTATGGTGCCGTTGCCGAATCTGACGCCGATTTTGTGGTGCATTTGGGGGATTATATTTATGAGTACCAGGCAGGAGGATATGGCACAAACCCCTCAATTACTACGCTGAACCGGGCACATAAGCCGGCAGGCGAAATTACCAAATTAGCCGATTATCGCGAACGTTACCGCCAATACAGGAGCGATGAGCAGCTACAGAAAGCACACCAGTTAAAGCCGTTTATTTGTGTATGGGATGACCACGAAGTAGCCAACGACGCTTATAAAGACGGTGCTGAAAACCACCAGGCTAACGAGGGCGACTTCAATACCAGAAAATTGAGCGCTATACAGGTTTGGCATGAATACCTGCCCGCCCGGGTAACTGACAATGCCAAAATATACCGGAACTTTGAGATAGGAAGCCTTGTTAACCTGATCATGATGGATACCCGGATTATTGGCCGCGACAAGCAATTGAGTTATAACGATTACCTAACACCAACAGGTTTAAATACCGGCAAATTCCTAACCGACTGGCAAAACCCAGCCCGTTCTATACTTGGTCAGGAACAAAAAGGATGGCTGGTTTCTAAAATAAACAGCAGTACCAGCAAATGGCAGGTATTAGGCAGCCAGGTGCTCATGGGTAAAATGTTTATTCCGGCCGAACAGCTTATACTCACCGCACAAATTGCTTCGGGCACTACCGATCCTGCTGTATTTGCCCAATACAATAAAATAGCCACCGAACTGGCAACCATCAAAACCCGTTTACTGGCAGGCGATCCAAGCTTAACGACCGCCGAAAAAGCACGGGTGCAAACGGTATTGCCTTATAACCTGGATGCCTGGGACGGTTACCCGGCCGAACGGGAAATGATTTACGCGGCCGTGCCTAATAAAAAACTTGTTTCGCTGGCCGGAGATACACACAATGCATGGTATTCCATTCTGTCAGACGGTAACGAAAAAAAAGCAGGAACAGAGTTTGCCACTTCATCTGTTTCTTCACCTGGGTTTGAGGCTATTTTTGGGAACAATGCCGCAACTCTTGCCGGGTTTGAACAAGTGAATACTTTACTGATAGATGATCTGCAATATGTTGACGCATCCAGAAGAGGGTATGTAATGGCCTCTTTTACCGCAACCGAGGCCAAGTCTGAGTGGCGCTATGTGAATACCATAATCAGCAAAAACACAGCAACAGTAACCGGTAGAACGGTAATAGAATCATAACTTTTCCTGCCTGCTATAAACGTTCGAATATACCTGTGATATAACGTTGTCAAGAAGGTTAAGCATAATCTTCTTGACAATTACTTATCAGTTTGTTTATCTAACTACATTTTAAGCAATCTGATAACACAATATTTGACCAATGCATAGCTCAATCATCTCGATTGTTCTTACCTTTCTTGGTCAGGTTAATTTAAAAGCGATTTTGTTGGGGGGGAGAAATCATTTGTTTGATAACATCACTAAAAGCAAAATGAGCGAAATGTCTAATCGCCCCAATTCTTTTCTTAAAATATTCAGTGCTTTGCCAACATGTTTCTCAACAGTATTCACCGAAATATTCATTCGTTCTGCTATCGCTTTATAAGATAATTGCTCAAAACGGCTGAGGGTAAATGCCTCTTGGCACTGGGGGGGTAGTTTTTTAATGGCCAAAAATAATCTTTGTTCAAGCTCCTTTGCTTCCAAATAATCGGTACCCGAAGGAATAGTTGCCGTGTTCATATCATCATAGATTGAAGATGTCGCCTTTGCAGCAATGGATACTCTGCGTATTTCGTGCAATATTTTATTTCTTAATGTGGCAAAGAGGTATGCTTTGAGATCACCGGTAACCTCTAAATCCGTTGCTTTTATCCAAACATTTACAAATACATCCTGCACGATTTCTTCGACGGCCTGTTCATTCCGCAAACGTTTAAAAGCAGTTTTACAAAGTGTCAGAAAATACCTGCTATGCAGGGCTGCCATAGCACTTTGGTCTTTTTCTGAGATTTTTTTCAATAGCTCTTTGTCTGATGACATGAACGGCAAGTTTACAGCAAAAGTACTGGGTCGAGATTAAGCAAAAAGCTCAATTGTGTTAAGATTACATGAAGCAAAGATTAAATATTAAATAATTGAAGTTACGGATGGCGGTAACTTCCTGAATGTGCAATAACAGATTAGAATGGAAGAGAAACAACTTCACCAACTGATCGATAAATACCTTTCAGGCAAATGCTCAGCCCAAGAAAAGCGTTTGATTGAGGAATGGTATGCCGCCTTCGATCACGAACGCGATAGCTTTTACGGAAATGATCCGCACATGCTGGAACAAACCGAGCGGCGTTCAATCCATCAAATACTTGCTAAAATAGGCGCATTAGAAAAGAACCCACATAAAGATGGTAAAATTACAGAGGTAAAGTTGAGGCGCATGTATCCTTATCGCTGGTTAGCCGCAGCAAGCCTTTTGCTTTTCCTTTCTATCACCATTTGGTTTTTAACTAACCGAAAAAGCAATAAGGATATTTATTATACCCGCACCGCAATGAACGGCAGGGTTACTATGGTCGTTCTTCCTGATAGCACACGTGTTTGGCTGAATGGCGGAAGCTTCCTTAAATTTTCATCAAGTTACAACGTAAAGAATCGTGAAGTGTACCTTCAGGGAGAGGCGTACTTTGATGTCGTTCATGATATTGAAAAGCCATTCAATGTTTATAGCGGCAAAGTTTCGACGCATGTATTGGGGACAGCTTTTTTAGTAAATGCTTACAAAGGCGCACTTGAGCAAACGGTAACTGTTACAAGGGGAAAAGTAGGGGTAGCTGCTGATGGACATTCCATCGGTACTCTGCTCCCTAATGATCAGGTCATTTATCAATCGGCAACAGGCAAAAGCGCGATCGTTAAAGTGGATGCCATTAAAGAAACAGCCTGGCAAAATGGAGCATTAATTTTTAATAATCTGTCTTTACAAGACATTGGTTTGCGCCTATCCGCAAAGTTCAACTATCAGGTAGTTATTAAGTCAGAGAAATTAAAAACTGCACGATTCACAGCCAGTTTTGATGAGGGAACTACCCTTAAAGAAGTACTTACCATCATGGGGGCGATGAAGCACCTAAGGTACCGGTTGGATAACCGAACAAATGTTATCACCTTTTTATAGCTAATATAAATTAATACTTAATAAAACTATATGACAAAATAATAACCAGATTGACTAAAAAAAGCGAACCGCTTTGTGGACGAGACAAAACGGTTCAATGACTTCAACCCAAGTATTTACGATCAAAATCTATTCAAATCTATGAAATTTCTTTCGGAAAGAAAGAGAAAAGGAAGGCTTTTGTCCTTTCCAGATCTAAGAAACAACATTTTCAACACGCGGCAATGCCTGCAAATCATGAAAATATCATTATTGGCCGTTATTATCACGCTTACCTCTGCTCTCTCCCTACTTGCCGGAAGCACGCATGGGCAAAGCATACAAGATGTTAAGGTATCATTGGATATCAAACGAACGGCAATAGAGCGTGTTTTGGCAGACCTCGAGAAAACCACCAAGTACCACTTTGTTTACGAAAACAACCTACTTAAGGGTAAACAAACAAAAGGAATCAACGTGAAAGACGCTTCACTACAAATGGTTTTGATGCATCTGCTTCACCCGGTCGGGCTGTCTTTCGTTCAGATCGGAAAAAGTATTGTTTTGAACGAGGATAAAGCGACGCCTAAATCCATTGCTTCACCAATGGTTCAAGGGCAGGCAATCCAAATTACCGGAAAAGTAACAGACGAAAAAAATGATGCTTTATCAGGTGTTACCGTGTCTGTAAAGGAAAGACGCAGTATTGTGATGACGAACAATGAAGGCCTTTATAGCATTGCAGTGGAGACAGGGGAAACATTGATTTACTCCTTTATAGGTTACAAGACCATAACGCGAACGGTCAATAACGCTACGGAGATCAATGTCAGGCTGGAGCCCGAAAGCAGCCAACTTGCCGATATTGTGGTGGTAGGATACGGAACTCAGACCAGAAGAGATGTAACGACAGCCATCAGTTCCCTCAAAAGTGGTGACATTAATAACTTCCCGGCAACAGGGGTAGACAAAGCCATGACCGGTAAAATGGCTGGTGTACAAATACTGCAACCCAACGGAGCCCCCGGCGCCCCTATAGCCATTGCGATCCGGGGCAAGGCTACTATCACCGCCGGCTCCGACCCTTTATACGTGATTGACGGTTTGCCCTTATCAGATAATAGTGTTAATGGTCCTGGTTTGGGACTGAACCCGCTCAATGCTATTAACGTGAACGACATTGAAAGTGTAGACGTGCTGAAGGACGCCTCTGCCGCAGCCATTTACGGATCACGCGGCTCAAACGGCGTTGTTATTATTACTACCAAGCGTGGAAAGAAAGATAAGCCGGTTATTAACTACAATGCATTCTACGGTTTTCAGGAGACTAATAAGAAAATTCGGATGCTGGACGCTTACGAATATTCCAGGTTGATCTACGATGCGCACAATAATACTTACTTCGATTTGCTTGCCGACAGAAATCTTACCGGCAGTGCAGATGACAATAACGCAACCCGGCTTTCCAAGCTGGGTGCTGCAGCCAACAGTGTTAGCCAGTCCTATTTGCTTCCACCCGAAATATTCCCTTATTTGAACGGACAAACAGGTTTAACTAATACCGACTGGCAGGATGCAATTTTCCGGAAAGCGCCAACTCAAAGCCACACACTTTCTGTGACTGGCGGATCTGATAACGTAAAATATTATGTATCAGGAAATTTCATGGATCAACAGGGTGTCGTTCTCGAAAGCGGTTTCAAACGCTACGGCGGCCGTGTTAACCTCGACGCTTCCTACGGAAAATTCAAACTGGGTACAAGTATAAATTACACTTACCAAAACTTACAGTTTCAGCCTACCGAAGGCCGCTTTAGCAGTAACGAGAACATTGTTTCCGGTGCATTAACCGCATCTCCTTTTTTTCCGGTGTACAATGCAAACGGTTCTTACAATTTCAATCAATATAACTGGCAATATGGCCAATCCCAATCTGTTAACCCTGTAGCACTGGCAAAGCTTAAATCAGATCTTACAGCGGAAAACAAAATGCTGGGCAATATATTTGCACAGTACAATTTTACGCCTGAGCTATCTAATAAAATCTCTTTTGGCGTTGACATCGACAACTTTAACCGAAGCGCCTTCAGGCCGTCAACACTGCCCCAAGTTTCGCCATCATTAGCCGTTTCAATACCTACCGGCAACTATCGCAATACAAGCTTAGTTAATTGGGTGGCCGAAAATACTTTAGCCTTTAACAAACAATGGGGACAGCACAGCATTAAGGCAATAGCATCTGTGTCAGCTCAGCGGGAAAGCCGTTCATCACAAAACGTCTCAGCAACCGGTTTTCCAAATGACCTGGTAAAAACGTTGAATGCAGCTACGGCAATCAGCAGTTTTTCGTCGCAAACGGAAGAATGGTCACTACTTTCGGGATTAACGCGGGTGCAATACAACTTTAATGACAGATACCTGCTATCGGCGGCTGTAAGAGCAGATGGCTCTTCCAGATTTGGTCCAAGTAAAAAGTATGGGTATTTTCCCTCTGTTTCAGCCGGGTGGAATATTGATCGCGAGAAATTCATGCAAGATCAGAAACTAATTAGTTCATTAAAACTCAGGGCGAGCTATGGCCTCACAGGTAATTTCCAGATCAATAATTACGCTTATTTGTCTGTCCTGAGTCAATCAAATTATGTTTTTGGCCCTCCGGGTTCTGCAACATTGGCTTCCGGTCTTTACCAGTCGACCGCCGGCAATGATGATCTGGGATGGGAAAGAACATCTGCCTTCAATATCGGTACAGACATCGGATTTTTTGACGAACGTTTGCACGCCACTATTGATGTATATAACAACAATACAAGCAATATCCTGCTTCAGGTACCCGTGCCGCAGAGTTCGGGCTACAACACAAATATCAAAAATATTGGCAAGGTTAACAATAAAGGTTTGGAGATCTCTCTTTCCGGCGACAACCGTTTGGGAGCATTCAGGTTAACCAATAGTGCTAATATCTCGTTTAACCGTAACAAAGTTCTTGACCTTGGCGGCCCTACATCGATTATTACCCAGGCACAGGGTGTAATTTACTTTATTACGCAAGTTGGACAGCCTATTGGCAATTATTATACCCTTGTATATAACGGCGTTTACAAAAGCCAGGCAGAATTGAACGACCCTGCGAATGCCAAAGTGGCTGGCGCTAAAGTAGGCGATTTCAAATTTATCGACCAGAATGGTGACGGAATTATTGACGGTAGCAATGACCGGGCTATTACAGGCAACTACATGCCAAAATTCACCTATGGGTTCTCCAGTCAGTTACAATACCGGTTTTTGGACCTGAATGTGGCTTTACAGGGAATTTATGGTAATAAAATAGCGAACATACAGGGACGCTACATTAATAGCGGTGAAAGCTTTGTGAATAATACCACGGATGCGCTCAACCGCTTTTACTCCGAAGCTGAACCTGGTAATGGCCTGATCGCTCGTGCCAATCGTAATCAAAGAGGCTTAAACGCAACCATTTCTACCTACGGTATTGAAGATGGTTCTTATTTGCGTGTGCGGGACTTAACACTGGGTGCTACCCTGCCAGTCAAATGGGTGTCAAAGGCCGGTTTCTCAAAAGTACGTCTTTACTTTACAGCCACTAATCTATTCACTTTTACTAAGTACAGCGCGTATAACCCCGAGATCAGTTCAGAGTCCAATCCCTTGACTCCCGGAGTTGATTACGGAAGTTATCCGTTGAGTAAATCATATGTATTCGGTTTAAATTTAAGCCTATAATCATGAAAACAAAATTTGCAATATTATTTTTTATTGTTGGCATGCTAAGCGCCTGTAAAAAAAGCTTTTTAACGCTTACGCCACTTTCACAGCCTACGGCCGCAGGATTTTATAAGACCACCGCAGATGTTACCAACGCGGTTAGTGCGGCATACGCTCCATTGCAGGGCAGTGCGATGTACCAGGACCGTTTTATTACGCTGATGGAGGCACGGTCTGATAATGTTGAAGATCAAAACCCCGGTGGCAATGCCGGGCGCGATTACAATATTGACCGATTTCTGGCAAAGTCAGATAACGCTACAGTAAGCGATGCTTATAAGGCCTCTTATGCTGACATATCCCGCTGTAACAATACCCTTGCAAATCTGGATGTAGTTTCTGATGCAGCACTGAAAAATCAGTATGAGGGAGAAATTCTTTTCTTGAGGGCGCTTAACTATTTCAACATTGTGCGGTTATGGGGGGCAGCACCACTTATCCTAACACCGGTAAGTACCGATGAAGCGCTGACTATCGGCCGCAGTCCCATACAAAGTATCTATGCGGCGATTGAGTTGGACCTGGCCAAAGCAGCAACTTTACTTCCGCCGGTCTATTCGGTACGGGCAGATCAGGGAAGAGCCACTGCTGGAGCAGCCAAAGCGCTTTTGGGTAAGGTTTATCTTACCCAACAAAAATGGGCGCAATCGGTCAGCACACTTAGAGAACTGGTACCTCCGGCAACCAACCCATACAAGTATGCATTGCTACCTAATGTGGCTGATGTGTTTGTAGTTACCAACAAGCTGAACGCCGAGGTGATTTTTGCTGTGCATTACGAGAAAACTATACCGCAGCAGGGCCATGCCATGCAGTATTATTTCAACAAGCCAGTGCTCGATCCTAAGCTGTTAAGTTCTTTTGTTGCAGGCGATACCCGGCGTGACTTGCTGAATACGCAAACGGTTGATGCCAATACACAGCCGGTCAAAAAATACTATGATACCTTCGATGCAACCAACAGGCAATTGGGAACAGATTTTATCGTACTACGTTATGCCGACGTTTTACTGATGTATGCAGAGGCGTTA
The DNA here is from genome assembly GCF_042679325.1 of Mucilaginibacter terrae. Taxonomy (GTDB): domain Bacteria; phylum Bacteroidota; class Bacteroidia; order Sphingobacteriales; family Sphingobacteriaceae; genus Mucilaginibacter; species Mucilaginibacter terrae. The sequence goes on from NZ_JBHTMJ010000013.1 coordinate 109,825, forward strand.
AACGAGGTTAGTTACACCAACGACGTGAACAGTGACCAGTTTAAATACTTGAATACTATACGTACACGTGCAAAAGTATCGGTTTATACGTCTACGCAACTTACCGATCAGGCCACTTTCAGAGACGCGGTACTCAACGAGCGCAGGCTCGAACTACCGCTGGAGCTTCACCGATGGTTTGACCTTGTAAGAACCAACACAGCTATTACAGCCTTGCAAAATTCAGGACTTACCCGGTTAATGATCCAGCCTTACCAATACTTATATCCGGTGCCGCAATCCGAGATTGAGGTAATGAAGAACCCGGCACTGTATTCACAAAATCCCGGCTATTGAAATGAAAGGCACATTATGTTATTTGTTGCTTGCCTTAGGTTTGATGCAAGCAACGCTTGAGAATGTGACTGCCCAAACTGTTGAGGTTGCTGCTCATCGCGGGGATTGGCGTAACGCCCCTGAAAATTCTGTAAGAGCCTTTGTGCTTGCCGCTGAATTGGGTGTGGATATTATTGAACTTGATTTGAAAGCGACCAAGGACGGTAAGTTAATAATTATGCATGATGAAACGATAGACAGAACCACCAATGGCAAAGGCAGGCCTAACGATTATACGCTTGAAGAGCTAAAAAAATTACGCTTGAAAAATGGTCTTGGCCGGGTTACCCGGTACAATACCATTCCCACATTAGAAGAGGCTATGCTTGCGCTGAAGCAAAAAAAAGTTAAGGTGAACCTCGACAAAAGCTACCCTTACTTTAATGAAGCTTATCAGGTTTTAAAGCAAACAGGTACGCTCGGTCAAGCTATTTTTAAATCAGAGGCTCCTTTCGACAGCTTAAAAACAAAATACCCTCACCTAATCGGAAAGATAACATACATGGCTGTTGTAAACCTTGACCGGCCTGATGCCCGCAAAGTAATTAGCAACTATATAGAAAACATGAAGCCATACGCCTTTGAATTAATTTTTAGCAAGGATACTTCTTCATGCCTAAATGATACGCGATGGATCACCACATCAGGAGCCCGTATTTGGATTAACTCCCTCTGGGCTTCTCTTAACGGAGGACACGACGATGATCTTGCAGTTGAACTGGGCAACACCAAGGACAGTTGGGACTGGATAATTGCCCACGGTGCAAGCATTATACAGACCGACCGGCCAAAAGAACTGCTTCGCTATTTAAAATCCAGAAATAAGCATTAAAAGTATAGGTATGAAAACAGTGAAATTTTTGATGATTTTAATCTTCCTCTGTAACGGTTCTCTTTTCCAATCGTACGCGCAAAGCTGGAATGCTAAAGTCGACGTTCGACGCATATTTAGTGATGACGCGGATAATAGCAATGGAATAAAGGGAAATGTTAATACTGGTGGCCACATTAAGGTAACCGTTACTGCTACAGATTATCAAACTATCGTCTATCAGGCAACATTAAATGCATCTTCCAGCTTTTTCTCTGGCTACGGCAATTTGCTGGTACATAATGCTGAGAAGAATGAAATAGGCATGGGTGCTGAATATTACCCTGCAGAGTGGAACAGTAAAGATATGTTCACAGCAGTATTTAACATAGATAAATACCGCTCACAACATACCGGAACGCTTACGTATCAGCTATTACAATATCCGCTTAACGTAATTATTGCTGTAGAGGTAGTAAATGCTCAACTGGAAGCGGTCAAAATTCCAGGGATCGGAATAATAGATTCTAATGGAGGAAATACGCTTTTTGACCCTTCACACGACTGCTACGATTTGAGCAAAAATGCAGAATCACCTTGTAATATCTGGATAAGAATCAAGCATCCTAAAGTAGACCAGAAAGCGGACCTTATTTCCATTGCCCACAGGGGTGTGTGGGGGCAGGATCAGGGTAACGGAGATCCAGAAAATTCATTACGATCTATCGTGGCCACGCCGCCTGTTACCAAAATTATCGAATCAGACGTTATGCAATTGCAAAACCTAAGTGATTTGGTAGTAAGTCATGATTATAACCTGGTACGTACCTCCAATAGTACTTATAATGACGCCACCTATTTTTTTAATCTCCCTGCGAATGCTATAACAGCATGGGAATTACGAAAGCGAAATTCTACCGTTTACCCCCAAACCAGATATTTGTTATTTAAAGACTGTGTTCAAGCGGTTAAAGATAACGGAATTGTTCTCACCGTAGATATCAAAGAACTAAAAGCAAGATATGCCAAGGGTGCAGATAATAAGGCGTATTGTGTATCTAACTGCGAGTACGACAATGTAACGGGTACACTTGAGCAAAACAAAGCAGCAGACGAAAAGATAAAAGAAAGTTATAAAACTATTTTAAGCAAGTGTGTTGCTTTAGCCAAACAGGTTAATAACGGTAGTGGCCTGTCCTACATTGCCGTTAAATGCCCTTATGATTTCGATGAGATAAAAGATAAAATTGACGAAGCTGATAGGGGGCGGATATTATATTTTCCGGTAATTCAAGGGAACAAAAGCTTGAAGCAAGCTATTGAGTTCGTTGATTCTTGGGTGGGCAAAGCGGGCAATCGCCTTATGGGCTTTGAAACCAATTTTAAAGAAAAAGAGAGCCAGCTTCTCCAGCCTTTCACCATAAACCACACCTACTATCAAAATCTTTGGGAATATATCTATCGCAATACCGGTTTGAGGCCCGCTATGTATCCCGAAGAACCTATGGGGCCAAGGGGTATTGTTGATCGTTGGGCGCAGTGGATGATAAAAGACCTGGGACGGGACATCAGAGGAGATCATTTACAAATTATGTCTATTCCATATTCTAACATTATGATGCTTACAACAGACAGACCTGATATCTGGCTGGAAATTCAAAACCTTTATAACCGCCAATAAGATGAAACCGAAATCAAAAACGTTAAAAATTGCATGGCTGCTATTCATTACAATATTACTGAACGTACCCGCCTTTGGTCAGGCTAATCAATGGATGCCACCTTTTAAATACTGGACACCTATATCATCATCAGGTTGGGTTAGTAGCTGTAATAATGCTAACACTTGTGTAATTCCTGCCACTTCGTTCACTAAACTTAACAACGACGAAAATGGGTTACAATTTAGCATAAACTGCACTTTTGATTTTAATAAAAAAAATTTGCTTTTTACCTATAGATCAAAGACGGATGTGGGGGTGTGTAATTATGTTCAAATATATTATCAAAGTAATTCATTAATTTTTCGTCGATATAAAGACCAATCCCACTACTACGACTTTACAGTGCAGGATCAGCTTTTCGATCCTGTTAAGGGAAAAACATGGACTATAGCTGTTTTTTTACAGGCTTTTTCTTTTGGGTAGAAACCTATCCCGTTAATAATAAAAGTATCGGGACTTATCTTACACCGATATATTTTGGAATAGACTCACCAGGTAATTCAAACATGGCTAAGTTTCTGTCAAAAGACATCAAATACGAAATTTTCATGGGTGATCCTAACAATAAATCTACAACTTTCGGTGGCTGGTCAACCAGTAACTTCAGTTACAAGGCACTTCGCGACAATATTCAAAGCAACTTTTCGGCCGTAACGCCTTACTCGTCAATTGCACCGGGCGCTGCAATAGCTATCGATGATCACTAATTATTATCAATGGAAATTTAAAATTATATAACATAACATTAAGTCATGAAAGCAAATCAACTTTTAAAATCCACAATCATCAAAATGCAATTGGTATGCATTTGTGCAACAATAATTATGATAACTTCTCCTTATAATATTTTTGCACAAAGCAAAACCAAGGTGCAAAAAGCCTCGGGGTCGCGAATTGAAGATTCGTACACTGCAAATGATTACTATTTGTATAATAAAAGTGGAGAAATGACAGGGCAAAAAGGATCTTTAAGAGCTTCTTCTACCGGCATTACTTTGGGTACCGATGCAGATAATCTTAAAATAACTTTGAAAGTTAATCAAACTCCCGCTTTTGAAGTAATTAGGGGAGTTAATGGCGATCCAACATTTTTTGGACCGGGTACGGGATGGACAAGATATATAGGAGCGGGCCCCCTTGCCTTTTTCACCAGAAACAGAGGCATGGTAAATGCCAGTGATATTCCACAAGTTTTTGTTGCCTCGGAAGGTCAGGTTGGCATCGGCACCAATTTAAGTGCTGTAAAAAGTGACAATTTGAACAAATACAATTTGTTTGTTATGAAGGGTGTTCTTAGCGAAGACTATGCAATTGGGCCTAAAGATAACTGGGCCGACTATATTTTCAAAAAAGACTATAGTTTATTAACATATATAGATTTAGAAAAATTTATATCAATTAATGGTCACTTGCCCGGGATACCGTCAGCACAGGAGATTAAAAGCAATGGCTATTCCTTACATGATATGAACGTTAAACTACTATCGAAAATAGAGGAACTAACCTTGTATTCAATTGAACAGCAAAAAGAGATTATTGCACTTAAAAAGAGCCTTGAGAAGCATCAACTTCTGGAAATAAGATTAAGAAAATTGGAGAACTCAAAGAAGTGATGCCTTTACTGGTTACTAAGGGCTTTTGACATTTCCAGGTAGCGGAGCAGGACAAAAGTCGAACTTTTTAACTGTTTTTCAGCAAGTTAAATCCAGGATTGAGAAGATTGAGAAGTTGGATTAACTCTGAAGGTTAAGCTTAGATGATATGATCAAGGAGCTTGTTACGACAATGGAGAATACCGTGGGGTATTCTCCATTTCAATATATCCTAACTCAATCTCTCACAATATTCGATTTTTTCCTGTTGGTTTGCCTTTTGGTTACTTCATTCTGCTGAATAAGAGCCTTCTGCTGCATTAGGTCTGACTTCAATTGCTCAATTTGTTTTTGTTGCTCTATCATATACAAAGTAAGTTCCTCAACCTTTTGGAGCAGTTTTACATTCATGTCATGCAGAGAATATCCGGTATTGTTTACTTCTTCAGCCGAAGGCATTTCCGGCAAACGGTGGTTTGATATTATAAATTGTTCAACAACGTCTAACCGGGGTAAGCGGTAAGACGTTGAAAAAACAAAGTCAGCCCAGGAACTGCGGGGGCCGAGCGCATATTCTTCACTTAAAATGCCCTTATTAACAAACATGCTGTATTTATTCAAATTACTTTGAGAAATACCTGTCATGTCGTTATTAATACCCACGGCTCCATTGATTAAAGCGTTTCCCTGCACTTGCAACTTTTGGGTTGGAGCAGACACACCTATGCCTACATTACCATTTAGATAAGTGTTACCATCTACATGCAACTTTTGTACCGGGGAAGTATTACCGATACCAAAATTACCGTTGTTTAAAAAAGTTCCTACCTGAATATTATTTACATAAAAACCTAAAGGATAACTGTTTATAGTTCCCACTCCGCCGATAGATCCAGAATTTTTAAAACCAATTTTAGCATAGTTAGGACGGGTTAATACGTTACCCCATGCATCTGATGCTTCTACCACCTCAAACCTGTAAGCTGGCGAACTTGTATTAACGCCTACCCTTTGCATGCCACTCGTATAGTTAACCAATAATCCGGGTATATCAGTATTGTTACCTTTACCTTTGTTGCCGCCGAAAAAAGTAAGAGATCCGAAACCGATAAATTTATTGGAGTTTCCTTCCCCAAAAAATATCGGCTCACCACCCGTGCCCTTAATGATCTGGAAAGCCGCGGTATTGTTTATAGCAAAACGAATAGGCCAGCTATCACTCAGGCTTTTAAGTGCAATGGCAGATGCTTCGGCATGCAGCGTCCCCCTGCGCCCTTCATTCGAACCTTTATAATAAGAATAATAATCAACAGCGTCATAACTGTCTGCCGTACGCGACCCATTGCTGCGGGCGGTACTGGCTGAATTTGCCCCCGGTTTACGGTTGTTTTTTTGCTTTTGCGCGTTTGCAGTTGTAGTAAGAGAAATTGCAAATATTAGGGCATTTATACTCAGTTGTTTTACTATCGTCTTTTTCATGATATTTGTAAATTAGTTTAATTGTTCATAAGCGTCATCATCCGAAAGGGGTGTAAAAGGCTTAGGGCTGCTACCTGTGAGGTTAGAAAAATTGTTTTGGATATTTACCATCAAATCAGTAGGATTAAAGGCATACACCGTGATGTTACCTCTCAAGTAAAAACCGACCTCGGCCGGTGCGCCTATTTGGATATAAGCATTTGAGCCCCTTGTCAACAGGTCTTTCATCGGCTGATCGGTAAGCGCATTTACCCCGAAATAGACTGGTGTCAGAAAGTTACCTATAGGCACCTGCTGGCCTTTACTTTGAATCCAAAAGAAAGAAGCAGTCATGTATATCTTAAAATTCCATATACCCGAATTACCTGTATTAGTATAAAACAACGGATCAAGCAACTGATAGTCATAAAAATCTGTCGGATTTTTGTATCTCCTGAAGATCAGGGTGTTGTTAAAATAATTGATTTCCAATGCTTTAACACCTGTTGCCGAAAAAATAGTAATAACAGGAAATTTCTTGGAAAGGTCCATGTGGAAAGCGCAATCGATTTCTATACCTTTCAGGGTTGAATCGGTGATAGCTGCCCATTGGGCCGGCCGCAGCGTAACCATTGGTTCATTATACACCGGTACTACTTGAGCGATTTGTTGAGTACCATTTGGTGTGTTGTAGCTATAAGGACCCTGAGCCATTGAAAAAAAGCTGATCATACTCAGCACTAACATAGCCATCAAGGTTGCTGCTTGTTTAAGATAATTTTTCATCTGCGTTATTTGTTATACATGATCTCTATTTGTGACCATACGTCAGGGCGGTCGGTAGTCAATACCATGATCTTGCCATAAGGGATGGACATCAATTTATAATGGTCGCCACGCATATCAACTCCGGGGTCTTTAATTAGCCAGTCTGCCCAGCGGGTTACGATCCCCCTCGGCCCCATCGGCTCTTCGGGATAGCAGCCCGGCCTTAGCCCTGTAGTGGTGTACACATAGTCGAGCAAGTTTTGGTAATACAATCCCTGCCACGTGAACGGTTTAAGAAAAACATTATTCAGTTGTTTAAAATTAGTTTCAAATGCAATTACCCGATTCCCCGCTTTGTTATTCCAGGAATCTACAAATTGAATAGCTCTACCCATTCTTCGAAACCCGATCGTATCCCTTACCGGCTGTATCACCGGCATGAATAAAATTTTTGAGAGGTCTTCCGCTGAAGCGCAGGTTTTAATATAGTCCCAATCTTTGTTTACTTTAAAAGCAATGTAAGACAAGGCATTACGGGCTTTGGCAATAGCTACGCATCTGTTAAATATTTTTTTCCAGCTTACCTGTATCAGCGAATCTGCTTTCGGATTTGTCTTCGGATCGTACTCACAATTACCAACACAATTACCATTCAAGTCATATCTCGCCCTAACATCTTTGATGTCGATGGTTAAAACCAGCTTATTTGTCACAAGCGCCTGCATCAGGTGATCGAAACTTAAGTAATGGTCAGTACTGATCGCCTCATTGCGTTTCCGTAACTGTAAGCCAGAAACCTGGCTCATATACATATTGAACAAATAATTTGTATCGGGCCCGGTGTAATCAGAAAGCCGGTTTAAGTTATAATCATGACTAATGATCAGCGAATCATCTTTGGTGATCATTACATCCGACTCCAGCACCGGCGTAACTGCAGGCGTGGCCTGTAAAGATGATATTGAATTTTCCGGATTTCCATTTCCGAGATCATAACCCCATATGCCACGGTGTGCGGCTATAATCAGGTCACTTTTCTTAGTAACGTCAGGTTGTTTCATACGCAACCAGGCCGAGCACTGGCAATCTGCTGTTTTCGTCAGGTCGTAACAGTAGTGTGCCGCATCAAAAAGGTTATTGCCACCTTGGGCGTTTACAATACCTATACCGGGTATCTTAACTAATTGTAATTGGGCGTTGCTCGATTTTACAATGATATTAACATCAACAGGATGATACAAAAATTGGTAAGGGTATTGTGTAACACTGTCGTAATAATACCTGTCTATAGCAAATGCTGACCTTTTAATATCTTTACTGAACCAGGTTGGTGGAAAATAAGTTCCCCCAGGGCCAACAGCACTTCGGGAAAGCGTATCGCCCTGACCGGCAAAAGTACTTGTACTCACACGGGTTGTCACCTTGTAAAGTATAGTTTGGCTGCGCTTGTCTTCTACGGTAACCGTAATGTACCCATCCTTATTAACCGTGCCAACAATTCCGTTGTTGGTAACAGCACCTACATAGAATAGCGAGGCCAGATCTAATTTAGCCGGCCAGGTTTGCGCCCGGGTGCTCCAGGGCATAAACCATAAACCTGCAACCATGCAAGCTATAAGCATTTTTACTCTCTTCATATAAGCTATTGTTAGAATTAGCGTATGAACTCTACATCGTCAACATTGATGCGCAACCGGTTGCCTGTAGACCGCAGAAAAGATGTATTCACAATTTTAACGCGTACATTTTCTGTCGGCAGGGATGTTACAGCATACTCAGCCAGCGTAAAGCTGCCCTTAACACCTGTCTTTAAACCGATCGAAGTCCAGGTAATACCGCTATTTTTTGAGATAAATGTTTCAACCGTGGTAGGCTGGCTTTCATCCGCACCTTCGCTCAATTTAGTTTGTCCGAATAAGAAACGGATCTTTTTGAGACCTTTAATATCAAATAGCGTTTGAATATAACCACCGCCCGCGGTTCTTCCTCTTAACCGTACGGTACCGTTACCATTGCGCAGGTCGTTTACTTCATTCGGTGCCAGTACCGATGCATCATTGAATATCCAATCACCCGAATCGAAACCAGTGTAGCGCTGGTCGCCGCTGGCATAACTGGGTAAGCCCCCGATATTAAAACCTTCTCTTAAAGTATCGGCTACCGTAACCGCATATTTGATTACGTCGGCAGCCGTACGTATTTTAATTTGCAGGTTACTATTGGCACGTGTAAGATACCCGGTAATGAATTGCATACTATCTGGCAGCACATAGTTCAACCGTTTACTTACAAGCGTTTGTATAGTGGCCCCGTTCAAGGTATCCCGTAACACAAATGTACTGTCATTTAGGGTGGCTGTTTTTTTCATGGCTTTTAGCCTTACCAGAGTGGCCGCCCAGTCTTTAAAATTAGTGGCAGATTCAGCAGCATTAGTGTTTCTTGGTGATACCGTTCCGGCAGCTGTACGGTTGGCATAAATGAGTGGCACATTGCTCAATTCATAGTCGTTTTGAGTTGCGGAAAGTCTTTGTTTGGCGGCATACACCTGAACAACGTCTCCAACCCTGAAATTATGTGCGCTGCCGAAACGTACCCTGATACCCCGGTTGGAAATTGTATCTTGCAGATATACTGTTTGATTATCTTCCTGTAAGGTGTTTGAAATTACCGTGCCGGTAATATTAAAACCATCAGGCACCAGAACGCTGCTATTAGTTGCCGCATCTGTGTTCAAAAGGGCCTTCAACTGAATAATGTCTGTCGGCATTGTTACTGAAGCTACCGTTGGCTCAGTTTTACGGCATGCTGCCAATACTACTATAATGTAGAGCAGGCATATAAAAGGTATGATTTTTTTCATGATGTTATTATGTTTAAGGGTCTAAAGGGTCTGTGTTATCAAGAAATAAGGATTGTATAACCGGCAGGTATTCCAGGTCGAAATCGGAAATTCTGGCCAGTTGAATAAAAGGCTGATGGCCGATCTCTTCTATACAGCGGGTTATAAATTCTGAAACAGCAATTTTATCAGCCTGCTTTTTATCGGTTGTAATCAGCATTTTTTTACCGATAGGAAAGCCGTAATGATAAAGCAAGCGGTTACAATTACGGATATTAGTAGTGGTATGGCGGGCATGCGGCTCAATAATAATATCGCTTTCCGGGATCTTATACATACTCATAAGCTCCTTTTTCATTTCCAGTGCTTCGTTGTAAGGTGTTTGAAAAGGGTGAACGTTTCCACCGGATACAATAATAAAGGGGGCCTGTTCCCTGTCATATCTTTCAGCGGCCAATTTTAGTCGCGTTTTACCATTTTTGCTTAGGCGCTCTGTTCCAATAGGCCCGTTACCGGGTACCACTATTGCACCATAAGGATAACGGCTCCAATTGGTTACCATAATCTTTTCTGCAGTCTTACGGTTCTCTCCCAAAGTCATGGGTTCAAACCGGGCGGCTTCATCACGCTTGTTAATAGCCAGTAAAACAAGCGCCGCCTGTAATGATGGCTCAAAAAACAGGTTACCCACGGGTTGGCTTTTCTTTAATGCTTCTATAAGTGCTTTATGGTAAGCAAGCGATCCGGTTACGTAGAATGCAGAATCTATTGCGGGAAACCTGCCCATGGTACCCAATCCATATACGTCGATGATATGGTTGATACCGGTTAAGGTTTGCCTGAGCACGGCCTTCATAAAATCCTTTTCGCTTTGGCCCTCAAAGCGGGTGAAGTAACCCGAAGGCTTCATATCAGTTTTGATGACCCTTTCCCATTCGGGCAGATCTGCCGCTGTTAAAATACGTTGCAGGTCAACGTCGCTGAACTTTAAAGCAGCCAGTTGCCGTTTCGCATATTCGGGCGACATTTCCAAACTGTCAAGCACGGCTTTCTTAGCAGCATATACCGCCTTCAGCATTGGCTGCCTTGTCAGCAATTCAGTTAATTCAGGGTTTTGCTGGATAACTGTCAACAAATAAAAGTTTTTATCCTGCACATAGCTTCCGCTTGTTTTAGCTTTATAATTGCGGTCAAAAGATTGAGCTTTAATGCTGCTTGCCGAGCCAATTAAGAGCAGTAAAAGAAATATCCTGTTTAACATATCCTTAATAATTGGGGTTTTGCGGAAAAGTCTGCGGATTATTCACAATCTGAACTTCGGTAAGTGGTATGGGATACAAATATTGCCAAGGCTGAATTGTGAGACTTACCGCTTGCATGGCTTGTGCTGCTGTATTAGTACGCACAAGATCGAACCAGCGCTGACACTCTAACGGCAACTCCAGCCTTCTCTCCTGATAAACAGCATTGCGAAAACTACCCTGATCTGGCAAGTTGGCAGTTATAAACTCAGTTGCTTTTGCCCTTATTCTTACCTGGTTTAGGTAGGTAATGGCCAAACCTGTGCTGCTATATCCTTGTTCGTTGAGGGCTTCGGCACACATCAGTAGCACATCGGCATAACGGAGCAGCGGAAAGTCGTTACCTACATTGTTTGTGTTTAAATCAAACGAATCAAAGTATTTTTTTACCGGGTTCCGGCTATTGGATGCTACAGTGTTCAGCAAGTCCCGACGTGCATCGCCGCTTTGATAGGCGTTTAATAAAGCGGGGTCTAACACCGGACCATCAAAATAGGTAAGCACCGGATGTCCTTCGTCAACTACCGATTTATTGTACCTCACCGCAAATACAATTTCTTTGTTCATTTTATTAGCCGAGGAAAATACATCAGCAACGTTGGGTAACAAATCATACTGTTTACTACTAATCACCTCCTGTAATACACCCGATGCCTCAACAAATTTTTTCTCTGTGAGGTACACCTTTCCGAGCAAAGCTTTAGCGCTGCCTTGTGTAGCACGGCCCAAATCAGCCCCTGTAAAATTCAACGGTAAGTTAGCTGCTGCAAGGCGTAGGTCGGTTTCTATAGCAATATAAACCTCCGCCTGGTTGTTTCTAATTAAACTGTACGATTCTTCGGGACTAACAGGTGTTAACGTAAGGGGGATATTGCCCCATAAGCGTACGGCGTTAAAGTAATTTAACGCTCTTAAAAAGCGTAACTCACCCTCATACTGGTTACGCTGGGCAGTATTGGTAACCACATCTAAATTTGCCAATGCCAGGTTACAACGGTATATAGCGTTATAAATGCTTTGCCAGGCTTCTAAATACACCACATTGTCTGAGCCTGCAATAAAACGGTCAATGTTATAATCGCGCCCGGCATTACCGCCCGAATTGTTGTCCGACACATTGTCAGAACGGGTTTCCATCAGGGTAATAAAATGCTGCATATACTGGTTTCGGCCTTGGAGCGATGCATAACTACCGTTAATCGCATTTCTTATATCATCGGCTGTTTTATAATAAGAAGCAGTTGTTGGGTCGGATTTTGGTTCGATCTCCAGAAATTTCTGACAGGAACTGAAATATAAAACCACAGTTGTAAGCAGAAAAAATAATCTTAATATTTTATTCATGTCTTTAAAATTCAAGGTTAACACCAAGGTTGTAAGATTTTGCAATTGGGTAAGTACCATAATCTACCCCGGGAGTAAGCGGATTATCCCGGCTGTCAACCTCGGGATTGTAGCCGCTGTATTTGGTAAAAGTGAAAGGGTTTTGTAATGCCGTGTAAAGGCGGATCTTGCTGAACCCCGTACTCCTGGTCAACTTTCGTGGCAGGGTTACACCAAGAGTGATGTTGCGGATACGCAGATAAGAACCATCTTCGATATGCCAGGTGGAGATTTGCCCGTTGAGGCCTTTGGCAGTGCGGTTTGCGCGTACGGTTTGCCCGTCTCCGGGATTTTGCTCAGATACCCACCGGTTGAGCGCATCAGCCATATTATTGGTATTACCTTCCATATTGTCGATGTACCGTTTATATATATTCGCTATCTTATTGCCGTAAGTGCCCTGCATGGCCACACTCAAATCAAACCAGGCATAATTAAAGTTACCCGAATACCCATAGGTAAACTTAGGCTGGTAATTGCCGGTAACAGCCTTATCGTTTCCATCAATCACGCTATTGCCATCCTGGTTCACAAATTTAAAATCGCCCGGACGGGCACCAGGTACCGGGGTGTTAGCGGGGTTGCTTACATCGGCAGCATTCAGGTAAACACCGTTGGTAACCAGCGTATAATAAGATGCGATAGGCTGCCCTACACGGGTAACAAAAAAGATAACGTTGTCGCTGGTGGAAACTATTTCATTAAGGCCCCCCAAATCAGTCACCTTGTTGCGGTTGGCAGAAAAGTTGGCACTATGGTTCATGGTGAACCTGCCAAACTGGTGCGCGGTGCTCAGTGTTAATTCTACACCTTTATTGTTTACTTTTCCCACGTTGCGTATGGCTGTACGAAAACCAGAAGTTCCGGGAACCGGCAGATTTAGCAGCATGTCGGAAGTGTTACTGTTATACACATCTACCTGCAGGCTAAACTGGTTATTAAAGAGGCCTATATCGGCTCCTATGTTCAGCATGGCATTTTTCTCCCATTTCAGGTTTTCGTTACCGGCGGTAGAGGGCACATATCCCGGGGCAAGGCTGCCATCACCGGAGCCGAGGATATAATTATCCCTGCCTATTTGGGAGAGGTAGGCATAGTTGCCAATACTAAAATTACCGGTAACCCCGTAACTTGTTCTTAATTTGAGTGTGCTTATAAAGGGTAAATTCTGCATGAATTTTTCTTCGGAGATGTTCCAGCCTGCAGAGGCCGATGGAAAATAGCCCCAGCGATTGTTAGATCCAAAGCGCGAAGATCCATCCGTTCTTAATGCTGCAGAAAGAAGGTATTTACCCTGATAACTATATTGTACACGGCCTAAAACGGATAAAAGTGACCATTCCTGGACGGTAGATGACCAATCGGTAATGGTTGTGGCGTAGTTAAGCGTTTGCACCAGGTCGTTCTGATAACCGGTTCCTGATATAAGATTGGCATCAGACCGTTCCTTTTGAGCAGTGAACCCGGCTACGGCATTAATGCTGTGCCCGTTCATGTTTTTCTTATAATTGAAAGTATTCTCGGATACCCAATTCAGGTTTCGCTTAGTTCGTGAAGTGCCTGTAGGTATTGACGGCACGGTTAACGTAGATGTACTGGGTAATGTAGAAGGCCTGAAAAGCTCTCTTTGCCAGTCTTTTACATTTACGCCAAATGAGCTTCTGAAATTAAGATCTTTTGTTAAATCGTATTGAGCGAATATGTTGCTCACCAGCCTTAACTCATTCATTCTATCGGTTTTTAATTGCGCCAGGGCTACAGGGTTAACCACCTGTGCTCTTGAATATCCCCAGCTGTACTGCGCGTAATTATAAGAGCCATCGGCGTTATATACCGGCATTGTAGGCGACATAGCCAACGCGCCCGACACAATATTCTCATCGTTAAAGCGGCCTTCGGTGGGTACCCAATCGTAAATGTTATTTGTAAAGTTTAACGACGTACCAAGTTTTAACCGGTCATAAGTAGCATCTAAATTGAGCCTGCCGTTGTACTTTTTATAGCCGGAGCCAATCACAATGCCTTCCTGGTTTGCATAGTTGCCCGACAGGTAATATTTAATATTATCGGAGCCGCCACGTACCGATAGTGAATGACTTTGTATAGGGGCTTTTCGCAGCACCTGATCTTGCCAGTCGGTATTGATCAGGCCGGTTTCACCGTTCAAATACGGAAGTAAGTCGGGCGGTATAAATGCGGCACTAGTATTACCAATTTTAGCACGGCGTACATCGTTACCATCGTTTACAGAACCGGTTTTTCCCTGATCTGCCAGCAAATCCAGGTAAGTATTATTATGTGAATCGTAAACCAGTTGCGCAAAGCCGTAAGCATCCAGCATGTCAATTTTTTTACTGGCCTGCTGCCAGCCGCCGAATGCATTGTAGCTTATTTGCGGTTTGCCTTTTTTTCCGCGTTTGGTAGTTATCAATATTACACCGTTTGAACCACGTGAACCATATATGGCCGATGCAGATGCATCTTTAAGCACATCTACCGATTCAACGTCATTTAAATTAAGGTCGTTTAATGAGTTAACGCGCTTTCCGGTAGCGTTATCATCCTGATCTGACATCGGTACACCATCTATCACATAAAGCGGGCTTGTTCCGGCAGTAACCGTACTTGTTCCTCTTACTTTGATAGAAATACCGCTGCCGGGTGCACCGCCCGGTTCAATAACCTGTACCCCGGCCATTTTACCGGTCAGTGCCTTATCTATACCTACGCCCGGATAATTATTAATATCCTCAGCCTTTAATGAAGATATGGCAGTGGTTATATCCTTTCTTTCCTGTGTGCCATAACCCACTACTAATACATCGTTCAGTCTGGCCGCATCCTGTTCTAAAACGGCATTAATTACCGCTCGTCCATTAACAGGGATCTCCAGTTTTTTATAACCAACAAAAGAAAACACGAGGCTTTCATTTACCTCTGCAATTAATGTATAGCCACCATCCTGGTTACTGATAACCGCCTGATTACGTCCTTTAACCATTACGGTAGTACCAGGCAAAGGTTCACCGCGTTCGTCTTTTACCGTACCAGATATTTGTATGGATGAGCGAACACCGCTGCGTTGCTCTTCTTTTTTACTGATGACGATAGTTTGTTCAATGATTTTATAACTGAAGGGTTGGGTTTTCAGTAGTTCATTTAACGCGCCCACAAGCTCAGCATTCTTAATTGAAATATTAACCGGGCTGGCCTGTTCTAATAAGGTATAATCGTAAAACACAGCGTAGCCGCTTTGCTTTTTCACATCGTCGAGCACTTTATATAACGGCTCATTTTTATAGGATAATGATATTTTTTGCGCCATTACACTCAATGAATTTACAAGGCACAGCACAAGCACTAAAAGTTTTTTAGGAGGCATATCAAAAAATAGTTTGAAAAAGGAAAAGGCAATATTAATCAGGCCCTTCCCATGTTTAGAAAATTGCATATTTTTGCATCGTTTGGGATTAAGAAATTTTTTGTTTCAGCAATAAGTATTCGTGCCCAATTTTTGAACCGGGGGTGTGACCAGCATCTCCGGTTTTTAGGACTTTAAGGATATCTATTAGGTTTTCATCGGCTTATTTTTAGTTTACACTTTTGTTTGGGGCTTGTTGTATATACAATGTCTTATTATCGATCTTAAACTTTACGCCGCTTGTTTCCAAAATTCGCAACACGTTAGAGAGGTTGGTTTTGCGTTTAATTTCGCCAACAAATTTGTGTTGTGGTATAGCACCTCGGTACACAACATCAATGTCATACCAGCGGGCAAGTTGCCGCGTAAGTGTGGGCAGGTCGGTTTTATAAAATTTGAAGAAACCGTTTTTCCAGGCTACAGCTCCTTCCGTATCCGAAGCCGGCTCAAAAGAGAATTTTTCATGTAATAATTTTACCTGGTTACCTGGCAGGAGTAATTGATGCGACCGGCCGTTTGATATTTGTATGCGACCCTCTAATAGCGTAGTAGTAATTCCTTGTTCATCAGGGTAAGCATTAACATTGAAATGCGTGCCCAAAACCCGGATGGTTTGTGCGCCGGTTTCTACATAAAATGGCTTTTCTTTATTTTTGGACACTTCCATGTACACTTCGCCTGTTATATAAACCCGCCTTTCAGTTCCGGAAAATTCAACAGGGAAACGGATGGATGATGCTGCATTGAGCCAAACTTGTGTACCGTCGGGCAGTACCACCTGGTATTGACCGGCCCGCGGTGTACTCACCGTATTGTAGATAAGGGCTTGTTGGATGGGTACCGATCTGCTATTAAGGGTTTGATAAGCAATTTGCCCATCTGAAACCTGATTTACCTTAGCCGCATGTAGAGTGGTAATCACCCCTTTAGCACGTCCGGTGAGTATCATTTGCTTTCCATCTGCTAAAGTCAGGATAGCTTTGTTGTCACCCGGACTAACATCATTATTATTTTTGTTTTGGTTAACAATAAATTGTTTAGGTGCCGATGGGTGCAATAATAGATAAGTTGATACAGATGCAAATATCAGCATTGCTGCGGCCGCAGCATATTTAAACCATACCGGAGTAAGTTTGCGGGTTACAGTATGGGGTTCAAATGCTTGTTCGTCTAACTGACTAATGCCTGCCTCTGCATTTAAGGCGTCTCGTAAATAAGGTTGTAGTTCGCCTTTTTTAAGTAGGTCGGCAAATACTTCTAACTCCTCAGCGCTGGCCCGATTATTTAGGTACCGGTGAACAAGTTGTCTGTAATGCTGATTATCCATGTGTGCGTTTTGTATCTAAGACACAAAAAGGCACGCGGAGGGTAGCAAGGATTAAAAATAAATTTATTTATTTTTTCAGCAAAACCGCCAGCAATACAGTAAGCGAAATACCCAGGTCTTTCTCTACTGCCATACGCAAAACCTTCATAGAATGTACCATGTGATTTTTTACCGCATTGCGCGAAATGCCCATAGCGGTTGCAGCTTCTTCGTAAGACTTTCCTTCTTCACGGCACATATAGAATATCTGTCTGGTACGATCAGGCAACAGTGACAATTGATGATTTAAAAATGCCAGATATTCTTTACTCAGCAAATGGTCTTCTGTTGAATTGTACTGGTCGAAGTAAGCAGCTAAAATTTCTGAAGAGGCACTTTCTGTCTTGAACCCCCTTGTTAAGCAATTTATAGCATGATTACGGGCACTGATGAAAAGATAAGCTTTAAACGACTGCACTTTTTCAAGCTGTAGCCTGTTGGTCCACAATTTCAAAAATATTTCCTGGGTTATATCTTCTGAAAGCGCTGCAGATTTTATGAGTTTAAAGACAAAAAGGTAAAGCGGTCGATAATATCGGTCATATAGCACAGTAAACGCCTCTTCTTTGCCGTTAACGAGCAACAGTTGAAGTTCCGTATCGTTCAAAGCTGATTGGGCACCCATGCTATATGTAAATTGATTACACAAAGGAAACGTTTCAATATTAGCAAAATGTTAAATAAACCTATACATAAAAATCTATACTGGTGCTTTTAAATAAATATTTTAAGCATGGCCTTCCTCACCCTGTTTGGTGTAATAATAACCACTCCGTTAGCACCCCTTGAACCATAAATAGCGGCGGCCGATGCATCTTTCAGTGCTTCGCTTGATGCAATGTCATTAGTATTCACCAGCTCCATCACCTGTACCTGCGCATCAAGTGGGATGCGGTCAAGTACCACAAGCGGGCTGTTACCAGCTGTTAATGATTTGGTACCTCTTACCCGGAAAGTAGCCATACGTCCTGGGTCACCTGTGGTCTGTAGCACCTGCACACCTGCTAAGCGGCCAACCAGAGCCTGGTCAAAATTATTTACCGGCTGATCTGGAATTTATGTTATTTTTATAGGAGAGATTGCAATAAATAAGCTTTAATTTTTTCTTATCCGTAAACTAAGAAATAAATTTTCCTCAATTTGGCATTAGCACTTTGTATAATAATGAAAAGTGATTTTTTTTGCTGGTATTTATATTCTTTTCTACTATCAAATCCGGCTACACACAAAATATTTCATTAGACCTAAGCGACACCATCTGGAAGAATCCAATCCATACTGAAGGCAAATTTCTGAATAGCCCATTCTACATTCCCAAAATCGAAGTTATTGATACTGTTAAAAGAACAATATTATCTGCGGGCGGATATAAGTCATTTGCTAACGTCAAAGTATTAACTACACCAAATTTTTATGGCTTAAGATTTAATTGTGAGGCGCAATTTTCTTCAGTGGATTTTTTAGAGCACTTAGTTTTAAAAAAGGTGTTTTTACTAAAAAAGTAAACTTTTCTTCTAGTAGGGTCAAAGGCCAGCTGTACATGTTGGATATTAAATCAAATCAAGATTTAAACTTTCATTCTTTTTTTGCCAATCAGGTTTATGCAGTTGACATTGCGATACCAAACGCTGATATAAATTTTGAAGATTCTGTAATAGATTCTCTTTTTGAAGCACAAAGAAATACATGTAAAGTTTTAAATATTGGGCATGTGAAAAAGAAGCTATTTC
Organism: Mucilaginibacter terrae; assembly: GCF_042679325.1. Taxonomy (GTDB): domain Bacteria; phylum Bacteroidota; class Bacteroidia; order Sphingobacteriales; family Sphingobacteriaceae; genus Mucilaginibacter; species Mucilaginibacter terrae. The sequence continues at coordinate 128,593 of NZ_JBHTMJ010000013.1, forward strand.
TTACTGACATTTTTTGCGATAAAATAACTATTGGAACACTTCCTCAAACAATCATTTTGAATGATATTGCTGTTAAAAGTTATATTAACTTAGTTGGTGCTGGGGAAAACTTGACTACAGTGCAGACAAATAAACGAACAAAACTTTATTTGCGGGGCGTTGATTTTTCGAAACTTAGGTTGAATTATACGGACTTCCAGTTGTCATTTGATGGATATATCCCTAAATTGAAAGACAGTGAGATTACCTTGGTTTACGAAGGTTTGTTAAATAACTTTAAAGAACGGGGACAATTACAAAGTTATGAATTGCTTGATATTGAATATCAAAGCTTCCTTGATACATCGCCCTTCAAAATAGAAAGTTTTGTTAATAAACTTTGGTGGAATTTCGGATATTTTATAAAACGGATGTAGGCCGTCTAAAACGCTTCCATGAATTTACCATTGGTGGAAAAATCACCTTCCAGATATAACGGTCGATTTATTACACCGCTACTTAGTGGTTCTAAGGCAAGCGAAAAAGTTCCGACAAAATGAGAAACAGCCAGCCAAACCGTTAAGCGAAAGCACGGTAACCAATCAGCTGATTATTATAAGGTCTATTTACAACCGCGCCATTACGGCAAAAATAGGCAGTAAGGACGATTAGGCGATAAGGAATATTAGGCAGTAGCCTGATAAAAATGCCGGATGCTATTGCGGTCAACTTTTTGCTCTGCATGCCACAATTCGTAATTATTTTGCAGGTTGACCCAAAACTGCGCGGTATTGCCAAAGGCTTCCGATAGTTTTATTGCCAGTTCGGGGCTGATGCCGGTATGCCCGTTAACGATAGCGGAAAGGTTGGCTCGTGCCATGCCCAAACCCTCGGCCACTTCGGTAATGGTCAATTCACGTTCAGTAATGAACATTTCTTTTAGAATGATGCCCGGATGATTGGGCGGTAATTTGCGCTTCAACATAATAATTCCCCCTTTTAGTGATAGTCGATATAATCGACATCATGAATATTGCCATCTTCAAACCGGAATATGATGCGGTAATTGGCTGTTACTTTAATTGACCAAAACTCTTTTAAATTTCCGGTCAATTTGTGAATACCTGACCCTAATTGCTTAATATCGTCTTCCGATGTAATCGCATCCAGCGCGTCAAGGAACCGTGATATTTTAGCCAATTGATTAGCTGGCAACTTCGCTCCGCTTCCTTCGGTATAGTATAATAATAAACCTTTGTGACGGATGCTTTCGATCATATACAAATGTAACACGTTATATGACGCATGACAAGCATTATTTTATCAAATTGTTATTCACCTAAAAAAGGAATTCATGTGCCGCACGAACACTGTATGACCAGAAAAAACAAAAGCAGCTACGTATTAACGTAACTGCCTCATTTCCAGGTAGCGGGAAAAGGACAAAAGTCGAACTTTTTAGCTGATTGTCAGGCAGTTGAAAATGCTGAAGGTTTAATAAGCACCATTAACGGATAAAGGTAAATTCTTTTTTGAGGATAATGTTACATTAAACACAAGGTATTGCCCATTATAAGATAAATATAACAACTTTAATCACGTGAACAAGAGGTGTCAATAATGTGTTAATGTTTGAATGCGTCATGAAAACTGTTCAATTAAATTATACGCTTTATAATCCTGCTTCAGCTTTTATGGCAGCGCCATTAGTAGCCGAAGCCAGCGGGCTAGCAAGGTAAGTAATTGCATTTGCCGCTTCAGTATGCTGAGAAAACGTTTAACAATATAAGTTATTCTTACTGTTTTAAAGAAATCTGATACTACTTTAGAAGTGGTTTTATTTTGCCCTTTAGCTAAGTTCTAAACCCGCCAACACCTTCAGACATAGTTGGCCTTGGCAGCACGGAATTAGCCATTAAATGAGTGCCCTTTGTAAGTTCGCCAAGCCACTTACAACTGCAAGTTGGGCGGTTTTGGTCATGCTATTATGTATCGTTTCTTCCGGTATTTGTACATTAGACTCGATTGTTATAAATACCGGTCAACGTGGCATCGCTTTACCCGTCTTCATCGAAAAAATGTACAAGCAATGGCTAAAACCGCCTTGGAGGTATACCGCCTTACCATTTCCCGGTTTTAGGAGAGTGGTTTGCTTTACCTTGGATACTGAAACGCTCCTGTTGGTGCGGAAAGGCTTGTATTCGACTTAATGTTTAGCGCATTTTATATATGTTCAAATTCTTTGTGAGGCATAGCGTAAGTTAAGTACATAAAGGTATTGTACTTAAACTGCTCATCTAAAGTTTCAAATTGATATACATCTGGATTTGGTCTCTGGGGCTGTATATTTTTTACAGCAAAACACATTACAGGGTGTTTATTAGTACCATATTCCTTGTACTTGATTGTGATTATTTCGGTTTTAAATTGGACATCTGAAAAAGATTTTACTTTAGGAATTGTCAATTTAACCTCCGTTATGTTTTTCATTTAAGGCTCCACAAAATTGATTGCATCATTGTTATTTTTTACAAACAGCTTATTACATCCCACCAATATAAGCGGCAATATAATTACGGCGCCAATTACATATCCCAGATAACCGCTCATACCTTTAAGCCAATTCATAATTGCTAACTTCTATTTGCTACTATATTATAACCCATCTGATTTAATTATTCAAAGTAGCTAGTCTGGTAAGGTTAAATAACGCGTGTATAAATGCCTGATCTTCTTTGTGAGTGTCATTGTTTTCTATTAAAGTTTGGCTACTGCACCGGTATATGCCTAACCTAATGCAGGCTTTGCTCAAATTATAATTTAAAATTTGCAAAACATTACTCAGGTAAACAAACCGATCTTTTAATTGAACCAACAGCCGACATCGAGCATGTTTTTCAAAATCAAGCCCAACCTGTAACTACACTTTAAAGCTATCCACAATTTCCACCGTACGGCAGTAAATTATCTGAATAAGTAGCAAGTATACCGTACCATGACTTAGCCTGCGACCCAAAAACGGCTAATATAAAACTCAACGGTAAGCAAACTTGTTAACAGATATTGCAGATAAGTTTTCATCTTTCTTTAGTCAGTTGCCTGAAACACTCGACCCTTCTTAACGAAAAATTAATACACCAGCCAAACTAGAAAACAAGCTAAAATCACTAGAGGTACTCTGATATATAAATTTTTCTGTAGAACCAAGGGAAAGGCCGAGATCATAAAGAGCACTACAGAGAGAATAAATAAGAACCCGAACGTCCCACTTGAATAAATATAAAAATAAATAATTTGTAGCACGCCTTTTGAAGTGTTCAGATAAAAAATTGGATAGTACTGAAAATCTGACTGGTCTCCTAAATTACTTATAGCGGCTTTTTTGTGAAACGGAGTTGGTAAAGTGAAAAATGAAATTTTTTCGCTTCTTTTTAAGTTATTGACAGCACTTGGCTTAAATCTTTTTTGATACTTCTGATAATATAAATGCGAATCGTTTGATAACCTAATTTGCAATGTACTTTTGCGTCCTGCTTCAAATGTTATACTTGAAATACTTCCATCAACTTGGCGAAGATTACTGTAACTAATTATAATTTTAAGCACTAATAGCAACAGCATACACGTAAAAATCGCGCCTGTTACATATATTGACTTTGATATTTTAATAGATGTAAACATTAACCTTAAACCTTTTCAGCGAAAACTCCGATGTTATTTTTAGCTTTCGCTTCTGCGTTTATGGCATCTAACAAAAGTTGTCTTTGTGCTGCTTCCTGAAGAAAACTACTTGCTGTTTCTGCAACGGTTGCTGCCCAAAAAAGTCCTCCGGATGCTGATTTAGGATTAAAACCCTCTAAAAAGCCTCTTCCACCTTTCTTAAGATTTTCTGTATGCTGGCTTTTTAACTCCTGTTGTCCTAAACTACGATTATATGCTGCTTTTTCCCTCTGCAGGTTTATCCACTCCTGGCTTCTTCTATAGTTATGTTTCCCGTGGCTTGCTTTGATAGCATTTTCTTGTGCTTTAAATTTGTTACGGTTATAAGGGTTATTTAAAGACCCCTGGTCCGGATTAACCCTACGACTTTGTGCATCCTCGGTTCCTTGCCTGATGATTGTCTCTTTGTTTTCATTGAGGCTGGTCGCATTGGTAGTGGTTTTAACGACATTTTCATCGCCTGTCATTTTTGGCGCATAGTATGACATGTCTTGCGAGCTTGCAGAACTATCCTGATAAAGGGGGCTACTTTTTTGCTCTTTAGTCATTTCTCCAAAATAGCCATCTTTTGTTTCATCTTGCAACCAGCTTACCCCGGCATTTACTGCAAACCCAAATCCTAAACCACTGGCAACTGTTCCAAATCCAGCTTGAGTAGCAATACTTGTGGTTATAAATCCTCCGAGAAGATAACCGCCTATGAACGACATACTTATTTCTGTTATCGCCTTATTTCTGAAAATCTCTGCTTGTCGGGAGGCAATGTTCTTATCATATATTGGAATAATGGTTCCACCTATCGGGCAACTAAAATAAGATTTGTCAGTAAGAACATTTTTTTTCTCGACAAAAGCCGTCGGGTGGATTTTTTTCCAACCTCCTCCATTAAATAAATTTACAATAGCACACATACTCAGGCTAATGCCTGTAGCTATAACCACTGTAGCAATAATAGCAGCAAGACTTCCTCCTGATGCTACCATTGCTCCGGCAACTAAAGCACCTAATATTAAAGCATATTTACATATAAAATCGCCGAAGCGATCATCTTTAGTAGCAATAAGCCTGTTTTTTGCGTCATTAAAAACTGTTTTTTGACTGATGACCTGCAATTCGGCTTTCATCATTCCGCTACTGCAAACCAGGTAAATTTTACTCGGTAATATTGCTTTCTTCATCTCTCAGCTCTTTTATATTACAGTCCATGAACATCTCTATACTGCCAGCTTTTTCAAATACAGTAGCGTTCATTTTTCTGATTAAACCACTGCTATTTTCGATATCACAATTAATTTCACAATCATAATTATATTCTTGCAAATCAACCTTGGCAAAAGGATAACTTTCCTGATATCTTTTCCTTAATTCATTCATATCTAAACTGTCAGGTTCAATTCCTTGCATTTCCAATTCACTGAAATTTCTTTCTGCATTGTAGCGCTTCAGCTTTACTTCAAATTCCAGTGGTACTATATAATCTTTAAATAGGGTTGAGCTTTTATACTTCGTGCTTAAAGGATAAGTTGTTTTTAAGTTGTACTCTTGCCAATAGCCCATAAACAGCATTGCATAAATAGTGTATCCTTTATTTAAAAATTCAACTATGTCGAAGTTGTTTAAGTATTCCTCATCACCGCCATTAAATATTTTTTCCTGATCTTCCGGCTTAAGCATCGAAAATTTACGATTGGACCTCAATTCTGCTTTAACTTCTAACCATTTCTCGCGCAGCTCTTGTTTATTTAAAACGTCAATAATGGACCCAAGTTTGTCTATTTTTAATATCAAGTTGTTTTTAACACTCGCTATTTTGTACAGCAAACCATTAAATTGATTTAACTCCTCTACACTATTATCTACATGAGTGTTTGATATTTCAATTCGTACCACATTGTAAGGATCTGTTTGTTCAACAGTAAGCTTAAAATCTGTCATTGTAGATGACTTACTTACAATAACGTCATCTATTCGCATCAATGAAAGGGCTTCACTTCTATAGCTTTTACCTGCAGATAATTGTTTAAAATTTACAATTAGCTTTTTCTCTTGTTCTGGTTCGTTATTATTTGATTTACTAATGGCTTGTGTGCCATTATCTTTTTCCGGTAAAAAGCTCCATCTCTTATAGTCTATAGGATTATTATCATTGTTCATAGGTTAATTGATATTTACATTACTTCCATTTAATGTTTGTTCGCCACTTGCATCTGCTAAAAGTGTTGATGCACCAATATTGACAACAGTAGTAGCTTTTTTGCCAATATTTACCGCGCTTCCTGTCATTTTTCCCGCATTCGCATTAATAGCATCGGTGCCTTGTATGTTAATTACTTTACCAATAATGTCAATGGTGCCATCACTATTTAAAGTGATTGAACTTCCGCCTTCCCCTCCAGTTACCAACTTAATTGTTTTATCAGCAGTGATGGTTATTTGATTCGTACCATCTATTTCAATATGGTTAAGCTTGCTTTTATCTATAAATGTAATTCCACCTGCATCATTCAGGTTTAGCGAATGTCCACTTTTAGAACTTAAGCTTTTGCTATTATTTCCGCCACCACCACCAATTCCGGATTTTCCATGAAAAACGCTACCAAGCACCACAGGGCGGGCAACATTTCCTTCTTCAAAAGCTACGATAACCTGGTCGCCTTTTTCAGGCACAAAAACGAAACCACGGTTTCGGCTTACTTTATCAGATGTTCCGGCATCTGGTGTCATTACTCTTAGCCATTCGGTTACATCGTTTGACGTACATTCCCATTTAAACTTAACTTTAATGCGGCCCTGTTTTTGAGGGTCATCATTGTCAACTACATTAGCCAACTGCATATCGGGCGATGGCTTTTGCACTTGCTTAACCGCTAACTTTTCGCTATCTGCAGATACACCTTCGAATGTATTTTGATAATGACCTACACCATCTAACTGGTGATACACGGCCGTTACCAAAAACTTGCCAAAATCTTGCACTTCAAAGCCTGTTATGCCGCGCATACTTGTGCTGATACTTACAATGCTGCCAAGTTTAACACGCGGATTATCTCCATTGCCCATGATATTCAACAACTCGGATACGATTGCCTTATGCTCATCGTTTACGAACGTGTCTATTTCTTTTTGCGAGTTTACCCTTACTTCCAGCGGTTCGTTGTAGCGCTTGCTGTACACCTGGTTCGAAGCGTCGATAGCATGAGAAAGATCGGGAGAACCACCACTATTGCCGGAAGGTTGCGAACTCAGCAACTCATCTTGCTGAGAATGGTAAGAAAACTTTTTGTAATTAAGCGGGGCTATTTGCATGCCATATTGTAAGCTGTGCAAATCACGTCCGTAAATAAGCGTGGCTTCATCCAACTTGGCAGGTTTACCAAAATTCAACTTTACTCCATCATAATAGAACCACTCATGGTATTCGGCCGAAAGGCGATTGATAAACTCAAAATCGCTTTCACGATACTGAATAATATAATCGATAGGCGATGTATATGCAGGCGCAATGTTCATACTCAAATCGTTTTGAGGCGCATCGGCTGTTGCTTTTTCTACAATGGTTTTAAGATCTTTATTTAAATACGAGCCCAAATCGGGTCCGCGGTCTATGAGTATGCTCGGGCTAAATCCGCTAACTACAATATCACCTTGGAAGCCGTGGCTCTGTGCAATTTCTACACGCGTTATTTTACCGATGAATTGGTGCTCATAATCTTCGCCCCGGCCAAACTGAACAGTAAGGTTTTTACCAATAAAATCTTTTGAACGTTCGAGCGTTATCTTATTGGTATTTTCTATCTGGTCGTGGTTAAAACGCAGTTGAAAGGTATGGTGTTCATTAAAGCGCTGATCCAGGTTAAAACTCGAAAAGTGCGTTATGGGCGTGCCCTCTATGCTAATATCAATTCTTATCTTGGTTTCCATGTTATGAGGCTTAGTATGTTATTTTAAAGGCCAAGGACGGTAATAACTTATAATTTTATATGTACCTCTAACTTTTCCAAATACAAATCCAAATAAGGTTTCCTGGCCGTTGTTCTGCGTGTATTGTTTTTGCAACTCAAATAAGATGCTGCCTTTATCGGTTACTTGTTTTAAGGTTATATAATAGTTTTCAGAAGTTTTTTTTTCAATCTCCGATAAATCGTCTTCTTTGCTTGCCGCTATAAGCTTAATTGCATCTTTAGTGAAAATATCATTAAAATAGGTTGAAAACTCCGCTTGCTTTATCAGTCCTTCTTGAGGCATTATTGTCGAATTTTTCAGTTCATCATTGGTCCATTGAGGCAAGGTTTGCAGCGGGAAATTAAAAAACGCAGTTATTGCAGCTTTGTTCTTAACTTTTACAACAGTTTTAAATTTTGCCAAACAGTTTCTGAACAGTTGTTCGTCCCCTATGGTGTTGACCCTAATAGCCGGGTTTTTATTTATAACCGGGGTGCTGTCTGTAGATGCATGGGTTTGTTGTTTACCAACGCAGCCTTGAGCCGTTTGTACTAAAAAGAGCAAAGCAAAATAATAACTCAACTTCTTAATAAAACTCATACGAGGTTTAGTTTCGTGGTATATTTATTAAAGCACGCTGTTCCATCCTCTTTAATATTACAGCCGCCCCCAACTGGCTCGAAACGGCATTGGCATCGTAAACGCCATCTTTAACGTATTTACCTTTGGTATAATGGTTAGAATAGCTCCATAAATAAGGTGTACGAATACCTTTCCTGTTATAACCGAAACCGTTATAACCCTCCAGTTTTAACAAGATGAATGGCAGGCTCCAATTGGTAACATGGTCATACTTCATGAGCTTGATGGCATCAACCGCACTTTCTTCAAAGGTGAACGGAGGAGCATGGCCAACTTTGGGCCGATGAGCAGGTACGTGTACAGTATATCCGGTTAATGGGTCGCCGTTATGTAAGTGCTTTTTAAAACTGAAGGAACACTCCAGGTAATGCACACAAGCTATAAAATACCAGGGCACACCTGCACCATTGGTAAAAGTTGCACCCGAAAAAATATCCCTATTTAAGCCGAAAACATTGCTGTTATCCACAAAATTATTTTTGAATACATCTGATGTGCGGCTGGAAAAGATGTCTTGGGATAATTTAGTAGCGAAAGGATTAACGTTAAATGCTGAACCAACCATGGCTGGCGCTGTATTAAAACGATTGTAAAAGGGAATGTATGAAGATTGAAATAAAGGCTGGTTACCAAACAATGAGTTATTGTTAGCTCCACCACCTTTTACTAAATTGCTTATGCCCTCATACCTATTGCGGTTTACTACAATCTTTTCATCAATAACCTTATCAATCTCAGCAATTTTTTCTTTCCTTATCTCGCAGGTATTAAAAAGCATAATATACTCCATGGCTGTTGGAGCTATAGATTTTATCTTCTTTTTAATTGTTGGAGATCCTGGCTTAATTATCCTTTTCTTTTTCATAAAACGAAAGAAATGATCGGAAATAAAAAACGGAGAAGATTCTTTCCATCCTCTCCGTATCATTAAGTATCTTAATGTTGGTTATTTCTATTTAGGCCAGTCGTTTTCGTGCTCAGCATTACCAATTTTTAAGGTACGTGCTGAGATCACAAAACTCAAAGACATTGGTGAATTACCAACAATAGATAGTCCTTCGTTATATTGAATAATGTAACCGTCCTGAAAAGTTAATTCTTTCATTTTGGCATCTTCTTCAGATTTTTTAAAAGTAATAGTACCGCTTAGTGGCTTGTATTGGTTATTTACCATCGATTCAATAACCGAAGTGTCTTCTGTAGATTCTACCTCTACCTGAATTGTACCGCCATATACACCTGAAGATGGACGCCCTTTGGCATCAACATCTCTGCTTAAAGCATAGCTGCACTGTAATACGTCGAACTCTTTTGAACCTATATTAATTCTTGCTTTGAAAGCCATAATATTAAATGTTTAATGGTTTATAAAAAGGTCAGATACTTAAAAAGTAAAAGCCCAGTTCATTTAAGAATGATCGCCTTAGGCGTTTACACCTGGCCAATCGTTCACATGCTCTGCATTACCCAGCTTCAACTTACGTGCAGAAATAGTGAACTTGTAACTCATTGGTGTATCACCAATAATGTTTAAACCTTCAGAATATTTAACAATGTAAGCATCCTCGAAAGTAAGCTCTTTCATTTTAGAATCTTCTTCCGATTTCTTGATTAACAGTGTACCGGCAAGTGGCTTGTACTGATTGTTAACCATTGATTCGATTACTGAAGTATCTTCTGTCGACTCGACTTCAATATCAATTGTTCCACCGTAAACTCCTGAAGACGGGCGTCCTTTTGAGTCAACATCGCGATTTAATGCATAAGAGCAATTAAGCACATCGTACTCTTTGCCCGAAAAATTTAATCTTGCTTTGAAAGCCATAACGATAAATTTTGAAGGTTAATAATGATAAGCCGACCACCGGCTTATTTTGTACATTAACTACAAGCGGGGAATTATATTGTTTGAGAAAAAGGTTATTACCCTATAATTATTTTTTACAAAAGTTTTGCGCCGAAGTTAAACAGCTTTTTTAGCCATTTTTGAGCGTATTCATTTTCAATAGTGTAAAGGTGACCTATTGTGCTGGTATGCACTGGCTTTATATTTCGCTTTTCGAGTACAGAGCGTTTGATGGATAGGTAGGTTGCTTTTTGTGTTGATTGCCAATTTTTCCAGGCCTCTTCATCCAATATGGATACAATTCGTGCGGAGCGTCCGGAAAAATTACCGTCAAAGCTATCCTTGCTTGACACAAATACGCAATGAGGTAAAAACACCCGGTCAAAAAAGCCTTTGATTTTAAAGTTTATTGATTGCTTGAACACCGGACAAAATACTACGATATGGCTGGCCCACTTGAGCTTTGCTATGGCATCTGCTAAATCGGGTTCAATTTCGGCAACACGGTCTGGAAGCTGTTGATTAGGGTTAAACCTTAAGTTAGTAATTACAATTTCTTTAATTACGGCCTGTACACTCTCAGCACCGTTACGATAGGCATCGATAAGCGCCTGGGTTATTTCACCCTTGTTAATGTCTGCGTTTATAATTACTACCTGTTTCATTTTGTTATACAAAATTACAGATAATAAAAGCAAAGACAACGGCTTGTTAACCTGACCGTAACATAAAATTTAAAGAGCCCGCATTGCTTACAATGCGGGCTCTTTAAATTACACTTAGCTACTGTTGTTTATAGTCAGTATTCCAGGTGGCGCTGCCATCTTCTCCTTTATGTCCGTCCAGCTTTACTACGAAGCTTTTGGCCGGGAAATAAGGGGTAATGTTGATGTCCAGATGAATCCTGTCTTTTTGTACTTCGTCACGCTCAAATTTAATGATCTTAAAACGCTCTATTAAACGATCGGGACCCTGAATGTTATCCAGGAACTTAACAATTTGCGAACGCAGGTCTTGTTCAGTTTTGGATGTCCAGTTTTCAAAAGCACGTCTGTTTAAAAAGTCAAACAGCACTTTTGTAATATAATCGAATACACGTACTACCGAATAGGTTTGCAAGCCTATGTTATCGCCGTTAAATAAGGTTTTAGCAGAGAAGGCCATTACTTTACCGTATTCGTTTACCATTGGTACCAAGCCTATTCTTTCCAGGTGAGAGATCTCGCTTTTTTTCAAGTCGAAACGCACACCATCCACTTCGTTTACCGCACCATGCTTTTTACCTGCGGTAACCTGCGACATTAGTGTATAATACATTTTACCGGCTAAAGCGGCAGATGCAGGTACGTATAGATCGTCCTCTTCGCCTACTTCGGCCACCTTACTACGCCCAACCATCCAGTTACAGGTCATAATGGTGTTCGATTTAAAGGCATCCCCACCAGTTAAGTTGGCCGATGTAAACAAATCTATCACATCATCCGGCTGATCAAGGTCAGCAAAGTCCGTAACCAGCATGACCTTATTTTCAAATGCTATTTTCGACCAACGCTCTACCACTTTGTTTGATCCTAAGTAACCAGGGACTACCATGATGGAATAATTTTGGCGCAGATCTAAACGGTCGTAATTTTGTTTCAGCTCATCGCTTACATACTCAATAAACCTTGGGTTATCCAGCTCTTTCAATTGGTCGAGCGAGGCATTCATAATTGTAACATTCTTAACCTTGTCTGCTTCAGTGTTCTTGTAAAACAAATGCAGCGAACGGTAAGCTTGTTCCAGTTCACGAGTACTTTCCAGAACGTTATGAACATTTTTATTTAAGTTTTCATCGGCAAGCTGCAGGTTTTCAGTGCTGTTTTCAACCATTTCGCCAACAGATGTACCTGTTTCCAGGGCATTTATCCATTGGTTTAATTTCTGTTTAAGCTCCTCACGCTCTTGTTTCTTTTCGTCGTCGGTTAAAAATATTTGCTTACGTGCTTTGCGCTCAGGATTTAAGTTTTGCAAACCGTCAATTGTGGTTTCTAATAAATCAAATCCGCCAACTCTCGACAGTTTATCTAAACTTTGTGCTAATGTTAGTTCTTGTTCAGCAGCCTTTTCGGCGGGTTTAAACCCTTGCGCCGATGAGGTTTCATTTAAGGCTTGCTCGTTTGGTGTTGCCATAATGGTATGTGTTACTGTTTAGGATTGTATCGGGGATGTTATTGGTCAAGTTCTTTAACAAAGTTTTTAAGTGCGCTTACAAAGGCCGCTCTTGTTTCTTCGTTATCAAGCGTAGTTTTTAACGTTTTATTTGTTTTTAACTGTTTAATGATGTTCATGTACATTTCGCGCTCTATGTTTAGCTTGCGTAAGTAGCTACTTTGTTGCACCAAATTTTTAACACCAAAATCACCCAGATTGTTAAACTTCAGGTTTTCGGTAACCACCGAACCATCTTGCTTATCAAGGGCTACATTAACATTAGGTTTATAATGTTCAAAAACCTCTTCTACTGTTTTTAAACCTTCAACCTTTTCAGGCCGCAGGGGCTCATTATCTGTAAGTTTTTGTATAAACAATGTTTTATTGGGAGATATCTCACCAAATGCTTCCGAGGTATCGACTTTTTTTTCGTTTCCTCCTATTTCGTAATTAAACATAGGTATGGGATAAAGTGGTGTATGCTTGTTGTTTATTTAGTAAATGCTTTTTGGTCAAAATTGTTTTTGCAAACAACAATGTATTAACCAGCTAATAATTAATTAATTGTCCAGGTTAGTTCATCGTTTTCCTGGAGCTTGCCAATACTTATGGTATGCCCCTTTTTTAACTCACCCGAAATAATGTATTTGGATATTGGCCGCCTTAATTGGTTACGAATTACACCTGATAACTGCCTTGCGCCGTATTTAGGTGTAAAGCCGCTCAGGGCAAGCATGCTTTTGGCATCATCGCTTATAGAAAAATCGATGCCCATTTTATTTAAAGATTCTACCAGGCTCTTGAGCTGTATCTCAAATATCTTAACTACGTTTTCTTCAGCAATAGGTTTAAAGGGAACAATTTCAGAGATCCGTGCCAAAAACTCCGGCCTGAATTTGCCGGCCATTACTTCCATTAACTGGTTAGATGTTGGCAAATGTCCCTGGGTTAACTGCTCGGCAATCCATTCGCTGCCAATATTGGAGGTAAACAGGATTAATGAGTTAGAGAAATCGCCCTCTTTGCCCAATCTGTCATGCATGTGACCTTCGTCAAGTATCTGCAAAAAGATATCAAATACGGATGGATGTGCTTTTTCGATTTCGTCGAAGAGCAACACGGAGTAAGGTTGCTGACGTATTTTATTAACCAGCAAGCCACCTTCCTCATAACCTACATACCCCGGAGGCGCGCCATAAAGCAATGCAGCCGAATGCTCTTCCTTAAACTCCGACATATCGAACCTGATCATTGCCTTTTCATCGTTAAACAGAAAATCGGCAATGGATTTGGCCAGTTCGGTTTTACCGGTACCGGTTGGGCCGAGTAAAAAGAACGAGCCAATGGGCTGCCCCTTTTTATTCAAACCACTGCGCGATTCGAGGATGGCATCAGCAACAGCTTTTAAAGCCTGATCCTGTCCAACAACCCGCTTTTTCAGGAAGCCTTCCATGTTCAGAAGCCTTTCCTTTTCTTGTGCTTGTATTTTACCCAGCGGGATGCCGGTTTTATAAGATATAATGGCGGCAATATCCTGCTTATCCACCTCGCTGGCTTTACTTTGGGCCAATTCTTCCAGTAAAGGAAGGTTGCGGTTGAAATACTCTATATATTCCTCAGCATTTTCAAAAGCGCTAACTTGCGTATCGTCTTCTAACTTACCAAGCATTACCGCACTGGTTTTATTTTGCATTAAGCTGTAAAGCCATTTGTATTCGCTTGTGCTGGTGTCCTCTTCGGCATCTCTAAGGGTGTTGAACTTTTCTTTCAGCTCGGCCAGTGTCATGTCTGAGGTGTCGTTCATCAGCCTTATAGCAGCCATGGTACGGTCCATGAGGTCGAAAGCCGAATCGGGCAGGCGACGATCTTTCATATACCGTTTGGCCAAGCGTACGCAATCCTGAACGGCATCGTTACTGATTTTCAAACCATGGTGTTCCTCATAATAAGGTACCAGTTTTTCCAGCATTTTTATAGCGGTATCAATATCAGGCTCGTTTACCTGCAATACCTCAAAACGACGACTGAACGCCTGCTCCGGTTCTATTATTTTGCGGTACTCATCAATGGTGGTTGCGCCAATAACAGTGATCTCTCCACGAGCCAATTCAGGTTTAAGCAGGTTGCCAACACCTCCGCCAATAGGGCCTTTATTATCTAACAGGGTATGTATCTCGTCGATAAATAAGATGGCCTTATCAAACTGCTTAATTTCTTTCAGAATGTTTTTCAACCGGTCCTCTATCTCACCTTTGTAAGATGCACCGGCAATAAGCGAACCCAGATCCAGCTCAAATAAACTTACGTTCAGTAATGATTGCGGCACCTGATTATTAATAATATCTAATGCAAAGCCATCAACCAGTGCGGTTTTGCCCACCCCTGCATCACCGGTTATGATTACGTTTGGCTTGGTGCGGCGGCTTAATATTTCCATAATCATCCGCGTTTCTTTATCGCGGCCTATGATTGGATCTATTTTACCCTGGCGTGCCAGATCGGTACGGTCTACACAATATTTAAATAACGCTGCGGTGCTTTTACTACTTGAACCAGCATTACTATCACCACCAGCCGATGGTGCTATTGCATTTTGAACACCTTCATCCTGTATGTAAACATCCAGCAGTTCTTTTTCCTTTAAAGGAAACGATTTTAATTGCCCGGCATCAAAACCTACATTAGGTTTAGTAAGCGCAATCAGGATACATACAGGGGTTATGGCATCCAGTCCAAGCTTTACCCGTACGTTATCGGCCTCGTCAAATACTACTTTAACCGCATTGTTGCCTAACATTTCATCGGGTACGGTGATCGACTGCGGATATTCTTCCATTCGCACATCGGCCCAATCGCTTATGTAGGCAGTATCCTTATCAATAGAAGTCAAAAAGTTTCTTAACCCCACTTCCTGGTGCATTAAGCCCTTTAATAAATGGGCGGGGCCAAACTCTTTGTGATGGTACTCCTTAGCTAAAGACTGGGCTACCCTAACTCCGGTTTTAACCGATTCGCTTAAACTGATTACGCTCATGATTTTACAGGTTGGGTATTAATTTTTCCAGTTTGCCTGGGTGATATAATAATACAATTTACCATTAGAGGTAAAGTGCTGTTGCAGTAAAGCTTGTTGCTTAATAGTGTTGCGGCTCTTGATCAGGTAATTAATATAAGCCTCAAACTGTGCCTGCGGCATGCTGCTGTTACGCTTTAAATGAATTACCTTATACTTAAACTGTTCTTTTACACTGGCAGGAACTACCATACCTGTAGTTTTTTGAATGTAATCGCTCAGCATCATATTCTTAATTTCAGACCGGGAAGCATCTTTTTGCCCCATGTATTGGCGAACAATGTTCAGGTAGTTTTTAAAGAGCTTTTTGCGGTAATTGCCGGCATCCTGTTGCAGGTTTTCGCCAATCATCATGGAGAGCACATCATTCATTTGTTTATACTCAGTTTCGTTGAGAATAAGCAGGTATTGTAACTCGGCAGGATTGCTGGATACTATATTAGTTGGTGCCTGTGCCGTTAAATAATACTTAAAGGCGTTATGCGGCAGGTTGTCGCCCAAATCGGCAGAAACGGGTGCCTGCAATTGCGACATAACTACAGGTGTTACATAACGGTGCTCACGGCCGGTTAACCTGAACGCGCTATCTAAAGAATGAACCTGTGTATAAATATCAGTTTGGGTTTCCTGCATCAGGCGTTTTAATGCGCCGTCCATAGCCTGGTTAGACTTGATTACACCTTTTGGCGGGAAAATAACCGCACCTTGAATTAAACTGTTTTTAGGGTAATCCAGGTAAAAGGAAATTGAATCGGACAGTGAAACGTTGAATTGCTGGGTGTTGCTTAAGCCTTCACCAACCACCATACGGTTCTTTTTACGTTCGGCCAGTTGGGTGGCCGATTCAGATACCAGTTTACGCGACTGTATTACAAAATCATTGTAAATAGGGTTATAGTCGCTATATACTTGTATGGCCAGCAACCGGGCATCGGCATTAGCTACTTCGGTAGCCATGTCATATACCGATGTAGTTTCCATGCTGTTGCCGGTGCTTCCGATCAGTACAACTAAGTTAGTTTCGTTTTTATGGTTGTTAAACATACTTAACGATGTGTGTAAGCCATCAAAAACCGGCTGACTATTAGCTGCAGCAATGCAGGATGAATTGGTTAAGCTGGCTTGTTTATCTAAAAAGCTAACTACTTTACGGTAATCGGTATTAAATGCCTGCTTTTCAATTCCACCAATAGAGCAATTATTAGAACTGCGATAAACCACCGCTCCATAGCTAATTTGGTTGCCTTTATGATAGCTGTTAAATACGTTTTCAAAAGATTGGATGGTACTGGTTAATCCCGAAAAATAGTTACGCATAGAACTACCACCATCTACCACAAATACCACATTGATTTTACGAATGTTTTTGCGGATGGCGAGGTAGTCTTTGTAGGTTAAATGCCCGCCTTTAATGTTCAGGATGCTGTTATTAGACTTATCGTAAACATCGGTGGCAATGCCCAATTCCATATTACCGGTTGCCGCACCTGCTGCCGGATATGAGATTACTGGAATACTACGCAGCAATGGCTGATCCTGATCTATAAGCGGGTCGAAAGTAAAAGAAGTTTTGCCCGGCCCGGTAAACTGTAAGGATTTGTTAATGATAGCTGCTACAGAATCATCGGTATTATATCCTGTTTTAGCCGACCCTATGTATAACCTATTGCCCCAATTGTGTACGGCATCGGCAGGTACCCAGCCGTAAACACTACGGGCGGCGCTATCGGCAATTAATTGCGGCTCAGAACCTACCAACAGGGTTTTACCATCGGGCGATTTTTTAAATATATATAGTAATTGGTGTAA
Source organism: Mucilaginibacter terrae (assembly GCF_042679325.1). Taxonomy (GTDB): domain Bacteria; phylum Bacteroidota; class Bacteroidia; order Sphingobacteriales; family Sphingobacteriaceae; genus Mucilaginibacter; species Mucilaginibacter terrae. The sequence goes on from NZ_JBHTMJ010000013.1 coordinate 145,797, forward strand.
GGCAAGCTTCGATTTTTTATGCTCCATTTCAGGAGAATCGAATACATAAAGTGAATCGGTACGATCATAATAAGTAGCAGGAGAGGCTAAAGGTAATTTGCCCGATACTACAGCTATTGCCTTTTCGGCATAACCGCTGCTGGCACTTACATAGGCCGATTGCCATAGCAGCACCTTGTCTTTACTGATCCAGCCGTAGCTTTGCGCACCTTTTTTGTTAGTTAGCTTGCGCCCTTGTACAATACCTGGCTGGTATTTAATCAGTTTAACATATCCGTTACGAGCCGAACTTACATAGAACGGCTCCATAAACTTTATCTTTTTCATCACTAACGATCCGCCCGGTGCAGTATAAGTGTAATTTTCATCTCGGTCGGAGAAAACGATCCATGGTAACGATGTGGTGCTACCGTCATCGTACACATTGGTTTTGCTATTAGGCTTCTCGAAGGCCTCGGGCATGGTAGCCACCTTTTTTTTGATAGATACTGGCGACTGTGCGCTGGCCGTTAAAGCTATAAGCAGGGCAAAAGCAGATAATATATTTTTCATAACTGGAATAGGCTAGTTATTTTGTAGATTTAACACCGGTTGTAGTAGAATGCTGTTTAACAGTAAGCAGGTTTGAACATGATGATTTGGCTTTGAGCGCAACCTGAGCCTCATCAATGGTTACGCCTCCACCAAAGGTTAAACGCATGCAATAAGAGTAGAAATCGGTTTGCTTTTTTTCCCCGTTGCTGTCCATATTTACGGCTACCTTTTCATCACCGCAAAAATATTTGTTTACCAGGTAGTAATAGTGATTGTTGAAATCGGCACCGTTGGCTATAGCCTGTAAGTGCGCGCGTATATCATCAACCACTTTTTGTTCACCTTCACCCGGTGCAACTATAGCGTTAATGGTAGAATCGGGATTGGTGATCAAAATTTTGTGATACACAGGTCTACTGGCATTATCAACTCTTAAGCGTACAAAATAAGTACCCGGGTTATGATATATGTAAAGAGCAGTAGGGCCTTTAATATCAACCCGGCCGGTTTCGCCGAAAGACCACTCGTAGATTCGGGCATTACCCTGAGCCTCAAGTCTTATTTCTTCGTTTACAATACCGCGTGTAGGCCCGTTTATGGTTAAAAGGGTGTCTCTAACCGCATTTACTATGGTATCTTTAACATTAATAGGGAATTGTTGCTGCATATTACCATCAACCGTTACCCTTACAATATAAGCTCCTGGTTTTTTAAACCGGTAGCTGCCATTTTGCTGTTTAATGCGATCGCCGTTACCAAACTCCCAAAGCCATGATTTAGCATTGCTTGTATTGTCTGAATAAACCAGATCCTCGTTTAAAAAGATCTCATCCTTTAAAATACGGGCATTAACGGTTCTTTTGTCGAATAGCGAACTTTTAAGTAAAAAAATAAGACCAGCTAAAAGCAGGATGGTAACTATAATGTAAAGGAACAGATAGTTTTGCCTGTTGGTGTTAATAGGTCTTCCGCTGTTGTTATCGTCTTGCATTGGTTTTAGGTTATAATTAATAAAACAGAATCAATTAGTTATTTATCGCCCGGGAGAGCTAAGGCTTTGTTGCAATTGACGAGTCGAAAGCTTGCAATCGTCTAAAAGCTTGTTCAAGCGAACAATGTCGTTGTATGAGTTGCCTCGGAGTTCTCTTTTATCATAAAACAGGTTCTCCTGTATTTTGGAGGCATAAATAAAGCACTTATACCGTGTATCGTAAGGGCGTGCATTGTAATAAGAGCGTATAGCTGTAATAGAATTTTTGATATCATTTTCCAAAAACAATGCTTGTACATTTGGATTGAATTTTACAATACGTGCATAGGTGGTGTCAACAGTAGGCAGGGCTTCCTCAACAGCCGCTTCAAACCGGTTCTCTTCTTGTAAACGTTTCGAAAACTCTTCTTTTGATATATCGCTGTCGTTACTATAGTTATAAAATATCGCAACACACAGAACAACGGCTGTAAACAAGAACATACCTAAAAAGAAAAGGAACTTCTCCCGTCTTTCTTTAACACTAAACTTCATCATAATAGTTATCGTCCGAAATGTCCTCTAATTCTGCTAACTGCCGATCTATTAGTACGGTTGCATGACTCAAGTTGCGAACGCAGGCTTTCAATTTGAAACCGCGTTGTGTACAGTGAATCTTTAACATTGGCAACAGTCGAGATATTATCGCTTAATTTTTTGTATAGTTCAAAACTCTTTAAAGCAACAGGGTTTTGATGCAGCTTATCCTGTATTTTAAGGTTACTCTCTTGTATATCGTTGAGCAGCAAGGTTTGGTTATTCATTTCCTCGGCATTCATCCTGGTATATTGGGATAGCTGCTTCATGCGCTGTAATATAATATCGAAGTTGTTGTTAATATCGTTCCGTACGGCAATAAGATTGTCCGACTGTTTTACCCGCTCGTTGAGCATGGCTATTTCGCGGTTTGAGGTAAGAAAAAAGGAATATAAAACCCAAATGCTAAACGCAATTGAGATTATAAAGTATAATATGAACCTTAGGTAAGCATTGCGCAGATCACTACTATTTACTGGCTTCATTAAAATCTATCAACAAAAGTTTTTAAGAATCTTCTAAAATTTCCCCAGCACTATTAAGCACAATTCAGAATTTCTGGTGCTTAAATCATTCCTCTTACAGATTTCTTTTTAACCTGTAAGATTGTACTTACAACTATTTAAGAAATGATTTGTTTACTAGTAAGTAAAATTTAAACCTGTAGTTATAATTCGCATACATTATGCCTATACCCTTATACAAAAAGCCGTTCAGTTTAAAAAATATATTTAACGGACAAGATATTGATAAGCAAGATGTTGGAGCTTCCATTTCTCAATACATTGAGTTGATAATTTTTACCCGTTACGGCGAGCACCGCTTTAAGCCCGACTTTGGCTGTGAGATATGGGATCTCGATTTTGAGCTCATAATTAGTGAAAGTATGTGGGAGGAGAAGTTGAGACAATCACTTTTACGCTCAATAACCCAGTATGAACAACGTATTTATGATGTGCACATTGATGTGCATATTAAAGAAGTGAACAAATTTTATCCACTAAGAAACGTAAGTGAAATTAAAAAGAAAGTAGAGATTGTAATAAGCGGTAAAATGCAGCAAACCGGCGAAAACTATGTATTTACCACCTCTTTATTTTTAAGTCCATTATCTGCCTAAACTATGAGCACTATACTATTTAATACCAAAGAAGACATTAGGACCCGGATGTTGCGTAATGCCATGGATTATTGGGGCACTACCAATATTAACGACATTGATCCCATGGTAAGGCTTTTGGTAGAGGCTTTAAGTACGGAACTTTTTAACGTATCGAACGATGTAAAGAACCTGGAGAACAGGGTACTGAGCAAGATATCACGCATTTTAGCGTCCGATTACCTTACGTCGGCTTTGCCGGCCCATGCTGTACTTAAAGGGCAGCCGGTAGAAACACAGGAGACCGTCACTATAAATAATCACTTCTTTTATAAAAGGCAATCATCTGCAGAGACCTCACGATCAGAGGATAACGATGTGTTTTTTTCTCCTGCTGGAGAAGTGAACTTGTTTAATTCCAGTATACGTTATACCTGCACCGGCATTCACTTATACGAGTATGATGATGCCATGAGGCGTAATACGGTATTAACTGCATCTTCTAAATTAAATGTTGAGCCGAATACGCTATGGTTAGGAATTGATTGTGCCCCAGCTTTAAATAACCTGCAAAATCTGGCATTATTTTTTGAATGGTCGGATTATGCTGCTAACGATGACTTTTATAAGCTGCTTTTTGTTGTAAAGTGTTATGCTAATAACGAGGAGATTGAAACCCTACCCGGCCTTATTTATAAAGAAGATTTGAATGCCGGAAACCGTCCGGTTTTTTACGAGCAGGATGTAATTAACCTGATCACCCGTGATATTAAGGAGTATTACAACAACCGTTTTATATCAATAACCGACAGTAAGCTAACCGATATTAGCGGTTACCGTCAAACATTTCCGGATGCTTTTACAGATATGTTTAATCCGGCTGAGCTGAGCAGATTGCAGTCTTGCGTTTGGTTAAAACTCTCTTTCCCGGCCGCTATATCTCCCGGTATAATTGACGACCTGCAGGTTTCTTTAAATTGCTTTCCGGTACTCAACAGGAAACGGCACGAACATAAGTACCGTTTAAGGGATGTTAATAATATTATACCGATTAAGGTATCTAAAAAAGAGCACTTTTTATCGGTTAAAGAAGTGCACGACGACAGAAATGTATTTTACAGTGAAATACCTTACACACAGGCAACCCAAAATTTTGAAGGTAGTTATTCGATACGCAATGGTGGTGCCGAAAGATTTGATTCGCGCAATGCCCGACAAACTATAGATTATCTTTTGGAGTTACTACGCGACGAAAAAGCCGCCTTTGCCAGTTACGGGACAGATTTTTTAAACAGTGTATTGAAAACCTTGGAACAGAACCTTGCCCTGATAGAGAAAAAAACACGCATGGCCGAAGATGGACATGAGCCGTTTAATTACCTTATAGTAAAACCAAGTAGTAAAGCAACTATGCTTTACCTACAGTATTGGACCACCCTGGCCAATGCAGCAAATAACATACGCAGAGGTGCACGTTTACAGCAGTTTGAAACACTGAAAATTAAAGCCGACAGCTTGCGCTTAATGACATCGACCATTGGCGGGCGCGATAGCCTCGGTGCAACCGAACGTGTGCAGGCTTATAAATACGGACTCACTACTAAAGACCGTATTGTTACCCAGGCCGATTTAATAAGCTTTTGCTTTTATGAACTGGGCAATAAGGTAACCGATGTAAAAATAGGCAAAGGGTTAGTGGTATCGAGTAACCCAAAAGAAGGTTTTAAAAAAACTGTTGATGTGTATTTAAAACCTGCTGACGAGGTAAAACTATCGGTAGAAGAATGGGATACCTTATTAACGTTATTAGAATCGAAGTTAATTAGCAGGAGTGTTATTAATTCTAATTACCGTTTGTTTGTTAAGAGCTAATTACTGCCAAGATAGGTGGTAAAGCCGAGGCATGAGTTTTCCTGCTCAAAACCCAGCACCGTTTTTTGAAAGTCGGGTTGTAAAACATACTTGGTGCTAACTGTAGTTTGCAGTGGTATAAAGTAGGAGAGTAGCACATGTAATGCCTGTGCGGTACGTGTTCCAGGCAAATAATTAAGCATTTGATTTGCAGTAACCGGGCCAATAGTAATAATCAATTCTTCTTCTGGCTCAAACACCTGGCCTGCTATAAAATTCACACCCAACACACCCGTGCCGAGTTTGGTTGCTAACTGGTTGGTTTCGGCTGTTGTGGGATTTGCGCTTTTTAGCTCATACAGCAATTCAAAATTAGCATGGAACATAATACTCAGCACACTGCTAATGAACTGGAGATTGTTGCGCTGATCATGTATTACAGGCAAAACATGCATTAATATAACCATTTGCTGGTTGGTAAAGCACTTGAACTCGCGCCATTCTTTTAAAAAAATATTTACAAGCTCATCATAATTACTTTTTTTATCCAAACGGCTTTCATAAAGCTCAACCACCGTACGAATGTGGTATAACTCTGTTTCCAGGGGGGCAAAAAATAACCGGGCCTGTTTTTCTTCTTCGCGGCGGGCGGCAATGTCTTTAATCATTGCCTCCTCGGTAATCATTACGCTCGAAGCCGGCGACTGGTGAAATAATCCTTCGGGCAACATGTCATATAACCCTTCCCGATTAATATTTATAGCCAACATCTCCCGGTTACGGTAGGCCGATGTATAACTGGTTATGCTAGCTATTTCTTTAGCATAAGCCCGCTTTTTAGGGCCCAGGGGTAGTATTACCACATTGTCGGCAGTAGCGCTTCCCTGTTCAATAAGTTCGGCTGCTAAGGTAACGGCTTTAAAATCTGTTTCGAGTTGATTTGGGCTAATAATCATTTAACCTGTTTTTTGTACTTGGTTATAAAACAAATAACCCCAATTATTGGTAATTGATTTAGAAAAAGTTCACATTTAATTAAGTGGACTTTTTCTATATATACAGACCTATACTTTTATGGACGTTAAATCCTTTTTTATTCGTTACCTGCTCTTTCCGGTAATTTTCATGGTTGCAACAGCAATTATGACAGTTATTAATAAAAAGAACAAAGTTTTAAACAACAAAAAGCTGATTGTAACCATGCTGCTTACCGGTGTAGCGCTTGGCTTACCCGGGTTTTTAGGCTTCCTGGATCTTCAGTTTATGCCATGGGGCTACATCATTTGTCAGCTGTATTATGTTAGTTTAGGTATTGTATTTGTATGGCTGGCCAGTATTCATTTTGAATCAGAACTGCTCGAACGCAAATGGTTTTTTATAATTTGCAGTTTAATTACCTGCCTGCTTGGTGCGTTCTTATTTAAATTAGCTTTTGATTGGCTCAACGATCTCAAATATGGAATTTGGGCAGCTTCGTCGGTATTTGTATTTTTATTGCCAACGCTGTTTTGGTGGGCATACATTGCTTTCCTAAACATTCCATTAGAAATATACAAAGTATGGCAGTACCCTACGGTTCCGGCCGATATTAGCATGGAGCACCTCGATTTTAACCGCCTGTTGGTATTAGAGGTAAACCTGTATAAAAATACTAACGACAATGAGCCGCTCAAGGTAAAAGCCAAAGCACCACGCAACATGAATTTTGGGCTGTGGTTTCAAAAATTTATTGATGATTACAACCTGAAATTTCCGGAAGCACCTATACAATATACACAATCAAACTCGGAGCATTTTAAGTGGATATTTTATATTAAACCATCCTTTTTTAAACAGAGACAGTTTGTAGACCCCGACTTGGATATAGAACAGAACCATATAACTGAATCTTTCGCCATTTTTGCCAAAAGGGTTTCGGAAGTTGCTAGTGTAACCGAACGTAAAGGTGATGAAGCCGTTTATTTATAAGTAATAAAACCTATATTATGTATTTACCATTAAAGTATAAATCTGTAAACTGGATTGACGGCATGAAGATCTCAAGTGGTCATTTTGTGCAAACAGATAACTTTATTCAGGATATTGTAAGAGACAGTAATTCCCTGGCATTAAATTATAACAACTTCGGTTTACTGGCTCCCTTTAACGGCGAAAATTCGTCGTTAGATATCCAAATCAGTGAACGGGCTTCTAACCATATACAGGTAAAAATAAGGCAATGTAATGCCGTAACATCAGAAGGTTATCGCATTAATATAACGCCACAAGCGCTTGGCGAAGAATTTACTTACACCCACTATTTTACCCAGGATGCTGTAAGTGATGCCGTTGAAACCTATTTTATTGTGCTAACCGTTAACCCACACGAAAGGGTACCGGTCGGCAAACCCGACCCAGAAGAAACTCCTTTAAGATATCCTGAAGTCAATAGTTTTTATGGCATCACTATCTTGCTGGCATCACAAATTAGCAGCAAGAACAATCATTACTTAGAAATTGGCAAGTTTACCCGCAGCAGTACTGGCATACAACTCATTGCCGACTATATACCGCCGTGTAATACATTAACGAGCCATATCGACCTGATTAAGTATTACGAACTTTTCAGCAATCAATTAAATGAGTTTCAGTTATTATCGTTTCGTATTATCGACAAGATAACGTCTAAGGATACCATTTCGCCTATTGGAAAAAATGTGAAAATGCTGTGCGATAAAATGCTGGATTACATAGCCCGCATTTATTTTTCGTATCGCAATGTGGCCTTTCAGCAACCACCTATAGTGTTGGTGGGCTATTTTTCGGAAATGGCGCATATTTTCTTTAGTTCAATTAAAAGTATAGCCGGAAATGAGCGGGAAGAGCTGCTTAAATATTTTTACGAATGGAAAGATGTTACCCCTGGTAATTTTGAAGAGTTGCTGGCCCGTTTAATTGAAGTGGTATATAACCATCATGATATCCGCACCTCCATGACCGTAGTTGATGAGTTTTTGCGGGTTCTTACAGCGCTTTGGAATAAATTAAGCACTTTAGAATATATTGGCCAACGCAAGGAAAACATTGTTGTTGCAGAGCAGCAAATGGTACAAACGGTACAAGCCAAACGCAGCTGGACTTTGCTGGATTAATACGATATAAGAGAGTAAATTAACGAATAAAAGCCCTTAAATGGGATTTATTCGTTTTAGAGTCTTATTTATAGTTTCCAAATAGCACACAAATTTCAATTTCAACAGAAACATCTAAGGTCATGCGATTGGTTGTTAAAACCCAGTTCAAAGGCGATCCTCCTTACTAGGGAGATCTGTAGCTGCCAGCACACCTTTGTTTCGGCAAGCATCCTTTCAGCTAACAGGCCAGGCACTAATTTTCTCATCGCCTTCTTAACAAATAGTAAAGTTACTAGATTATTTGCGCCGCTTAGTAGGTTAACAACTATGATATTGCCAAGGGCACGATCTACAAGTATTATAAAAGTAAGGATGATATATTTGCGGAGATGAGTGTTAAGGCACTCAAGATATTGCTTGACTACTTTAAAGCAGCGGTGGAAAAAGAAAACGAACCGTTGAAAGCTTTTCAAGCATTAATCATGGCCTTTTATAAATACTACTTAAAGTATCCAAAATATTTTGAGCTATTTATTTACATGGAAAGACCTGACTTCAACAGTAACATTCAGGGCTATTTAAGTATAAGTTTAGAGTTGAAAAAATATTTTACCGAACACCTGATACGATGCCAGTCGGCAGGCTTAATTAAAAAAGATTTAGATCCTTCGTACTGTACTTATATGATATGGGGAAGCTGTATGGGCTTGATGAATTTTATAGAAGCAAAGAAGGTGTTCATCGAGGAAATTGAGAAACTTCAACGAGAAGATTTGCTTAAACTTTATTCAGAAATTTTAGTAGCGGGAATGAAAAATTAAATTTTTTACCAAAAAAGTGACCGTTAGTCATTTTGGTATTTTGAATGAAAAGTTGAAGACAAATAGATAGGATTACTTATACAACAATAAAAATAAATACACAAACAAAACAAATAACTTATGATTTTAGTAACCGGAGCAACCAGTGTTATTGGGCAAAAGCTATGTCAATTACTGGCTGAGAACAAAAAAGTATTTCGTGCAATGTGCCGAAAGGAAGATCAATTACAAAAATTCCGTAAACAAGGTGTAGACGCAGTTTTGGGCAAATTTGAAGATCCGGAAAGCTTGCGATCGGCTATGAAAGGATGTACTTTTTTATTTTTGGTCAGTCCACCCACTGAGAACCAACTTCAATGTGAAACGAATGTCATTGACGTGGCGAAACAAGAACAAATTTCTTACATCATTAAAGTTTCTGCGTCAGACGCGAATTTGAGGTCATCAGTGCCATGGGCTAAGACTCATGCGCATATTGATCACCACCTTCGTGCATCTGGTATAGCCTGGACGATACTCAAACCAACTGCGTTTATGCAAAACTTTTTAACCATGACTAAGCCTATCTCCAAAGGATTTTACCCCAAATTGGCGGTAACGGGCTGGTGGGTTATATCGATGCGCAGGATATAGGAAGGGTTGCTTACCATGTTTTAACAGAAGACCATCACAAACGAGCTACCTACTATCTCAATGGCCCTGAAACGTTAGACATGAAGGAGATCGCTTCACAAATAGCAGAGGCCACAGGCAAGAAAGTACGTTATGTAAATTTACCTTCATTGGCCTTTCGCGTTTTATTGAGGATCACCGGAGCATCCCGATGGTTAGCGAATGGTCTCGTTGAACAATATGCAGAAGTGGTTGCCAAAAACCATGATCAAGACCTTAATGAAGATGTTTTTCGACTGACCAATCATCAGCCTCGTTCCTTTCTTGACTTTGCAAAAGAGCACAAAGATGCATTCTTAAGTTAGTTTAAAATTATATCCAATATGGACATTGTTTTTACTTCTATAAGATGATACCGAACAGGACTCGAACCCAAAAGCAAACTTGTGCTATCGAAATTGTAAAGTTTAGAAATAAATCTCTTGCAAAATTGCAATTTTAATAAAGAAAGCCTCTGATTTTCATCAGAGGCTTTACCGGTAGCGGGAGCAGGACTCGAACCTACGACCTTCGGGTTATGAGCCCGACGAGCTACCAACTGCTCCATCCCGCACTATATTTGTTTTTTTATTGGACTGCAAAGATATAATTCGTTTCTTTGTACTCCAAATTTATTTTTAATTATTTTTATATGAGTCACCGGGCAGGTTTTGTAAGCATAATAGGTAAGCCTAACGCAGGCAAATCCACCCTAATGAATGCTTTCGTAGGTGAAAAGATGTCCATCATCACCCCAAAAGCGCAAACTACGCGTCACCGTATTATGGGTATTGTTAATGCTGATGATTACCAGATCGTGTTTTCGGATACCCCCGGTGTTATTAAGCCGCACTATTTATTACAGGAAAGTATGATGCACCAGGTATCGGGTTCTATTGTAGATGCCGACCTAATCCTGTTTGTGACCGATATTAATGAAGCGCACGACGAAGGCGATGTGCTCGAAAAACTGCAAGGTAATTTGGCACCGTTAGCAGTACTGATTAATAAGATAGATAAAAGTGATGCCGAGGCTGTAAAGGCCAAGGTAGATTACTGGCAGGAAAAACTGAACCCTAAAGCTATTTTTGCCATATCGGCCACAATGGATCATAATATACGCGGGGTGATGGATTTTGTGGTAGAGAATTTACCTGAGCATCCGCCGTATTATGAAAAAGATTTTTTAACCGATCGCAATGATCGCTTCTTTGCGGCCGAAATGATACGCGAACAGGTATTTAAACAATATAAAAAAGAGATACCTTATAGTACCGAGGTAATTATTACTGCTTTTGAAGAAAGCGAAACTTTATATAAGATTAGCGCCGAAATTATAGTAGAGCGCGACTCGCAAAAGAATATCCTGATCGGTAAAAACGGCGAGATGCTGAAAATTGTGGGTACTTACGCCCGCCGCAGCATGGAAGACTTTTTTCAGCGCAAAGTTTTCTTACAGACCTTTGTAAAAGTAATAAGCGACTGGCGCAGTAAAAAGAACTACCTGAAACAATTTGGGTACGAAGATTAAGCTCAGATACAAGAGCCAAGAAATAAGATACAAGTATAAATATATAAATAGAGTTAAAAGACAGAACCATATATACCGCCAGTTGAAGCTGGTCCTGGTTCTTGGCTCTTGACTCTTGGATAAATAAACATGAGTAACATAGTAGCCATAGTGGGCCGCCCTAATGTGGGCAAATCCACTTTATATAACCGCCTTACCGAAAGCCGTAAAGCCATTGTTGATGACTTTAGCGGTGTTACGCGCGACCGCCATTACGGCATTGCTGAATGGGTTGGCCGTAGCTTTAACGTAATTGATACCGGCGGTTATGTGGCCAATTCGGAAGACGTATTTGAAGCTGCCATACGCGAGCAGGTAGTTATTGCCATTGAAGAAGCCACCGCCATTTTGTTTGTAGTAGATGTAACTACAGGTATAACCGACCTGGACGACGAGATAGCCTCCATTTTGCGTAAAGGTAAAAAGCCGGTTTTTGTAGTAGTGAATAAGGTAGATAATACCTCGCAGCAAGCCGATGCTACCGACTTTTATGCTTTAGGTTTAGGTGAGCTTTACAACATCTCCTCCATGACCGGATCGGGCACGGGTGAACTGCTGGATGAGTTGATCAAAACCTTTGACGATGAACCTGCTGAGGAGAACAGCCTACCAAAGTACGCTATTGTTGGTCGCCCTAACGTGGGCAAATCATCCATTATCAATGCATTGATTGGGCAAGACCGCAACATAGTAACCCCCATTGCAGGTACCACGCGCGATAGTATCCACATACACTACAACCGTTACGGTCATGAGTTTATGCTGATTGATACAGCCGGGATGCGTAAAAAAACTAAGGTAAAGGAGAATATTGAGTTTTATTCGGTTATGCGTACCATTAAGGCTTTGGAAGAAGCCGATGTGATCATCCTGATGGTGGATGCCCAGGAAGGTATCGAATCGCAGGATATTAATATTTTTCACCTGGCCGAAAAGAACAAAAAAGGCATTATGGTGGTGATGAATAAGTGGGATTTAATTGAAAAGAATACCAAAACGGTGAAAGTTTTCGAGGAAATGATCCACGAGAAAATAGCGCCATTTGTGGATGTGCCTATCGTATTTACTTCGGTAACCGAAAAGCAGCGTTTGTTAAAGGTGATTGAAACGGCCGATATGGTTTTCAAGAACCGGGCTAAAAAGATCCCGACTTCTAAGCTGAACGATGTGATGCTGCCGCTGATTGAAAACTATCCGCCGCCGGCGTTAAAAGGCAAGCACGTAAAAATCAAATACGTTACCCAAATTGCGGGTACATCGCCCATGTTCGCTTTCTTTTGTAACCTGCCCCAATATATTAAAGAACCGTACAAACGTTACATTGAAAACAAACTACGCGAAAACTTTGATTTTTCGGGAGTACCTATCCAAGTCTTTTTCAGGCAAAAATAAGCGCTTGCTTATAAAGCTATAATACATGGATCGGCACATAGTTAAAATAGCCATTGTTGGGCCCGAAAGTACAGGTAAGTCGGCCATGTCGGCTTACTTGGCTAAACATTACCAAACTGTTTGGGTGCCCGAGTTTGCCCGTGGTTATTGCGAGGCTTTAACGGCCGAGTGTACCTGGCAAGATGAGATCAACATGTTTTACGGTCAGCTGGCGCTCGAAAATGAGTTACTGCCACAAGCCAACAAGCTGCTCATTTGCGATACCACTTTTATCACTATTAAAATATGGAGCGATGAAATGTTTGGACAGGCTCCGCCCGAGGTGCTCGAACTTTTGCCGCGCCACAAATACGATTTTTACTTGCTCTTGAACATCGACCTGCCCTGGCAAGATGATCCTTTGCGTAACTTCCCCACCAAGCGCGAACATTTTATGCAAGTATGGCATCAGGAACTCCAAGTGTTAAAAGCTAACTACGTGGTTATATCAGGAATTGGTCAGCCCCGTTACGATGCTGCCGTTAATGCTATTGATGGTTTTTTGAAAATATAACGACAACCAATATACCTGTGCGATCTTGCAAACCACATTACATTCTGTTAATTTTTCAATTCAGCAAATTCTGATTCAGACAATATGCAGTTTGCGTTAGGAATAGCAGTGTAAAGCCCGGAACGCAGCGTAGCGAAATGAAGGAAAACGGATAGCCCTGGCCGAAGGCAACACCCAATACAATCAAACTATTCCTGTTCATTCATTAAAAAATGGAGATACTACCATCTTACGTACCTGATTTTCCCCCGCACCTCTAATAATTATTTAACATTTTTTTAGCTTAGGTGCAACGCAGCCAAAAATGCCGCGTCTATTAATACGAAAGCTAATCACAATTTGGAAGCCATATACATAGATAAGCACTATCAGCTGGTAGTTGAGTGTAAGCAGGGGAGCAAAAAAGCCTGCTATGAATTGTACCGCCTATATGCTAAGGCTATGTTAAACGTGGCCTTCAGGATATTGAACAATATAGATGAGGCCGAAGATGTTCTTCAGGAATCTTTTTTAGATGCCTTTAGCAAGGTGAAGGATTTTAGGCAGGAAACCACTTTTGGCCTGTGGCTTAAACAAATTGTGGTCAACCGTTCTATCAATTGCTTGCGCAAGCGTAAAATAGAATGGGTGGAAATGGAAAGCGAGCAGTTGGAGAATATACCCAGCGAAGAGCAGCCCGATGAGGAAGACATGCAGTATAAAGTGGCTCAGGTTAAACAAGCTATGCAACTACTGCCCGAGGGTTACCGCGTTGTACTGTCACTATATTTGCTCGAAGGATATGACCACGAAGAAATTGGACATATATTGAACATTACAGAAAACACCTCAAGAACTCAGTTTTTGAGAGCGAAAAGAAAACTAAGCGAAATGTTAAGAATAAAAGGAGTAGCATAATGAGCAAGCGATTAGAAGATTTTATTAAAGCCAACCGCGAGGAATTTGACGATATAGAACTACGTGCAAATTTGTGGGAGAGTATTGAAGAGAAGTTACCCGCCACAGAGGCTGATATGCCGCAAAAGCGTGTAGCCAAAACATTTTCATTAGGTTTTGTAATGCGGGTAGCTGCCATGATCATCGTAGTAATGGGTGTTAGTTTTGCCGTTTACCTGCGCAGTAATAAACATGCAGGTGTCGATTTAGCTGCTATTAACCCCGAGTACGCCAAACAACAGGTGCAATATGCATCGCTGATAGAAACCAAGCGTACCGAACTGAAAGAATTAACCAAAAGCGATCCGCAGCTGTACCGTGAGTTTAGCGGCGAGATTGTAAAGATGGAAGCATCATACAAAAAACTTAAACGCGATTTAGCCACCAGCCCTAACCAGGAACGTGTTTTACGTGCAATGATCCGGAACTTGCAGATACAAACCGAGGTGCTGAACCAGCAATTACAAGTGATAGAACAGTTTAACGAACAAAAAAACGAACAGAGAAATGATACCAAAAATATTTAACCCCAAACTGCTTTTGATGCTGGTCTTTGTAGTGGCCGCCCAAGGTAGCTTTGCTCAGCAAAAAAAGGCTGAAGAAGAGACCGATTTTAATAAGCAAATGCAAAAACTGCAAACGCAAATGCAAGACCTGCAAAAGCAGATGCAAAAGCTACAGACCGAAAAATTTAAAGAGAATTCTGCGGAGCTACAAAGGCTCTCCAAAGAACTTAGCGGACGCGCCCTGGCCCACATTAACGAAGTTAACATTTCAGGTTTAAGTAAAGGATTGGGAAACATGGTGTCGCCAAACGCGTACCTTTCAAGTCCTAACTTTAAAGGGCTGGAAAACCTGAACTCAACCAAATCATCCAACTTTAGTTTTAACTACAGCGATGATAAAAACCTGCAGGAAAAAGTTAAAAGCGGCGAAGTAAAGGAGAAGACCAAAGCTTATAGCAAAAGCTATTCGGTAAGCGGCAACGATAAATTACAGATCAATAACACTTACGGCAAAGTAACTGTAAATACCTGGACCAAAAACGAGGTAAAGGTTGATGTGCAGATCAAAGCTTATGCCAATGAAGATGATGATGCCCAGAAATTGCTTGACAATATCAGCATTACCGATAGTAAAGATAACTCAGTAGTTTCGTTTAAAACCAATTACGAAGTTACAGACCGAAGCAATAACACCTTTGGTACCTGGTTAAGCTCGGGTAAAAACCATACCCGTAAAATAGAAGTTAATTACACGGTGTATATGCCGGCTAAAAGCCAGCTGGACATTACTAACAGGTTTGGTGCCGTTACCCTGCCCGATCTTTCTGGCAAAGTAACTGTAAACCTATCGTACGGTAACCTGGTTGGGCAGCAGTTAACCAATACCGATAATAATATCAAAGTGCGTTTTGGCGAGGCCCGTATCGAGTCTTTTATAAGCGGTGATATTAATGTGAGCTATGGTAAACTACTGTTAGGCACGGCCGATAAACTGAATGCTACCGTAAGCTTTTCATCCATGAATATAGATAAGCTGAAATCATCGGGCGATATTAATGTGCGCTACGGTGATGGCGTAAGGGTTGGCGAATTTGATAAAAACTTTAAAACGCTGAGCGTTGATGCCAAGTTTACCAAAATAGCCCTTAACCTGAAAGACAATTACGACTTTGATGTAACCACCCACTTTGGTAGCTTTGATTATGATAATGCAGCGGTAAAAGTAATTAGCCGTACCCCTACCGATAACGACCGTCATTACACCTCAACCCGCACTTTTAAGGGCCAGGTTAATAAAGGTAACTCTGATAGGGTAATTACCATCAAATCTAACTACGGAAGCGTAAAGTTTGATTGATATTACAAATTCAACAAAATGTTAAACCCTTGTCTTAATACGGCAGGGGTTTTGTTATTTTAGCCCTCCAAGAAAGCTGCATTCAAAAAATAATGGAACTACTTACAAATGCCGAAGCGTGGATTTCGCTGGCCACTTTAACCCTGCTCGAAATTGTATTGGGTATAGATAATATTATCTTCATCTCTATACAAGCAGGCAAATTACCAGTTAAACAGCAGGGCAAAGCCCGTAAGTTGGGTTTGGCCGGTGCTATGATTACCCGGATATTGCTGTTGCTTTCTATTAGCTGGGTAATGAAGTTAACCGACCCGTTTATTAACCTGGCTCATTTGGTAAACATTAACAACCCCGAATGGGTAGAACGCCTGGCCCTATCTGGCCGAGATATTATATTGCTGGTAGGTGGATTGTTCCTCATTTACAAAAGCAGTCACGAGATCCACGAAAATATGGATCAAGACGAAGAAGGCGAAGCAAATGCCAAACCACATTCGTTTTGGGGTACTATAGTGCAAATCATGATTCTTGATATCGTATTCTCACTCGATTCGGTGATTACCGCCGTAGGCCTGGCCGACCATGTGGAGGTGATGATAGGAGCCGTGGTAATATCGGTAATTATTATGATGTGGGCGGCCACGCCTATTGCCAACTTTGTAAACAACCGGCCAACGGTAAAAATGCTGGCGCTAAGCTTTCTGTTGCTCATCGGCGTATCCTTACTGGCGGAGTCTTTCGATCAGGAAATACCTAAAGGTTACATCTACTTCTCTATGGCCTTTGCCATATTGGTTGAACTGCTTAACTTAAAAATGCGTTCGAAGAAAGAAAAGAAAAAGGTAGAAATTAAAAAATAGTTGTGCTGATGTGGTGGCGAAACCTCTCCCTTGCTCTCCTCTGGGGGGATAAACTTCGGGAGTTTTAGGGATAGGTGCAGCTAAATCCCTCCTCGGGGAGGGGTGCGGCTGGAAAGAACGTAGGGAGGGAGGGGTATAATAAATTAGCTAAGCAAACGGATAAAACCCCTCCCCGCCCTCCCCAAGGAGGGATGAACTTAAAAATTCAGATAGCCCCCTTTTATTAAATGAAACTTCATTAAACCACATGGTCAAATTCATTCTATACAACCCGGCCTTAATGCCGCTTGCCAAACAACTCCGCCAAAACATGACATTAGGTGAGGTGCTTTTGTGGGATGAATTAAAAAACGGCGGTGTATATGCCTTCGACTTTGACCGACAACGCTGCCTCGATAATTATATCGTAGATTTTTATTGCAAAGAATTAATGCTGGCCGTAGAAGTAGACGGCTTATCGCACAACCACGAAGAAGCCGTTGCAGATGATGAAATTCGTCAGCAGAAATTAGAAAGTTTTGGCGTAAAGTTTCTGCGGTTTAGCGAAGCGGAAGTAAAGTATGAAAGGTTTAATGTTTTGCGAACTATTGAAACGAAGATTATCGAACTGGTAAAGCATGATAGAAGCATTAAGCTGCCGAAGGAATTTAATGTGAGTTTGTTGGATGATTGAGTTCTTAATAGGTAAATTAGCTAAGTAAGCGGATCAAACCCCTCCCTGCCCTCCCTAGGGAGAAATGAACTTCGGAAATTTGATAGGTGCAGCTAAGTCCCTCCTTGGGGAGGGGTGCGGCTGGAAAGAGCGTAGGGAGGGAGGGGTTAATAAAGCAGTTTACCAAGCGAATAAACCCCTCCCCGCCCTCCCCAGGGAGGGATGAGCTTCGAATATCAACGCGGTTAAACCTCTAATATACCCTGCACAATAATCCCTTCAAATACTCCCCCTCAGGAAAAGAAGCCCGTACCGGGTGGTCTTCGGGTTGGCAAAACTGGTGGATGAACTGCACCTGTTTGCCGGCATCTAAGGCAGCCCAGGCCAGTACTTGTTTAAAGTTGTCAATATCCATAGCGCCCGAACAGGAGAACGTAGCCAGCAGGCCGCCTTTGTTGAGCAACAGCATGGCAACACGGTTTAGGTCTTTATAGGCACGGGAGGCACGCAGCAAAGCCGAGCGCGATGGTGCATATTTAGGCGGGTCGAGCACAATCACATCAAACATTTGGCCTTCTTCTTTAAACCGGCGCAGTTGTTTGTTCACATCGCTTTGTATGGCGGTATGTTTGGTTACATCTAAGCCATTCAGTTCTATGTTTTGGCGCAGGGTCTCCATAGCCAGGGCAGAGCTATCTACACTGGTAACGGTTGCGGCACCTTGCCGCAGGCTATTGAGCGTAAAGCCACCGGTATAGCAAAAGCAATCAAGTACGGTTTTGTCCTGCACGTAAGCAGCTAATAAATTGCGGTTATCGCGCTGGTCGCAGTAAAACCCCGATTTTTGTCCTTCGGCAATGTTAATGCCATATACAATACCGTTCTCTTTCACCTGTACAATTTCGGGCGGCGGGTTGCCGGCCAGTACTTCGTTGGCGGTTTCCAAACCTTCGTGCGCACGCGACGAAGCATCGCTCTTATCGTAAATACCTTTAGGCTGCAGCAGCTGCTGCAGCTCATCAATAATAACGGCTATGTTATTTTGTACACCCGATGTGAGGATCTGTACCGACAAATAATCGGCGTATTTATCCACTATTAAACCTGGCAGGTAATCGGCCTCACTAAATATAAGTCGGCAGGTGTTGGTTTTGCCCGACTGCAGTACGTAATTGCGGCTCTCTACCGCTGTAGCCACTTTTTGGCGAAACCAGCTATCATCTACCGTTACGGTTTCATCCCACTCCAGCAGGCGCAGGGCCACGCGCGATTGATCGTTATAAAAACCGTAGGCCATAAAACGGTTTTGCGCATCCAGCAGCTTCACCATGTCGCCATTGGCCGGCTTACCTTTTACACGTTCAATAGCGCCCGAAAACACCCAGGGGTGGCGTTGCAGCACTGCTTTCTCTTTACCTTTCTTCAGGAATACCTCAAACATAGCTACAAAGATAAGCAGCCCAGCTTAAATCATTTTCAGTGCAAGGTATTTTTTATTTGAAACAACCCAGGTATTGGTTAACGTGCTACCTGCTTTCGGTATAATTTTTAAAGTTATCTAATATAGCCTGCCAACCGCCTCGCTGCATTTCAATGGGGTTTTCGTTTTCAGCATCAAAAGTTTCTATTACTTCTGTTTGATAGCCTTTATCAATAAAAATAACTTTTACGTTTCTGCCGTCAGCCAAATTATAGCTGATAAGCTCATGGGTTACCACGGCATCGTACACGCCTTCAAAATCAAATCCAAAGCTGCCGTTTTTAGCCTCCATGCGCGATAAGAATTTACCGCCTACCTGTAAATCGTTTTCGGCAACGGGTGTATGCCAATCGGGCGAGGCGTTGTTCCATTGCGTAATATGTTCAGGAGTGGTCCATGTTTCCCAAACTTTGCTTACCGGGGCCATAACGTTAGTTTGTACGCTAATCTTTGTAAAAGGCGTTTCCATTGAAGTAAATTATTGGTTTTTTTGCGATAAATAATTAACTTACCATAGGTAGGTATTTTTCCCTGTTTTCTATAATTACCCAAATGTTGATAGCCATTAATACCCCTGCTACAGGTAAACCCGACGGTGCCGATATGATGTTAATTAACAAGATGCCCACCATTATCGGGAAGATGATTATTGCCCCCAATGCCCTGCACTTAGGAATGATGAATAGCACACCTCCTATAATTTCAACAATTCCAACCAGGGGGATGAGCCAGCTGATATCCGTTATGGCTTTCATTAAGCTAACCATGTTTGCGGGCATATCTTTAGGCATAGGCATGTAGTTAAAAAATTTATTAAGCCCGGCATTAATAAACATCAGCCCGAAAAGCAGGCATAATACAAATAGAATCTTATTTTTCATGATTAAGGGTTTTTAGTGTTGGCTATAACCTTATCGGTCATAATAGGAGCTGGGTTGCTGTTGATAATGGAAACAGAGATGCCTTCGTCTTTTAACGAAAGGGCGGCTTGTGAACCGGCGTAGTCAAACTCGCAAGCCTGACCAATAACGATAGGGCCTGAACCGATCATAAGTACCGTTTTAATGGAGGTATCTTTGGGCATAGTTTTTTGTAGTCTAAAGTCTTTAGGGCTCAGTCTAAAGTCTATCGTCAATGCCAGTGCTGCAGGGTAACAGCTAAGGATTATAGACTATGGACTATCGACTGGTTTTTCTATGCGCTGAAACAAAAAATCCCGACTTCAGCGTCGGGATGTAAAGATAAGAGAATAGAGGGTATCTGTTTGAAAAATTTTATATTTAATATAGGTGAGGGCACTGTATCTACCTATCTAAAATAAACACTACCGGAATAGTATATTTAGCACTTACCGCACGGCCGTATTGCATAGCTGGTAACCAGGGCGACGATATACTGATTACTCTAATTGCTTCTGTTACTAAGGATTCATCGGGCGCAGTTCCTACCAGTTTAAAATCGCTGAGCGTACCATCTTTTTGAATATTAAAGCTAATGTAGACTCGGCCCTGTTTACGATTTTCTACCGCTACTGATGGATAGCGCAGTGCTTTTCCTAATAACTGATAAAATACTTTGGTTCCTTCTGCAAATTCAGCTTTCCTATCAGGTTTGTCATAAGAATAAGTTTCGCCGTTCGCAAATTTCGAGTTTCCGCGCACAAATATACCCTTGGCATAAACCTCCTTAACCAAAATACTGTCTTTGCCTACTGTAATTGTCCATTCACCGTCTTTTAAACCTTGTTTAACAGGGCCTTCGTTTATTGTTTTAATTTTACCGCCTGTTGTGTTTTTGTAATAACCGTTGCCCCCTGTAATTAAGGGCGTTCCGGTGGTATCGTTATACGTTTCAATAAAATATTGCCTGTTAGGTGTTGTGTTACTTTGTGCGGACGAATCAGGATAAACCCTAACCTCATTTAATTTACCGTTAACATAATAATAGCTTTGCTTACCCTTTAAAACGTTACTGTTGTAATTAAGCACGCTTTTTTTGTTGCCGTTAGGATAGTAATTTGTGTAAGGGCCTTCGTACTTGTAGGGCGATAAACTTATTGCCTTGCCTTCGCCTTTAAGTTTCCCGTCCATATAATACTCTTGAACGGTATAAAAGTCTGTCGCGGTTTCGGGTTCTTTTACCACTCTGCTATATTCTGCATCCTTTCTTGACGAAGCTTGGCTGCCGTCTTTTTTATAAAAAATTACACTTTTTTTTTGTGCAATAACCGGCAGCAAAAAGCTAAGCAATGCTATAATTAAGGTTTTCATTGTAAGGTTGTAATATATTTGGAGGATACTTTGGACAAATATCCGGTTGAAATACCTTAAACTATTTCCCCTTTTTAACCGGCGCAACCGTTCCAAAAGTAGCAGATACGATCCACGACGAATTTATCGGCAGGCCATTTTGAATAGCGGGTGTCCAGTTGGGGGAAGCATTAATGGCCGCGGTAATAATCTTGTTAATTTCGGGGGTAATATTACCTAAAAAGCGGGCATTGCTCACTTTACCGGTTTTATCAACAATAAAAGACATAACGGCCATGGACGATTTGTTTTTTAAAGTGGCCGGGTACTTGAACTTCTTTTTTATAAGGGCCACAAAAGCGGCATCACCACCCTTAAACGCCGGGGATTGCTGACGTGAAGTGTAGTTGTAACGGGTCCCTGTAGCGGTAAGGCAATAGCCCGAAACAAATTTGCCCTCGCGATAGGTATCGGTATAAGAAACTTTTTCACCCGGGTAACTACCATGCCACTCGCCATCGGGTCGGCCGTTTTTTACCGGGCCTTCTTCACTTACGGCACCTGTTGCAATATTGTAATCTACATAACGACCGTTGCCGTCGGTAACCAGTGCTTTACCGGTGGTATCCAAACAACTAATTATGCGTACTTTTTCTTCGGTTGATTTATTGGCAGCAGTATCGTACTCCAGGCTGGCATGCATTTTTCCGTTCGGATAAAAAAGATAGCCCATACCGGTTAACGTACCGCCCGAGTAGTTAAAAACCGATTCGCGCTTGCCGTTACTGTAAAAGGTAACACACTGATCTTCAAAAACAGGAGGATCGATAGTGGAAGATTTGCCCATTAGTTTGGGCTTGCTGTTGCGGTAATAATCAACAATACCAAACAAGGTTGAGCCCGAATCGGGCAGGTTAATAGCGCGTATATAATCGGCACTATCAACAGCGGATACTTTTTGGCCGTTGTTTTTAAAATAGAAAACCTGCTGCGTTTTCGTTTTTTGAGCAAAGCAAAAATTGGCAGCAAATAAATAACATATAGTTAGTAGGAATTTCATCAAACGTAATTCAAATAAATCAGGGCTAATAGTCTGTCTAAATTTATAATATCCTGTCATTTCGAGGTTACGAGAAATATGGTTACTACAACCAATATTGGCTACATGCTGGTCTGTACAATATCTTTCACTATCGTTTGAGATGACAATCTCTTAAACAGGCTCCTAATCTATCGAATTAATTTATTATCTGTATCAGGAAATATCAAAATAGGATCGTACTGGCGTGCTTCATCCATATCCATACTGGCGTACGACATAATGATGACAATATCGCCCACCTGGGCAAGCCTTGCGGTAGCACCATTTAAGCATACCGTACCGCTTCCACGTTCTCCCTTAATAACATAAGTTTCAAAACGTGCACCGTTGTTATTGTTCACAATTTGCACCTTCTCATTAGGGATAATATTCGCCGCCTCAATCAAATCTTCATCAATAGTAATGCTACCTACATAGTTCAGTTCGGCTTGCGTTATTTTAGCACGATGAATTTTGGATTTTAAAACCTCAATAATCATAAAGCAAAGTTAGTAATTAAAAATAACAGCATGTTATCACCGTATTATCACATTATCAATGAGCCTGGTGTTGCCCACGCGCGCGGCTACCAGGGCAACTATTCCGCGGCTATCGGGTGTGGCAGGCAGCAATGTTTCGCCGTTAACTATTTCAAAATACTCTAACAGGGTACCCGGCTCACTGCTAATTAATGCCGTAGCCTGTTGCTGAATGGCTAATAGGTCATCCCCCTTTTTAAAGGCTGCTTTAGCTTGGGTTAAAGCCCGCGATAATACCAGGGCGTGTACCCGGTCATCGGGTGTTAAATGTATATTACGAGAGCTCATGGCCAGCCCGTTAGGTTCGCGCTCAATGGGGCACATTACCAGTTTAACCGGCAGGTTTAACCGGCTAATCATTTGGTTAATTACCATTACCTGCTGGTAATCTTTTTGACCAAAAAACGCCCAGTCGGGCTTCACAATAGTAAATAACTTATTAACCACTTGCATTACACCCTGGTAATGGCCAGGCCTGAACTCACCTTCCAGCAAATGTTCTAACCGGCCTATATCCAAATGCCAGCTTTCATTGCCGGCATACATCTCGTTAACGGCCGGGTTAAACAGCACATCGCAACCCGCATGTTCCAATTTTTCTATATCGGCATCAATTGGTCGCGGGTATTTTTCCAAATCCTTGGGGTCGTTAAACTGTGTAGGGTTAACAAATATGCTGCAAACCACTACACTGGCCAGTTGCTGCGCCTGTTTAATTAATGACAGGTGGCCCTGATGCAATGCGCCCATAGTAGGCACAAAACCTATATTGTGGCCTACTGCCTGTTGCTGCTGTAAGTACTGCTGTACGCCGTGCCTGGTGTTAAATATTTTCAACTAATACAATAAATAAAAAGCGGGCAAAGGTGTGTAAATAGTTACTCAAATCCAAAACTAACTTGCATAAAACGTTGATAGTTTATAAGATAATGTGTATATTTGCACACTCAAATTTTTTTGAGGTTCTTTACATATAACTTAATATTGATATAGAGATGGGTAAATCTAAGCTTCTGTTCATCACTCATGAA
Source organism: Mucilaginibacter terrae (assembly GCF_042679325.1). Taxonomy (GTDB): domain Bacteria; phylum Bacteroidota; class Bacteroidia; order Sphingobacteriales; family Sphingobacteriaceae; genus Mucilaginibacter; species Mucilaginibacter terrae. Next base: position 169,639 of record NZ_JBHTMJ010000013.1, read on the forward strand.
ATGTCTCCCTTCCTTGAACTCACCAAAATTTCTGAAATTACCCGCCAGCTACCACAGGCTATGCAGGACAAAGGCTTTGAGATTCGCATCCTGATGCCCCGTTTTGGAAACATCAATGAGCGCAGGAACAGGCTACATGAGGTGATACGTTTGTCGGGTATGAATATCATTATTAATGACAATGACAATCCACTGATTATTAAAGTGGCTTCGATACCGGCAGCACGCATGCAGGTATATTTTCTGGATAACGAAGAATATTTTCAACGCAAACATGTATTTGGCGATAAAGACGGTAAATTTTATGCCGACAATGATGAGCGCATGATTTTCTTTTGCAAAGGCGCGTTAGAAACCGTTAAAAAATTAGGTTGGGCACCCGATGTAGTACATTGCCACGGCTGGATGAGTGCTTTGGTTCCGGCTTATTTAAAAACCACTTATAAGGATGATCCTACTTTTAAACATTCAAAAGTAGTGTACTCGGTTTATGAAAATGCCTTTACCGAAATGCTGGATGCTGATTTTGCTCAAAAAGCAGTAATGAGCGATATGACCGAGCAACATACCGAGATATTTAAAGCAGGCACTAATAACGCTTTGCACGAGGGTGCTATTCAGTACAGCGATGCGGTTGTTTTAGCCAGTGAAACTATTGATGCGGATGTGTTAAATTATGTTAAAAACAGCCAAAAACCTGTTTTAGAATTTAATTCGACCGCTGATTTCGAAAATTATTACAATTTTTACGACGAAATTACCACCGATGAATTGGTGAACGTTGCATAAGAATTTGAAAGTATATATGAAATTTTTAAAATTAGACTTATTAACCCTGTTGATAAGTCTTTTTATTTTAGGTAGTTGTAAAAATCAGAACGATATAGGCTTGCCCGTAGGTGCCAATCAGCTGAACGGTACCTTATTGGTTTATGATGATATTGTGGTTAAAACGGATACGGATAATGCTCCCCTATCGGTAGGAATAGCTAAAACGCCATTGTCGGCGTTTAAAGATCCGCTTCTTGGCGAAACAGAGGCCAGTATTGCTACTATGCTTAACTTACCAAACGGCATAGCTTACACGGTACCAAGCGGTACCATAACAACCGATTCGGTTGTTATGGAATTACGCTATGCCGCTGGCTTTTACGGCGATTCGTTAAATTCGAGATACAAAGTAAATGTTTACCAGTTAAATGCGAAGCTAAATAATAATCAGGCATATTACAGCAATAACCAGTCGAAGTTGAAACAGCCGGCTACACCGTTAAACGATGCATCTAAAAATGCAGTGTTTAACGCAAGGCCTAATACCGTTATTAAAACTTTGAGCTTTGTAACAGGCGGAAAAGATACATTAAGAACGGTTGCCCCCCACGTAAGGGTTGCGTTAAATAAAACCTTTGTTCCTAATCTTCTTTTCAGTACTCCTGCAGCCATTACGTCCAACTCTGCGTTTCAAACGGCTATTAATGGTTTTTACCTGGCATTGCAGCGAAACCAAACAGCCGAAACTGGTGGTACACTCATGTTTAACCTCGATTCGAGCCGGGTAAATGTGTACTACCGTGCAGATAACGGCGGAGTAATTGATACTGGAGTAGTTACTTTGACTTTTGGTACACATATTGGTGAGGTTAAGCAACGTTACATAAACCAATCTAATACTATTTATCCAACGGCAGTTAAAGATGCTATAAACCCAGCTACAGGTTCCAATAATTTAGTGTATTTGCAGGGTTTAGCGGGTTTGCGCGCAAAGGTGAGTTTCCCTAATTTGAAAACACTGTTTGGTACTGCCGATTTAAACACCATAGCCATTAACCGGGCCGAACTGGTGGTTACCGCCCAGGCTGGTACCAATCTTCCGCCCTTTGTACCACAGCAGCTACTTACCTTGTACCGGCTAAATATAGCCAAGCAAAAAGTACGCGTACCCGATGCCAATGCCGATATTAGCGGCTCAGGGTCGCTTACACCACTTGACGCTCGTTATTTTGGTGCTAATGTGTTTGGAGGCAATTACTTAGCCGACACCAGGGAATATCACTTCGTAATAACCGGTTACCTGCAAGACCTTTTAAAAGAAAGGCTGATAGATTATGGTACCTATATTGCTCCTATTGACGTTACAAACCGGGCTTCTGTAGGCTTGGTTGATATTGCTTCAACCATACAAACAGCGGGGCGGGTCATCCTGGTAGGCAGCGATAAAAGTTCGCCTCAGCGAATAAAGCTCAATGTAATTTATACTAAAAATAATTAATCAAAATCCCCGGCCTCCGGGGATTTTTTTTGCAATACTATATTTGAAAATTAGCGGTACTTTTGTTCATACTGCTCAGCATTTATTTGCGTTTTAATACATTTATATCAAATTTTATATATGTGCGGAATTGTAGGTTATGTAGGTTTTAGAGATGCCTATCCCATTATAATTAAAGGATTGCACCGGTTAGAGTACCGGGGGTACGATAGTGCCGGCGTAGCCTTGTTAGATAAAGAACTCAAGGTTTACAAAAAGGCGGGCAAAGTAAGCGACCTGGAGAACTTTGTAAAAGATATTGACATGAAGGGGTCGTTAGGGATGGGCCATACCCGCTGGGCTACCCACGGTGCCCCAAGCGACCGCAACTCACATCCGCATTCATCGGGCAACCGTAAGCTAACCATTATACACAACGGCATTATTGAAAATTACTCGGTAATTAAAGAAGCCCTGAAAGCTAAAGGCCACACCTTTAAAAGCGATACCGATACCGAAGTGCTAATCCATTTTGTAGAAGATATACAGGCCGAAACCGGTTTGGAACTGCGCGAAGCGGTACGTATTGCCCTAAATAAGGTGGTAGGCGCTTACGCCATAGTAATTATGAGCGCCGATGAGCCCGACGAACTGATAGCCGCCCGTAAAGGCAGCCCTATGGTAATTGGTGTGGGCGAGAGCGAATACTTCATAGCGTCGGATGCTACCCCAATTGTAGAGTACACCAAAAATGTGATCTATTTAAATGATAACGAAATTGCTTACATCCGTAGAGATGATCTGCTGATCAAAAACATCGATAACACTGTACAAACGCCTTATATCCAGCATTTAAACCTGCAATTGGAAATGCTGGAAAAAGGCGGTTACGAGCACTTCATGCTCAAGGAAATCTACGAACAACCACGTTCTATCCGCGATTGTATGCGAGGCCGTATATACCCTCAACAGGGTAAAGTGCAGTTAGGCGGTATTAAGGAATATACCGATAAACTTAAAAATGTTGATCGCATTATTATCATAGCATGCGGTACATCGTGGCATGCCGGCCTGGTGGGCGAGTATTTAATTGAAGAGTATGCGCGTGTACCGGTTGAAGTGGAATATGCATCAGAATTTAGGTACCGTAACCCTATTATTGGCGAAAAAGATCTGGTGATAGCCATTTCCCAATCGGGCGAAACAGCCGATACCATGGCTGCTATTGAGCTGGCTAAAGAAAAAGGTGCTACCATATTCGGTATTTGTAACGTGGTGGGCGCATCTATACCACGTACTACCCATGCTGGTGTATATACCCATGCCGGCCCCGAAATTGGTGTGGCCTCTACCAAGGCTTTTACAGCTCAGGTAACCGTGCTAACCTTAATTGCATTTTATATAGCCCAGCAGCGTGGTACCATTACCCGTAACAAACTGATAGAGTATTTAACCGAACTTAATGAGATCCCCGATTTGGTTGAAAAGGCTTTAAAGGCTAACGATCACATAAAGATGATTGCCGAAAAGTTTAAAAATTCAACCAATTGCTTGTTTTTGGGTAGGGGCAGTTCGTTCCCGGTTGCTTTGGAAGGTGCTTTAAAGCTTAAAGAGATCTCCTATATACATGCCGAAGGCTATCCTGCCGCCGAAATGAAGCACGGGCCCATAGCCCTGATTGATGAGGATATGCCGGTGGTAGTTATTGCTACCAAGCATTCATCGTACGAAAAAGTGATCAGCAATATACAGGAAGTAAAAGCCCGTGGGGGGCATATTATCGCTATTGTGACCGAAGGTGATACCGAAGTTAAAAACATGGCCGATTATGTAATAGAGATACCGCAAACCGCCGAACCATTTGTGCCATTGCTGGCTACTATACCTTTACAGTTACTTGCCTACCATATAGCCGTAATGCGCGGTTGTAATGTAGATCAGCCCCGTAACCTGGCTAAATCGGTAACGGTAGAATAGGTGTTGGGTTAATGGTTGATAGTTAATGCTTCATAGTAGAACTTAGGAGCAAAATTGCTATTAACTATTAACCACGAACTATATGCCATGAACTATCAACCAACAACCATGAACCACCAATGACCATTACCCAACTCGAATATATTGTTGCAGTTGACACTTATAAAAGTTTTATTTTAGCTGCCGAAAAGTGTTTTGTAACCCAGCCTACGCTAAGTATGCAAGTACAAAAACTGGAGGATATGCTGGGTGTTAAAATCTTTGACCGTAGCCGCCAGCCTATTGTAGCCACCGAGGTGGGTATGGAAGTTATTGCCCAGGCACGTTTAATGCTGGCCGAAAGTTATAAGATCAAGGAGATAGTTACCGACCGTCAAAAAGAGTTGTCTGGTGAGTTGAAAATAGGGATTATACCTACAATTGCCCCCTATTTACTACCCCGCATTATCAGCCGGTTTGTGGAGAAATACCCGCAAGTTAAATTGGTGGTTTGGGAACAAAACACCGAACATATCATTCAGCAATTAAAGCTGGGCATGATTGATTGCGGCATCCTTTCCACCCCGTTGCACGAGAACAACCTGACCGAAATCCCGGTGTTTTATGAGAACTTCGTAGCTTATGTTTCTAAAACCAGCAAGCTTTATAAAAAGAAAAATATTAGCCCCGAAGACATTGACGTTGAGGAACTTTGGGTGCTGGACGAAGGCCATTGCATGCGCGAACAAGTGCTGAATATTTGCCAGCGGCGTAAATCTACCAAAGGGTTTCAGCATTTTGAATACAATACCGGTAGTGTGGATACGCTGAAGCGAATGGTTGACCAAAACAACGGAGCTACCATACTGCCCGAACTGGCTTTAGACGACCTGAGCGAGAAGCAGTTAGACCGTATCCGCTACTTTAAATCGCCCGAGCCGGCCAGGGAAGTGAGCATTGTAATACAGCGAAACTTCTTAAAACGCCGCATGATCGAAGCCCTCAAAAATGAGATCCTGCACTTTATCCCCAAAAAGCTGCGCAGCAAAAAAAAGAAAGAAGTGATGGATATTTAGGAGGTGTAACTGCTAATTTGCTTCATTATTCCTCAAATACTCATTTAAAAACTTTATAATTCCGCATTATCTCGCACGTATTTTTATTCAACGCGTAAAAAACTGCGCTGTGTCATCATAGGTTTCCAAGCCATTATTTATCGGCTTATTTAGATTAATTAAAAATAACTTTCATTTTTCGGAACATTTCAATAGTTTTGCGACATTATTTATAATTAGTCCAAATAAATGAAAAATATCTATCAAGCCTTACTCATTACCTTTACATTTTTAATAACGTCCGTATCTGGTGCATATGCACAGCAATTACGCGGTACGGTAAAAGGAAAAGTTTACACCTCCGATAACAAACCGGCCGATAATGTTTCCGTTGGTTTAAAAGGCACCAAGTATGGTACCATCACCAACGAAAACGGTGATTACAATTTTCGGGCACCTGCCGGTACCTACACATTAATGGTATCGTACGTGGGTGTGCAGAGCGTGGAAGTGCCGGTAACGGTTACCGCCGGGCAAACGGTTACGGTTGCAATAGTTAGCATAAATACCAGTATAGCCGAACTGGACGCTGTAAATGTAACCGGTAACAAAACCAATAAACTGGCTACACGCAAAAGTCCGTACGTATCTAAAATGCCGTTAACAAACCTCGAGAATCCACAGGTTTACACTACCATTTCAAAAGAGCTGTTAACCGAACAAATTACCACCAACATAGGAGATGCGTTAAAGAACACGTCTGGGCTCGATAAACTGTGGTCATCAACCGGCCGCGCTGGTGATGGTGCCGCATACTATACCCTGCGGGGCTTTACCATACAACCTACCCTTATCAATGGTATTGCCAGTTTAACCAACGGTGATATCGATCCGGCTAATATCGAAAAAATAGAGGTCATCAAGGGCCCGTCGGGTACATTGTTCGGTGGCGCGTTAACCAACTTTGGCGGATTGATTAACATCATTACCAAACGCCCGGTAAGCGAGTTTGGCGGCCAGGCATCTTACTCAACAGGTAATTTTAACCTCAGCCGCTTAACCGCCGATGTGTACGGCCCTATCAGTAAAGACAAAAAGTTATCAGGCCGTATTAATACAGCCTACCATTATCAAAATAGCTTTCAGGATGTAGGTTACCGCAAGTCGTTTTTTGTAGCACCTTCGTTAGAATACCGCGCCAGTGAAAAGCTTACCTTAAACTTAGATGCCGAGGTGTACACTTATGAAGGTACAAACCCGCTCATGGTGTTTTTAAATCGTGGCCGCCAGTTAATTGCCCGTACGCCCAATGAGCTTAACTTCGATTTTAACCGGTCGTACACCAGTAACGATATTACCATTAAAACACCGGTTATCAATATACGCGGCGCCGCTAATTACCGCATCTCAGATGAGTGGACCTCCCAAACCAGTTTTTCGCGGAGTAACCGTAAAACCGATGGCTTTAACCAGTACGTCATGTACATAGGTGCAAGCGATACTTTGCTTAACCGCTACGCCAGTTTGCAAAACTCTACCAGCGATGCATTTGATGTTCAGCAAAACTTTGTGGGCGATTTTAAAATAGCCAACCTGCGTAACCGCCTGGTAGTTGGTTTAGATTTCCTTAACCAAAGAACCGATAACAGCAATTCACCTTATATATTATTTGACCAGGTAAGTTCGGTGCGTAACGATCCGCGTTATGTAAATATCAACCGCGCATCGTTAATAACCCGCATAGGCGCATCAACCACCGGCTATACAAAAAACAATACCGAAAACAATGTGTACAGCATTTACGCATCAGATGTATTGAACATTACCGATAGGTTAATGGCCATGTTAAGTTTACGTGTAGACCGTTTTGGTAATAAGGGAACTTATACCCTGGCAAATAATACAACTACAGGAGATTACAAGCAAACTGCCGTTTCGCCCAAGTTTGGGTTAGTTTACCAAGTGATTAAAAACCAGGTTTCGTTGTTTGGTAATTATATGAACGGCTTTCGCAACGTTGCACCGGTTACACAGCCTTTGCCAGATATTTCGGGGATATTTAAACCACAACAGGCCAACCAGTTAGAGGGTGGAATTAAAGTTGATGTGTTTAACAATCACCTGGCTTTCACTGCCAGTTATTATGATATATCGGTTAATAACACCACCCGTACCGAATCGGTTGTGCGCAATGGTCAACCATTTAACATAACCATACAGGATGGTACCCAAAAAAGTAAAGGATTTGAACTGGACCTGATTGCTAACCCGGTAGCAGGATTAAACATCGTAACCGGCTACAGCCACAACAACAGCAAATTCACGGATGCAGATGCTTCTGTTTTGGGTAGAAGACCAGTTAGTGCCGGCCCTGCCGATTTGGTTAACGCATGGATTAGCTATACACAACCCAAAGGTAAATTTAGCGGCCTTGGTATTGGTTTTGGAGGTAATTACGCAGGTAAAAATATTATAACCAATACTGTTGCAACTGGCGAATTTACACTGCCTGCCTACACGGTGTTGAACGCTACTGCCTTTTATAATGCCAAACAATACCGTTTGGGTATTAAGGTGGACAACCTAACCAATAAAGATTATTATAAAGGGTGGACAACCATTGAGCCGCAATTGCCCCGCAGTTTAGTAGCCAACCTCACCTTCAAATTTTAATACCTATCACCAAACTATAATATATATATATGACTGCTTTTAAAAAAGCTGTGCTGTTTATACATCGCTGGCTCGGATTAGTATCCGGGCTTGTGGTGTTTATAGTGAGCATTACCGGGTGTATCTTTTGTTTTCAGGACGAAATACAGGATGCCATGTACAATTACCGCCACGTACCGGTTAACACCTCGCCTTATATTAAACCCTCGGTGCTGCAATTGGCTGCCTTGAAGCAAATACCCAAAGGTAAAGTAGGTTCGGTAGCTTATATGGGCGTAACACGCTCGGCACAGGTGCGCGTAACCGACGAAAAGAAAGCCTTGCATTTTTTGTATTTCAACCCTTATACCGGTAAGTTTTTACACGACGAGAACCCGCGCACCAATTTTTTTATTGTGGTGGAATACATTCACCTATACTTGCTGCTACCCGCGCCAGTAGGTAAAATGATCGTTGGGGTTTCGGTTATTATATTTGTTATATTAATGATAACCGGTATTGTACTATGGTGGCCCAAACGCAAAACCGATCGCAAACGTAGTTTTACTATTAAGTGGGGCAGCCACTGGCGACGGATCAACTACGATTTGCACAACGTGTTGGGCTTTTATGCAGCGGTTATCGCTATTGTTTTAGCTATAACAGGCCTTTCCTTCGCTTTTGATTGGGTTGAAAAAGGAATATACAAGGCGGGCAACCTGGGAAAAAATTACGAATCAGAAAAAAAAGAGTTCTTTTCCGATTCGTTAAACAAAAGCCTAATGCCAAAAGTACCCGTTATTGATATGGCTTATACACAGGTAACCAAACAATCGCCTAACGCGCAAATGTATATTTTTTTTGAGGGTTTAAAAGCCGACGGAACCCTGCGCACCACAGCCTATGAAAAATCGCTTCGATATGCATTTAATGATTTTTACACCTTTGATAAATATACCGGCCAGCTACTTAGCTACCTGCCTAATGCCCAAAAAAGCACGGGTATGAAGCTCAGTAATATGAACTACGATATACACGTAGGGCAAATTGCAGGGTTACCCGGTAAAATAATAGCTTTTATAGCCAGTTTAATTAGTGCCAGCCTACCCGTTACCGGCTTTATGATATGGCTGGGTAAACGTAAAAAGAAACCCAAAGGCCAAAAAGTAAGAGAGATAGCGCATAAGAAAACGCAACATCATTTGGCAGAAGCTACCGTGAATAAACGATAGCCTCTCTTGAATTCAGGGCTGATTGCATTATTAATATATTTAGCAAATTCAAGCGTCTTTCGCTTAAATTGATTAAAGCAAGCGTAGACGCTTGACCGGACAACGTTTAAAAGATCAAAATGCAACAGCCCTCCCCCTTTAGGGGGCCGGGGGAATGGTTGGTGTTTTCCCGCTTATTAGCGCGCACCATTCCATTCGGCATAAAATTGCTCCAGGTAGGTTTCCATAAAAAAGTGCCTTTGCTCGGCCAGCTTTTTAGCGGTTGGGGTATTCATTTTGTTTTTTAGCAGCAGCAGCTTTTCATAAAAATGATTGATGGTTGGCGCTGTGGTGTTTTTGTATTCCTCTTTGCTCATTTGCAAATTGGAGGCAATTTCGGGATTGTATAATTCACGGCCCTTAAATCCGCCATAGTTAAAAGCACGGGCAATACCAATAGCACCAATAGCATCCAGGCGGTCGGCATCTTGCACTACGGCCAGTTCGGGGGAGTAAAATTGATGACCGTCAAAGCCCGACTTGAAACTCATATTTCGGATAATAAGCTCCACCTGCTGTATAACCATGGCATCTGTCTGTATCCGTTGTAAAAAAGCTACAGCCGTTTGCGGGCCTATATCCTCGTTACCGTTATGAAACTTACTATCGGCAATATCGTGCAGCAGGGCGGCCAGTTCAACCACCAGCATATCGGCAGGTTCGGTTTTAGCTATCAGCTTAGCATTGTTCCATACGCGTAGAATATGCCACCAATCATGCCCCCCTTCGGCGTTTTGCAAAGTTTGGCGTACATAGGCTGCTGTTTGACGGATAAGTTGTTGTGAAGAATACATGGCTGTTATATTGATAATTTGAAGTATGCAAATATAACAGCCATAAAATAATTTAAGCGCTTACTGAGCTATGGTTTAGCAGTTGCACTACTTCGCTGTCTTCGGCCTTAATCAATTCTATCAGGTCAACTTCCAGTATCTGAGCTATTTGATAAAGGCGCTCCAGCGTTATTTTAGTATAACCTAATTCAATTTTACTGTACGCGTTTTGCGAAATGGCCAATTTCATGGCTAAATACTCCTGCGTATAATTGCGGTATTCCCTAATCTTCCTAACATTAACAGCAACGGTTTTAATCTTGTTATTAATTACTTCCTTTATCATAGTATCTTCTAATTGATACCGGATTTACGAAGTTGAACAACCAGCGGTTTTGGAAAACCGTTTTTTTTAAACAGCAGTTAATAAAATTATTAATTATTAAAATCTGTTAAGAAATTATCCGCTTTATTCGTAAGTAGTAATAATAGCAGGCAGCAATGTAGCCACACCTAAAGGAACCGGGTTGGTAGCAAAAACAGGCTGACGCTTTGTGTAAGAATCGTAAACCTGCTTTTGTACGGCCGCACTTGCCTTACCGGCAGGTATAATTAGGTTCACTGTAAAGGATATAATAAAATCGTGTAGTTTTTCATCATCGGGGATGATCCATTTACGGTCCGATTTCTTTAGCGCGTCAATAAAAGGAAGGGTTATCAAATAATCATCAGCATAATACACTACAATTTTTTGGATAGCACCCTTGGTATCGGCTGTAAATTTGAGCACGGCCGTACCTGTAGCTTTACGCTTTTTAACTTCATCGGGGATGGTTACATTGTTTTTAAAGTAATCCATCATTACGTCCTTACCACCCTGAAAAGGGAAAGCCATGCCCTTTTGCTGGGCCTTACTGTAAACAGCCGAAAATAACATTAAGGCTAAAAAAATAATACGTTTCATTTATTCTGCTTTTGGTTCGCGTTTACTGCCTTCGTATATGGTATATTCCAATAAACGGCAGTCGAGCTTACCGTTATAAAATTCGATGCGGCGGGTAGCGGCCAGGCCAATGCGCTTAGCCAGATCGGGGTTGCCCGTAAACACATAACCCCGATAACCTTTACATTGCTGTTTCATAAAATCACCAATGCGGGCGTATGTGGCTTCCAGTTTACTATGTACGCCCAAGCGTTCGCCGTACTCGGGGTTAAACATAATCACCCCCTTTTCTTCGGGCACTTGGGTGTCGGCAAAATCACAAACGGCAAACTCTATCAAATGTTCTACACCGGCGGTATTGGCATTTTTACGGGCAATATCCACGGCATCTTCTGATATATCGGTAGCTATGATCTTAAAATTAGCGGCTTTTTTAGCCTTGTCCTTCAGCTTACGGCGTTCGGCAAAAAACACCTGCTCATCGTAACCCATTAGGTGCATAAAGGCATAGTTCATCCTAAACAAGCCGGGATGCTTATCAGTAGCCAGCAACGCGGCCTCAATAGCCAACGTGCCCGAACCGCACATAGGGTTAATAAAGGTGCTTTGCATATCCCACTTGGTAGCCATAATAGTTGAGGTGGCCAGGGCTTCCAGCATAGGCGCTTTGCCCGGTATTTTACGGTAGCTGTGTTTAGCTAAGGTTTCGCCGCTGGTATCTACAAAAATATCGGCCTTATCATCTTGCCAGTACAGGTGTAATACCGCTTTGTTTAATTCGGGACCAGAGTTTGGGCGGATGCCTTTTTGGGCTTTAATACGATCTACCACGGCATCTTTTACCTTAACGTTGGCATATAGCGGTGTTAAAATATGCTCGTTGTTTACGTTGGAGGTAATGGAGAAATAGCCGTTAAAGTCTAACAGCTTTTCCCATTCTATTTGTACCAGCTCATTATAGAGGCGTTGCGGGTCGGCCGCTTCAAAGCTGTGCAACAAGTACAGGATCTGGCTGGCGCAGCGCAGGTTTAAGTTAAGGGGGATACAATCATTAACAGTACCTAATAATTCAACACCGGTTTGAAAAGTACGGGTTATAGTAAAACCCAGGGCTTCTACCTCTTGCTGCAGGTAATAAGACAGGCGTTTATTGCAGGTGATAATAATCTTACTTTTGTTTTCGAAAACATTCATGTGGCTGCAAATTTATGAATTAAAAAATGCCCGAAATACAATTGTAACTATTAACTTTACGTTTTATAAGCATCATTATGGATATTAAAGGTAAAGTACACGAAGTAGCGCCTACGCAACAGGTAACTGAGTCGTTAAAAAAGAGAGAACTCATCGTAGAATATATTGAAAATCCGCAATACCCTGAGTACTTAAAGTTTGAAGCTATTCAGGATCGTTGCAACCTGTTAGATAATGTACGCGCGGGTGATGATGTGGAGGTTTTCTTTAACCTGAAAGGTCGCCCGTGGACGGATAAAACAGGCAAAAAAAGCTATTTTAACTCCATGCAATTATGGAAGATCAATGTGTTAAGCGGCGGCGCCAGCAGCGCAACCCCTGAGCATGCAGCCCCGGTTGATATTAATTCCACACCGGATGATGACGATCTGCCGTTTTAATTAGAATCAAGAATACAGATTTAAGAGTATAGACAACAACATAAAGGCCATTTGATTTGATCGAATGGCCTTTATGTTGTTATATTCAGGTATGAAAAGGCTTCTTGACTCCTGACTCTGTACTCTTAATTCTATTCCTTAACTATCCTCTTTACCACCGCATTACCACCTTGCTTTACTACCAGGTAGTACACGCCGTTCAGTCCCCAGGTAAAGGTTTTGCTGAAACCGGCCAATGCGGTTTTGTCTTTCCAAATGATTTTGCCTTCGCTATCGGTCAGTTGAACATCGGCTGCGGTTTTAGCGGGTAGGGTAAAGCTTAAAACGGTTTTGCCGGCCGTAAACTGCGGCGTAAAGGTAAGATCCTGCAGTTCCAGGGTACTGGTGGTATTTAAGCCGGCAAACTTCTTAGCATCCTCCACACCGGCTTCGGTAACCTGGTAGCTAACATGCGTGTTAATGCCATCTTTACCAACATTGTTAAAGTCGAACGTTTGTGAGTTTTGCCTGCTAAAATTGCGCATCCGTAATGGGCGCTCCTCGGGCCTTAATCGTTCTTTAATAGGGCCTTCCATCCCGAAGTTAACGTTGGGCAAGCGGCTTGTAAGTCCATCAGTCGGATTTGCGTATCGGCGTGATGAATCGCGGCGATAAGTATAAACGCTTTTTATACCATCGTGGCCTTTAATGTTAATGCTCTGGCGTGTGTTAAACTCCAGGCGTTGCGGGCTATGTGGTTTCACGGTCTTATTGATCTCGGCCAGGGCATCCTGCCTTTCATCGGGAGCCATCTTTTTTAAATTTTTGCCGTTGAAGGTAGTGTCGTTATCCTTAATAACAATATTGATTTCCTTTTTAACCGCTTTACGGTCTTGCGCAAATAATAATTGCGGCAAGCCAAGTGCCGCTACAATACCGGCCGAAAACAGCATTTCAAAACCCGGTTTTAACAAACGTTTTTTCATGATCCAAAAATTTAGGGTGAGCAATGCGTAAAGGTAAAGCTATTCGTTTTCAGTGAGTTGTGAGTATGTGTTAAATTTTGTTAAAATGATGTTAGCACAGTGTAATTAAATTATTTTTGTTGAAGTAATGAAGAAAAGGAGCATTGGTTTAATTATTGGCCTCATGGGTTTTGCACTGCTGGGTGTAATGGCTATGCAATACTTTTTTCTGCGCGAATCATACCAGTTGCAAACCAAACTGTTCGATAGGTCGGTAAGAGAGGCGCTTAATGTTGTGGTATCAAAGCTTTCGCGCCAGGATGCCAACCAGTTCTTAAACAAAAAGATGGACAGCAATACGCAAGAAGCTAATTCTACCCGCGTTGTTATTGTCAAAAAAAAGCCCGAAACCGTTAAAAAGAAGCTATCGGCTAAAGCGCAAACAAGTGATAGGGAAACGCACTCGCGTAAAATTGCCCAGCTGCGCGATAGTTTGCGAAGCATTATTATGCGCAGCAAACTCGATGAAGAACTTTACGGCCAGCCGCAGGAAGACATGGTGAACGTTCGCATTCGTATAGAAGAGTATATAGATGAATTCGGCCTTACTCATCAGCGTCAGCTACCACCCGAAATCACTAACATTCCTTTAAAGGGTCGTCAGGGAAAAAAAAGCAGTCGCCTGCAAAAATATGATACCTCGTACTATTACTATGCCGATCCGCAATTGGGCAGGCAGGTTGTGGCGGTAACCCACATTAATCCTATTTGGCAGCGCGAGCACGAACGCAAGCTTAAAGAACGCCGCGCCAATCAAATTAAAGAAATGCTCCGGGCCGATTCTATTGCCCAGCTTAAAAGCACGCAGGTTACGGTAATGCAAAACCTGGCCGAAGAATATAAAAAAGCCGATCAGCCTTTGAAAAACCGGGTAAATACTTTGTGGATAGACTCGCTGTTACGGTACGAACTGCATAATAAAGGTATTACCCTACCATTCAGTTACGATATAAGAACGGCTACTAACGATTCGATCATATTTTCTAAAGCTTATGATATGGTGGGTGAAAAGCCGGTTTTTAATGTACCCGATACTTATGAAACACCTCTTTTCGCTCAGGATGTTATTAACGACCCGGGTAAGCTCCGTGTTCTTTTCCCCGATAAAAGCTCGCACATTTTAAACACCATGACCTATATGCTGTCTATTAGCGGCGGGTTATTGCTGGTGCTTATCTTTTGCTTTGGCTATACTATCTTCTCTATCCTGCGTCAAAAAAAGATCTCGGAAATGAAAACCGATTTCATTAATAATATGACGCATGAATTTAAGACCCCGGTATCAACCATAATGATAGCCAGTGAGGCGTTAAAAGACAAGGAAATTATTGCCGACCATGCCCGTGTTGCCCGCCTGGCCGATATTATTTATGAAGAGAACGAGCGCCTCGGCAGCCATATTGAAAGGGTACTGAACATTGCACGCATTGAAAAGAACGACTTTAAACTGGATAAGAAACCGGTTGAGGTGAACGAGCTGATTATGGATGTGCTGGATAGTATGCAGCTTAAATTACAAAAGAACAACGCCCAGGTAGATTTGCACCTGGATGCCGACTACTCGGTTATTGAGGCCGACGAATTGCATTTTTCGAACGTGATTTATAACCTGGTTGATAACGCCATTAAATATAGCCGCGAAAATCCTGAACTTACTATTAGCACCCTTAATAAAAACAACCAGCTGGTTATACGTGTGGCCGATAAGGGAATAGGCATGAGCCGCGATCAGCAGGCCAAAATATTTGAACAGTTTTACCGCGTACCTACCGGCAACCTGCACGATGTGAAAGGATTTGGCCTGGGCCTGAGCTATGTAAACACCATTGTAAAGCGTTTGGAAGGGATGATTAGCGTACGGTCTGAAAAAGAAAAAGGCTCTGAGTTTGAACTGAAATTCAATATAACTGCATGAAGAGAATCCTATTGGTAGAAGATGATGCAAACCTGGGTACGCTGTTGCAAGACTACCTGCAACTGAAAGGCAAGTTTGAAGTTGTATTGAGCAAAGACGGCGACGAGGGATTAAGGGAATTTACTAAAAGTGATTTCGACCTGTTGATACTGGATGTGATGATGCCCAAAAAAGATGGATTTACATTGGGTAAAGAAATCAGGAAAATGAACCAGCAGGTACCTATCATATTTGCTACGGCCAAGGCCATGATAGATGATAAAACCCAAGCCTTTAACCTGGGCGGAGACGATTATATTACCAAGCCCTTTCGTATAGAAGAACTGCTGCTACGTATTAACGCGCTATTAAAACGCACGGCAACTACCGGTACTAAAGAAGAGGAAAAGCCTACTAAATTTAAAATAGGCAAATACGATTTTGACTTTATGGCACAGGTGATCAGTTCGGATGCCGGCCAGCAAAAATTATCTACTAAAGAGGCCGCGCTGCTGCGCCTGCTTTGCCTCCACACCAACGAAGTGCTTACCCGCGAAGAAGCCCTGCTCAACATCTGGAACGACGATAATTATTTTAACGGACGTAGTATGGATGTTTTTTTAAGTAAAATTCGCAAGTATTTGAAAGAAGACCCCCGTGTGGAGATCATTAATGTACACGGGCGCGGATATAAATTACTGGTGAATTAAGCGCCAGATGCGATGAAATAGCCGGAGGATTAGGCATGGGTGGTGATAACGCCAAACATAGGACGTCGTAGTTAGTATTGCTTGACTAAAAAGCATATCTACCAACCTTTTTTATGCGTGATTGTTATTCATGAAAACCTTAAAGCCATGAATGATAGTTTTTTAGCACAGGAATACCTGAAAGAACTGGATGCCGAAACGCCGGCTACCCAGAAATGTTTGGAACGCATAACACCCGAACTGTTTGGCTGGAAGCCGCACCCTAAATCGATGGAAATGGGCTATTTAACTTTGCTGGTGGCCGAAATGCCGTTGTGGATAGCCCACATAGCCCAAGATGAGGAGATTGACTTCGCCACATTTAAGCATATTGAAGCCAGAACCACGCAACAAGTGCTCGATCATTTTCAGGATAACCTGCAGCAAGCCCATGCGGCCCTGCAAAACATTACCGACGGCGGTATGGATGCACCGTTTTACCTCAAAGCCAACAGACAAACCATTTTTACCTCCACCAGGCGCGAACAGCTCAGCTCCACCCTGAACCACTGGGTACACCACCGCGGACAACTCACCGTTTATATGCGTCTCAACGATATTGCCGTACCATCCATATACGGACCTTCGGCAGATGATAGGAGTTTTGGGTAGAAAGAGTGGTGTTTATTCGGCAGACAGGAGTCTGCGGTCTTAGTAGTCCGTAGTCAGGAGACTACGGACAGCGGGGGGGGGTACTCCACATTTTTGTCTCCCAAAAAAGTTTACCTCACTTCCCGTACTGTTTTATTTTACCATACAAATCCTCAGGCTTAAAAGGTTTACTAATATAGTCGTTCATGCCATACTCAAATGCTTTGTCCTTAATTTCCAACATGGCAGAAGCGGTAAGTGCCAATATGGGGATAGACTTGTATATTTCCCCGTCAAGTTGCCTGATGGCGGCTGCTGCCTGGTAGCCATCCATCTCGGGCATCTCCAGGTCCATCAACACCATATCATAATCTTTTAACTGCACTTGCTGAACAGCCATTGCGCCGTTGTAGGCTATGTCACATTCCACATCCCATAATTTCATAAACTGCCGCACCAGCATAATATTGATCTCGTTATCTTCGGCCATAAGTACCCGAATACCTTTTAAGCTGCTGTAAGAGTTGAGCAAGGGGACCTTGACGGATTTCACAAGTACCTGATCACTCCTTTTAAAGGATAGACTGAAACTGAAAACAGAGCCCTTATCTACCTCGCTGCTTACACTGATGTTACCGCCCTGCATTTCAATCAGCTTTTTGGTAATGGTAAGCCCCAAACCGGTACCGCCATACTTGCGGGTAGTGTCTGAAGATGCCTGCGAAAAACGTTCAAATATAAATTCCTGTTTCTCCTGTGGTATTCCTATGCCTGTATCGGCTATCTCAAAATCAATAGTAAGGCTATTGTGTTCCTTACTGCTAACTGATGCCGAAATAGTCACCTTACCTGCCGATGTGAATTTGATGGCATTGGCAACAAGGTTGGTCATGATTTGGCTTAACCTTACCGGATCACCGGTAACCGACAAAGACAAGTCTTTGTCAACAAAGAGTTTCAATTGAAGGCCTTTCTCCTCAGCCCGGTGCAGCATGGCCTGGCGTATATTGTCCAATAACTCTTCCATGTTGAAATCGACCTCTTCGAAATCGATCTTGCCTTCTTCTATCTTGCTGAAGTCGAGAATGTCGTTAATCAGCACCAGCAAGTTTTCGCCTGAGAATTTTAAGACATTCAAATACTGGGTTTGCTGTTCGTTCAGTTCTGTTTGCAGTAATAGGTTGGTAAAACCGATAACCGCATTCATGGGCGTACGTATCTCATGGCTCATAGTTGAAAGGAACTGTGATTTAGCTATCACGGCCTGTTCGGCAAGTTCTTTGGCACGGATGAGCTCCTGCTCCGCTTTCTTACGGTCGGTAATGTCATGCCACACCACCAGCAGTGCCGACTCACCCTGAATAGATACCGGGCTGAGCGTAACCAGCACCGGGAACTCTTCGCCGTTCATCCGTTTGTGCAGCCATTCGAACTGGTGATAGCCTTTTTCATAACCCAGCCTGTCCATCTCTACCGATTTCTCGTTGGAGCGCCTGCCGTCCGGTTGATATGCTGGTGAAAACACGGCCGGATGCTGGGTAAGCAAGTGTGCTTTATCTTGGCAGCACAGCATCTCTATCGCTGCGTTATTACAGTCAATAATGCCTTGTTTGCCAAACAGCAGGTGCGCATCAGTAGAGCATTCGAAGATTACCTTTAGCTTTTCCTCGGCCATCTTTTGTTCGGTGATGTCCTGAAAAACGCCATAAAGCTTTACGGCCTTCCCCTGCTCAAATATAGCTTTGCCCGATGTTCTAACCCACGTTTCGTTACCTTTTTCCGTAATTATCGGCAATTCCAGGTTCCAGGGTGTGCCATCCTTAACAGCCTTTTTAACTGCGGCTGTTATGACCGGCCTCGCTTCGGGCTTGTAATAATTAAGGGCTTTACTTAGGTCGGGCTTAATGGCCGGGTTAACTTCATGTATCCGGTAAACCTGCTCAGACCAGTACGGCATCATCGTCGTCAGGTCGAGCTCCCAGGCACCGGTTTTGGTGAGCCTGCCGGTTTCAACCAGCATATTGTCTATGTGCTTGTACGGAGTGATGTCGGTAAAAAAACCGTATAAACAGGCATGATCGCCTTTCTGTACCGGCGTTGCAGCTCCTTTCAGCCACTTTCTTTTACCGGTAGGCAACTGGAATTGTCCTTCCCAGCGCCAATCCGTAAGCTCTTTTGCGCTCTGCTTTAAAGATCGGGTTAAAGATTCGTGATCAGGAATATCTAAGAAGGCGGTAAAAGCGTTGAAGTCGCTCATGGCATCCTTAATCTCTAATTCTAATTCTGTTACTATAGCCTGATTGACAAAATTAAAAGCACATCTGTCCTTATATACGTTGATCTCGAATAAGATACAAGGGACATGATCTAAACAACGTTCAAACACAACTGGCTTAATCAGGGGAACCATACTATAAATGTAACAATTCTTTTACGATTGTTGGAGCTAAATTGTTTTGTGATTAAAGTGCGTTTCAAGCAAAAGAGTAGGCTTTGAATAAAGTACACGCTCTTTGGTTACCATTCGCCGTAAACTCCTTTTTGGTCATCAGCAAAAACAGGGCTTATATATAAATAGATAACCGGGCAAGTCATTCGTATCGCCTCGTGATGGATCGTGCAACAAACTTTTCATTCTTCTCCAACTTTACCTACTGATCCATATAAACGGATAGCTTTTTAATTTTTGATAGAAATTTTTAGCAATTTGCCACTTCAACCTATGAACTAATGAACCAATTGCCTGATGAACCAACTCGCTGCTCCTGGTGCGGTACCGATGCACTTTACAGGAAATACCACGATGAGGAATGGGGCAAGGTTGTGCATGATGATGAAACGTTTTTTGAATTTTTAGTGCTCGAATCGGCTCAGGCGGGTTTAAGCTGGATCACCATTTTGCGCCGTCGCGAAAATTACCGCAAGGCATTTGCCGGTTTCGATGTGCAAGCAGTTGCTGCCATGCAACCGCCCGATGCAGAACGCCTGATGCAGGATGCAGGTATTATCCGTAACCGTTTAAAAATTACCACGACGATAACCAACGCGCAAAACTTCATCAAAGTGCAGCAGGAGTTTGGTTCTTTTGATAAATACCTGTACAGCTTTATGCCCGATGGAAAGCCCATCATTAACCAGCCGGTCAGCATCCCTGCCCGTACAGAAATATCCGACGCTATTAGTAAAGACATGAAAAAGCGTGGCTTCAAGTTTTTTGGTACCACCATTTGCTATGCCTATATGCAGGCCACCGGTATGGTGAACGATCATGTGGTAGGGTGTGATTTTAAATAATTATCTGAATCTGAATTTACTGAATTTACTGAATTTAAGAATTAATAGAATGCTTGTGTAACGGCAGAAAATTATTTACATAGCGGCTTTATAACCATTAATCCTATTTTTGTATCAACCGATTTAGAATTCCTTAATTCAGGTAATTCTTAAATTCAGTAAATTCTGATCAATGAAGAAATTATTCCTTTTGGATGGCATGGCCCTGATGTACCGGGCGCATTTTGCGTTAAGTAAAAACCCGCGGTTTACATCGGGCGGTATCAATACATCGGCGGTAATGGGTTTTACCAATACCCTGCTGGATGTATTGAAAAAAGAAAAACCCACCCACATGGCCGTGGTTTTTGATACAGATGCCCCAACCGAACGCCATACTGATTTTGCCGACTATAAAGGTCACCGCGAGGCAATGCCCGAAGACCTTTCGGCTGCTATGCCTTATGTCATCAAGCTGATCTTGGGCTTCAATATTCCCGTTATTACTTCCGATGGCTTTGAGGCCGACGATATTATAGGTACCCTGGCTAAAAAGGCCGAAAAAGCAGGCTACCAGGTTTACTGTATGACTCCCGATAAGGATTTTGCCCAATTGGTGTCTGAGAATATCTTCATTTATAAGCCCGCCCGTATGGGGAATGATATGGAGATCATGGGGGTAAAGGAAGTAAAAGCCAAATGGGAAATTGAAGAAGTTTGCCAGGTGATAGATATATTGGGCCTTTGGGGCGATGCGGTAGACAACATCCCCGGCATCCCCGGCATTGGGGAAAAAACGGCCAAGCTGTTGATCAAGCAATATGGTTCCATGGAAAACATTATTGCCCACAGCCACGAGCTGAAAGGCAAAATGCGCGAGAACGTAGAGAAGTATGTCGATCAGGGTTTGATGTCGAAAAAACTGGCTACCATAATTTTGGATGCGCCGGTGGAGTTAGACGAAGCCGGGCTCGAACTATGCAACCCCAGCCGCGATCTGTTGGAGCCGCTGTTTGCCGAACTGGAGTTCCGTACTTTGGGCCGGCGTGTGTTTGGCGACGACTTTAGTATCACCGAATATAAAGCAAGTCCGGGCGGACAACAAGACCTGTTCAGCAACCCTAACGATGGCAACGGTCGTACCCTTTCGGTTGATGTTAAAGATATTGCCCAACCCGAAGAAATTAAGATCGCCTCTAAGAACATCACGAACGTTCCGCACAACTATCATTTAGTTAGCACACCCGAAGAGCGTGCCAATTTGATAGCCTTGCTGCTGCAACAACCCGAAATAACTTTCGATACTGAAACCACCGGCATCGATGCTAATAACTGCGAACTGGTGGGTTTATCTTTTGCCATTAAGCCCGGCGAGGCCTGGTATATCCCGGTTTCGGCGGTTTATGAGGAGGCTAAAGCCGTTGCCGATGAGTTTAAGGTAATCCTGGAAAATGCCGACATTAAAAAGGTTGGGCAAAATGTGAAGTACGATATTTTAGTGCTGAAATGGTACGGCATACAGGTGCAGGGAAGCTTGTTTGATACTTTGCTGGCTCATTATGTGTTAGACCCCGATACCCGCCACGGCATGGATATTTTGTCGGAAAATTACCTGGGTTACAAACCGGTTTCCATTACCGAATTGATTGGCCCCAAGGGTAAAAACCAGGGTACCATGCGTGAGGTAGACGTAGAGCGAGTAAAGGATTATGCCGGTGAAGATGCCGATATAACGTTACAGCTTAAAGAGGTATTCGTCCCTAAACTGCAAGCCGCCGGTGCCGATCAGCTCATTAACGAAATTGAGAACCCTTTAGTTTACGTTTTAGCTGATGTGGAGTTTGAAGGCGTAAAAATTGACGAGCCAACGCTTAAAGAATTTTCTAAAGAACTGGAAATTGACATAGCCCGGTTGGAAAAAACGGTTTACGAAAAGGCAGGTGTCAAATTCAACGTATCGTCGCCCAAGCAATTAGGCGAGGTGTTGTTTGAGAAACTGATGCTCGACCCTAAAGCCAAAAAAACTAAAACAGGTCAGTACCAAACTGGTGAGGATGTGCTGCTGGCTTTAGCCAGTAAAAGCGATATTGTGCGTGACATACTGGATTTTCGCCAGTTATTGAAACTGAAATCAACCTATGTAGATGCGTTACCTTTAATGGTAAATCCTAAAACTGGTCGCATCCATACTAATTATAACCAGGCGGTGGCTGCCACGGGCCGTTTAAGTTCGCAAAACCCTAACCTGCAAAATATACCCATCCGTACCGAGCGTGGCCGCGAGGTGCGTAAAGCCTTCATTCCGCGCAATGAGAACCACCTGCTGCTATCGGCGGATTATTCACAGATAGAGCTCCGCATTATAGCCGAGATCAGCAAAGACCCGAACATGCTGGATGCGTTTGCCAAGAACCTCGACATCCACACTGCAACAGCGGCTAACGTGTACGGCATTGCCTTAGAGGAGGTAACCGGCGAACAGCGTCGTAATGCTAAGGCAGTAAACTTCGGGATCATCTATGGTCAGTCGGCCTTTGGATTATCTCAAAGTTTGGGCATCCCCCGCAAAGAAGCCAGCGATATTATTGAGCAGTACTTTGTGCAGTTTGCCGGCATCAAAAATTACATGGCCGATACCATGAACTTTGCCAGGGAGAACGGTTATGTGAAAACCCTGATGGGTCGCCGCCGTTACCTGCGCGATATTAATTCGGCCAATGCCACCGTGCGCGGTTTTGCCGAACGAAATGCCATTAACGCCCCCATACAAGGATCGGCTGCCGATATGATCAAGATAGCCATGATTAACATTCACCGCGAGTTTAAGGCTCAAAACCTGGATGCCCGCATGACCATGCAGGTGCATGATGAGTTGGTGTTCGATGTGCCTAAACACGAAATTGAAACGGTGAAACCCATTATAGCCCACTTCATGAAAACCGCCATTAAAACCGAGGTGCCTATTATGGTAGAAATGGGTGTTGGCGCTAACTGGCTGGAAGCGCATTAAGTATAAAACCCCAGTTATAGGTGATGCCGAATTTATTTCAGCATCCCAAAAGCAAAGTTATAAACGCCATGTTGAAGCAGTTCGGCATGGCGTTTTTGTTTATTACTACTTTACAGCATAGCTGGCCGTGCCAAATACAGGTATGCCTTTTTCGGTTATACCCTGCACAATTACTTTAACGGTTGTTTTTGCATCGGCGTTGTAGTAACTAATAACGGCCTTGCCGGTAGCATCAGTTATCACATGAGGTTGCCAGTGAACCGTAGAGCGATAGTCGGGCGTATTGCTTTTTGCCAGGCTATTATAAACCGGTTTGTAAAACTCGCGGGCCTGGTAATAGCCGTTAATTTCCATGGAAGTTTTGGTAACATCGGGCCGTTTTAACGCGCCGGATTTCAGTGTAAGTTCTAATACATAAATATCGCCATGCATTAAAGTAACTGAAGTTTGTTTTTGCGGCTTAAATAAGATACCGTATAAATGTTTAAAAACCACTTTGGTAACATTTTGAATAGGTAAATCATAAATGACTTTGCGGTCAGCCTCGGCCGAACTTTCTTCATAAAGATTCTCCCTTCCATTAATACTTAACACAGGGGATAATAGCATACTATGAGGCATTCCAGGCAGAATACTCACAACTCCAGGTACTAAAATACCAGATACTGAATCTATATTGCTTGCTAAGGCTCCTTTTAAATTTTGTAATAAAAACCATTGTAAAGTTTTATAAGAATGATCTTTGGGGGTGATATTAAAAATCTGGTCTGGCTTATAGGTGTTAGCTGAATAATTAGGAGAATTAGCAGTTCGCGGCCCTTTAACATTTACTGCTTTTAACCTTATAGCTTGGCTATTGCGTATGGCTTGCCGCTGCTGTGCAATCTGAGTTTGCGCTTTTGTTATTAGTTGCTGTTGTGCGCCCATTTTTAATTGAGGCAATGGTTTAACAGGTAGAATATCTGGTTTAATACTATCCACCAAAAGCCAACCTATGTTTTTTTGCTTGTCATCCAAAGCAGAGAGTTCTACATTGCGTTCACCATTAACAGGCAGGTGGTCAAAACGGTATTTGCCGGCACTATCAGTTAAGGCTAAATACATGTGGCTATCATTACGGCCTTGTAGTAAAGTCGCCACTACTTTCTTATTAACCAATGGCTTATTGGCAAACTTTTGGCGTAAACTGCCAGTAAGCGTAAAGCCATTTTCGGGTGCATATGTAATGGCAATAGCAGTATCAGCAAGCTGTCGCCATAAATAATTACGCCAGCCTTGGGTAAGCAGCAATTGATCTAATTGCTGCTGCCGGTTAACGTTGGCCGTATCAAAGTAGCGTTCGGGGTGGTTTATATGGCCTTTTAATTCCGACTGTAATAACAGGTAGGTAGCAATATTGCCCGCATTGGTATCAATAGTACTGGCATCTATCGCTGCTAATGACAGGAACGACACTGCCGGTTTGCCCTCATCATCAACAACTTTCAAAGAAACATTTACTTTGTCTTTAGGCCCGTAAACAGGCTTATCTGTATGGATAGTTAAGGGACTATATTGTGGTTGTATAAAAATAAGGCGCTCGGCCTGGGGGTGTAACCCGGCATCGTAAAGGGTTAAGCTGGCTACCCCGGCTGGCAGCACTTCTACAGGAATGTCTATCTCTGCTTTTGTACCGTTTAAAACAACAGGCTCGGTAAAATACGTTTTTCCGGCGTGTTTACCTGCAAGGGTTAGTTGCCGAGGGGTCAAGGTATCAAGGATATTGGTACAGCTAATCATCGCTTTCACGTTGTTGCCGTTTATAACCAGGTGTAGTGCTGCACCCTGGTTTAATGCGGTTGGCAAACTAACCGTAAATACAGCTGTGCCGCAGGTTACGGCGGCCTTGTACAATTGCCCGCTTTGGGGTTGCAAATTAAATTGCGCTATGCCTAACGAATCGCACTGAAAGGTGGCAACAGGTTTACCGGACGAATTATAAACGGAGCCTTTTATAGTAGTAAAATCTGAAACCCTACCATTGTCTTCAACCTTAACAGTTACTAAACTATTAATGCCATTAACCAGAGAACCGCCCTCGGGATAAAAGCCAACAGGAATATTAGTAATAGGTTGCGCATCGGGCTGCCGGGGAATGTTAGGTGTTATGATTTCGGACGGGCTTACTTTGTTTGGCAGGGCATTACCTAATAGGGTAATACGATGCTCAAACACAAATTCATTCCCAAAGTTACGCATCCAGTTAGTGTAGGCACGCAGGCGATAGGTTCCCATCGGGAGCGAATCGGGCAAGGCAAAATCACCATTACCTAAACCTCCTTTAAGTTGAATAATTTGCCGGCTCACCAAAGTATCCGCAGGTGCTATCAGCTCTACATAAAGGTTAGCACTATTATATGATAGCATACCTGTTTGGGCATCGGTTAAGTAAGCTTTATACCAAACACTATCGCCGGCAACGTAAGTGCTTCTATCGGTGTGTAAAAACACTTTCTCAAAAAACAGCTTAAATTTTATGGACGGATTTTGCTGGGCATTGGCTGTTGTGCTGCAAAAACATAACAACATTATAGCCCAAGGCAGCATAAACTTAGCTCTATTCATGAAGGTGGTGGCTGGTAATTGGTATTACATCAAATATAAGCATTGTACCCAGCTTAGCAATGTACACAAAATGGTGTTTTTGTGTACCTGCATATTTATCAAATACAAGTGTTTAATAACAGCGATCAGCTGTAAGATTATCTGTAACCGCCTTGTTAAGGCTTGAAGATACTTTTGTTAAGCTTAAATCCTGTTAAATAAATCATACAGATTTAACGCAATAATTAACACTTTGGTAAAACACATTTTAATAGTTACAGGTTGTGTTTGTGTAAGTGAACTTTTGCTTACATTGAGCCATTCATACCTATCAAATGAAAGTTTATCACCTTGCAGCAGAGTGTTATCCGGTAGCTAAGGTTGGCGGCCTGGCCGATGTGGTAGGCGCTTTGCCTAAATACCAGAACGAGGCCGGCCTGCAAGCCGCCGTAGTGCTCCCTTTTTACAATCGCAAATTTGTTCAGGAAAACGAGTTTGATGTAGTGTTTGAAGCCTCTAACCTGTTAGGGAAACGCCGTTACGAATTCCAGATCTGGAAAGAGCGTACCAATAAATTAGGTTTTGAACTGTTCTTGATCTATATTCCTGGTTTATTAGACCGGCCCGAAGTGTATAGCTACCCCGATGAGCGCGAACAATTTATTGCCTTTCAGCTGGCGTTTTTAGATTGGATTACCTGGTCGCAGCAAAAGCCCGATATAATTCATTGCCACGACCATCATGTAGGTTTAATTCCTTTCCTGCTACAGCATTCGGCATTGTACAAAAGACTATCGAAAACAGCCACCGTATTTACCATACATAACGGGCAATACCACGGCGCATTCGGGTACGAAAAGTTTAATTACCTGCCCGAGGTAGACATGAACTATGCCGGGTTGCTGGATTGGGCCGGGGGTATTAACCCGCTGGCCTGTGCCGTTAAATGTGTGGCAAAGTTCACTACTGTATCTCCCAGTTATTTAATGGAGCTATCCAATAACTCCAATGGGTTAGAGTACTTGTTTTATATAGAACGCGCCAAAGGACAAGGGATAGTTAACGGTATTGATACCGAAGTATGGAACCCCTATACCGACCCTATGATTGCCGGGCCTATTGATCCTCTGTTGCCAGCTAAAGGTAAGTTAACCAATAAAAAGGCACTGTGTAAACGATTTGGCCTATCACCCGAGAAGCCGTTAATTGCCTTTATTGGCCGTTTGGTGGTTGAAAAAGGTGCCGATCTGTTACCCGAAGCCTTTACCCAAAGCTTAAACGAACACGCGGGTGAGGTAAATATACTAATGCTGGGTGCAGGTGATAAGGAAACAGAGGCTGCACTAACGCAACTGAACGATCTGTTTCCTGATAATTATAAAACCTACATTGGCTATAACGAGGAGCTGGCCCATCTCATTTATGCAGGTGCCGACTTTTTGCTCATGCCATCGCGCGTAGAGCCTTGCGGGTTGAATCAACTCTATGCTTTGCGCTACGGAACCGTTCCTATAGTGCGCCGTACCGGTGGTTTAATTGATACCGTAATTGACTTTGGCGATGAAGGAGGATATGGCATTTGCTTTAATGAAAGTAATATAAATGACATAGTTTACTCTATTAGCAGAGCAATTGAACTTTATAAGAACACTGAGCAATTACAGTTGTTATGTAAACGTATGATGGCCTTGGATTTCTCGTGGACACAGTCGGCCAAACAGTACAACCTACTTTATGAAAGCTTAACACCAATTATATGAACTCCAAAGTAATTAGCATTGTGCTTGGCGGCGGCCAGGGAACACGTTTATTTCCGCTAACCGCAACCCGTTCCAAACCAGCAGTACCTATTGCCGGTAAATACCGGCTGGTTGATATTCCCATTTCTAACTGCCTGCATTCGGGCTTTGAGCGTATTTTTGTGTTAACGCAATTTAACTCCGCATCGCTCAACAAACACATTAAAAACACGTATCACTTCAGCAGCTTCAGCGATTCTTTTGTAGATATCCTGGCAGCCGAACAAACTCCATCAAACGTGGGTTGGTTTCAAGGCACGGCCGATGCGGTACGTCAAAGCCTGCACCACCTTTCGGTGCATGAGTTCGATTATGTACTGATCCTTTCGGGCGATCAGCTTTATCAACTGGACTTTAAGGACATGGTAGAGAAGCATATTGAAACCAAAGCCGAAATCTCTATTGCCACCATACCGGTACATGCCAATGATGTTCCCAGCTTTGGGATCTTAAAAACCGATGAGGAGAACCTGATTACCGATTTTATTGAAAAACCTAAAAGTGGTTTTGAAAGCTGGGCATCGGAAGTGAGTGATGTTATGGCCGGACAAGGCCGTTTTTACCTGGCATCTATGGGTATATATATATTTAACCGTAAAGCCCTGTACGAACTGCTGCAGGGTAACGACCACCCCGATTTTGGTAAGGAAATTATCCCGCAATCCATAGCTACCCACCGTGTTGCCAGCTATCAGTATGAGGGCTATTGGGAAGATATTGGTACTATCCCGTCTTTTTTTGAAGCTAACCTTGGCCTAACGGATGATATACCACAGTTTAACCTGTTCGATAAGCGCCATATATTTACCCGCGCACGCATGTTGCCGCCATCAAAAATATCGGGCACTCACTTAGAAAGGTCGATCATATCCGATGGCTGTATCATCAACGCCAGCCTTATTAAACGGTCTATTATTGGTATCCGTACCCGTATCGGTTTTAATACCGAAATTGAGAATTGTTATGTAATGGGTGGCGATGTTTACCAAACGCTGGAGCAGATTGCCGAATCGCAAGAAAGTGAAACGCCTATAATGGGTATTGGCGACCGCTGCAAGATCAAAAATGCCATTATTGATAAAAATGTTTACATAGGAAATGACGTATGCATTAACTGTGGACAAAAACTGGAAGATGGCGATTATGGCGCATACACCGTACAGGATGGAATTGTAGTAGTTAAAAAACGCGCGGTGATACCTAACGGAACTGTTATATAAAAAAAAATGGAACAAAATTCAAAACCGGCTG
Organism: Mucilaginibacter terrae; assembly: GCF_042679325.1. Classification (GTDB taxonomy): domain Bacteria; phylum Bacteroidota; class Bacteroidia; order Sphingobacteriales; family Sphingobacteriaceae; genus Mucilaginibacter; species Mucilaginibacter terrae. Next base: position 198,325 of record NZ_JBHTMJ010000013.1, read on the forward strand.
TTAACTAATGGTTAAACAAAACATTTAAAACAGCTGGTTATGAAAAAAGTAATTTGTATGATGGCCATTGCGGCTATCTCTTTCGGAACCGTTTTTGCACATGGCTCTGTCACTTCGGTAAAAACTGATGCTACGCAGCAAGATACTATCAAAAAGAAGAAGAAAGATGGCAAAATGAAAAAGAAGACCAAGAGAGATACTACCAAAAGAGACACCATGAAAATGTAAAAAAAAGGGCCTCCCGATTATATCAGGAGGCCCTTTTTTTATGAGTAGTTAATAATTACAATTCTATACTTTCGCCAATAGCTGGCAATTTTAAATTAAGCCCGCCTTTTAAAAATTTCTCCTGAGCCTCTTCCTTATTAATTTTAATTACCGGAAAAGTATCGTAGTGTACACCGATTACATTATTACAGGCCACAAAACCGGCAGCTTTAACAGCATCATCAATACCCATGGTATAATTATCGCCGATAGGTAATATTGCCCAGTTCAGTTCTTCTTCGGCCAGTAGTTTCATATCATAGGTTAATGCGGTATCGCCGGCAAAGTAGATCTTTTTGCCGTCCGCGTAAATAACAAAACCAGCGGGTACACCTCCGTAGCTTCCGTCGGGCATAGAGCTGGAGTGCAGGGCATAAACCATTTTAACTCTGCCGAAATCAAAATCAAAACTGCCGCCAATGTTCATCCCGTGGGCTCCTTCTACGCCATTATTTTCCAGCCAGCCGGCAATTTCGGCAATACAGATCACCTGTGCGCCGCTGTTTTTTTGAATAGGGATCAAATCGGCCACATGGTCGCCGTGTCCGTGAGAGATCAGGATATAGTCTGGCTTCAGGCTGTTCACATCAATGTGTCTGGCCAGTTCGTTAGGGGTAATAAACGGATCGAATAGCAGGGTCTTTCCCCCTGTTTGTATCTCGATGGTCGAATGTCCGTAATAGGTAAGTTTCATAAGTATTTATATTGTGTTATTTATAAGCTTTTTAGGGTTTAAGCGATTATCCCAAAATATTAGTAATTCAATATTGCTTCCTTTGGTTCTGTAATAAAAACTTATCTGCCGGTTAATTACAGCACGATAGGCAAAGAATCTTGATATCTTTCATTACCTGATCATGAGGAAATTTCAACCAGTTTGTATTTTAATGAAGCATCCATATATAAATATAAACTTTTTTTATTAATGCTACCTCTATTGTCCAAACATGCCGCCCAAATCGCCAAACATGTTTTTGGTCATGGCGGCCATTTCGGCCTGGTTTACATTTTCGGCTTGCTCCAGTGCTTTGTTTACGGCTAACACCATTAGCTCTTCCAGCTCCTCTTTATCGGCTTCTTTCAAGAAAGCTTCATCAATAGCAATACTTTGTAATACTTTATTACCGTTAGCGGTAACCGTAATTTTGCCACCTTCGGCTTCACCGGTTACGTTGATACCATCCAGGCGCTGTTTAACTTCGCCTGCTTTTTGCTGTGCTTCAAATAGTTTATCGAACATGTTGCCCCCTAACCCCCTAAAGGGGGATTTTTAAGTAAATTAATAATATATTATATGCCCCATGCATTGCTACTCCCCCTTTAGGGGGTGGGGGGCTTTAATCCTCCGCCGCATCGCCGGTGCCGCTGTAGGCATTTTTACGTACAACGGGCATGCCGGTAATTTTGTACAGTTCGTCTAAATGCAACAAACTGCCGTTCACTAAGTTTCCTAACAAAATAATGGTGACATCGTTTTTCAGGTCGCGTAAAAAAATATGCCGGAAACCATGCCACCAGCCGGTATGGTACACCACTTTTTCGCCCGGCCCTTCAAATATACGCCAACCGTACCCATAATTAAAATGCCCGCGAAGGGCGGTGTTACGACCGGTATAGGCCGAGTCTTGCGTTGCTGCTTTAATTAACTTTCCGGCTTTAAGTGCCTGGTCAAACAGGTATAAATCTGCAATGGTACTGTAAATACCTTTATCACCTACCGGGCCATCTAAAAAGTTTTGTGCTACCGAGTAGCGCCAGCTGTTGCGGTCGTGGCCTACCACATCTACCGGTATTTTATCGTAAACGGCTTTAGAGTACACAGCCGTATGCGTCATGCCTGCAGGTTTAAAGATATTTTCCTGCATAAATTGTGAATAAGGCATGCCGGTAACTTTTTCAATTATAGAACCCAGCACCATGTAGTTAGAGTTGTTGTACAAAAATCTAAGGTTAGGTTTATTAAATGGTGCCGGTTTGTATTGGGCTATCAGGTCCATTACGGCTTTGTTGGTGATGCCCTTTTTCTGATCCAAATGCTGCGAGCGGTACAGCCCGTCTACAAAGTAAACATAATTCATCATGCCCGAGCGATGGGTAAGCAGCAAGCGTATGGTTATACCCTCGTACGGAAAGTTGGGGTAAAAGTCGCGCACATCCTGGTCGAGCTTTAATTTGCCTTGTTCCCAAAGTATCATGATGGCGGTGCCGGTCATCGTTTTTGATACGGAAGCCAGTTCAAACTTCGATCCTAATTTAAGGCTATCACGTGTGAGGTGGTTGGCCCAGCCAAAAGCACCTTCATATATGATCTTCCCTTTTTTAGCGACCAATACGTTACCGTTAAATGCACTTTTCTGGTGCAGGTGCTTCATAAAAGCGTCTATCTCCTTGTCGGCATCTTTAGGATTATATTGTAAAAGCTTTTGCGGCTCAAATGGTTTACCGGCGTTGGTTACCCCATTTTTAGGTGCGTGTGAGCAAGAAGCTAATATACCCATTGCCAGCACGCCAGCTAAAACACTTTTATACAATAACATCATTATACAGAAACTACACTTTTTAAACGAGGACGAAAATCAGAAATTATACTTCAGTTATGAAGTATTGTTTAAATTATTTTTCGCCCGGATCACACAACAGGTAATGAGGTAAAATATTTATTTAACATTAGCCTAACATTGCATCCTTAACTTTGGAGGCATATACAGGATCTGGCATGTACCAACAACTTACAGATGAAGCGTTGATTGCTCTTTTAGCAAAAGGTGATGATTTATCACTCAAAACATTATTTGACAGGCACTATAAATCGTTGTGCCAATTGAGTGAAGTTTATACTAAAGACTATACCATAGCAGAAGAAATTGTTGCTAATCTTTTTATGAAATTATGGGATAACCGGGCCAATGCCGTAATTTTAAATGTAAAAAGTTATCTCTTTATTTCTACTAAAAATCTATCGCTCAATTACCTACAAAAGAAAAAAGCTCCGGTAGATTCAATTGAAGATATTGAATTTGAAACCCATACTATTCCCGACAGGGTAACACCACTACACATTTTAACAGGACGCGAATCTTATAACAAGCTGATTGCTGTTGTTGATCAACTTCCGGCCTCGCAGCGCGAGGTACTGTTAATGAGCCATGTAGACAATATTAACAAATACGAAGTGGCCAAAACATTAGGCATATCGGTTAGGACGGTGGAAAGCACTTTATACCAAACTGTAAAAAAACTCCGTATTATCTTGAAAGACTCTTACCGGTACAATTAATCAGTTAAAGATTTCTTAATAATTACATAACAAACCTTGCTGCGTATTAAGTTGCCAAAACCTGTCTTTACATACAGAAGCAATGGAAGAGCAAAAACACCGGTTAATAGTTGAGTACTTTGAGAAAACCATAACAGATGATGGTTTAACACAATTACAGGAATGGATAGAGGAAAGCGATGAAAATTTGCTGGAGTTTAGTGAAACTATACAAATTCTTCAGGCATCGAAGTTTTACTTCAGTCAACCTAAAAATTCTTCTCAAAACTGGGAGCGAATACAAACACACCTTAACAAATCTTTAACAAATACTAAAAACACTATTGTTAAGCCAGCGTTTAAATGGCTTTACGCCGCGGCAATTGGCTTGCTGATATGTGCTTGCGGGCTATTACTTCAACAGCATAGCAGTAAACAAACCCCCTATATTACCATAAAAAACGCCGACGGCAAACGTTCCAAAATTATGTTGCCCGACAGTTCGTACGTTTACCTGGCCGGAGGTACTACCATCAAATTCGCGTCGGACTTTAAAACGGATAAACGGAGGGTTTACCTTAACGGTGAGGCATTTTTTGATGTGGTACACCAGGCCCAAAGGCCATTTACGGTTCAAAGCGGCAACATAACCACGGTTGTTTTAGGCACATCGTTTAACGTAAAAGCTTACGCTACCAACCGAAAAGTTGCGGTTACGGTAAGTACCGGCAAAGTTGGCATTATGGCCAACGTAAAGGGTAAAAACAAGCTGGTGAAATTTTTAATGCCTAACGAGCAAATTGAAATTGATACCCAAAGCGGTTTGTATGCATTTAATAGTACCGATGCTGCTGCGGTAAGGTCATGGACGGCCAACAACCTCATTTTTTACAATACATCGTTAAAAGATATTGCGGTTGCGTTAGAACATCATTATGGTGTTAAAATTGAATTTACCGACCCCGATCTGCAGCAGATTAAGCTCACCGCTAAATTTAAAAACCTGCCTATACAGGAAGTAATGGAAAACATCAGCCTGCTTTCGGGAATAGCCTATACCCAAAAGGGGAATCAAGTATTTTTAACAAACAACAATCAAAAGGGAGGGAAAATAATGGAATAACAACTACCTGTTATTAAAGTAAGCCGAAGATTGCTGGTAACAATCATCGGCCATAATCAATTTAAACTCACGAAAACAAGCATAAATTAAGTAAATATATGAAAAAGATATGGTTCCTGACCATACTGGTTTTTTTACAACTGTTTTTAGGCCTGGCCTTGGTTAGCGCCCAAACTTTAAGTAAAAGAATAATTTTTGGCGCCAACGGTATTACCTTTAAAGATGCCATTACACAGTTAGAAAAAGCAAGCAATACATCTATAAGTTATAATAATAACCTGCTGAACGATAAGCGAATAGTTAATATTAGCCGCGCACAGCGCTCCGTGCAGGAAACCTTGAACCTGTTATTGCAGGGCACGGCCTTTACTTATAGAGAATCAAACGATAATAACATTTTAATTGTCGCTAAAAGTCAGGGTACGGTTAGGGTTGAAGGCTCTGTTATTGATGACGATGATGCACAGCCGCTTATTGGCGTTACCATTAGTGATGATCAAAAAAAGACTTTAGCTATTACTAACACAGCAGGACGCTTTACCGCTAATGTTGATGCTGGTACTCAGCTTGTTATTGGCTACATAGGCTATACTCCTCAAACCATACCTGTTACCGGTAGCCAAAGTAATTTAACGATACGCCTTAAACGCGGCTCGAGCGAACTGAACGAGGTTGTTGTTACAGCGCTGGGTATTAAACGCGAGCAAAAAGCTTTAGGTTATTCGGCCACTACTTTAAAAACTGAGCAGCTTACTGATGCCATATCTAATAACTGGACCGATGCCTTATCGGGAAAAGTGGCCGGTTTAACACTGGTTCGTTCAAACAGCGGCCCGGCGGGTTCAAACAAAATAATTTTACGCGGCGAAAAAAACCTCACCGGCGATAATGAAGCCCTGATAGTAGTTGACGGAATAATTGTGAACCAGGGAAGCGGCAGGCGTACCGCAGTAAGTGGCGAAAGCGCTTACGGTACCAGCAGTGATAACATGCCGGCCGATTATGGTAGCAATATTAATGATATTAACCCCGAAGATATTGAAACTGTAACCGTGCTGAAAGGTGCCGGTGCAGCTGCCTTGTACGGGCAACGAGGTGCCAATGGAGCTATTATTATTACCACCAAATCCGGCAATTCTAAAAGGAAGGGCTTAGGCGTTACCATTAATTCCAACACCTCATTTGAAAGTGTTAACCGCTGGCCCGATCTGCAATATGAATACGGACAGGGTACTGCCGGTTCAAACTATTATTCGTACCTGGCCGGGCCCGATGGTGCCAGTACCAGCGCAACCAGCTCGGCATACGGACCCAAGTTTGACGGACAGCAATTTTTTCAGCTGGACCCCGTTACGCAAGTACGCAGTACAGTTAGAACCCCCTGGGTGCCTTACAAAAACCAGATCCGTGAATTCTTTGAAACGGGTCAAACTTTTACCAATACGGTTACTGTAGATGGTAGCACCGACAAAACAACAGCCCGTTTTTCGGCAACCAATGTTAAAAACAGCTGGATTACGCCTAATACAGGTTATGGCCGTAACACACTGGCCCTATCGGTAAACTCGAAAGTAAATGATAAGTTAACTATAAGTTCTAAGGTAAACTACACCAACAGATCGAGCGATAACCTGCCGGGTGCCGGTTATGGTAACCAATCCTTAATGTACTGGTTTATTTTTTGGCAGCCCAATGCCGATTTGAACTGGCTTAAAAATTACTGGAGAAACGGACAAACCGATCGTCAAATATTTTATCCGTTCAGTTCATTTCCCGAAAACCCTTACGCGGTATCGTACGAGTTCCTGAACAAATCTACCCGCAACGCTATTACTGGCAACGTACAAGCTAACTATGCCATTACTAAAGAACTGAGTTTGCAGGTTAGGGCAACACTGGATATGGGATATGAGCAACGCTCACAACAAAGGCCTTTCGATGCTGGTACCAGGTTACCTAAAGGTTCGTTCCGCACACAAAATATTTATTCGCAAGAAGCTGGAGCCGATTTTCTGTTACGCTACAACAAGAAAATAAATAAGGATATTACCGTAACCGCTACGGCCGGTGGTAGTATGCTACGCAATAACTACAATAAAGATGAGGTTAGGGCCGATTCATTGGTTTTCCCTGGTGTATATACCTTATCAAACAATGCGGGCCAGTTAGTTACCCTTCCCAATAAATCCAGATATGCCTTAAATGGTTTTTATGGTTTGGTTTCTACCAGTTTCAGAGATTATTTGTACCTCGATTTAACAGGCCGTCAGGATTGGACCAGTACCCTGGCTACCCCCCAACGTACCGATAAGGTAAGCTTCTTTTATCCTTCGGCCAGTTTAAGCTTTTTGCCTTCAGAGGCCTTTAAGCTGCCAGCCGTTATTGACTATGCAAAACTGAGGTTCTCGCTTTCCGGTGTGGGTAGTGGCGGTACCACGCCTTATTTAACTTCATTCAATTATGAAACAGCAGGTAGTGTATATCCGGGTGGTTTGCAAAATCCTTCCTTGCTGGCTAATCCCGAATTAAATTATTCCAAGACCTTTAACTATGAGGTTGGTGCCGAAATTAAGTTGTTCAAAAGCCGCTTAGGTTTGGATGTAGCTTTATACACAGGTAATACCTCCAATCAAATTTTGAGCAGAAGGTTAGATGCCTCTTCCGGTTTCTCTACTGCCACGGTTAACTTAGGTGTAGTAAATAATAAAGGGGTTGAGGTTGCCCTGAACGGAAGCCCGATTAAATCGAGAAACTTTGAGTGGTCGGTTTTTGGTACGTTCACTGCAAACAGAGGTACGATTAAAGAACTTGGCGACAGCTCTGTATTATTGCGCAGCGGGCCAACAGGCGGCGGTCAAATTATTGCCACCGTAGGTGGAGGCCTTGGCGATTTGTATGGTCAGGGTTATCAGCGGTCGCCCGATGGACAGATAGTTTACGATAGCAGAACAGGTTATGCTTTACTTGCTACTACACCGGTTAAGTTAGGTAATACCTCTCCCAAATTTACAACCAGTTTAGGTAGTAATTTCAAATACAAGCAGTTTAATTTAAACGTACTGTTCGATGCGCAATACGGCGCTGTGGCATACTCCTTAACCAACTACAAACTGGCTGAGCAAGGTAAAACCACCAATACACTACCGGGACGATACAACGGTATTATTGGTAACGGTGTAGTACAAAACGCCGACGGCTCTTACCGCCCTAATGATGTAATAGCAACTAACATAGATGAGTATTACCGCTCACATTACGGGATAGATAATGCCGAGGGTAACACTTTCTCTACTAATTTCATCAAGTTTAGGGAAGCCAGCTTAAACTATACGGTAAATCCGAAAATTACTAAACGCTTAGGATTACAGCGTGCAACTGTAGGATTATACGGTCGTAACCTGTTCATCTGGTCAAATTGGCCGGCATTTGATCCTGAATTTGGAACACTGGCCGGAACTGATATTGTGCAAGGATTTGAAATTGCACAGTTCCCGTCAACCCGCACATTTGGTTTTAACATAGTTATTGGCATTTAATAACCTATCAATGAAAACAACATTTATAAAAACGGTACTCTTCCTGGTATTATGCGCGGTAATTATGCCCTCGTGTAAAAAGGATTTTATTGAAATTAATACAAACCCCAACGGTACGCCCAATGCCTTGCCTCAACAGCTTCTGGCACCGGCACTGGTAGATATGGTAACCATAAACATGCTGCGCAGCCGTAATTTAAACAATGAACTGATGCAGGTAACGGTTGACCCCAGTGATGCCGAAGGCCGTGCTTTCAGGTACGATATCCGCAACTCTGCTGCCGATAATACCTGGAACGGCTGGTACGCTCAGTTAACCAACTTTAAAGATATCTATGATATTGCCAGCGTTGAACCCAACCTAAGCACTACTTATATGGGGATCTCGTTGATCTGTCAATCGTGGACCTATTCTTTGCTGACTGACACGTATGGCGATATTCCTTATTCCGAATCGAACAAGGCGAAACAAGGGATTTTTGCACCAAAATTTGACAGACAGCAGGATATTTACCTGGATATATTTAAAAAGCTGGAAGAAGCAAATAAGTTATTAACAGGTTCGGCTAATGTTAACGCGGCCAGCGACCCGGTATATGCCGGTAATGCTTCCAAATGGCGTAAGTTCGGTAATACGTTGTACCTGCGGTTACTGCTGCGCATATCGGGCAAGGCCGAAATAGCTGCCACTGCTATAGCCAAGATCAAAGACATTGTGAATACTAACGCGGCTACATACCCGCTAATGATTGCCAATGATGATTCGGCCGTTTTAAGATGGACGGGTATAGGTTACCTGGTATCACCGTTTGTAGGTGGCGTAAGGGCCCAGGATTTTAGGGCTACCGATATTGCCGAGTTCTTTATTAATAATTTAAACCGCTGGGCCGATCCGCGCTTAATATCTACCCCAAGCCGTTGGGGTATTGCAACTTTCCAAGGCAGTTATGTCGGCGTGCCAAGCGGTTATGCGCCCGGGCAGGGTATAGAGGGTAAATCTTACTTTTACGCTACAGATAGCAATGTGCCTAATACCTTGCAAACCGAGCCTTTGCTGGGTAATATCATGAATTTTTCGGAACTACAGTTTATACTGGCTGAAGCCGCTGCCAAAGGCTGGATCACAGGGTCGGCTAACGACTATTATAAGAATGGTGTTTTAACCGGTATTACCTTGTGGGTGCCAACATTTGCAACACCTATAGATACCTATTTAACCGCTGGCGATATTGCCTGGAACGAGGCCGGAACGCTGGATGCCAAAATGGAGCAAATCCATCTGCAAAAATACTATTCTATGTTCTTTACCGATTTTGAGCAATGGTTTGAGTACCGCCGCACAGGCCACCCGGTTTTGCCAAAAGGGAATGGCTTACGCAATAACGGTGTTATGCCCGCCCGCCTAACCTACCCGGTTTACGTACAATCGGCCAACCCCGATAATTACCGGGCGGCAGTTGCCATACAAGGTGCTGATTTGATTTCTACACAAGTTTGGTGGCAAAAACCATAATATATAGCTCAAATTTTAAATCATAAAAAATGAAAAAGATATATATATACTTCCTGTTAGTAGTTTGTGCGGGTTTTAACGCCTGCCAAAAAGACAAATACCCTGGTGCCACGCTAAGTCCTATTATTGCTGTATATGACCTTAGGGCAATTTACAAAGGTGCAGATGTGGTGCTGAACGAAGAGAACATGAACGGTGCATCTAAAATTGTGGGTACCGTAATTTCAGATGCAACTTCGGGTAACGCCCCGGCCGGTGTTTTAGTAGTGCAAAACGAAAGAAGATTAGGTATTAGAGGAATTTCGCTGGCCATTGGCGCGGCAGCAACTAAATTTGTGCCTGGTGATTCTGTGGCTATACAGGTAACCGGAGCCACATTAGGTAGGGTAAACGGTTCTTTGCAAATCAAAGGCGTAAACGAGGCGGCAATTACTAAGGTTGCATCTGCCGTTGCACACAAATTACGGGTAGTACCTTCCAACCTCATTATAGCCAACCCCGATGCTTATGAAAGCACCCTGGTATCGGTTAGTAACGCCGTAACCGAGCCCGAACCTAAACCGGGTGATACTTACGCGGGCGACAAGATCATTAATGACAGCTTTGGCAAGTTAACCCTGCATACCGAAACCACAGCCACATTTGCGGGTGCCGACTTGCCCGCCAGTGCGAATTTCACAGGCATACCTGTTGTGGTAACTTCAGGTACAGTTACCAGCGTGCAGATTTGGCCGCGTGTACTGGATGATGCTTTTCCTTTACCTTTAATTAAACCGTCACCTTTTATAATTTCCGGTTACTTAACCGACCCGAGCGGCGGCGATGGTAATCAGGAGTACATTCAGTTTTTGGCTACTAAAGACATTAACTTTTCGGAAACTAACTTTTCGGTAGTAACTACCAATAATGCAGGAACAAACCCGGCCCCGCAATATGGCTGGGCGGTAGGTTTAGCCCGTACCTATAAAATTAACCTTACATCGGGTACCGTTAAAAAGGGTCAGTTCTTTTATGTGGGGGGTAACAAAAATATCTGGGGTTCAACATCTACTGATATAAGTGCCGCCAACTGGATCAGCAGTACCCAATATGCCAACGTAAACGGGGCCGATTTTGGCACAGCCACAGCAAACTTATTAGCCAATAGTGGTAACGTGGCCGGTATTGGCGTATTTGCCGGTATTGTGGTTGATGTAAATACTACGCCTTTAGATGTGATTATGTACGGCGGTAACGGCACGGTTTACGCTGCTGGCCCGCCCGAAATTGGGTACCGCATTACCAATACCGATTATTACAGCACTATAAACGCAGGTACCCGCAAAACGCAAAACTTTTACGGCGCCGGTACCAACACGTCTAAATTAGTGCTTCCGGCCACAGGTAACTTCAGTAAGTTAGGCGGGGTATATGATGCTTTAACCGGCAGGTGGACAACCGGCCGTACGGTAACCAGTATTCCGTTAACTACAACATCGCCACTGAGCACCATTGAAGTGGGTACTGGATTTACAACACTCGTAAACTAATATTATATGATGCCGGATGATTTGGAACCGGCTCACTTTTACTTCAATCAACAACTTTTATAAGCCGGTTCAATAGTAGCCGGCTTTTACAAATACATCAATTAGCACTACCTATTTGAAAATGATGAATCGCAGATTATTTATACAACGCTCGCTGGTTATATCTGGTGCATTAGCCCTAACGTTTAAAAACACCTTTGCATTCGGTAAAAAAACCGCAGTTACCGGCAAGGTTACTGCCGCAGGTAAACCATTGGCTAATGTACTGGTGAGCGATGGTTTTAACATTGTGCCCACTGCCAAAGACGGCACCTACCAGCTTAATACCGATGCTAAAGCCGAGTTTGTTTTTATTAGTATCCCATCGGGTTACGAGTTTCCGCACGATAAATATATTGCGCGCCACTACCAGTGGCTAAGCCAGGGCGGCAGTTTCAATTTTGAACTGGTGCCGCTTAAAAAAGCTGATAGCAAACACACCTTCATTGTGTGGGCCGATCCGCAGGTGAAGAATAAAAAAGATGTGGCCCAAATGATGGCCCAATCGGTACCCGATACCAAACAAACCGTGGCCAGCTTTGGTCCCGATGAGTTAATACACGGTATTGGCGTAGGCGATTTGGTTTGGGATAACCATGAGCTGTTCGGCGATTATAACGCCGCTATAGGGCAAATCGGGATCCCGTTTTTCCAGGGTTTAGGTAACCACGATATGGATTATCGCCAGGGCGATGATTCCACATCCGACAAAACCTTTAAAAAGTTTTACGGACCTACTTATTACTCTTTTAACCGTGGCCGTGCGCATTATGTAATGTTGGATGATGTGCGAGCGCGAGTACGATGGCTATGTTACCGAGCAGCAATTAAACTGGCTGGAAAAAGACCTGAAGTATGTAGCTAAAGACGATGTGTTGTTTATTTGCCTGCACATACCGGTATTCAGTCATGTAGAAAACAAGAACGACCTGTACAAATTGTTAAAGCCGTTTAAGAATGTGCATATCCTGTCGGGTCATACGCACTTCAATGCCAACAACATCAACGGTAATATTTATGAACACAATCACGGAACCGTGTGCGGTGCCTGGTGGACCGGTCCTGTTTGCGAAGACGGTACTCCACGCGGTTATGCTGTTTATACCGTAGAAGGCAACCAGGTAAAGTGGTACTATAAAGGTATGGAGACAGACAGGACTAACCAGCTTTCTATTAATGTTGCCCAGCTTACCGATCAAAAGCGAATGATAGCCAATGTGTATAATTGGGACCCACAATGGAAGGTGGAGTATTGGCTTGACGGAAAGTACAAAGGTGTGTTAAAGAACGAACATGGCATGGACCCCATAGCGGTAACTTTATATAAAGGCGATAAACTACCGGCCGGCCGTACTTTCCCCGAACCGCGTGATACCGACCATTTGTTTGTAGCGCACTTTGCACCTGAGGTTAAAAAAGTTAAAGTAGTAGCTACCGACCGCTTTGGCGATAAATACGAAAGCGAAGCGGAGGCGTAATAGATTTTTTCTATATATTAATTGCAAGGTATTAGGCAATTGTAGTAAACAGGGAGTGTAGTAGCGCCCGATATACTGTAAAGTCTGTACCTTGCATTTATGTTTAATTACTTTCTACCATGATCAAAACAATCTGCATTAGCCTTACCGCGTTATTAACCATAACCAGCTGTAAAGCCCAAATGAGCAAAACCAGTAAGCAAACAGCATTTCCGGCATTTGATACCGAGGCGCACCGTGGCGGCAGGGGTTTAATGCCCGAAAACACCATACCGGCCATGCTTAACGCTGTTGATATTGGCGTAACCACGTTGGAAATGGATACGCATATTACAGCTGATGGTAAGGTTGTGCTCTCACACGATGATGGCTTTAATCCGCTGTTTGCGTTAACGCCCGATGGCAAAGAAATAACAAAACAAGAAGCTTCGAAATACGCTTTATACCAAATGCCTTATGCAGAAATAGCTAAATTTGATGTAGGCAGCAAGTACTATGATAAGTTTCCACAGCAGAAAAAGCTGAAGGCGCAAATCCCTCTACTGGCCGATGTGATTGATAGCGTACAAGGCTATGTTAAAGGTAAAAGTAAGCCGCAGGTTTTCTACAATATAGAAACCAAGAGCAGCGCTAAAAATGATAATATTTACAACCCCTCGCCCGAAAAATTTGTGCAGTTGCTGATGGGGGTTATCGAGCAAAAAAAGATAACGCCTTACGTGGTGATCCAGTCGTTTGATAAGCGTACCATACAGGTGCTGCATCAAAAATATCCGCAGGTTAAAACTTCCTATCTTATCGAAAATAAGAACAGCTTCGCCGACAACCTCACCGACCTGGGTTTCACGCCGTTTATTTATAGCCCGAACTCGAAATTGGTAACAGCCGAACTGGTAAAACAATGCCACGATAAAGGTGTGAAGATTATACCGTGGACAGTAAATACTAAGGAAGAGATCACATTATTAAAAGCTTTAGGCGTTGATGGGATTATCTCTGATTATCCTGATTTGCTGGTAAGGTAATTTCGAGATAAAGCATATCAAATCCTATAAAGATATAAGATCAAAATTGTAGTTTAGCTTTCTGTGAAAAAGCTAAATTCTTTTAAACCGTTTATTGCTTTATGCAAAGTAATGCTGCTTTTGTTATGCGGTTTAACATCGTGCCAACAGCCCGATCAGAAAGTAACTGTCACCACAAACGTTCCGGCTTCGGCAAAAACAAAAAAGGCATTATGCTGCGAATCTAATATCCCGTCGCGTTTTGGTACCGTAAAGCTGCAAACTCAAAAAGATTTACAGCCCGGTCAATTAACTGAACATAAAGGCATGGTGTGGATTGCCGGCGGTACCTACCAAATGGGCGGTAATAACAGCGAAGCATCGATAGATGAATATTCGCAACACCGGGTTACGCTAACCGGCTTCTGGATGGATGCTACCGAAGTTACTAACGCGCAGTTTGAGGCTTTTGTAAAAGCTACCGCCTACATAACCACTGCCGAAAAAAAACCCGACTGGAACGAACTCAAAAAACAACTACCGCCCGGTACACCCAAACCTGCCGATAGCCTGTTAATCGCAGCATCATTAGTGTTTCATTCCACCAAAAACGAAGTTGATTTAAACGATTTCAGCCAATGGTGGACCTGGCAAAGCGGTGCCAACTGGCGGCACCCGCATGGCCCCAAAAGCAATATTAAAGGGAAAGGTAATTACCCGGGAATACAAATATCCTGGTACGATGCTAAAGCTTACTGCCAATGGGCTGGCAAAAGCCTGCCTACCGAAGCAGAATGGGAATTTGCCGCCCGTGGCGGATTATCAAACCAAGTATATCCCTGGGGAAACGAACCCGTTACTGCCGGTGTAGCTAAAGCTAATATTTGGGAAGGTAACTTTCCTTATAAAAATACCCTGCACGATCAGTTTTATTTAGCCGCGCCGATTAAATCTTATAAACCCAATGGCTATGGCTTGTATGATATGGCTGGTAACGTTTGGGAATGGTGTAACGATCTTTATCACCCCGATTATTATAAGAATAGTCCGGCTAAAAACCCGAAAGGACCGGCCCGAAGTTATGATCCGCAGGAGCCTTACGCTATTAAACGCGTCATACGCGGCGGATCGTTTCTGTGCAATAACAGCTACTGCTCCGGTTTCCGCGCAGCCCGCCGTATGAACAGTACGGAAGATAGCGGGATGGAGCATTTAGGGTTTAGGTGTGTGCAGGTTAGGTAAATTGCATGTAAAGCTTTGCATCTGTGGCGTTAAATAATACTGTTTTGTAAAAGTTCGGCCATAGAGTTTTCCAGCATTCTGTTAAGTAGGTATCCCAAGTGGATTGACATTAGAAAAACGCTTAAAATGATACTTATTGTTAAAATAATCTACATATTTATTATATGTTTTCAAAAGAGTTTATACAGACGATATTGATGTTCTTGATTACATCAGCAATCACTTTAATAGGCTTTAAAAACGAAGTTGAAATTGTCAAGTGGTATAAGTGGAATACTACAAGAACAGCAGATTGGCTGATGTGGCTTTTTGCAGCCGCACTTGTAATAACAATTTGGACTTTTATAAGTAATAAGAAAAATGCTGAAATAATGTATATGAGCTCGCCAAAATTTGGGGAACTTATAACAAATGATAATAGGTTGTTCACAATTCCAATTTACAATGGTGGTCAAAAGGTTGCTAAAGATGTCTCATGTCATATTGAAGCATGGAGTTATCACAAATTGAATGATCTCAAGTTATTGGAGATTTGGGAAAGTAGTCTTTTGAATATACAAGATAATACAACAACACTTCATCGTAAAACAATATCTGAGAAATATCTACAAGAACTTGGTAATACTAATGGAACGTTAGTATTATACATCGAAGTAAAGTATAATGATGGGGAGGCCTTCAAAACAGCTACTGAAATATTTACATGGAATCGTATCTCAAAATATGATCTTATGTTTTTAAGAACTATTGATAAAAATCTGTATAGTAATGTATTGACTGAGATTTTAAAAAGAAAAAGCCGTTAGCGAGCAAAGGGCTTTTTCTTTAAATGTACCCATTGCCGATGAGTTAAGTGTTGCTATCCCCTTGCCATCGCATTTAGCTAATGTTTAGTTTTCTTTAAGGCTTCATGATATGCATCAAGGCTCTTATCCAAAGTTTCGCCTTTTAGATGGATGCTTTCACAAAAGGTATTGCAGGCGTTGGGGTTAGCATTGTCGTCACACTGCGTTTTGCATCCTTTAATAGTATTGCGGGGCATAATATCGTAAACATGCGTGATGATGACTCCCCATAAAACAACAGTTGCAAACACTCCTGCGAAAAACAGGGTGGGAAACTTATTACTTATAACTTTTGGGCTTACCTCAACGCTTGCAAGCACCGGCTTATTAAAAGGGAAAATGAATTTCAACTTATCATAATCCAAGCATAACAAATACAAATTGGCTATGACCATTAACGGCGCTGTTAAAAGCGATCCTTCAAAACGTACCGCTAAAGAGAGTATGCAGATATTTAAAATGATAGGAAAATAGAGCAATGCACCCAGCAGCGCTGTTGGGGGAATGAGCAGCAACACGGCTGCTGTTATTTGCAGTATGCCAATAAAAGTATAATAATAGCCCGTATGGTGTAATGCTTCGAGGTAATGACCCATAGGCTGATTGTTATGCAGATCGGTAAACCGCTCGCCAATTATCTTTACATAACCCGAGGGCAAAAAGCCAGCTGCTAAGGCTATCCGGCAAAAAATAGTAAAATAACCTATCCACCGGTTCGCTTTAACTTGAGTATGTAAATTGTCGATAGAGGCAATAATTTTCATATTATAAAAGTACTTTCAAATACAAAGTTAATATTTGTTTTCATTTTGCTAATATTTTATTTCAATATCAAATTAATACAGGCTACAAATAACACAGCCTTGCAGATTTTAACTTGCAAGGCTGATATTATTAATCTTATTTGAAAATAGCGCTACTTTAAGTTTTCGCTAAAAAAGTCGATGGTACGTTTCCAGGCAAGTTCGGCGGCGGCTTTATCATAACGGGGTGTGGTATCGTTATGGAAGCCGTGATTTACGTTTTCGTAAACAAAGCCCTGATATTTTTTGCCATTCTCTTTCAAGGCAGCTTCGTAGGCTGTCCAGCCGGCAGTTATCCGGGTATCAAGTGAGGCGTAGTGCAGCATCAGCGGTGCCTTAATTTGAGGCACTTCGGCAGCGGTAGGCTGGCTGCCATAAAAAGGAACGGCCGCGGCCAGGTCGGGTACGCGCACGGCCATCATATTGGCTATGCCACCACCATAACAAAAGCCAACAACGCCAACTTTGCCATTACAGTCCTTATGCTTTTTTAGGTATTCGTAAGCCGCTATAAAGTCTTCCTCCATTTCGGCCTTGTTTCTTTTGCTTTGCATGGTACGTCCTTCATCATCGTTACCAGGATAGCCGCCCAGTGGGGTAAGGCCATCGGGTGCAAGTGAAACAAAACCGGCCAGAGCTGCTCTTCGGGCTACATCTTCAATATACGGGTTTAAGCCTCGGTTTTCATGTACAACTATAATACCGCCTAATTTATTCTTGGCATCCTTAGGTTTGGATAATAAACCTTTGATGGTTCCACCGCCTTTAGGCGAGGGGTAATTGATATATTCCGATTTTAAGCGCGGGTCATCGGCTCCTATCTGTACGTTACCCTTGTAATCGGGCATCAGGAAACTCATTAGCGCAGATACGGTTAACCCTCCTACGGCAAATAACGACAGTTTTTGTACAAATGCACGCCTGTCTAACCGGTCGTGCGCATAATCATCATACAGGTCAAAAACTTCCTGCTTAACATCTTCTTTATTAATTTGGCTCATGGTATTGGCTTTGTTTCAAATATAATACTTCTGTGTAAAGGCTTGCCAGCCAAACTGTAACAGTATTGCTACTTAAAACGCAACCATTAAACATCAATTAACAGGCATACTGATCAAATATGGGTGTTAACCGCTAAAATTGAAGCTATACGTGCTTTTGGTTTATCGTGTTAACCTTGTACAGGTTTACATAGTCAGGCAGTTTCGGCAAGTTTGCTGCGCCTGCTGTTTACAATACGCTGGCGATGCTGCATTCCCCAGCTCCTCAGTTCATCCAATACATTATCTAAAGACCGGCTATAGGGTGTTACTTCATACGTAACGGTAACCGGCATACCAGGAAATACAACACGTTTTATAAACTCATTCATTTCCAGTTCCTTTAATTCTTTCGATAATATTTTGGGCGTAATTTCGCCCAGTGCGCGTTGAATATCCTTAAATCTTTGCGGGCCGTTGGATAGCGCCAATATCAACGGCAATTTCCATTTGCCGTTTAAAACATATAAGGCATCGCGTACAGCATTAATGCTGGCTATACAGGCCTCCGATTTATGATCCATCCTTTCTCTTTTAATTTCCATAGTTCTCTTTCAAACATTTTCACTAAACCGATTCTAATGGGCCATCATCACTTATTGTTCGGTTTACATCTTCTTTATGTTGAAGCGTAAACGAAAGCGCAACTTTAACAAATTCGTTTAAAGTAAGGTTATGGGCAGCAGCAAACAAACTGGCCTCTTTGTGCAGAAAACTGGATACCCTTACATTAAATGTACCTTTGTAGCTTTTATCGGGATGCTTGCCAATAGCGTTGCAAGTTTCCAAATAATCTTCTACGGCTTCTTCAAATGCAGTTTTAAGCTCTGTAACCGATGAGCCTTCGAAGCTTATCAAGTCATTAACGCCTAAAATTTTACCATAAAAAACCTCATCATTAGTACTGAAATGTACAGATGCATGGTAATCTTTATATTTTAAGATGTCGTTCATCTTGAATTTGTTCATTTTTTTTTAAATCTGCAATTACCTGACCTATTGCATATTCTTTAATAATATTGGCAGGATGTGGCTTGTGTAGACCAATAATATTTTTTATTCTGATCGATAAATTTTCGCCTTAACCCGCCGGTCTTTCCACCTGTAAATTCTTCATAACCAAAATTGGTCAATACTTTAGCTAACTCTTCCCAGGTAAAATCTTTGGGAACAGATAATAGCCGACTGATGAGCTTTTCTTTTCGCGACATTAGTGTTAGTGTTTTGCAAAATTTGTTCTATCATAAATTTCCCTTCCTACTTTTAATTCCTTTAAATACTTTATTCGGGATCTATCAGTTAAACACAGAATGTGCTTTACTAACTGATAACACAAATATAAATAAACATACGCCATTTTTGCAACTAAATTTCAGTTGCAAAAAACAAAAGGGACACCGGTTACCCGGATGCCCCTTTTCCACCAATCACTAATCTAAAAAACTATCTTATCTCCAGCCACCACCAACAGAGCGGTAGAGGTCTACTGTGGCATCTAACTGGGCCTTTTTAATAGAGGCCAGTTCCAGTTCGCTTTGCAGCACGTTGCTTTGAGCGGTAATAACCTCTAAGTAATTAGCCAAGCCATTTTTAAACAGCAGGCCTGCATTACCGGTGGCCTGGCGCAAGGTACGGGCACGGTTAGCGGCAATAGTTTGTTGCTGGTTCAGCTTATCTATCCGTACCAGCGCGTCAGCTACTTCGCCCACGGCTAATAATACCTGCTGACGGAACTGTATAATGGTTTTTTCCCTTTCTACTTTGGCCAGTTCAAACTGTGTTTTCAGTTGCTTACGCTGAAACAGCGGCTGTGTTAAACCACCGGCAACGGTACCAAATAAGGAGGCTGGAATGTTAAACCAGTTACTGGCCCTAAACGAGTTTACACCGCCCTGTGCGGTAATGGTTAATGCGGGGTACATGCCGGCTTTAGCAACGCCCACTTCGGCGTTTGCTCGGTTTACGGCCAGCTCGGCACTGCGTACATCGGGGCGCAGGCTTAACAGGGTTGATGGCAACCCGGCCGATAGGGTTGCCGATACCGGCACATTGTCGAGCGTGCTGCTGCGGGTAACGGCATCGGGCAGTTTACCGGCCAGTATGCTAATGGCATTTTCCTGTAAGGTAATATCCTGCTCAAACTGCGGTATTAAACGGGCAGCAGCCAATTGCTGAGCCTCGGCCTGTTGCACGGCTAAGGAGGTAACCTGGCCGGCATCAAACTGCAAGCGGATAATGCGCAGTGTACTATCGTTTAACTTGAGGTTTTTGCGGGCAACGCCTAACTGCGCATCCAACATCAGCAGGTTGTAATACCCTTGCGATACATTGGCTACAATTTGAGTTTGCACAGCTTTGCGCGCCTCTTCGGTTTGCAGATAGGTGGCTAAAGCCGATGCCTTGCGGCTGCGGATTTTGCCCCAAATATCGGCCTCCCATGAAAGGGCGGCAGCCGCGGTATAATCCTCAATATGTTTGCTGCCTAAAAACTGGTTAAGGCTTAAACCATTCAGGCTGTTATCACTCGGGCGATTGGTATTAGCGGTTACATTTAAGGTTACGGTTGGTATATTGCCCAAACGCGCCTGGCGCAGTGTTAACTGTGCCGATTCAATATTTTTAACGGCTATCTGCAAATCGTTGTTGCGGGTAATAGCGCTATCGATGAGGTTTTGCAGGGTAGTTTCGGTAAAGAAACTTTTCCAGGGCAAGCGTGCTACAGAAGCGGTATCGGTTGTAGTGGCCGAGCGGTAAGCTGTGGGCAATTGCTGATCGGGCACCTGCACATCTTTTGATACCTTACACGCGCTCAGTACTATGAGCCAAGCGAAAAAGAGGTAATGTTTCATGATTATATGTTTTAAAAAGAGACCCTCCCAACCCTCCCCGGGAGGGAGGGCTTTTGAAAGGCTGCTTATATATTGTGGTTATTATCTTAAAGTCTCCCCTCCCGAGGGAGATTTAGAGGGTGCTTTAGTGTGCTTCTACTTCGTGATGGGCTTCAACAGTACGGCCATGCGCATCATTATGCTTAACAATCACCGGCACACCGCTTATCCGTTCCTGCAAATGCTGAAAGATGACGAACAGTACCGGTATGATGAATAAACCTAACATAACCCCTGAGAGCATACCGCCGGCAGCACCAATACTAATAGAGTGGTTACCTTGTGCCGATGGGCCTGTGGCGGTCATCATGGGTATCATACCGGCTATAAAGGCAAGCGAGGTCATGATGATGGGGCGCAAACGCGATTTGGCTCCCTGCAAGGCAGAGGCAACCAAACCTTCGCGGTTACGCCTTCTCTGCAAGGCAAACTCAACTATCAGGATAGCGTTTTTGGCTAATAACCCAATGAGCATAATCAATGCCACCTGTACGTAGATGTTGTTTTCGATACCGGTTAAACCAATGGCTGCAAACACACCGAATATACCGGTAGGGATAGACAGGATAATGGCGAAAGGCAGGATGTAACTTTCGTACTGGGCGGCCAGCAGGAAATACACAAACACCAAACAAAGCATGAATACCACGGCCGATTGCCCGCCCGAAGAAATTTCTTCGCGGGTTTGGCCCGAAAATTCGTAGGCAAAGCCCGACGGTAACTGCTCTTTAGCTACTTCCTGTATAGCTCTAATGGCATCTCCCGAGCTATAGCCCGGTTTAGGAATAGCATTAATTTGAATAGAGTTGAACAGGTTATAGCGCGATACGGTTTCTGAGCCATACACCCGCGTTAGTTTAACCAGGGTATTAATGGGCACCATTTCGCCTGTTTTGTTTTTTACAAATACACGGTCAATAGATGCTGGGTCGGTTTTGTCGGCCACATCGGCCTGTACAATTACACGGTAGTATTTACCAAAGCGGTTAAAGTCTGATGCTTGCGCACTACCAAAATAAGCCTGCATGGTTTGCAGCACATCTTTTACATTTACGCCAAGCTGGTTAGCCTTTTCATCATTAACCTCTAATTGCAGTTGCGGATAATCGGCTTTAAAGGAGGTAAAGGCATAAGCTATTTCGGGTTTTTGCATCAGCTTACCAATAAAATTATTGGCAACCCCGCTAAACTTATCCAGCTTGCCACCGGTTTTATCCTGTAGTACCATATCCAAAGCCTCTACGTTACTAAAGCCCGGCACGGTAGGGAAACTAAATACAAAGAAACTGCCACCTGTAATAGCGGCCAGTTTACCTCTAATTACATCCTGTATGGCATTAATGTCCTTAACCTCGCCGCGCTCTTTATTGTCTTTTAACAATACGAATACTACCGCTGCCGATGGACTATTAGAGTTGGTTAACAGGTTGAAGCCCGATATAGCCGTAACAAAACGAGCGGACGGTAAAGCCCTTAACTGAACCTCGGCTTGTTCCAGCATTTTGGTAGTACGGTTTAACGAAGTACCCGATGGGGTTGAAACTGCAATAGCTACAAAACCCTGATCTTCTGTTGGAATAAAACCCGCTTTGGTGGTTTGTACCATATACACGGTAGCCACGACAATTAAAGCCAGGCCGCCCATGCTCAGCCATTTGTGGTTGATGAGAAATTTGATACCGCCAACATACCGGTTGGTTAAAGCGTTAAAGCTACTGTTGAAACCGGCATAAAACTTTTGCGTAAAGCTCTTTTTAACCGCAGCATCGTTACCGTTGGCATGGTTGCTCTTTAAAAACAGTGCGGCCAGTGCAGGGCTCAAAGTCAGCGCGTTAACAGCCGATATTACAATGGCAATTGACATGGTAAAAGCGAACTGCCTGTAAAATATACCGGTAGAGCCGGTCATGAAACCTACCGGCAGGAACACTGCGGCCATTACTAAGGTAATGGAGATAATAGCACCAGTAATTTCATGCATGGCCGAGTTGGTAGCTTCTTTAGGACCTAAATGCTCGTTTTCCATTTTGGCGTGTACCGCCTCTACCACCATAATGGCATCATCAACCACAATACCAATGGCTAATACCAGTGCAAACAGGGTAAGTAAGTTAATAGAGAACCCAAACAGGTTCATGAAAAAGAACGTACCTAATATTGCAACAGGGACCGCAATGGCCGGAATTAAGGTAGACCTGAAATCTTGCAGGAATAAGAATACTACGATAAACACCAGGATAAAGGCTTCTACCAGGGTATGTTCAACCTGGCTTATAGATTCGTCGAGAGCGGTTTTGGTACGGTAAAACTGGTTATATTCAATACCGGCCGGAAAATCTTTTGCGGCTTTTTCCATCAGTTCATCAATCGCTATCTGAATTTCGTTAGCGTTCGATCCGGCTAATTGTATTACACCTATACCTATACCGTCTTTACCATTTAAATGAGTTGAACTGGTGTAGGAGTAAGCGCCAAACTCTACCCGGGCTACGTCTTTTAAATGTAGTACCGAGCCATCGGCATTGGCACGCACGGCAATGTTTCCGTATTCTTCGGGCTTGGTTAATTTACCCTTGTATTTAATAATATACTCAAATACTTCGGAGCTTCTTTCACCCAGTTTACCAGGAGCGGCTTCCAGGTTTTTATCTTGTATGGCACCCATTACCTCGGCGGGGGTAACCTTATAAGCAGCCATTTGGCCGGGGTTAAGCCAAACACGCATCGAGTAATCTTTAACACCACCAAATATTACGGCCGAGCCTACACCCGGTATCCGTTTAATTTCGGGAATGATGTTGATCTGCGCGTAATTGGCTACAAAGGTTTGATCGTACTTTTTAGGGTCGTTGGTATATAAACCTATGGCACCAATTAAACTGTTTTGTTGTTTGGTAGTGGTTATACCTTGTTGTATAACCTCAGCGGGCAGCTGGCTGGTTGCCTGGGCTACCCGGTTTTGCACGTTAACGGCAGCCTGATCGGGGTTGGTGCCTTGTTTAAAATAAACCGTAATAGCCAACGAACCATCGTTACTGGCGGTAGAGCTCATGTAGCTCATATTTTCCACACCGTTTATCGACTCTTCTAACGATGGGGCTACGGAGCGCAGCACGGTTTCGGCATTAGCGCCGGGGTAAACAGCTGCTACCAATACAGCAGGTGGTGCTATATCCGGGAACTGTTGCAGGGGCAATTTGGTTAAGCCAAGTACACCCACTATCACCAATAGTATGGAGATAACGGTGGAGAGTACCGGTCTTTCTATGAATTTCTGAAACATGATTTTAATGTTTAGCGTTGAAAATTAATTTTTAACGATAGCAGGTTCCTTTTCAGGTGCTTTTTGCGGGCTTATTTTCATGCCGTCCTGCAGGTGGTCTATACCGCTCAGTACAATTTGCTGGCCGGCTTTAACACCGCCGTTAACCAGGTAATTAGTACCACTTTTGCCTGCAATGGTAATGGGCTGTTTGGCTACTTTATTGCTATCGCCAACGGCGTAAACAAATACTTTATCCTGCATTTCAATGGTAGCATCCTGCGGAATAATAGCTACATTGCTATGCAGCATGCTTAACCTAACCTTACCTGTATTGCCCGAGCGCAGTAAACCGTTGGCGTTAGGGAAAGTGGCCCTTACGGTGATAGCCCCGGTAGTTTTATCAAACTGACCGTCTATCATATCGATATGGCCGGGTACGGTATAAGCGCTTTGGTCTGACAGTATTAGTGATACCGGTGCCAGGTGCTTAATTTTATCTTGCAGTGTACCACCGGCGTTTTGCGCTTTAAAGTTGATGAAGTCGTTTTCACCAAGCGAGAAATACACATGTACCTCGTGCACATCTGATAGCTGGGTTAAAGCCTCGGCATCGGTTGGTGACACCAGGCTACCTTGCTTTTTAAGCAAACGACCAATATAACCGCTCACCGGTGCTTTAATAATAGTGTAACCCAGGTTGATTTGCGCGGTGCCCACCATGGCCTGTGCTTGTTCTATATTGCCCTGTGCTATTTCCTGGGCCGCTTTGGCCGCTTTTAGCTGGTACTCGCTCACTACTTTGTTTTGTACCAGCGGGGTTAGTTTCTCAACTTCCAGTTTGGCATTTGACAAGGCGCCTTGTGCAGCATGAAGGCTGGCTTTGGCGTTGTTTAAGGCCTGGCGGTAAGGGTTTTCGTTAATTTTAAATAAAGGCTGGCCTTTGGCTACGTAAGCGCCTTCATCGGCGTAAACACGGTCTAAAGTACCGCTTACCTGCGGGCGTATCTCCACGTTAATAGCTCCTTCTACCGAGGCAGGGTATTCCTGGTAAGTGGTGGCGGTATCTATATGTACTTCGCTAACCGGTAAGGCTTGCGGGGCTGGTGCCTGCTGTTGCGCGGGCTTGGGCGAGCATCCGTAAAGGACGGCCAGGGTTAGTATTAATGCTAATGATTTCATTTTTTTTAAAGATTGGGGGTAATTGTTTATTGTAGTCAAAGTTGTGGGTATTGAAGTACTTGTATTATGCGATATGCTGCTGACCTAAGTCAACAAAACAGGCGTTTTATCACTATTATAACAACATTAAATTATTTAACAGTGTTAAGTTAAGTGAATGACGAACTTAGTGTTTGATCAGCTTGTATCATGATGTGGAATGTTACTTTAATTAATCTTTTATAGCATGTATAATACCGCCAATGGTATCTTTCAAAACCTGTTCGTTAATGCCATCGGGCACACTCTGCCGTACCAGGTTAATAGATATTAAACCGTGTACTACCGACCAAAAAGTGTAATATCTTCTACAAATCAAGTCTTCCGAAGCATTTTTGTCGCCCATTAATTCGCGTATAACCTCGCATATCATATTGGCCGGGGCTTCTACCTCTTCAATCTTATTTTCAAAAACACAACAGTTCACCTCAATACCAAACATGAGCTGGTACAGTTCTTTTTCGGCAAAGGCAAAGTTCCAGTAGGTGAGCCACATGACTTCCAGCTGCTTTTCGGGCAGGCGGTGCGCATTGCGGGCGGTTTGCATATCATTAGCCAAAATACGATAGCCCTTTTTAGTAAGTTCCATTAAAATGGCTTCCTTATTGGCAAAATACTCGTATATGATAGGGGCAGTGTATTCAATAATATCGGCTATTTTGCGCATGCTTAACGCCTGCCAGCCTTCTTCCTTACCAATGCGCAGCGCAGCATCCAGAATATTAACCCTGGTTTCTTCTTTCAATCTCAATATCCTGTCTTTGCTGGCCATTTTTATAAGTGCATTAAATCATTTAACACTGTTAAGCAAATGTAGAAAGTATTTGAACCTACCGTTTCATTCAAATGTCATTTGTAAGTGGATGAATTGTAATGTATTGAAGATTGCTGTTTCGAATTACTATTTCAAAGAACTAACAGTTCATGTGTATATGCGGGGGGATTATTGCTAACCACCCGCTAATATCCACTTGTCTGTCCCGGTATTGTTTTAAAAGTCGAATTTAACAAAGGTACGGATACCCATTTTTGGCGTGTTAGGGTTATCCAGGTAGCTAAAGCGCCTAACCAGGTCTACACGCAGTACTTTAAATATATTTCCCACACCCACACTGCCCTCCATGTAGGCGCCTTTGTTTAAGCTAAAGGTAGTAGCCTGCCCCGAACTGTTGGTTGGAAAACGCAGCAGCGACGGATCGTTAGCCGGGTTGTTTTCGCTGCGTACAGCGCCCCAAAGGCTTTTAAAGTTCACCACTTCGCGCAGTTTTAACTTCTTTAATAAAGGCACCCGGTTAAACAGGAAGCCGTTAAAATTATGATCTAAAGTGATGCTGGCGTAATGGTCACTCACAAACTCCTGGAAGTTCATTAAGTTGAACGACTGGAACTGAAACGCGTAGCTTTGGTTAGCGCGGTGTATATCCAACAACGGGAAAGGCACTTTGCCAAACAGGTAGCCGCCCTCGGTGCTTACATCGGTAAAGCCTAATTGCGACAAATAAAAACGCTTGCTAATGTTACCTACTACGTTTTGATAATCATAATCGCCGCCTACCAGGCCTTTAAAGCCTTGCGTATAGCGCAGGGTATAAACCGGGTATTTATCAGGTATAGGGGTACGGTAAAGTTTCCCCTGATAAAACTTTTCCTTAGGCGCGTAGCGCAGGCCTAATGATAGCTCGGTGGTATGAATTAAGTTAACGTTGTTTAAACTTCCGTTTGGCAGCAGGTTTTGAAACTCCAATGCACCGGCAGGGCTTTGGTTCCATTTTTTAAAACCTATTGAGTACGAAAAGTGATTTAAATATTCCTTCACATAGTCCAGGCGGAAAATATCATTGTACAACCATTGGTCGTTTGCGCCACGTTTAAAGGATAATAAGAAGTTGCTTTCCTGTACAAACTCCAGTTCTTGTCCAGGTACTTTAGTGTCGTGCTGAAAACTTGCACGAATGTAATTTTGCGGGAATGAATAGATGGACTTATTATTTAACGAATAGGTAGAGCTTAAAAAGTATTTGAATTTTTGATCGCGGGTACCATAAGCACCATAGGTTTCAAAGTAATAACGTTTGCTGAGCGCGGTGGTGGTACGGCCACCCAAACGTGCGCGGAAACCTTCTACCGGGTTAAAGCTGTAAAAGGTATTCACCGGGCCCATTTCAAACGGGCCGAAGTTTTTGTAACCGGCCAGTACCAGCGTGGCAATATCCATGGTGCGTTTAAACGATGGAATGGTTTGCAGGCTATCAACATTATGGTAAACGCTGGCCGCTATGGCATCCAGCGTATCGGGGCGACTATTGATCCAGTACTCGTCATTTTGATCGGTAGCATTAGCAGCTATTACCTGGGCCGGACCATCGTATATTACCTTTGGGCGCGGGTTGTTGATCTCGAAGTTTTTGATGGTAACCAAACGTTCGCCAAACACCCCGCCGCCTTTATTTTTGTTCAAACCAAACTCAATTTTTAAATTGCTTTTGCTCAGGTGGTAACGGCCATCGTTGTTTTTATCGAACGATAGGGTGGCTTCCATTTGGCGCACAAAATTAAGATCGATGTTTTTATTCACCGTTAATACTGCGTTTTGAACGGCGTAATTGCCATCCATGGTAATATAAATCTTACCTTCAAACAGCTTGGTAACCGTATTACGCGGCGTAAAGCTCAGCTCAATTAAGTTAGGCTGTACATCTTTAATGGTATCGGTAATAAAGAACTTATAAAAATCGGGAGAATGATCGGCTATGGGGCTTAGCAGTTGATTGCTTAATAAGGATACGTTATTATCATAAATATTAATATCCTGGTACATGCGGTTAAAGTAGGTGGTGAGGCCCTGGTTGTCTACAAAGTTTTCATCGTATTTAACCTGTTTATTGGCCTCTATCACCTGCTTTTGGGTAAAAGGAACTTTGCGGTAATAATTTTGCGAAAGTTTCTCCTCCATATATAAAGGCAGCAATGTTTTACCGCCAATGGCAGTTGAATCCTGCTGGCGAAACATGAACTGGTAATTTTTAAAGATCTTTTTTTGCGTAAACTTTTCGCTCAGGTTACTTAGCGAAAACACCATGCGCTCGTACTGTTTGTACTCGGCATAATTGTAGTTTTGTACCTGGTTTTGTTCTTTATGGGCTATTACCTGGCGTATCAGTTCAACAGCCGGATTGCCCTTGTTGGTGTATTTCTTTTTCTTACCGGCTTTAACCACTACATCGGTCAGTTGGCGGCTGTCTTCGGTTAGGGCAATGTTGATCACCTGCTCTTTGCCGGCTTCAATGGTGCGTAACACCGTTTTGTAACCCACATAGGTTACTTTAATTTGCTGAAACTGATCGTTGCTTTTAATGGTATATCGGCCATTATTATCGGTAGCTGCCCCCTGGCTGCTCCCGGCAAAAGTTACCGTTACAAATGGCAACCCTTCCTTGGTTTTGGCATCGGTTACCGTACCCCTCACTGTGGTGCCCTGGGCGTACAGCGAATGGTAAGTACCGGTAAGTATTAGTAGTGAAAAAATAATTTTTGTAAGTAGTTTCATGACCCAAACAGGCTAAGTAATTTTAACAACACAAAGTTGAACTATTGGTAAGATGCTGCACCATAACATTTGTTAAGAAATGTTATTGATATTTGTCAAGAGTTGTAGTTTCGTGACCTGTAAGTGACAGACTGACCGCGATTTTCGAGATCTTAGTGAACATGTGTTTAAGTTGTACAGGGCAAAGTTGCACGTAGATTTTACAAGTTGCAACACCCCATACACGGTATTACAATCCCATTATAATTCTATTACATTTAGCTTACATTTATAATGAGGTTGATAACGTTACCTTCATAATATTATCAAATTTTAACTAATTTGAAAACCAGGCACTTGTTACTACTCATTACCCATATGTTTGAGCCGCTATTTACATACATTGAAAACTATTCATCGTTAACCCTCCGTAATAATGAGAAACAACTGATACAGGATACCTTTAAACTGAAAAAAACTACGCAAAAAGCAGTATTATTTACAAGAGGGGGATGTAAGCAGATACATCGGGTTTTTAATAAAAGGGGCTATGCGCATTTATTCGGTAGACCAAAAAGGTCACGAGCATATTGTACGTTTTGGGATAGAGAACTGGTGGATGGGCGATTACGAAAGTTTCAACCTGCTTACCCCAACCAAGTATAATGTTGACGCGGTAGAAGATTCGGATTTATTAACGATCACCAATAGCCAGATGCAGGAGCTTATAGATAAAATACCGGCTGTTGCCGAGATGATTAAACTGCTGGACAGCCGCGCCAACATTGCCACCCAAAACCGCATCCATGCCGCCATAAGCCTTACGGCCGAAGAGCGTTACCAACACTTGCAAGATGCCTACCCGGCTTTCATCCAACGCTTCCCGCAAAGCATGATCGCCTCGTACCTCGGCATATCCCCCGAAACCTTGAGCAGGATACGTAAGCATAGTATAATGAGTAAGAAGGAGGGGTGAGCATGATTGTTTGTGCGAGTACAAAGGATCATCTTTGCGAGCGCCTAATGTAGTTAAGTTGAGGAAGATTGAGGATGCTCCGTAGGAGCTACCTGTTTGTAGCAAACACAATAAGCATGCTTTTATACCTCATAGAGGTTACCCTTAATTGTTATACAGGTTAGCACCTACGGCGCAAAAAATTAAGGTACACCAAATTGCTATAAACAGGTAGCCCCTAACGGGGCATGAAACCTTAACTTAATGACATTGGGCGATCTGTAGCGAATCAATTGCTGCACGGCAGGAAAAATGGCGACTTTTATACGCAGGAGGATTGCTTCGTGCCTCATGAAGATGAGTTTGTAAGATAGCTAACTTCGAAAAAGATTTTTCGTTATCACTCGAAATGACAGAATTGGGGTTTTGTAGATTAAGACTATCCTTTATTAATTTTCATCTTCTTTTGATGAACCGCTTTTTCTATTTTAGTAGGAAACGAGCCGTTGGCCCATGTAAAATAGCGTTGTCTTAAGCGATAAACTTCTTCCAGCCTTTCGCCTGGGGTTTTACTTAACCAAAAGGCAACATCAACAGAATCCTCATCATCCATTTTTACATGGTTAACAGCCATGACCATCTCTCTGATTTTTGCCATTTAATTCAGGAATAAATGAAATTATGTGCTACTCAAAAATACACAAAATTTCTCACATACATTTCCCATTAACATTTGTCAATTCCTTTTTTGCTATACATCATGCGTAAACGCCTGGCGTTACCGCAACTTTGCAGGGTAATTTCGGTATAGGAACATTGCCGGTAAAAACTTACATCCGCCAGTTTATTTGCTATATCAGGCTTAATCCTAAACCGGATTTTATGTTGCCCGCCAAAGCCGACCTGCAATATGCGGCCTTTATACCGGCCACAGAAGTTAAAGTGAACTGACAATACTACTTCAAACAGTGAATTGCTTATTTTTGCACAAGATGATGCTGAGATAGAACTCTTCAACCCCGGTATTAGTCCGGCCAGTATCATCTTATTTGGCGGCGAACCCTACACGGAGCCTATAATAATGCGGGCCCGTTAATAATGAACACCGTACCGAAATGGCACAGGCCTACGCCGATTTTGATGAAGGCAAGTATGGCACCGTTAACTATTAAGTTCATTAAAGCAACAGAACATGGCATCAGCAGATAAAAAGAAAGAAAAAGCCGATAAAGTAAAGAAAGACCTGCCCGATAAAGGGATAGAAACCATGTTCAGGGTCAGCAGCAGCAATCACCAGCGCCTGAGCGACATGGCCGATAACAAGGCCAACATCATGATCACCGTGAACGCCATTATACTTTCGGCTGTGATCAGTTTGCTGGTACGCCGGTTAGAAGATCAGCCGTATTTAACACTGCCTACCTTGTTACTCATTACCATAAGCCTGGTTGCGATGGTGTTTGCCATACTTTCTACCCGGCCAAATATACCGCCCGGCACATTTGCTCCGCAAGACGTGGACGACAATAAAGTGAACCTGCTATTTTTTGGCAATTTCTACAAAATGAACCTGCCCGACTATAAAGCCGCCATGCTTAAAACCATGGAAGACCGCGATATGCTGTACGGCAATTTAATTATGGATGGTTATTCACAGGGGGTGGTATTAGGCAAAAAGTACCGCCTGCTGCGCCTGTCATACAATATATTTATGTTCGGGCTTATTGCTTCGGTCATGGCTTTTTTTATTGCCGCGTTATTAAACGTAAAACACTAAACAATACCTATTTCAACCTGCACCGTCATGATCAAGAATTTTACTTTAATCATTCTGTTGCTGGGTGCCGCAACCTTAGGCTATGCACAGCCTAAAACCGGCATTAAAGCACCTGCTCCCATTTTTAAGGACAGCCTTACCGTTAGAGTACACCCCGTTTATGATAGCGTAAGCGGTTTTCACCGCTGGTTGTTTGGCGAGGGCTACCGTAAGGAGTGGGGTACGCCGGTAAAGTTACCACTCATTAAAGTATCGGAAGTATATGGTGGCTTGAAACCGCTGCGCGAGGGCGGCGGCATGCAATCCAAATCTCTGCGCCTGGCCGATAAACAAGGGAAGGAATATGTGATCCGTAGTGTAGAGAAGATGCCCGAAAAACTGCTTCCCCCAAATTTGCAGGGCACCTTTGCTGTAGATTGGATAGACGATGCCATGAGCAGCCAGCACCCGTTTTCGGCTTTAATAATGCCGCCGCTGGCCAATGCCGCTGGTGTAACGCAAGCCAGTCCGGTTATTGGGGTAATGGCACCCGATGCCGCCTTGGGTGAATACAGCAAGGTTTTTGCCGGCATGGTGGTTTTACTGGAAGAACGCGAACCGGCCGGAAAATCGGACAATACGCTCAAAATACTGCGCGATTTGCAAAACGATAATGATATTGGTTTTGATGGCAGGCAATTTTTAAAGGCCCGTATGCTCGATTTATTAGTGGGCGACTGGGACCGCCATGAAGATCAGTGGCGATGGATAGATAACAAAAAAGGCGTGGGCAAAAACTATGTGGGTATCCCCCGTGACCGCGACCAGGTGTTTCACGTAAACGATGGTGTGCTGCCCAAACTATCGGCCCTGCCTTACGTGGCACCCACGCTGCAAAGTTTCGATGCCGATATTAACAGCGTAAAGTATGCCATTTATAAAACGCGGTTTATGAACGCCTTCCCCAACGCACAGCTAAGCCAGGCTGAATGGGTGCGCCTGGCTAACGAGTTTGTAAAGGCAGAAACTGACCAGGTGCTGGAAGCCGGACTTAAACGCCTGCCGCCCGAGGTTTATGCCATACACCACGATGTGCTGCTCAACAAACTAAAAAAGCGCCGAGATGCTATACCTGCTGCCATGGATGAGTATTACCGTTTTGCTTATAAAACGGTCGACATTCGTACTACTAACAAAAACGAACTGGTTACCATTACCGACGGGGCCGAAAAAGGGCTGCGCGTACAGATCAATAAAATAGACAAAACAGGCCAGCCCAAAGATGCGCTATTGGATATAACCTATGCTCCTGCCATTACCAAAGAGGTGAGGCTATACCTACAAGGCGGCACCGATAAGGTTGTGGTAAATACGGCATTATCACCCATAAAACTACGTGTAATTGGCGGTGGCGGACAAAAAACTTATGAGGTAAAGCAATCGGCGAATAAGATCAATCTATACGATAAAAACGACAGCTTAACCTTAACTGGTGATGCAAGCCGATTGCGTAAACACCTGAGCAACGATACCCTGAACACTACCGTCATTCCCAACAATCCTTACAACGTATGGATGCCTTTAGCTACCGCCGCCATTAATGCCGACGACGGCTTTTTATTTGGCGCAGGTTTCAAATATACCCGGTACGAGGGTTTCCGCAAGTTGCCATATAGCAGCACGCAACAATTGTTAATTACGCATTCGTTTGCTACCGATGCGTTTCGCATCCGCTATAACGGCGAGTGGATACAAACCATAGGCAAGGCCGATTTGCTGCTCAACGCTTTTATACAAGCACCCGATAACACCCTTAACTTTTTTGGTCGAGGTAACCAAACCGTGTTAAACAAGTTTCCGGGTTACCGCAGGTTTTACCGTACCCGCTACAATACCTACCAGTTTGACCCGGCCCTTCGCTGGCATACGGGTAATAGTACCATTAGCGTGGGTCCGTCGTTTCAGTACTACCGCCTGGACCGCAGCGATAACATTGGCCGCTTTATCAATCAAAGCTCGCTCATTAAATCGTACGATAGCTTAACAGTAAACCAGGATAAGGCGCACTTGGGTTTAGCCATTAATTTTAACAGCAACCAGCGTAACAACAACATTATACCCAGCAAAGGCTACTATGTTAATATTATGGTGCAGGGGTTTACCGGCTTAAATACTTACAGTAAATCGTTCATCCAAATTAGGCCGGAGTTTACCTATTACCAAAAACTCAACAGCAAAGGTACTATTGTATTGAGCGACCGCATTGGCGGCGGCGTAAGCATCGGCAAACCGGCATTTTATCAGTCGATGTTTTTAGGCGGGCAGGGTAATTTACTGGGCTACCTGCAAAACCGTTTTGCCGGCGAACACATGGTGTACAACAACTTGCAGGGCCGGGTTAAACTGTTTGATATTGCCAGCTACATACTCCCCGGCCAGTTAGGGTTGAGCGGGTTTTATGATGCAGGCCGGGTTTGGGTTAAAGGCGAACAATCAACCCAATGGCATACCGGTACCGGCGGGGGTTTGTATTTTGCACCGGCAAGTTTGGTAATTGTTCAAGTGTTGGCGGGTTATTCTAACGAGGGCTGGTACCCTTATGTGTCCTTAAATTTCCGTTTGTAGTTTTAGGAGGTTTTTTGATGAAATGATGAAGTTTATGGAACTTTTGTAAACTTTTAAAACGGCCGGTAATTGGCTTGCATATAGCTCAACCTATCTCTTTATTTAAGTAATTTTGTGGAACTTTAAATGTACCTATGATCCTTCAGCCATATTTCGAGAGTCCTTTTGACATCCACATTTCATTTCACGTGCTGATAGCGCACCTGGAAAAAGTGGCGCTGGAAGGAACCGGCTATGTGGCCGAACGCGCGCAAGCGCTTTTAAAGGAAATAGCGCCTTATCCCGAACTTCGCAATGGCCTGAACGACCAATCGCAAATAGATGATAATCTGCCGGTTATTCAAAATTTATTGGCCGATTTGTTTCCCGCTGCACTGTCTCATAACGAAATTAAGGCGGTTACCATCCCGTTTTATAATATTATCATTAACCAAACCGACCGGCTTAAAAGTATTATGGAAGCGGCCGGTCAGGATTTTTATATTAACATTCGCGACTTTGACCAGCACCAGTTTTATGTAATGTGCTGTTGCCTCATTCTCAACGAGTTTTACAGCACAGCGCTTGATTTTGGCAGGCCCATGTTCTATGATATACCTACGGCTACGGGTGTAATGCGCCATTACCGCATCTTGTACAATGCCGATTTCCTGGAGATTTTTCCTACGGCCGAACACCCACAGTTAACCAAAGAAGTTATCAACCAACTCATTAACAATTATGATGATATAGGCCTTTGGAAGAGCATTTTTCCTCCCGGCAGTTACCAGCTGAAAGGTTTTGCAATTTTAAATATGTTCGATGCTACGGTAGAAAACGCGGTATCGGCCCTTAAAGGCACCTTAATAACCGGCCTGCATGATGTTAATGTGGAAGACGATTTCGAATCTATTTTCCGCTCCATATACCGCATCCCCGATCTGCACATCGGCTTCACTGCTTTTAATGCAGAAGAGAATAAGTTCAGCAGTATTGCCCCCTTGCGCAAGATCAGGAGTTATATGCTTAATAACAGCCCCGAAGCTATTTGTACCGATATTTTAGGCCCTAAATCCTATCATGCCATTATGGGCAAAAGCAACTATTTCGCCATATCCGATACCCAGCAATTTTTTCTCGAACATCCTGATAGTGAACTCGCGCACCAGTTTTTAATGCAGAACATACAAAGTTTTATACTGGCGCCTGTAGTTAAAGACGATCAGTTGCTGGGTGTACTGGAGCTGGCTTCCTCGCGCCCCGGCGAACTCAACAGCGTAAATGCCCATAAGCTGGAAACCGTGATGCCGTTTTTGGTGAATACGATAGACAGGCAGATCACCTCTACCCAAAACCAGATACAGGCCATCATTCAAAACGAGTACACCACCCTGCACCCCAGCGTACAGTGGAAATTTATGAAGGAAGCCCGCAAATATATTGAGCGCCGTAACGAAAATAAAGTGTACGAGCTCAAGGAAATCGTTTTTGAGGATGTGTACCCGCTCTACGGCCAAATAGATATTAAGGGTTCGTCGGACAGTAGAAACCTGAGCATCCAGCGCGATCTGAACAACCAGTTAACCGCGCTAATCGGCATTGTATCGCAACTGCAGGAGCTGGACGGGCTGGCTACCGAATACCTGCAAAAACTACTGGATTATAACGCCTCCACCGGCGATGTTTCCTTATTGGTAAGAACCGATACAGAGCAGTACATTCAAACGTTTGTAGATACCAGCATACATCCGTTGCTGCGTAATTTTTTAAGCTCAGATATTTACGGGGATACCATCACCGCTTATTTTGAACAGTTAGACAAGCTTACCGGCAGATTTTTTAAATACAGGCGCAAGTACGATACCACCGTATCTACCATCAATTTAAAAATGTCATCCATGTTGGATGAACGGCAGGTGGCCGCCCAGCAAATGTTTCCGCATTATTATGAGCGGTTTAAAAGTGATGGCGTAGAGCATAACCTGTACATAGGGGCATCCATAGTGCCTAACCATGTTTTTTTGCTTACTCATTTTTATGCCCTGCGCATGTGGCAGCTCCAAACCCTATGCGAAATGGAACGTGAGCATTATGCCATGAAAGCATCGCTGCCTTATCCGCTGGATGTTACCACCTTGATATTGGCGTTCAGTTCAACCATGTCTATCCGTTTCCGTATGGATGAAAAACGTTTTGATGTAGACGGCACCTATAATGCCCGGTTCGAGATCGTAAAAAAACGGATAGATAAGGCATTTGTTAAAGATACCAGCGAACGCATTACCCAACCCGGTAAAATAACAATTGTTTACGCCAGCGATCATGAGGAAAAGGAA
The DNA here is from genome assembly GCF_042679325.1 of Mucilaginibacter terrae. Classification (GTDB taxonomy): domain Bacteria; phylum Bacteroidota; class Bacteroidia; order Sphingobacteriales; family Sphingobacteriaceae; genus Mucilaginibacter; species Mucilaginibacter terrae. Next base: position 234,548 of record NZ_JBHTMJ010000013.1, read on the forward strand.
TATCTCGGTTACATTAAACAACTCCAGGCACAAAAACTATTAGGCGCCGAGGTAGAAAAGCTGGAAGTGGAAGACCTGCAAAGCATCTCAGGTTTAAAGGCGCTTCGTGCCAACATCCTGCATTAAACTTATCCTGGAAAGCTGAACTTACCCATTAATACAGCCGGAGCGTAACCAATGCCAACCGGTTCACCCACCACTGCTTCATTAGCCAGCAGGGCGAACAATATAGCTTCCTTAGCATCGGCATCAATACCTATCGCACTGGTATCTGCCATTTGCACACCTGCAAAAGCCCGGCTCAAATAATTGATTATAAATTCATTTTTAGCACCGCCGCCGCTGGTAAGCAGCTTGTCTATCTTATCGTTAATATTTGCTTTAATAAAGCGTATAATGGCTTCGGCAGTAAAGGCGCTCAAGGTGGCTATCAGGTCTTGAGGCGGTAAGTTAACCAAATTTGCACGATGTTGTGCCTCATGAATATACTGCTGGCTGAACAGTTCGGGACCAGTGGTTTTAGGTACTGCTTCGCTAAAAAAGGGATGAGCAAGCAGTTGGTTAAGCAAACTTTCATGCACGTGTCCGTTAAAGGCAATGCGGCCACCCTCATCGTACGGCTGGTTAAAATACTGCTGGCAGGCAGCATCAATCAAAGTATTGCCCGGGCCAACATCGGTACATATAATATTTTGCTGATTGGCCGGTAACCAGGTGAGGTTTGCTATGCCGCCCATATTCAACAAAATGCGGTTCTCTTGCGGATGGCTGCCCAGCAACACATCGCCATATAATGCCAAAGGTGCACCTTCACCACCAGCGGCAATATGTTTTTGCCTGAAATCGCTCAGGGTAATAATGCCTGTTTGTACAGCTATATGGTCGCCATCACCAATTTGCAGGGTGGCATTGGGGTATCCTTGTTGTTGATGAAGCCGTTTGGGGGCATGGTAAATGGTTTGACCGTGGCTGGCTATCAGATCTACCCCAACCGGCTTAATGTCCCAATCATTTAAGGCTTGCAAAATTAATTCCGCATGCATAGTACCAATACTGGCATTCAATAAACAAAGTTTTTCTAAACTTACCTGCTGCCTGGCAAACACCTGCCGTACATCTTGCTTAAAGGCATCTGTATAAGGTATGGTAACGAATTTAAGCAGCTCAAACCGGGTATTAAATCCATGCCCGGTAAAACGGCACAAGGCAATGTCCAGCCCATCTAATGAGGTGCCCGACATAAGCCCGATGATGAGCCGGTTTGGCTTGTCGGCAATGGAAACCAGCTTTTTTAAATTGGCATTTAGCATAACAATAAAGGTAAAGTTTGTTTGCCATAATTTAAGATATGTGCTTATATTAAGGGCATCATGACTCAAGCCCCCAACCTGCCATCTTATAAACCCCGCCTGCACTCGCTCGATGTGTTTCGGGGATTAACTGTAATGGTAATGACGCTGGTTAATAATCCCGGCGATTGGGGGCATATCTATCCGCCTTTAGAACATGCCGCCTGGAATGGCTGCACCGTAGCCGATCTGGTGTTTCCATTCTTCCTGTTTATTGTAGGCGTATCTATAGTATATGTGTTGGATAGCAAGAGGCAGAATACTACGCAACACGGCGCGTTAATGCTAAAGATAGTGAAGCGGGCGGCTATCATTTTTGGTCTGGGCGTGTTTATGTCGCTTTATTGGTATTGGGATTTTAGCACGGTACGTATTCCGGGCGTATTGCAGCGCATTGCTTTGGCTTACCTTATCAGCGCTTTCATATTTATTAAAACCGGGTATAAAACTCAAATTGGCTTACTGGTTTTCTTTTTAACAGCTTATTACCTGTTGCTTACCCAAGTAGCCGTACCTGGTTACGGCCCGGCCAATCTCGGGCCCGAAACTAACCTGGGCGCCTGGTTAGATAGAACGCTGATAGGCACCAACCACTTGTGGAAACAATCGCGCACCTGGGATCCGGAAGGAATATTAGGAACCTTGCCTGCTGTAGGCACCGCGCTGTTAGGCATATTAACAGGCACCTGGCTCAGGCAAAAAAACAAGGCTGAATCAATCAAAGTATATGGAATGTTGGGAGCAGGTTTGGTGTTGGTGGTTGCAGGCTGGTTGCTTAATCCTGTTTTCCCTATTAACAAATCTTTATGGACGAGCACCTTCGTGCTTTTCACCGGTGGATTGGCAATGCTGTTGCTGGGTTTTTGTTATTGGCTTATTGATGTAAAAGGTTATCGTAAATTAAACAAGCCCTTTGTGGTATATGGCGTGAACGCTATTACCGTGTTTGTAGCATCGGGCTTACTGGCCCGCACCATGAACAAAGTGCAGATTGATTACCAGGGTAATAGTGTGAGCCTGAGTGGTGCCCTTTACGATACCTTTTTCGATAATTACCTTAGTCCTGTAAACGCCTCGCTGGCTTGGGCCGTTAGCTATGTGCTGGTGTGGCTGGTTATCTTGTGGATTATGTATAATAGAGGTATCTTGGTAAAAATTTAAACAGCATGTATTTTAAACAGCCGTTTTTAATGATTGTATTTTTGGTGCTTTTGGCCGGTAACACCAAGGCTCAAACTCCGGCTGCTATTACGGCAGGCAGATTGCAGGCGGCGCAAAATTTATTAGTTGCAAGTGACCTGAATACGCAAATGGGTGCCATGTATGCCAATATTATTGAAGCTGGTAGCGCACAGATACCGGCAGATAAAAAAGTAAAGTTTAAAGAAGTGATGACTGCCTTTTTAAACAAGTACATGGGCTACGCTTCCCTGCGCGATGACATGGCCAAAATTTACGCCGAAGAATTTACCGAAGATGAGCTGAAAGATATTACCATATTTTACCTTACCCCGGCAGGCAAAAAAATGAACCAGAAACTGGCCGTATTACAACAAAAAGGTATGGCAGTAGCCCAGCAAAAAATGCAAAGCCACATGGGCGAACTGCAGGAGAGCATGAAAGCCGCCTTAGCCCAATAATATCCAAAAAATAAGGGCCGGTTTACTTAACCGGTTCTATGTTATCATAAATAGGCAAGTACGTTTGGCCCGGTTGAAACGATGGGTCAAATACGATGATGGCGGTGCAATTTTCCTGAGCATCTGTTTCAAAGGCTATACCCTTATTTGTTTTATAAATAGAGTACTTCCCATCTTTCTTTGTAACTACCGCCGACTTTTTAACGGTATAAAACTGTTTGATCTGTTGCAGTGTGGAGCGTACATAAATGCCATCGGCTGTGCTGAACCAGGGCGATGTGATCCTGATCTGTTTTACCATACTGTCCTCATTTTCGGTACCCATTTGGCGGGTAGAAAATACCATAGTTTGAAAACCGGTGGTATCGTGGTTGGCATACCAGATAGATAGCGATTTTCCCATAGCCGCGTCCCCGGCATCGGGCCTGCCCAAACGTTTAAACACCTTGGCTACGTTTTCGTTAATCTGTGTTTGTCCTATACACTTGCCGGGGATAATCAGTTTTGCAGCAGGTACGGGTTCAGCTTTGGCACTGCTATCCTGAACTACAACCGTTACAGTTGAATCTATTATTGTTTTATTCTTTTTAGGCGATTGGTTACAGGCCGCAAAACTTAAACCTATAAGTGATATTAATATAGAACAACGCATAAACTACATACAAATGAGTAGCGTTAGTGTTCGGCATGCAACTTAATTACGGTTGCTTTGTAGTAAATAAGGCATGAGCAACAAAGGGCAGCAAATTATTGGCGAATGGTATAAGCAAAAGGGCTGGTACCAGTTTCCGTTTCAACAGGAAATGCAGGATGCTTATCTCGACGGCTATTCGGGTTTGCTGAACGCACCTACAGGTAGCGGTAAAACGTTTGCCTTGTTCCTCCCTTTTTTAGTGGGCTACATTAACCAATACCCCGATACTTATAAAACACGCACCAATAACGGCCTGCTCATGTTGTGGATCACCCCATTGCGGGCGCTCACCAACGACATCCGCAAAGCCATGCAGGAAGTATGCGATGAGCTGGAACTCCCTTTCCGTATAGGTACCCGTACGGGTGACACCTCTGCCGCCGAAAAACAAGCGCTGAAAAAAAAGCTACCGGAAGTGCTGCTCACCACCCCCGAAAGCCTTCACCTCATGCTGGCTTCTAAAGATTACCCTAAGCTGTTTCAGCACCTGCAGGTAGTGGTTATAGATGAATGGCACGAGCTCCTGGGTACCAAACGTGGTGTACAAGTGGAGCTGGGATTATCGAGGCTGAGGAAGTTGTCAGTTCCCAGTTCCCAGTTGTCAGTTAAGAGCAGGCCGGATAAAGACATTCAGATACCAGACATCAGACAACAGTCAACAGAAAACTCACCCCTAAAAACCTGGGGCATCAGTGCTACCATTGGCAACTTGGAACAAGCCGCTCAGGTGCTGTTAGGAAGCAATTTCCCGGCAGATAGAATGAAAATGGTGCGGGCTAATATTGATAAGAAACTGGACATACGATCGGTGATACCGAAGGATGTGGAGAACTACTCGTGGACGGGGCATATTGGTTTAAAGCTGTTACCCGAAGTAATGGAGATCGTAGCCGGTGCTAAAACCACGCTTATTTTTTGCAACACCAGGGCGCAATCCGAAATTTGGTATCACGCCATACTAAATAGCTATCCTGAATATGCCGGCATAATGGCTATGCACCATGGTTCGCTGGATAATGAGCTGCGTAACTGGGTAGAAGGGGCCTTGCACCAGGGCATACTGAAAGTGGTGGTTTGTACATCGAGCTTAGATTTAGGGGTCGATTTTCGCCCGGTTGATACGGTAATACAGATAGGTAGCCCTAAAGGAGTCGCGCGTTTTATGCAGCGTGCGGGGAGGAGCGGTCACCATCCGGGGGCGGTGTCAAAAGCCTTTTTTATTCCTACCCACTCGCTGGAACTATTGGAGGGTGCTGCTTTAAAACAGGCTATTGCCAATGTAAATTTTGAAAGCCGGGATCCTATTTTGCTGGCCATTGATGTACTAATACAGTACATGGTTACATTGGCCGTATCAGATGGTTTCCGTGCCAATCAGTTGTACCGCGAGGTAAAAAGCACCTATGCCTTTGCCGATTTACGCGAGAGCGAGTTTGGCGAATTGCTGGAATTTATTACCACCGGCGGGGCTACGTTATCGCAGTATGATGAGTTTTTAAAAGTAGAGGTAGAGGACGGTTTATATAAAGTGAACAGTCGCCGGGTGGCTATGCGGCACCGGTTGAGCATAGGCACCATTACCAGCAGTGTAAGTTTACGCGTAAAACTGTTGCACGGCGGTAATTTGGGTTCTATTGAAGAAGGTTTTATATCAAGATTAAAACCTGGCGACACGTTTTGGTTTGCCGGCCGCAGCCTCGAATTTGTACAGCTGAAGGAAATGACGGCCTTTGTACGCAAATCCAACAAAACTAAAGGACTCATTCCCAGTTGGGCGGGCGGGCGTATGCCGCTCTCCTCGCAGCTATCGTCGGTTTTACGCGAGAAGCTGGACGAGGTTGCCCATCATTTAGAGAAAGATGAAGAAGTAGTTGCCCTGCGATCCTTGTTCAATTTACAGGAGGAACTTTCACATTTGCCCAAAAAAACCGATCTGCTCATCGAGTCTTTTGAGTCGCGCGACGGGCACCACCTGTTTTTTTACCCTTTTGAGGGCAGGCTGGTTCACGAGGGTATGGCTTCGCTGATCGCCTATCGTATAAGTAAGATCAAGAAAGCCACCTATAGCATAGCCATGAACGATTACGGCTTTGAATTATTAACAGACGAACCTATTCCCTTCATGGAAGCGCTGGAGGAAGACTTATTTACTATTGATAATTTAATAGACGATATACAGCACAGCCTTAACGCTAATGAAATGGCCCGCAGGCGGTTCAGGGATATTGCACACATTGGTGGGCTGGTGTTTACCGGCTATCCGGGTCAGCCTATTAAAAACAGGCACCTGCAGGCCAGCACCGGGCTGTTATTTGATGTTTTTCAGGAATACGAGCCCAACAACTTGCTTATACGGCAGGCTTACAACGAAGCATTGGCCTTTCAGTTAGAAGAGTTTAGGTTAAGAGAGGCCTTGCAGCGTATTCAAAAGCAGGAGATCATTATTAAAACAGTGGAGCGCCCTACCCCGTTCGCGTTCCCGATAATGGTAGATAGGTTGCGTGAAAAGATCACTATGGAAAGCCTGGAAGAACGGGTTGCCAAAATGGCCCGCCGATACGATGCCTTTGAAAATCCGTTAGAAGAACCGGAACCTGCGCTACCACCAAAAACCCGCAAAAGAAAGCGTTAAACGTACACTAAGGTATATTTTTATTCATTTTTTCCCATTGGGAACCTGCTGATTGTGGAACTCGTTTCTCACTCCTGAGAGTTGTAAGAAAAAATGTGGTGTATTTAATCCGTTTAAGCCATAATTAAGCATTGGAACAGGTTTTGCCTTAATCTTACGCATTTAGTAACGTAAACAATTCCCATGATTATATTAATTACCACTTTAGTTGTAGCCAACGTTGTTGTAGCGATTAACAACAAAAGAAAGACTATATAAACATTAGCCATTCATTGCTGATACTTTATACGGTTAGCCTAATAACTCCGCTTTTATCTTTTTAGGCAGGCTGTTTAATATTAACTCGTAAGAGTGGTCTATTATTTCGCAAAGCTGCTTGCGGGTTAATGAGCCATCCATAAATACAGTGTTCCAATGCTCCTTGTTCATGTGGTAACCGGGTTGTACCTCGCTAAATTGCTCGCGCAGTTCAATGGCGCGTTCGGGATCGCACTTTGCGTTAAACCGGTTTCCCTGCTCTAAACTGGTAAGCAGGAATATTTTACCTCCAACTTTAAAAACTAAAACGTCTTTATCAAAGGGCATACCCTCTTCGGTAAATGGTTTTTGCAGGCAGTACTCGCGTAGTTCTTCGGTATTCATAAGTTAAAGATAAGATTTTGACTATGCAAACAAGGCTCTCTTTATAGAGTGAATCATTATTTACCGCTAAAAATCACACGCTCTCCGCCTTCAACCTAACATCAAAACATTTACACTGAAAAGAGACCGTATTGATGGCCCTACACGTCCAATTATAACAGCTGTCAATATCCTATCCTCCAAGCGTTTCTCCTGGTAAAGGTGCTTACACAAAAATTCGGCATAAACACTCAGATGGGTAAAAATATTAACAGCTTTACCTACTATATTTTAAATGTTATGTTCTACAGGCGACCAGTTTATGCCTTCATACCTGTTGTTATTCAATTTTAAATGATGCACCAAGAACATACTGTAGAGGTATTGTGCCTGCTGCCATTTAGGATATAACTGATTTTCACCTTCAGGGTTAGCGGCTCGCTGCGCTTTGTTATAAGCGGAGAAACTTTCCATAGAACCCTTATTAATCAATTGAAAATTTGATCCTTTATTTTTTTGGCTCAAGCTAATCAGCTCATCGGGGCTAACCTGAAAACTGGCGATCCGTAAATATCTTGGAGTTGTATTATCCAGTGCTGCCCTTGCAGTAAAAGCGGCAGTATCGTCCATTGTGGTAAAATCTATTTTCCAGCCGGCCTTATTATCGTAATAAGCGATGCTTTTTTCCTTTGTATTATAGAGTGGTATATTATATCGCAGTATATCAGCGAAAGCGCCGTTAAAGATGGATGTTGCCTGTATCGGGGCATTATTCAGCTTTTCTTCAAACTCTTTTCTCCAATCAAAATTCCTGTTATCGCCAACGGGCATTGTTGTAAAATCGGTAGAAAAATCGGAAGGGATAAACCGGGGAACACCGGCAGAAACTGCAGCATTCAAGAGTTTGGTTTGCGTACCAACAATCACATCGTGTAGTCCTGCAAGGGCAGATACTACACAGGAAACGCCATTGCAAGCACCAACCAGTTCCTGTTCGTTGTACAAATTAACCTTAAAAACATCTACACCCAATTGCTCAAGTGCTGTTACTTTTTCAGGGTTGCTTCCTTCACGAATTAACCCTCGGACGGGGACATTTAATTTAATTAGCTCGCGGCATATTCTCTGACCAAGATTACCCGTAGCTCCAGCTACTAATATTAGATTTTTCATTTTCTGTTTTGCTAATGATGCAAAGGTATAACCAGGAACGGCTGTAAAAACTACCATTTGGTAGGTAATCAAATTATTTGATATTTTTTCTGATCCTGCTCAGCGCGTTAGGAGTAATGCCGAGGTAAGAGGCGATCTGTTTCACTGGAACCCTCTGTATCAGTTCTGATTTTGCTATAAATTCCAGATAACGTTCTTCGGCAGACAAGGTTTGAAAGCTGATGATCTGGTCTATCATACGCACGGCCATAGCTTCCCAGGTTACCCGGCCAAACTCCTGCCATGCATGAAATTGTTTATAAAGCTTTTCCATATCCGGCTTATCAATGTAAAACAACTCTGTATCTTCTATAGCTTCAATATTGAACCTGCTTGGTGTTTGTGGATTTAAGCTCGAAATTTCAGTAAAAAATTCATCCTGAAAAACAACCCACGCTGTTAACTGCTCATCAAATTCTCCAAAAAAGAAACGAAGCGCACCCGATTCGATGTAATAATACTGCTGGGCGATCTGTCCCCGTTTTAAGATCAACTGGCCTTTTTTTATCTTTTTTATTTTAAAAAGGGAAATAATGACTTCCAGATCCGATTCTTGAACGGAAACCTTTGACTTTATAAAATCAGCTAATATTTTCATATTTATAATTTGCATATAGCTGAACTGCGATCTGTATAAAAACAGCCCCCGAACATACACGCAAGTCTAAAGTAAAACAGAGGTTCGTTTCTAAATTTGAACACCGCAAAAATATTGCTCATAAAGATTTGCTGAAAGTTAACATTAATTGAAAGAGTGCCGAAACTCAAATGGCGAAACGTTGGTTTTACTTTTTAAATAGTATGTTTTGCGTTTAGGATATATTTTCACGAGTGCACAATACAAACAAGGGTTGTATTGTTAGAATACTAAAATCTATACAGAAGAAAATAAACAAAATATTCTAAGCCCTTTCGCGTAATAAGATAGTGACAGTAATTATATTTAGCACAGCATTTCATACTTCTGTTATATTTGATAAGTTGTTACCCAATATTTATACCTGATAAATTTTATGCACGAAAACCTTTGTACTAAAGAGATGGCAGAAGCGGCTAATAACCGTTTTGAACTGGAAATGTACAAGTGTTTGCACACCTGGGTTTGGGGTCATGAGGATAAAACCATCCTCCGGTTCAACCAGTCATTAAATAACTATTTGGCTAATGATGCGCTACGCGATTTCTTTTTGAATACGCAGCACCCGATTCAGGCTTTATTAGAAAATGATTTTATTGCCTGCCATTTAAGCAGAGAGGTAGAAAATGTTTATTTCGATTCGGAGAGTGGAGACCCTTTGTTAGCCCGCACAGAGCAACGGATTTATAATCTTGCACGCAGGATGAGTATGGAAAAGATGCATATCCCATTTCGCTCGGTTCACCCCAATAAACAGACCGAAGCAGGCGACACCGCAGATGTTAATACCTATCCTGAAAACTCTGAAGAAATTCGCTATAATAGCGGCAATCACTTTATCAGCCGTCCGGCAAATAATAATGTTTTTGAGGAAAACAGCAAACGTTGTATAGCAAAATCGGAAGGTAATTTGCATGTACTTTTTAAACGTGGCTATCTGGAAGATCGCTTGCAGGATGTAAAAGAGTTTACAGGCGCATTGCATACGGCTGGTGAAACTCGGTTGCAATTCATGGTGATTTATAGTAGGCATTCGCCACAAGAGGGGCATTATGGCGTGTCTCTTGTAATTATGGACCCTGCAAGCCCCAACTTTCCGAAGCGGGTTATGGTGTGCGATACCCTGCTCAAGGAATTGCCGCAGCACCCGCGCTGGTGGAATCATTTTATTGCAGAGTATTCGCAGGTATTTGGCGGTGCGGTTGCCGAAATCATAGAAGATCTTTCGCATCCTTTACAAAAGGTAAATATCAAAGGTGAAAATCCTTATCGTCATGATTGGGACTGTCCTTATTATGCGGCCAGTATGGCGGATGCCCTGGCCGAGTTAGTGAAAAGCTGGCCCGAACTTATGCTGAACGGAAGTATTGATGAGATCCATAATGCCATGAAATACAAAATGCCCGATTACTACCACCAAAACCTTGAAATTAAAGACCGGCCTGGTTTGCAACAGGCCAACCGATTAAAGCGATGGAACAGCGGACGCGAAGTGATTAAAGAGCTATTGATGGAATTAGCCGCAAAACGGCTTATGAACTTTAAATAATTTCAAGGTTACAAGCTAAACAATCTGTTGATTTACAGATATATATAAGTTTATTTAGCGTAATAATTAAGCTCATATACCGAGTTGTTGGTTGCGTTACCTTAATTACAATGTTTGGCTAAAAAGGCATCAGCCATATCACTTCCTGTATTTTTAATAAATTTCCAATCTTTACAAGCACCTTCCTTATCGCCCTGTTTTAACTTTTGATTGGCTTGCTCCAGCAGATCTGTCCACAACTCTTCATCAATATCCAGTTCTTTTTTAAGCGCCTCAATTGTGCTTTCTTTTTCCAGATCGGCCTTACCGGCGTATTTGTTAATGTAGTAGTTGGTCACAGCGTTTTCCAGTTCCTGCCGCTTTTGGTAAATTACTATGGCTTGCTGCATACTCATATTTTGCCCGGTACGGCTTTGGCATTTTACATAATCGGGGGTAAAGCGAATAGGCAACACCACACGCACGCTACCGGTATAATTGGCCGGTATCATCCACTTGCCCGAGGTAAGTTTTACTACGCGTAATGCTTCATCATCCAAATCAATACCCGGCCCTTGTTGCACTTTGGCATCGGTAACCTTGCCATCCTTATCAATAGAAAACCCTACATTGATGGTAGCGGCAATACAATTTTGACTGGAAAATTCCGGGTAAATCAATTTGTTGCTTATAAAGCGGTCGAGCGCGGCTGCGCCATCTTTAAATACGGGTTGCGCTTTGCCTATTGCTGTGCAACACCAAAGTATTATAATAGAAGTGATAACTTTTAACATTTTAAATCAATTACTTAACTAAAACGCTAACAGTTAAATCAGATTATAGTTGCTGTAGAAAATTGTAAAATTACATCGGGGTCGGGAATGTTTTTTGACCACTTTTCTTTTTCAGAATAGGGTGCCACACCCGGGTAGTCACCAGTGCGGCCCTGCATATCAAACATCAATTGAAAGTGGAGGTGTGGCGGCCAGCTTCCATTTTCGTAGGCGGTACCCATGCTGGCAATTTGCTGGCCCTGATTGATGGATTGTCCAACTTTTAAACCGTTTAAACAGGCTTTGTTCAGGTGCCCGTACAAAGTGTATAAGGACATGCCATCTAAATTATGCTGTAAAATTATGGTCGGGCCATAATCGCCGAAATAATGATTATCCTGAAAGCTGTGTACGGTACCTCGCAACGGTGCATAAACAGGTGTGCCGGCAGCGGCCCACACATCCATGCCCAAATGCAAACGGCGCGGCTCTTGCCCGTTGGTATTAAATAAATTACTGCGGGCATATAAGGTACGGTGCTCCATATAGCCACCAATACCGTAACGGCAACCACTCTGCGCCAGCTGAGTATCAACCCACCTACTAAACTTCGAGGTATCGGCAATGTCTTCTGCCGATAGTTCGGTGTTGGCTTCGGTAAAATCTAACTGTAATAAGCGATCTTGCGCCGGGTCAAAATCAACTATGGTGCTTACTTTGCTGCTGTTAGCTGCTAAGTAACTGGCTAATTGCTGGTGGAGGTTCATTACCGGGTGTAAACTTATTCTGCTTCCTCGTCGGGTTGGCGGGGCTCTTTGCTTATTTTATCAAACAATTTATCCATACGCTCCACGTATTCGTTGGTATCATCTACAAAAAACTCCAGCTGTGGTATCACCCTAACCTGGTCTTTAATGCGGGCACCCAGTTTATACCTAATCTCTGAAGCATGTGATTTTACCAATTGCAGCGATTGCTGAACGTTAACATTATTAAAAAAGCTTAAAAACACACGTGCAATAGCCAAATCGGGCGTTACTCTTACCTTGGTTATGGTTACCAGTGTATTTGGTAAATACGATTGCCCTTCGCGCTGAAATATTGTAGCCAGGTCTTGCTGTAAAACACCGGCAAATTTTTGTTGACGTTTTGATTCCATGATAGTTTCTTTTTTAAATAGGTTAAGGGTTGAATGGGGCAAAGATGCAATATGCTGATTAAAAGTTGAACGGTTATTAAGCGGTTTGGTTATGTAATCCTAAACACTTTTACCTTTCATCCTTAACCTTTCAGCTTTTTACCTCGCTTCAATTACACAACTCCAACGGTATCTCTTTGGTTATTTTCAGTACTTTTTTAACTACCAGGGTACTATCGTATTCAGAACCCATACCCTCGCTTCCCGAGCGTATTTTTGTAGCTTCTACTTCTACATAAACCGGTTCGTAAGGCTTCTCAAAATTCATTTGCGAGTATTGAAGTTCCAATTGTGCCGAACTGTCTGTTACCCAGTACTCATGTGTATCATCGCAGTTCTTAAACGATTTTACTTCGGGGCCATAACTATACAAGCCCTTAAAAACGTGTAACGAACCTGCTTCATTACCATTGCGGTTGCAAGCCCATAAGGCTGCTACCAACACCACCAATCCATATTTGTAAAGCCTGTACCGCATGGTGCAAATTTATAAATCCTGTTTAATATCGTCTAACCCTTTTATGCTTAAACGCGCGCTAATGACCGATGCAATAACCGAGATGCCTGATACGGTTAAAAAAACCAGTATAAAATCGCCCGGCTTCATATCAACCGGGTAAGCATCAATCACCATCATTGCCCCGCCCATTTTGATGAGGCCAAACTGCTGCTGTAACACACAAAAAACGGAGCCGGCTACAATGCCAAGCACGCATCCGGTAACCGATATCATCATCCCTTCAAAAAAGAAAATACCTTGAATGAGTGGTTTGCCGGCCCCCAAACTGGTTAATATGGCAATATCCTTACGCTTATCCATCACCAGCATGGTTAACGAACCTATGATGTTAAATATAGCAATGATAAGCACAAAAGTAAGGATCATAAACACCGACCAGCGTTCATAATTTAACGTTTTATACAATTCGGTATTTTGCTGGTAGCGGTTTTTTACGGTGAAACCCCTGCCTACGTTTTCTTCTATTTCTTTTTGCTGGCTATTAACGTTGGTGCCTTTTACAAAATTAAGCTCAAGCGATGACACTTCCTTAGGTTCATCGAGAAGGTTGCGGGCGAAAGAAATTGGAGTTACTACTATATCATCAAAATCTTGTTGAATAGAAAAAACGCCCGATACATTAATGGGCAGCCTCACAAACTCATCTTCGGGATTTATGGAGTTAACTATTTTACGCCGGGGCGAGTAGATCTGCAGGGACGATAATTCATCCCGGATACTTACCCCCAAGCTATTTTGCACCGTTGAACCGATAACGGCATAAGGCAGATCATTCGATTTTAAAATAAATGCTCCGTTTTGTATGGTACTATCCAGCTGTTTGTTCTTTAAAAAATCGTCGCTCACACCACGTATGGTGCCAATAAACTGACGCGACCCATACCTGATCAGCGCCTTTTCTTCTAATGCCTGGGTGTAAGAAAATACTTTTGGGTTTTTACGAAGCGTACTAAAATAGGGCGTATTGGGATTAAATGTTTTCCCACGCACCGGCTCTATCTTTAGCTCAGGCGTAAAGTTATTGTATAACGACAGGATCACCTTCTCGAAACCGTTAAATACCGATAGAATAATAATCAGTGCTGCGCTACCCACAAATACCCCCAGCATAGATATACCAGAAATGATATTAATGGCATGCATCTTTTTCCGTGAAAATAGGTACCGTTGCGCTATGTATATGGAGGTGTTCAAGGGGGGTTCGGGGTTTTGGGAGCGAGGATCGGGGTTGAGTGATTAACTAATTTGTGCCTGGTGGTGTTTAATAAAGCCCGCTAATAGTATCCTGATCCTTTTAAGTTTCTGTAATAATATATTTAACTGTGCTTCGTCAATAAAGTTCATCTAAAGAAAGATATAATTGCGTTTCCAATTCAAATGCAGCAGAGCCGCGGGCGATATATAGAAATTGCATAGTGTCTTTTATATGACTACGTCCGCATCCTTCAGCAATATTGGAAGGTATAGAAATTACGGAACGCTTAATTTGTGATTGCAAACCATACATTTCCTCTTTTGGAAAGAACTGCACACAATCATAAACCATTTTAACCAGAATTCTGGATTCTTTCCACACTTCTAAATCGGTAAAAGTCATTTAGTTTGTCATTAATTTTCCCTCCCGTCCCCGCACCCCGACCCCTCACCTAAAAAAACGGGTTAGTCTGTTTCTCAAAACCAATAGTAGTTTCGGGGCCGTGACCCGGATACACGGTTACGTTATCAGGTAGGGTGAAAAGTTTTTCTTCGATATTTTTAAGGAGTTGGGCATGGTTGCCGCCGGGCAGATCGGTGCGGCCAATACTACCGCGAAACAATACATCGCCGCCAACAACAATACCATCGGCCTTACAGTAAAAGCACAGATGCGCAGGCGAGTGGCCGGGTGCAAAAATGAGTTCTAAGGTGGTGTTGCCAAACTTTATGGTGCCGGTTTCGGGCAAATAAGTATCGGGCATGGGCGATAGTTTGTAGCGGATACCCGATTGCTGGCTCCAAACCGGTGCAGCCTGCAAAACTACCAGTTCGCCCTCGTGAAACTGAGGTTTTAAACCATACTGATCGAACACAAACTTGTTGCCCAACACATGATCTATATGGCAATGGGTATTTAAAAGTAAAACAGGTTTTAAACTGTTCGCTGCAATGAAATTAACCACCGCGTTTTGCTCAGCCGCGGTGTACATACCCGGATCAATAATAGCACATTCGCCGCTATCGTCGTATAACAAATATGTATTTTCCTGATATGGATTATTAGCAAATGCCTGGATATTAGCCATAGTGCCAAAGGTAAGATTAAACGTGCTACAAACAAAAAATGCAGGATTTTGAAAAGTCCTGCATTTTTTATCTTCTACTCCTTCTTTAAAGGATAGGGATTTTAGCGGTTGTCATATTGCTCTTCGTAATATTGCTGGTAATGGCCCGATGTTACATCATTCAACCATTCTTCGTTGTTTAAATACCAGTCTACCGTTTTCTCCAAACCTTCTTCAAACGTAATGCTTGGTGTCCAGCCCAGCTCTTCTTTCAGTTTAGTAGCATCAATGGCATAGCGCAAATCATGACCGGCACGGTCGGTTACGTAAGTGATGAGTTTTGCCGATGTTCCCGGCTCACGGCCTAATTTGGTATCCATTACCTGGCATAGCAATTTAATCAGGTCTATATTAGCCCACTCGTTGTGGCCGCCAATGTTATAGGTTTGACCTGATTTTGCCTTGTGGAAAATTACATCAATAGCACGGGCATGATCTTCCACCCATAACCAATCGCGGATGTTTTCACCTTTTCCGTAAATGGGGATAGGTTTGTTTTGTTTGATGTTATGAATAGATAGCGGGATTAGTTTCTCAGGGAAATGGTATGAACCATAATTATTAGAGCAGTTAGAGATCACGGCATCCATACCATAAGTGTCCTGATAGGCACGCACCATGTGATCTGAACTGGCTTTTGATGCCGAATATGGCGAATGCGGATCATAAGCGGTTTCTTCGGTAAACATACCGTCTTCTCCTAATGAACCATAAACCTCATCGGTTGATACATGGTAAAAACGGGTTTGGTCGTAACGGCCTTTCCAGTGAAAGCGGGCCGCATTCAGCAGGTTAACCGTACCCACAATATTGGTCATTACAAACTCTAACGGGTTAGAGATAGAACGATCCACATGCGATTCGGCTGCCAAGTGAATTACGGCATCGGGCTGTTCAGCACCAAAAAGGGCATCAATAAATGCAGCATCAACAATGTCGCCTTTAATAAATTTGTAATTAGGCTCGTTTTCAATGTCTTTTAAGTTAGCCAGGTTGCCTGCATAAGTTAATTTATCGAGGTTGATGATCTGGTACTCGGGATGAAACTTTACAAACCTGCGCACCACGTGCGACCCAATAAAACCGGCACCGCCGGTAATAATAATTTTTTTCATGTTTTTTGAACCTATATATTCTTTACAACGGTTTAACGGCAATTGCTTTTTCCCACTCCCAGGCCGATGCCATCATGGTATCTACGTTAAGTTCGGCGCGCCATTTCAGCACTTCGGTAGATTTGGTAACATCGCCCCAAACCTGCTCTACATCACCATCGCGGCGCGGACCAATAGCCCAAGCAAATTTAACACCGGTAGCACGTTCAAAAGCGTTCACAATTTCCAGTACCGATGTACCTTTGCCTGTGCCAATGTTAAATACATCATACCCTACAAAGCTTTCATCTTCCATGAGTTTTAAAGCTGCAACGTGCGCTTTGGCCAAATCAACTACGTGAATGTAATCGCGTACGCAGCTGCCATCGGGCGTATTATAATCATTACCAAATACAGTAACTTTTTCGCGTTTGCCAATGGCTGTTTGCGTAATAAACGGTACCAGGTTTTGTGGCACACCTATAGGTAATTCGCCAATTAAAGCCGATTCGTGCGCACCTACCGGGTTAAAGTAACGCAGTGAAACTACTTTATATTTGCTGCCTGAGGCGATCATATCTTTCAAGATCTCTTCTGCAACCTGCTTGGTATTACCGTAAGGCGACTGTGCGGGTTTTACCGGAGCATCTTCGGTTACAGGCAAATTATCTGGCTGGCCATAAACAGTACAGCTTGATGAAAACACGAAGTTTAATGGTTTGCCGTAGTAGCCATTCAGTAAATTTAATAAAGAATAGAAGTTATTGCGATAGTATTTTAACGGGAATTGTACCGATTCGCCCACTGCTTTAAACGCAGCAAAGTGAATAATGCCATCCACATCGGGTATGGAAGTAGCCAGGTTTTTTACCGCAGCTTCATCACACAGGTCTAATTGGTGAAAGGCTGGTTTAAAACCCAGTATAGTAGTTAACTGGTTTAATATACTGATGTGCGAGTTAGATAAATCATCAATAATGATGGGTTCATAACCGGCCTGCACCAGCTCAACCACGGTATGTGAGCCAATAAAGCCTAAACCACCGGTTACTAATATTTTTTTCATAGGTTGTTTTTCCGCAATAATAAATATTATTTATTGAATTGAGAGAACTCCTTGTGTTCGATAACGTGCTGTGGGAGTGA